>NZ_JBMDKN010000010.1:0-108246 GCF_057809735.1 Novosphingobium sp. FG137 | reverse complement strand
TCTTGCTGCGGAATGTGCCTTTTCTAACTGGCGCCAACAGATTTCCGGCCCTTGTGTAAGCGCAACGTACAAATGTCACTCTTGCGCCAGATAGAGATGTCACAATCTCTGGTCGGCGCCTTTCGAGTGGCATGCCGCCCGAGCAATTGGGGGCACGCTGATGACGGTGGTCGCGATGAGCCGGAGCGAGTTGTCACGGTACGAAACGCTGCAGCGGGTCGAGCGGGGTGAGATTACCGCAAGCGAGGCTGGCGAGCTGCTCAGGCTTTGCCGGCGCCAGGTGTACCGGCTGCTCGACCGGTTCCGTGCTGACGGCGCTGCTGGCCTTGTGTCCCGCAAGCGCGGTCGGCCGAGCAACCGCCGGTTGAGCGAAACCTACCGGGAGCAGATCCTCGGCATCGTCCGCGAGCGCTACGCCGATTTTGGGCCGACGTTGGCGGCCGAGTATCTGGCCGAGCGCCACGGCATCGCGCTCTCGCACGAGACGCTGCGCCAGCTGATGATCGGCGCCGGCCTTTGGAAAGCCAAGACCGCCAAGCGCGCCAGGATTCACCAGACCCGCAACCGGCGCGAGCGCCGCGGCGAGCTCATCCAGGTCGACGGCTCGGATCATGACTGGTTCGAGGGCCGCGGCCCCCGCTGCAGCCTGCTGGTCTATATCGACGATGCGACGAGCGAGCTGATGCACCTCGAGATGGCGGAGAGCGAGAGCGCCCTCTCCTACCTGCAGGCGACGCGGACCTATCTGGAGCAGCACGGCAAGCCGATCGCCTTCTATTCGGACAAGCACAGCGCCTTTCGGAACAACCGCGCGACTGCCGACAGCGACGGCATGTCGCACCTGGGCCGTGCGCTCGACAAGCTCGGCGTCGAGATCATCTGCGCCAACTCCCCCCAGGCCAAGGGGCGGGTCGAGCGGGCGAACAGCACACTCCAGAACCGCCTCGTGAAAGCGATGCGGCTCGAAGGCATCTCCTCCATCGAAGAGGCCAACACCTTCCTCCCCTCTTACCTCCTGCGCCACAATGCTCAGTTCGCCTGCCCACCTGCGGACCCTCGGGACGCCCATCGGCCCCTCGCTCCGCACGAGAATGTGGAGGCCGAGATGGTCTGGCGCGTTGAGCGCTCCGTCACCGGCGCTCTGGCGCTCCACTACAACAAGGCGATGTTCATCCTGGAGCCGACGCCGCTGGCGCGGACGCTCGCCCGCAAGCGCGTCCACGTTTGCGAATTTCCCGATGGACGCATTGAGGTGCGGCACGGTGAAGTGGTCCTGCCCCATCGCGTCTACGACAAGATGCAGCGGGTCAACCAGGCCGAGATCGTCGAGAACAAGCGGCTTGGCGCTGCCCTGGCGATGGCGCAGGCTATGCAGAGCGCCAACCCGCACCACCGGCAGCGGAACAACAATGCGCCCGCTCGCAGCTCACAGTCGGTGGGCGTTTTCGCTACGCCGCGGGTGGTTCTGGATGACGGTCGATTGGGGAACGAGCCCCCAAAGCGACGAGGAAGACCGCCCCTCCCCCGCGTTAAGCGTCAGCTGGACACTGCCGTCGGGGAAAAGCAGACTGTCCGCTGATGATGAAAAAGCTGCCGGTCCGCTCTCGCCCAATCCCCGTCGTTCACCGCCGCATTTGTGGAACCCGAAACCCGCCGTTTGTTCACCTCCGACGGCGAGGCTTGGATTGGCTTGGCCTGGGACAAACCCACCATCTAGGCGGCCGAGCCGAACGGCGGGTTCAACCGGGAGCAGCCGTTCACGAGCGTCCCGAAGGATGGCGAAACAGCAACGCGCATATCTCGCCAGCACTCGCGCCCTTGGACGCGCAGCTCAAAGGTCGCTTCTGCTATGCCCCGATCACGTCCAACAGGGCGTCTGCGGCTTTCGTGCGATAGCGCTCCTTGTGTCGCAACCCGAAGAAAGGGCGCGGCTCGAACGCGATCGGGGCGGCGTGCAGCGTGCCTGCTGCGATGGCGGGTTCGACCACCAGCGCTGACAGAACGGCGACGCCAGCGCCCGCCTCGACGGCCGTGCGGACGCTCTCGTTCGAGGGCATTGTCAGTGCCACGTCGAGGGTGGCTGGATCGACGCCCAGGCGGCGCAAGTGGCTGTCGAAGGTCGAGCGCGTGCCGGACCCCGCTTCGCGCAGCACCCAGCGCGCCTGACACAGCCAGGCGGCGTCGATCGGCGCATTCCCAAACGGCCTGGCCCCGATCAGCAGCAATCGATCCTCACCTATCCGCCAATGCGCCAATGCCGGATCGTCGATCTGCCCTTCGATGATCCCCAGGTCCGCCGCGCCATCGTGGACGCGCGCGGCCGCCTGTTCGCTGTTCCCGATCGCCAGGTCGATGTCGATCGCCGGGTGACGCGCGTGGAAGGTCGCGAGGAAGGGCGGCAGCCAATAGGCAGCGATTGTCTGGCTGGCGACGACCCGAAGTGTGCCCCGCGCCAGGCCGCCCAGGTCGCGCAGCACCGTCTCAGCTGCTTCCGCCCGCGCCAGAACGCCGCGCGCTTCCGCCAGGAACAGTCGTCCGGCCTCGGTCAGCATGATACCGCGCCCGACACGGTGGAACAGCTTGATCGCATGCCGTTCCTCCAGCGCAGCAATAGCCGCAGAAGCCGCCGATTGAGTGACGTTAAGCGCGCGGGCAGCCGCCGTCATATGCTCGCGCTCGGCCACGGCGACGAAGATGCGAAGCTGTTCCAGCGTCATGCCGGCCCTGTATCTCAATCAATCATGTCTGGCGATCGGAATGATAATATAGATGCGTTGGAACGATCGGTGATCACGGCATAGATGATGCGGCGGAAGGAATATCCCCATGACGACCGTTGCCCGACCCAACACTGTCACACCCATCGGCCGGTCTGACCGACTGCTCCCCCTCATGCCGGGTATCGGTCTGTGTCTGACTGTGACCGGCACCGCCTATGCGCTGGAAGCTGGTGAGCGCGCCGTCGCGGGCAAGGCCTGGCTGGAGGCGTTGGTGCTCGCCATTCTGATCGGCACCGCCATCCGCAGCCTTTGGACGCCCGGTGACAGATGGCACGACGGCATCGCGTTCAGCGCCAAATATCTGTTGGAAGTCGCGGTCGTCCTGCTCGGAGCTTCCGTCAGTGCCGCCACAATCGTGGCTGCCGGCGTGCCGCTTCTCGTCGGGATCGCCGGCGTGGTGGCAAGTGCGATCCTGCTGAGCTTCGGTATCGGTCGCCTGCTGGGCCTGCCGACGCGGATGGCGCTGCTGGTCGCATGCGGCAACTCGATCTGCGGCAACTCAGCCATTGCCGCGGTAGCACCGGTGATCGAAGCCGACAGCGACGATGTAGCCGCTTCCATCGCGTTCACCGCCGTGCTGGGCGTCATCGTCGTGCTGGGCCTGCCGCTGCTCGGGATCGCGCTCGGCATGAGCGGCATCGCCTTCGGGGCGCTGGCCGGACTGACCGTGTACGCGGTGCCGCAGGTGATTGCGGCCGCCTCGCCACTGGGGGCTGCGGCGGTGCAGATGGGGACGTTGGTCAAGCTCGTCCGCGTGCTGATGCTGGGGCCAGTCTGCCTCGTCCTGTCGCTGATTGCGCCGCGCCTTGCCCCGCAGGAGCTACCAGCGGGAGAGGTCGTGGCGGGCACCGCAAGGGTAAGAAAGTTCGACCTCGCCCATTTGGTCCCGTGGTTCATCGTCGGCTTTCTCGTGATGGTCGCCTGTCGGTCGTTCGGGCTGGTGCCGTCCGCCGCGATTGCGCCGATCGGCCGCATCTCCACCTTGCTGACCGTGGTGTCGATGGCAGCGCTGGGACTGGGCGTGGACGTCCGCACCGTCGCCAAGGCGGGCGGCAAGGTGACGGCCGCGGTGGTGCTGTCGCTGCTCGGCCTGGGCGTGATCAGCATGTCCCTGCTGGCCGTGTTACACATCGCCTGACGGCCGATCGTGGCCGGAGCGGATCGAATAACATGGGTTTATGTTGAGCCGGATGCGTGGACCTCCCGTGTCCGACCGTATGGAGTTGCCGATATCGTGAGAATCCCGCTCAAGACAGCGCTCGCTGCTGCCGCTCTGGTCAGTGGCGCGGCGCTGGCCCAGACCAGCGACTTCGCCACCGTGATGGCCGGCGCGATGCAGCGCATGCATCAGGCGATGGCAGTCCCGTCGACTGGCGATCCCGACCGCGACTTCGCCGCGATGATGATCCCGCATCATCAGGGCGCCATCGACATGGCAGAGGCGGAACTCCGCTTCGGCAAGGACGAGCGGCTACGCCGTCTGGCGCAGGGGATCATCGTCGAGCAACGGCAGGAGATCGCGGTGATGCAGGCCATCCTGAACGAAAAGGGCGGCGCTCCCGCCGCTCCCCAGACCCACCACTCGGAAGGAACCCATCGGTGAAGCAGCTGATCCTCGCAGCCCTTGCCGGCACCTTGCTGGCCCCCGCCGCGGCGACCGCGCAGCAGGTGCCGAACGCACAGCCTGACATGCCCGTCTCGTCCGGCGACCGGTTCTATACCTCGGACCAGTTTTCCAACACCGTGTCGGTCATCGATCCGTCGACCAACCGGCTGCTCGGCGTCATCAAGCTGGGCGATCCGACGCCGATGAACCTCAGCCCGCTCTATCGTGGGCAGTTGCTGGTCCACGGCATGGGCTTCTCGCCCGACCGGCGGACGCTCGCCGTCGTGTCGATCGGATCGAATGCGGTCAGTTTCATTGACACCGCCACCAACAGTGTCCGCCACACGACCTATGTCGGCCGCAGCCCGCACGAGGCCTTCTTCCGCCCCGACGGCCGCGAGGTCTGGGTCAGCGTACGCGGCGAGGATTATATCGCCGTCCTCGATGGCGCGACCTACAAGGAGGCGGGCCGCATTCCCGTCCCGAACGGTCCCGGCATGACGATCTTCTCGCCAGATGGGAAGTATGGCTATGTCTGCTCCAGCTTCTCGCCCGAAACCGTCGTGATCGACACCACGTCGAAGCGGATCGTCGGCCGGGTGAAGCAGGAAAGCCCCTTCTGCCCTGACATCGCCGCGACGCCCGATGGCAAGCAGGTGTGGCTGACGCTGAAGGACATCGGGAAGGTCATGGTGTTCGACGCCAGGCCTCCGTTCGCGGTGCTGAAGAGCTTCGCGACGGGAGCGATCACCAACCACGTCAACATCGCTAAGACGCCACGCGGGCAGTTCGCCTATGTGACGGTCGGCACCGAGAATGTCGTGAAGGTGTTCCGCACCGATAATTTCGCCCAGGTCGCGACGATCCCCGTTGGAGCGTTGCCGCACGGGCTGTGGCCCTCGGGCGATGGCAGCCGCATCTATGTCGGCCTGGAGAATGCCGATGCGGTGGCCGCGATCGACACCGCGACGAACAGGGTTATCGCCACCATACCGATCGGGCAAGGCCCGCAGGGGGTCGCCTATGCTCCCGGCGCGGTGCCCTCAGGCGATGGCATGGCCGGTCTTCAACCGCTCGCCAAGGCGGGCGAGAAGGTGCAACTGACCCTCTCCGGCACCGGACAGAGCCAGGTGACGCTGTTCGATCAGGGGCAGGTGCAGATCCTGCAGGCCGCCGTCGCGGGCCTGCCGCCGAAGATGCCGTTCGTGCTGGGCCTGTCGACCAGTCCCGATGGCAACGGCCCGGTCGAACCGCTCGCCAAGTTCATGACCAATCCCGCCGGCGGTGCGATCGTCAACGCGGTTGGCCCCCTGCGGCAGATCGTCACGCCGGCTGCCCCCGCACGATCGCGCCGCTATCTGGTGATCGCCTCCGGTCAGCCGGAATCTGTGGGCACCGTCGTGCAACGGCAGGTCAAAAAGTAACGGACGCCCGTTTCGGAACGAGCATCGGGGACGCCACAGATGCTCGTTCTTGACTGCCCATTTTCGAAAACGAATTTCCAATGGGACGGGATGGTACGAGCGCAGTGGTTTTTCCTATGCTTATAGGTGGCAGTTTTCCCAAAATCTGTTTCAAATCGATCTTTCCCGAACCTGCCCCAGAGAGATGAAGAGGTTGAACTGCCAAATGGTGTGGCGCAGCAGGCAATGTGTGTGCGGAGGCGTATGCAAAGAATGGCCTTCGACCGAACAATGTGAGTGCTTGGTCGAAAACCCATGAGTGGCCGCTTTTGGAGATAGCGGCCGTACACGTGACCTAACCGGAACGGCAATAATTGGTCGGAAGGCGCCCCACGGCGGGGCTCACTCAACGGCAGCTATGCCGATTTCGTCCTCCGAAAGCGGTCATGTCCGGCTTCCACCACTCTCGGCCGTTCAGGCGAGCGGTCGCGCCGAAAGCGGCCATTCGCTGCTCGTTGCCGGCCAACGTCCGCTTCTAGCTCTTCTCCTATCCAGCGCGACCGAGATTGGTGGAAAGCGGACGTTCTTAATTGGCGCTATCCGACCCGATCGCCACCGCAATATCCAGTCCGTCTGCCATCGCCTCGTCAGCTAAGCCAACGTCTCCCCCGTTGCTATGCAGGGCAATTGCTCGCGCGATGTCGCGTGCTCCGTGAAGCATCGCAAAGCCTAAAGCGCCCAAGGTTTGACCTGACGAGCCGATGCTGTAGCGTGGCGATGTATCGATCCCTGCCTCAAGCAGAAGTTGTGACACCTTCAAGGAACGACTGAGAACGGCGGAGAAAAGGGGATTCCGTATTGCCGTTGAGGTATCAAGCGGCACGCCAAGGCCTAAGAAAAAGCTGACATTCTCATCCCTCCCGTTGACCGCTGCCATCTCGACCGGGGTCTCGCCTTCTGGTCCGCCCATCGAACAAGGATCAAAACCGCGCGCAACCAGCCACGCCAGCATTGACGCGCTGCTGTGCGCTGCGGCGTAATGAAGCCATGTTCCGAACGCGGGCACGCGAAGGCCCTCCATCTCAGGGTATCGATCAAACAGGCTCGCCACCTGTTCAACCTGATCTCGCCTGATCGCGTCGGTAATCAGCGGATAAGGCTTCACTTCGTCGGGCATCCCTCGTTCCTTCCGCAAAGATCGTGGCGGATATCGCGAACGACTGCAAATGGGGCGCGAGCTGCCGGTCCGCTTTCTCTCCCGAAGCTGCCATCGACTCCCTACCCGATAGCACGAGCACAGGCAGTTGAGGCGGTGTGACCGGGCCCACTGCGTGCGCAGCGGGTCCGGGGTCAGAAGCCGGGGAGTTGGGGCATCAGCGGGGGCAGCGCTGCGCTGTGTGGGGGGCTCCACGCAGCCCCCGCTGCCAACGGCGTTTGTGCCATTTCTATCTTGCTGCGGAATGTGCCTTTTCTAACTGGCGCCAACAGATTTCCGGCCCTTGTTATTTCGGCTCTCAGCGCTTCAGGCAAGCAATGATCGCCGACACGACGGCGGCGGTTTCGGCGACGTCGCGGACCTTCACCGTATCCACGCCGATTTCCGCCGCCGGATAGTCGTTGCCGCCGGGGTAGATCGCATCGCCGAGGAAGAGCATCCCGGCCAGCGGCACGCCGCTTTCCTTGCTCAGCCGCTTCAGTCCATAACCCTTGTCGACGCCGGCGCGGGTGACATCGATCGACGTGGTGCCGCCCAGGTTGATCGAAAGGCCGGGCAGCGCCGCCCGCAGCGTCTTCTGGATCGCGGTCCGCTTGGCGCGATCGCGATCCCAGCCCTCCTTCGCTTCCAGCGGCGCATCCTGGCCGAGGCCGGAAAAGGTAATCTGGCTTCCCCGATCCTCGATCCGTTCGCCCCAAAAGCGTTCGTCGGCAAGCCCCGCTTCCGACAGCGCACGGTCGAAGGCTGCGCGGATGCTCGCCTTCTCCGCGTCATCGAACAACTCAGCATAGATCGCGCGCCACGCACCGTCGACAAAGCGGTAGAGCTTCGTGCCGGTGGTCGGCATCAGCCATAGTCGCTCGCGCGCGGCGTCGATCGGCAAGCGCGAGGCGACTTGCCGGTCGAATTGCGGCCAGTCGCCGCCCGAGATCACCGCGACATCGACCACGGCCAGCAGACGCGCGAGCGTCGCCGCCATCTCGGCCGACAAGGGGCGCTTGCTCTCCGCAAGCGTCCCGTCGAGGTCGAATACGATCAGCCATTTCACGACGCGGTGCCCTCCCCGTCGCGGTTGCGCAGATCGTTGTGGAGGGCGGTCGCGGCGATTGCCGCATGGCCCATCGCGACGCTGATCTGATCGAGCGACATGACGATATCGCCCGCCGCATAGACGCCGGCGACGCTCGCGCGCTGCTTGGTATCGACGACGATGCAGCGATCGTCGCTCAGCTCGACACCGAGCTGGCGCGCAAGCGCATTGTTGCTGTCCGACCCGAGCGCCGGATACACCGTGTCGACGTGCAGCTCGCTGCCGTCGGTCAGGTGGAGCGCGACCCGATCGCCCGAAAAGTCCATTCGGGCCAGCGGTCTCGCCGCGATCTTGATTCCGGCCGCCGCGAGCGCGGAGCGATCGTCAACACTCAGGTCAATTGTTTCATGCGCGACCAGCGTGATCCGGTCCGAGAAGGTGCGCAGGAACAGCGCCTCCGCGACGCCGTGCGTATCCGCGCCGATCACCCCGATCGCCAGCCCGGTCGCTTCGTAACCGTCGCAGACCGGGCAATAGCGCAGGGCTCCCCGCTGGAGGGCGTCGCGGTGCGTATCTGCATCGAGCGCAGGTCGGCGATTTTCGACCCCGGTTGCGATCAAGACGGCACGCGCGGAGATCGTCACGGTGGACCCTCGCGCTTCGAAACCATCCACCTTACCGTCGATGTTCTCGATGCGATCCGTCAGGATCGTCGCGCCGTAGCGTTTGGCCTGTTCGCGCATCCGCCGCAGCAGCTCTTCGCCCGCGATCCCATCCGGAAAGCCGGCATGATTATGGGAGAGCGGTATCCATTTCGCTCGGCTATGCCCTTCGTCGACCACGACCACGCGGCGGTGATATCGCGCAAGGTAGATCGCCGCCGTGAGGCCCCCGGGGCCGCCGCCGACGATCAGGGCATCGTAGCGGTCCGCCGTCATGCCGCTTGCGTCGCCGGATCGCGGTAGGCGAGCAGCCGCAGCGCATTGAACACGACCAGCAGCGTCGAGCCTTCATGCATCGCGACCGCCGGGCCGATGCCCAGGCCCAAGATCGTCGCGGGCACGAGGAACGCCACGACGCCGAGGCTGACGAACACATTCTGCCGGATAATACCGCGGGTGTGTCGGCTCAGACCCACCGCGAATGGCAGGTGCGCGAGATCGTCGGCCATCAGCGCGACGTCCGCCGTTTCCAGCGCCACGTCCGAGCCCGCAGCGCCCATCGCGATGCCGACGGTCGCCGACGCCATCGCCGGCGCATCGTTGACGCCATCGCCGACCATCGCAACCTTGTCTTCGCCGGCGAGCTTCTTGATCGAGGCAACCTTATCCTCCGGCATCAGGTCGCCCCATGCCTCGTCGAGCCCGACATCCTTGGCGATGGCGTCGGCCACCTTCTGGTGGTCGCCGGAGATCATAATCATCCGGGTGATGCCCATCTCGCGCAGCCGCTTGAGCGCAACTTTGGCCGCCTCGCGCGGCGTGTCCATCAGCCCGATCGCGCCGATGTCCTTATCGCCCTTGCGGACGACCATCGTGGTGCGCCCGCCCTCGCGCAGGGTTGCAATCGCGTCGGTCGCGGCCGCGTTCAGCGTGGGGATACCCTCCACGCCGAACATCTCGGCCTTGCCGATCCACACCGTCTCGCCATCGACGGTCGCGGTGACACCGCGACCTGTCAGGCTCTTGAGATCGGTCGCGGTCGGCAGCTCGCGCCCGCCCAAGCGCTCGCGTCCATCTTTCACGATCGCCTGTGCCAGCGGGTGATCGCTCAAGCCCTCGACTGCGACCGCGAGCGCCAACAGATCCTCTTCGCTCGCGCCGTCGACGGGGACGACATCGGTGATGCGGGGGCGCCCTTCCGTCAGCGTCCCCGTCTTGTCGAAAGCGATCGCCTTTAGCGAGCCGAGGTTTTCGAGCGGCGCGCCGCCCTTTACCAGCACGCCGCCGCGTGCGGCCCGCGCGACGCCGGACAGCACCGCGCTCGGGGTGGCGATCGCCAGGGCACAGGGGCTGGCGGCGACCAGCACCGCCATCGCGCGATAGAAGCTGTCGCGGAACGGCTCGTCGATCACAACCCACGCGAACAGCAGGATGAACGAGAGTGCCAGCACCGCCGGCACGAAGACGCGCTCGAACCGATCGGTGAACCGCTGCGTGGGCGACTTCTGCGTCTCCGCTTCGCTCACCATTTTCACGACCTTCGCGAGCGCACTTTCGTTGGAACGCCGCGTCACCTCGATCTCGATCGCAGCGCCGCCGTTGATCGTGCCGGCGAACACCCGCGACGTCGCCTCGACCGCATCGGGCTTCGCGCGCGCCGCCTCGACATCGGCGACCGGCTCCTTGTCGACTGGGATGCTCTCGCCGGTGACGGGGGCCTGGTTGATCGCGCTCGACCCCTTGATGACGAAGCCATCGGCGGGCAGGCGTTCGTTCGGGCGCACGACCACCACGTCGCCGACCACCAGCTCCTCGACCGGAATCTCCGTCGTCTGCCCGTCACGGCGCACCGTCGCCTTGTCGGGCGCAAGTTCGGCCAGCGCCTCGATTGCGCGCTTGGCGCGACCCATCGCGTAATGCTCGAGCGCATGGCCGAGGCTGAACAGGAACAGCAGCAGCGCGCCTTCCGCCCAGGCACCGAGCGCCGCGGCGCCGGCGGCCGCGACGAGCATCAGCGTATCGATCTCGAATTTCTTCAGCTTCAGATTGTCGATCGCCTCGCGCAGCGTGAAGAAGCCGCCGAACACATAGGCGCCGACATAGAAGGCGGTCGGCAGCCAGTCGGGCGTACCCGCCACCAGCTTCTCGATCGCGAAGCCGATCGCCAGCAGCGTGCCGCAGGCAAGCGCAAAGATCAGCTCGGTATTGGGGCCGAGGAAATTGGCGTGGGCGTGATCGTGACCATCATCCGGTCCGTGCTTTTCCGCGCCCTCCGCATGGCCACCAGACCCGTGATCGTGCCCGGCATGGCCGTCGGCGCCGTGATCGTGTCCAGCATGATCGGAGCCCGTCCGCTTGCCCGGCTTGACCTTGAGCTTGCCCAGCGCCGCGACGATCGCGGCCTCATCGACGCGCTCCTTGTCATATTCGACCCGGACGCTGCCCGAGGCGCTGGCGTCGGCCTGCAGCACGCCGGGCACTTGGCACAGGGTTTCGCCGACGGTGCGGGCGCGGCGTTCGTGCCCGATCCCCTCGACCTGCCATGTCGCATGGCCGTATCGCCCGCTGATCTCGGCGCCCGCCGCCCGCACCATCTCGCGCACACGCGGCAGCGGCAGGGCCGCCCCGTCGAAATGGATGCACAGCTTTGCCGGTGTGTCGCCATCGGCGGGCAGGACGTGCGCGCGCTCGACGCCGGGTTTGGCGCTCAACGTCGAGACGAGGCGCCCTACACAGGCATCGGCCACGTCGGGAACCTCGGGCAGAAGGACGGGAATATCGAGTTCGAGTTTTTCGGTCATCACGCCGTCTCCGCGTTGGTCTTGGTTTCTGCCCGCGCATCGCGCAGGATTTCGATGCCGCCCTTGATCGCGATCAGAGCGGTACCCAGGCCGACCAATAGATCGGGCCAATTCGTTCCCAGCCACAGCACCAACGCCCCCGCGATCAGTATGCCGCCGTTGGAGATGAAATCGTTGAAGCTGAAAGTGGTCGCCGCGCGCAGATTAACATCGGGCTGCTTGAGCCGTTGCAGCAGACGCAAACAGATATAGTTCACGACACCGGCAATCGCCGACATCACCATCATTGTCGGCCCGATCGGTTCACTGCCATGGATATAGCGACGGCCGACGTCGAGCAGGATGCCGCCCGCAAAGATGAGTAGCACCACGCCCGACACGGTTGCAGCCCGTGTCTTCCATGTGCGCCCGTGGCTCAGCGCGACGAGGCTCAGCCCATAGACGGCCGTGTCGGAGAGGTTATCGACGCCATTGGCGATGAGCGCGCTGGAATCGCCAGTCAGGCCGGTCACGAAGAAGCCGGCGGCGATCGCCGCGTTGAGCAACAGCACGATCCAAAGCGTGCGCCTCTCGGCCGAGACCTTTGCGTCCGGTGTAGCCGTCATGCCATGATTTCCTCGATCAGCAGGAGGACGAGGAAGCCGACGAAGAACATCGCGCTGATAAGCGGCGAGTCCGGCTTCTCGTGCGCTTCGACCAGCAACTCTTCGGTGACGAGATAGAGCAGCGCCATAAGGCCGAAGCTCAGGAAGCCGGTGATCCATATCGGCGTCAGCAACGCCACCGGCTGCGCGATCAGCGCACCGATAGGCACAAGCACCGCCAGCGCGCAAGTCAGGCCGATCGCCTTTGCCTTGCGATACCGCCCCACCAGATCGTTGGTGAGGGTCAGGGCCAGGAACAGCACTTCGAGGGTCAGTGCGACGGCCAACAGCGTGCCCGCCTTCTCGCCGGCGATGAAGGCGAGACCGAGAACAAGGCCATCTATCGCCAGATCGAGCCCGATCGCGGCGAGCAGCGCGACAGGCCCCTCAAACCGGCTTTCGGCCGCCTTCAGGCCGAGCATCACGGCGACGCCCAGCGCTCCGCCGATCAACGTCGCGGTCGGAGAACCGCCGTGCATCACCAGCGGCAGGATCTCCGTCGCAGCAGCGGCGAACACCACGCCGGCCGCGAGATGCTGCATGGCCGCCACCAGCTTCTCGCCGGGAGTGCGCCATCCGGCGATCAGCGCGCCGATCATGATCGCGATCATCGGGATCAGGGAGAATTTGAGCGCCGCCATCGTCAGCGCCCCTCTGTGCCGGGTGGGTTGGTCACAAGCTCGTATCCTTCCTGCACAAGACGGGGGGCTTGTCCCCTTCCTCGATCTTGAGTTCGTTGCCCGAGAACATCGCGCTCATCGTGTCGCCGACATATTGAAGCCCGGCCGCAGGCGCGGTCAGGACAACCGGCGCAGCGTCCCCGTCGCGGCGCAGCTCGAGCGTCAGGCCCTCATTCTTGAAGTCGACGAGGAGCGGGCGATCGTCGTCGCACCGATAGGGGTGGCGACCGGGGATGCCGCTGGCATCCCCGCTGTCCCCGGCGTGGATTTCCTGTTCGGTCGGCGGCGCCTTGCGAGGTTGTTCGGAACAGCCCGATAGCGCCAGCGCAACGCTCATGCTGGCGATCCCAATCCGCATTGGCGTCATCAATGCCTCCGGGAAAATCCTGATGCTCATCCAAGCCATTGCGCAGCTCCGACGACGACGGCGATCATGACCATGATGCCCAAGAGCAGCAGCTTTTCCTGTCGCGGATCGCCGACGTTGCGGATGCGCACGGCGATCTGCCAGGCAGGGCGCATCCGGACGCGCCAAGACCCGGCAGCGATCCGGTCCAATTCGGTATCCGAAAGCTGGAAAAACGACTTCACGTCGCCCCGAGAGCGTCCCGTGAGACCCGTCACCCGAAAAACCGGGTCGGCAAACGCCAAGTCAATGGCACTTGGTTTCCCTGCCATCGGTGCGTCGTCGTCGCCCGATGCCCATGACGGACTTAGAAGAGTGATAAGCTGATTTGGGTCTCGTTCGAGCAGAGAAGCCCAGCGTACCAAGCGCGAACGACGGTCGTCGTTCGAAAGCGCAGTCATGGGCCTTGAATGCCCACCGCTTTTTGGCCGGCGCCATTTCACCAGCGAACTTGAGAGACGATTGCGCTTCATTGCCGGTCAGCCGGCTCGAGGTGATTTTGGGAGGCGCGCTTCAGCGGATGGGAAAAGCGCAATGTCAGAAAGGTCGTCAGACTGAGAACCACCGCGATGTCATAGAGACCGTAGCCGACAGCGGCGCCCAGTGCGCCGGTCGACCACAGGCTTGCAGCGGTCGCGGTCCCCGACGCTTTCCCGCGATACTTCAATATGGCGCCGCCGCCGATGAAGCCGACGCCGGTGATCAATCCTTCGAGCAGGCGTGCTTGGGCAGGAGACGTGCGTCCGAGAATGGCGATGCCGACGAGCACGAACCCGCAACTGGCAATGGCGACCAGCGGGAAAGTGCGAATGCCAGCGCTGCGTTCGTCTTTCTCCCGGTCCCAGCCAACCGGAAGCGCAAGCGCATAGGCCAGCGCAAGACTGACGACATGGGAAAGAGTCTCTCCCCAATATGGCAGCGTCATCATGCGGCCGAGCCTTTGCCTTGGCCGCCTGCCACACTGTCCGCTGCATCTTGATAAGCGAGCACCCTTTTGCAGGCCAGCGCGCGCGCACCGGGGCGCTTGAGTGTGATCTGGTCGCCGCCTGAGATCGACACGTTGAGGTTCCGACCGACATAGGTCCGCCCGCTTGCCGGCGATGTTACGCGTTCCGGAGCGGCGTTCGGTCGGGTCTTTATGTCGAGGGTCAGGCCATCGCCGAGGAAGTCGACATCGAGGCGTGAACCATCAGGACAGGCATAGAAATGCTCGCCGATGAAGTTGGGCAGCTCGCGATCACGCGACGCTTCAGCCTCGCTCTTGTTAGTGGCTGGCGAGCAGCCGAGCAGGCCCGGCGCCAGAGCAAGCCCGGTTGCGAGTATGATCCCCCGAACCGGGCCGTTCCCAAGGCGCCGAGCCGCTATTTCCCCGACTTTCCATAATCTGTCGCCATGGGCGCTACAGGGGGCACGCCCATGGCGCGGGCCGTTCTCACACGGACACCCGAAGGACTCGTTGTGTGGCGGCCGATCCATAGCAGTCAGTCGAACAATTCGCTCAGGAAGCCCTTGCGGCGACCCTTATGCCCCCGCTCGTAGCCGTGCTTTCCGCCATGATCGCCATGGCCGCGATCATCGGATATTCCGAGGCGAACGCCGCTCAACGGCCGCGCGCTGTCATCGCCGGCGCTGCGCTCGATAATCTTGTCGAGTTCGCCGCGATCGAGCCAGACGCCACGACACTGCGGGCAATAGTCGATCTCAATGCCCTGCCGCTCGCTCATGACGAGATCGACGCGGCAAGTCGGGCATAGCAGCCCTGCGGAGGGACGGTTGTCTACCATGATGGATTCCCTTCTTTAGAATGCTGGCCCGTTAGTCGTTCGCGGCACCGCGAGGCGGCGGTGGTTTGATGGGGCGCCGATGATGCCGCATGGACCGCCCTGGCAGTCGCGATTGCCGGCGCAGGAGGGCGAGAAACGCCGCATCCTGCAGCCGCATTGTTCGCCGCAGACCCTTGCGCATTATGCGGCCGGCCAGGCCGCCGATGATGCCACGACATTCGACCGAATGGTGAATGCAGACACCGTTCGCGATCGGCTCGATCTCGTAGCGTTCGTCGAAGGTGAGGAAGCCCTTCACGCCCATCTGCCAACCGATGAGCTGGGGCTTGGTCAGGCGGTTGATGATCATTTGCGTCGTCATCTTGCGGTCGCCTTTGAAGAGCAGCCAGGTGACGTCCATTTCGGCACCGCGTTCGGCATCGCCCGCAATACGATAGATCGGATGCCATCGTGCGTAGCCTCTCAGATCGGAGATCAGCGACCAAACCCGCAGCGCGGACATATTGAACTCGAAACTTGTCTCTTCCTTCATGGCTGCCTGTCCTGTCCGGCCAAGGCGCGGCGAAACCGGAGGCCGCGCAGAGGCGGCCGCCTCCCCGATTGGGCGGGGGATTGATGGGAGCTGGTGGGGCGTCGAGGGCTTGCATGGCGCAAGCCCTCTCGCTTGCCGGACCGCGGTTCATAGTCTTAGGCTTCCAGCGTCTTGCTGGCCTTGCCACCAATGACCTCGACCGCCTCAAGGGTCATCAGCCCGATGTCGGGTACATCGCTCAAGGCAGACACGAACGCGCGCAAAGCGTCCTCGAAATCGACGATTTCGATCACCACTGCCCGATCACTCTCAAGCACATGGCGTCGGTGGACGTGCGCCGATGCCCCGAAGCCTATCAGCGCCTCCAGCACCGTCAGGCCAGCCATCTTTCGATCGCGCGCCAGCGAGGCCACATATTCGAAGACCTTGCGATCGCCGATATAGGCCGCCTCGTCCGTATAGATGCGCAGCAGTTTCCGGACAGGTTCTACCATCATGCTTCTCCTTTCAGGTGGGCGGGTTCCTCGCCATGCGGCGTGCTCGCCTCTTGCTCATTTTGACGATCGGTCCGCCCGAGGATCACTTTCGCGATCGCCGGCAGCACCAGCAGTGTCAGGATGGTGGCCGCGACGAGACCACCGATCACGGTGACGGCGAGCGGCTTCTGCACCTCAGCACCAGTGCCGTGGGCGAGCGCCATCGGCACGAAGCCGATCGCGGGCACGAACCCGGTCATGATGACCGCCCGCATCTTCTCGGCCATGCCGTGGCGGATCGCCTCCGCCACCGGCAATCCAGCTTCGATGCGCTCCCGGATCGCGGACATCACAACAAGGCCGTTCAGCACCGCCACGCCGGCAAGACAGATGAACCCGACCGCCGCCGACACCGAAAAGTTGATGCCGGTCAGCAGCAGGGTAAACAGGCCGCCCGCCAGACCAAGTGGCACCGCCAAAAACACCGATGCTGCCCTGCCGAAGCCGCCGAGTGCCATGTAGAGCAACCCGAAGATTACCAGGAAGCACAGCGGCACCACGATCGATAGCCGCTTCGATGCCGCTGCCAAATTCTCGAACTGACCGCCCCATTCGAGGTAGTAACCGGCAGGCAACTTGACCTGTGCGATCTTTGCCTGCGCTTCCTGGACGAATGAACCCGCATCGCGGCCGCCCAGATTGACCTGGACGACCACACGACGCTTGCCGTTCTCCCGGCTGATCTGGTTCAGACCTTCCGTCAGCCGGATTTGCGCCACTTGCGCAAGCGGCACCTGGGCACGCGGCCGTCCCTCGACTTCCGGCAGCAGCACCGGCAGCGTCCGGATTTCGTCAAGGTTCGCGCGCGTGGCCTCAGGCACGCGCACGGTGACATCGAACCGCCGATCGCCCTCATAGACGAGCCCCGATTCACGGCCGCCGAGCCCTGCCGCAACCGTGTCCGCGACGTCGCGCACCGTAAGACCCAACCGCGCTATCGCCGCGCGGTCGAGCCTTACATCAAGCGCCGGCGCACCACCGACCTGCTCGGCCTTGACGCTCGCCGCACCGGGTACGGTCTGAAGCACCCGCACCATCTCGTTGGCGGTCAGCGCCATCTTGTCGAGATCGTCGCCGTAGAGCTTGATCGCGACATCGCCGCGGACACCGGCGATTAGTTCGTTGAAGCGGAGCTGGATCGGCTGACTGACCTCGTAGAGATTTCCGAGGAGCCCTTTGGTAGCTTTCTCAATCTTCGCGACCACGTCGGCTTTAGTCGTACCCTCGGCCCACTCTTCCTTCTCCTTCAGAATGACGAAGCCGTCGGATACGTTCGGCGGCATCGGGTCGCTGGCTACTTCCGCCGTGCCGGTCTTGGAAAACATCAAGGCGACTTCCGGAATCTTTATCACCGCTTCTTCGACCTTGCGTTCCATCGCCAGCGACTGATCGAGGCTGACCGAGGGCACGCGAGTCGATGCGAAGGCGAGATTCTTCTCGTCGAGCTGGGGAATGAACTCCGAGCCCAGCAAGCCAAATGCAGGAATTGCCGCCAGGAAGAAGGCTAACCCCCCCAGAATGAACGGCCACGGGCGTGCGATCGCCTTGTCCAGCAACGGCAGGTAGCGGTCCTTGGACTTCCGGATCAGCCACACGTCCTTTTCCGCGACTTTTCCGCGAATCATGATCGCCACCAGCGCCGGCACCAGCGTGATCGCCAGCACAAACGCTGCCACGAGTGCCAGCATGATCGTGATCGCCATCGGCGAGAACGTCTTGCCTTCGGTGCCGGTAAAGGTGAGCAGCGGCGCGAACGCGAGCAAGATGATGGCCTGGCCAAAGACGGTCGGCTTGATCATCTCCTGCGAGGCCCGCATCGTCTCCTCCAGCCGTTCTCGCAGAGAAAGCAGCCGGCCTTCATGTTCCTGTCGATGCGCCAGTCTGGCGAGGCAGTTTTCGATGATGATGACCGCGCCGTCGACGATCAGACCGAAGTCGAGCGCGCCCAAGCTCATCAGGTTGCCGGGGACTTTGAAGGCGTTCATCCCCATCGCCATCATCAGGAACGAGAAGGGAATCACCAGGGTCGCGATAATCGCCGCGCGCCAGTTGCCGAGCAGCAGAAACAACGACGCCGCAACGAGGATTGCGCCTTCGGTGAGGTTGCGCTGCACCGTAGCCACCGTGGCCCCAACCAACGCGGCGCGGTTCAGCACGACCTTCACCTCGATACCCGGCGGCAGCGTCTTTGCTACCTGATCGAGCTTGGCAGTTGCCGATTCAGCGACAACGCGGCTGTTCTGGCCGATCAACATCAGCACAGTGCCGATGACCGCCTCCCGGCCGTTCATGCTGCCGGCACCCGTCCGCAAATCGCCACCAACGCGGACGTTCGCGATCTGGCCGATAGTAATTGGCGTTCCGCCTCGTGTCGCCGCAACCGCGTTGCGGATTTCATCAACGGTTCGCACGCGTGAGTCGACGCGGACCAGATAGGCTTCGCCCCCGCGGTTATAGTAATTCGCGCCGACCGCAAGATTGGCGTTTTCGAGAGCCTGGCCAAGCTCGCTGTACGAGACACCGAAACTGGCGAGCTTCGTCGGATCCGGCTCGACCACGAAGGTCTTGGCATAGCCGCCAATCGAATCGACCCCGGCAATGCCTTTAACCGACCGAAGCTGAGGCCCGATAATCCAATCCTGAACGGTGCGCAGGTAGCTTGCTTTGGCCACCGCATCGGTCAGCCGCTCGCCTTCGGGTGTCAGATAGCTGCCGTCAGGCTGCCAGCCGGGTTGGCCGGCGACTTTTTTGGCGCCCTTGCCGTCCGGGTTGGCATAATTAACCGTATACATGACGATTTCGCCGAGGCCGGTCGACACCGGTCCAACCTGCGGCTGCACGCCGTCGGGCAGGTTTTCTGTCGCTTGGCGCAGCCGTTCACCGACCTGCTGACGCGCAAAATAGAGGTCGGTATCGTCAGTGAAGATCGCACTGACCTGGCTGAAGCCGTTACGCGAGATAGAGCGTGTCGTTTCCAGGCCGGGGATGCCGGCGAGCGCGATTTCAACCGGGTAGGTTACAAGTTTCTCGATCTCGACCGGCGAGAGCCGCGGGTCGACCGTGTTGATCTGAACCTGTTTGGTGGTGATGTCGGGCACCGCGTCGATCGGCAGCTTGGAGAGCTGCCATACGCCGAGACCGGCGATGACGAGGAACAACGCGAGGACCGTCCAGCGGGCGCGGACGGAGAGCGCCATAAGGTTGGCTATCATGGTCTATTCTTCCTCGCCCGCGCCCTTGCCGAGTTCGGCCTTGAGCAGGAATGCGTTCTTGGTTGCGACCTGGCTGCCGCCAACGAGACCCTTCAGGATCTCGACGCGACCGTTGCTGCGCTGTCCGATCGTGACATTCCGGGCGCGGAAGCCCTGCGCGGTCCGAACGAACACGATGTCGCGCCCATCGAGCGTCTGCACCGCATCTTCCGGCACCACGATCGCGTTGGAGGTGCCGCCCCGGCTCGGCAGTAATCGCACCCGCACCGCGAGACCCGGCTGAAGCGTGCCGGGCACATCGAGGACCGCGGTTGCCGAGCGCGTATCGTTAGCAAGTCCCGGTGTAACGGCACGCACCTTTGCCTCCACCGTCCGCCCATCGGGCAGTTCTATGATCGCTCGATCACCTTGTGAGAGCCGCTGGGCGTCAGTCGGTCCGACCGACGCCTCGATTTGGATCTTCGAGGCATCGGCGACGCGCATCAGCTCGGTCTCTGGCTGGACGAAGGCACCCAGGCTGACATTCTCCGAGGTGACACGGCCTGAAATCGGGCTCGACACCAGCACACCGCGACCGTCCGATGTCACGCGGGCCGCGCCTGCCGCCACGCTGGCGCGGCGCGCCTCTGCGGCGGCCGAGGCGGCCTCCGCCTCCGCCTGTTCCAGCTCGACACGCGCCGAGACTTTCTGACGGAACAGATATTGTTCGCGGGCGAGCGCCTTTTGCGCAAGCGTCGATTTGGCAGCGGCAGCAGTGCGATCGGCGGCAAACTGCGCCGCGTCCCGGCTTTCGACGACAGCAAGCGTTTCGCCGGCGCGCACGGGATCGCCGAGCCGCTTCATCAGCCGCGTCACCGCGCCGGCTGCGCGGGCGGTCACGATCGCTTCGCCTTGCGGCGCCGCGCTCACCGTCGCCTGCGCGACGATTTCCGCGCCGAGCCCGCCGAGATTGATCGTCTCTGTGGCGATGCCGGCCTGCTGGACCGCCTGCGCGGTCATCGTCACCGTGTCAGGGGTCTTTTCCACCTCCGCAGGCGCAGCGGCATTGCCGCTTGCCGCTTCCGTCGCGGCGGGTTCATTCCCAGTCCAGCGTGCGATCCCGAAGCCGCCAAGTGCGGCGACGATCGCGACAGCCGCCGCACCGCCAAGAAGGCGCTTATCGTTCATCATCGATCATCTCCGGAAATCATGGGGGCCGGCGTCGTGAGCCGGTCGAGCCGGGCCTGTGCGTCGTGATAGGCGGCGAGCGCATCGACGTAGGTCTGGCGGGTCTGTGACAGCGTGCGCTCGGCATCGAGGAGCGCGATCTGGTCGAACTTGCCCTGCGTCCAACCGATCCGCGCGATACGGGCAGCTTCCTGTGCCGCCGTCAAAGCCGGTCCGCCCGCCGCTCGGGCGGTCGCAGCGGCGTTCGCCACTTCGGTTTGCGCGCTGGCAATCTGCTGGCGGGTATCGATCACGGCGAGGTTGCGCAGCGCGATCGCCTGCGTCTGCTCCGATCGCGACTGCGCCACGAACGCGCTACCGTTGTTGAAGAACGGGATCGGGATCGAAATGCCGACGACCGCGGCGGTGTCGTTGGTCGCCTCCAATCGGCGGGCAAACGTGCTGACGGTCAGGTCGGGCACGCGCAGCGATCGGGCGACGCGCACTTGTGCGTCGGCGGTGCGAACGTCGGCTTCCGCCGCAGCCAGGGCCAACGTCCCCTCGACCTCGATCGGCCGTGGCGGTCCGTAGCCATCGATTCGCTCGAACCACGCGCGATCGAGGGGCCCCGTCACCGGCACCGCCAGTAGTGTCTCAAGGTTTGCCCGCGCCGCCTGTGCCTGCCGCGCCGCGCTGTCGGCCGCGACCTGCGCGTTGATGCGCAGCACGTCGGCCCGCTGTTGTTCGATCGGGCCGACGTCGCCGGCCTTGACGCGCTCGCTTGAGACCCGGAACGCATTGTTAGCGATCCCGGCTTGCTCGCTCAGCACTTCGGCGCGGCGCTCCGCAGCGGCGGCTTCGATATAGAGCTGCGTGATCCGCAGGCGGAGATCCGCTCGCGCGATTTCAGCCTGGACCTGCGCGCGGGTGAGCCGTGCCGTTGCAAGCGCGACACGCGCCGGCCGCTTGCCGCCCAACTCCAGCGGGAGCGCTACACCCACCGTCGTTTCGGAACTCCGCAGCCCCTTGTAGACGCCGGTGCCGGCGACGTTCTCGACCTGAGCCTGAAACTCTGGATTGGGGCGCAGCCCGGCAACGCGCCGCGCTGCGGTTGCGGCGCCAACGCCGGCCGCCGCCGCCGCAACCGATGGAAGGGGTGCCGGACCGTTACCCCCCGCCCCCGACGCCAAGCCGTTGCTGGCTGCGGCCGATGGGACTGATGGCATACCGCCCGCGGCAAGGGCGTCCTCGAGCGAGAACGCATCTGCCGCTTGTGACGAAGTGGTCGCCGCCGGAATGCCGGACGGCAGTGCTGTCTGCGCCCCGGCCGTACTGGCCAAGGTCGCCGCGACCATGACGGCCGCGATTGTGCGATACATAGATGATGACTCCTGACGAACCGGATTCGCCCCGCGCGGCTATGGCCGGCGAGGTCAGCGGATCGTCAGGCTTGCGGGGGCCTCAGCGCCGGATCGGCAGTCGAGAGCGGCCGCATAGAATGGCTTGCGAAAATGGGGGCAAGCCGAAGGTCGTGCGTGAGTGCGGCATTGGAGATCTTGACCGGCGCTGCGACGTGATCGCCGTGGCAGCCGCCGTGATGGTGAGGATACCCTTTGTCACCATCGGCGGGCACTTGATCGGGATCGCCGGGCGCATGGCCCATGGCGACTTCGTCCACGCCTATTTCTTGCGACGAAACGCTTACATCCGGCCGTTCCAGCACATGCGCCGTCGCCGTCGTCCCTACGGAAAGGACGATCGCCAAATAAGCAAGGATGTTCAGCAAGCGTCGCACGGACAACGAACTAACAGGAAAGCCGACAACCCGATAGCCCCAAGATCGCATAATCTCTGGCGAGATCGCGCGTCTTGCGCGAAGGCGGATTGCGATGGAAAGCATCTATTTGCGCTCCAGCAACTGCAAGCTGCCAGAAGTTCGCGAATGTTGTGCCGACGCCTCTTCCGATGGTTTGGGATATAGCTCCGTCCGCGCCAGGATAATGATTTGGAGGCCGCCCCAAATGCCGAGCCCCGCCATGATCAGCGCTACCGCCAAATCCGGCCAGGCCGTACCCGTGCCGAGCACACCTGCGGCGGCAAGCAATACCGCCAAGTTACCGATGGCGTCGTTACGAGAGCAGATCCACACCGATCGCATGTTCGCGTCACCGCTCCGGTAGCGGTAGAGCATGAGCGCAACGCTACCGTTTGCGACCAGTGCGATCACCCCGACTATACCCATCGTCCCAGCTTGCGGTATGCCCCCGCCCAGCGCGGCAAGCAGCGTGGTGATCAAGACGTAGAGGCCGAAGGCAAGGATGGTGCCGCCTTTCAGCAATGCGGCACGCGACCGCCAACCCAGTGCCATACTCGCGACCCCGAGACTGATCGCATAATTGGCGGAGTCGCCTAGAAAATCGAGTGCGTCCGCCTGCAGCGAACGCGACCCCGAGGTGATACCTGCGACGATCTCGCCAGCGAACATCGTCAGATTGATCGCGAGAGCGATCCACAGCACGCGGCGCCAGCGCGGATCGGGCGCAGCCGGCGCAGCCGACTGGCAGCTGCTACAGACCATGATTATCCACGCGTGCAAGCATCATGGGAAGCCTTATGCACCCTCTAGCTACTAGAGGGTCAAGACGAATATCGCTCCCTGCTCCGATCTTCATCAGGTGGTTGCCGCGACGGCACGGCGCCGGTTGAGAATAAAGCCGCCGGCCACCGCGACGAGCATCAGCAACTGGGCGCCCATCGACTGCACGGTCGGGAAGATGCCCAGCACCGAGACGCGAATTCCGCCGCCAAGCGGCGCAATGTCGATGATGCCGGCTTCCTGCAGCGCCGACACACCTTTGCCGGCTAGTACGATGGTGAGGAGCGCCATCAGCCACGCGCTATAGGCAAAGAACTTCGCGATCGGCAGGTCGCGGCTGTAGCGCAGCATCGCCTGGGCAATGAGGCCGAGCAGAAGGACCGCCGAGCCGGCGCCAGCCAGCATGATACCGCCATTGCCCTGGGTCCAGAGCGCGGCATAAAACAGGATGGTCTCGAACACCTCGCGATAGACGACGATGAAGGCCAGGCCGAAGAGGAACCAGGCCGATTGCCGTGACAGCGCGCGCGACATCTTTTCGCGGATGTAGCGCTGCCATTGGTCCGCCTGCGCCTTGCCGTGCATCCATATCCCCACGGAGAGCAGGACGACGGCCGCGAACAGCGATCCAAACCCTTCGGTGAGCTCACGGCTCGCCCCGCTGATCCCGATCGCATAGGTTGCAACCGCCCAGGTCAGGCCGCCCGCCGCCAGCGCGCCGATCCAGCCGCCATGGACATAGGGCAGCACCTCGGGTCGCTCGGCCTTGCGCAGGAAGGCGATCATCGCAACGACGATCAGCAGGGCTTCGAGCCCCTCGCGCAGCAAGATGGTGAACGCGCCCAGAAAGGTCGATGCGCTGCTCCCCGCGTCCGGGGACAAGGCCGCATCGGCGTCATCGAATAAGCCATCGAGCACCTGGACACGGGTCGCCACCTCGTCGGCCGGGCGGCCTTGCTGGAGCGATGCGCGGAATTCGCCCATGGCGCTCTCGATATGCCCCATAAGCGTTGCGTCACGCGCGGTCAGCATGGGTTCGAGCGGCTCGAACCCGTCGAGATAGGCCGACAGCGCTAATTCCTGCGCCGCATGGCGATTGCCCGCGCGATAGGCCGCGAGGCTCTGCGCCAGCTTGCCCCGCGCCACGTCGAGCGAGCCCGTTGCCTGCTGAACCACGGCTTCAGGGTGGCGGCGCAGATAGGCTATGATCGCATCGGCCTGCTCGGGCCCCATGCTCTTGGCCAGCGTTACCGGGGTCAGCCCGGCCAGGGCCGTCAGATCGGGAATCCGTTGGCGAACGCTGGGATCGGCTTTCCATAGCCGTTCGCCTTCCTTAGCGGCCGCATCGGAAAAGGCGAAATGCCCCGCATAGAAAGCAAGTGCCCAGCGATCGTCTGACGGCAGCGATGAGAAGCTCTGCATCGCGGTGCCGTCGATACCCTGGTCGATCACCTGATACAGCGCGAAGGGGCTGCGCTGGCGAGCGCGGGTGACATCGGTGAACGCGATAGGCGGGGTGGCGAGCTTGGCGGCGTTCGGGCCGTGACCATCGCCGGCCGCACCGTGGCAGCTCGCGCAATTCTGGGCGAAGAGCGTCGCGCCACGCGCGAAATCGGGTGCCTTGGCCGGAGCAAGCGGGACCGGATAGGCTTTGAGCAGATCGGCGGCGAGACCATGAGCAAGATCGGCAACCTGGCTCGGCGACCCCTTGGCGGCAACGACCGCCTGAAGCCGTGTCGCACCCTCGATGAGCCTCGCACGTTCGGACGTTGGCGGCAACGCCGCGAGGCGCGCGGAGACCGACGCCGCGAACTCGGTCATTTCTGCATATTCGGAGGCACTCTTGATCCTGCCACCGGAAACCGCGCCACCATAGTCGACCGCCATATAGTCCAGAAGCCGCCATGCGGTCTGGACATCCGCCGTTTCGGCATGGGCCATAGCGCTGGCACCCAGTGTACAGGCCACGGCAGCAAGCACCGCCATCATGCGGAGCACCCATCGGCGGACTGAAGGCGCTTGCACGCGAATCGGCAAAAGGCGGAGGCGGGTCGGGGACGTAAACATCCGCCTCCTTTAGACCCTCTAGCAGCTAGAGGGTCAAGCAGTTTTGCGACTCGTTTGCATTAGCTCGTGCGTGCGGAGGGCATTATCGGACACCATCTCCCCTAACTGAATGCTGTGGAATCCGGCGCTAACGTCTCGATGATGCGGCACTCGGAAATTGTGCCCTGCCCGCACTGGACGATAACGCTGCTCAGTTCGGATCTGAGGGTATTCAGATCCCGAAGCTTTCGGTCGATCTCGGCGAGATGTTCGCGGGCGATCGTGTCGACGGCCTTGCACGAAATGTCTTTCTGGTCCGCGAGCTTGAGAAGCTCCTGGACCTGGTCGATCGAGAAGCCCAGCGCGCGTGCCCGGCGAATGAAGCTGAGTCGTGCGAGATGCTGCGCGGAATAGGCCCGATAATTGCCCTTCGTTCGCCCCGGCGGGGCAAGCAAGCCTACACTCTCATAGTAGCGAATTGTCTCGACCTTCGTCCCTGTCGCTTTCGCGAGCTTTCCGATGCTGAGTAGCTCGACGGACATATCGGTTGACCCTCTAGTGACTTCAGACTTTATAAAGGGTGTCATGTCGAAAAGTCGAGGTGACGATATGGTCGAGCAAACCAACGCGCACGCTATCGCGATGGGCCGCTGGTGGCGTTTCAAGGTCCACGGGCTCGACTGCCAGAATGAGGTTCGGCTTCTCAAGGAAGTCCTCGTCCCCCTTATCGGGGACGAGGAGCTTTTGTCGTTCCAGCCGAAGCGCGGTCTCCTCGATGTCGATGTCGAGTCCGGCATCGGGGTGGAGGCGGTGATCGCGGCCGTCTCGACCACCGGGATGACAGCCGAATTGCAAACCGCAGATGCGTTCGCGGAGGATAAAGCAGATGCTGGCGGTTGCAGTGGCTGCTCGGGCGAACCGATGCCTGTCGAACAGATGCTTCCTGACCGTCCGGACAGCGTCATCTTCAAAATCCACGGCATGGACTGCGGCGACGAAGTCGAGGTGCTCAAGCGCGAAGTCGGGCCGGTCGTCGGGTTGGAGAAGCTGTCGTTTGATCTCATCAATGGCCGCATGTCGGTCGCGGGTGCTTCCGACGCCTTACATCACACCGAAATATTGAAGGCGGTCGAGCGCACCGGCATGCGCGCCGAACTCTGGAAAGAAGGCGTGAACAGTGCCGGCGCGCAAGCCGAGCAGCGTCGGCGCCGCATCCAGGCCGCGCTGACGATCGCGAGCGGCGTGTTGGTCGTGGCGGGCTTTGCGATCCATGTCCGCGCGAGCGGCCTCGCCGCGGTGTTGCACGAGAGTCTGGCGCGGGAGGCTCATCCTCCGCTCCTCGCCATGCTCGCCTATTCCCTGGCAATCCTCTCGGCGGTTCGGTACGTCGCCCCCAAGGCGGTCCTCGCGGCACGGCGGCTCCGGCCGGACATGAACCTGCTCATGATCGTTGCTGTGGCGGGCGCCCTCGGCATTGGGCAATGGTTCGAAGCGGCGACCGTGGCGTTCTTCTTCGCGCTTGCGCTCGCCCTTGAGGCATGGAGCCTTGGACGGGCCCGCCGTGCCGTCGCGGCGCTCATGGACATCGCCCCCGACTCTGCCCGGATACGCGATGCCACAGGCGTCGAGAAGGATGTGCCGGTCGCTGATGTCGCGGTCGGCACGCAGGTGATCGTTCCGCCCGGTGGAAAGATTCCGCTCGACGGGCGTGTGATTGCGGGGACGAGCGCGGTCGACCAGGCACCGATTACAGGCGAGAGCGTCCCCGTCACCGTCGCACAAGGCGCAACGGTCTTTGCCGGGACCATCAACGGCATGGGTGCGATCGAGATCGTAACGACCAGGCCGGCCTCCGACACGACGCTTGCCCGTATCGTGCGCATGGTGGGTGAAGCGCAGCGCAAGCGTGCGCCGACCGAACAGTGGGTGGAGCGCTTCGCGCGGATCTACACGCCGGTTGTGATGCTGCTTGCGCTGGCCGTATTCCTCGTCCCACCGCTTCTGCTCGGCGGTAGTTGGGCCGTCTGGTTTTATCAGGCACTGGTGTTGCTTGTCATCGCCTGCCCCTGTGCCCTCGTCATCTCGACGCCCGTCAGCATTGTTGCGGGACTGACCGGCGCGGCAAAGCAGGGCGTGCTGATCAAGGGAGGCGTCCATCTCGAAACGCCTGCGCGCATCACCGCGATCGCTATGGACAAGACGGGGACGCTCACGCTTGGGCGTCCCAAGGTGGTCGAGCTTGTTCCCCTTGGCGGCCGGAGTGAGGTTGAACTACTGGCGGTTGCCGCGGCCATTGAAGCCCGAAGCGAGCACCCCATTGCGCGTGCGATCCTTGACGCCGCAGCGGAACGCGGCGTTGACGTGGTCCCCGCAAAATCTGTGACGGCGTTGCCCGGTAAAGGCGTCGTTGGCGCGATCGACGGCCGCGAGGCCTGGGTCGGATCGCCGGGCTATCTTGGAGAGCGCCTTGGGGGCGCTGGCGATGATGCGCTCACCGCCCAATTGCATCGTATAGCCGCCGCGGGACTGACCGGCACTATTGTCGGTGAGGCGGGGTCGGTCATCGGACTGATTGCGGTCGGTGACGCGATGCGTCCCGAGGCCCGACAGATCGTCGCGCAACTGCATGAACTTGGCATCGCGCAGATCGTCATGCTGACCGGAGACAGTCGCGCGCCTGCCCAGGCCATCGCGCGCGCGACCGGCGTGGATGAGGTTCACGCCGAGCTGCTTCCCGAACAAAAGGTCGAGGCGATAGAAAGGCTGGTAGCGCAGCACGGCCTCGTCGCCATGGTCGGTGACGGCGTCAATGATGCGCCGGCGATGGCGCGATCGGGCCTCGGCATCGCCATGGGCGCGTTTGGCAGCGATGCGGCGATCGAGACGGCGGATATCGCGCTGATGCAGGACGATCTCTCTCGGCTGCCGTGGCTCATTCGGCATTCGAGGGCGACACTCGCCGTCATCCGGCAGAACATCGGCTTCTCGCTGGCCGTAAAGCTCGTTTTCGCAGGCCTGACGCTGCTTGGCATGGCGTCGCTCTGGGGCGCGATCGCGGCGGATGTCGGCGCATCCCTCCTGGTCGTGCTCAATGGCATGCGTCTTGTCGGTCACGACCAGCGGGTTCGATAATCCGGTTACCCGGGCAGCGAAGCAACGATCTACGCTCACCCACCACCCAATAGGACTGTACTGCTATGACCGGACAATGTGCCGCGGGCGTCGACACGGGCTTCGTGACACTGGGCTATGCCAAGGTCGCCATATTGGGCGTGGTGCAAGGTATCACCGAACTTCTGCCGATTTCGTCGACAGCTCATATGCGCATCGTGCCCGCCCTGTTGGGTTGGCGAGATCCCGGCTCGGCTTTTTCGGCCGCGATGCAGCTCGCCGCGCTCGCCGCCGTAATCAGTTATTTCTGGCAGGACGTTCGCCGCCTGGTGGTCGGTTCCGTGTCGGCCATCGGCCATCGACAGTTCGCCGATCCCAATCTCCGTCTGGCGATCTGGATCGCTCTCGCGACGGTCCCGATCGTGCTGGCGGGTGCTCTGCTGTCGAATAGCCTCAATACATGCAACTCGCCCTTTCGCGCCCTGTCCGTCATTGGCTGGGCCTGCATAGCGATGGCGGCGCTGATGGGGCTCAGCGAGATTCTGGCGCGCCACAGCCGCAGCGTTGAGAAGGCATCGCTGGTGGACGCTTTGCTCGTCGGGCTCGCGCAGGTCGGTGCCCTTATTCCAGGCGTCTCGCGCTCAGGATCGTCCCTCACCGCCGCGCTCGCGCTCGGCTTCAAGCGCGAGGAAGCGGCCCGCTTCTCATTCCTGTTGGGCATTCCGGCGATCGCTCTGGCAGGATCGAAGGAATTATGGGAGCTGCACAAAGCCCATCTCGATCTGCATGGCTGGTCCGTTCTGGCGGTCGGCCTGGTTGTCGCGTCCGTTTCCGCGTTCGCCGCGATCTGGGCGCTGATGCGCGTCCTTGAGCGGTTCTCCGCCTGGCCGTTCGTCATCTATCGGGGAATGCTCGGCGTTCTTCTGCTCGTTGCGACCGCCAACGCCTGGCTCGTTTGAACCACGCGCCCGGGCCGCCGGCTTCGCAGTTGCCGCTGAAGAGTCGAGCATGGCGGTCCCCTCAATGCCGCATCGACGTTAGGCGCTTCGATGGCATGGTCGGCACGATGACAGACCGCTACCCCATTCGGTGAACAGCGTGGCAGGATTGCTAATCAAATAGCTTTACAATGTATGTGCCCCTCAGAGTCGGAAGGATCCCCGGCCTGGATTGAAAGGCTAGTGAGTTGGTGTTGGGAAAGACTACGATTACTCGCCGTGATATTACTGCGGGGCTTCTTTGCTGCGGGACTTTATTGGCCGAAGCGCTGTACCGGCCCGCGTACGCGGGAGCGGCGATGTTAATGCGCGATTGGAACGGGTTTCCTGTCCCCCCTCGTTGGCAGGCGTTCAGCCTCGTCACAGGCGACACGTTAGTTCTCCCCATTGACGTGGCGGCCGTATCTGCTGAAGCTATTCTCGATAGCGGTAGCGCTGCCACGATCCTTAGTTCGTCTTTGGCAGCCAAACTTGGACTCTCGTCGACGGAGCGGAGGACAATTCGCGGAGTGGGCGCGCGGGCAAGCGTACAGCTTGCGCGCGATGTAGAGATCGCGTTTGCAGGCGAACTGCGCCGCGCACCCTTTGTCATCATAAGCGATCTGAAAGCCGTATCGGCCGCTTTAGGCCGCGATGTCGATGTAGTGCTTGGCGCAGATATGCTTACCGGGCGTTCAATAGCCTTGGACTTTGACAATTCTCGGATTGCTGTCGCCGAGAGCGGTTCGTTTTCAGCAGGACCGGACTGGCGCCGCGTCCCGCTTTCACATGGGGCAAATCTCGAGTTACTCGTGCAGGCTTCCGTGGCCGGTCTGCCAAGCGCGCCCATGGTCTTCGATCTCGGCAGTTCGACAGCGCTGATGCTGGCCCGCGCCTATGTTGAAGAGCATCGACTCCTTGAAGGAATCAAGCGGTCAACCGCGGCGATCGGGGGGGTAGATGGTATCATGCTTGCAACCGCCTTCATGGCTGAAATGGTCCAGTTAGGCTCATTCTCCGTCCCCTCAATTCCTACGCTCACACCTTCAAGCTGGCTGTCTACGAGTGCCGTGGGCAGCATCGGATTCCCGATAATCTCTCAGTTTGACACGGTGCTTGACCTTTCGGCTGGACAGGTGTGGCTGCGACCAGCGCGGCACGGATTGCCCATCCTGGAGGACCACAGCGGCTTCGGACTGGCCCTCACCGGGAACGAACTGTCCATTGTCCATGTCGCGGCAAACAGCCCAGCTGCCGCCGCTGGCTGGACCGTGGGAGACCGCATTCGGGCGCTCAACGGTCGGAGTATCGATGGATCTTACATTTCAGGTAAGCATTGGCGGTGGCGCTTCAGGCCGGCAGGCACGCGCGTAACCTTGCGAGATCAGAAGGGCCATGTGCGAGAACTCCTTCTCGCAGACTATTTCTAAGTCACGAATGCCCTTCCAAAGACAACTGACCGAACATCGTGGGAGCAAGTTGAATCAGCCTCTGTTTCGCCGCCGCGCCGCCTGCAGAAATTATAAATCGTGCGTATGCCGGTGGTGCAAATCGGGAAAGTGGGCATGGCGATGCGTCATTCGCTCATGCCGATGCCAGTGACTGTGGGGTTCGTCTAAAGCGACGCCTGGCGAATGTTGGTGCTGATGATGGCTATCATGAACATGGCGATGATCATGTTCGAGAGGTTCGTGCGCATGGTCGTGGCCATGCGGTTCGGTCAGGTGCAGCCAGAGCCCGATCGCCATCAGGATCCCGGCGATGATGAAGGGCATGGTGACCGTTTCACCGAACATCGCGATCGCGAGTAATGCACCGATGAACGGTGCCGTCGAGAAATAGGCTCCCGACCGAGCCGTGCCGAGGTGCCGAAGCGCGAGAACGAACAGCACGAGGCTGACGCCGTACCCAAGAAAGCCGATCAGCGCGGCACCTGCAACCACCGGAACCGTTGGTAAGGATGCGCCAAGCGTCAGCGCCAGGACGAGATTGACGCTCCCTGCGGCCAGCCCTTTCAGCATCGCGATCTGGACAGGATCGGCGCTGCTGAGCTTTCGGGTGAGATTGTTGTCGATACCCCAGGCGAGGCAAGCGCCGGCGATCGCCAACATGCCCAGGCCACCGCCGGCGGGAGCGCCACGCCACGATAGCAACACCGCGCCGCCGAGGATCGCCGCAGCGCCGACCAACAGACGGTGATCGACATTTTCGCGGAACACCAGCCAAGCGATGGTGAGGGTCGCAAGACCTTCCAGATTGAGCAGAAGCGACGCGGTGGACGCAGGCGTCTTTGCCAGTCCCGCCATCAGCAAGATCGGTGCGACCCCGCCTCCGCACAGGATGACGAGCGCCAGCCAAGGCAGGTCGGATCGGACGAGCGATGCTTCCCCCTCGCCGCGTCCGATCGCTCTGCGCAACGCATATACGAGAGCAAGCCCGCAACCCGATCCGAGATAAAGCAGTCCGGCGAGCAGCCAAGCGTTTACACCATTACCAAGGGCGAGCTTCGCGAACGGTGTACTGGCGCCAAACAATAGCGCTGACAAGATCGCCAGTACGGCACCCGAGCTTGGCTTCACTGGCGAGCGATCATCATACGAATGCTACCTGACTCGTGGATGCTCCCTATACGGTATTTTTCACAAGCAGGTCACGGTAGATCCGCCGGGGCTTAAGGCGGATGATCCTCGACTGTCCAGATCGGACAAGGACCGCAGCTTGTGTGGTGACCAATGCAACGGACGCCGAAGCGCCCACCGAGGCGCGCCGCTGCTTTAGCAGGAATTTCGAAAGATTCGCGATGTTGGATACTAGCGAGACTAGATCCGTACCCAGCGCGAAGAGCGCCCCAACTATCAGATTATGTGCAAGCCAGAATGGCGCACCGACAAGGAAGAGACTTTTCATCCGCGTGGTTGAAGTCTGGAGCCGTGCGAGGGTGCCGAAGGAGCTACCGGTTAAGGCCAAGGCAGACGGGATGCCATGCCACGTCACAATTGAGAGAAAGGCCAAAAGAATGAGGCTCGCACCATAAAGCCTGATGACCACGTAACGGTCTCGCACAGCCGCAGAAATAATGAGTTGGGAGCACGAAATGAGACAAGCCATCGCTGCCGTGGGCGATCCCAGCGCAAGAAAATAAAGCGCGAACGCGGCCGCACCGGTGCTCTGAATTTTGATCACCGTCCCGTAATCGTTGAAAAATGGCCAACTCACGACGCACAAGAGAGCCAGGCAGCCAAAGGCGGTGGCAATCATGACTGCCACTGCGCGATGTATAGGACGTCGAGTTGTGCTTGCGTTTTGGCGCGGGATCTCAATTGTTCCATTGCCGAAGCGTGACGGAACAAGGTTAATTACACGCTAATGCGCCAAGGCGATCGCCGGCTCAGGGCTGTTTTAGGATTGCCGTCACCTCGCCGGCGCTGCCGGTTAGTGTGACGTCGAAATCGACCTTTTCGCCTACCTTTGCCGCGCCGGTGACCCCAGGTGCCGCCTTAAACGTCATGGTCATCGCCGGCCATTTGGCTTCAGGGATCGGGCCATGGTCGAGCGTGATCGTGCCTGCGGTCTTGTCGATGGCGGTGACCTTGCCGTGGCCCTTGGCCTTGATCGGCGCAGTCGCCGCCGGCGCCATCGCCATATTGCCCATGTCGCCGCTCATGGCCGCGGCGGGTGCCGCCTGATTGGTCTCGGCCGCAACCGGCGTCTCCGCTTTCTTGCCACAGGCGGCCGTCAGGGCGGTGAGGCCGAGAGCAATGGTCAGTCGTATCATAGTCATGGTCTTCTCCTTGCAGATTAAAGAGGTTGGTGGAGGGATTTTACTCGTCGCCGCCGAAGCAACAGATAGGCAGCGGGCAGGACGAACATCGAGAGCAGTGGCGCGGTGAGCATGCCGCCGATCATCGGCGCGGCGATCCGGCTCATCACTTCCGAACCCGCGCCCGAGCCGAGCAGGATCGGCAACAAGCCGGCGAGGATCACTGCGACTGTCATCGCCTTGGGCCGGACGCGGAGCAGCGCGCCTTCGCGGACCGCCGCCTCGATCTGGTCGGCATCAGGATCGACGCCACGCTCTTCCAGCGCATTCTTGAGGTAGATCAACATGACCACGCCGAACTCGGCGGAGACGCCGGCCAGCGCGATGAACCCGACGCCCGTCGCCACCGACTGGTTGAAGCCGAGCAGGTAAAGCGTCCAGATACCGCCGGTGAGCGCGAACGGGAGCGTGCCCATGATCAGTGCGGCTTCGTCGAACCGACCGAAAATCATGAAGAGCAGTACGAAGATGATCAGCAACGTGGCCGGCACGACCAGCTTGAGCTTTTCGACGGCCCGCTGGAGATATTCGAATTGGCCGGAGTAGGCGATACTCACGCCCGGCGAGAGCTTTACCTCCTTCGCCACCGCGCGTTGCAGGTCGCCTACCACCGAAGCGAGATCGCGGCCGCGGACATCGACGTAGACCCAGGTCGATGGCCGGGCATTCTCGGTCTTGAGCATCGGCGGCCCTTCGGCGACCGCAACCTTCGCTACGGTGCCCAGCGTGATCTGCTGACCTGAGGGTGTGAGCACCGGCAAAGTGCGCAAACCCTCGAGGCTGTCGCGCAGCTCACGCGGATAGCGCACGCTGATCGGGTAGCGCGCCAGGCCTTCGACGGTTTCGCCGATGGTCTCGCCACCGATCGCGCCCGAGACGATCGCCTGCACGTCGGCGATGTTGAGCCCGAAGCGGGCGGCGGCGGCACGATCGATATCGACATCTACATAGCGCCCGCCGGTCAATCGCTCGGCCAGTGCCGAACTGACGCCCGGCACGGTCTTGGCGACCGTCTCGATATCATGGGCGATGCGGTCGAGCTGGGCGAGGTCGGCGCCCGAGACCTTGACCCCGATCGGACTCTTGATGCCGGTCGCGAGCATGTCGATGCGGTTACGGATCGGCGGCACCCAGACATTGGCGAGGCCGGGTAGCTTCACCGTGCGGTCCAGCTCTTCAACGAGCTTGTCCGTGGTCATACCGGGCCGCCATTGGTCACGCGGCTTGAACTGGATGGTGGTCTCGAACATTTCGAGCGGCGCGGGATCGGTGGCAGTCTCGGCGCGTCCCGCCTTGCCGAACACGCTCTCAACCTCGGGTACCGTCTTGATCAGCCGGTCGGTCTGCTGGAGCAGTTGCGAGGCCTTTGCCGCTGACAGTCCTGGCAAGGCCGAGGGCATATAGAGCAGGTCGCCTTCGTCCATATTCGGCATGAACTCGCCGCCGAGTCGGGAGAGCGGCCAAGCCGTCGTTGCGAAGACCAAAACCGCAATCAGCAGCACCGCCTTGGGCTTTTTCATCGTCCAGTCGAGGGCGGGCCGGTAGATATTGGTCAGCCAGCGATTGATCGGGTTGGACTGCTCGGCGGGAATGCGGCCCCGGATGAGATACCCCATCAGGATGGGGACCAGCGTCACCGAGAGGATCGCGGCCGATGCCATCGCATAGGTCTTGGTGAACGCCAGCGGCGCGAATAGCCGGCCCTCCTGCCCCTCCAGTGTGAACACGGGGATGAACGAGAGGGTGATGATCAATAGGCTGAAGAACAGCGCTGGGCCGACCTCGGCTGCGGCATCAGTGACCACCGTCCAGCGTGTCGGACTATCGAGTACCTGCTGCGGGTGGTCATGTTCCCAGCGCTCGATCTTCTTGTGCGCGTTCTCGATCATGACCACCGCCGCATCGACCATCGCGCCGATCGCGATGGCAATGCCGCCCAGCGACATGATGTTGGCGTTGACCCCCTGGAACCGCATCACGACGAACGCCGCCAGCACGCCTATCGGCAGGGTCAGGATCGCAACCAGTGCCGAACGGACGTGCCAGAGGAACAGGCCGCAGACGATCGCGACGACGATAAACTCCTCGATCAGCTTGTGGGTAAGGTTATCGACCGCACGGTCGATGAGCTGCGAGCGGTCATAGGTGGTGACGATCTCCACGCCGGGCGGCAGGCTCGCCTTCAGGGTGGCCAGCTTGTCCTTGACCGCCGCGATCGTTTCGCGCGCATTCTTGCCCGACCGCAGGATCACGACGCCGCCGGCGACCTCGCCTTCGCCGTTCAACTCGGCGATTCCGCGCCGCATCTCGGGGCCAATCTGGACCGTGGCGACATCGCCTAGCCGCACGGGCACACCGCCCATTGCGGTCCGCAGGGGAATGGCCCGGAAATCGTCGAGCGTCTTCAGATAGCCCGAGGCACGGACCATATATTCGGCCTCGGCCATCTCCAGCACGGAGCCGCCCGCTTCCTGATTGGCCTGTTGGATCGCCTGCACGGCCTGCTGGTGGGTGACCCCGTAAGCGGCGAGCTTCACCGGATCGAGCAGCACCTGGTACTGCTTGACCATGCCGCCGATGCTGGCGACCTCGGCAACACCGGGAACGGTTTTCAGCTCGTAGCGCAGGAACCAGTCCTGAAACCCGCGAAGCTGGGCCAGATCGTGCTGGCCGGTCCTATCGACCAGGGCATATTCATAGACCCAGCCGACACCGGTTGCATCGGGACCGAGCGCGCTGCGGGCGCTCGCCGGCAGGCGGCCCTGTACCTGATTGAGATATTCGAGCACGCGGCTGCGCGCCCAATAGAGATCGGTGCCGTCCTCGAAGATCACATAGACGAAGCTGTCGCCGAAGAAGGAATAGCCGCGCACCGTCTTGGCGCCCGGCACCGAAAGCATGGTGGTGGTCAGCGGATAGGTGACCTGGTTCTCGACGATCTGCGGCGCCTGTCCCGGATAGCTGGTGCGGATGATGACCTGCGTGTCGGAGAGGTCCGGTAGCGCGTCGATCGCGGTTGATCGCACCGCCCAGATACCCACTCCGATAAGGGCCAATACACCGATCAGGACGAAGAAGCGGTTCCTGACCGACCAGCGGATGAGATGGGCAATCACTGCCCCGCCACCTTCGCCATGCGCCGCACGGTCGGTCCGGCCGGCGGTTGATCGAACCCGAAACGGACACGATCGCCCGTCTTCAGGCCGCGCGCGACGTTCGGATCGGGAAGTTGGAATGTCATCGTCATCGCCGGCCAGCCAATCGCCGGCACCGGCTCGTGGCTCAGCGTCACCGAATTGGCGGTGAGCTGCTCGATTTTGCCTACGGTCTCGTAGAGCGCGGCGGTAGCTGCGGGTTTGCCAGCTGCCATCGGCACACCGCCACCGATCGGCCGTGCCTGCACGCCGGAAAGACTAGCCTCGGAGTCGATCAGGAATTGGCCCGAGGCGATGACCTTCTCGCCTTCGGAGAGCCCAGCAAGGATCTCGGTGTCGTCCCCGGATTCCCTGCCGGTTTGCACCTCGGCCGGCCGGTAGCGGCCCTTATCTAGCGCAAGCATCACCAAGGTCCGCTTGCCGGTGCGGATCAGCGCCTCGGAGGGTACGAGCAATGCTGGCTGTGCGCTGCCGCCGAACGACACGGTTGCGAACATGCCCGGGCGCAGACGACCACCACGATTGGGTAGTTCGATCCGCACGGTGAGCGTCCGGCTGTCGGCCTGCGTCGTAGGCAGGATCGCCGAGACACGGCCCGACAATGTCTCGCCGGGGAATGCGGCAAGCGTGGCCTGCACGGTTTGTCCGGGCTTGAGCGGTCCCGCGATGGCTTCGGGCACGGCAGCATTGAGCCAGACCGTGCCAAGGCCGTTGACCTCGGCAAGCGTCTGTCCTGCCGTCATCGTCATGCCGGCCCGCACATCCAACGTCTTTATGACGCCGCCGGTTGGCGTGGAAATCGTCATGACATTGTGCGGCCGACCCGTTCGCTCGACCGATGCGACCGTACCAGACGGCATGCCAAGCAGTATGAGCCGCTGGCGCGCTGCCTGTATCAACGCAGCGTTCCCGGTGCGGCGGATCGCCAGGAACTCGGCCTGTGCGCCACCCCATTCGGGAACGAGCAGGTCGGCGAGTGGGGCACCGGCGCCAATGATGTCGCCGGGCGCCAGGGCATAGACCCTTTGAACGAACCCGCCAGCGCGCGCCTGGACGATCGCGACATCGCGCTGGTTGAAGTCGATCGTGCCGGTGGCGGTCAGGCTGCTGGTCAGTTGTCCCCGTCGTACGGCGACCGGGCGCAGCCCCAGCGTCTGGGACGCAGCGGGATCGATGCGGATGCCCGGCGCGTTGCCGCCGCCTTCATCGGCATATTTGGGGATGGTCTTCATCCCCATCGACGAAAGCGTATCCGGATTGTTGTAGTGCTCTTGCGGCACCATAGGATCGTACCAGTAAAGCGCCTTACGACCGGCATCGGCTGTTTGCGTAGGAGCGGTTTCGCTCCCACCGAGGTGGGCGATGCCATAGCCTGCGCCACCAGCGACGAGGGCGAGCGCTGCGGCGGCAAGACCCAGCCGGGCGCGCGGTGATATCTCGAGGCTCATCGATCTTCGCTCCGGTACGTTAGAGTCAATCGCGCGCCGTCAGCGGCGACCAGCGCCTCGCGGTCGAGGACAGTGAGGGTTGCGTCGGCCAGCGCGGCATAAGCGTCGGCGACATCGACAAGACTGGCGCGTCCAGCACCGTAGCTGGCGGTCTCCAGTTTCACGCGCTGCTCGGCCAGCGGCTGCAGCGTTCCTTGCGCGCGCATCCATTGCTCATGATGCATGACATGATCGGCGAGATCGGCGTCGAGATCGGCGGCGAGCGCCCGCCTAGTGGCCTCGCGCTCGGCCAAGACCCGCCCCACATTCGCCTGGGCCGCGGCGATCCCGGCATTCTGGCGGTTGCGGGTGAAAAACGGCAGGCTGACGGTCACACCGGCCGAGACATAGTCGCCGAAACGAGGATCGCGCCGCTGATAGGCGACATTCACGCCGAAGTCAGAACGCCGACTGGCATCAGCCACGCGCACATCGGCGTCCGCCTGGCCGGCCTGGGCATCGATCACCTGAACGGTGGGATGGCGATCGAGACCGGCACGCAGTTCGGCCGCATCGACCGGGAATTCGGGGATCGGCCCGGCGATTTCAGGCGTGGGATCGCCGGTCCAGCGGGTCAGCGTCGCGCGTGCTCGCGCCACGTTCGAGACGAGCTCGCTGCGGCGATCCTGCATCGCCGCGACCGCCTGCTGACCGGCAAGCGTCTGTGCCGGCCGGGCGTTACCCGAAGCGACAGCGCCGGTCGTGGTCCCTACGACGCGCTCGAGCCGGGACAGCACGTCGTCAAGAGCGGCAAGCCTGCGCTCGGCATAGGCCAGATTGATCCACGCCAACGCCGTACCTACCTCGACGGTGCGCGCCTCGACCGCCGTATCAGCCTCCGCCGCCCTGATGTCGCTATCGGCGCGCGCCTGCTGGGCATGGCGCTTGGCGAGGTTGGGAATGTCCTGAGACACGCCCACCCGCGCCATGGTAAAATTGTCCCGCTGCGGCTCGAACGCGAGCGGTCCTGAGATCGGGAAGCTGTCTACGCCCACTGCGAGGGTGGGATCGGGCAGCGTTCCCGCGGCCCCACGCGCCGAACGCGCGGCATCAGTGCCAAGCGTCTTCGCTCGAATGGAGGGAGCATCGTGCTCCGCCTGGCGAAGCGCCGCATCGAAGGTAAGCGGACCGGCGAACGCAATCCCGGGGATCGCCGCGAGCAGCGACGCACAAACAAACAATCGCATGGAAAACTCCTGGTCGGAGGACCGGATCGGCAGCGCACAATATGACAGGCCTATCAGTGGCGGCGGAATGGGGGGCATTCCGCCGCCACTGCTGGCCTAGCCGTCTATGCGACCTGAAGCGGCCAGAACTTTTGCCTAACCGACCGACGGGGCCGACGAAGGCGATGCCATGCTGTGCATCTGCTTCATGCAATCAGCAGCGTCGGCGCTGCTCATCTTCATCATGTCGCAGTCGCACGCCGCCACTTGCGTGGTATCAGGCACCCAGACGCGCCGCTGTCCCTGGAGCGGCGCACGCGGTCCGTATTGCGGGACCGACTTCCACTCATAATGGCCGGACTGCTGGCTATGGTCGGGGACGCCGGCGAATGCGGCGACGGGTGCGGCAAGGGCTACGCCCAGCAGTGCATAGAAAACACGGTTCTTCATGACTATCATCCTTTGGCAAATCATCGGGGTAGCCGCAGGTTGGACAGGAGGTTCGATACGCGACAGGCGCAACGACCCTTCCAACCTTACGGCCGAGTTCGATCAGCCAAGGAGAGTCGGCGGTTCCGGTTCGGGAGCAACGTCACCGCCGCGCAGGACAGTGGTGGTCGCCCAGAAGGCCAGGGTCGGATCGGCCGCGCGCACCGCAAGCGTCGGTGCGTCATTGCGAACCGCCATGGGAATGACACAGCCCATCGCGGCGATGCAGGCGAGCGTCATGCCCTTGCAGGGTTTCTGCGCGGGCTGCTGTTGCTGCGTCATCATCTTCATGCAGTCTTCGGACATGCCGGAATCGGCCGTCCCGGTCATCGCCATCGATACGGACACTACAGGCGGTGCTGACGCAAAGGCGGCTTCCTGGCCGAGCAGACCGAGCAGGGCTCCGAGCAGGAGAAAGAGGGGAAGCGCACATTTCACAGCTGTAATCAACTACGCCAATCTTGATCCAAGAGCAACGTCATGCTCATTCGCCGTGCCGCGCGTAGATAGTTTTGCTTCCTGCACCAAAGGCTAAGACATTGAACGGCTGAACCGGCTGCCCGGGGCCCTCCATGCCTGGTGATCCGAGAGGCATGCCCGTTACGGCAAGACCGCTCACACCACGAGGACGCTGCGCGAGAACGCGCTTCATGTCCGCGATAGGGACGTGTCCCTCGAAAACCATGCCGTCGACGATCGCTGTATGACATGATGACAGCCGAGCGGGCACGCCGTGCACGCGCTGAAAGGCAGATCGCTGCTGATCATCGATTATGGCCACGCGCCGGCCGAATTGCTGGCGGATCTGGGCGGCCCATTTCTCGCAGCAACCACAGCCTGGATCGCGATGGACTAGGATAGGTACGGCCGCGGCATTGGCGACCGAGACAGACGCGGCGAACGCAGCAAGAACGAGTTTGAGTGGCATATACACCTTCAGTTATCCCCCCGCCCTTGGGCGGGGGGAAGTCTCTACTGCGCACGCTTGTGGTGAGCTCTTAGCCAGCCCTGCAGCTCGCCCACTTCCCGAGTCTGCTCGGTAATCGCCTTGGTCGCCATCGTTCGAACCTGCGCGTCCTTTGTGTCGCGCAAGACGATGCGTGACATCGCGATCGCGCCGCGATGATGCTCGATCATCTTGCGAACCCAGGTTTCCGTCGCGTCGCCGCCCATGGCGGACATCATCTTCTGATGCATCTCCATCTCGGCCGGCGGATACGGGTTGGCCGGCGTAGGGTTCATCATCTGGCCCATGTCCATCTTTGAATGGTCCATGCCCTGCATTTGCGCGATCGCGGGTGTGGTCAACAATCCCACGATCATGACGGCGATTATTTTCTTCACAATTCTCTCCTCATCGCCCCGCATTGTTAATACGCGCGAGCGCGCCATTACCCTCGCAAGCCTGCGCTAATTTTCGAGAATGGGATGGCGAAACCTACTTGCGGGCGAGAATAGCCTTCATCTCATCAATCTCGCGCCGTTGGGATTCCTCGATGCCACCGCACAGCCGGACGATTTCCGGGTCCTTCAAGGTCGCCTCGCGACACATGAGGATCGCCCCCGAATGGTGCGGGATCATCGAACGCAGGAATGCCGTGTCACCGATCGTCGTTTGCGTGCGGATCAGGGCGAACGATCCAGCAAATATCACAACCGAGCCGACCAGAAGGGCAGCATTGGCCGCCTTTGATGGGAACATATGACCCATTGCGAGGATCATCAGCACCACCATCGGCGCGACCATCATCAGCGTCATATAGACCATATTGAGATTATTGTAGAAGCTCCCCAGGCTGTCGATCATGACGAACATCACCAAATACATGATAATGCCGCCGACCAGCGTCTGCAGCGCGAGGCTCGCATAAGCATTCTTCATCATCGGTCGTCTCCTTTGGCCCCCGCCCAAGAATTCCCCATGTTTGTTCAGTTCTTGCGGCGCCGCTTTCGCGGCCAGCGAAAATACAAAAGGGCAGAACCAGCGATCGCCAGCGCAAGCCCCCCAGCGGCGAATCCAATCAGCCAAGGTGAGTTGAAATCCTCATGGTTCTTCCAGTCCATGATGTGGAGGCCCCAGAAGAAGTCGTAGAGACGCCAGGTGCCGTTCCTGACGGCAACAATTCGACCGCTGTTTTGCGCAACATAGATACGGGTCGCGTCGTGGTCCGGGAAATCGACCCGCCATGCCGGCAGCGTCGCCTTATATTCGGTGCTGGCGGTCAAAATGGCGCGTACGCTCGGCGTCGGCGCCACGCCGCGATAGGCTTGGACCGCGACTGCTCGCGCCATTGCAGCATTTAGAGGAGGGATGCGCTTTCCAGTCTCGGCGTCGTGGAGCGCCACCGCACCATCGGCCAGCTCGACCTCGGCGACCTCGCGTCCCAGCAGCAGACGATAGCGGACCTCTCGCGCGGGTTTGTTCGCCTTGCGCAACACGAGATCCAGCGGTGCGCGGGGACGAGCTTGATCAAGCGTCGCTGGCGATACCCGCTCCACGAGACGTTCACCGCGAACCCGATCGATCGGCAGCACGCTCATGATCAGGCCGCTGGCAACCCATAGCAATAGCTGGACACCGATGATCAGAGCCAGCCAGCGGTGGACGCGGCTAGCCCCGACGTGGAGCCGAAGCCGAGCGCTCCTCAGAACCAGGTCCGCACGCCAATGACGAAGCTCGTCGCCTTGACGTCCTTTCCGTCTGCCCGCGCATAGTCAGCTGTCTTACCGAGCTTTCGGTCGTAGGAAACGCCGATATAGGGAGCAAATTCACGTCGAATCTCATAGCGCAGGCGCAAGCCCAGCTCCGCGTTGGAGAGGCCCGACCCGATCCGGGTTTCGGGCACATCCTGGGCCGAAAGGTTCAGTTCGACGCGGGGCTGAAGGATAAAACGCTGCGTGAGGCGCTGATCGTAATAGCCCTCGACCCGTCCCAGCACCTCGCCCTTGTTCGACAGAAACACGGTAGCTTCCGTTTCGAACCAGTAAGGCGCGACGCCCTCAATGCCGATCGTTGCGTAGGTGCGGGAGGGATTGGGCTTGAAATCGTAGCGGACGCCCGCCTGCACATTCCAGTAGGGATCGAGTGCGCGACTGTAGAGCGCCTGGACTTCGGCGCTATCGACGCCTTCTCGAAAAGCCCCCTCGCCCTCGGTCTTGACGACAAGCCGATCGAGATCCTTGCCGAACCACGCTTCGCCGTCCCAGCGATAGCCATCGCGACCATTTCGGACCTGATATTCGGCCAGGTTGAACAGGATCATCGAGGATGTGCTGCCGCCATGTTCGTTGTGCAACATAGCGCGGGAATCGGCCATCGCGCCGTTCTGGTAAATCCGATCCGCATAGTGATCGCTCGGCGGCAATGGTGCCGGCGCGTTGCCCGGTACAAGGCTCGTGCCCCCTGCCCCATGCCCCGCCATCTGCCCATCCATCGCCATCCCGGGCATCGACGACATGTCATGCTCCATCGGCTGACCACTTCCAGCAGCAGGCATATTCATGCCGGGCATATCATGTTTCATAGCGCCACCCGCCGTGTCCGGCATTGTCATGCCAGGCATGCTCGACATGTCATGTCCGGCATGGGGATCGGCCTTCGGAGATGCCTTGCTTCCCGCCGTTCCCGACATATCCATTCCGGGCATGGTGCCCATTCCCGACATGTCGTGGGCGGCGGCATTGGGTTTCGCCGCAGGTGTCGCGCGCCTGGCGGGTGTTGGTCTGGTAGCCGGCTTGGCCGACGTTTTGCGCTTGGCGGGCGTAGCGGGCTTGGCTGCAGGCCTCTTCTTCGCGGGCGCCTTGGCTGCAGGCATGTTCATGCCCGGCATATTCTGCATGGATTGCGCGCTCGCCGGTACTGCGAAAGCGAGCGGCGCGGCGCTGATCAGGAGAAGAAGCGACTTCATGCGGCTTCTCCCCGGGGACGGACAGAGACTACGCGCATCATCCCGGCGTGCATGTGGTAGAGCATATGGCAGTGGAAGGCCCAATCTCCGACTGCGTTGGCGGTGAGATCGAAGCTCACCTTGCCGCCCGGCGCGACGTTCACCGTGTGCTTGCGCGGCGAATATTCGCCATGGCCCGTGACCAGCTCGAAAAAATGTCCGTGAAGATGGATCGGGTGCGACATCATCGTGTCGTTCACCAGCGTGACACGCACCCGTTCATTTTCGAGAAACGGAATCGGCTCCCGCTTGTCGCTCAGCTTCACGCCGTCGAACGACCACATATAGCGTTCCATGTTTCCGGTCAGATGAATCTCCATTGCGCGGTCGGGTGCCCGCACGTCGGGATTGCGGTCGACCGCCATGAGATCGCGATAGACCAGAACACGGTGCCCGACATCGTCAAGGCCCTGTCCGGGCTCTCCCGTGCGATCCATCGGCATAGGAGAGATCGTCTGCACGCCAGGCCCCATCTTGACCTGCGGGGCTTTGCTGGCGTCGCGCATATTCATGCCGCCCATTCCGCCCATCGCCATGCCGCCCATCGCGTCGCCGGCAGGCGCACCCATTCCAGGCATGTTCGCCATCGAACCATCGGCCGGCTTGTCCATTGCGGGCATCGAGGCCCCGGATTCCATGTTCATTCCAGCCATACCGCCCGCGGCGGCCCCGCTTGCCGACATGTCATGTCCCATCGCTGCGTGATCCATGCCTTGCATGCCACCCATATCCATGTCCCCCATGCCCATGTCTTTCATATTAGCGAGGGGACGTTTGCGTAGCGCAGGCACTTCAGCTGCCATGCCTTCGCGCGGAGCCAGAGTTGCGCGGGCCATGCCCGATCGATCGACGGATTCGCCGACCAGCGTATAGGCGCGATCATCAGTCGGTGTGACGATGACGTCGTAAGTCTCGGCCACCGCGATCTGGAACTCGTCAACCTCGACAGGCCTGACGTTGAGCCCGTCGGCCTGAACGACCGTAAGTTTGAGGCCGGGAATCCTGACATTGAATGTCGTCATCGCAGAGGCGTTGACGAAACGCAGCCGGACGCGCTCGCCGGGCCGGAAGAGCGCAGTCCAATTGTCCTGCGGGCCATGCCCGTTCACGAGATATGTATAGGTCGAACCCGTGACATCGGAAACGTCGGTCGGGTCCATACGCATATTGCCCCAGTCGAGACGTTCCTTGAGTGGTTGGTCTTTCTTGGCCAGGAGACCGGCCAGCGTTTGGCGCTGATAGTTGAAATAGCCCCCGCCGACCTGCTTGAGCTTCCGGAAAATCGCGTGGGGGTGCATCTGGCTATGGTCGGACAGCACGACGACATGCTCGCGATCCGAGCGGATCGGGTCCTCGCCTTCCGGATCGATGACGATCGGCCCATAATGGCCCATCTGCTCCTGCAGCCCCGAATGGCTATGATACCAATATGTGCCCGCCTGAACGATCGGGAACTCGTAGACGAAGGTCGACTTTGGTTTGATGCCGGGGAAGCTGATCCCGGGCACGCCATCAAACTGGAATGGTACGAGTAAGCCATGCCAGTGGATCGAGCTGTCTTCGTCGAGATCGTTGATCACCGACAGGCGCGCCGTCTGGCCCTGGCGCAGCCGGATGAGGGGTGCCGGCACCGTGCCGTTGATGCCAATGGCATGGCTTGCCCGGCCATCGATCATCATCATCTGATGGGCGATTTTGAGCGTGATGTCGTTCCCGGTGACGATCGGGAGCGGCTTCACGATCCCGGCCGAAACGGGCTGAGCCCATGCCGGCATCCAGGCCGACAATGCCAGACCACCGCCGGTCAATGCGGCACCGCGGAAAAGGTCGCGGCGGTTCAATAACGGGGGCATAGTATCTCCTTGTTCAAACTGCAGCACTCCGGGTCCGCAAAGGCGCTCGAGCGCGGTATCTCTCTCTCCTTACGCGCGAGCGGGGCGCCCCCCTCATTCCTCGGCCAAGATTTCCGCAAGGCGCGACCGCGCACGGTAAAGGCGCGTCTCGACCGCCTTGCCACTTATCGAGAGCGCAGTTGCCGCTTCCGACTGATTCAGCCCTTCGACTGTGCGGAGCAACAGAACTTCCCGCAACGAGACCGGTAGCGCGCTGATTGCGGCGGCCATTCGCTCGAGCTCCATTTTCGAGTCGGCACTGGCATGCGCGGAGGGTGCATCATCCGGCACTTGTTCGATCTCGGCGTCGGACGCTGCAGAACCGAAGGTGAAAAGCTGCCGCACCTTCTGGCGGCGGTGCCAGTCGCGGCATTTGTTAATCGCGATCCGGGACAGCCAAGCCCGGAGCGGCCGCGCGCCATCATATTTTCGCAGATGGCTGAACGCGGAGACGAAGCAGTCCTGGGTGAGGTCTAGCGCGTCCTCGGCATTACCCACCAGGCCGCGTACCAGTCGAAATATCGCAGCCTGGTGCCGATGCATGATCTCTGCGAAGGCCGGCTGCCGACCCGCGAGCGTTAGCGCTGCTAGTTCACCGTCCGAGCACGCGCGAAGATCCAGACTCACCGTGCATCGTCGGTGAGCGCATGTACCACCGCCTGATCGAAGGTCTTGGCCTGATCAGGGCGCAAGATCTGGCGCATCGCGAAGATATGGCCAAGCGTTTCCTTTTGCAGTTCGCCCATCGCCTGATGCGACTGATCGACGGCCGCCGTGACACCCGGTCCGTTGCCATGTTCGGCTTCGATCGCGGCCGCGAGACGCGCGTTGTCCGCTCTCAGTTCGAGCTCCAGCGCGCGACGACGCACGGCAAAGCGCTGCTCAAGCAGTTCGATCTGCGCCTTCTGACGGTCGTCCAGGTCGAGCTTGCTGTGCAACACGTCGTGGAGTTCGACACCGGCCGCCTTGGGCTGGGGGAAGAAGTGACGCCCAAGGAACACGCCCGCAACGGCTGCGACGAAGGCGACGACAGCTACCAAAACAAGCAATTTTGCCTTCATTGAGAGCCTACCAGCAGCGTCGAGGGGGCAAGCGGATTGGATGGCCCGAACGGCGAGAGCGTGACCGATGCCTCGGCAGGCGGCGTAAATCCGTTGCTGGCGATACCGAGCAGCACTGCTCCAAAGGCGGCCACTGCACCAAACCGGAGTTGAGAAGCGGCCGAAACCTGCGGCAATGCCGCAATGCGTTGGAACACGGCCTCCTCCAGACCGATCAGGCCCGGATGATCCGGTTCATTGCGCAAGCGGGTCAAAAGCCCATCCAAGTCTGTTTTCATCGCAAATCCCAATCTCTATCTGTTCAGCGCGCTGGCACGAGGGCCGCCCCCTCCACCGTTCGCTCAACCAGCCCTTAGTGATTGCGTCCCCCGCGGTCGGTTTGGCTGAACGGCGACCTGTCGGCAGGCGGACACATTGTTACGGCATCATCTTTTTCATGCCAGGCATATCCTTCATCATCGCGTCATGGTCTTCAGGCGCACTGGCAATCGCTGCCTGATATTGCGCCGGGGTCATCTTGGGCAGTTGCCGCACGAAAGCCACCATGTCCCAAATCAATTCGTCGCTATGCGTTTTACCCCAAGCCGGCATCGCAGTCAGCTTGACCCCATGCTTGATGATCCAGAATTGCTCCTTTGCCGATCTCTGTGGCTCCCGGAAAAGCTCGGGAGCCTGGGGATAAAGGCCTTGGCTGATCTCGGACTTTTCCAGACCCGGTGCGAGATGGCAGCCGCTGCACATCTCGGTGTAAAGTCCTGCGCCGCTCTGCAGCCGTTTCACGTCCTCTAGGTTGGCTGGGACGCCCACGTTGCGAGCCCGGACGGCGATCGAACGATCACGAAGCTGCTCTATCAGCCAATAGACCGGTCTGGTGTGCGGCGAATCCGCCCCGATGTCATAGGCGCCCACATATACGACAATCCCAGCCAGTGCACCGCCGACCAGCGCCGCGACCGCGATGAACGGGCCGCTCGGAAAATGTTTCCGAAGCCATGCCTTCCTTGAATCTTCCATCGCGTCCTCCCCAGCCGAAAAGCCCTTGGTCGATCGGTGATGTCGCACCTATCCACTTGATCATACGCGCGGCGAGCTTCCACCCCTCATCCGTCGCGCAGGTCTCCGGCGCACACCAGTTGGCACACCGAATTCGAAGAAATCATGCCCGTCGAATGAGGGGTCACGGTGCGCGGTGCGTAAATCGCTTTGTCGGCAGTATCGCCGCCCATGGAGAAATCGATGTTTCGTAAAACTGCTTTTGCCGTCGCCATGGCGGCGTCTGTGTTCGCCGCTACCGCTGTTCAGGCGCACCCCAAACTCACCAATGCCACGCCCGCGGCCGATACAGTCGTTTCGGCTCCGGCCAGAATTCAGCTCGTCTTTTCCGAAGCACTGGTCGCGCAATTTTCCGGGATCGACCTGACGATGACCGAAATGCCCGCCATGAAGATGGGGCCGATGAAGATGAACGGTGTCAAGGCGACCGTGGCCGCAGATGGCAAGACGCTCGTAGCCACGCTTGCCAAGCCGCTGCCGGTTGGAACCTACAAGGTCGACTATCACGTCGTCTCTACCGACACCCATCGCATTCAGGGCAGCTATACCTTCAAGGTCCAGTAAGAGCGTGCCGGACATCATAGCGATTGCGGTCAGGCTAGGGCTTTATCTCGATCTCATGTTGCTTTTCGGGTTGCCGATGTTCGGCCTATATACGTTACGCGGGGCCGAGCGAGCATCCGGCTCGGTCCTGCGCTTTCGCTCGGTCTTGGCGACGATCGCGCTTGCCGGCATCGTATTATCGATTTTGGGCATGATAGCCTTGGCGGCCTCGATGGGCGGTGTGCGGGTCGATCAAGTGGACCGCGCCACTGTTAATCTTCTGATATCGGGCACAGCGATCGGCACCGTCTGGCAAGTTCGGGTGGCAGCACTCTTACTGGTCCTGTACTTTTCCGTTGTCGGGTGGCGATGCCCTGCATTCGCCCTCGGGTCAGTTTCAGTGACGGCAGCGATCGCTCTCGCGACTTTGGCCTGGACTGGTCACGGCGCGGCCGATGAAGGTTTGTGGGGATGGATCCATCTTGGCGCCGACATCACTCATCTGTTGGCCGCAGGCATATGGATTGGAGCGCTTTCCGCCCTGTGCCTGCTCATTTTTCGCCCAGCGGCCCGCATGGCAATCGATCATGTCCACCTGTCTCACCGGGCGTTGGATGGCTTCGCAAAGGTAGGATCGATCGTCGTGGGTCTGCTCATCCTGTCAGGCTTCATCAACAGTTGGATCTTGGTCGGACCGTCCAACCTGGCGGCGCTTTTTACCACCCTCTACGGCGTGTTGCTGGCCGTGAAACTGATGCTGTTTGGCGCGATGCTGTTCCTGGCCGCCGCTAATCGCTTCTTCCTCACCCCTGCCCTGGCGGCAGCGATCGAAACCGGGGACATGTCATCGGCGATCGGGTCACTTCGCCGCAGTCTCATTGTCGAGAGCGGCTGTGCGCTCACCATTCTCGCGCTTGTTGCCTGGCTGGGATTATTGGCCCCCCCTTCCTCGGGGATGTAGACATGCGGCCTTACGGCAAAGCACGCGATATGGCCTTGATTGCTTTCAGGCCCGAACCGAACCGGGAAATCGCCTCTCTGTGGCGCTCGAGTTCGCCATAGGGAAGATAGGCAATCTCAAGATCTGCGATGCGGCTGAATGCTGGCCGCGCGAGCTGTGCCCGCACTTCGCTCTCCCGTGCATCAGGGGCCACAAGGAACAGTCCGGCTGTGGCGTGCAGTTCGCTCCCGCTCAAGGCAAGGTCGAGCATCCGGACGATGCCCGAATAAATCGACGTCGAATGCTCGACTTCGAAGGCGGCCGCGACTCGGTCCTCGCCTCGCTCGAGCCAAAGCACATCGATAAGGCGGATGGCATCAGCGCCCGTCGATGTTGAAATTGAAGCTGGCAGGCTCTCGAGACACCCGTCCCCCAAGCGCACGCTATCGTGAAGTCGCCCCCGATCGTTGGATGCTATCCAGACATCGTAGCCCAACGCACGGCCTATATCGCGAAGCCAGGCTTGGATTTCCGAATGGGTTCGATCGCTCTCGCCCTGTTTCTGAAGGGCCTTGTTAAGCGTTTGCGCTTCGGCCCTGGCCTGTTCGAGACGTGCCGCCCAAGATCTAACCGTCTGGTCTTCCTCGTCGCGCGGCGGCGCCGGGTAACGGCCCGAGCCAATATCGAACAGGAGGCCGCCAATGGCGCCGAGATCGTTCGACAGCAGATCGCGAAACCGTTCGTTAAGGTCCAGCACACCCGAGCGCATCGCGAGAAAATGCTGCCAGCTTCCGAGCTTCACCTTGCCACCGGTCAGCTTGTTATAGCCGTTGACGATCGCCGTGTTGAACGGCGGCACGAGGGTCGGATGCAGGAAATAGAGGAGATTGGCGACCGCAGGCCCGAGCCCTTTGATGTTCAAACGATCAATGGTGTGGATACCCGCGATAATCTCTTCAGCGGTATCGCAGCACGCACAATGATCGAGCAACCGGCCAAAAGCGCGCTGGTTCGCCGGGTTTTCGTAGATGTCAGGGATGCGCAATTTTGGCTTCCAGAGAAACGCATGATCCGCACCTTTGAATATCTGCCGTTGCTCGGCGACCGAATGAACGACCGTTTCAAGCGAAGATCCGCGATAGGTGACGCCGAAAGCCCCGGCTTCGATTTCAGCGACTACCTGGGCGAGACCCCGTCGGATCGAGCGGAAATTCTTGATGCGCTCGTCCCAAAGAAACCAGCTTTGATAGGTCGCGTTCGGGTCCTCCTTCCAACGCTGGATCAGTTGCCGCGCCAGCACTTCAAATTCCGCCAAGCCCCGTTCCCCCATTCACGCCGATCTTCTCCAACGCTAGCACTCCGTCCAATATACGAACAGTTTTTGCGCGGCCGCCCAGGACGAAAAGCGCCGGCCGTCATCTGATATCGTCCGGGATATGAATCAGCAGGTCACGGGTGTAGTCAATCAGAAGATCGCCAACGGTTGCCCCGTAAAGTGCGAGGAATAAGATGAACGCCAGGAGCTTGGGGACGAAGCTCACGGTCTGTTCGTTGATCGACGTCGCGGCCTGGATCATGGAGATAATGAGCCCGACCACCAGCATGATTATCAGCGGAGGTCCAGCGACGAGCATCATCACCCAAAGCGCTCGGCCCATCGAAACCGAAAACGGGCTGTAGGTCTCTATCTCTCCCCCGTCGATGATGGTGTCGTCGCCCGCTGACGTTGCGAGCTGTGGTTGTTGCGGGGCGAGCGACATGGAGCGCAATCGGTCATTCCAATCCGTCTTCCCCACATCCGCTCGCCCCCCCCCCCCACGCTGCGACCCGTGGGCATCTGGGCAGTCCATCCTGCTTGGCGATGGGCTTCATCTGAATTTACGCAGCGACGGAGCTTACCCCTCGCGACCCACCGCTTTTTTTGAAGAGCGCGCCCGCTTTCGAGGGAAGAAGCGGCGTGCCGCGTAATAGCAGTGACGGGCGAGGTCAGCGAAAGGCAGGCATGTACGACTGCGTAATCATCGGAGGCGGCCCCGCGGGGCTGACAGCAGCCACTTATCTCGCCCGGTTTCTGCGTTCTACGCTGGTCATCGATGCTGGCGATGGCCGCGCCTCGCGCATCCCGACGACACATAACCTCCTCGGTTTTCCAGACGGTATCTCTGGCGACAATCTGCTTGTCCGTATGCATCGACATGCCGCCCAGTACGGTGCCGAATTAGTCACTGGGGTCGTCGATCGCATCGACCGGGTCGGAACGGGCTTCGTCGTCGATACGAATGCCAAGACTTTCAGCGCACGGACAATATTGCTTGCGCAAGGCGTGAAAAATCATCGACCGCGAATGGCGCAGGAAACGCATGATCGAGGCGTCGCCCAAGGACTGATACGCTATTGCCCGATCTGCGACGGCTATGAGGTCCGCGGCAAGCGAGTGGCTGTGTTGGGTTGCTCCGACCATGGCGCAGCCGAGGCTCTGTTCGTTCGCCGCTACAGCGACACCGTGACCTTGCTCGCCCAAGACAGTTCGCAACTGTCGGTATCCGAGACGGCAAATCTCGCTCGAGGCGGTATTGCCGTCAAACGCGCTCCGGTTCGGGATCTGTCAATTGATGGAGAAATCCTGCTCGCAAATCTGACGGATGGCCAATTGCTCCATTTCGACACCCTTTATGTTGCCCTTGGAACCTCTCCTCGCTCGGAATTGGCGCGAACTGCTGGCGCAGAGCTGAGCCCGACAGATTGCGTCGTCGTCGATGAGCACCAGCAAACGACGGTCGCCGGCCTGTTTGCTGCCGGCGACATGGTTGAAGGGCTGGATCAAATTGCCGTGGCGGCAGGTCAGGCGGCTAAGGCCGCGACGGCCATCCACAATCTGTTGTCGAGCTAAGGCGGCAGCGCTGTGTGAGCCAAGCAAAAAAAATAGGTGGGTCGGGCTTGACCCTGACACGATGTCAGACCCCAGATTGCTATTAGTCGATAAGGAGACGAGCCTGTGACTGACCCTGTTCCTGCTAGCAATTCGGGCACCCACAGCTGCTGCGCCGGCAAGCACGGCGGCGACACGGACGCGAAGAGCGCCAAGGATCCGGTTTGCGGCATGAAGGTCGATCCGACAGCAACGCCTCATCATGCCTCGCATGATGGCAAGGACTATCATTTCTGTAGCGCAGGCTGTCGCACCAAGTTTGTCACCGACCCCAAGCGGTATCTGTCGGGCGAGGGCAACACGGCCGCGGTCGCAGCGCCGGGTGCGATCTGGACGTGCCCAATGCACCCGGAAATTCGTCGCGATGGTCCGGGCACCTGCCCGATCTGCGGCATGGCGCTCGAACCCGAAGAGCCGTCGCTTGATGATGCTCCCAATCCTGAGCTGGTCGACTTCACCCGGAGAACCTGGGTGGCTGCTGTTCTTGCCGTCCCGCTGCTGGCAATCTCGATGGTCGCGGAGATGCTCGGCATGGATTTCGTGCCGCCGGCATGGTCGTCCTGGGTGCAACTCGCGCTGACGGCGCCGATCGTCCTGTGGGCGGGCTGGCCATTCTTCCAGCGCGGTTGGACCTCGATCGCGACGTGGCACCTCAACATGTTCACGCTCGTGGCGATCGGCGTCGGCGCGGCGTTCGCCTACAGCGTGGTCGCCACGGTCGCGCCGGGTCTATTTCCGTCCTCCTTCCAGATGCACGGGATCGTGCCCGTTTATTACGAGGCGGCAGGGGTCGTGGTGACGCTGGTCCTGCTCGGACAGGTGCTCGAGCTGCGAGCGCGGGCTGCGACCGGTCGCGCGATCCGTGCGCTGATGGATCTTGCGCCGAAGACCGCTCGGCGGATCGATGCCGAGGGCAAAGAGGTGGAGGTCGATCTCGCCGAACTGATGGCCGGCGACCATGTCCGCGTGCGCCCTGGTGAGGCGGTGCCGGTCGATGGCGTTGTTATCGACGGGCGCTCGTCGGTCGACGAGTCCATGATAACGGGAGAACCTGCCCCCGTCCTCAAGGAGAAGGACGCAACTGTCACGGCCGGGACCGTCAATGGCACGGGAACGCTGGTGATCGAGGCGCGCGCGGTCGGCACAGATACGGTGCTCGCGCGGATCGTGAAGATGGTCGCGGAAGCCCAGCGCAGTCGCGCGCCGATCCAGGCGGTTGCTGACCGCGTATCGGGCTGGTTCGTGCCGCTCGTCGTCGCGATCGCGATCGCGACATTCATTGTATGGAATTTCGTCGGTCCTGAGCCGCGCTTTGGTCATGCCCTGCTCAATGCGATCGCCGTGCTCATCATCGCCTGTCCCTGTGCGCTCGGCCTGGCGACGCCAATGTCGATCATGGTAGGAACCGGCCGCGGCGCGCGCGCCGGTGTGCTCGTCAAGGATGCCGAAGCGCTGCAGATGATGGAGAAGGTCGACACGCTGGTGATCGATAAGACCGGCACGCTCACCGAAGGCCGCCCGGCCCTTACGACCATCGAGTTGGCTGAGGGGTATGAGCACAACATGGTGTTATCGGCCGCAGCCGCCGTAGAAGCTCTATCGGAACATCCGCTTGCCCAGGCCATCGTCGAAGCCGCGCGTAAAGCCGAGCTTCCGATTGCGAAAGCCGAGCAGTTTGAGTCCCAGACCGGGCTTGGTGTCAGTGGCAAGGTCGACGGGCGCGACGTGGTGGTCGGCAATGCCGAACAAATGCGTCGCGTTGGCGTGGATCCGTCATCCTTTGATAACGTAGCCGACACGCACCGCAGTGAAGGCGCGGGGGTGATGCTCGTAGCGATCGATGGCCACCTGGTCGGCCTCCTCGTGGTCGCAGATCCGATCAAACAATCGGCGGGCTCCGCGATCGCCGCCCTGCGCGAGGAAGGGCTGCGGATCGTGATGCTGACCGGCGACGCGAGAGCGACGGCCGATGCGGTGGCGCGGGCTATCGGCGGCATTGACGAAGTCCATGCCGGGCTGAAGCCCGAGGACAAGGCCCGCATCATTGGTGAACTCAAAGCAAATGGCGCAGTGGTCGCGATGGCTGGCGACGGAATCAACGACGCCCCGGCGCTGGCGGCGGCGGATGTCGGCGTCGCCATGGGCACCGGGACTGACGTCGCCATCGAGAGCGCTGGCATGACACTGACCAAGGGCGATCTCGCCGCGATGGTTCGTGCACGCCGGCTCGCGGTCGCCACCATGCGCAACATCCGGCAGAACCTGTTCTTCTCGTTCGTCTTCAATGGGGTCGGCGTACCGGTCGCTGCCGGTATCCTCTACCCCATCGCAGGCATCTTGCTGTCGCCGATGATCGCTGGCGCCGCGATGGCACTGTCGAGCTTCACGGTGGTGACCAATGCGCTAAGACTCAACCGGGCGAGGCTATGAAGATCGGCGAGGCATCGAGCGCCAGCGGCGTCTCGCAGCGCATGATTCGCCATTATGAGAAAATCGGCCTGATCGGTGCCGCGCCGCGCCGCCAGTCTGGCTATCGTGATTATTCCGATGCCGATCTCCATCGACTGCGGTTCATTGCCAATGCCCGCGACCTTGGTTTTCCGATCGAGGATATTCGCTCGCTGCTAAGCTTGTGGTCGGACGGTGCGCGTGAAAGCGCCGACGTAAAGCACATCGCATTGACCCGTGCCGCCGAATTGCATCGCAAGGCGCTTGGATTGGAGGCACTCAGAAGGTCGTTGCTGGACCTCGCCGAGCGTTGCAACGGGGACGAGAGGCCAGATTGTCCGATCATCGACGCACTACAAACTAAATGATCTGGGTGTAGCTTGCACACTGAGAGGTCTTCGAAACGAATAGGAAGCTGCCGCAACTAGGATGCCGGGCGATGCCAGCGAGCGGTGTCGCGACACGACATGTGGGCGCTACGTCAGGTGAGCTTCGCCATGAGCCGCCCCGCCGCCCCCTGCTCAGCCGCAAGATTGCGATTGTAGGCAAGCGGCATGCGCGGCGACTTCCACCGCAGAGCGTCCATGATCCCAGCGAGATCCTCGCCGCTGGCGAAAAGGTCTTGGTTGAGCCCAATCCGCGTGGAGTGCGCGCTTATTCCCTTCAGTAGCCGAGTTAGATCCTCGGCCGTGAGATCGGGGAGTGCGCCGAGATCGAATGCCCGCTGAATGATCGACCGGAAGATCGGCCCGATTGACCCTGGATGCAACGCAGCCGTGCCGACATCGTATTCGACGCGCGCCTTCACTGCGGGCTTGGAAAGCGTCTTGCGCAGATCCCAGCCCTCGCGTCCGGAGATGCTGTCGATCGGCCTGCCGCGCACCGCCGCACGGGCCTTGTACCGTCGCACTTGCACTCGCCGGAACAGATGCCCCGCCGTGATATCGGCGGCTTCGGTCCAGGCCGTGATTGCCGCGACCGTGCGAGGGCTGAGATAGGCGGTCGCCCCCTCCCCGTCCTGATCGCCCTTGCTGCGGAGGATCTGTAGCAGCCGCGCCTCGGGGTCGATCGCCCCTTCAATATGTTCGACCGCGACCGCAACCAGTTCCGAAGCCCGCAGACCGGTATCGTAAGCGGTTGATAGCAGCGCCCGATCGCGCAGGCCCGGCAGATCGTCCGCGCAGCTCTCGAGCAGCGCGCGGATGTTAAGCCCGCGCGCCTTGTCGCGCTCGACGTCGCGGACTGGCCCCTTGAACCGCAGCGGCCGCGCCTGTTTCTGCGCGGCACCCTTCTCGCGGCGCACCGCCTGCAGCCGCAGCTTGACCAATGGCGCTGGCGTTGGATCCTTCAGATCGAGCAACTGGTGGATCTTGGCGATTGACGCCTTGTAGCGCGCCAGCGACGCCGGCCGGCTACCAGTCTCTGCTCGCGCATCGAGATAATCGGCGACGGTCTCAGCCGTCGCCGGCAGCGCGAACCGATTGGTTCGCCGACACCAGGCGTCGAACGCTTCGATGTCGGATTTCAGCGCGCGGATGGTGTGAGGTGACGAGGCAGCCTGGAAGGCGTCGATCAGCGCCTTATTGACAGTGATCGTCCCCCCGGCCCCCATCTTCGTCACCTCCCAGACGAGATCGATCCCGGAGTTTGGCGGAGATGGCATCAGCGGTAACAGGGCGGGCAGCTCAGCCACCTCTAGAGCCTCGATTCCTTGACGATCTGCTCATGGGTGAAAGGCTCGATGCCATAGGCCGCCGCAAGGCCATTGAAGGCCTCCACCGCGACACGCTGGAGCTCGCCGGGGTCGACGGACGTCAGTGTCGCGTCATATTCGTAGGAATCCTCGACGGCCGCGTAACCCTCATCACCAAAGTCGAAGCGACCGCGCGGCCACCAGCTTCCGCGAAGATCGCTCACGCCCAGGCGCACATGGATCGGGAGCGAGCCTCCATGCGTAAGCGCGAGCGCGCAGTTGCGCTCCAGAAAGCCGAGCCACCGTTGGTAGAAATATCCGGTCGCGAGCGTCAGGCGATCACCCTCACGGTCGAAGAGAAAGCCGCCACCCACGCCCCAGAACTCGCCGGTCTGCTCGAACCACTGGGTCGCCGCGAGGGTCGGATAGACCCCCTCCTCCGCCGTCCCGGGCCAATAGACCACCGCGCCGCCTCGGCTGATGCCGTAGCTCAGCGTATTGGCGCGGGCGAGCAGCGCCGCATGTCCAGGGTGGTTGGCCAGAGCCTGTTTGGCGCCGGGGTTGGCAGCCCATTTTGAGGGGATCACCCGTGCATATCCCGGATATTTGTCCTTCCAGACAAATTTGGTGGTGCCGTGGGCCGGGTTTGTCACCAACTGCGGCTCGGATCGGTCGAACCAAAGGTTGGCGTCGCCGGCGAAATGCGGTTGCCAATGCACCGCCTCGGGAAGCGGTGCCGGCAACTGATCCATCGCCAGTCGAAGATACTCGGCCATACGCTTTGCGAGGTCTGCGCGCACGCGCCGCAGCTCCTCGCGATCGGCATCGACCGCCAGGTGGAAAGGAATAGGTCCGCGCCGCCCACGCATATCGAAAGGCAGCTTATCGACGGCAGCGCCTTCGAACGCCGTGTTCCAGACTTGCAGGATGCGGTTCTCACCAAGAGCGCGATGTGCATAGCCGAGTTCGATGAGCACGTTCGGATTAGCGCAGGTCTTCCCGCTCACCGAGACAGCGATCGGTGTGACATCGCCCACGAACACCGCGGCTTCGTCGATCTTGCGCAGAATCGTCGCAACAATATCAGGCGTGCCGGCGACGCCCTGTGTGTCCGAGGTGAGGCTCGGCCGATCGGCCTCGTCGAGATCGGCAGCCAGCATGCCGATCGCCTGATCGAGCGCCGATCGGATCACGTCGCGCGTTACGCGGGCGTCGAGATCGCTCTGCCATGACCAGAATACTGTCTTTTCCACGCGCTTGTCGCCCCTACCCGCCTCGGCGGCTTGTACCCTACATTAATAAGACGGGTCAAATGCGCTTATGTGATAACTGCAATTATCGCACGTGCTTATCTGGTCAGGAACGTAGAGGGAAACCAACTGCTGACTTTGGTTTCCCCAAGGGTTGCGGTAGAGTCTGGGTTGATGCCCTCCCCCTCCCCTTCCTGTGCCTCCAGCGAGCTGGCAATGCTCCTGCTCGGCCGACTAGATGGACGACTGCAGAACAGCCCATGGGCTGATATCTGGCTGGCCCGTGCGCGGTTGCAGGGCGCAGCCCAACTCGCCGGTCTCGCCGGCGTGCCCATCGACGTCCGGCATCTGCAGGACTGGATCTGCGGACGCACACCCCCTCCCCGCGCCTCTGAAGGGCTGAACGATCCCGTCTCTGTGGCGGCGGTGTTTCATCTCGCGATCGAGGCCAGCGTTGGCGACAACGGGCCGCTGGCGCGTGCGACGCTCAACGTCTTTCGTACTGTCCTGGATGATCGATCCGAAGCCGAAGTCTGGGCAGGCAGCGACCTGGCCTATTTCGGTCCCGCGTGGCGGCAGGCTCGCATCGAAGCACAAGCCCCCTACCCTTCTCCCTCGCTGCTCTCCGTCGCCGATCGGATGGCCGCCATGCTCAAGACGGTCGTCGTTGCCGAGCAGTCTGCGGTGGACGTGACGGCGATCGACGGTCGGACGCTCACACTCGAGCCGCCGGCGCGCGATCGCGCCTGGTTGGTGGCCAGCCATGTCCCGGCCATGCTCCATCATGCCGGACTTACCCTGGGCATCCTGCCGTCTCTCATTCTATTGCCGAAATTCCCGCCACCTGACGTAGGTGCGTTGACCAATGTCATTACACGATCGCTGCTCGTTGCCTGCCAATCCGGCCTGAAGGATCTCGACTGGATCGAGCGCCAGGGGTCAAAGGCATTGGCCGTGTCCGCAACGCGTCGAAGCCGGGCACCACTCCTTGCCCGGCTTGCGCTCGCCTATCCTGGGCTTCGTCCGTCTGCCGTGGCGCGGCTTCTTGACGTTACTCCACAGGGGGCCCGCAAGCTGGTGGCTAAACTCGGGTAAGGCAGCGCTACCGCCAATGCGTATCGAGCAGGGTCTTGATAGCAGCCTCCGCTTCGTCCCGTGATCCGCCGGCATGCGGGAGCAAAGTGATCCTAACCCCCTTGCGATCCTTGCCTTCGAACCGAAGCAACGGCTTTCCGTTCTGCGACGCCACGGTTTCGCTCGATCCTGACCTCTTGGGGGATCCTGACTTCTTGGGGGGATCAGCCGCCAGCGCCAGCGCACGAACAATATCCGGCACGGCGACCGGAGCGCCCTCCCCTCCCGATCGCGCCCCCAAGGCCGCCGCTTCGGCAAATACCCGCTGGCGACGATCATCCGGTTTCAGCAATGGCTTGATCGTTGTGACGTGCTTGATCCGCAAATCCTGTGGATTGGGAAAGGCGATCATCAATTCGGTCGGCAGACGCGCGAGGTCGAGATAGCGGCTTAACCAGCTTTCGGTGACATTGATCCGCTCGGCCATGACCTTCTGCCTACCCTCATAATAGGCTTCCAGCGCGCGGAGATAATCACGCGCGCGCTCGAGATCGCTGAGGTCTTCGCGCGCCCTGTTCTCAATGTCCGCTATGCGGAACGCTTCCTCGTCCGACAGTTCGCGAATATCCACGAGGAAGCGGAAGTCGGGATAGTTGTGGCTGCGCAGCCAGCTGATCGACCAATGGCGCCGCGCGCCGCAGATCACCTCGAAATCATAATCGGGTTCGCCCCGCACACGACGGACAATTGCGGGCATCTCCTGCCGCCCTTGCGCCTTCATGCTCTCGATAAGATCGGCGCACCGCTCTTCGTTGAGCAAGGCATATTCGCGGTTATGTCCAGCCCACATCCGGCAACGCGCGGGATCAACCAATTCATGGGTGCGGCTGACGACCGTCCCCGCCGCCAGCTCCGCCAATCGATTCTCCCGATTGGTCAGGACATTGGCGCCCAACCCAGGACGGCGCGGCGCGGGCGCACCGTCTTCGGGCGGATTGATTCCAGCGGCCAGCTCTGCGGCGAAACTCGCATTCTTTCTGCTCATGAAGCCGTTCCTTCACCCGGAATTGCACCGGTGCAATTTTCCCGTTTCACGCCAGACCTTCCTTGCGCAAACGGCTCAGATGACTGGGCCACATGGCCCGAATATCCAACTCGAGTTCGGCATTCACCCCATCGAGATAGGTAAGGCAGCGGTTACGGACGGCACTGCTCGTCACCGGACCGTCAAGCTCATAGACCGTCATCAAACGGGCGGTCGCATTGTCGATTTCGGCCGAGTCCTTCAGCGGGGTGCGCACCATCGCCTGACCAAACAGCGTCCGCATCAGATTGAGCAGCTCCTTCTGCATCGACTTATTCTCATCCACCTTGGACGCAACGAAGCGCAGGAATCTGAGGGTCGGCGCGAAACCGCGTTCGGCCAGCGTCTCGATGGTCTCATCAAGCATCGCCAGAAACGCCGCGGTCGAGGAAAAGTCCATGACGGTTGGGGGCACCGGCACGACGAGTGCGTTCGCGGCGCGTAACACCGACAATGAGATGGCGCCAAGGGCGGGGGGCGGATCGAGAACGATGACATCAAAGCGATCGGAGATGCTGGCGATACCCTCGGAGAGGCGATCGATAAGCCCCCCCTGCCCTCGCGCCATCCGAGCCGCGATCTCATATTCCGACTGGAACAGCCGCAAGTTTGCCGGGATCAGTTCGAGACCGTCGAAATGCGTTTTCCGCAGCGCATAATCGAGCGACGTCATCTCCTCCTCTCGAAGGAACGGGTAGAGGGTGTCCTCCTCGCTTAGGTCGAGATCAGGCACATAGCCGAACAACGTCGTCGCGGAGGCCTGACTGTCGCAGTCGATAAGGGCAACGCGGTAGCCCTGGATCGCAAGATATTGGGCAAGGTGGACCGACAAGGTCGATTTGCCGACGCCTCCCTTGAAGTTCTGGACGGCGACGACACAGCATGGATCGTCGGCCGCTCGCCAGGGCCGGGTTCCGAACAGGCCTCGCATATCGTTGAGTTGGGCAAGGGTGTAACCAACCCTGCGATTGTTCTCGGTTCGAGGTGGCGGTGGAAGACGCCCATCCTTTTCCGCATCGCGGATCGCAGCAGGCGTTCGCCCGACCAGATCAGCGGCCTTTCCGATCGGGAAGGTGGGCTCGCGGCGTTCATCCGCCCGCGCGCTGCGCGCTGAGTCGCGAAGGCGTTCCAGCACCGAGGAGGTGCGCTGGGCAAGCGTCGCCACCGAGAGAAGGTCATGGGTGTCGTCGATGTCTAGTGATGCTGCCACAGGGCGCCCCTTTGCGAAACTAGGGGCATAGTAGCGCTACTTGCGCTTTTTCGTCAAATAGAAGCGCTATTTCGAAAGTGGGCCACCGCTATGGACGACAATAGCGGCGAAAGCGGTGGCCAAACGCCCTATCAGGCGGCCATCCTGACTCGGTGGGGGCATGACGAAATTGCACCGGTGCAATTTCGGTTATGGACGCCCCCTTCGGGCAACGAAGCTCTCGCAAAAACCCGTCCACGAACTGGTCAACTTCGCGCCCTTGAGCTTCGCCAGACGGTCGCCCATCTGTTGGCGATAGGCGTCAGCGATGAGATCGATATCCCAGCCACCGCCATGCGACCGGGCGATGGTCGCCAGCCCTTCCGCATTGAACCGGATCGTTCCTTGCGGAAAGACTATCTCCGCACTCTTCTCCGGCGCGACCAGTGCGCTGATGGCGGCCTTCACGACCGATCCCACGTCCACCGTTTCAGCGACCGTCTCGACAGCGCCCTCCCGGCGCGCCTTGCGCCCCGTCGAGTGCCGCTCAATCTCATCGACGGTCGCGATCTGCGCCGGCGCATCCTTCGGCTCGAATCGAAACTCGATCTCGGTTACCGTCCGGCCCTGTCGTATCTCCTTCCACTCCACACGGAAGTGGGCCAGCTGATCGATCTCGGCCTTCGCCTTCTCGAGCACCTTGCGGCGGAGCTGCGCGAAATCCTTATACACGTCCGGCGATATGCCCAGCGCTGCGCGCAGCGCCGCCATATCGCCCTTCCAGGTCGACTGGCGACGATGGAGCCGCAGCGATCCGATCTCATAAAGCTTGAGGGCATAGCTCGATCGAAAGCCGAGCACCGCCTGTCGATTAAGGACGGCATAGCTCTCGGACTCCTGAATGAGCTTGCGCGCATCAGGCGTAAACTCCCATTCAATCCACCCCGCATCCGCACCGTCTGTATCTTCAGCCTCTTCGCGGGACGACGAGATCAGGGAAAAGCGCAGCGTAGCTTTCTTGCCGCGCCAGGATCGGTCGTCGATCGCGAAGAGGGTGCGGTGAAGTTCCTCCAGCATGTCGGAGATACGTTCGTTACCCTTATGACCGCGGCGAATATCGGCCTTGCGCATACGATGCGGCCGGTCCTGCCAAGCATCGCCCCCTGCGGTCAGGATCATCAAAGCAAGCAACCGGGACGCCGTCAGGCTGAGCGATTGGCCTTTCACGAACTTGATCTCAACGATGCTGCCGGGTTTGGCGAATTCCTCGCCACCCTTCGCCTGCAAGGCCGCTGCAACGCGCATGGCACGGCCCGGCGCCGAATCGGCTTGCGCCTCTTGCGCTGCATCGGCGCTTAGATTTTCCGAATGTTCCATGTCATATAAGCCGAGCGCATATTGGGCAGATTCGGCTAATTGCTGCCTGACCTGTCCTCGCTCGTCAAGTCAGGGCAGGCTGAAACGCCCTTTCCCGCCCCCATCCGGTCAGGTTGAAATCGTATAGCGCTTCCGCAAAAGCCGTGAGATTCCGCCGAGTCGCAATGCGATTCGGGTTCTGCCCGTTTTCGGCTCGCGCACGCGCGATAAACACGACAGAATGCCGCCATTCCAGAGCGCGGGACCGCCAAATGCCATCGCCCCCAATCGGTCAGGATAGCCCCAATAGGTCAGCTATCTTCCCCCGACCGGTCAGGATGACGCCCCCGCCGGGTCAGGCAAAATCCCCCGCGCGGTCAGGACAAACGCGACAGACCATTGAAATTGCAGACCTTTTCGGCACTGAATCTGAATCACTTAGAATCATGAATCCTTCCGCTGCAAGCAGCGGCGTTGTTTTAAAATGATTCTAAAAGACCAAGCAGGCGATTCGCTGAGCCTCTACGGTCAGACAGCGTAACCGATCCCCCTAGCTGGAGGGATACCTCCACACCGGTGTTCCACGATAGCATCACGGTCCCGATCCTCGGCGAACCGATCGTAGCTGCATCGCCGCTCGTCGCCGCTGGGCAGACGCAGTGAGGAGGTCGCATGATCAATTTTGCCAAATTCGAGATCATCGGACGGATCGGTGAAATCGATGCCAAGCCCAAGGTCACCAACATCTCGGTATGCGCGAACTATCGCCGCCGCGGAGAAGGCGATCAGTGGATAGAGGATAGCTATTGGAACCGAGTTGTCATTTTCAGCGACGGCCAGCGCAAATATATCGATGAGAAGGCCCAGGTTGGCGATCTCGTGCGGATTGCCGGACGGCTCCGTGACACCTCCTACGAGCGCGACGGCACCACCCACTACACGACCGACCGGATCGTCGAAGAGTTCGGTGTGCTCGCGGCAAAGGCGGCATAGATCGCAAGAGGCAGCGCCGACAGGCAAGAGGAGAGGGGGCATGCGCGGAGCGACCTTGGATTTCGATAGGAGTTTCGCCCATGCCCGCCACCATCGATGCAGTAGTCCGCGCCAAACAAATCGTCGAGAGCTTGGGTGGACGCTGGTCAGGATCGCGCGGAGAGTGCCGCTGCCCCGCCCATGACGATCACTCGCCAAGCCTTTCGGTCCGTCTGGGCACCAAGGCGATCCTTTTCAAATGTTTCGCGGGATGCAAATCGACCGATATCCTCAAAGCTCTGGATCGTCAGGGCTTGCACGATCGGGTGCCGGTTCACGTCGAATCACGCGCGCCGGCGCGCGATCTGAGCGGCTTGGCCAGGTCATTGTGGCAGCACAGTATCCCCATCGCCGGCACACCGGCTGAAGCCTATCTTCATGCCCGGGGCCTTTACGCGCCAACGTCCGACCTTCGCTTCAACCCAGAGACGATCATAGGGAAGGGGAAGGATCGGCGCTCCCTTCCCGCAATGATCGCCGCGGTGAGAAACGAGCTGGGTCTGGTCGCGGTTCACCGGACCTTCCTCGATCCCACAGACATTTTGCGGCGCCCCTTCCGCAAACCCAAGCTGGCGCTAGGTCTACTCGGCTCGGGCAGCGTGCGCTTTGGTGAGCCGGATGACGTTCTGGGCATCGCCGAGGGGATCGAAGATGCCTTGTCCGCCATCGACTGGTTCCAATTGCCGGTCTGGGCCGTGCTTGGTGCCGAGCGCTACGCCCATGTCGGCATACCGTCGCATGTGAAGCGCGTCATCGTGTTCGGCCAGCGGAATAAAGCGGCGAAGATCTGCCTGAAGAGGGCAGGGGAGCACCTCAGCGCCAACGGACGAAGGGTCGAGGAATGGCTCCCATCCGAGCATGATGATTGGAACGATGCTCTGCGCGATCGGCTTGCCCGCAACGCCGTTCCTCGCACCGTGATCCATACGCACTTCCACTGAAGAGAGGAGAGGAGGCCTCCGGCTTGTTGATCCGGTGATGGGCACCGGACGATGCAATGGAGGCCTACAATGCGCACCTCAGCCGCTGCTTTCGAACTCGATTTCACCGAACCATCCATCATCGCGGCGAAGGCGATCTATGCCGTGCTGCACCAAGGCGATGGCCTGGGCCGGCCTGGCCTGCTCCGGACGATGGAAACCGCCTATGGTTCAACCGCAGCCGATGGGCATTGGTCACTCCGCAACGCCTATGATGTGTTGGAGCTGGCCCAGGTCTTGCACCTTGCCACGCTTGACCTGCCGCAAGGGCCGGCTGAGTGCCTTGCAGCCCTGACCGCGCTCACCGCATCCCTGCCGACGCACACCGTGCGCAGCGAAGAACAGATCGCGCTCCAGCAATTTTCGACACCGGCCGCGATTGGCTATCTTGCCGCGCTCGCCGCTCGCATCACCGCCGCGGATACCGTCCTGGAACCCTCCGCCGGCACCGGGCTCCTCGCGGTATTCGCCGCTCGCGTTGGCGCCAAGCTTGTCCTCAATGAGATCGATCCCGGGCGTTCCGCTATGCTCGAGGCAGCATTTCCCACCGCACCGGTCAGTCGCCACGATGGCGAACTCATCCACGATCTGCTGCCGCTGTCGATCCGCCCGACCGCCGTGCTCATCAACCCGCCCTTTTCCCGCAGCATGGGCAGACATGCGGATCCGCTTGCCGCGTTCCGTCATCTGCGCGCAGCTTTGAAGCGGCTTGGCGCCGGCGGGCGCTGCGCTGCTATCCTTCCCGATCGCGTGGACACATCGAGCCGCGCCTGGGCGAAGGCGACCGAGGGTTGCGCGATCACGCTCCACGTCGAACTGCCCGCGAATGCCTATGCCAAACATGGCACCAGCCAGATCGTGAAGCTGATCGTTCTGGAAAAAGGCTCGCGGGACGACGTCGCCCTCATCCGGTGCAGCTCGCTCGCCGAGGTGCTCGCGACGATCAGCACATCGGCCACCAGCCTTACGGCAACCCCGCGATGCTCGCCAGTGCGCCTTGCACCAACCCGTGCGCGCGGATCCCTGCTCGGCGGTCTTTCGAGCAGGCCCCGGCTTTCGGCTCCGATCGCTAAGGCCGCCCCGTCTCTCGGCGCGCTCGATATCAGTTACGATGTCTTTGCCGAACCCGTACCAACCGGCGAGGCGGTCGGTGTCTACTTGCCGTACCGGCCGAGCCGCATCGCCATTCCCTGTGCATCCGCGCATCCGACCGCTCTCGTGGAATCGATCGCCATGGGCTCGATTACGGCGCCGCGGCCCTCTTACGTTCCAAAGCTGCCGACCCGCGTCGTCGCAGACCGGGTGCTGTCCGACGCTCAGCTCGAAACGCTGATCTATGCCGGTGACGCCTTCGAGCGAGACATTTCTGGCCTGTTCAAGGCGGCCGAGGAAGGATTGTCGCTCGCGCCCGACCAGGACGGCCGACCTTACCGGACCGGATTCTTCCTTGGCGACGGCACGGGTGCCGGCAAGGGCCGTCAGGTTGCAGCCATCATCCTCGACCAGTGGCTGCGCGGGCGTCGCAAGCATATCTGGATATCCAAGACCGAGACGCTGCTTGAGGATGCACGTCGCGACTGGACCGCGGTCGGCGGTCTCGCGCTCGACATCCAGCATCTCAATCAGTGGAAACTCGGCACGCCGATCGGCGCGGCCGAGGGCGTGCTATTCCTCACCTATGCGACGCTGCGCTCCAACCGCGGCGACAAGGGCACCCGTCTTCAGCAGATTCTCGACTGGGTCGGTGACGATTTCGACGGCATGATGGTGTTCGACGAGGCGCACGAAATGGCGGGTGTCGCCGGCGGCGAAGGCCGTTTCGGCACCAAGGACGGCTCCGATCAAGGCATCGCCGGCGTGCGCCTGCAAAATCTGCTGCCTCGCGCCCGCGTCCTTTACGTGTCCGCAACCGGCGCGTCGGATGTCAACAATCTTGCTTATGCCACCCGGCTTGGCCTGTGGGGTCCGACCACCGCCTTCGCCGATCGCCGAGCCTTCGTCGACAGTTTGCGTCGTGGCGGGATCGCGGCAATGGAATTGATCGCCCGCGACCTGAAGATGCAGGGCCTCTATGTCGCCAGGGCGCTCAGTTTCGCCGGCGTCGAATATGACATCCTCGAACATCGCCTTACGCCCGACCAGGTCGAGGTCTATGATGCCTATGCCGACGCGTGGGCGATTATCCACGCCAATTTGCGCACCGCGCTCGATGCCACCCGGGTGACGGACAGCTTTTCCAACGACACCTACAACAGCGGCGCCAAGGCCGCTGCACTGTCGATCTTCGAATCCACCAAGCAGCGTTTCTTCGGCCAGATCCTGATCGGCATGAAGCTGCCGTCGCTGATCCCGGCGATCCGTGCCGATCTGGCCCGGGGCGAGAGCGTCGTGATCCAGCTGGTCTCGACGTCCGAGGCGATGCTCAACCGGGCACTTGCCGCGCTGAATGCCGAGGATCGTGCGAATCTGGACATCGAGCTTTCACCCAAAGAGTTCGTCATGTCCTATCTCACGGCGGCCTTTCCCGTCCGACAGATGAAGACCTTCGTCGATGACACCGGCAAGACCCGCTCCGAGCCGATGTCCGACGAGGAGGGCCGTCCCATCTTCAGCCAGGAAGCGATCGAGATGCGCGACAATCTCGTCGAGCGGTTCTGCTCCCTGCCGATCGTGGGGTCCGCCCTTGATCATATCATCGGGCATTTCGGAAGCGACGCGGTCGCCGAGGTTACGGGACGCAGTCGGCGTATCGTCGTCGACGCGCACGGTCGCCAGCGTATCGAGAGCCGTTCGCCGCGAACAAACCTTGCCGAGACCGACGCCTTCATGCGGAACGAGAAGAAGATCCTGATCTTCTCGGATGCAGGCGGCACTGGGCGCAGCTATCACGCCAGCCTCACCGCCGAGAACCAGTCGCGCCGCAACCATTATCTGCTCGAGCCCGGTTGGCGCGCTGACGCGGCCATCCAGGGGCTCGGCCGCACCCACCGCACGCATCAGGCAACCGCGCCGCTGTTCCGTCCGGTATCGACCGACTGCCGCGGCGAGCGGCGCTTCATCTCGACGATCGCCCGCCGCCTCGACAGCCTTGGCGCCCTGACACGGGGCCAGCGCCAGACGGGTGGCCAGGGTCTGTTCGACCCGCGGGACAATCTTGAAAGCGACTATGCCAAGGAATCCCTCGAAACATGGTTCCGCCTTTTGGCCGACGGCAAGCTACGCTCGACCACGCTCGACGAATTTCAGACCCTCACCGGACTTGAGCTGGAGGGCGAAGGCGGCGGGCTGAAGGAGGAACTGCCGCCCATTCAGCGCTGGCTCAATCGCATTCTCGCGCTGCGCATCACGCTGCAGAATGCGATCTTCGATGAATATCTCGGTCTGATCGAGGCCCGGATCGAGGCGGCGCGCGAAGCCGGCACGCTCGATCTTGGTGTCGAGAGCATCAATGCCGAACGCATCACGATCCTCGATCGCACGGTGATCCGGCGCGACGAGACGAGCGGCGCGGAAACCGAGATCCTGCGCCTCGAAACGGAGGAGCGCTACAAGCCGGTCCCGCTGGACCGCGCGTTGCGGATCCTGGGCGATGACGCGCGCCCGATCGTCAATCGCAAGTCCGGCAGGGCCGCGATCCGGTGCAGCACCTATTCGCTCACCGACGACGATGGCGAGATCGTTCGCCGCTACGAGCTGGTTCGGCCGACCCGTTCCGAGCGTATGCGGCAAGATTTGCTGCTCGAAACGATGTGGGAAGAGACCAGCGAGGAGGAATTTTCGGCGCTGTGGCAGGCCGAGGTAGAGGAGATGCGGGACAAGACCCGCACCAGCACGCTCTATTTGGTCGCGGGCCTGCTCCTGCCGGTCTGGGATCGTCTGCCCGACGATCATGTTCAGGTCTGGCGGCTGAACACCGATGACGGCCAGTCCTTCCTCGGTCGGATCGTCCCTGCACCGCTGGTGTCGAAGCTCGCGGACGCCTTCGGGATCAATGCCGCCATCACCGTGTCGGGCGACGATACCGCAAAGCATGTGATGACGACCGGCGAGATATCATCCGTCGGAGCCTACCGGCTCAAGCGCAGCCTGGTCGCTGGCCAGCAGCGCCTCGAACTGCTCGATTGGCCGCACACGCGGCTTGCCGAACTCAAGGCGGCGGGCTGTTTCACCGACATCATCCAGCACAGAACGCGGATGTTCGTCCCCGTCGCGCATGCCGCTGCCGTCATCGAGCGCATCACCGCCTGACGATCCAGGTCCTCTCTCCGCGCTCAGCGCAGGAGAGGGGAGGGAGCCTTCGGCTTTGTGGGCCTGATGAGCAGGCTCGCGTGACCGTCGAGGCGGCGCGCCAGTTCCAGATGGAGACGACCGATGATCCAGTCCGTGAAGGTCAAGAACCTCTCGCTGTCCAAGGACAATGTCCGCAAATCCAGCCGTGAGGCCGGTATCGACGCCCTCGCCGCCAGCATCGCAACGCAAGGCTTGTTGCAGAACCTCATCGTTACCCCGCTCAAGAAGGCGGGCCATTTCACCGTCAAGGCGGGCGGGCGCCGGCTGCGCGCACTCCAGAGCCTGATCGAACAGGGCACGTTGCCCGCCGACCATGTCGTGCCTGTCCTCGTCCTTACCGACGACGACAACTCGGTTGAGGCCAGCCTCACCGAGAACTTCCAGCGCGTTCCGATGAACCCGGCGGATGAAAGCACCGCGTTCAACTTCCTCATCCAGAAGGGGATGACCGCCGAGGACGTGGCCAAGCGACAGGGCGTCACCACCCGCTTCGTCGAGCAGCGGGTGCGGCTTGCCGAGCTCGCGCCGAGCGTGTTCCAGGCGCTCGCCGCCGGTGAAATCACCCTGGGTGTCGCCCAGGCCTATGCCGTGACGAGCGACATCGATCGTCAGGCGCGCGTCTTCGCACAGATGAGCACCTCCTATTACGGCGATCAGCCCGACAACATCCGGCGTGCGATCCTCAACGGCACGATCAAGGCGAACGATGCCAAGGCGCGGTTCATCGGTCGCGATGCCTATGTCGCGGCAGGCGGCCGCATCGAGGGTGATCTCTTTGCCGCCGAGGGGGACGAGAACTGGATCGACGTCGATCTTCTCGAAGATCTCGCCGGCAAAAAGCTGGAGACGGCCGCTGCTGAACTCGCGCAGGCCGAGGGCCTCGCGTTCGTGACGCCCATCGCGGCCACTCACGTTCCCTATGATCTCGAGCGTCAGCTTCATGAATTTCACGCGGCCGCGCGGCCGCTCAGCGAGGAGGAAAGCGCGCGTGTCGAAGCGCTTTCGGCCGAAAATGACCAACTCGTCGAGCGGCTTGAGTGTGAACTGACCGACGGGACGCCGGAAGCTGAAGCGGCGAACGATCGCCTCGACGAGATCGAACGGGAGCTTGAGGGCATCGAGGATTCCCGTCGCGAGATCGATCCGGCGGTCCGGGCGCAGATCGGGACGTTCGTCTATATCGGTGGCGATGGCGAAGCCCGCGTTCACACCCGCATGTTCAGTGAGAAGCCCGTTGTCGATCCGAATGCTCCGCCCAAGGCGACGGGCGGTGCCAATGGTGAAGACGGCGCCGACGACATCGATCACGGACCCAAGCTCAGCGCTACGCTGATTGACGAACTGGCGACCCAGCGCCGGCAGATCCTCGTCGCCCATATCGCCAGCGATCCGGCGATGGCGCTGGACCTCACCATCTTCCTGATGGCGCAGAATGTCGTCTTCGAGCAGAACTACGTCCGCACCCACTCGACGCTCAAGTCCGGCGGCGCGCAATTCCCTATCTTCGGCTTCCGCGACGAGGGGTCGATGGCGTCGCAGACCATCGAGGATCAGCGCCAGCGTCTCGATACGAGCTGGGCCGGTCACAAGACCATGACCGAGCGTTTCGAAGCCTTTCGTGCGCTCGACGACGAGGCCCGCGGCAGTTGGGTGGCCTTCTCGATCGCCCGTACGCTGGAACCGAGCCTGAACATTGCCGAGGGCGGACGGTCCAACGGGTTCCATGACCATCTTGGTCGCGCGCTCGACATTCAGGTCGAGCATTGGTGGCGCCCCACGGCCGAGAACTTCTTCGGCCGCGTCAAAAAGGAGGTCATGCTCGCCGCGCTCGAGGACATTGGCGGGCCGATCCTGCGCGGGCGCTACAAGGACGCCAAGAAGGGCGACCTTGCCGCAACCTGCGCCTCGCTCTGCAACGGGCAGGGGATCGTCGAGGCCGAAATCCGCGAAAAGGCGACGGCCTGGCTGCCTGATGCCATGCGCTTCGACGCCATCGAGCAGCCCGAGACCATCGCGCTGCGCTCGACGTTTATCGACGAGGCCGATGATGTCGATCCCGGCGATGATGGTGATGATGTCGATGATGAGTCGGATCTGGAGGACGCGCCGCACGACGATCAGGAGGATTTGAGCGAGGCGGCCTGACGCCCGTTTGCACGGTTCGAGGCGACTGGGGGCGGCACTCTTCGCGGAGTGTCGCCCCTCCTTTTGTGCCCCGGCGGCAGGCTCTCTGAGGGGAGGGTGCTGGTCCGGGATCGCCTCTACCAGATCAGGAGAATGACCGTGGCAAAGACCACCGATAAACCGTCGCCTGCCGACACCATCACCAACGCGATCATCGACAAACTCGAAGCGGGCGTACGCCCTTGGGTGAAACCATGGCGACCTGGCCTTGGCGGCCGTCCCCTTCGCGCGACCGGCGACCCGTATAAGGGCATCAATTGCTTCTGGCTGTGGCTCTGCGCCGAAGGCGCCGGCTACCATTCTCGCACCTGGATGACCTATAAGCAGGCGCAGGCGCTGGGCGGCCAGGTCCGCGAAGGCGAGCGGTCGCAAATCGCCATCTTCTACAAATCCTACAGCAAGACGGTGGAGTCGCCCGTCACCGGCGACTCCACGGACGAAATGCGACGCGTGCTGCGATCCTACGCCGTCTTCAATGCTGATCAGATCGAGGGGCTGCCGGAGAAGTTTTATCCATGCCCCCTCAGCGTGGTCGCCCCCGACGACGAGCTGCCGGCTCGCGCAGAGCGCTTCCTCGATGCCCTTCCGGCGAGGGTTCACCAGTGCGGCGATCGGGCCTTCTACGACCGTGTTGCCGACAGCATCACGATGCCGCCCGTCGCGTTGTTTTCCACCCGTGCCTATTTCGCTTCGACGTTAGCGCATGAGGCAGGGCATTGGACCGGCCATCCTGACCGGCTCAACCGAGAATTCGGCAGGAAATTCGGCGACAACGCCTATGCTTTCGAAGAGCTTTGCGCCGAGATGACATCCGCCCTGCTTGGCGCGGATCTTGGCCTCCCGACCGCCCATATCGACGATCATGCAGCGTATATCGGCTCGTGGCTCGCGGTGCTGCGCAAGGATCCCCGCGCCATCATGACGGCTGCGGCAAAAGCCGAAGCGGCCGCCGCCTTTCTGCTCCGCGCAACTGGCCTCGCCACGTCGGACGTCGCCCAGGAACAGATCCGTGAAGCAGCATGATCGCGGCGATCGTCCGCCCAGGCCCCGGCGGCTACCGCTGGTTCGCCGCAGCGTTCAGCCGCGTAAGGACAGGGGAGGGGAGGGAGCCTTCGGCTTTTTGAGCGCGCCAGAGCGCTCAGAAGGAGGCTCCCATGCTCTACGATACGCTCTACCGCCACAATCAAGCCCTTTCCCCCGCCGGTCTGGACCATCTGCCGGCGGCGCTCCACGCCCTCAACGCCGCCGTCGACGACTGTCAGCGTGCCGGCAAGCCTGTTGCCAGCGACGCGGCAATCCTTCTTCTCATCCGCCATCTGGCAGACGTTGCCGAACGCGATACGCCCAGCGTGAACGTCCTTCGCCTCCGTTGCGAAGCGGATCGCCGGGCGGTCGCCGCCGCGCCAGCGCTGCTCGACATCGCCGGGAAGAGCGTCGGCGGAAACGACCACGCCAAACGTACCTTCCACTATCAGGCGCGTCGCGCGCTTGCACGTCTCGCCACGGCCATCGGCCTCGACGCGGACGAGGCTCGTATCAACACCGTCATGGGTGCCGATCACGAAGACGGCACGACGGAGTTGCGCCACGCGGATCTCGCCGTTCGCGTGGTCCCGCGCGGCTTCCTCCCGGACAGCGAGGTATCTATCAGCCGCTGTCGCGACGGGCAGGAGGTTGGCAAGCCTCACCGCGGGCCGATCTCCGAGTTGCTCGACGTGGCCGCGCTCCAGCGCCGGCTTGCCGGCACGCCCGTGGATATCGGCGCTGTGCGCCTCGCGGCCGCCGCCTGAACCCCGCAATTGCAGGAGATCCCTCATGGGTTGGCTCTTCATGCGCGACATGGGTGGCTACGCCACTGCGCGCTCCTATCTCGACAACCAGTTCACCTATGCGCACGCGGATCATCGTCTCACGGTTCTCGCGTCTTCGATGGTCGGTTCGACCTATTACGCGGCCTGCGAACGGATCGAGGCGTCCGGCGCTCGGGCCGTCTTCGCCGTCGTGTGCCTGACCAGGCAAAGCACCGGCGCGCGCGACGGCTGCACGTTCGGCTACAAAGATATGACGGAAACGATGGGACCGTGCGAAAGCGACTGCCCCGCTGCAATTCTCGATGAATTGACCGAGACCGACAGCATCTACGCTTCCGAATGGCGCGCACGCTGTCGTGCCAATCTGGTTCGCCGCAAGCTCGAACGCGCGAAGCCGGCCCCGAAGCCGGGACAGACCATCGTCTTCGACGAGCCCCTTCGTTTCAATGACGGCGAAGATCGCGACCGCTTCACGGTCATTGCCAATCCGAAGGGCAAGGCACCGCTCTTTCGCGATCCCATAACAGGCGCCGTGTGCCGGATCGCAAAGTTCAAGACGCGCGCGTACCGACTTATCAACCCGACCATCGTCCCGAAGGACTCGGCCGATGGTTGAGCGCGCGCCAGTGATCGCGGCCTGGGGCGCGGGCGTCGATTCCACCGCCATGATCATCGAGCTCGTCGAACGAGGCGAGCCGATCGATATGGTGTTGTTCGCCGATACCGGATCCGAAAAGACCGATACCTATGCGTTCATTCCGGTCTTTCGTCGTTGGATGGACCGTCACGATGTCGCGTCCGAGATAGTCCGCTACGAACCGCGAAATTTCAAGCATTGGCCGCCCTATGATAGCTTGGGCACCAACATGCTGACCAACGCTACCCTGCCGTCCAAGGCATTTGGGCGGGGGTCGTGCTCGCTCAAATGGAAGGTGGCGCCGCAGGACAAATGGACGGCGCAATGGGCGCCCGCGATACGGTGCTGGGGAGAGGGCGGACGTGTCGTCAAACTGATCGGCTATGACTGTTCCAGTGCCGATCAGCGACGCTATGCGCATGCCGAGGGATATGCCGACCCTCGCTATGACTATCGGTATCCCCTTCGCGAACTGGGCTGGACCAGAGCGGATTGCGCTGCGCGTATTGAGCGCGCGGGCCTCCCTGTACCGCCCAAATCCTCATGTTTCTTCTGTCCCGCAATGCGGCCGCACGAGGTGGAGGCGCTCTCCAAGGATGAGCTTCGCACCATCGTTCTGATGGAGGCCCGCGCAAAACCGCGCTTGCGCACGATCGAGGGCCTTTGGCGCAAGCCCGTTGTCGGGCGCGGCGGGGCGACGCCGAGACCGGGCAATATCACCGCGTATATCCGTCAGCACGGCCTTCTCTCGGCGAGCGAGGTTGACCGGATCGTTGCGGATGCACCGCTCGCGCTGGTCGCGTTCCAGGCGGCGCAAGCGCGCAAACCCGTCGACCAGCGCATGTCGATGGCGCGCTGGCTCGACGCGTTTCACCGGGGTCAGTCCGCAGGCTGACCCCCTCACCAGCTACGGAGACTCTCATGGCCGATCGCGCTTCTGTCGCGATCCGCATCGGCGGATCGCTGTCCGCTGACCTCCTTCCCGGCTTCTGCGCTGCCGTCGCGAGTGACGGCGCCTTCACGGATTGGGAGGGCACCGCGTTCGATCCGGACGATCTCGATACGAGCGTTCCCCTGTACCTGGCCGACCATGAGGTTGCCTGGGGCCGGTTCGAGTCGATCGAGACTTTCTGTGTCGATCATGCCCTTGTCTTCGTGCGCTGGGCTGGCGGCGCTCCTGGGGCGTTCGGCCCGGAGCGGGTGGTCTTTGACGGCACGACCGTTCGGCGTTTCAGCGCCTCGGACGATGACGAGATCCTGATCTCGGCGGAAACGGTGCGCGGTCTCGGCAGCTACGCGGCGGTGCTGTCGCATCTCGCAGCGGCGGAATTGGAGATACCCCCGTTCCGAATCGACGGCAGAAGCTGAGGGCAAAGCGAAACCGGTCTGTGTCGACACCTCCCCGCCAGAGGATGCCGCATATGGGCGCCCGCGAGGCGCTGGCAACCCGCGAACGGCGGGCCGAGTTGCCGTGTGCCACGGCTGCCCGCACCACCACTTGTTCGCGAGTTTCCCTCGGCTGTGCCTCGGTGCCAGCCCCTCTTTTGCGAGCGCCCGGAGGATGCGCATCCGGCGGAGAGGCCGCCGGCACAGACAGAAAGGCTCGCTATCATGTCCACATCGCTTGCAGCCGCCCTCGCGGCACTGGAGCTAGGGCACCTCGAACCCCGCGCTGAAGACATCAGTGGCATGGTGCCGCCACCAACCGAGGCGCTGGAGCAGACCGTCACCGCAATCTGGAGCGATCTCTTCACGACGATGGGAAACACCGCGCTGGAGCGCGACATCGAAGACCTGGGCTGGGGCCTGGTGAACCTCTTCCACCGCGCCGCCGCCAAGAAACACGGGCTGGTCGATCGGTTGACCGACGACATCCGCCTTCTCCTCGCCGAACAGGACGGCTCCGAAATCAGCACGGCCAATCTGGAGGAAAAGATCGATCTCGCCAAGAAGGTCGAGGAATCCGCCGGTGCCTTCGAGATCATGCGCGATGTCGCCGCCGCGCACTATATCCGGGAGACCGGGAGATCGTGGGTGCCGTCGTCCGGCAACCGCATCTCGCTCGGCGTCACCGCCGGGATCGTCGATGGCCATGCCTTCCTGCGGGCGCGCCGCGAGCGGGCTCTGAACGCCAACACCGCGCAGGGTACGCCGGTGGTGTTCGCCGGTGGCCGCCTCACCTTCGCCAACGACGACGATATGAAGACGTTCGCCGATAACCTGTTGGCCACCCTCAACAAGGTTCGCGCCCATGTCGGCGACATGTATCTCGTACACGGCGGCGATATGAAGGGTATCGAGCGGCTTGCAGCGTCCTGGGCCGAGCAGAATGGCATCCAGCAGGTGCGGTTCGGTCTCGATCGCAAACTCGGAGATCGCGCGGGCTTCCGTCGCAACGAGCAGATGCTCTCGCTCAAGCCGCGGTTCGTGATCGCCTTCCAGGGCAACGGCGTGACGGAGCGGCTTGTCATCGAAGCCAAGGCTCGGGGACTGCGTGTCGTTGATCGCCGCGGCCCATTGGGAAGCCCTCCTTCAGCTGCCCGTCGCGCTGCGGGCTGAAGCCGCGGGCCGCCGGTTTTCCGGCGGCCCTTTTTGCTCCGCTCACCGTCGTCCCCTGGAAATTCCCGCAGGCGAGAGGGGGGGCGCCAAAGGCCGTTTTTGGTGTCGCTGAGCAGCACCGGAGCCCGTCGGCCGTTTTGGCGGCCGGGACGCGGTTCAGAGTCCACCAGCCACCCGCGTTGCCTGCGCTCGCCGGCGGTCGCCTTACCACGAACTAGAGAGAGAGATGATGATGCGCGATTTGCATGATGAGGAACTGCGCGCTCTGCTGGCGTTCCGGCAGCGTCACGGGCGCTGCTGGAAGGCCGCGCTGCTGCTACGCTGGTCGGCCGGCACCGACGCCGATGAACCGGGTTCTGCGCATTTGCGCCATCTGCGCAATATCGCAGGGCCGCGCTGGCTGATCGGGCTTCCTGCCGCAACGCTCGATGATGCCGCGCGACGTTTCGCCGGGATCGCGGATCCGGCGCTGGTCGCCACTTTCATGGCGAATGCTGTGGAATTTGCCCGCGGTGCGGCGGGTAGCGTGGAGTTCGCCCCCGCGAGTGCCGCACATTCGCTGGCGATCGCGATCGAACTCGGCCTCAAAGCCTTTCTGATGAAGGGCGGCTATGCCGACGACTGGAACCGCGTCCATATTCGGCATGACCTCGAAAAGGCCCTTGCGCTTGCGATGGAGGCGGGCCTGTCCGACCTGCCTCCGGAATTGCCGGCACTCGTAGCGATCCTTTCGCCGGCCTATCGCCGCCACCAGATCGACGCTTTGTTCCGGGCCGGAGCGTCACCTTTCGATGTGGCCGACGCATCTCACTGCGTCGACCGTCTCCTTGCCGTGATCAGCGTGCAGATCGCGTGACGGCGCACCACCGCATCATCCTTTGGGCGGTTCGAAAAGGCGCTCGCCAATCCCATGAAGCCGGGGATGGGCGGGCCTGCGGCGTACCGTGCGTCGGACGGCCATTATGTCTGTTGCCGTGAGCGTTGCCGTCGCTTCGCTGCGGACGACAGTCCAAGGTGGGAAAATCGCTGACGGCCTGTTGTGGGGTCTCCGCCTGGCGGGGACATGCCGCGGCGATAGGGCAAGGTTTCTGCACCGGTTCCTGGGTTCATAGAACCAAAGCCACCATCCCTTCTTTTTGACCTGATCCCTAAGTCGGTCGTTCGGTCCTTCCAACCCGCTCCCCGTCGGGCCGAGTTGCCGTGTGCCACGGCTGCCCGCACCACCCCTAGTGTCGGGGTTCCCCTGCGCGGCTGACGCGCTCCGGTGGAAGCACCGCCCATGCCCGCCTTTTTCGGGGGTCAGTCGAAGGGACGGTCCCTTCGGCACCCAAAAAAGGAACCTCGACATGCAGAACCTCGTCATCCTCGCCGGCAATGTCGGCGCCACGCCGGAAGCCCGCACCACCCAGGGCGGCACCAAGATCACCCACTTCAGCCTCGCGACCTCGCGGCCTAAGCGCGACAGCAACGGCAAGATCGTCAAGGACGACAATGGCCGGCGGATCGAAGATACCGAATGGCACCGCATCACCTGCTTCAACGGCGTCGGCAAGACCGTCGAACAATATGTCGACAAGGGGATGAAGGTTATGGTGCGCGGCCGCATCCACTACACCCGCTGGACCGACAACGAGAATATCGAGCGGTACGGCGTCGAGATCATCGCCGACGAGGTGACCTTCCTTACCCGCGCCAAGCCCGCCAGTGGCGACCAGGGCGGCAATGACAGCTCGGTCGATGACGACGAAATTCCCTTCTGAAACCCGCGAAGGCCCGGTGGCAGCAACCACCGGGCCTTTTGCTGTGTCGGCATTCTTCTGCTGGGCTTGTCAGAAATCCATATATCCAATATTATCGATATATGGACAATGATTCTGCTATCAGCGCACTGGCGGCGCTTGCCCAAGGCACTCGCCTCGATGCGTTTCGCTTGCTGGTGCGTCATGAGCCCGATGGCCTGGCCGCGGGCGAAGTCGCCCGCCAGCTCAATATCCCCCAGAATACGATGTCGTCGCATCTGGCCGGGCTTGCGCGTGCGGGCCTGATCCGTGCCGAGCGCCACAGTCGCCAGATCATCTACCGCGCCGACCTCGATCAGCTCAAGGCGCTGACCCTGTTCCTGGTCAAGGATTGCTGCGGGGGCAGGGCGGAACTGTGCGAGCCGCTGATCGCCGAGCTTGTTCCCTGCTGCTGACGGAGCCCTGCATGCCCGACCGTATTTATAATGTCCTGTTCCTGTGTACCGGAAACTCGGCGCGTTCCATCCTTGGCGAAGCGGTCATGAACAAGCTCGGCGAGGGGCGTTTCAGAGCCTATAGCGCCGGGAGCCAGCCAAAGGGGCAGGTCCACCCAATGGCATTGTCGGTGCTTCAGGGGCTCGGCTTCGATACCACTGATATGCGGTCCAAGAGCTGGGATGAGTTTGCCGGTGCCGGTGCGCCGCAGTTCGATTTCATCTTCACGGTCTGCGACAATGCAGCCGGTGAGACCTGTCCGGTATGGATCGGCCATCCCATGACAGCGCATTGGGGCATTGAAGACCCTGCCGCGATCGAGGGCGAGGGGCAACGCGAGGCCTTTCTGCAGGCGCTGCGCTATTTGCAGAATCGCATTGCGCTGTTTCTGGCGCTCCCGATCTCGAGCCTCGATGACATGGCGATGCGGCGCAAGCTCAAGGACATCGGACAGGGCGAAGGCGCGAGCGCCAAGGCGGAGGCGAGTGAATGACCGTGGACATCATCATCTACCACAATCCCGAATGCGGGACGTCGCGCAATGCGCTCGCGATGATCCGCAACGCCGGGATCGAACCGCATGTGGTCGAATATCTGAAGACGCCGCCTTCACGCAGTCAACTCGAAAGCCTGATCGCACGCGCCGGGATCGGCGCGCGTGCCTTGCTGCGCGAGAAGGGCACGCCCTTTGCGGACCTCGGCCTGGGCGATGAAGGTCTTTCCGATGCGGCGCTGATCGACGCAATGATGGCCCATCCCATCCTCATCAACCGTCCGCTCGTGGTCTCGCCGCTCGGCGTCAAGCTCTGCCGCCCTTCCGAAGCGGTGCTGGAACTCATCCCCGCGGCCCAACGCGGTGCTTTCGCCAAGGAAGACGGCGAGCAGGTCGTCGACGCTGCCGGCAACCGCGTCACGGCAGGCTGAACGATGGCAGCGTTCACGGTCCGACCGGCGGTCCTCGCCGACGCGCCGGCGATCGCCGCCATCTACGCCCATCATGTCCGGGAGGGCACCGCCAGCTTCGATACCAGCCCGCGCTCGGTGATGGAGACCGAAGCCAAGATTGATGCATGCTTGGCGAAAGGCTGGCCGTTCCTCGCCGCCCAGCAGGGCGGCCATGTTGTCGGCTATGCTTATGCCACGCAGTTTCGCGATCGGCCTGCCTATGCATCGAGCTGTGAGAACTCGATCTATATCGATCCCGGGCATCAGCGACGAGGTGTCGGAAAGGCACTGCTTGCTGCTCTGCTGACACAGGCCGAGGTGGCAGGATTTCGCCAGATGATTGCCGTCATCGGCGGGGGTGAAGCGGCATCGGTCGCCCTCCATGCCAAGCTCGGCTTCGAACATGCCGGCACGATGCGGTCGGTGGGACGCAAGTTCGGACGCTGGCTCGACACTGTCTACATGCAGATCGCGCTGGGCGTCGGTGACGCCGCCCCACCGCTCAAGGAACCGCAATGACCCAGACCCGTCGACCACGGCTATCCTTTCTCGATCGCTATCTCACCTTGTGGATTTTTCTGGCGATGGCCCTGGGCGTAGGCCTTGGCACGAGCATCGAGGGTCTACCTGCCGCGATCAACGGCCTGTCCTGGGGCACCACGAATATACCGATCGCGATCGGCCTCATCCTGATGATGTATCCACCGCTGGCCAAGGTTCGCTATGAGGAGCTGCCGCGCGTCTTCGAGGACAAGCGGGTGCTGGCGATATCGCTTGTCCAGAACTGGATCATCGGCCCGGTGCTGATGTTCCTTCTGGCCGTCATCTTCCTGCGCGCCGAGCCAGCTTATATGACGGGTCTCATCTTGATCGGGCTGGCCCGATGCATCGCGATGGTTATTGTCTGGAACCAGCTTGCCAAGGGCGACAATCAATATGTCGCGGCGCTGGTGGCGTTCAATTCGATCTTCCAGATCCTGTTCTTCAGCCTCTATGCCTGGTTCTTCCTCGCCTTCCTGCCGCCCTTGTTCGGGCTGGAGGGCAGCGTCATCAACGTCAGTTTCTGGATCATCGCGCAAGCGGTCGCGGTCTACCTCGGTATCCCTTTCCTCGCGGGATATCTGACCCGGAAGGGTCTCGTCGCGGCCAAAGGGCGCGACTGGTACGAGGGCGTATTCCTCCCGAAGATCGGTCCGGTCACGCTCATCGCCCTCCTGTTCACGATCGTTGCGATGTTCAGCCTGAAGGGCAGCGAGATCGTCACGCTCCCGGGGGATGCCGTCCGCATCGCCATCCCGCTGACCATCTATTTCGTTGTCCAGTTCTCGATCAGCTTCTTCATGGGCAAGCTGATCGCCAGCGACTATCCACGCACGACGGCGGTGGCTTTCACGGCTGCGGGCAATAATTTCGAACTGGCCATTGCCGTCGCGATCGCCGCTTTCGGGCTGGCGTCCCCGGTCGCTTTCGCAGCCGTCATCGGCCCACTGGTGGAGGTGCCAGTGCTGATCCTGCTGGTGAATGTCGCCTTCTGGTTCGGTCGCCGCTGGTTTCCTGATACCGTGCCCGAGCAAGGCCGATGAGCGAGGACATCATGGCCTTTGAACGCCTGCGCCAGCTATCCGAGCCGGATTATCTGCCGGCTCTGAAGTTGGCATTTGCCCGCCGAAGGCCCGCGCTTGGTCTCGGCCCGAACGATCCGCCGCCACGCATTCTTCTCCTCTATGGCAGCTTGCGGAAGCGATCCTACTCGCGGCTTGTGGTGGAGGAATCTGCGCGGCTTCTCCAGTTTTTCGGATGTGAAACGCGGATATTCGACCCTTCTGATCTGCCGCTTCCCGACCAGGTCGAAGGGGACGACCACCCGGCCGTTGCCGAACTACGGGCGCATTCCTTGTGGTCGGAAGGGCAGATCTGGTGCAGCCCGGAACGGCACGGGCAGATCACCGGTATCATGAAGGCCCAGATCGACCATCTGCCTCTGGCGTATCAGGGCATGCGCCCGACACAGGGGCGGACCCTTGCTGTGATGCAGGTCAGCGCGGGTTCGCAATCCTTCAACAGCGTCAACACATTGCGAATCCTTGGCCGCTGGATGCGCATGTTCACGATCCCCAACCAGTCGAGCGTGGCCAAGGCGTTCGCCGAATTTGACGATGACGGCCGCATGAAGCCGTCGAGCTATTATGATCGCATCGTCGATGTGGTCGAGGAGCTTGTACGCTTTACCGTCCTGCTGCGGCCGCATGCGGATCAACTCGTCGATCGCTATTCCGAACGGAGCGAAGCGGGCATTCAAGTAGATCCGACGAACGACCTCTCGTCGATCGCAATCGCGCCCCAAACCGTACAGGGATGAGCCGTTGGCATGCGGCAGGCCATCAGGCCCTGTCAGCGGCAATGGCCTGCCGCATAGCGCTGCCATCGCAGCACTGTACCTGTCGCGATCATGGCGCAACTCAGGTCGCCGATCCCCGGCGCAGAACACCAGGCCCCGGTGCGATCCCCTTTCGCGTTGCCGGTAGACCGGCATTGGAGCCTCGGGCCAGTGACAAGGATATGGCCGGTGCCGCTTCGGCCCCTGGCGCCGCCAAGCAATCGGACCAGCGCGTCCCGCGCGGCGATCCCACTGGCGCGCGGGCAGGGTTGCCCCCGCCGGCATGAGCCGTCGATTTCGCGCGCCGCTATTCCGCCAAGCCGAATCCGTGGTCCCTCCCGGCACCAGACCGGCCCGTCACCGTCCCACACCCTGATGGGCGTGCAGGCGAACATCTGCCCGGCGGGGACGGTCGCGACAGCGAGAAGCAAGGCTATCAGCATCAGCGATGGGATCGGGACGAGGTGTTCGTCATGCGTCGGGGAAGAGCGGCAATATCCCCGCCATCGCGGCGGGCTCGTCGGCAAGAATATCATAGCAGCGCAAACGGACCGCCAGATGCCGGGCCAGCTGTGCCACCGCACGCCGCCGTGCGGTCGCGTCACCGCAGCGAATATCCGTCACCAGTGCCGGTTCGGCGGTTGCGAGCGACACCTCGAGATGGAGGGTCAGGCTATCTTCATCGACTCGAAGCATAAGAGAAACATAGAACAAAAAAAGAACATACGGCAAGAGGCTACCCTCTATCCCGGCCTGCCGATCATTTTGGCAAGCGGCTATACCATGTCCTGGCCGACGAAGGAGCCAGCGGGTTCGCACTGCTCAACAAACCCTATTCGATGGATGAGCTCTCCAGCATCCTGCCCAAGACCGCGCGATCTGCGCAAGAGCCCACCCTGGAGACATTCTAGAAAGGTCGGTGCGAAGCCCAAATCCTGGCGTCAGGCGGGTCCAACCCGCTCTTTGAGGCGCAATCCTTGGTCCGGCCGGTGGCCTCATGCGATCAACCCGTAAAGGGTCCGGTCGCTTGCGCTACGGCTTTTTGGCCTGCGGCAAAAAAGTGATCGCGGCCACCGGCCGAACACGTCGGGCGCCAGTCGAGCGGGGATGAACCCGCCGGCTTGGCAAGGAGCCTCGATATGTTCACCGACATCAAGATCGCCCGCCTCCACGCGCTCGGCCTCTCCAGAACCCTCATGATCGCGACCATGGTTATCGGCATCGGCACGCAGTTCGCGGTCATCACCGCCGATGAGTTCGATGGCGACGTCGCGGTCATCAATGAATATGATCCGTTCAGCTGAAACCTTCAGGCGGGGGCATTCGCCCCCGCCCTTATTGTGCGAGCACTGATTGGACGATCTTACCGAGGAAGCGAGCCCGCATTTCATTCACTCGACCCTGCGTGAGCGCATCGTGGAGCATGTCTTTGTCGGGGACGCGCTGCGCCGCCTGTGGCAACGGGGCGTGACCGACGTCGAGGTGATGCGCTCCGAATTCGACGCGGGCGGCTATGATCTGGTCATGGCCCGCCGCCGCGTCACCCGCCATATCCAGTTCAAGACCAAAATCCTCGGCGGCAAAACCGATGAGGTCAAGATCAGCCTCAAGCTGATGGAGAAGCCGAGCGGATGCGTCATCTGGATCGTGGTGACGCCGGACCTCCTCTTCGACCATTATCTGTGGTTCGGCGCGGGACCAGGCGAACCTTTGCCGGACATCAGTTCGTTTGCCGTCGCCAAACATAGCAAGGGCACGGCGGAGGGCGAGAAGAATGAGCGGCCGAACCACCGCAAGGTGCGGATATCCAGGTTCGAGAAGGTCGCCAGCCTGGACGAGATATTGCTTCGTTTGTTCGGTGATCTGGATGATGCAAAGGGGGCTTGAGCGGGGAGGGCGGCTCCGGCTGCGCCGGACCGGGCTCTAGGCGAAACGCCCCGAGCCCCGTGCCGGGTCTCGGCCCATGCGGGTCACGATCCCTGCCGTGGGGCAGGCCCGTCAACGGCGCCGTGGAATGAGCAGGTCTGCGGCATTCGCGACAGGGGCTGGTCGCCCATAGGCGAGATGCGCTGGCGGGCACAGGCTCAGGCCGTCGCGCAGCGCCGCGGCGTCGAGCAAAATCCGCCACGGTTCGCCATGCCGCCGAGCGGCAAGGTAGAAGGTCGCGCCATCGCACGCGACCATCCGGCATCGTTCCTGGCGATCGATCAGCGACGCACTTGCGCCATAGCGGGCGACCAGATCGTCCAGATCGGCGCGCATCAGGGCGCCGCAGCGGCGGCACTGGGTGCGCACCTGGATCTGCAGCCGCTGCATTACGGCCACGCTCGATGTCCAGCGTGGCCAGAGGGCAATGATCCGGGCGGTGTCTGCCATGATCGAGGGGATAGCGAAGCCCTTAGTCTCGCGTCCAGCAGCACGTCCCAAAAGTCGGCCATGCCGTTCCATTTTCCCTATCACCGCTACACCGATGGTTCCTTTCTGGCTTGGCGTCCTCGCCGCGGCACTTGCCAGCGCAAGCCCGATGCCGGGCTTCTCCACATCCGTTGCGACCCTGCGGGTGCGCGGGCGCGCTATGCCCCGGCGGTCCGGTCGCCTGTCGAAAGGCCCCGATCGGCGGGGTCTGACACAGATCAGGAAGTCGAACGTCATGGCCGACCCCCAGAATGACAAAGCCGTATCCGCAGACCAGCGCGTCGCGACCATCGCGCGGCTCAATGATGCCCTGCGCCAGTCCATCCATAGCCCGGGCGTCGACCAGGTGGTCATGACCGCCGGGGTCGCCGACCTGATCGGCGATACCAGCCTGTTTCGCGGGTTCCAGCGTCGCGCCGAATTGCTGCGCACCGTGCGCGACTATGACGCCTTTGGTCCCGACGTCGATCCCCATGGCGAGCGTGATTTCGGGCGCTTCGAATTTGCCGGCCAAGCCTTATACTGGAAGATCGACTATTATGATCGCGCGCTGACCTATGGATCGCCCGATCCGACCGATCCCGACGTCACCACCCGCGTGCTGACGCTGCTTCTCACCCACGAATATTGAGCTATCATGGCCCCGACCCTGTCGGGGCCACCTTTTACCGAAAGGATTCGCAGATGAGCGAGCCTGTCATCCAAGCCCTCGACCGGCTTTTCGATCTGGCCGCCTCGGACACGGGGCAAGCGCGCCGCGCCGCCAACTTCCTGCTCGCCTGGTGGAATGCGCAAGACAATGGCGGGTTCGATCTTGCCGACCTGTTCGGCGTCGACCACGAAGTTGCAGCCGACATGGCCGTCGTGTTCGTCTATCTGGGCGGTCATCACGGCGCGATCTATCCCGACCAGCTCGGCTATGAGGACAAGATCGTCGCGCTGGTCCACCAGTGGCGGTTGCGTGAGGTCGCCGACTGACCATGGCGTCAGCCGCGAGCGCTGATCGCGTCGCGCCAACCGAGCCCGCTGGCATGGCCGCCGGGCTGCGCACAATGTCTCACCGAGCGATTGTGACACCGGCCATCCCCCTGACCGGGGGGATAGCCGAAAAGTCTGCTTGAGCAGACTATCGCCGGTGCCGTCTGACGCCCACCGGGTCTTGCTCCCCGGCACGAGAGGGGAGGCTGCGCGGCGAGAGCGGCCGCGTTTTGCTGCGCGGTGAGGGGACCGACCGGTTTCCCTGGAACATGCCAAGGAGACCCGCCGTGGCCGACTATTTTTCGCGTCATCCAGACCATGCGTTGCTGTTCGCATTCGTCTGCTTCGTCATCACCGTCTACCTGTTCCGTTATGTCGGACCCGGCATCGGCGGTGGTGGCGACCGGTCGTCGCGCGAGCATTATGAGCGCAACCTGCGCGATGGTCCGCACGACTATGAATCCTGACGGCGCGGCGGCGATGCGAACGATCGTCGTCAGCCTGCTCAAGGGCGGGGTCGGCAAGACCTTTCTCGCAACGCACCTTGCCTGGTATCTTGCCGAGCAAAGCGGCAACCGGGTCGCGTTTCTCGACCTCGATCCGCAGGGCAGTTCCACGCGCCGGCTCGCCGGCGAGCGGACCGGGTGGTTCGCAGCGGACCTGTTCGATCCCGAGGCGCGGCTCGACCTGACCGATGCGCCAGGCATCACGGTTTTCGCCGCTGATCCGCGCCTGCAGATGGTTAAGGCAGCCGCGGATGTCCGCGACTTCCTCGGCCGGTTTCCCGCACTTGGTGCCCATTTCGATCATATCGTCATCGACACCGGTCCCAAATGGGATGAGCTCACCTTGAGCGCGATGGCGGTGGCCGACGCGGTGATCGCGCCGGTTCAGGTCGCCGAGGATTCGATCGAGTGCGCTAAGATGCTGCTCACCGCGCTCAAAAAAGCGGAAGGGGCGAGAGGCGGGCGCAAAGTCGATTTTCTCGGGCTGTTGCCCTCGATGGTCAATCCGTTCGACCGGCGCGAAATGGACAATGCGGTCAAGCTCGCCCGCGCCGTCGGCGAGAAACTGATGTTTCCTGCCTTCATCAAGGCGCGACCGACCTACAAGCATTCGGCCGAACAGCATCATCCGGTCTGGCGCGAAACGGGCAGCGGCGCGAAAGCGGCGGCTGACGAAATTCGACCGATCCTGGCCGAGATCGTTCGCCGGATGGATGACCGTCGCCTGAGTGCTGCGTGATGGGCAAGTTCGATCAGCGCGTCGAAGAGTTCGGACTGCTTGTCGGTCTCCACGACAGCGCGCGGCGCGTCGAGGATCTGCCGCTCGACTGGATCATCGCCGACCCCGAAAACCCACGGCGCGTGTTCGACGAGACGGAACTCAAGGATCTTGCCGCTTCGATCGCTGCGCGCGGCGTCCTGCAGCCGATCATCGTCGCTCCGAAAAATGGGGACGGGCTTCACGTCATCCGCGTCGGCGAGCGGCGCTTTCGGGCATCGCGCCTTGCCGGGCGCGAGACTATTCCGGCGATCGTGATGGCGGTGGTGAACCGCGCCGACACGCTCGCCGATCAGATCGTCGAGAATGACCAGCGCGCGGGCCTGACCCCGCATGATCTCGCGACCGGCATCGAACGGATGCTGGCCGCCGGCGTCACCCAGGCGGAGATCGCTCGCGCGCTCGGCCGCTCGAAGCAGTTCGTGTCGCTCTATGCCGCCTGTGCCGATATGGCGCCCTGGCTGCGGGCAGCGATCGACCAGATGCCGATCCGCCTGCTCTACGACCTGCACCGGGCTGCCCGAACCCATGGCGACGCGGTGCGCGCCTTTGTTGAGCGGCTCGGCGATGAAAGCGTGACCCTGGCTGAGGGCGGCCGGTTTATCGCAGGGCTCAAGGCATCCGATGCTCCGCCTGATACCGGGTTACGTGACGTGCCTGCCCTGTCGAATGGGCAGGGCACCGAGCGCGCTTTGCCAAGAAGGTCGGTGCGTGCCGGTGCTGGCCTGCGGTCGATGTTCGGCGCAGAGGTGTCTTTGCAGCCCAAGCCCCTCGATGCGGTCCGGGTGACCCTGGACGGGCGGACAGGACGTTTGATCCTGCCCGAGCGGGTCCGGGTGGTGTTCGACGACGGCGAGGAGATCGAAGCGCCCGTTGCCGATATCGTTATGGGGTAAGCCATCGGCGGGGCGGGGCGGGCGCTCACTCATTCACCCCTCACTCCGCGTAGAAACGATCGAGCTTTTCAGACAGTTTTGGCAGCCGCGCCCCTTCTTCAGGGGCGCGGCTGTCTTCATTTTCGCGGATCGGGCGGATTGGACCGCTCGGAAATATTCTGCATTTTTGTAGATGTCAGATTGGATGAGATACCTGCCTTGAAGACGGGCAGAGTCTGCTTGAGCAGACTATAGGACGAGTGGTTTTAGGTGAGGGCCGGATAGGCTTGGCGCCGTCATTGTTAAACAATAGCAATGGGGTGTGGCGTTTTTTGGCCTCCGTCTGCCCGATGATCTCGCGGCGCGCTTCGATGCTAGGGCGACTGCCGCCGGCGGTCGCTCAGCGCTCCTGCGCAAGCTGATCGACGGTGCGCTTGAGGACGCCGGGGACAGGTCGAACGAGACGGCTTCGACTCGAACCCGCAAGACTGACCGGCTCCAGCTTCGGCTCATGCGCGAGGATATCGTCCAGCTCGATGCGGCCGCCGATGCGCGCGGGCTAAAACGCACCGAATGGCTCGTCATGCTGTTGCGTCGGCGGCTTCATACACATCCGCTTCCACCGCGCGCCGACCGGGTACAGATCGCGCAGTCCTGGCGCGAGCTCAACCGGATCGGCATCAATCTCAACCAGGCGGTCCATGCCCTTCATGCCGCGACCATGGTGGATTCGCGTCTCGATCTGGCGCGCGAGGCCGCGCGCGTCGCCTCCTTCCGCGACGAGGTGGCCGACCAGCTCCGCGCGCTTGGCCGCGCGCTCAAAGGTGACCTGACCTATTGGGATACGCCCGATGACTGAGGATGATGATGGCGTCCTGCCGCTCCCCAGTCTGATGGAAGCCTGGCGACCGCCGACCGGGGGCAAGCGCAGCCTGCGCGGGGGGACGCTGCGGATCCGCTCGGGTGGCAAGGGGAGGGGCGGGAGCGCCGCCGCGCCGATGTTGTCGCCGGCCGAGGCACGCGCCAAGCTTGAGCGCATCGTGCGCAAGGCGCCCGAGGTCATGGTCAAGATCTCGGGCAAGCAGCGTGGCGCCAGGCACCTCGCCGAACATTTTGGCTATATATCGCGGCACGGAAAGCTCGAGGTTCGCAGCAGCGAAGGCGAGATCATCACCGACGAAAAGCGCCTGAAGGCGATTGCGGCCGATTGGGACATGCTCGATCAGGCGATGAACCTTCATGGCAAGGAGCGACCGACCTCGATGTCGATGGTGTTGTCGATGCCCGGCGGTACGACCGATGCCGCGACGATCCATGATGCCGTCCAGGCGTTCGCGCGCGTCGAGTTCGAAGGGCAATTCAGCTATATGGTGGCGCTCCACACCGACACCGCTCACCCCCATGTCCATCTGACCGTCGCGACCCAGGGTGCGGACGGGGCGCGGTTCAATCCGCGCAAGGCCGACCTTCATCATTGGCGCGAAAGCTTCGCCCATGAATTGCGCGAGCGCGGCATCGCCGCCGAAGCGACGCCGCGCCGCGCGCGCGGCCATGTTCAAAAGCGGGTGCGCTCGCCGGCGCACCATCTGGAGGCACGGACAGCGGGGCAGGGGAGGGATTTGGATCTCAACCGGCTGATCGAAGAGCGCGCGCAGGCGTTCGCACGGTCACAGAATCCGGAGCGGAGGGTGGAGGACGTGCTGGCGCTCGGCCGCCAGAAGCAAATCCGGGGGGCTTACGCAGAGGCCGCGGCAGCGCTGGCGGCAACCGGGAAGGACGAGGATCGCGCGCTGGCCGAGGATATCGCAGGGTTCGTGGCAGATATGCCGGCGGCGGTGTCTCGGCGGCTGCAGAGGGCGCGGGAGATCATGATCGCCGATCGGAGTTCGGCGGCAGCGGACAGCCGCAGCCGTAAATCAGATGCTCTGCCCTCGGCTGAGTCGGACAAAGATATACGCAAGCCCCCTGATCGCGAGCGCTAAGGACGTGGATAAGTTGGGGTAGGGGCGTACTTCAGTTAAAGCGCAGTCCGAATAGCCCGCCGGTTTCGGTTGCGTCGGTCAGCTTGGTGTCGAGGACATAGGCACTAACATCAAAGCCGTCACGAAAGCCGTCCTTCGGCAAAGCATCCGAATTCATCGTGACGATGTATTGGAATCCGACCGCGGCAGCATGATCGGCGCCGAGCTGCAACGCTTTGGCCACCTGCCGTTCGTCGACCCCGTCAAACAGATGACTGTCGTGAACCAGGAAACCCGGCCCCATGCCCCTGCGGGCGGTCAGTTCGGCCAGCATGAGATCGAAGCAGAATATCTGCATGTTGGTGATGCCCTTGCTGCGCTGGGCATCGATACGAATATCGACCTGGGGACCGTTGGGCGTGGCGCTGACCGTCAGGCTCCCGGCTTTTTCGTAAAGCGCGTTGGACAGATCCTCGAAGACGAGGATCGCTTCCTCGATGATGCTCTGACGCTCGTGATGATCGTCCTGAAGCGTCTTCAGGAGCCGGGCGCGCTCAATGTCGAGTTCGGCTTTCGTGCTTTCGATCTGTTCCGCCGTCGTGAGGCGTTGTCTCAGCCCCTCGGCGTCCGCCTCCGCGCGACCGGCTTCCTGCTGGAGCGCTGCGTAATGTTCCAACGCGCCGCCGGATTGGAGGATGCCCATCAGCTGTCGACGACGGCCATCAAGCGTTTCGCGCGCACGATCGCGCGTGCGGATACGATCTTCCGCGGCCTGGACCTCGGACGTCAGATGCGATCGCCGATTTTGCACGATCGCCTGGTGAAACTCTTCCACTTCCTCGAAGCGGCGACCGACCGATCCCGGCAGTACGACACCGGCTTCGCGATAGAGGCGGTCCAGGCTGGTCGTCGCCGGCGGAAGCTCGCTGTCGATCGCCGCGCGCAGCTGTAGGATCAGTTCCCGATCAGCGGTATTGTCGTCGCTGAGTGTCGAAATCTCTCGCGTGATCTGCGAAGCCTCCTGCTCCATCCCCGAATATTCGGGAACGACATTGAAGGTGTCGAGTTGCTCGCGCATCCGTCTGGCACGGGCTTCGGCGATCGTCATGCGGGTCCGGAGATCAGCCGCCGTGCCGAAATAACGGCCGAGACTGCCGTCCTTTGCCGCCTTGCGCAACTCCGCCATCGCGCGCTCTCGCGTGCGGACCTCCTGAAACTGTTGCGGCACGCTCGCGTCGAGGCCCAGGAGATAACTGATCGCTACCTGCTGATCCCAAGCCTGCTGCATCGAGGATTGCTGTGTGGGCGACACGAACCCGCCGCTATTCTGCCGCCGCACGAAATAGGAGAATAGAGATCGAAAGCTCGGCCGAAAGCGGCCGTTTGCTTCGTCGTCCACATCCGGGTTCAGGCGGAAAAGCAGCGCGCCCAATGCGGCGCGCCAATTTTCGTTGCTGATGACCAGATCGCCGGTCTTGGCTTCGAGAGACGGGGCGATCGGCCAATCGGATGTGTCGCCCTGCAATCGGATGCGGGATGGCTTGGTGCCGGATCGCGCGACATCGACGAGCGTCGGTCCGATATCGACGCGGGCCTCGAAGCTGAAGCCTGCCAGTTCATCGGAGCGGAAAATGCTGTCCTTGTCGGCATTGGCGCCGAACAGGAAGTGGATTAGCTCGACAAGGCTGGTTTTGCCGGCGCCGTTGCGGGACTGCCGATCGGTCGCCCCATCGCTCTTGTCAGCGAGCAGGATGTTCAGCCCGGGCCGGAAGGCCAAGCTCTTGAAGCTCGGAAGGTCGCTGGAAAGGCCGTGGATCATGAAACGGTCTTCTGGACCAGACCACGATCGAACTGCACGGCCTTCACGATAAACAGCAGGTCGAGCGCCAGGACGAACCAGTCATAATTGATCGGTGCCGACACCGCCCGATCGCTGCGAGAAATGCGTATCTCATCCCAGAGACGCGAGACGGTCATCGGCTCGCGCAGGCAGCCGAGCACGTCGGCACCAACCGCCAGGAGCGCCCGATCGGGCCGGATATGTTTGGTCGGTAGAATCATATCGCGTCGATTCGAATCGCGTCCTCAAAGATGTCACAACGCTCAAAAAAGTAGGAAAGCACAGCGAGCACCGCGCCTTGGCGCGCTGGCTCTCCGGTCATACCCCCCGCGAAGGCTTGAAGCTCGCCGAAGATATCGTCCGGTGATAGCCCGACCGCCTTCAGGGCCTGATAGCGCACCCGGAACGCTTGTGCGATCTCTTCGCCGAGGTCGGGATCAGGCCAGCCGGCAAAAAAGGCTTCGACCAACTGCTCCCGGCGGCGGCCCTGCCGCAGCAGCCCGGCTGCGTCCTGGGAGAGGGCATTGCGTTCGAGCTTTGCCGCCGACGGCGCCACCAGCGATGGTTCCGCGTCCGGTTCCTGCCGTTGAATTGCAAGCAGCACCGGCCGCAACGCCTCGAAATCGAGCTTCTCCATCACACGGCCCGATGGAACGGCGCCAAAGAGATCTTCGAGCTGGTGGAGCGCGAGCGACATGGCGATCAGCCGCAATTCCGCTTCGCCGCAGACGGCCAAGGCGACGTTCGGATTCGCGGCGTTGAGCGCGGCGAGTTTCTTGACGGCCTCGGCCGGGAGGCCGCGGCTGTCGTTATGGACAAACTCCCACCGCAGCATTTTTGTCGTCCAATGGACGAGCGCGCCTGCGAAATCTTCATCGACCTTGGCAAGGAGGGGTTCGAGTTTCATTGCATCGGGCGCATAGCATTGGAACACGGTGCCATCGCTGGCCCGGAAGCCATCGCATTTCAGGTCGCCTTTCGGACCGTAAGGACGGACGGGTTGGAAATCGCCCGGAAAGGCATGCGCCATGATACGGGCGAACAGGCTCTCGAACGCCTTGCCGCGCTCGCGCAGAAAGGCATTCTCGAACTTGAGCCCATAGGCAAAGCGTTGCGTGTCGTCCAACTCATCCCCCGAACTTGACCACCATAACCTTTGGCAGAATCAGCAAGCAAATCTATTAATTTACGCCCATCGTTGGGGCGATGAACGGCGCGCTCTACTCCGGCAGGTCGGCTTCGCGCAGAACGCGCATAACCTCGCGAAACACCCCTTCGAATGGCGGCAGATCGCTCATCTGTTGCTGCAGCCGCCCCGTCCAAAGCGTGCCTAAACGCTTTTCCTTAGCGGCGATCGCGGCGGTCACGCCATTGGGCATGCGTTCCCGAAGGGCGAGCTTCTGGGTGAACTCGGCGAGATATTCCGCTGGTCGAATATCACGCTCCTCGAGCAAATTCCAAAGGTCGTAGAGATCGCGCGGCTCGGTGCGGGCCTTGTCCGACAGGGCCGCCAGCTTCTCGATGAATATCTCCGCCAGGCTGTAGGCCAGAATGGTCGGGCCTTCCGGCAGGTCGGCAAATTCCTCGAAGGTCCGCAGGATCGGGCGCTCAGCCAGTGGAAAGCAGAACACCTCATTGATCGTGATATCGACTTTCACGTCGCTGCGCGCGGGCAGGGGGCCTTTGTAGCTCAGATAGAAGGTGTGGGTGTTCTGATGGCCATGCCGGTCGGGCCGGTCATAGGCCATGTTGATCCCAGACGCCGCCTCGACGATGGCAAAGATCTCGTTCAGGCCGGAGAGGATCGCGTCCAGGTCGATCGGTTTGATCAGCGAAAAATCGAGATCCTCGGAAAAGCGGTAATTCTCGAACCAGCAGCGGCGCAGTGCCGTGCCGCCCTTGAACGCGAGAAATTCGCGCAATGGATGCTGGGCCAGGCCGGTCAGGAACCAGGCCAGGCAATAGTCGCGTTCGATCACCGCCTCGGGCACGCGGCGGCCGCGAGGCTTGAGAAGGCCGTTGGCGATACGGGAGAGATCGCGCTGGGGAATCATCAGCTGCTCCGGATTATATCGAGTTCGTCGGGCTCGACGTTGAGTCGGATGCGCCATCGGGCCAGCATCCTGCCCTCATTGGGAAACAGGGGATCGAGGCGCTGATAGGTCGGCGTCAGCCGCGCGCGCAACGGCTCCAATGCGGCTGTGTCGGCCAGCCCGTAAAATTCCAGCAGATAGCCTAGGCGGCGGATCACCGCGCCAACGCCGAGGCGAAGCGCGTATTCGATCATCAGTTCGACCCGCAGCGTGTCGCGCTTCATCCAAAGTCCCTTGGCAACCTCCGTGACACCACCGACATATTGTGGGTGGTCGAGACCATCGATGATGGTCCGCTCGGGGTCGCTGACCCTGACTTTCTCTTCGGATGTGATCCAGATCTCGGTCAGGCCGAAGAAATCCTGCGGTTTGACGTCGACGAAGCGGAACTCATACCCATGGATGTGCTGCGGGCGCAGGCGTTTGGCGCAGGAGACGATGATGGCCAACTGCGGTTGGGTGACCATGCGGTGCAGCTCGAGGGCGCTGCCGTGGGAGATGAAGTAGTCCGCGTCGCCAACCAGCGTTCTTGCGATGAGGTAAGGATCGCTCACATGCTCGGTGTCGCGGCCCCGCTCGAATGGCACCAGATTGTAGAGACCAGGCTTTAGGCGCGTGACGATCCCGCGCGCTTCCGTATTCGCGACGAAGCTGCGTGCCGATGATGGGCTCAGACCTGTGATCTCGGTGACGTCCGCGAGCGAAAAAATCGGCTGACGGCGCTCGTTCAGTTCGACGATCAGCTGAGCGGCACGAGGTCCAAGCGTCTTGAGATTATATCCTTCGCGCAATTTGAGCCTCTCTGGGCGATGTATGGCGCGTTCGATATAACGGCGATTATATTATCTGGCAAGATTGTCGCGCTTTGTGGGACGCTCCGCGCAGACAGTATACATCCGACAGGCTTAGGGTTGGGCCGCTCGCAGTTTATCAATCATGATAAATGCTCGGCACAGGCGAACAAACGTGGCGGTTCGTAAACCAGGAGCCGATCGATCCCCGGTCACCGAGACCGGCTGCGTTCCTGGGGCTTGGGCTCGCGACCTGGACGAGGGATGGGGGGCGTGGCTGGGTCACGGCCGCGTACGATATCCTGCCTGACGCTGGGGGAGGTATCCTTGACCATTGCCGGTCGGATATTGCGTCCCGCCGCAATATGCGCATCAAGCTGTGTACGGGCGACTGTCATCACCCGCGCGACCGCTTCGGGATTGTCGAACAATGTCCGTCGGATCACCGCTTCCATCACGCGCATCTGACTATCGGCCGCACGATCATTCGGCGTGTCGCCACGATCGCCGCGCCGGGCATCCGGTCGTTCCAAACCATTGCCGTCGCTCTGGCGGCTTATCCCGGTTGACCCACGGGCGACATCGACGTCACGGGCTGCCATGGGCGCAATCGAATTACGGTTCGTCTCTCCGCGGAGCCGGTCGAGCTCCTGGAGATCGCGATCGTTGGGTTTGTAGCCACGTACCTCGAGCCCCTTTTGACTGGCCTCGATCCAGACCGATCGCCGAAATTCTTCCGATCCCGTGACGTGAATCCGATCCCAATTGCGATGTTGTGCGATCGCCACCAGATCCTTGACGACTTCCTGGCTCTCCGTCGCCGTGACCAGGCGCCGGCCCTGATCGCGAAACGCGGGATCCTTCGCTTGCGCCGTCGTGAAAAAGGCGGGTTCGCCCGACCATTTCGCCTTGTCGGCATAATAGCGCTTCCGCACGCTGTCCGGCACATCGCCCGCCTCGATCGAATACACCTTGGGCGCGCTTCGCGGCGCACCGACAGCGCCAGCATGATCAGGCGCTTCAGTCGGACCATCCTTCGGTCCCCCAGGCGACGACTTTTCCGGCGGAGCCGACCCAGGCGCCTGCGCCTTGCGCCGTTCGGCGGCGTCGATGCCAACGCTGTTGGTAGTGGTCCGCGCCGTACCCGATTGCTTGCGATCACTCTCTGCCACGGTCATGCCTCTCGGTCACAAATGCTGGAGATTGGGCGCCGGCACCCACGGGCTCAAGAACGGCCCGGGCCGTCATCGCCGTGACAAAGGCAATAGCGGCCTGTTCGTCGCCGGGGGGTGGCAGATCCACCATGTCGCCGAGCACCAACATGTCATCGGTGATTTCGGCAAAGCCCGACAGTTCGTCATCGGTCAACGCGCGCGCGCTGGATTGCGCCTGCTCCGTTGCCGCAGTCTCTGGACCGTCGTTCAACAAAGCAGCCCGCTTCGCGCTAAGCGCCTGCGCCAACGGATCACTGCTGCTCGCCCCGCCTGCCAATTTGGCGGCGGACGACACGGCGTTGATCGCGATCGGGCGAGGCGCGACCTTGGGTGGGTCACTGATCCGGTTCGTGAAGCGCTTCGAGCGGAAATACTCGATCTTGCGGCCCCTGACGGGCGGAATGCCACCGCGCATCAGCAGAAGGTCTCCCTTGGGCATCTGCATCAGTTCCTGGGGCATCATCAGCGCGCGCCGCTGGTCCGATTCCGACACGCTGCGGTTGGCGAGCAGGCCATGGATCGTCCGGCTCTTCGATTTGACGTTCATCGTAAAAAAGCCGAGCCGCTCGGACAGTTCGTTGGCGACCTTCAGCTCCTTGGGTGTGAATACGATCTCCAGACCGCAGTTGGCGATGATCTCGTCGGTGACGTCCACGCCATAGATACCGCGGGGCTGGGACCGGCTCTGGATCACTGGCAACAGGCGAAGCCCGTAGCCTGCAACGTAGGAAAAAGCCGACGCGATGACCGGTGCCTTGCCGAGGCGGGCGAACTCATCGAGCAAAATGAGCACCGGCACGCGGCCACCATTTTCAGGCAGTTCCCGCGTATTGAGATCGATCAGCTGTTGGAGGAAGAGGTTATAGACGGGCGCGATCCGGTCGATATTGTCGGGCGACACGCCAAGATAGATCGATATCCGCTCGCGGCGGATCTGGCGCAGATCGAAATCGGTCTCCGACGTCGCGGCATCGACATAGGGGTTGAGCCAGAGATTGAGCTTCGAGGTGATCGTCTGCTTGATGCCGGAAAATGTGTTGTCGGACGCGGAGGTGAAGTCACTTAGCGCCGAGACACAGGCCTGGCTCAACCGCTGGCCGCGGCGCTGGGCCTCTTCGACGACCTTCGGCAGTTCGACCTTGGGGTCGCCTGTCGTCAGTCGCCGATAGATTTCGCCAATCGTGAAGGGGAGGGCGGGATTGGCCGCGACAAGGGCGCCGACGCCGACAAAGGCGGCTCGCGCCGCCTCCGCCCAGAACGGATCAGCCTTTTCCGGAGCCGGAAACAACATGCCGCCGATCTTCTGGAGCTCATTGATCACATCGGTGTCGTCGAGCCGGTCGATGAAGCTCAAGGGATTGTAGCGGGCGCTTCGCCCTTCGGGATCGAGCGGATCGAACAGATAGACCGACTGGCCATGGCGCGCGCGAAAACCAGCGGTGATGTCCCAATTCTCGCGCTTCACATCGAGCACCACTACCGAGTCCGCCCAACTCAGAAGATTGGGGATCACTACGCCGACGCCCTTGCCGGCGCGCGTCGGCGCCTCGAGCAAGACATGTTCGGTGCCGCCGAAAACGAGATAGCGACCGCCTTTCTGCCCGACGATGATCCCGCTGTCGCTGCGCAGATGTTCGCGCCGGATCTCGCTTTCGCGCGCGAACCGTGCCTCGCCATGGAGCGTGCGCCCCCGCTTCAGGATGATGAGCACGATGACGAAGGCGATGGCGCCGCTGACCAACGCACCGCGCTCCAGCCACAGATGCAGAAGCGGATCGCCGCGGTAATACCAGAGCCATGCGGGTATCGCCGAGATCTGCATGCGCGGGCCGATCTGGTTGAGGCCGACGAGCGCGACCAGCACCGCGCACAAAGCACATGCCAAGAAGGTTGCCGCGAGCATCCCCGCGACGATCGCGACTTTAGTGAGCGGTCGAGCGTCCGACAGGCGGGTCAAAATACACCTCCTCGACTTCGAATTTTCCGGCGCGCTTGCGGGTCTGGACGACGACATCGACCAGCATGTGCAGCAGCCCACGGATATCGTCGCGGGCCAGATCGCGCCCGCCTTCGGACTCCTTCACCAGTAAGGTGAGCTGCTCGAAAGCGCCCATGGCCGAGCCGGCATGGACGGTCGTGATCGAGCCAGGGTGGCCCGAGTTCACGTTGCGCAGATAAAAGAAGGCAGTGCCGTCTCGCAGCTCCTGCAGGAGGATGCGATCGGGCCGCATGCGCAGCGCGCTTTCGAGCAGCTGCTTGGGGCCGACTTTGGCCAGGCCCTGTCGCTCGCTCGAATAGACCATGTGCACGACATTGCGATGCTCGACGACAAGCTCGCGCGTATCCTCGATCGTGAGCAACCGCTCGTCGGGCGGGATCAACTGGATCAGCGCCTTGGCGAAAGTGGTTTTGCCCGAGCCGGTCGCGCCGCTCACCAGGATGTTTTTGCGGGCGGCGACGGCGGTCCTGAAGAAAGCCGGCCAGTCGCCGGCGTCGCGCTGTGCCACCAATTGGGCATCGACCTCGCCAAGCCCAAGCGCTGCTGAACGGGTTCCCTTGAACAGGCCCGTCTGCGCGAGTTGATCGATCGCAAGGTTGACCCGGGACGGCTTGCGCACCGTGAAGGACGGCGCCCCGTTCGGCGTCACCGAGGGTATGACGATCTGGCACCGCTCCCCGCCCGGCAAGATCGTCGAGCAGATTGGGGTCTCGGCATTGACGTCCTGCCGGGTAAAACTTGCGGCCGCGACGGCCAGCGTCGCCAGCCAATCGCTGTCGAGCTCGGCGACGCTATGCCAATGCCAACCGCGATGATCCTCGATGCCGACTTCGCCGGGCTTGTTGATCACCAGTTCGGTGACCTCGACCGGCTCCAGCAGCGGCAGGATCGGCGCGAGATAATGGCGCAGGACGGCGGTATCGCTCATCCTCAGCGCCGAAGCTCGAGATTGTAGACGTCGGCGAAGTTGAAGTCCTTGGCCACGAAGATCCCGACCTCCTCGCCCTGGTTCTTCTTCAGCACCGGTCGGATATTGATGCTGTTCTGGAGCGCGATGCTCGCCCCCTCGCTCGGGGTCCGGGTCGTGTTATTGAAGTTGTTGCTGCCACCCGAAACGGACTGACCGGCGATATAAGCGGCGTCGTCGACCAGCGAGAGCAACAACGCGCTACCGAAGCGCGCCCAGAAGAAGGTGTCCACGGACCCGGCGATGCCGGCGCGGCCAAGGGCGTCCGACCCCGGCGAAGCCAGGTCGATGCGCACGCCCTGCGGCGTGACGGCCCGCGTCCACAACACGAACAGGCGGTTCTGCCCTTGCTGGATGCCGCCATGATATTCGCCGAGGACTTTGGTGCCCTTCTCCATGAGCACGACACGGCCATTCTCCGAATAGACGTCGCGCGGAATCAGGCACGAGGTGTAACCGGGCTGCGCAGAATTCATCGCTGTCTGGAGGATGCACGGGATCAGCGTGCCGGCGGTGACGAGATAATTGCGGTTGGGCAGCATCGAGGCCCGTGCCTCGCCGACCGCCGAACTCTGTCGAAGCGCGTCGAGCGCATTGGGTGCGCCGCGGGCGGCCGTATCGTTAGCACCATCGCCGCCGTCCGGACTGGCGGTGCCGCTACCTGCGCCACTTCCACCGCCCGATGGCTGAAGCGCATCGCGCCCTCCATAGGCGATCAATGTCGATCGCCGTGCCTGGTCGGCCAGGTTCTGCCGCGTATTCTGCGGCGCGCCTGCCGGCGCTGCGCCCGGTTGCATGGCAGGAACGATCTGTCCGTCAGGGCCAACGACCTGCGTGCCAGGTGGAGGATTGATGACGGGTGCGTTGGGATCTGCGGCGAGAGCGCCAAGCGGCTTGGGTTTCGCCGCGACGGCATCATACGCGACGGTCTCGCGCGCTGCCAGATCGGGGCGTTTGGCCATCGACTCCGGTTTGCCCATCAGGCTGCCGGCATTGTTGGTGCTTGGCCCCGAGTTGACCCACAAGATGCCGAGAACCATCGCCGTTCCCGCGAAAATCAGGGCGGTGTTCCGCTTTGCCGGTGTCATCCCACCGATCGGATCGATGCCGCGCTCGCGGATGATTTCGTCGCGTTCAGGTGTTGGATCGCCTTGCGGGCGACGAGGGGCCTCGGCCGCAGACTCGTCCATCGCGCTCACTCCTTCGGGTCTTGTATGGTGCGTTCGACATGCGGCGACGCTGTGTTGGTGCCGTGATCGACGCCGTAAGGTGTCGGCGCGAGATTATAGATGCACAGCACCTCCCGGTTCCGGCGCAGACGCAGTTGAGCCGCCACAGCGTGAACGACCACGAACTCGTCCCGGACATCGAATGGGACCAACGTCTCCGAGCCGTCCGGGCGCACGAGATAAATCGCCGGGATTTCGTGGTTGCCGGGAAAACGCAGGACCGTGAACTGGCCGTTGTCGGAGATCTCCGACGGCTGAAGATCGCTCGCACCCTGGACCTTGTAGTTCAGATTACGCGGTCCATCGATGACGCCGTGGTCAAGGGCTCCCCGAACGGCGCTCGCCTGCAATGCCGCGACGCGCTGTGCTTCCTGCGTCGCGCGCATGCGAGCGGCACGATCAGCTTCATCGCGCGGGTAGCGAAACCGAACCTGGAAGAATGTATCACGGCTCCCGCTGCCGATGGGTCCTCGGCGCGCCGTCAGTTCGAAGGCGTAGTTGCGCAGCTCACCCCCGCGATTGGTCGTGACGATAAGGTTCGTTGGTCCCGCCCGCTCACGGGGTTTCAGGAACAGAATGTGACCGGCAACCGCCACTTCCCAGGAGACGGTGTCGCCGAGCGCGACATGTTCAATCGTCTCGTCGGCGCCAAGCACGACCTGGGTCGCTGTCCGGAATGTGCCGACGATCCGGTAGACCTGGGTCTCCTGATATTCGACGAACTTCACGCGTGGATCCGCCGGCCCACCGCGCGGCGTGTCCTCCGCGAGCGCGGGTGTCGCCATAATGGCGATAAGGCTCGCTAATGGAAGAAGGCGGTTCACCGCACCACCTCGGGGTCCGCGCGGTAATTCTCGACCTGGAACCCCAATGGGTTGCGATAGCGGTCGCCCTCCGCCATCGGCGCGTTCGTGTACCGGAAGGTGACGGTCGCGATCCAGTCGCTGCTTTGCGTATCGGTGTCGGTCTGCACTGTCCGCGTGAAGCGGACGTTGGCAACACGATCGTTGATGAAGGCGATATTGCGCACGCGGGCCTGGACGACCGCGCTCTTGCCCCACACGACCTGTGGGCTTGCGGCGTTGTTCGAGCTGAAAAACCGGCCCCAGCGTTGCTGCTCGCCTGGTTCGGACAGGATAGTGACGGCCCGGAAATTCTCTTCGGCCGCCGCCGGCAACCAGCTTTCCCGGGTCCGGACATATTGCGCGAGGAAAAATTTCGTGACCGCCTCATCATAGCGCATCGGCTTCTGGGTGACGGTGGTCTGCACGTCGACGGCGCCCGTCGTCTGATTGACGCGAATGATGTACGGCATGACCGTCTTCAGCGGCGCAAGGCCCGCGAGTGCGAAACCCTCCGCGGTCGCGGCAAGCAGGCCCAGGCCAGCCACCACCCAGGCGATGCGTTCGGACCGCAACGATTTACGCTGGCGGTCCTGATCCCAGGATCGGGCATGGCCGAAATAGAGTTCGGCGTCCTTGGCCGGCACGCCTTCGGTCTGATTCCGCATGATCAGCAACTTCCATAGGTGCTTGGAGCTGCTCGCGCCGATGTCTTCTCGGACAAAGGAACGGGCGGGGGCGGTGTGCCGCGATCAGCTGGTTGCTTGATCTGTGGCACGGGTGGTGGGGCAGGGGGCACCACCACGGCGGGGATCGGCGAGCCCGGCAGTACGCTCCCATAGATGTTGACGTCGCGCAGGTGCTTGCCATTGCAGACGGGCAGTTTCTTCGGCCCGGAAGCCCCTTGGGCGAGTGTCGGGAGCAGGGCGATGACGACTGCCGATCGTCGGAGCGCACGGACTATCGTGGACGGCCTCGTCATTGGGTGTTCCTTCCTCATGCGCGGCTGACCGAACCGCCGCGCTGAGCGGCCCGTTCGAGATTGCGACTGTTGCGAGCAATACGGCGTTGCTGGAACGGTGCAGACACGGACCCCCACGCAGAGCCGGCGAAAGCGCCGATGCCGGCAGACGCGCCCCCGGCGATGCCGGTTGCGATTGACGGCGCCTGGAAAAAGAAGATCGTTCCCAAGAAAATATAAACGGCGAACAGCACCGCACCCAAGGCGGCGTCTCCAACACCTTCGGATGCGGTAATCGCGGTAGCACCAAGGTCAGTGATCAAGGCCGTGATCGCGATGATCACTGCCATCAGCACAATGAAGTTGAAGGCCTGCCCGAGCCAGCCGTGAAATAGCCTTCGCGTGGTCTCGAAGAGCGAAAGGGCGATGAAGATCGGTCCGAGCGCGATGATGATGGCCAGTGCCACCTTCGCGAAAACGGTGATGGAGAAGCCGATCGCCGCAGATAGTCCGGCAAGCGCTTTAAGACCGAGGCTCAGGACGTACAAAACGAGCTTGTATGGGTTGATATCGCTGTAGGTTGCCGCCTCGGTCTCGATCCTCGCGATAATAACGTCACACTGGCTGAAATAGTCGTCGAACACGTTGCCAACGCTCGTGACGGTATGCCCCGCCAACGCCTGCGAGATCGCATCAGGCATGCCGTGAAACAGGGGATTAGTTACCCACTCCGTGTAGGCGACCGTGGTGGCCGCAACGTAGAGCAAACACAGTTTCACCATTCGGTAGACAAGCTCGCCCCACGGCTCGCTGACGATGCCGCGCATCACCATGTAGCCGAACAGCGCAATATAGATGACCAAACCAAGCGCGAGTGGGCCGCGCACAACCTCGATGACATTGTTCAAGCGCTCGTTAAGGAACATGTCGAGCTTGCCGTCGATGTTGGTGTAGAGAGTGGTGAAGAGCCCGTCGGCCATCTCATCTTTCCCCGGTCAATGGGCCGGCGACAGCGAGCGCAGCTTTTGATCAAGCGTCTTCACACTCTCTGCGTTCGAGCATTCCTGTGCGTCGCGATGCGTGCCATCGGCGCACGCCTTCAGGACTTCCGCGAGCTCTTGGGGGTGGGCTTTGAGGTAATCCTTTCCGCGCGCAGGGGGTTGGCACGCGACCAGAAATGCCGGGACCAAAAGCGCGAATGCCTTGAAGATGGTTGCCTTCATTGATGGAGGCTCCCAAGCTTTCTTGCTAAGATTTGCTCGCTCTCCTGCTGCGATCGAATCCGCTGCTCCGCCTGCTGCCTCATTGTGAGCGCCTGAAGTTGCACTGCGTCGTTCTGGATATGAGCATTTTCCACGCCGACACGGGCTTGGATATCCATCACGTCCTTCGCGTCTGACGCGGTGTCGAGCGACGAGCGCAGTTCCTCGAGACCTGTCGTCCGCTGGGCGGTGACGCCATACGCTGCCTCGGCAATGGCCGCGTCGCGCGCCGCCATGTCACCATTTCGAGAGATGGAATCGCGGTTCGACCGCTCGAAAGCCGTCGCATCCGGGCGCAGTTCGGGAAGCTCGACGCGGTTGCTGATACGGATCCGATCTGCGGCGGTCCCAAGGCTACCGAGGCCCGTGGTGTCAGATGACATGAGGCGCTGAATATCCCGTGCTTCGCTCGGCAAGAGGTGGCGAACGGCATCGGTGTTCAGGGACGACGCGATCTGGTTGACGTTCGTCAGCTTGTTGACGCTGTTGTAGAGCTCGGTCGCCTGCGAAATCTGCTGTTTGCCCTGCTCGATCATCGACAGGGTGTTCTTCACGGTCGAGAGCGTCTGCAGGAAGGTGCTGGAATCATAGACCGGGATGCCTTGCGCGAACGCCGGCATGGACATCGTCAGTCCGCTGACAATCGCGAGCGCTCGTAATGCTTTCATGACCTCATCCTTTCCTTCTGGTGGTGGCTCGGCGGCGCTCGTGAAAGACGGGCAGCCAGTCGCTGGGATCGTCGCCATGTTCGCGGCGAACCTGATCGAGGATTCCCACGGTCTCAGTTGTGCCCGAGAGGACGGCCAGCTCGTCGGACAGCCCGCCGAGATCGAGTTCCACGACGATGGAATCGTGACCCTGCTTGACCAGAAAGCGCCGGCTTTCGGGGATCAGATCGTTTCTGATGAGTTTGAACTCGGCGCGGGTGAGGCCAAGCCCATCGATATAATCGACCTCCCGGCCATGCGGGTTGGGCAAGAGGATCTTGGTGGCGACCTGCTCCATGATGCTATGCGAGATGTCCGAGCGCAGCGCGTCGGCCGGGCTTTGCGTGCCGAAGACCAGAAAGGCATTCTGCTTCCGGTAGGTCTTGAGGCCATCCTGGGCGAAGGCGCGGAACGCGTCGTCGCCCAGCGCTTTCCAGAACTCGTCGATATCGATCACGAGCCGGCGGCCATCGAGCAAGGCATCGATCCGGTGGAACATGTACATCATCAGCGGCGTGCGGATCTCGGGATTGTCGAGGAAATCCGTCATGTCGAAACCGATGAACCGGGCATCAAGGGTCAACTCGTCACGGTCATTGTCGAACACCCAGCCAAGCGCTCCGCCGCGCGACCATTTCTCAAGCCTCGCGCCGATACCTTCCGGATCGCGCTGCCCGAGCAACTGCCGGAGCGCGAGGATGGACCGCTCCTCCGGGGGAAGGCGTCCGATCGAGAGGATACCCTCGTCAATCATGCGCTCCTGCGTGACGCCGAGTTGGCTCCCTGCAGGCGTTACGAGATGGCGGATCAGCCTGCCGAGGAAGACGATGTTGCCCGGGCTCTGCTCGAGCGCGCGGAGCGGTGCGAAGCCGGTCGGCACGCCGTTGCGCAGCGCCAGATACGTGCCACCGGATGAGCGCACATAGATCTCAGCGCCTCGGTCCTTATCGATGAAGATCTGCTGCGCGCCGGTTTTCTCCAGCTGCGCCATCAGGAAATTCTGGACGACAGTCTTGCCGCCTCCCGACGGACCGATGATCAGCGTATGACCGAGATCGTTCACATGAAAATTGAAGTAGAAAGGGGACTGAGCCGCGGTCTTCATCAACGCGATCGCAGCGCCCCAATGGTTGCCCTCCGCCTTGCCGGCAGGAAAGGTGTGGAAGGGGGAGAGGGCGGCGAAATTGCGTGACGTGATCGCCGCAGGCCGCGCCCGCCACGCAAAGTTGCCCGGAAGCTGCGACCAGAAAGCGGCTTCCAGCGCCGGGCCTTCCCGCGCCGAGACCAGACCGGCATCGGCAAGCGCTGCCCGTGCCGTCGAAAGATTTTCAGCCAGGCGTTTCTGATTTTCACCGAAGACCGCGAGCGAGAAATGATGCTCGCCCAGGACAAAGCGATTGCTCTGCAGATCGTCGGCCGCGTCGGCCAGCTCAAGCGCTTGGCTTGCCGCGGCATCCTCGGTCGACGCCATCTGGTTCTGGCGCCGCCGCAAGCGCTCGGAGGCCCGCGCCTTGCCCATGAACGCAAAGGACTGCGTGACGACGAACGCGAAATCCTGGCTAAGCAGCGCGTCCATCTGGCCGGGTCGCGTCATGGCCGGATATTCGCGGATGCCGAACAGACCGACGAAGCGGCTCGTATCATGCGCGCGCACCTCGACCGTCTCGCGGCCGAAGATCACGCGTTCCCCATAGATGGCGGAACCGAGATGCCCGCGGACCAGCGGCACCCTGCCGGCGCGGCCCATCATCACCAGCTCGAGCACCTCAAGCGGCTGGGAGAACATCAGGCCGTTATGCTCGTAGAGATGCAGACGCCGAGGCCGGCAGCGTGCGAGGAGCTTCTCAATATCGCGCGCCTTGTCTTCGAAGCGTGCGAGCTCATCCTCGTCCACCTCGGTCCCTTCCTTGCGCGCCGACGCCAGACGGCGAAGCAGCACGCCGGTGCGGTCGGCCGATCCCACGGACGGGCGCATGATCAGGGTGAGGTACAGTTCGTTGACGAACATCCGCTTGGCGGTGACCCGCGCACGATATTTTGCATCGAGGTCGGCCGCAAAGACCGAGCGGAACTCGCCCTCGGGATAGTCCGTGATCGGCCGGCGAACGATATGGGTCCAGATCGCGAGGCGGTCGTCGGCAATATTGCGCAGCGTACCGTTGAGCTTCTCGTGCCAGTCGTTGAGATGGACAGGGTCGGCAGTTTCGAACGCCATGCCTTCGAGCTTGAACATCATCATGAGGTCCCGCCCGTCGAGCGCGATGACGTTCTCGTCGATATGGCGCGCATAGGGCAGGTAACGCGCCGGATCGGCCTCTTGTTTGAGGATCCGCCACGGCGTGCGGGCTGTCGCTCCGCTCAATGCGCTGGCCCGGCTAGCCACGTGCGAAGCCCGGGCGCTTCGCCCCGTCGATCGGCAGGGGAGAGTAGGAGCTGCCTCCCCACCAGCCGCGGTTGCGGCAGCGCGCCTTGGTCGTCGTCCAAAGCCACAACAGTCGAAACGCGTTGGCGTCGTGCCGGACAATGAGTCGGGCAATCGCCAGAAACGCACCGGCCAATGCAAACGCGTAGAGCGGGTTGCCGGTGATGATGAGGGTCAGGCACGCTGCCAGCGCGATCGGCAGCGACGCCTCGATCGGTACGCCCAACCACATCGTTGGTCGGGTCACGGCCAGGAAGAGCGTCTCTTCCCTAAGCTTTTCGTCGTCCATCACGACGCACTCACGCGCCGCCGGTGATCGTATCGACGATCCACTGCGCGCTGAACACGATGAAGATACCGACGATGACCGTCACGAGGAGACCGAGGCTGGCACGGCCGGTGAAAAACATGAAACCGACGATAACGACCGCGATCACCGCGATCGTCTTTGCAAATGTCCCCGTCAGCCAGGTCTTGATATTCTCGGCCATCGACGTGACGCCATCGGCAGCCTGGGCATGCGCGGGGTCGCTCAGTAGCATCGAAATCAGTATGGCGGTGGCGACGAGCGCCAGCGTCTGGACGAAAGCGCGGCGATGTGGTGGGAGCCAGATCGATATGGTCGAGGCGGAGATTGTCATTCGGTCGGTCCTTCTCTCGATGGCGGTGTCCCGTCGCCAAACACCATCATCGAGGCGGTTTGGGCGCGTGCGGAAATGTCCCAGGACCGCGGCGCTTTCGCCGCCGCCTGCACAATGCGAGGCTCCTGGATTGGCGTTTCGGATGCGGGTATTGGAGGGGTGGACCTGGCCGAGCCTGCGCCGGTTGGCGCCAATCCCCTGATCGCGGGAATAATGACCGCAGAGCTCGCATAGACTCTCGCCACATAGCCGTTGCCAAAGCCACGGGCCTGACTTCCGGTATTGTACATCGAGAGAGCAACGGAGATCGCGCGATCGGACGAACCCTGGGTGCGCGCCGCGTCAAGAAAGTTGCTCGACAGGACCCGCGCTGCTGCGGCGAGATTGCGACAGGGATCGAATGTGTCCTCGACCGAGAGACCCAGCCATCGAAGATTGGCGCTGTTGATCTGCCCGAGGCCGAGGTCGATATTATATCCCTTGGCGATCAACGATCGGGCGATCCGGGCGGCCGCCGCAGGCGTCGCGGGTCTTTCGGGTCGGATGCCGCGGGCGTTTACGCCGATGGCCAATGTGTCGAACTTGCTTTCGGTATGCACGACGGAAACCAGTGTTTCCGGCGCGACCGATGGCGCGCATTGCTGCGCGAGGGCAACGACGCTGGCCAGTTGCAGGATCATTGTGAACCCATTCTGGCTGGATACGGGGCCGGCGTAACGCGCTCGATATTGGCAAGCGAATAGGTTTGTTGCCGACCATCGGCAAACGTCATCACGACACGGCGGCGGGTGGCGGAGTCACGGTCGTAAACCTTGGTCTTCGCGACACCGCCGCCGCTACAGCCGGGAAAGGAGCCGCCGGTCGCCAGCTTTTGCCAAAGCTTGGTCATCGGGGGGATGCACGCGCCGTATTGCATCGCACCGCCCGGATTTGCGAGGCAAAGCAGAACCTGGCAGCCAAGATCGTTGGCTCGCGCCGGAACCGTCTGGGCGGACATCGCCACGAACGGCACGGCAAGGGCGATGTGCAGGCGCTGCATCCGATTTCTCCGCTTTTCAGCGCCGCTGCATTAAAAATGCTCCGACCACTTTCCGTTGAAAATCACCTCTCTTTTGAACCCGGCGCGGCAAATTCGGGCAATCCCCCCACAAGGGGGGAGCGGACGAACAAAGGATGGCAAGGGCGTAGAAATGGAAGTCGGCGTTGATGGCCAACGACCCTAGGAGCCTCAAGTCAAAACGACCTGAAGTGCTGCTCGCTATTGTGAGAGGCGGCGCTACTAGACGAGCGCGTCGATGTTCAGATGTCCGTCTCGCACGGCGCGAAGCACGAGCTGGGTCCGACGACGCACGCCGTATCGCCGGCGTGCACCTTCGACATATTCATGAACAGTATCGCGGCTCAACCCCAGTATCTGTCCGATCTCCCAGTCGCTCTTGCCCTGTGCCACCAGATCAATGCAGTCGATCTGGCGCGGGCTGAGCGCTATCGGCACGTTTGCCAGTTCATCTGGACCGAGAAGGGTTCGAGCCTGGTCGAACGCAACGGTGCCAATCAATCGGGCGGAGAGAAGGTCCGGGCTTGAAATATTGTCATCGCCCTGACGCGCTATGGTGAACATCGCGTCGGGCTCGTCGTGCATCCTGATCGGCATGGTGAACCCAGATGCCAGTCCATGTGCGCGACCCCGTTCAAGGATCGACCGCTGGCGAGCATTGGGCGCGATATAATCGCCGATCTGATCCCAGGTGAGCCCGGAGACGGTTTTGACGCAAGCGGCGTGAACCGGATCCTCAAGATAGAGACGTGACTCCAGGATTTCCTCGATCCAACGCACCGGATAGGTGGTTATCAGCAGGGCTTTGCGGGTGGTCCGCTTCAAGTCGACATTGTGCACCAATGCGAACCAACGGAATCCGAACTGGCGCACAATCGCATCAAGCAAGGATTTGAGCTGATCGAGCGTTGTCGCCTGGCGGCATTCTGCTTCGAATGCGGTGATATCGCCCAAGCGGCCGGCATCTTCGAGACTGCTCATAGTGCGAACGATTCGCATTTTGCTTGCGGCTTCGTCCATTCACCGTTCGGCGAAGCCATTGAAAAACAAGACCGGCTGCCTCCAGCACCCAACTCCCCGCAAGAAAAGCACAGGTCGTCTTTAACACGAGCCGACCGATGCGATGATGAAAGGGCGCGCGTGACACTTTACCTTCGGGCAAAGTGTCACAGCCGACAAAATGATGAAAATCTGCGGCAAAGGGGATTCACTTCACCCCCTATATGTGCTTGATTCAATCCTGTTATGTTGCACGCTCCGATCATTGGCGACGGCCGCCCGCAACTGGATATGCCCTGCTTGCTGGAGATGCTTGCGCGGTCCTCGTCTCGACCGCGCTACGCTTTCATGGTGCTCAACCTCATTGCACAGGTTTCCCGATCCGATGGCAGCGCGGGGCCGTTAGTGGCCAAGGGCGGCGGCCTCATTCCTTTGCGTGACTGGCTTTGTGATGCGCTCACCCCGATGGGGCAGCGTGACCCCCGGCGCGTTGCCCTGGAAGAGCGGATACGCAGCGATCTGGCAATGTCAGGCGCATTGCCCGCCAACGTCGATCAGGCGACGGCAATCGTCGACGACGCCATCCGTGAGCAAGTGCGGGCGTCGGGAAAAACGAATGTGAGCCGGGCAGTATCCGAACTCGTGCGCGCTGGCTTGCTCAAGCGGCAATATCAGGGCTATTGTGTCGATCATCATAATCGCGGTGCGCAGCGCCAAGCCGTATATGTTCTGGCAGGGTGCGCGCGGGGTCTCATCGGCGGCCGACAAGACCAGCCGAGAGCGGTTCCAAGGCAGGCAGAACTGGCGTTCTAATCGCCTGGGAACTGGCCAAATTTAACATAACTACTATTATCAATCTTTGATTTCCGGCCCTTGTGTAAGCGCAACGTACAAATGTCACTCTTGCGCCAGATAG
>NZ_JBMDKN010000001.1:0-1188051 GCF_057809735.1 Novosphingobium sp. FG137 | reverse complement strand
GGCGGCGCTGCGTGGCAGCGCCGCCGAAGGACCTGTGGCCATATCTGCTCGGGCAAAGGGGGTTTTCAGGAACAGACCCGGCCACAGATGTCAGACGAGCACTACGCGGCGCGGTCCAGATAGTGCGCTGCGATCGCTCGAAACTTGGCGAGAAAGGCGTCGAAGACTTCGCCTTCCAGCACGAAGGCGTGCCGCGCATCGGGCAGGATACCCCCTTCGAGGATCGCGGAAAGCGCAGCACGGGCACGCGCAATCCGGCTCTTGACGGTGCCGACCGCCACATTGCAGATTTGTGCGATTTCTTCGTAGCTCATCGAGCCGATAGCCATCAGGATGAGGACCTCGCGCTGCGTTGCCGGCAGGCACTCCAGCGCGCGAAGCACGTCGATCGTCTCCAGCCGCGATTCCTGATCGCCCTTGCAGTTGAGGATGCGCTCGGCCGCAGCTTCGTCATAATCGGCAGAGAACCGCTCGCGCCGCAGCTGGCCGAAGTAGTGGTGCCTCAGGATCGTGAAGGTCCACGCCCGGAAACTGGTTCCGGCCCTGAACCGTGCGCGCGCGGCCCAGGCCTTGAGCATGGTTTCCTGCGCCAGATCATCGGCGGTATCGCGGTTCCCGCACAGGCTGCGGCCAAAGGCGCGCAAGTGCGGGATTGAAGCCACCAGTTCCTTGTGAAAATCCGCGTCGGACAAGGTGCCGCCCTGCTCGACGTCGGCATTGCGCTCGATCAGCATGGTCATTGGACTTTCCTGACAAAGTGGTTCGGGCAATCACTCTCCGGGATAAGCGAGCGAAACGCGAAAATGGCTCCCCATCCGCGAAAAATATTGCCGAATCAGTGTTTAACCGGAAACGGGGATGAGTGGGCCACTCTTGCGGCAAAGCGTGGCAATTGCCGTACCGACAGCACTCTGGCGCTGATTATTTGCCGGTACACCGGAACAAGCACTCGGCTGACCATTTATCACATGACCACTTAACGCCCGGATCCGGCATGGCATCCGGGCATTGCCACATGGGACTTCGCATGGGTACACAATCCTATCCCTCTAGCCCGACAGAGCCAGGGCCGGCAAACCGCGATCGGGCGGGTGCCGAACTCGCGCGGACGCTGCCCTACCTGCGGCGCTACGCGCGCTCGCTGACAGGCCGGCAATCGGCAGGAGACGCGGTTGTGCGTGCTCTGCTCGAATGCTCGCTGCACGATCCCGATGTTCGCGCCGAGATCCGCAATGGCCCGATCTCGCTGTTTCGCGCCTTCACCCAGCTCTGGATGTCGCTAGAGGTGCCCAGTCCTGCCGGGGCCTTGTCCGACCCCGGCTCGCAGATCGCCCGCGTGCCGAGCCTGCCCCGCCAGGCGCTTCTGCTCCACCAGCTGGAAGGCTTCTCGGTGGCGCAGACCGGGGCCATTCTTGGCCTGCCTGAAAGCGAAGCCGAGGAGCTGGTGCAGCAGGCCATCGGTGAACTGGGGCTCGATGAGCCGGTGCGGGTCCTCGTGATCGAGGACGAAGGGCTTATCGCCAGCCATCTCGAAAGCATCGTCGCGGAGGCCGGACACCGGGTCGTCGCCAATGCCACCACCGCAGCACAGGCAAGGATACTGTTCGAGCGGGAGAAGCCCAATCTCGTGCTCAGTGATGTGCAACTGGCCGATGGCAGTTCGGGCGTCGACGCGATGGACGCGATTGCGGAACTGAGTGATGTGCCCGTCATCTTCATCACGGCCTTTCCCGAGTTGTTGCTGACAGGCGAGCGGCCGGAGCCGGCGTTTCTGATCGGCAAGCCGTTTCGCGACGAGACTGTGCGTACCGCGATCAGCCAGGCGTTGTTTTTCGGCTCGCACGGCCGGCAATGAGGCGTCCCGAGCGGCCACCGAAGGTCGCGGGGAATGAACCAAGATGACAATGGAATCCGGGGACGGAATATGCTTTTACATTCGGGCGACGGGCGGAAAACGAGCACGCTGACGGGGGGTGTCAAGCTCGCTAGGATACAACTTGTGGCAAAAGATCCCTTCCTTGATCCGAGACTTGCGCCGAATGGGCGGACGGCAGCCAGCGCTGCGCCCGACGGGAACGATAGTTCCATGCCCGACCCTGCATGGAGCAAAGACATCCGCGACTACTACAATTCGGTGATGCAGGAGCCCGTGCCGCAGGAATTTCTCGACCTGCTGGCAAAGATCGCCCCGGACAGTTCCGAGTAGGCCGCCTCGCTTAAAGCGCAGCGCCCAAGCCCTCATGGCGGCCTCGGTCAGTTGTACGTCAGACCGTAGTGCGATCTGATCCGCTCGTTGTAGTCACGGTTGTATTCGGGCGTCGCGGTGACAAGGTAGTGCGGCGCGCAGCCCAGCTGTTCCTTCGTGATATCGACGACATAGCCACCCTGGTTCGGCTGATAGACCAACATTTCCCAGGGGATCGGATAATAGTCACTGCCGAGGCCCATGATGCCGCGGAACTGCATCACGGCGTAGTGCGCCTTGCCCGAATTCTTGTCGACCATGAACCGCTGAACGGTGCCGAGGCGTTCGCCTGCGGAATTGTAGACCACAGTCCCCTCAACCCGATCGGAGGCAATCAGGTCGCGCGTCCCAAAGGATTCCAGTGTGTCGGGCATGTCTTCGCTCCTGGCGGTTGAAGGGCCCGGAACCGCGCCCCCAGGCCTATTCTAAACCCCGCACGCGGCGAGATGTTCCAGCCCTGCAGTCCGGCGACATTCTAACCCAGGTCAGTATCTGCCGGTGCCCCCCCCCCGCGCCGCGCGTTGATCCCCGGTACTTGCCCGGCTCATAAGGCAGGGGTTCGGCCGGCAGCACCATGTACAGCGCGATCATTGCACTCGGCGAACATCGGATCCGTCAGGCTCTAGAGGCAGGCAGCGCCGCACAGCCGCCTGAGCTCCGCCGGATCAAGCAGTTCCAGCCGCCCCGTTTCCAGCGCGATCACGCCAATGCCGCGCAGTATCCGCAGCACCCGGTTGGCATGAACCGCCGATATCCCGACGACGTCGGCGATATCGTTCTGGGTCAGCGGCATCGGGCAGCGGTTGGCGACCACATTTCCCGTGAGTTGCAGTCGTTCAAAAAGATCGATCAGCAGGGCGCAGATGCGCTCGGTCGCGCTCATCCGTCCAAGGTTCACGATCCATGTCTCTTGGTACTTCAGCGTCTGCGCGATCGCATTCAGCATGTCTGCCATGCCCGTCGCACCCTGAGTCAGGTTCTCGCGGATCTGCGCAAGCGGGATCTCGATGCAGTCAAGCTCGGTCAGCGCCACGCTCGGCCAGTTTGCTTTGCCGGTCAGGACCCACTGGGCCTCACAGTAGTCTCCGGGCAGAAACAGCGAAATGATCTGGCGGCGGCCATCGGGCAGGAGCCGGTACTGGCACGCCCAGCCATTGATGATGTGAAAGAGACGATCGGTTGCCTCGTTGCGCCGCACGAGGTGACCGTGCCGGCGGATGTGCCGCACGATGGGCGGCGTTACAGTGGCGATTGCGGCCATGCAGTTGTCCTTGGTCGAACACGCTCAACCTTCCCATAACTTCTGCCAACGGGGGTTCCCCGCCGATCCTGTGCCGGTCTTGTCGCAACAGCGGCACGGCACGGTATCGGTGAGGCCGCGCCAAGCGGTCAGTATCTGGCGCCCGGGTCACTCGCCGGAAAGCTCTCGTCGGAGGCCTGATCGACTTCGTCCCAATCCTGTTGCGGCGTCGCAGTGGCTTCCACGCCGGCATTGCGGATCTGGGTCATGTTCTCCGGCACCGATTCCATGTCGGAAAAGGCGGCGGGCGAGGTTGCCGGGGCCGGCGCCGATTGCCGCAGTACGCGGTACAGCCCGTAGAGGCCGGCGATAGTGATCAATCCTGATATCCAGCGCATGAGCGCATCTCCTTGTTGGCGGGTGTCGCCACGAGACCTAACGCGCCGCGCACGGGCGATGTTCCGCACGGCTCGCCTCAAGGATGGCGCGGCGCGTCGGCCAAGCCGCCATGCGCCGGGAACTCCGACCCCCCTCCTGCGTAGTCGCTCCATGCCGGCTCACACCGGTTCACAATGGAGGTCGACATGAAGAATCTTGCCCTGTGCGGCGCTGTCATCCTGTTCGGCGCGTGCGCTGCGAATGCCCAGGCTGCGCCCCCCGCAAGCACCACCGCGCCCGCACCGCAATCGGCAACGCCTGCGCCGGTCGCGCCCAAGGCGGGCGACGTCGTCTATGACAACACCGGTCAGCAGGCCGGCTCGGTCGAGAGCGTCAACGGCAATGTCGTCGTGGTGGCGACCGAGCAAGGCAAGGGCTCGATGCCGCTGACCGAGTTCACGATGGGCGAAAAAGGCCTGACGATGAACCACACGAAGGCCGAGCTCGAGACAGCGATCCGCAATGCAAGGGCGCAGGAGGGCTCGGCCGCCCAGACACCGAGCACCGCTGGCGAGGCCCCCAAGGCACCCTCCAGCTAAGCGTGATCGAGGGCGGTCCGGTCTCTGCGCCGGGCCGCCCGCAGCCCGTATGGAGCGCCTCGCGGCGCGTCCCCCATCACCGGCGGCAGAAGATCAGTCGTCCAGCCCCAGCCATTCGAACCATTCGGCATAGGGATGGCACCGCGCCGCCAGCCTGGGTTGGCCGGACTGCGGACCGCCATCCCACCGGGTAACGCGCACTTCCACTGCGGTTCGCCCCTCGTTCCATTCGAGCCCGACGCGGACAAGCGGCCGGTCCGCCGCGGCGCGAGTGCCGGCAGCGCCCAGCAGGCGATCGATCGACAGGCGCTCCGCCTCCGGCAGGTATTGCAGCACCATCGAATGGAACACCACGCGCCGCTCCCCGGCCGCCTGCGGTGCTGCCAGCTGGCGTGCCAGCCAGGTGCCGGCGCTGCCCTGCTCGATCCGGGGCGGCAACCGCTGCGCCAGCGCAATGGCGCCGCGCAGCCGCTCGCTGCGCTCGCGCTCGCCGGGCCAGACATAGGCATGGAGCCGCTCGGCATCACCGGGCCTCGCCACATCAAGCGGGCTGAGATCGACGCCCTCGGCGCTGATGATCCTGAGCTTGCCCGGTCTGGGTAACCGTCCCGACCAGCGCGGGGCGATATGAACATCGCTGGCGGCATCTCCTACGCGCACCCCGCCGATGCACAGATCATAGTGCGCAAGATTGAGATTGAGCCCGGCGCTGGAGCCGAGTTCGAGCAGGCGGCACGGCATTTCGCGCTGCGCCGAAAGCTCCATCAGCACTGCCGCCAGCCCGGCGATGCGGGCCACCTCGTTGGTCTGGGTTGGCCCGGTCAGCCACATAAGCAGGTCGTCCTCGCCATCGCGCAGCGCCAGCGCCAGCGCCGGATCCAGCCGCAGCGGATCAGGCACGGTCGCGGTGGTAGCAGCTGTGTAGATCGCCCCTAGTTCGGGAAACCGGCCCGAGCGCGCCAGCGCATGGAGGCCGGCATTGAGGCGGAAGATGACGCCGGCGCTGGCCAGATCGCCCGGCCACTCCTCGATGACACGGACAAGCGCGGGTGCATGCCAGAGCGTCCGCGCGAGGCCTTCGAGCAGCGCCGCGACAAAGTGCTTGCCGAAACTCTGCGCCTTGGCCGCTTCGCGCAGGAGCTGCGCTTCGCCGCGCAGAGCGGGGCGCAGGCGGCAAGCGGGCTGGGCCCCGATGGCAGTGGTATACATGGGGGCTCGCCTTCACGTCAGGATCGAGCCCCGATCTGCGGGAATTCATTCCAAGTTTCAGGGAAAGCGCCCCCACGTAGAAGCACTTAAGGCGCGCGCTACGAAACTGAAAAGCAGGCAATTAACCATCGTAGAACTGCGTAAGCACAGGCTTGGCAGCACTTAAGGTGATGGCGGTATCGACCAGCCTCGACGTTTCTACATGAGGTACCTATGCGACACGCGCATCTCCTGGCTTCCACCCTGCTCGCGGCCACACTGGCCACCCCCGCTCTGGCTAGAGAGGCCAAAACCGCCACTGATCCGGCAAAGGCTGCCGAGGGTTCCGAAGCCAAGCCCGCAGCGGGCGGTAAGACCTTCAGCACCGGCGTTGCCAAGGGGCGCGATCTGCTCGACACCGCGATCTCGGCCAGCGTGATCGACGAAGCCGATCTCGCCAAGCTTTCGGTGAATTCGGTCGCGGGCATCTTGCAGAACATCCCGGGTATCCGCGCCGAGACTTCGGGCAATGATGGATTTTCCGCCATAACCGTTCGTGGCCTGCCGCTCTCGGCGGACGGCGCAAAGTTTCTGCAGATCCAGGAAGATGGTCTGCCCGTTCTCGAATTCGGCGATATCCTCAGCGCCAATTCGGATATGTTCGTCCGGGCAGATCTTGCCGTTTCCCAGGTTCAGGTTATCCGCGGCGGATCGGCCTCGACCTTCACGTCCAACGCGCCGGGCGGCGTGGTCAACCTCATCTCGAAGACTGGTGAGACCGCGGGTGGTGCGATCCAGGTTTCAAGCGGTATCGACCATGATCTCAATCGCATCGATTTTGCCTATGGCAGTCCGCTGGGCGATGGTTGGCGCGCCCATGTTGGCGGGTTTTTCCGTCAGGGCGAAGGGCCGCGCAAGATCGGTTACGATGGCTTCCGCGGCGGCCAGTTCAGAGGCAACCTGACCAAGCAGTTCGCCAATGGCTACATCCGCTTCTACGGCAAGTACCTTGATGACCGGCAGCCCAACTACGCGCTCTATCCGGTACTGGTCTCCGGTACCAACGGCGCGCCCAGGATTGCTGACCTTCCGGGCAACAATGTGCGCGGCGATGCTTATGAATCGCAGTTCGGGGCACGCTATCTCGGCGTCGATCAGAACAACCGCCCGACCGCCTATGATGCGCGCAGCGGCATTCGCGGCATCAGCAAATCGATCGGCGTAGAGGCGCAGTTCGATGTGGCGGAATGGACGGTCAGCAATCGTTTCCGCTTCTCCGATCTCAGCGGCGACTACAATGATAGCATTCCGTTTTTCACAGCGCCTGCCCCCGTTCTGGCGGGGGTGCTTGGCGGTCCGGGAGCGACCCTTGGCTATGCTGCCGGGCCGCAGAGCGGGCAAGTGATCGCAGATGGCCGGCCGCTCTCACTCACCATTCGGGTCAATTACAAGCAGAACCAGCTTGATAACCTGACCAACGATCTGCGGGCCAGTCGCGTCTGGATCGTGGGCTCGGGTAAGCTCACGACGACCGCCGGCGTATACAAGTCGACACAGTCGATCTCAAACTTTGGGAATTTCGCTAACACCATCAATGATTTGGCGGGAGGCGGCCGAAATGCACCTGTCAATCTGACAAGTGGCAGCGGTGTCCCGCTGAGCGACAACGGCGTATATGCCTATGGGTTCGGCTTGGGCGTTCCGATCGCCGCCTACCGCGTCCGCAATGAACTGACGGCCAGTGTTCTGGCACCCTACGGTTCGGTCAATTACCAGATCGGCAAGCTTTCGCTGGGCGCCAGCGTTCGTTGGGATCGCGGCAAGATGCGTGGTTCCATTGGCAAAGCGGAGTTCGGTGGCAATGCGCCGAGTTCGGCCGCGATCGACGTCAACGGCGACGGAACAATATCGGTTGCAGAAAGCAATGTCGCAATTCTCGCGCTCGGCAAGTCCGCTGCGGTTGACTACAACTATGACTATCTGTCGTATTCAGCGGGTGTGAACTACCGGTTTGCCGAGCCGTTCTCCGCCTTTGCCCGCTACAGTCGCGGTGCCCGCGCCAATGCCGACCGTATTTTGGGCGCAGCCTCGCTCAACCCGGCGACCGGCAAGCTGCTCGATCCCTCGATGGCCTTTGGCGCAGTGAAGCAGGCCGAACTGGGCATGAAGTTCCGCAAGGGAGGGCTGACAGCCTACATCACCGGCTTCTGGGCCTCGACCGCCGAGCGCAACTTCCAGCTCGCCGCAAATGCAAGCGGGCAGGCCGTCGTAGTTCAGCTCAACCGCACCTACAGCGCGACGGGCATCGAGTTCGAGGGTGAGGCGCGCCATGGTCCGTTCTCGCTGACGCTGGGCGCAACCTGGACCAATGCACACATCGACAAGGACCGCACGGATCCGACGCTTGAAGGCAACCGCCCGCGTCATCTGCCTTCCTTCTCGTTCCAGGCGCGTCCGCAGGTGGAACTGGGCAAGGTCACGCTGGGCAGCGTGATCAACGGTACGGCCGGCAGCTTCGCGCAGGACAGCAATATCCTGAAGCAGCCTGGCTATGTGATCTTCAGTCCGTTCGTGCAGGTGCGCCCGGTCGATCGGGTGCAGATCGGGATCAACGCCTTCAACGTGTTCAACAAACTGGCAATCGTCCAGCTCGCCTCGGCAGCGATCCCGCCGGGCGGCCTCGTCAACGCGCAGGTCATGAACGGCCGTACCGTCACCGCCTCGCTGCGTTACGCGTTCTGAGGGGACCGGCCCGCATGGCACGGCCATGCGGGCTGCTCCTGCCCCTCAAGACCCCGTTTCAACGCCATCAAGGAATTGAGATACCGTGTTCGACCGCATGAACATTCCGCGCAGGCTTGGTCTGTCCTTCGTCACGCTCATCGCCGCGGCGGCGATCATGATGATCGTGTTCGGCATCAGTCTTGGCATGGTTTCGAGCGTGACCGCGCGCAACACGGCCAGCCAGGACGTGCTGGCCGATACGCTGACTCTGGAAACAGCGTTGCTGCGCCAGAACAGCCAGTTGCGGGGATTTCTGGTGACGGCTGATGAGAGCTATCTCAAGTCCTACTACGAAGGCCGCGACGATTACGACAAGGCCTCGGCTTCGCTTGAAGCACAGCTGGCCGAACCGCAGCTCAAGGATCTCGTGCTGCGATCGCGCGCCGAAACGCTGAAATGGCGCGAGAACTGGGGCGACAAATATGTCGCGCTGGTCAAGTCCGGGCAGCGTGATGCCGCGCAGGAAGCGATCCGCGCTGCCGGCAAGGCCGTACTGGTGACAGACGCAGTCTTGCCCTTGCGCGAAATCAGGGATGCCAAGGCCAAGGAAATCATCGTGGAAACGCAGCGCCAGGCCTCGGCGATCCTGTTTGCGTGGATCGCGCTCGGCCTTGGCGGAGCGACGCTGATCGGCCTTGCGCTGTTCATGGCGCGCCGCCTCTCGCGCTCGATCGCCACGCCGATCACCGAACTGACCCGGACCATGTCGGCGCTGGCGCAGGGCCAGACGGATGGCATGGTCCCCGGCACGGACCGTGTCGACGAACTGGGCGACATGGCCAAGGCCGTGCTGGTGTTCCGCGATGCCACGCTCGAACGCGATCGTTCGGTCAAGGAACGCGAGGAGGCCATGGCCAAGATCGGGAGCCATCTTGCAGCGGTCGCGCACTCCGATCTTTCGGTCCGGCTGCACGATGTCCCGCCGGCCTTCCAGTCTGTCGCGAATGACTTCAACGATGCGATGGAGCGGCTCTGCCAGGCGATGGGCCTGGTCCAGCAGAGCATCGTCGCGATCAACCTGACCTCCAACGAGATCCAGCAGGCGACCACCGACCTCGCCGGGCGCAGCGAGCAGCAGGCGGCCAGCCTTCAGGCATCCTCATCGGCGATGGACCGCCTGACCACGCAGATCGAGGACTATGCCAAGATTGCCTCCAATGTCAGCGGCTCGATGGTCGAGGCTCGCGGCGAGGCGGAAAGCGGCGGCAAGGTGGTGAGCCGCGCGATCGAGGCGATGGATAACGTGGCCCGCGCGAGCGGCGAGATTTCCGACATCACCACGATGATCGACGGGATTGCCTTTCAGACCAATCTCCTCGCGCTCAATGCCGGGGTCGAGGCCGCCCGTGCGGGCGAGGCAGGCAAGGGCTTTGCCGTCGTCGCATCCGAAGTGCGAGCTTTGGCGCTGCGGGCGACCGAAGCGGCCAATGCGATCAAGCTGCGGGTTGCCGCGGTGACTGGCCACGTCGAATCCGGCGTCTCGCTGGTCAACGAAACGGGCACCGCACTCCAGACGATCATCGACCGCGTGAGCACGGTCACCGCCTCGGTCTCGACCATCGCCGAGACAGCAGGCGAGCAGAGCCTGGCGCTGCGCAAGATCAGCAAGGCGATCAGCGCGATGGACCAGATGACCCAGCAGAACGCGGCGATGGTCGAGGAAACCAACGCCGCGACCAAGAACCTGACGCAGGAGGCAACGCAGCTCAGCACGGCCTTTGCCAGCTTCCGGATCGGAAACGAGCCCAAGCGCCAGTTCGCGCTCGCCCCGATGAAGCGAGCGCCGATGGCGGCACCCACCCGGCCGGTGCATGCGGTGCCAGCCATCAGCGGGAACCTTGCGATCGAGAGCGATTGGGCCGAGTTCTAGCGGTAGAAGCCGGCGAAGAAGCCCTTGCGCGGGCTCGGCCCTATCGAGACTGCGATCACCCGCCAAACGCGGTGCGCTCGATGTCCCTGGCCGCCGCGCGCAGGGCGGGCAGGAGTTCCTCCGGCGGCCGCACCTGCTCGCCGAATTGCGAGCTTGAAATCGCCGCCAGCACGCGGCCATCGGGCCAACTCACAGGCACGGCAGCGCAGACCAGCCCGTCCGCCACCTCCTGCGCGTCAAAGGCAAAGCCTTGCGCGCGCACGCGCTCAAGCTCATCGGCAATCGCGGCTGGATCCGTGATCGTGCGCGACGTCAGCGCCGGAAACGGCCCGGTTGCGAGGTAAGCGCGCCGGTGATCGTCGGGCAGGTTGGCCAGCAGCACCTTGCCGATGCCCGAGCAATAGGCTTCGAGCTGCATGCCGACCCGGCTGAACAGCGCCCCTGCCCCCTGCCCGGTCTTGACGCGGTAGGTCACCATATCGTTCTCGAACGTGCCGAGCTGGACGACAGTGCCGCTTTCCGCCGCCAGCCGGTGCAGCACCGGCGCAGCGCAAGCGGCAACAATCTGCTTCTCGTCGAGCCGGTGGAGCATGCCGATCAGGCGCGGCCCGGCGATATGCCGCCGCGCTGCATCGCGCGCGAGATAGCCCTCTTCCACCAGCGTCGCGACTTGCCGGTGCGCGGTCGCCACCGGCATGCCGATCCCCCGCGCGATCGCGGCGATGCCCGATTGTCCGCCATCGGCAAGCACGGCATCGAGCATCACCAGCGTGCGGCGGAAGGCCGCGACCTTGGGAGTGCCGTTTCTCATATAGTGAGATACTAGCCCTGCCCCGCTCTAGGCACAACCACCCGCGGCCCCTATCGAAAGGGCATCGACCCGCAGCAGAGGACCCGCCATGAAGTGCCCGACCCATGCCGCGCTCGCAGAGCGTCTGCGCGGCGCCTACACCAGCGGCACAGTGCCGCCCTTGCGCGACGGGCTGGCCCCCACCGATGCCGTCGGCGCCTATGCGGTGCAGGAAATCAACACGCGGTTCTGGGAAGCGCAAGGGCGCCGCATCGTCGGCCGCAAGGCGGGGCTGACCGCCAAGGCGGTGCAGGCCCAACTCGGTGTCGACCAGCCCGATTTCGGCGTGTTGTTCGATGACATGCGCGTGGCCGATGGCGCCACGCTCGATCCAGCCCGCTGCATCCAGCCCAAGGCCGAGGCGGAAATCGCCTTCGTGCTCGGCGCGGATCTGCCGGACATGGACACGAGCGCCGAGCAGGTCGCCGCCGCCGTCGCCACGGTCCACGCCGCGATCGAGATCGTCGACAGCCGCATCGCCGACTGGAAGATCACCTTCGCCGATACCGTGGCCGACAACGGCTCCTCCGCCTTCTTCGTTCTGGCGGAGCAAGGCCTGCCGCTGGCCGGGCTCGATCTGGAGGGCGCCGCGATGGAAATGACGTTCGACGGCGCGGTGGTCTCGACCGGCATCGGCGCGGCGGCGCTCGGCAATCCGCTCAACGCCGCCGCATGGCTGGCGCAGACTTTGGCCGCGCGCGGCGAACCCCTGAAGGCAGGCGACATCGTCCTCGCCGGAGCCATTGGCCCGATGGCAACGCTGCAGCCGGGTGTGACGGTCTGCACCAAGGTTGCCGGGATCGGCGAGTGCCGCTTCACTTATGGAGACGCCTGATATGGCCCAGACCCCAACCGCCAAGACCAAAGTCGCGATCATCGGTTCGGGCAACATCGGCACCGATCTGATGATCAAGGTCATGCGCCTCTCCGATGTGCTGGAGATGGGCGTGATGGTCGGCATCGACCCCGCGTCCGACGGCCTCGCCCGCGCCGCGCGGATGGGGGTTGCGACCACTGCCGAAGGGATCGACGGCCTCCTCGCCATGCCCGAATTCGCCGATATCGGCATCGTCTTCGATGCAACCAGCGCCGGCGCGCACCAGCGCAACAGCGAACTGGTGCTCGCGGCGGGCAAGCGGATGATCGACCTCACCCCCGCCGCCATCGGGCCCTACACCGTCCCGCCGGTCAACGGCGAGGCGAACCTCGATGCCCTTAACGTCAACATGGTGACCTGCGGCGGGCAGGCGACAATCCCCATCGTCGCGGCGGTAAACCGCGTCGCCAAGGTCCATTACGGCGAGATCGTCGCCTCGATCTCCTCGAAGAGCGCAGGCCGCGGCACCCGCGCCAATATCGACGAATTCACCGAGACCACCAGTCAGGCCATCATGGATGTCGGCGGGGCAACACGCGGCAAGGCGATCATCGTGCTCAACCCCGCCGAACCGCCGCTGATCATGCGCGATACGGTCTATTGCCTGTGCGAGGACGCCGACCGCGAGGCGATCCGCCAATCGGTGCATGATATGGTCGCCGAAGTGCAGAGCTACGTGCCAGGCTACCGGCTCAAACAGGCGGTGCAGTTTGAAAGCATCGGCGGCAACAAGCCGCTGCGGATCCCGGAGATGGGCGGCAGCTTCACCGGCCTCAAGGTCTCCGTCTTCCTCGAAGTGGAAGGCGCGGCGCACTATCTGCCGGCCTATGCCGGCAATCTCGATATCATGACCTCGGCCGCGATGAAAACTGCCGAGAAGATCGCGACAAGGATGGCCGCATGAGCTTCGACCCCGCCGAGCAAAAGCTCTACATCCAGGATGTAACCCTTCGCGATGGCATGCACGCGATCCGCCACCAGTACGGGCTGGATCACGTCCAGAAGATCGCCAAGGCGCTCGATCTGGCCAAAGTCGACGCCATCGAAGTCGCGCATGGCGACGGCCTGCAAGGCTCCAGTTTCAACTACGGCTTTGGCGCCCATACCGATTGGGACTGGATCGGCGCAGTGGCCGAAGTGCTCGAACACAGCGTGCTCACCACGCTTCTGCTGCCCGGCATCGGCACGGTCCACGATCTCAAGCACGCCTGCGAAATGGGCGTCAAATCCGTCCGCATCGCCACGCATTGCACCGAGGCGGACGTCTCGAAGCAGCATATCGAGGCGGCGCGCAGCCTCGGCATGGACGTCTCGGGCTTCCTGATGATGAGCCATATGACGAGCCCCGAAGCGCTCGCTCAGCAGGCGCTGCTGATGGAAAGCTACGGCGCCCACTGCGTCTACGTGACGGACAGCGGCGGCGCGATGAACATGGACGAATATGCCGCGCGCCTTCAGGCTTACGATCGCGTACTGAAGCCCGAAACCCAGCGCGGCGTCCACGCCCACCACAACCTCAGCCTCGGCGTGGCGAACTCCATCGTTGCGGTGCAGAACGGCGCAGTGCGGGTCGATGCCAGCCTTGCGGGCATGGGCGCAGGCGCAGGCAATGCCCCGCTCGAAGTGTTCATCGCCGCCGCAGACCGCATGGGCTGGAACCACGGCTGCGATCTCTATGCACTGATGGACGCCGCCGAAGACCTCGTGCGCCCCCTGCAGGACCGCCCCGTGCGCGTAGACCGCGAAACGCTCACGCTGGGCTACGCCGGTGTCTACTCCAGCTTCCTGCGTCATGCGGAGAAGGCCAGCGCGGACTACGGCGTCGATACCCGCGCGATCCTTGCCGAAGCGGGCCGCCGCAAGATGGTCGGCGGACAGGAGGACATGATCGTCGACATCGCGCTCGATCTGGCCGGGGGCCTTCAGGATAGCTGAGTTACTTCCGAGTTTGCAGGGGATGAATTCTACACTACGTGAAAGCCGAATAGTCGGCTTATTGCCCTGTAAATCATAATAAAAAATTCATCTCATTTCGCACGACAGCATTAAGGGTAATCCTCAATGCTCCAAACCAACTAACGAAAACAATTCTTTCTATTTCTCCCGCCATCCATTTGGTCACTGCGGGAGATATTGAATGAAGTTTCTGAGTTCGACGGCGCTCTCAAGCCTCGCTTTGGCGGCATGTCTGCTGGCCGCTCCGGCATTTGCGGAGGAGAGCAAGCCGCCGCTGACGGCATGGGAAGCAAGCCGGACTGCCACCAACGATGATGTGATCGCCACCGGCGTCGCCCGCGCCCGTGACCGCCTCGACAGCGCCACCTCGACAAGCTCGCTCGGCGACAGCACCATTGCAAAGATTGGTGCCACGTCGATGGCCGACCTGTTCCGCAACATTCCGGGCATCCGCGCCGAGGCCGGAAACGGTGAAGTGAACGGCAATTACACGATCCGCGGCCTCCCGATGGTCGCCACCGGTGCCAAGTACCTCCAGATCCAGGAAGACGGCCTGCCCGTGCTGGAATTCGGCGATCTGCTGGCCCTGATCCCCGACATGTTCATCCGTGCGGATTTCAACGTGGCCCAGGTTGAATCGATCCGCGGCGGTTCGGCTTCGACTTTCGCTTCGAATGCGCCCGGCGGCGTGATCAACCTCATCTCGCACACCGGCGAAGTGGAGGGCGGCTCGATCCAGGCTTCAACTGGGCTCGACTATCGCAACCACCGCACCGATTTCGATTATGGCGGCCACCTCAGCGATAGCCTGCGTTTCCACGTGGGCGGCTTTTACCGCGAAGGCGAAGGCCCGCGTCGCACCGGCTTCACCGGCAATCGCGGCGGCCAGTTCAAGTTCAACGTCACCAAGGAGTTCGCTGGCGGCTTCGTGCGGCTGGAAGGCAAGTTCCTCGACGATACCACGACGCAGTTCTTCAACACGCCGCTCGGCGTAACCGGCTCCGATGCCGATCCCAGATATGCCGTGCTGCCAAACTTTGCGGCCAACAAGGATTCGCTCACGTCGCGCTACACCAGCACCTTCCCCAAGTTCTCGGGCGATGGTTCGCAGTCCCAGATCAACATCCACGATGGCAACCACGCCGTGGTCAAGTCGATCGGCTTCCAGGCCAAGTTCAACATCGGCGATTGGACCGTCTCCGAGCACGGCCGCTATGCCGCGCAGTCCGGCAGCGTGACGGTTGACTACCCGCTTGTGGTGCTTCCCGCGCAGGTCGCCACGTTCGCCTTTGGCTCGCCGTTTGGCAGCCTCGTCTACGCGAACGGGCCGAACAAGGGGCAGACGATCACCTCGCCCGGCACGCTCAACGGCAATGGGCTGGTGACCTATTCGGCGATGTACAACAGCCAGGTCCGCAAGCTGGACAACTTCACCAACGATCTCCGCGTCAGCCGGGTCTGGCAGCTGGGTACTGCCAACCTCACCTCGACCGCAGGCGTCTACAACTCGCGCCAGGATCTGGCTTACGAACGCTATCTGCTCGATTTCATCCAGGATGTGGTCGGTGGCGGCAATTCAGCTCTGATCGACCTCGTGAATGCAGACGGCACGCCCAATTCGCTCGGCGGCGCGCTTGATTTCACCGGGCCGACGACCGGAACCCTGCACAACGTGGACCTGCGCTACCGGGTGCTGGCGCCTTATGGCTCGCTCAATCTGCAAATGGGCAATCTCTCGCTCGGCGGGTCGCTGCGGTATGATTCCGGCAAGGTCGAAGGAACGCTGCGCAACAACCGGCCCAGCGACGTGAGGACCATCGATGCCAACAACGATGGTGTCATTGCTACGGCGGAAACCAAGTTCGGCTTCTCGCCCGTCACCAATGCGGCCCCGGTCAACTACAGCTATCACTACACCTCCTACTCGGTGAGCGCGAACTACCGGCCTTCCCGCTCGATGTCGTTCTTTGCCCGCTACAGCCGGGGCGCCCGGGCTGCGGCCGACAAGATCCTCTTCACCCCCGCGATCAGCGCAACTGATGGCGGACTGGTGGACCGCAGTGTCGGCTATGATCCGGTCAAGCAGGCGGAAGTGGGTGTGAAGTTCCGCTCGGGTCCGTTCTTCGCCAACTTGACCGGCTTTTCGGCCAAGGTTGCCGAAACCAACAGCCAGATCCGCCCCAATGCCAATGGGGTGATCGGGCTCTCGCTCGTGACGCGGCGCTACAGCGCCAAGGGCTTCGAATTCGAAGGAGGCGTGCGCAAGGGCGGCTTCAGTCTGACTGCCGGGGCGACCGTGACCGATGCGAAGATCGTCGCGGCCGAAGACCCCACGCTGGTCGGCAACACACCGCGCCATCAGGCCAAGCTGATCTTCCAGATCATGCCGCAGTACGAGACCGACCTGTTCACGATCGGCGCGAACGCGGTCGGCACGACCGGCAGCTTCAGTCAGGACGAAAACAAGCTGCGCATGCCGGGCTACACCACGGTCAATGCCTTCATCCAGGTCCGCCCGGTCGACCGGGTGGTGCTCTCGTTCAACGTCAACAACCTGTTCGACACGCTGGCGCTGACCGACGTCTCCGCGCCCTCGCTGCCGGCAGGCGGTGTCACGCTGGCGCAGACGCTGTTCGACCGCAACATGACCGCCTCGGTCCGCTTCTTCTTCTGAGCAACGCGCCCCCCGGTGCGGCTCTGGTGAAGGCTACCTGCCTGATCCAGGGCCGCACTGCGCCGAAGCTGGTGCACAACGGGGGCGGCGTGCGGGCGGCGGTTTTGTCTGTCCTACACAGCCCATTCCAGTCAACAAACACGGCATGCGCTCCAGACCCGCCATGCCCTGTTTCGAGTCGGTCCGGTCGGGCCGATTGATCGCCTCTGCCGATCAAAAGCGCGCTACTGATCGAATGCAGTTATTCCTCAGGACTGTGTCAACTGTGTCAACTTCTCCCGATCCGGCACAGGCGGGTGTGGCTTGACCCCCGGCAGGCGCGGTGCTGGACTGCACCCGGCAGCAATCCCGCAGGAGGCATCATGATTTCGGTTACACGCATCGATCCGGCGGGCACCGCGCACCGCATTGCCGTGCGCGGGCACGAATTCGTGACGGACATGACGCCCGCTGCGGGCGAAGACAACGAGGGGCCCGATCCGCACGAGATCTACGATGCGGCGCTGGGGGCGTGCAAGGCGCTGACGGTGCTGTGGCTGGCTCAGCGCAAGGGGATGGCGCTGGAAGATATCGAAGTGGTGGTAACGCGCGATGATTCCGACGAACGGAAGGGCATTTACCGCCTGCGCACCACGCTGATGCTGTCCGGCGATCTTTCCCCTGAAGAGCGCGAGACGCTGCTGGCGGCGGCGAAAAAGTGCCCGGTGCACAAGCTGATGAGCGAAGTGACGACCGAGATCGAGACGGTGCTGGTCGAACTTTAGCGCACGTTTGCATCGAGGTGCCGCGCTTCGGCGCGCTGCCTGATGATCGCGAGGACGTTGTTCTGAATGTCGCCCAAGAGGATCTCGCCCCAGAACGCTGCGTAGGGATTGACGTGGGTCTTGGCGATGTAGTTCGTGCGCAGGGTGAGGCGGGTGGTGCCATCGGCAAGCGGGGTGAGGACATAGTCGCCCGTGTCGATCTTGAGGAATTCGCCATCGGGCGAGATGTGCTTGTCAGTATAGTCCTGCAGCGTGGTGTTGCGGAACGCGAAGGCCCAGCCGAGGCGGCGGCCCGGTTCCCAGTGGGTGATCCGTTCCTCGAAATTGATCCTGTCCCCCCACCAGGCGGTGCGAACCCCGCCGTTGCGTCTTTCAGTGATCGTCGTCGCACGCGGGCGGGGCAGGCCCAGCACGTTCTGCGTGAAGGTCCAGCGGCCCTCGCTTGGCGCGATGTGCGGGATGGAGACAGCATAGGGCCAGATCTCGTCCGGCCGTGCCCGGATGACAATTTCGCGGGTCAGCGTCACCTGATCGTGCGTAACGGGGAGCTGGCTTTCGAGGCCGGCGCTGAACAGCGGGAGGAAGATCAGGGTCGAACGGAAGGTGTTGGGATCAACCGGCTGATTGCGCATGCGGCGCATCACGATGGCGCCGAGCCAGCCGAACAGCAGCCAGAGCGGGGCGAGCATGATCAGGCAGATCACCCCTTCGCGCAGAATTGCGATCGATCCAACGATGACGATCGCACCGAAGATGAGCGGAACGCTGCCATAGAACCTGGCAGGCTTGGTGCCATCCGGATCGCCCACATAGCAGATGAGGGCGCAGAGATAGGCCGGAAGGAAAGCGAGGAACCAGACGCTGCCGAAGACCACGCCAGCGGAGCTGAAAGCACTGATGAGGACGAAAGCGCCGAACGAAATCGCGAGGGCCAGGGTAAAACCGGCAATGACGCGGCCGCGAGTGCGGCGGTCTTGCCTGGCAGGTTCGGGGTGTGGGCTGTCCATGGTTCCTCCTGTGTGAACGTTCCGATATTTCTGTATTCCGAGAAATGGAGATTCAAAAAAAGGGGATCAGTCCCCCTCGTCCTTCGGTCGGCTGCGGCGAGTGACGAACTTGAGCAGGCCAACCACCCGCGATCCCATGCGGATCAGCGTCATGATCTGCGCCGGGGGCACATCGAGCATCTGCTGGTACCAGCGATCGACCGTGCCGACGAAATCGTTCATCGCGACAAGGCGGCCGCGCACCTTGGCGCTGATGCGCGGATCATCGATGCCTTCCATCGCAGCGTGGATCGCGGCCACCATCGGATCGATCTCACGCGCCTTGCGGCCTTGTGCGACCTTGGTGGCCATCTGCCAGAGATCGGTTTCGGCCTCGAAGTGATCGCGCCGATCGCCCAACACAGGGACGCGGTGGATGAGCTTCCACGCGAGCAGTTCCTTGAGGCTATTCGAAACATTGGACCGCGCCATGCCGAGCTTGTCGGCAATGTCCTCCGCCGTGAGCGGGCGCTCCGACAGGAACAGCAGCGCCTGAATCTGGGCGACCGAGCGGTTGACGCCCCACTGCGTACCCATATCGCCCCAACGCAGGACGAACTGCTCGACGGCATCGGGAAGCTTGCTCGACTCGGCAGTTGTTTCTGTCATGACAGAAATATCTGATGATTTTGCGGAAGAGTCAAGGAGGGGCCTCCTCCCCTGCCCTTCAGAGATCGACTGTCAGGTACCCACCGAAGCGGCGGCCGGGGAGGAGATCGTAGGCCCCGGCACCCTTGAGCTCGAAGCTCTGCACATCGGTGAGGTTCTCGATCTGCAGCCGCAAGGTGGCGGAGCGGCGGCTGATGGTGAACTGGTAGCGGGTGCCGAGATCGACGAGTGTGCGCGCGGGGATCGCGGTGAGGCCGGAGACCGTGGCGGTTTCGGCGCTGCGGTGCGCGGCGCTGACATCGAACGAGAGGCCCGGAGTCCAGACGGGGCGCCAATCCGCGTTGAACTCAAGGCGGCGGCTGATCGCGCCGACGGGCCGCGTGCCGACGCCGACACCAAGCCCGCCATTGGGCCCGCGCACGCGCGGGCGCAGGAGAACAGCGCCCGCGACCACGCTGAAGCGCGGCGTGACGGGGCCAGCGATAGAGGTTTCGATGCCTTGGTTGATCACATCGCCGAGCGCATCGAAGCGGCCACCCGCATCAAGATTGAAGTAGGGTTTGCGCAGATCGAACAGGCCGGCGACGAACTTGATCTCGTCGGTGAGGGCAAAGCGCAGCCCCGCATCGCGCTGGCTGGTGCGGATCGCGGGCAGCGCCTCGTTGCGGTTGGCGGCGTTTTCAGGCGCGATGCCGCTTTCCTCAAGTCCGGTGACATAGCCGCCATAAAGCGCGAGGCGGGCCGAAAGCTCTGCGGCGACAGTGAGGTTGAACAGGAAGGGCGAGGCATTGGTCGAGCGGGGCGGTTCGCCCGGTAGGCCGATGCGCTTGCGGTAGTGCGTCTTCTGGAGGCCGAGGCTGAGCTCGCCAAGGCCCTCCCAGCGGCCTTCGTAGGCAAGCCCGGCGGTCCACTGGCGAACGCGGTCCTGCTGCTGGGCGGTGAAGGCATAAGCGGGCCGCGGCGCGGTGGTCGGCTCGTAGAGGCTGGTGGTGCCAAGATCGATCTCCGCCGAACCGCCAAAACGGCGGTCTCCTGCGCGGGCGCGCAGGCTGGCATGGATACGGTGGACGCGCGGACCATCCAATATGGTGCGAGTGAGGCGCAATTCTCCGCTGGTCGAGCCGAACTTGAGCGGTGGATCGGCGAGGATCAGCTGGGTGCCGGTGCCCGCAGCATCAAGATCGACGAGGAGGTTGGTGAAGTTGCTGTTGTCATCGAAGCGCGAGTGGAACAGGCCGCCCTTGAGCTCCCACCCCGCAGCGGGGCGCCAAGTGGCGAGGAGGCCGCCGTTGAATGCGGTGCCATCATAGCGCGCCCAGGCTGGGCCCTTGAAGAAGCGGCGTGGGAGGCGCGGCGGCAGGCCCTCACCCGCCGGGAGGAAAAGCGGGGCCTTGAGCTCGTTGCCCTGCGCGCGGGTGGCGAAAGGCACAAACTCGAGATCGGGCGCAGGCTGCCAGCGGGCGGTGACGGAATATTCGAGGAACTGGGCGCGCGAGGCGTTGCCGTTGCGATCATTGTAGAGCGCAGCGCCGAGACCGAGGCTAAGTGCGGAACTGACGGGCAGATTGGCATCGGCCTCAACCGAATGGTTGCCCCAGTGGTTGAGCGCGGCGAGCAGGCTGAGCGCGATCTCATCACCCGGTGTGCGGAATCCATAGTCGATGATGCCGGTCGGTGCAGGAAACGGGCTGCCGAATGCGGAAAGGCCGACGCGGATCTGCGTGGTACGCTGGAGCCGGGCGCCGAGCTCCCAGACCTGATCGAAATAGAGTCCATCGATGCGGACATTGCCCGCAGCGGTGGGGGAAAAGCCGCGCACGCCTTCCGGATCATAGAGGCCGATGGATTCGCGACCGACCGAAGTGCCGAAGGCATCGGCAGCGCTGCGCACGGCGTTTTCGGCGGCGCGGGCGCCGGTGGCGGCTGTGGTGGGCGCGTCGATCGCGGGGGCGGCGGTCTGCGCATTCGCGGCGGGTGCGAACGCCAGTGCGGCGGCGATGGCGCAGCAGGATGTGATGGGACGCAGTTTGACCGGCATGATCCCCCCGGCAGGCCGCAGGGCGGCGCGCTATTTCGCCTTGGTCAGGGCATCCCAAGTCGCCCAATCGATATCGCGGCCGGGCCAGGCGACGTTCTTGAACGGCCATTTGGCGGCGACCCATGCGTGGGCCCAGGCTTCAAGCTGCTTGTCGAAGCCGGCGTCATACTCAGCCTTGGTGACCCAGATACGCACGACCGCATCGTAGCCGGGGACGGGGCTCGGCGCGACGTAGATGCAGCCGCGCTCGCGTTTGCCATCAGGCGTGAGGACCGAATAGGCGAAGCTTTCGCGGCGCTGGAAGCGGCCAGCTTCGGTCTGCATATCGAGCAGAGCATCCGCATCGCTGATCCCGGCGTGGGGCCAGTCCTTGCTGCGCGTGAAGGTCTGCTGAAGGTGCTCGACCGAGGACATGTAGGCATCGAAATCGATCTTCACGAGATCGGGGCCGAGGGGCTGCAGGCGGAATCCGGGGCCTACGGCGCTGGTGGGGACGGCAAAGGCGGGCGCGACGAGTGCGGGCACTGGCGGCTCAGCGGCCACAGCAGCGCAGGGCATGGCGCAAAGAATGGCTGCCGGGAGCAGCGCTGCGGCGAATAGGATGCGCTTCATGCGTGGTGGTCCCTCGTGTTGCAGGTGCGAAGGTTCCACGCACGAGCGCCGAGGGCAAGCGGGATTTGGGGCTAGGCTGGCTTTGGCACTTCGGTGAGGAGCGCAGCTGCGCGGCGCAGTGCGGGGATGACCGGCCAGGCCGCGAGCAGCCAGCCGGCAGCGGCACAGGCAAGCGGCAGGGCGAGCGCGACAAGTGGTGTCGAGGTCCCGAACGCGCGGTCTGCCGCGAGGCCTGCGACGAAAGCGCCGACAAGGGGGAAGATCACGAGGCGGGCGGCTTCGGCCAGCGCGGGACGATCGCGGCGCTGGAGCGCGGCGAGCGCCATGGCGACGGCGGCGAACAGGGCGACAAAGGTGGCAGCAACTGCCGCGCCGAGCGCGCCATAGGGCGCGGCCAGCAGGGTAAGCCCGGCAGTGGCGGCAGCGGCGAAGGTCTGAATGGCGAGCACCCTGCCCTGCCGGTCCGTCACGATCAGCTCTGCCGTGGCGACCGCGGTGACGAGCGCGGCCATGCGCGCCACGCAGAACACCGCGACGACGGGCGCGGCAGCGGCCCAGGCCGGGCCGAGCGCGAGAGGGACCACACGGTACGCGAAGAGCGCCAGCAGCGCGAGTGCAGGCCAGCCGAGCACCGCGAACAACGCGGCAAGGCGGGGCCATGCGCCGGGGAGGCCCTCCCCCTCGCCGCGGGCGCGGCCGGACGCGAGTGTGGTCAGCGCGAGCATGCCCGCAGGCTGGACGAACATGTCAGCCAGCGCAGTGACCATGCGGTTGGCCGCACGGTAGAGCCCGGAGGCTGCGGGGGAAAAGACCATGCCGAGCACGAGATCGCCGCTATAGTTGGCAAGAAAACTGACAAGAACCGAACCGAAGCGGCTGGCCGACCAGCGCAGCACTTCAGCCACCAGCGCGCGCGGCGGGGCAGCGAGCGCCAGTGGCGGGCCGAGCGCACCGAGCGCGAGGGCCATGAGCAGAGTACGCGCGTAGATCTGGAGGACGAGCGCCCAGAGACTCCAGCCACTGGCCAGCAAGGCGATTGCGGCAATACCCGCGCCGACTTCGGCAAGGACGGTGATGGCATAGTAGCGCCGCACTGTCCCACTGCGCAGCATGAGCGATTCGGCAAAGGCCGCGAGCGCACCGAGGAGAACCGAAGGGGCCAGCGCGAGGATGACCGGCGCAACACCGCCGCCCTTGAACACGAAGGGTGCGGCAAGCCCGAGCATGACGAGCAGCGCGATCCACACCAGCGCAACCAGCACCGTCGCGGCAAGGCAGGCACCCGCGCCCCGGCGCTGATCGGCATCATGCGAAAGCTTGAGCAGGTACTCGAACGGGCCGGTGTAGAGCATCGTGCGCGCGAGCATGACCAGCGCACCGGCGATGGCGAACACGCCGAAATCGGCAGGCGCGAGGTGGCGGGTGGCGACCAACGTGACCGCAATCATGGCGAATTGCCCGCTGACGCGCGCGGCCATGGCGATCACCGCTGTGCCGCCCCCGGCGCGGACAAAGCCGAGCAGGCGCGCCTTGATGCCCGATCCGCTCATGCCCTGCGCGCCAGTTCGCGCAGGGAGGACAGCAAGGTCCGGCCCGCGCGGGCCCAGGTGTAGCGCGCAGCGCGGGCGTGGCCCGCCGCGGCCAGTGCATCGCGCGGGAGATCGGCGAGCGCGGCGCGCCAGGCGGCGGGATAATCGGGATCGGCATAGCGCGCGGCATCGCCGCACACTTCGGGCACCGCGCCGCAGGGGGCCGCAATGACCGGGCAGCCGCAGAACATGGCCTCGACCGGCGGCAGGCCGAAACCTTCCGTGCGCGAGGGGAACAGCAGGGCCTCCGCCCCTTCATAAAGCGCCCGCAGAGCCGCATCGTCGCACGGCCCAGCGAACATGGCATCGGGCGGCGGGGCGAGCCCAGCCGCTTCGAGCGCGGCACGCGGGGGGCCGACGACGACAAGGCGCAAGGGGGCAAGCGCGCCATCCGCGAAGGCAGCGAACACGACCGCGTTGTTCTTGTAGGCCTTGGGGCTGCCAAACATCAGCGCATAGCTGCGCGGTGCGAGGCCAAGGCGGGCGAGCGCGGCGGGATCGGCCTGCGCCTCGAGGATATGATCGGCGCCGTTGTGGAGCACTTCGGCCTCGACCCGTCCCGTGACGCCGCCGCGCGCAAGCTCATCTGCCGAGAACGCCGAGACCGTAAGCACCCGCTCGCTCGACCGCGCCATCAGCGGGGTGAGCAGGCGGTAGCCCACGCGCTGGCGCCAGGGGTAGGAATTGTCTGCCCGGAGGAACTGCGCATCGTGCAGCATGGTGAGCTTGGGGCGGTGCGCGAGCGGTGCGAGATTGGCGAGATTGACGAGGAGCCCGCCCGCCGCGAGCCGGGGCAAGCGCAACTGTTCCCACGCCTGCGAGGCGGGGCGATCATCCTCGATCAGCTGAATGGCGGCGAGCGGCGGCCCTTCGGCGCAGCCCCTGGGCACGATCAGCGCGCACGGAGGATCATCGGGAGCTGGCGCGCTGGCGAGGAGATCATCCACTTCGGCGATCAACCGCGCGGCGACGCGGTGCACGCCGTTGAGCCCCCCGGCGCGGAACTTCCCGTTGAAGACGACGCGGCGCATGCCCCTCACATCCGCTCGATCTTGCGCGGATCGATGCGCCCGCGCACGAGATCAGCCAGCGCGCGCAGGTTTCCGGCGAGACGGCCGGCACGATCGATATGCGGTTCGGGGAACGGGGCGCGCAGCAGATTGGCGGCGAGGTTACGCCAGAACAGGCGCTTGGCGAGCCAGCGGGGAATCGTGCCCTTGCGCAGCAGATAGACGATGTTGGCGACCTGCGAATAACCGAGCCGCCGCCCCGAAGTGCGCCCACCGCGCACGCCGAGATGGACGCCGGTGACGAGGCCGCTGGAAATCAGTCGCCCGCGCCGGGCGAGCTGCATGGTGAGATCGATATCCTCCTGCCAGCCATAGAGCGGCAGCGCCTCATCAAAGCGCAAGCCGCGCATCAGCGACATGCGCAGCGCCATGTTGCAGCCATAGAGCGCCTCTCGCGGGATAATGGCGGGATCGAGCCCCGGGGCATCGCGGGCGATCAGCGTGAGCGCCTGACCGGCGGTAAAGCCGCCGTGGCGCACGCCATCTGCCACGAGGTTCCCGGTGATCCCGGCTATCCCCGGATCGGAGGTAAACAACGCTTCGATGGCCGCGCAGTAATCCGGTGCCATGACGAAATCGTCGTCGAGGAAGAGGACGATATCCGCCCGACCCTCAAGCAGATCGAGCGCGCAGTTGCGCTGACGGCACAGGCCCTTGGGCGAGAGGGCAAGTTCGGGGCAGACATCGCTTTCACCCGCCGTGCCGAAATCCTCTTGCGCCGGTGCGACGATCAGCACGCCATCGGGCCGCCGCGTCTGCCGCGCGATGAGATCGACCGTTTCGCGCAGGAGCGCGGGCCGGCCGACCGTGGCAATGACGATATGGATACGCAGCATGTGCCGCCTGCCCCCCAAGCCTTGCGCCACTCCCTGTCGAGTGGCCGGGCCGGTCTAGCGGGCGCGCCGCCCCGCGCCCACGAAGGTTGTCTCCGAAGCCGACCGGTTAGCGGGCGCGGAAGAGGCGGGGGCGGTGTTAGAACGGGCCCATTCCAACAGCAGGACAACGGGCGCGCGCATGAACCAGCCGACCAACAGCCATCCCGAAATCGTCATCAACGGCCGCTTCCTGATGCAGCCGGTGACGGGCGTGCAGCGCGTGGCGCGCGAACTGACCCGCGCGCTTGACCGGCTGGTGGCAGAGGAAGGCTTGCCGGTGAAGCTGCGGCTGGTGTGTGAACCGGCAGCGCAGCTCGACGATCTGGCGCTGCGTGTCACCACGGTGGAGCGCGCGGCGGGCCGGTGGAGCGGGCGACTGGGCTGGCATCTGGGCGGGCATGCCTGGGAGCAACTGGTGCTGCCGGGCCGGGTGCGCGGGGGGCATCTGCTCTGCCTTGGCAATACTGCGCCCGTCGCCGCCCTTCACAAGCGGCAAGGTGTGACGGTGATGATCCACGACCTTTCCTATCGGCAATTTCCCGGCGCCTACCGGCTGCATTACCGGCTGGGGCACCACTTCATGCTGCCTTCGCTGCTACGCCGGGCGAAAACGATCCTCACCGTTTCGGAGCGGGAGAAAGCCATGCTGGCAGCGCTGCGGCCCGAAGCGCGCGGGCGCATCCGCGTGGCGCAGAACGGCGGCTGGGGCGGCGCAGCCCCGGTGGAGCACGCAATGGCAGCGCAAGGAACACTGCCGGAGGACCAGGGCCCGGAGCCGGGATACCTGCTGTTCGTGGGCTCCCTCTCGCGGCGCAAGAACATCCACGGCGTGCTGGAAGTGGCCGTGCGGCTCGCGCGTGAGGATGGTCTACGCACGCTGATCGTGGGCGCAGGCAGCGATATCCTCTCGCCGGTCACGGGAGATATCCCGGCAGACGTTGCGCATCTGGTGCGCTTTACCGGGCCGGTGACGGAACTTGATGCGCTGGGGCGGCTCTACCGCGATGCGGGCTGCCTGCTGTTCCCCTCGTTCTATGAGGCGAGCCCACTGCCGCCGATCGAGGCGATGCATTTCGGCTGCCCCGTGGTCGTCTCCGCCATTCCGGCGATGACCGAGCGCTGCGGGACGGCAGCGGTCTACTGTGATCCCGATGATGTGGACGACATGGCGGCGGCAGTGCGGCGCGTGCTGGCCGATCCGGCGCCGTATGCAGCCCGGGGCCGCATCCATGCCGCGCACTGGACCTGGCGCGATCAGGCCACTCGTGTGCTGGAAGCGGTGCTGGGCGAAGCCGCGATGAAGGCCAATGAGAATGCCCACCGGAACGTTTCTGGCGATCCGGTGGGCGAAGTTTCAGGAAACGGCATCATCCTGGCGGAGGCCGCTCAGTAGGCTCCCTGGCCGCGCAGCACCGAAGGCACGGTGAGCAGGAGGATGGCAAGGTTGAGCGCCAGCGAGCGCGAGCGGGCGTAAGTGAGATCGAACGCGACGCGGCGGCGGTAGCTCGTCTGGTCCTGCCGCTTGACCTGCCATAGGCCGGTGATGCCGGGCTTCATGCTGCAATAAACCGGGAAGTGGCGGCCATAACGAGCCGCCTCTGCGGCCACGATCGGACGCGGGCCGACGAGGCTCATCTCCCCGCGCAGGACGTTGACGAGCTGCGGCAGCTCATCAAGGCAGCTGCGGCGCAGGAAGCGGCCCACGGGCGTGATGCGCGGATCGCTGCGCAGCTTCTGCGTTTCGGCCCACTCGGCGCGCGCGGCGGGATCCACCTCCAGCAGGCGGGCGAGGCGCGCATCGGCATCGACCGTCATCGAGCGAAATTTGAGGCAGTGGAACGGACGACCGCCCTGCCCCAGCCGCTTGTGCGCGAAAAGAAGCGGGCCGGGATCGAAAAGCTTTATCGCCAGCGCGACGACCAGCAGCACCGGCACCAGCAAGGAGAGCGCCGTGACCGCGACGACAATGTCGAACAGGCGGATGGCTGCGGCATGGCGCGTGGGCGGCTCTGCACGGCGCGGCGGCAGCAAGGGCTGCGCCGGCAGCGGCACAGAGGTGAGTACGCGCGGAGGCGGAGCAGGGCGCGCAGCAGGAGCAAACGCGGGGGCGGCAAGTTCAGATGCCCAGGGCTCGGCCTGGGCTGGCATGAGGCTGTTCACTGCTCAGGTCTCCATCGAGGCCCGCACGCCGGAAATTGGCGGCAGTCGGGTCATGATGCAGTGCAGCGGGGTGCCGGTCAGGCGAGGATGCCCCCGGGACGGTTGGATAAGGATGCTGCGAAGCGGTTGACGCGAACGCCCTCAGGCGAGGTGGCTGGCGCCCCACAGGATGGCTGCCCAGAGCAGCAACGAGCTCGCCAGCGGAAAGGCGAGGCGGAACCAGCCGGGGTAGAGCTGCTCGGCCTCGGCCTCCGGTGGAACAATGAGCTGCACCAGTTCGGCTTGCAATTGGTGCACCGGCGAAGGCGCAGGAACCGCCAGTTCATCGGCAAGTCGGGCCACCGAGGATGATGACGGGGGGGGCGTCATGTGCCTGTGGCGCAACTGCGGACGGCACGACCGAACGGGCAGAAGCAGGACTTTCGGGGCGCGGCTGGACAGCAGGCATGAGGGTTCCTCCGCGCACCAGACTAGCGCTGCGGAGTGAAGCGAGGCTTGCCCGAATCTATGTATTTTTACTTAAGTATATGCAGTGCAACGAAAAATTCATTGCACCGCACAATCGCCTCCAACTTGGAGCAGTCTAGGCTCGGTCTGCCTGAGCGAGCGGTTCGCCATCGACCGGGTAGCCGGCATCGGGGGGAATCAAGAGCCACCGTTCGCCATCGCGCAGTTCGATCCGCGGCGTGACGGTGACGATGGGCGTGGCTAGCGCATGATCCCGTGCGGCCGCGAAATGGCTGAATTGTGCCAGCCGTTCGAGATTGCGGCGGGTGGGGAAGATGATCTTGATCGCCTTCTCGTCGGCAAGGCGCAGCGCCTCGGTCGCGCTGGCCCAGAAGAGGTGGCGATTCTCGGTAGTATCGGCGGTGACTTCGACTGCGCCGGTGCCGAGATCCGCCAGATAGAAGCGCGTATCGAACACGCGCATGTTGCGGTGGCGCGGCCACCAGCGCGCGAAGGGCACGAGCGCTTCGAAATCCAGTTCCCAAGCAAACGCTTCGAGCACATCGGCAAGGCGGCCAGTATCGAGCAGCAGGCGCCGCGCGGCGGCGGCGCGCCCCGCATCGATTGCGCCGACCAGACCAACCGCCAGGCCGGTTTCCTCGAGCGTTTCGCGCACCGCCGTGATGCGGCCAGCGGCATCGGCGGGATCGAGCGAGAGACCGGTTCGGGCCATGAAGGCTGCGGCGAGTTCGAGATCGGCGGGATCGACCTTGCCGCCGGGGAAGACAGTCGCCCCACCTGCAAAAGCGAGGCTGCCCGAACGTTCGACCATCAGGATCTGGGCTGGGCCACCAGCGGAATCGTGGCGGAACACCACCAGCGTGGCAGCCGGAGTGGCGGGGGCAGCGTCGGCGTGTTCGCCCATGTCATCGAGTTCGTCCATATCGCGACCATGCTACAGGGTGCACGGCCTTGCCAAGCTCTGCGGCACCGGTTTGCCGCATTCTCCCCCAAAGTGAGAGGCCCCTGTCGGCAGACTTTACAGATCGCGAACCAACCTGCGCCCGACCTCTGCGGGATCACTTGGTTTTTGGGACGTTTGGCAGTTTGGCACGCCCCATGCATAGTGTTCTGTGTCCTGAGAGTGTCTTCCCAGAGGCGGAACCGTTCCCCCCGGTCTCCCGGTTCCGCCTCTCCAGGCCCCACCGCCTGACAAGCCCCGCGCGCGGATCCACCCCCCACCCGCGCGCGGGGCCGGACGGCCCTCCCCCACCAGCTCCTGAAACGCAAAACGCGGCCCCGCTTGTGGCGGAGCCGCGCTTTGCATTGCGTCAGCGTGGAAGATTCAGGCCTTTACGACCTGTGCATCGACCATGAGCTGGTGAAGCTCACCGGCCTGATACATTTCCATCATGATGTCCGAACCGCCGACGAATTCGCCCTTCACGTAGAGCTGCGGGATCGTCGGCCAATCGGAGAAGGACTTGATTCCCTGACGGATTTCCATGTCCTGCAGCACATCGACCGAGGCATATTCGACGCCAAGGTGATCGAGGATGGCAATCGCCTTGCTCGAGAAGCCGCACTGCGGGAACAGCGGCGTACCCTTCATGAACAGGACGACGTCGTTGGTGCCGACGATTTCAGCGATGCGTTCGTTGGTGGACATGGGCCTAGCCTGCTTTCGAAAGAAGATTTGGGTTTCAGGTGGGGACGCCGGTGGTCACTTGCAAGGCGTGGAGCACCCCGCCCATGCGCTGACCCAGCGCGCCGTAGACAGCCTTGTGCCGTGCAACGCGGCTGAGACCGGCAAACGAGGGCGCAACGACATGGGCGGCATAGTGATCGCCATCGCCGGCGAGATCGGTGATCGTGACCTCACAATCGGGAATCGCGGCGCGGATCAGCGCCTCGATCTCGGCCGCGGGCATGGGCATCAGGCGTCGCCCGTGATCTGGCGGCGCGCTTCGATCGCCTGCTCGGCGAGCGCGGCGCGGATTTCGGCCTCGTCGATCTCGACCTTGGCCATCGTGAGATCGCCCAGCAGCTTGCGCACGACGTCCTCGTCGCCCGCTTCCTCGAATTCGGCCTGCACGACCGCGCGGGCATAGGCCTCCGTCTCGGCGGCATCGAGGCCCATGCGCTGCGCCGCCCAGTGACCAAGCAGCTTGTTGCGGCGGGCCTGGATGCGGAACAGGGTATCTTCATCGTGCGCGAACTTGGCTTCCTCGGCGCGTTCACGGTCCTGGAACGAGGTCATGGCTGGTCTTTCCTGTGGCTCGTGCCCGCCTTGGCGGCGGGCTGCTTCAATCCCGAGGGATAGTGGCGCGCGCGCATGGCTGCAAGGGCGCTTGGCGCGAAATCAGCGCTCTATTCAAGAGCCAGCCCCGTCCACCTGGCGAGGAAGGCAAGCACGTCGGCGCCGTTGGCGATGACCTTGTCGACCGGCTTGCCGGGACCGTGGCCGGCCTGCGCCTCGACCCGCAGCAGATGCGGGCGCGCGCCGAGATCGGCCGCCTGCAGCGCGGCGACATATTTGAAGCTGTGCGCAGGCACCACGCGGTCATCGGTGTCGGCGGTGGTGACGAGAATCGCGGGGTAATCCGCGCGGGGGCGGATGTTGTGATAGGGCGAATAGGCGCGCAGCACGCGCCAGTCCGCCTCGCGCGAGGGGCTGCCGTAGTCATCCACCCAGAACCGGCCCGAGGTGAACCGGTCGAAGCGCAGCATGTCCATCACGCCGACATCTGGATTGGCAGCGGCGAAGAGATCGGGGCGCTGGTTGATGACGGCGGCAACGAGCATGCCGCCGTTCGATCCGCCCTGAATGGCAAGCCCGCCCTTCGCAGCGATGCCTTCCTTGAGGAGGTATTCTCCGGCGGCAATGAAATCATCGAAGCTGTTCTGCTTGTTGCCGAGGCGCCCTGCATCGTACCACGCGCGTCCGAATTCCCCGCCGCCACGGATATTGGCGAGCGCGAAGACGCCGCCTGCCTCAAGCCAGGCCATGCGCACCGCCGAATAGCCCGGCGTGAGCGCGACATCGAAGCCGCCATAGCCATAAAGGAGCGTGGGCGCCGCGCGGCTTGCGGCCGCCAGGCTGCGCTTGCGCACGACGTACATCGGCACCCGCGTACCGTCCTTCGAGGGGAAGCTGCGCTGCTCGACGATATAGTCGTCAGGATTGAACTGCAGGCGCGGGACGGCAAACGGCGTGGCCGTGCCGGTGCGCATGTCGAGCCGGAAGATCGAGGGCGGCTGGTTGAAGCTGGAGAACTGGTAGAACGTCTCCGGATCTCCCGGACGGCCGCCGAAGCCGCTCGCCGCACCGATCGCGCCAACGGTGATGGCCCGCTTGGGCCTGCCCTTGAGATCGGTGACGACAGCATAGCTGGAGCCGTGCTGGAGATAGGAGAGGATCAGCCGGTTCCCGACAATGCGGCCGGCATCGAGCGTATCATCCTTCTCGCCGATCACGTCGCTGATTGCGAAGCCGCCCTTCCCGCCGCGATCAAGATCGACACGGACGAGGCGGTAATGCGGCGCGCGGGCGTTGGTGATGAACCAGAGGCGATCGCCGACGCCTTCGACGAACTTCCAGTCGTCGGTCATTTCTGGCGCGATGGGAACCGGGGTCCAATCCTGCGCCTTCCCGCGCGCGAGGGAGATCACCTGCACGGTGCGGCGCGGGAGCGTGCTGGCAGAGGACAGGATCACCGCCCAGCGGCCATCCGACGAGACCGAAACGCGGTGGTTCCAATCGCGGTGATCGGGTGTCGCGAACACGCGCATATCCGCGCTTTGCGGCGTGCCAACGCGGTGGAACCAGATAGCCTTGTCGAACACTTGCGCGCGGTAAGCCTCACCCGCTGGCGGCTCCGGATAGCGGGCATAGAGGAAACCGGCATCGCCGACCCAGCCAATCGCGGTATCGTTGGCCCATTCGAGCCGCTCATCGAGCATCTTGCCGCTGGCCACATCGACGACACGGACCGTGCGCCAATCGCTGCCATCGCGCTGCTGGGTAAGCGCAACGAGATTGCCGCCCGGCGAAGGAACCCAGGCATCGAGGGTGCGCAGGCCCTCCCCGGCCTTGGCGTCCCATGTATTCGGATCGACCAGAATGCGGCCCTCGCCATCCAGCCCTTCGCGCACCTGCAGCACGGCCTGATTCTGCAGCCCGCTGTTGCGCGTGTAGAAGTAGCGGGTACCCGCCTTGCGCGGCAGGCTGTAGCGTTCGAAGGCGAAGAGGCTGCGGATCTTGTCCCGCAGCGCATCACGGCCGGGCAACTGGGCGAGATAGGCGGAACTCGCGGCGTTCTGCTGCGTGACCCATGCGGCCACTTCGGAGCTGGAGCGCACGTCCGCCTCGAGCCAGCGATAGGGATCGGCCAGATCCTCGCCGAACTGGCGCTCGATCAGGGAATCGCGGCGCGTGGGCGGATAGTGCGGGACGGAAAGGGTGGTGATGCCAAAGACGTCAGGGGCCCGATCCGGGCTGCGGTCGGAGGCAGAGGGCTGCACGGCCTGCGTGCCGGAATAGGTGGACGGGCCGCGAACCGGCGCGACCAGCGCCTCGGCCTCCTCACGGGCCCTGATACCCGGAGCCGGCAGCAGCGCTGCCAGAACCAGGACCGCCCTGCCGATCCTTCCCGCGATTTTCATGCTTTTATGGGAGGGGTTTAGCACCTCGGAGGGGCAGAGGGCGAGAGCGAAATTGTACTAGGCCGGACGCAAGCGTTTGGCAGGATTTCGGGGGTGTTTGGAGCCGACGGCAGGCATTGTGCAGTGCGGCCACGACTTGCTAATGCTTGGAAGAGCGATGACGCGGTACCCCCGATCCAATACGCGAAGCCAATCCAACGCCGCTCACCCTGAGCTTGTCGAAGGATGTTGGCGCGACGGTAGCGAAAGCTGCTTCGACAAGCTCCGCATGAGCGGGATGGAGGTCGATCAATAAGCCGGGTCAAAGGCACCAAAATGAAAAGGGCGGAGCCTTGCGGCCCCGCCCCAGTTAGTCCCTTGCGGGATCCGGCAGCCTCAGGCTGCTTCGTATTCGTCCTCGTCCGCGGTCAGCACCGGGCCGGAATCGAGACCCTTGGCGCTGGTGTCGCGATCGACCAGCTCGATCACGGCCATCGGAGCAGCGTCCGAGGCGCGGTAACCGGCCTTGATAATGCGGGTGTAGCCACCGGCGCGGGCGGCATAGCGCTCGGCCAGGGTGGTGAAGAGCTTGCCGAGCTGCGCGTCGTCCAGCAGGCGGGCGTGCGCGAGGCGGCGGTTCGAAAGGCCGCCATGCTTGCCCAGCGTGATCAGCTTTTCGATGTAGGGGCGCAGTTCACGTGCCTTGGGCAGCGTGGTGGTGATCTGTTCGTGCTTGATGAGCGCGGCCGCCATGTTGCGCATCAGCGCGCGGCGGTGCGAGGATGTACGACCCAGCTTGCGCTGGCCCAGCTTGTGACGCATCGGTCTTCTCCGTTCGTTAGGGGCCCGTATCAGGTAGCCCGTACCAGGCGGCTGTCAGGGTCGCCGCCAAGAACCCGTTGGGGCACGCCCTTGCGGAACGCGCCCCCAATTCCGAGTTAGCCGAGCAGTTCCTGCTCAAGCTTCTTCGCCATCTCTTCGATGTTCTCGGGCGGCCAGCCAGGGATGTCCATGCCGAGGCGCAGACCCATCGAGGAAAGCACTTCCTTGATTTCGTTGAGCGACTTGCGGCCGAAGTTCGGCGTGCGCAGCATCTCCGCTTCGGTCTTCTGCACGAGATCGCCGATGTAGATGATGTTGTCGTTCTTGAGGCAGTTGGCCGAGCGGACCGACAGCTCGAGTTCGTCCACCTTCTTGAGCAGGTAGCGGTTGAGCTGGTTCGCGTCGCTTTCCTCGGGCGTGTGGACGGTCATGCCGCCACCCATCGCCGGCGCATGGCCGGTGGGCAGCTGATCGTCGAAGTGCACGAAGAGCGAGAGCTGGTCCTGCAGGATGCGCGCCGCATAAGCGACCGCGTCTTCCGGCGTGACGGTGCCGTCGGTTTCGACCATCAGGCTCAACTTGTCGTAGTCAAGCTCCTGGCCGATGCGGGCGTTGTCGATCTTGTAGGAGACCTGGCGGACCGGCGAGTAGAGCGAATCGACCGGGATCAGCCCGATCGGCGCATCGACCGGACGGTTCGACACGGCAGGGACGTAGCCCTTGCCGGTGTCCGCCGTCAGTTCCATGTTGAACGTCGCGCCCTCGTCGAGGTTGCAGATCACGAGGTCCTTGTTCATGACCTCGATGTCGCCGCTAACCGCGATGTCGCCCGCCTTCACTTCGCCCGGGCCGGTGGCCGAAAGCTGAAGCCGCTTCGGGCCTTCGCCCTGCATGCGGATGGCGATCTGCTTCACGTTGAGCACGATGTCGGTCACGTCCTCGCGCACGCCGGCGAGCGAGGAGAATTCATGCAGCACGTTCTCGATCTTGATCGAGGTGACGGCCGCGCCCTGCAGCGAGGACAGCAGCACGCGGCGCAGCGCGTTGCCGAGGGTGAGACCGAAACCACGCTCGAGCGGCTCGGCGACAAAAGTCGCGCGGCGCTTCGAATCGTTGCCGGGCTTGATCTCGAGGGAGTTGGGCTTCTTCAGTTCCTGCCAGTTCTTGATGTTGACAGTCATGGAATTCCCCTAGGGTTATCGGAGGAGACCGGCGATTGGCGACGAGGCCAATGCCGGTCAGAATATCGGGCGGGCGTGAAACGCGGGACGCGCCCCGCGCTTTCGCCCGCCAAAGGCAGGATCAGACGCGGCGGCGCTTGGAAGGACGCACGCCGTTGTGCGGGATCGGCGTCACGTCGCGGATCGCGGTGATCGTGAAGCCGACCGCCTGCAGCGCGCGCAGCGCGCTTTCGCGGCCCGAACCGGGGCCCTTCACTTCGACTTCGAGCGTACGGACGCCATGTTCGGCGGCCTTCTTGCCTGCGTCGTCAGCCGCAACCTGCGCGGCATAGGGCGTCGACTTGCGGCTGCCCTTGAAGCCCATCATGCCGGCGGACGACCACGAGATGGCGTTGCCCTGCGCGTCGGTGATGGTGATCATGGTATTGTTGAAGCTGGCGTTGACGTGCGCGACACCACTGGTGATGTTCTTGCGCTCGCGCCGCTTGATACGCTGAGGTTCCCGGGCCATTGTACTGAAATCCTGTCGAGAAATTGTGCTGAGAAGTCGGGACTAAAGCCGCCTTACTTCTTCTTGCCGGCGATCGCCTTGGCCTTGCCCTTGCGGGTGCGGGCGTTGGTGTGGGTGCGCTGACCGCGAACGGGCAGACCCTTGCGGTGACGCAGGCCGCGGTAGCAGGCCAGGTCCATCAGGCGCTTGATGTTCATCGCGGTTTCCCGGCGAAGATCGCCTTCCACGGTGTGATCGGCGTCAATCGCTTCACGGATCTGGAGCACTTCGGCGTCCGACAGATCCTGCACGCGGCGAGCATGATCGATACCGAGCTTGTCGGCGATCTGCTTGGCCTTGTGCGCACCGATTCCGTGAATGTAGGTCAGCGCAATGATCACGCGCTTGTTGGTGGGGATATTGACCCCGGCAATACGAGCCACTTGTTTCTCCATGCTCCACAGGGCGAAGGCGGCAGCGCTGAAAGCGCCGGGCCAAACCCCATCTCATCGCGATTCACCCGGTTGCACGAAAGCAGCCTCGCCAGAAGAAACCCAAGAAAATCATGGATTCCCAACCGACGCAAAAGCCCTTGCCGTATCGAGTGAATGGCGCGCTTAGGACGATTCGAATTAAGCGTCAACCACTAAGACGCGCCAAAGCGTGGCCCGCGCGCCTTTAAGGCACGGCCGTGCAATGATGATGCGGATTATACCGTATTGGCCGGACAAGGTCAAAGGTCTCTGCTGGATCGGATCAATCTGATGGTCCCGCCTGCTTGTTGTTTCGACCTGCCCTGCTAGCGTTGCGGCGGGACAAGGCGGGGGCGATCGTGCATGGCGGCTGAGGTGAACGAGCGTACGCTGTTCCGCAAAATTGCCTGGCGCACGCTGCCGCTGATCCTGCTGAGCTATTTTGTGGCGGTGGTCGATCGTTCGAACATCAGTTTTGCCGCCAAGACGATGAATGCCGACCTCGGCTTCAGCGAAACGATCTACGGGATTGGCGCCTCGGCCTTCTTCCTCGGCTATTCGCTGCTCGAAGTGCCGTCCAACTTGCTGCTTGCGCGGTTCGGAGCGCGGGTCTGGCTCGCGCGGATCATGCTCACCTGGGGGCTGATCTCGATCCTCACCGCCTTCGTCCACACGCCCTGGCAGTTCTATGCGATGCGTTTCGCGCTGGGCGTAGCGGAGGCGGGCTTCTATCCGGGCGTGATCCTCTACCTTTCCACCTGGTTTCCGGGCGAGCACCGCGCCTGGGCGATCAGCCGGTTCTACATAGCGCTGCCGCTTTCCTACGTGGTGATGGGCAGCATTGCCGCACCGCTGCTCGCGCTCGACGGGGCGATGGGCGTTCAGGGCTGGCAGTGGCTGCTGATCGTGGAAGGGGTGCCGTCGGTGCTGCTCGCGCTGGTGCTGATCGCCGCGCTGCCAGACCGGCCGGAAACCGCGCCGTGGCTGACTGATGCGGAACGTGCCTGGCTGAACGGCGTTTTGCGGCGCGAGGCGGCAGCTGCGGGGGCGCCTTCACACAACCTCCTCCGCGCGCTGACCAATCCGTTCGTGCTGCTGCTGGGCGGGGCCAATGCACTCAACTACGTCGCGATCAACGCGATCGTGTTTTCCGCGCCCAAGCTGCTGGCACAAGGCACCGGGCTCGATACGGCGGGCGTGGGCCGGGTAGTCGCAGTTGGCGGTGTCGCAATCGCGCTGGGGCTGCTGTCGGTGAGCGCACTGGCGGGGCGGACCACCGCGCGTACGCTGGTGACGTATGCAGGTTTCATGGTGCTGGCGGCGGCGGGGCTGGCGCTGCTGTGGCTGGGCGGATCAGGCGCGAGCACGATCGGCGGCTACGTGGTGTTCATCGCGGCCGCGCAGACAGCCGGGATGCTGCCGCTGGCAGTAATCAGCCGCCTGATCCCCGAGGGCGACCGGCCGGCGGGCCTCGCCATGGGCAACACGATCTCGCAAGGGGGCGCGTTTTTCGGTCCGATCACCTGGGGCGTGCTGGCCGATGCGACGGGGAGCTATGCCACGGGTGTGGCGCTGCTGATCCCGATTTCCCTCGCCGCGGCAGGCGCTGCGCTGGTGGCGCGGGCGCGGAGCATGCGGCTGGGGTGACCCGCTTCAGCGCCGTGTTTGCCCGCGATCAAGGAGCGGGCGCTGCCCCCAACGCCGCATCGAAGGCGGCATTGGCATCGCGGTGGGCATCGGCCTCCGGATCAGGCGCCTTGGCGGCAGGTTTGGTCGAAGGTTTGGTCCCCGGCTTGGCGGCAGCCTTTGCCGGCGTCTTGGCAGGGGCTTTTGCAGGCGCAGCAGCGGCAGACTTTGCAGGCGGCAGATAGCCCGCCTTGACCGGCGCCTTCGTGGCAGGTGCTGGAGTCGCGGCGGTTTTGGTCGCGGCAGCGGCGGGTGCGGGAGCAGGTGCTGCGTCAGGCTTGGGAACCGGCTTTGCCTCAGGCTTGGCCGCGCCCTTTGGCGCAGGCTTGCCGCCTTTGGGCGGCAGGCTGAACGTTTCCGCACCCTTGAGCGGCGCGACTGGTGGCGCGGGTTCGTCCTTGGCTGCGGCATCGCCTTCCGGCGCGGGCTTCGGTGCCGGATCGGCAATCGGACCAAGCTTGCCGGCAAGGCTGGCGAGCTGCGCTGTCAGCATGCGATCCACCGCGGGCGCGATCTCGTCGACCTTGTAGCGCATGAAGCCGCCAACGACATACTCGAACAGGATGCGCGAGCCCTTTTCGGTAGGCTTCACCGTGATCGTCATCGTCGCGGAAAGCGCCTCGCTCTGCAGGGGGCCGAGCGCGCCGACGAGGCGCATCGCGCGGGGGGGCTCGATATAGATCACGCGCATGTGCTGTACGCCGCCGGGCTTCTGGGTCGTTGGAGCGCCATCGGGGCGCGGCAGGACTTCGCAGAAGCAGCCGCCGACTTGCGGATCGAGGCTGAGGTTCGCCGCATCGCCCGAAAAGGTGTGCTGGCTCTGCCACCATTGCGCAGGGCTGAGGACGGTTTTCCACGCCTCGGCGGGCGGCGCGGAGACCTCGCTGGCGAGGCGAACGACGAAGCCCGTCTCGGTGCGGGAGACGACCTCGGCATGGGCGGCAGGGGCAGCAAGGGCGAGCCCAGCCACGATGAGGCCCATGCCCCATAGCCCACGCCCGATGTCCCGCATGTCCAAAACCCCCGCCTTTGCACCTGAATAGGTGCCCCGACGTAAGTCTTTATACGAGAATGGCCTCGATGGCACCCGTCACGGCGTCCATATCCGCCATTCCGTCGACGCGGGCAACGATGCCGCGCGTTTCGTAGATGGGGAGGATCGGCGCGGTCTTGGCGCGGTATTCGGCCATGCGCGTGCGCACGGTTTCCTCGTTGTCGTCCGGGCGGCGCTTGAACTCGTGGCCACCGCACTTGTCGCAAGTGCCTTCCACGGCGGGCTTCTCGAACGTGTCGTGATAGCCCTTGCCGCAAGTGGCGCAGGTGTAGCGTCCGGTGATGCGTTCAACGAGCGCGTCTTCGTTCACCTCGAGCTCGATCACATGATCGAGCGTGCGGCCACGCGAGGCGAGAATGGCATCAAGCGATTCCGCCTGCGGCGCAGTGCGCGGGTAGCCATCGAAGATGGCGCCCATACCGGCGGGCATGGCATCGAGTTCATCGCCGATGAGAGCCGAAACGATCTCGTCCGAGACGAGCTCGCCCGCTTCCATGACGGCCTTGGCCTTGAGGCCGACCGGCGTGCCCGCCTTGACAGCGGCTCGCAGCATATCGCCAGTCGAGAGCTGCTTCATGCCATGCCGCTCGACAAGCCGCTGCGCCTGGGTACCCTTGCCGGCTCCCGGCGGCCCCAACAGGATGATGTTCACGCCTGCAATCCCCTCTTAACCGCCCGCCTCACCGTCCGACCCTGCTCAAGGCAGAGGTGCGGACCGTCGTTCAGCGCGTGCGCCCCTTAAGCTTGGCCTTCTTGATGAGGTCGCCATACTGGTGCGCCAGCAGATGCGACTGGATCTGGGTGATCGTATCCACGGTCACGTTGACCACGATGAGCAAGCTGGTGCCGCCGAAGAACAGCGAACCCATGCCGGTTTCCGCCATGATCGCCTCGGGCACCACGCAGACCGTGGTGATATAGGCCGCGCCCAGCACGGTGATCCGGGTCAGCACGTAATCGAGATACTTCTCGGTGTTCTTGCCGGGACGGATGCCGGGAATGAACCCGCCATTGCGCTTGAGGTTGTCCGCCGTCTCTTCCGGATTGAACACGATCGCGGTGTAGAAGAAGCTGAAGAACAGGATCCCGAGCGCATAGAGGATCATGTAAACGGGCTTGCCGTGGCCGAGGTACTGGTTCAGCCCGACGATGACCTGGCCCATGGTGCTATCGGGCGAGACCGAGCGGCCGGCGAACTGCGTGATCGTGAGCGGCAGCAGCAGCAGCGAGCTGGCAAAGATCGGCGGGATCACGCCTGCGGTGTTGAGCTTCAGCGGCAGGTGGCTGCGGTCTGCTGCCATCATCCCGCGCTGGGTGACGCGCTTGGGATACTGGATCAGCAGGCGGCGCGAGGCGCGCTCGAAGAAGCAGATGAAGATCACGACGCCAACGAGCAACAGGACGATGCCGGCGATGAAGATCGGGCTCGTCGCGCCGGTGCGGCCCTGCTCGAACAAGTTGCCGAAGAACGTGGGCATCTGCGCAACGATGCCGGCCATGATGATCAGCGAGGTGCCGTTGCCGATGCCGCGGCTGGTGATCTGCTCGCCCAGCCAGAGCAGGAACATGGTGCCGCCGATGAGGCTGATAACCGCACCAACGCGGAACAGGTAGCCGGGATCGACCACCGCCTGCAGGCCGCTCGAGGCGCTGAATGCCTCAAGCCCGACGGCGAGGAACCAGCCCTGGATCGCGGTGAGGAATACTGCGCCGTACCGGGTGTACTGGTTGAGCTTCTTGCGCCCGCTTTCGCCTTCCTTCTTGAGCGCGGCAAGCGCGGGATGGAGCGAAGACGCGAGCTGCACCACGATCGAGGCGGTGATGTAGGGCATCACGCCGAGCGCGATGAGGCTCATGCGCTGCAGCGAACCGCCCGAGAAGGCGTTGAAGATATCGAGAACACCGCCCTGTGTGCGCTTGTAAAGCTCTTCCAGGATCATCGGGTTGACGCCGGGCAGCGGCACGAAGCTCATGAAGCGGAACACGACGAGCGCGCCCACAGTGAACCAGATGCGCGACTTGAGTTCGGTCGCCTTCGAGAAATTGGCCAGGTTTAGCGTGCTGGCGATGTTGTCGGCGCGGGATGCCATGTTCGGGTTTCAAGCCTTGCTGCTGGGCTGACTGCAAGCGATGCCGCAGTGCCTATGTGGCTAGCCCATATAGGGAGGGTTCGGCAATGTCGAACCCCCGTTCAGCGATTTATCGGCGCGGGAGGGCCGAAACGCAAACGGGGGCCAGGTTTCCCCGGCCCCCGCATGCGCTGCATGCCTTACTTGGCGGCCTTCGCCACCTTGTTGGCTTCGCGGCGAACCGTCTTCTTCTCGTGCTCGCTGGGTGCTGCCTCGGGCAGGGTCACCGCGCCGCCGAGCGCTTCAACCGCAGCGCGGGCGCCCTTGCTGACGCCTTCGACGTGGAAGCTGGCCTTGGTGGTGAGTTCACCCTTGGCGAGGAGGCGCACGCCATCCTTGCCGCCACGCGCGAGGCCGGCGGCCTTGAGCGCGGCGTGGTCGATCACGCCATCGGCGCTGAGCTTGCCGGCGTCGATCGCCTTCTGGATCATGCCGAGGTTCACTTCGGCAAAGTCCTTGGCGAAGATGTTGTTGAAGCCGCGCTTCGGGATGCGCATGTGGAGCGGCATCTGGCCGCCTTCGAACCCGTTGACCGAGACGCCCGAGCGCGCCTTGGCACCCTTCTGGCCGCGCCCAGCGGTCTTGCCCTTGCCGGAGCCGATGCCGCGGCCCACGCGCATGCGGCTCTTGCGGGCGCCATAATTGTCGGAGAGTTCGTTAAGCTTGGTCATGTCGTAGCACTCGCTTTCGCTTTGAGTCGCGCTGATGGGAGGTGGGCCCTTAGGCGAAGCGGGCAGGAATGTCACGCCCGTATCGGGACAATCGGCTGCTTTCCAAGGATCGGCGCCTCGGATAGACCTGTTACGCAGGAAAAGAAAACACGCGCGAGAGGAACCCGATGGCCAAGAGCAAGCATGTCCGCCTCATGGTGCTGAGCCTTGCAGCTACACTGCCCTTCCCCCTCGCCGCGCAAAGCGTCGCGCCGTCCGGCTCGGCGCCCCTTGGTTCAAGCCAGGGTGACGTCTCGCTCACCATCTACAACAACGATCTCGCGCTGGTGCAGGACAAGCGGCAGATAACCCTGACGAGGGGGACGAGCCGGCAGGAATTTCCCGATGTCTCGGCCATGATCCGGCCCGAGACGGTGACGCTGAACAGCGGGGATGCCGGCATTGTCGAGCAGAACTTCGATTATGACCTGCTCTCGCCCGATAAACTGCTCGACAAGGCGGTGGGGCAAACGGTGACGCTGGTGCGCACCAATCCGGCCACGGGCGCGGAAACGCGCGAGCAGGCGACGGTGCTGGCCAACAACGGCGGGACGATCGTGCGGATCGGGGACCGCATCGAAGTGCTCGAAAGCTACGGCGCGCGGATCCTGTTTTCCGGTCTGCCGCCCAGCTTGCGCGCGCGGCCGACGCTATCGATCACGCTCAATGCCGCCAATGCCGGTCCGCGCCCCGTCACGCTGAGCTATCTCTCCTCCGGCTTCGGCTGGAAGGCCGACTATGTCGCGCTGTTCGACGAGGCGGCGGGCAAGATGGACCTGCAGGGCTGGATCACGCTGACGAACAACACCGGCACCAGCTTCCCCAGTGCCCGCGTGCTGCTGGTGGCGGGAAGCCCGGGGCAAGACAACAACCAGTACGGCGGCGGGCGGCGGCCCATCCAGCGGCAGGTCGACTTCGTGCCTGGCACGCAGAGCGCCAACCGCGAGCGGCTGGGCGACTTCTATGTCTATCCCATCTCCGCGCGCACCACTGTGGCCAATGCCCAGCAGAAGCAGGTAAGTTTCCTCGACGTGGCGGGGGCGCCTGCGAGCAAGGGGTACTATTTTCGCAACGGCTGGCTGGGCGCATCGGACGAGGCGCAAAGCTTCGCGACTGTGCTCAAGCTTTCGACTGCCAAGGAAAGCGGCGTGGGCGATGCGCTGCCGGCGGGAACAGTGCGCGTCTATATGCGCGACGCGCGCGGAGCGCCCCAGTTCATCGGCGAGAAATCGATCGACCATACGCCGATGGGATCGACGCTTTCGCTGCGGACCGGTGAGGCGTTCGACGTGAAAGTGCAGCCCACGGTGCAGAAGCGCGAGACGATCACATCGGACGAATGGGAGAAGACCGGACGCTGGCGGATCACCGTGAACGGCAAGACCGATGACGTGACGGTGGAGCGGCAGAAAGTCTACTGGCGCACGACGATGACCTACAAGGTGACCAACGCACGGCCCGCGCCGGTGAAGGTAGAACTGGTGCAGGCGGGGCTCGATAACTGGTGGAGCGACACGCGGGTCCCCTCGGAAAGCGTCAAGGGCACGCAGCGCACGCTCGACGAGCGGACATGGACGCTTGATGTGCCGGCCAATGGCGAGACCACCCTCACCGTCCAGTTCGACACGCGGTATTGAGCGCGGCGGCGGTGCGGCGCGCGTATCCTCTTGCAGCCCTGGCGCTGTATCTTGCTGCGCCCGCAGCGGCGGTGGCGGGCGAACCGACCGTGCTCTCTGCCGGGCCGGATGCGGTGGGCGTCACGATCTACCGTGCGCCCGACCGTGATGCCGATACCGCGATGAATCTGAACTGGCTCGAAGGCTATGCGCTGATCACCGAGACCCGCACCGTGGAGATCCCCGCGGGCGCGGCGACGATTCGCTTCGAAGGCGTGGCCGGCGGCATCCTGTCCGAATCCGCGCTGGTGGCAGGCCTGCCTTCGGGCGTGCGGGAAAAGAACCTCGATGCCGATCTGCTTTCGGCGCGCAATCTCTATGCCCGCGCCCATGGCCGTCCGGTGATCCTGCGCCGCCAGCGCGGCAAGGACGGCAAGGGCACGCTGACCGAGGAGCGCGCGGTGATCCGCTCCGCGCCAGATGGCGCAGCGATCGTGCAGACGAAGGAGGGCTTCGAGATCGCCGATTGCGGGCGCGGGATCTCCGATGCGCTCGTCTATACCGAGATGCCCGAGGGGCTCTCCGCCAAGCCGACACTTTCGGTGCGCACCGAAAGCACGGCGGCGCAGCGTGCGACGATCACGCTCTCATACCTTGCATGGGGCTTTGACTGGCAGACGAACTACGTGGTGCGGCTGAACCCGGCAACCGGCAAGGCGGACGTGATGGCGTGGGTGACGCTGGCCAGCAGCGATCCCACCAGCTTTGTCGATGCCGGCACGGCGGTTGTCGGCGGCAAGCTGGACCGCGAAGATGCGCGCGAAGACCAGCAGGAGCAGGACAGCGAGTTGGTACTGCATTGCTACCTGCGCCCGCAAGTGCCGGCGCCAATGGTGGCGCCACCACCGCCACCGCCAGCACCGGCACCGGTCATGATGATGGAGGCGGCCGACATTGTCGTGACGGCGCAGCGACGGGCGAACACCATGCAGGCCGCGCCAATCAAGGTGACCGAGGAAGGGCTAGGCGATCTCAAGCTCTACCGCGTGCCGATCCCGACCACGGTGGCCGCCAATGCGCAGAAGCAGGTGGCTATGCACGAGCTCAAGGCCGTGAAGTTCAAGACCTGGCACACCGCCGATCTCTGGCCCTCTATGGATGGCAATGCCGTGATCAAGCTGCGCACCCGCAACCGCAAGGAAGACGGGCTGGGCGTGGCGCTGCCGGGCGGACCGGTCGCGGTGTTCGAGCCGCATGGCGGCGATCTGCTGCTCGTCGGCCAGGGCGGCATGCGCGACTATGCCGTGGACGAGGATGTCGAGGTAACGCTCGGCACCTCTCCACAAGTCCATGTCGCCGTGACCGAAACCGGCTCCAGCAAGAATTGGACCGACTATGAGGCCAAGGTGAGCAATGCCAATCCCTGGTCGGTAACATTCGAGGGAAATGTACGCCTCGGTGACGGGCAGAAGCTGGAACGCCCCTCCACGCCGCTCACGCGCAAGTTCGGCCGACCGACCTGGACGGTGACCGTGCCGGCCGAAGGCGAGGCAACCTTGCGCTACCGGGTGACCGACCCGAACTGAGCAAATCGCTCCCGTCCGGGCCGGTTCCGATGGGAGGTCGCAGCCCTCCCCTGCCCCCGATCAGAAGCCGACGACAAGCGTCCCGCTGATCGTGCGCGGAGCGCCGATCTGCGCGAAGTAGGTTGCGGTGTGGAGCAATGTGCCGCCCACGCCGCCGACCGAGAACGCGTCAAACAAGTTGTAGACGTTGAGCTGCAGGTAGCTCCCGCGGCCGATGCCCTTGAGGTTGAAGCGCGCATCGAGATTGACGAAGGTATAGGCCGGGATCTGCGCCGGATAGACTTCGTTCCCACCCGAAACCACGGGAAGGTTCTCGTCGTTGTAATAGCGCGGGCCGGTGCGCTTCGCCGTCACGCCAAGATCGAACGGCCCGACAGAGCCGCGGATCGCGCCGCCATACGAGTAAGTCGGGATGCCGGATTCGCGCTTGCCTGCAGTCGCCGCAAACGTGGTCGCATTGACCTGCACATCGTTCTGGATCTCGGACTTGATCGCGCTGGCGAAGGCATAGAGGCTGATCGCCGGGACCGGCTGGTACGACACATACCCGTCGAAGCCGTACTTCTTCACGTTGCCGAGGTTGCGGTAGACGGTGGTATCGAGTTCGGGATCGTAGGCGCTGGCGAGACGGTCCTTGAACTTGTTGTAGAAGCCCGAGATTTCGCCCTGAACCTTGCCGGTGCGATAGCGCACGCCGGCATCGAAGTTGTCGGTCGTCTCGGGCCGCGGCTGCGCCTGTTCGGTGCCGAGCGGAAACACGAAGGCGTTGTAGAGGCTATCCGTGCCGGGAACCGAGAGGCCCTTCGAGTAGTTGGCAAAAAGGCTCACGCCGCTGCCAAGCCGGTAGACGAAGCCCACGTTGGGCAGAACCCGGTTGAAGTTGAACACGCGCTGCTGCGGCGGCGCGAAACCGGTGATCTTGTTCGTGGTGCTGTTGAAGGAATAGGGATTGGCAGCGGCATAGGCCGCATTGAGTGTGGCATCCTGCCCAAAACAATCGACGTTGCCGCTGGCCGAGGTGGCGAAGCAGTAGTTCGTCAGGTTGCGCTTGAAGAAGGGCGCCCGCACCCCGGCGTTGACCACGAGATTGCCGCCGAAGAACTCGCCGCGGTACTCGCCCGCGACCTGCTGGAGGATGGCGAAGGAGAGGCGGTCGCGCTTTTCGACGACCACGCCGTTGGCTGCCGTCAGCGGCTTGTTGATGGGGAAGACGTCCGTCGGCTCACCGTCGAACTGCAGGGTGCCCACCTCGCCGGTCTGACGGTGGCGCGCGCGGTCATAGGTGTAGGCGATGCGCACCGTGTTGGTCGGATCGATATCCCACCTGAGGCTGGCAATCAGGCCGATGCGCCCGGTCTGGGTGTGGCTGGGCGCGAGGAGCGTCACCGAATCCAGCGCATCGCCATCGCCGTTGAGATCCTTGCCGAAGTAGTACCGCCCGCCAAGGAAGCCGGTGTAGCTCGTTCCGGCAATGGTGCGGGTGTTTTCAAGGCCAGTCACGGTGCCGCCGCCATTGGCCTTGACCCACTGGTAGCTCGGATCGACCGTGAGGACGAGGTGATCAGCCAGCGTGAAGCGCGAGGAAATGCGCACATTGCCGGTGTTGGAGGGGTTATAGCGGCGATCGAATTCAGTGCCGCACGTGTTGGTAGCGTCCGCCTTGCCCGTCACGCCGAGGGCAACCGTGCAAGGATAATTGACCGCATAGCCGCGCTCGTCGGAATTGCTCGGGAAGCGATTGCCCGAGCCCGAACCAACAGTGCGGTTGGCATCGTTACGCAGCGGCAGCGAGCCGAAGAAGTTGTTGCGGTTCTGGTTGTAGTGCGCGGCGATCGCGATGAAATCGTCCCCGGCAAGCGGCTGATAGAGCTTGGCGTTGTACTGCTGCTTGTTGACCTTGCCGTAGTTGTTGAACGGATTGTCGTTCTTGGCGGAGCTGGCGGAAAACCACGCGCGAGTGCCGCTCGAAGTGAGGTCACCAGTCTCGATCTTGGCAAAGCCACGGCGGAAATTGTACTCACCGACCGATCCGGAAAAAAGCAGGCCGGCCTGGCGATCGGGGTTCTTGCTGCGGTAGTTGACCGTACCGCCGACGGCCGATGCGGTAGGGCTGTCCACGTCGGTCGTGCCGAGGTTGACGTTGACCTCCGAAATGATCTCCGGATCGAGCTGCTGGTTCGAATAGATCGCGTAGTTGCCCGAATCGTTGAGCGGTACGCCGTCGAAAGTCAGGCTGATGCGGCTTGAATCGAAGCCGCGGATGCTCAGCGTGCCGCCGGCAGAACCATAAGCGTCGTTGTTCTGGAAGCTGACGCCGGGGATCAGGTTGATCGTATCAAGAATGGTTTGCCCGGGGTTCTGGCGCTGGATGGTTTCCTGCGTCAGAACGGCCTTGGCCTTGGGCGTATCGGGCGAGGCAACGCCAGCGACCTGCTGAGTCCCGCGCGAACCGGTGACCACGATCGCATTGTCGAAATCGACCGAACCAGTCGATTGCGCAAGCGCTGGCGAGAACAGCGCAGTTACGCCGATCGCGATCGGGCTGGCCGCAGCAAGAAGTGTGGGGTGGAAGCGCATCTCGTTTTCTCCGATTGGGGATCGATTGATCCGGCGCGGAGAACGGCACCCATCGAGGGCCACCAGCCTGGTAACGAGAGTAGATCGCCCGCCTCCGCATGGACCCGCTCAGAGCACGCGAAAGTGACAGGATTACTACGAACGATATGGCCCAAAGAACCATATTCGAGGCAAATAGAGTAACTTATGGTAAGGTTATGGATCTGCATCGGCGAGCACGAAAAAAGGCCCCGGTATCACTACCGAGGCCTTGTTTCCTGTTTGTGACCCATCCGGCCGGACGGGAACCGGGTCAGTCGACCACGGCGACCATGTGCGGCAGCTTGGCAATCGCACCACGGACTTCAGCGGTGTCTTCCAACTCCACCACGCGGTGCATCTTGCCCAGACCCAGACCGATGAGGATCTGCTTCTGGCTATCCGGACGACGGATCGGCGAACCGATCTGCTTCAGCTTGATCTTTGCCATATCGATTACTCCACGATGGCCGCGGCTTCGGCCTCGGCCTCAACCGGAGCCGCACCGCCACGACCGAGCAGGTCGGCAATCTTCTTGCCGCGACGCTGCGCAACCGACTTGGGGCTGGTCTGATCGGTGAGCGCGTCGAAGGTTGCGCGGATCATGTTGTACGGGTTCGAAGTGCCGACCGACTTGGTCACCACGTCGTGAACGCCGAGGCTCTCGAACACAGCGCGCATCGGGCCACCGGCGATGATGCCGGTACCGGCGGGCGCCGAGCGGAGGTTGACCTTGCCAGCACCGAAACGGCCCTTGCCGTCGTGGTGAAGGGTGCGGCCTTCCTTGAGCGGAATGCGGACCATGGTCTTCTTGGCCGAAGCCGTCGCCTTTGTAATCGCTTCCGGCACTTCGCGCGCCTTGCCATGGCCGAAGCCGACACGGCCCTTGCCATCGCCGACCACGACGAGCGCAGCGAAACCGAAGCGCTTACCGCCCTTGACGGTCTTCGAGACGCGGTTGATGTGGACGAGCTTTTCGATCAGCTCTTCACCGCCGTCATCGTCACGGCCGCCACGGCCATTACGATCATCACGGCGGCCACGGCCACCGCGTTCACCGCCACGGTCGTTGCCACCACGACCGCGGCCGGGGCCACGATCATTGCGGGGACCACGGCCCTCGCGGGGAGCCTCGGCAGCAGCTGCTTCGGGGGCGACAACGCCATCCAGGTTGGTTTCGTCAGCCATCTTAGAACTCCAGCCCGTTTTCGCGGGCAGCGTCGGCCAGCGCCTTGACGCGACCGTGGAACAGGAAGCCGCCGCGATCAAACACGACAGTGGTGATGCCGGCAGCCTTGGCGCGTTCGGCAATGTCCTTGCCAACCTGCGCGGCGGCATCAACCGTCGCGCCGACCGACTTCTGGCCCTTGACGAGGCTGGAGGCGGCAGCGAGCGTCTTGCCCGCGGCGTCGTCGATGATCTGCGCGTAGATATGACGGCCGGAACGGTGCACCGACAGCCGCGGACGGCCACCGGAACGAGCCTTGAGCGCGGTACGGACGCGCTGGCGGCGGCGATCGAAGAGCGAGAGCTTGGCCATTACTTCTTCTTCCCTTCCTTGCGGAAGATGAACTCGCCAGCGTACTTGATACCCTTGCCCTTGTAGGGCTCGGGCTTGCGCCAGCGGCGGATCTCGGCGGCCACCTGGCCGACCTTCTGCTTGTCGATACCCGAGATCAGCACCGTGGTGTTGTCAGGGGTCTTGATCTCGATACCCTCGGGGATCGCGAAATCGACATCGTGGCTGTAGCCGAGCTGCAGCTTCAGGTTGGAACCCTGAGCAGCCGCGCGGTACCCGACACCGGTGATGTTGAGGGTCTTGGTGTAGCCCTCGGTCACGCCGGTCACCAGGTTATCCACGAGCGTGCGCTGCATGCCCCAGAATGCCCGTGCGGCCTTGGTGTCATTTGCCGGCTTCACGATGATGGCATCTCCATCGACCGTGTAGCTGATCTCTTCACGCATGCTCAGGGTGAGAGTGCCCTTGGGGCCCTTCACGGTGATCACGCCGTTCGCGATATCCGCGGTGACGCCGCTGGGGATCGTCACCGGCTTCTTGCCGATGCGGCTCATCAGAACACCTCCGCCAGCACTTCGCCGCCAACGTTCGCAGCGCGTGCTTCGGCATCCGAAAGCACGCCCTTCGGCGTCGAGACGATGGTGATGCCAAGGCCGTTGCGAACAACCGGGAGTTCCTTGGAACCCGAGTAGACGCGGCGGCCCGGCTTCGAGACACGGGCCACGTGCTTGATCGCAGGCTGGCCTTCGAAATACTTCAGCTCGATGCGCAGCTGCGGGTGAGCGCCGGTGGCGTCCTCCGTGAAACCGCGGATGTAGCCCTCGCGCTGGAGAACCTCGAGCACATGGAGACGCAGCTTGGAAGCGGGCGAAAGGACCGAGTCCTTCTTCGCCTGCTGGCCGTTGCGGATGCGGGTGAGCATATCACCCAGGGGATCGGTCAATGCCATTTCGTGATCCTTACCAGCTCGACTTGGTCACGCCGGGGATCATCCCCTTGTTGGCGAGATCGCGCAGTTCGATGCGGCAGAGGCCGAACTTGCGGTAGTAGCCGCGCGGACGACCGGTGGTGTTGCAGCGGTTGCGCACGCGAGTCGGGTTCGCGTTGCGCGGCAGCTCGGCCATCTTGAGGCGAGCGATAAGGCGCTCGGTCTCGTCCAGCTTCTCGTCGCCTGCAACGGCCTTAAGCGCAGCATACTTCGCCGCGTACTTCTGAACGAGCTTCTTGCGACGCTCATTCTTGTTGATGGAACTCAGTTTCGCCATGGACTTAAGCTCTCTTCTTCAAAACCTTGGCGAGCCACCACACCTTGCTTGGCAGCTCGAGCCGGGACATCCTCAGGCAGCCTGCTGCTCTTCAGCAGCTTCGCGCGGGAACGGGAAACCGAAGAGACGGAGCAGCTCGCGCGCTTCCTCGTCGGTCTTGGCGGTGGTGGTGACGATGATATCCATCCCGCGCACCTTCTCGATCTGGTCGTAGCTGATCTCCGGGAAGATGATCTGCTCCTTCAGACCCATCGCGTAGTTGCCGCGCCCGTCGAACGACTTGGGGTTGAGGCCCCGGAAGTCGCGGATGCGCGGCATTGCGATGGTGATCAGACGGTCAAGGAATTCGTACATGCGTTCGCGGCGCAGGGTAACCTTGCAGCCAATCGGCATGCCTTCACGCAGCTTGAACTGCGCGATCGACTTCTTCGCCTTGGTGATCACCGGCTTCTGGCCCGCGATGAGTTCCATCTCGGCAGCAGCGGTGGTGACCTTCTTCTTGTCCTGGCTCGCCTCGCCCACGCCCATGTTGAGCGTGATCTTCTCGATCCGGGGGATCTCCATGTGGTTCGCATAACCGAACTTGGCCTGCATCGCAGCAGCGACCTCGGCCTCGTACTTCGCCTTCATGCGCGGCACGTACTTATCAGCCATCGATCGTCTCCCCGGTCTTGACGGCCACGCGGACCTTCTTGCCGTCCTTCACTTCGAAGCGCACGCGGGTCGGCTTGCCGTCCTTGCCGGCAAGGCCCACCTTCGAGATGTGCAGCGGAGCCTCGCGGCGGTCGATACCGCCCTGCGGGTTCTCCTGAGTAGGCTTGCGGTGGCGCGCAGCAATATTGATGCCGGCCACGACAACCTTCTCGTCCTTGGGCATGACCTGCAGCACCGTGCCGGTGCGGCCCTTGTCCTTGCCCGAACGGACGACGACAGCGTCACCCTTTTTGATCTTGGCAGCCGACATCACAGCACCTCCGGCGCAAGGCTGATGATCTTCATGAAGCCGCGCGCGCGCAGTTCACGCACCACGGGGCCGAAGATACGGGTGCCGATGGGCTCTTCGTTCTTGCCGACGAGCACTGCGGCATTGGTGTCGAAGCGGATCACGCTCCCATCGGCGCGTCGCACGTCCTTACGGGTACGCACGATCACCGCACGGTGCACGTCGCCCTTCTTGACGCGGGCACGGGGCTGAGCTTCCTTGATCGACACGACGATCACGTCGCCGACGCTGGCAAAACGACGCTTCGACCCGCCCAGCACCTTGATGCACTGGACGCGCTTCGCGCCGCTGTTGTCAGCGACTTCGAGATTGGACTGCATCTGGATCATTGATCCGGTTCCTTCTCACTGGCTTGCCGGAACCAGTCCGGCAGTTCCAAAATGGTTTGCGACTTAGACGTCGGCTTCGATCGCGGCAGCCTTGCCGGCCTGCACGCGGTCAACGACCTTCCACGTCTTCAGCTTCGAAATCGGCGCGGTCTCTTCGATGCGCACGGTCTCGCCGGCCTTGAACGAGTTGGTCTCGTCGTGGGCGTGGTACTTCTTCGAACGGCGGATGATCTTCCCGTAGAGCGGGTGCTTCACCTTGCGCTCGACCTTGACCACGACGGTCTTGTCGGTCTTGTCGGAGACGATCGTCCCGATCAGGATACGCTTGGGCATAGTCTGTTCCTTACGCCTTGGCGGCCGAGCTGCGCTCGGTCTGCAGCGTCTTGATGCGGGCGATGTCGCGGCGGACTTCGCGGATGCGGGCCGGCCGTTCGAGCTGGTTGGTTGCCGCCTGGAAACGCAGGTTGAACGCCTCACGCTTCAGCTCGGCGAGGTCAGCCTGAAGCTGATCGTCGGACTTGACGCGCATGTCTTCAAACTTTGCTTTGCTCTGGGCCATCATTCGCCTCCGAGGTGCGAGGTGTCGCCGAGCCGGGCAACGACCTTGGTCTTGATCGGCAGCTTCATCGCAGCGCGGCTGAAGGCCTCGGCCGCGAGCGGACCGGCAACGCCGTCGAGCTCGAACAGGATGCGACCCGGCTTCACGCGGGCTGCCCAGTATTCGATCGAACCCTTGCCCTTGCCCTGACGGACTTCGGCAGGCTTCTTCGACACCGGCACATCCGGGAAGATGCGGATCCAGAGACGACCCTGGCGCTTGATGTGGCGCGTAATCGCACGGCGCGCGGCTTCGATCTGGCGAGCGGTAACCCGCTCCGGCTCAAGCGCCTTGAGGCCATAGGTACCGAAGTTCAGGTCGGTGCCACCCTTGGCGTCGCCCTTGATCCGGCCCTTGAAGGCCTTGCGGAACTTGGTCTTTTTCGGTTGCAACATGGTTCTGTACCTACCTTAGCGCGCCGGGCGGACGCCGGAGGTTTGAGCCTCCATCATCAGCCGGTCCTGCGCCATGGGATCGTGACCAAGGATTTCGCCCTTGAAGATCCAGGTCTTGATGCCGATCACGCCGTAGGCGGTGTGCGCCACAGCTTCGGCATAATCGATGTTCGCGCGCAGCGTGTGGAGCGGCACGCGCCCTTCACGGTACCACTCGACGCGAGCGATTTCCGCACCACCCAGACGGCCGCCGCAGGTGATCTTGATGCCTTCGGCGCCCAGACGGAGCGCCGATTGAACTGCCCGCTTCATCGCACGGCGGAAGGCCACGCGGCGAACGAGCTGGTCGGCAATACCCTGCGCAACGAGCTTGGAGTCGATCTCGGGCTTGCGGATCTCGACGATGTTCAGCTTCACGTCGCTGGCAGTCATCTTGGCGAGCTGGCTACGCAGCTTTTCGATGTCCGCGCCCTTCTTGCCGATGATGACACCCGGACGGGCAGCATAGATCGAAACGCGGCACAGCTTGGCCGGACGCTCGATCACCACCTTCGAGATGGCAGCCTGCGGCAGGTGCTCCATGATGAACTTGCGCATGGCAAGGTCTTCACGAAGCAGGTTCTGGTAGTTGCGGCCTTCCGCGTACCAGCGGCTGTCCCACGTGCGGTTGATCTGCAGGCGCAGACCGATGGGGTTCGACTTGTGACCCATGATCAGGCCTCCTCACCGTTGGCCGCAGCCTCACGCACCACGATCCGCAGACGCGAGATGGGCTTGAGAATGCGGGTGGACTTGCCGCGACCACGGGTGTGGAAGCGCTTCATCGTGATCGACTTGCCGACCGACGCCTCCGCGACGACGAGCGCATCGACATCGAGGTTGTGGTTGTTCTCGGCATTGGCGATCGCCGAGGCGAGCACCTTGCGTGCATCAACCGCCATCGCCTTCTTCGAGAAGCTGAGGATGTTCATCGCATCTTCAGCGCGCTTGCCGCGGATCAGAGCAGCCACGAGGTTCAGCTTCTGTGCCGAGCCGCGGATCTGCGTGCCCACCGAAAGCGCTTCGTTGTCAGCAACGCGGCGCGGGGATTTAGGCTTGCCCATCAGCGCTTGCCCTTCTTGTCAGCGGCGTGGCCCGGGAACGTGCGCGTGGGCGCGAACTCACCGAGCTTGTGGCCGACCATCTCCTCGTTGACGGAGACGGGGATGAACTTGTGCCCGTTGTAGACGTTGAACGTCAGGCCAACGAACTGCGGCAAAATAGTCGAACGCCGCGACCAGGTCTTGATCGGACCCGCACGCGAACCGACGTCCTGGGCCACTTCGGCCTTCTTCAGGAGGTGCAGGTCGACGAAGGGTCCCTTCCAGACGGAACGTGCCATGGGGTGTTACCTCTTCTTCTTCGCGTGACGCGAACGGATGATCATCTTGTCCGTCTGCTTGTTGTGACGGGTACGGGCGCCCTTGGTCGGCTTGCCCCACGGCGTGACCGGATGACGGCCACCCGAGGTGCGGCCTTCACCACCACCATGCGGGTGATCGACCGGGTTCTTTGCAACACCGCGAGTGAGCGGACGACGACCAAGCCAGCGGCCGCGACCGGCCTTGGCAAGGTTCTGGTTCGAGTTGTCGGGGTTCGAAACCGCGCCAACCGTGCCCATGCAATCGCCGCGCAGGTAGCGCTGTTCGCCCGAGTTCAGGCGGACGATGACCATGCCGCGGTCACGACCGACGAGTTGGACATAGGTGCCTGCCGAACGGGCGATCTGGCCACCCTTGCCCGGCTTCATCTCCACGTTGTGGATGATCGTGCCGACCGGCATCTGGCTGAGCAGCATCGCGTTGCCCGGCTTCACGTCGGTCTTTTCGCCAGCGACAATGGTGTCACCCACGGCGAGACGCTGCGGTGCGATGATGTAGGTCTGTTCGCCGTCCTCGTACTTGACGAGCGCGATGAACGCGGTGCGGTTGGGGTCGTACTCCAGACGCTCGACGGTCGCGGGCATGTCCCACTTGCGGCGCTTGAAGTCGATGAACCGGTAGCTCTGCTTGTGGCCGCCCGCGATACCGCGGCTGGTCACATGGCCCTTGTTGTTGCGGCCACCGGTCTTGCTCTTGCCCTCGGTCAGCGCCTTGAGCGGCTTGCCCTTCCACAGCGACGACTTGTCGACAAGGATCAGGCCGCGCCGGGCGGGGCTGGTCGGGTTGTAATTCTTGAGTGCCATCGTTCTGCCCTCAGATCCCGCTGGTGACGTCGATCGACTGGCCAGCAGCCAGCGTGACGACAGCCTTCTTGAAGTCCGAACGCTTGTAGGGCTTGCCCTTCCAGCGCTTGGTCTTGCCGTCCTGGTTCAAGGTGTTCACCTTGGTCACCTTGACGCCGAACAGGGCTTCCACGGCCGCCTTGATCTGCGGCTTGGTGGCCTTGTCGGCAACCTTGAACACAACGGCGTTGTGCTCGCTGAGCAGCGTCGCCTTCTCGGTGATGTGGGGAGCCACGATCACGTCGTAGTGACGCGTGTCGATGCCTTCCTTAGCCATTGAAACGCGCCTCCAGCTTTTCGACCGCAGCGCGCGTCAGCACCAGCGTATCATGCTTCAGGATGTCGTAGACGTTCGCGCCGACCGCCGGGAGCACGTTGACCCCGATGATGTTGCGCGCGGCGCGGGCGAAGTTGTCGTTCACCGCTTCGCCGTCGATCACCAGCACCTTCTTGCCGAAGCCCGCCTTGGCGAGCGTGGCGGCCAGCGTGGCGGTCTTGCCGTCGGTGTCGAGCGTGTCGACCACGACGAGACCACGACCTTCGGACTGAGCCTTGGTCGAGAGTGCCATCTTCAGACCGAGCGCACGGATCTTCTTGTTGAGCGAAGGGTTGAAGTCACGGACACGCGGACCGTGAGCCTTGCCGCCGCCGATGAAGATCGGAGCTGCACGATCACCGTGACGTGCCCCGCCGCCACCCTTCTGGTTGCCCAGCTTCTTGCCGGTGCGCGCCACGTCCGAACGCTCACGCGCTCCGCGGGCAGTGCCACGGCGCTTTTCGAGCTGCCAGGTGACGATGCGGTGGAGGATGTCGGCGCGCGGAGCGAGCCCGAACACGGCATCCGAGAGCTCGGCTTCGCCAGCTGCGGTGCCATCGAGATTGAGGACCTGAACCTTCACGACTTAGCCCTCCTGACCATCGACAGTGGTCTCGACAGCAGCGGTGTCCTCCGCCGGCGTGTCGGCCGCAGCCGTGTCATTCATGTTGGCAGCCTGCTTGATGCCGGCGGGATAGGGAGCCTCGGCGTGACGATCGATTTTCACCGCGTCGCGCATGAGCAGCCAGCCGTTCTTCGATCCGGGCACCGAGCCCTTGACGAAGATCAGGCCGCGCTCGTCATCCGTGCGGACGACTTCGAGGTTCTGCTGGGTGCGCTGACGGTCGCCCATGTGGCCGGCCATCTTCTTGTTCTTGAACACGCGGCCCGGATCCTGGCGGTTACCCGTCGAACCGTGGGCACGGTGCGAGATCGATACACCGTGGGTCGCACGCATACCACCGAAGCCCCAACGCTTCATGGCGCCGGCGAAGCCCTTGCCCTGGGTGTGACCGGTGATGTCGACATACTGGCCGGGCACGAAGTGCGAGGCGGCGATGGTCGAGCCGACTTCGAGCAGCGCGTCATCGGCGACGCGGAACTCGGCGACTTCCATCTTCAGTTCGACTTCAGCCTTGGCGAAATGCTCGCGCTGCGGCTTGGCGACATTCTTTTGCTTGGCCTGACCAGCGCCGAGCTGAACCGCGACGTATCCGTCGCGCTCTTCGGTGCGAACCGAGACCACCTGGCAATTTTCAAGCGCCAGAACGGTAACCGGCACGTGCCGTCCGTCGTCCTGGAACACTCGGGTCATCCCGAGTTTTTTAACGATCACGCCGGTGCGCATGACCATACTCCTTACAGAGGCCTTGCGAGGACCATCCCCGCGAGGCGTGTTCAGCCCGTATGTGAAACGCGCCCCGTCCGGGCTGAGTGCCCCCGCCGGTGCGGCGGAAGCGAACGGGGGACGCTTGCCCGGCTGTGGCCCTTAGGCCGGCGCCGGAGGTATCCCATTGTCCGAGAGGCTCTTAGGCCTCCAAAACTCTGGTACTTCTGCCCGAAAGCAGAAGCGAATTCTTACGCGAGCTTGATCTCGACGTTCACGCCAGCAGCGAGGTCGAGCTTCATCAGCGCGTCCACCGTGGCGGCGTTGGGCTGCACGATGTCGAGCAGCCGCTTGTAGGTACGAACCTCGAACTGCTCGCGCGACTTCTTGTCGACGTGCGGACCGCGGTTGACGCAGAACTTCTCGATGCGCGTCGGCAGCGGAATGGGGCCCCGGATCAGCGCGCCGGTGCGGCGAGCGGTGTCAGCGATTTCGCCAGTGGCCTGATCGAGCACGCGGTGATCGAAGGCTTTGAGGCGAATGCGGATATTCTGGGCGTCCATGTCCGTTTACCGATGCGAAAGAGGTAAAACAAAAAGACCAGCCGCTCCGCCCTCTCACCCTGCCCCAGCTGTTGAAGCGAGGAGAAAGCGGGCCACTGATCCGTAAAAACCGGCCGGCGGGAGAGCGAATCTCCCGCCGGAGCGCGGCCTATATTACTTCGTGATCGTGCTGACAACCCCCGAACCGACGGTACGGCCACCTTCGCGAATTGCGAAGCGCAGACCCGGATCCATCGCGATCGGAGCGATCAGCTTGACCGACAGCGACAGGTTGTCGCCGGGCATGACCATCTCGGTGCCCTCGGGAAGGATCACTTCGCCGGTCACGTCGGTGGTGCGGAAGTAGAACTGCGGGCGGTAGTTGGCGAAGAACGGCGTGTGACGGCCACCTTCGTCCTTCGACAGCACGTAGACTTCAGCCGTGAACTCGGTGTGCGGCGTGACCGAACCGGGCTTGCAGAGCACCTGGCCGCGCTCGACGTCTTCACGCTTCACGCCGCGAACCAGCGCGCCGATGTTGTCGCCGGCTTCACCCTGATCGAGCAGCTTGCGGAACATTTCGACGCCGGTGACGACAGTCTTCTGGGTGTTCTTGAGGCCGACGATCTCGACTTCCTCACCAACCTTGACGATGCCGGTCTCGACACGGCCGGTCACGACGGTACCGCGACCCGAGATCGAGAACACGTCTTCCACCGGCATCAGGAACGGCTTGTCGGTCGGACGCGGGGGCTGCGGGATCCACGAGTCAACGGCAGCCATCAGCGCGTTGATCGAATCGCGACCGATAGCATCGTCGCGGCCTTCGAGCGCGGCAAGAGCCGAACCCTTGACGAACGGAATGTCATCGCCTTCGAAGCCGTACGAGCTCAGCAGTTCGCGCATTTCCAGCTCGACGAGTTCGAGGATTTCCTCGTCGTCAACCTGGTCGACCTTGTTCATGTACACGACCAGCGCGGGGACGCCGACCTGACGGGCGAGCAGGATGTGCTCGCGGGTCTGCGGCATCGGGCCGTCAGCCGAGTTCACGACCAGGATCGCGCCGTCCATCTGGGCGGCACCGGTGATCATGTTCTTCACGTAGTCGGCGTGACCCGGGCAATCGACGTGCGCGTAGTGACGGTTGGCGGTCTCGTACTCGACGTGCGCAGTCGAGATGGTGATGCCGCGCTCGCGCTCTTCCGGAGCCTTGTCGATGTTCGCGTAGTCGGTGAACGTCGCGCCGCCGGTTTCAGCGAGCACCTTGGTGATCGCCGCCGTCAGGGTGGTCTTGCCATGGTCGACGTGACCGATGGTGCCGATGTTGCAGTGCGGCTTGGTCCGCTCAAACTTAGCCTTGGCCATTGCTCAAACCTTCTTCTCTAAAAAATTGCAGATACTGCGGGTTCGAGACGGCGCCCGCTGAATCAGCCGCCGCCCCTAGATTGATCCGCTTGCTTATGCAAGCCTGCCATCACCCGGATTCCGCCCGAGGGCCGAATTGCCGGGAAAATGGGTTACGCCATCTTCGCCTTGATCTCGGTCGCGACGTTCGCAGGAACCTCGTCATAGTGATCGAAGAACATCGAGTAGTTCGCACGACCCTGTGTGAACGAGCGGAGCTGGTTCACGTAGCCGAACATGTTCGCGAGCGGGACCATGGCGACAACCGCCTGGGCATTGCCCCGGCTGTCGGTACCCTGGATCTGGCCGCGCCGCGAGTTGATGTCGCCGATCACATCGCCGAGATATTCCTCCGGCGTGATCACTTCGACCTTCATGATCGGCTCGAGCAGCTTGATCCCCGACTTCTGGGCCACTTCGCGCATCGCAGCGCGGGCACAGATTTCGAAGGCCAGCGCCGACGAGTCGACGTCGTGGTACGCACCATCGTAGAGCAGGACCTCGAAGTCGATGATCGGGAAGCCGATCAACGAGCCGGTCAGGGCAGTTTCGCGGAAGCCCTTCTCAATGGCGGGGATATATTCCTTCGGAATGTTACCGCCCTTGATCTCGTCCTTGAAGACGAAGCCCGAACCACGCTCGCCCGGCGTGACCTTCACCTTGACGCGGCCGAACTGGCCAGTGCCGCCCGACTGCTTCTTGTGGGTGTAGTCCACGTCCACCGGCTTGCCGAGGTATTCACGGTAAGCCACCTGCGGCGCGCCGACGTTCGCCTCGACCTTGAACTCGCGCTTCATGCGGTCGACCAGGATTTCGAGGTGAAGTTCGCCCATGCCCTTGATGATGGTCTGGCCGGATTCGTGATCGGTCGAGACGCGGAAGCTGGGATCCTCGGCCGAGAGACGGTTGAGCGCGATGCCCATCTTCTCCTGGTCGGCCTTGGTCTTGGGCTCCACCGAAAGCTCGATCACCGGCTCGGGGAATTCCATCCGTTCGAGAATGATCGGCTGCCGTTCCGAGCACAGCGTATCGCCGGTGGTGGTCTCCTTCAGACCTGCCAGCGCCACGATGTCGCCCGCATAGGCCACATCGATGTCTTCGCGGTTGTTGGAGTGCATCAGCAGCATGCGGCCGACCTTCTCCTTCTTGTTCTTCACCGAGTTCAGGTAGCTGCCCTTGGTCAGCGTGCCCGAATAGATGCGGGTGAAGGTCAGCGAACCGACGAAGGGGTCGTTCATGATCTTGAACGCGAGCGCCGAGAACGGAGCATCGTCCGAGGTCGCGCGGCTGTCCGGCTCGTCGGTGTCGGGATTGATGCCCTGCACGTCCTCGATGTCGAGCGGCGAAGGCAGGTAGTCCACGACCGCATCGAGCAGGGGCTGCACACCCTTGTTCTTGAACGCAGAGCCGCACAGCACGGGCACGAACGACTGGTTGAGCGTACCCTTGCGGATCAGCGCCTTGAGAGTCGCCACGTCGGGCTCGTTGCCATCGAGGTAGGCTTCCATCGCGTCGTCGTCCTGCTCGACGGCAAGCTCGATCAGCGTGTTGCGGTACTCGGCAGCCTCGTCCGCGAGGTCGGCCGGGATTTCCTCGTAGGAGAACTCGGCGCCGAGGCTTTCGTCCTTCCAGATGATCGCACGCTGCTCGACGAGGTCGACCAGGCCCCGGAAATCGCTTTCCGCGCCGATCGGCAGATACAGCACAGCCGGCTTCGCGCCGAGGCGATCGATGATCGTCTGCACGCAGTACTTGAAGTTCGCACCGGTGCGATCAAGCTTGTTGATGAAGCACATGCGCGGCACGCCGTACTTGTCGGCCTGACGCCACACGGTTTCCGACTGCGGCTCGACGCCCGCAACGCCATCGAACGCGGCAACCGCGCCGTCCAGCACGCGCAGCGAACGCTCGACTTCAATGGTGAAGTCGACGTGGCCGGGGGTGTCGATGATGTTCAGGCGGTGGTCGTTCCAGAAGCAGGTCGTCGCGGCCGACGTGATCGTGATGCCGCGCTCCTGCTCCTGCTCCATCCAGTCCATGGTCGCGGCGCCGTCGTGGACTTCGCCGATCTTGTAGGACTTGCCGGTGTAGTAAAGGATACGCTCGGTCGTCGTGGTCTTGCCGGCGTCGATGTGCGCCATGATGCCGAAGTTGCGATAGCGCTCGAGCGGATGGCTGCGGGCCATGGGAGGTTCCTTGGGTTCGGGAGGGGCCGAATGGTTGCGGCCCGCCCCATAGTGTCTTTAGCGTGTCCGTTTCAAGACGGCCGCTTGGTCAGCCTGAGACCAACCAGCGGCCCTCTTGGGCAGTGCCCTTACCAGCGCCGGATTACCAACGATAGTGGCTGAAGGCGCGGTTGGCGTCGGCCATGCGGTGGGTGTCTTCACGCTTCTTGACCGCGTTGCCGCGGTTGTTGGCAGCATCGAGCAGCTCGGCCGAGAGGCGGGCAGCCATCGTGGTTTCGCTGCGGTTGCGCGCGGCCGTGATCAGCCAGCGGATGGCCAGAGCCTGCGCACGCTCGACGCGCACTTCGACAGGGACCTGATAGGTCGCACCACCGACGCGGCGGCTGCGAACTTCGATCTGCGGCTTCACGTTGTTGAGCGCATCGTGGAACAGCTGCAGCGGATCGGCCTTGGCGCGGGTCTGCATGGTTTCCATGGCACCATAGACGATGCTTTCGGCGACCGACTTCTTACCATCGAGCATGAGGTTGTTCATGAACTTCGACAGGATCTGATCGTTGAACTTCGGATCCGGCAGGATCTCCCGCTTTTCGGGACGACGACGACGAGACATATTGCGTACTCCTTCGAAACGCAGCGGGCCCAGCCGGGCCTGCCTTGCGGTTCCGATCCCAGTTGAAACTTACTTCGGACGCTTGGCGCCGTACTTCGAACGCGACTGCTTGCGGTCCTTGACACCCTGGGTATCGAGGACGCCGCGCAGCACGTGGTAGCGCACGCCCGGAAGGTCGCGCACACGGCCGCCGCGGATAAGCACGACCGAGTGCTCCTGCAGGTTGTGGCCTTCGCCCGGGATGTACGAAATCACTTCGCGGCTGTTGGTCAGGCGGATCTTGGCCACCTTGCGCAGCGCCGAGTTCGGCTTCTTCGGGGTCGTCGTGTAGACGCGGGTGCAGACGCCGCGCTTCTGCGGATTCTGCTCCATCGCAGGGACCTTGGACTTGGTCTTCTGCGGTTCGCGGCCCTTGCGGACCAGCTGGTTGATCGTAGGCATGAAGGACTCTTCACCTTGGTTGCGGGCGCGGCAGGAACCAGGTGAAGCTTCACGGAATATCTCATCCAGCGCCGGGCAAGGCCGATGAAGCCTCGCGCCCGGGTGCTGCATGAGCCGAAAACGCTCCACCCGGGGCAAGTCGCCACCGGGTTACTTTGACGGCTTACGGCATGGACTGGCCCATACCCCCGATTCGGGATAACGGACCAAACACAAGAGGGACCCGCGAATGACGGAAAACACCGCCTTCGAGGCCCCACTTGCCGCGCACCGGCAATGTTCAGCTCTGTTGAACCGGTGGGCCAAAGGCCGTTCGGGACGGCGGGCCATTAGGCCGGAACCGCCCACCGGTCAAGCAGCAAGCCACCGGCGGGCGGGAACCGGGACCTATTCGGCAGCCTCTGCGAGCGGCATGGACCGACGCAGGATCGGTCCGACTGCGTGATCGAGCGTGGCAAGGGCCACCTGCAACCAATTGTCCATCGCGGCAAGACCTCGTGCCGAGAGCCGCACGAATGTACGCCGACCATCGCGCCCATCGTCCTCGCGTTCGACCAGCCCGCGCGCCTCCAGGATGCGAAGCCAGCGCAGCGCGGTCGTCGGCGGGACATTGGCTCCGATGCAGGCGCTTGTGGTGGGCACCGGCCGGCCTTCCCGCGTGGCGACGTAGAGATCGAGCAGGATGTCCCACGTCGGCTCGCCGAACAGATCGCCGGGCAAGTGACGATCGCGCCGGCGCCGGATCGCGTAAGTTTCCCGCGCAAAGGCAAGCAGCGCTTCGGGGGTGATGCGCGCCGACGATTCGTGCAAGGCCGCAGCAACCGACGCCGTCGCGTCCGGCACGGCAACACGGTCGGCGTCGCCAAGCGGATCCTGCACGGCCGTGGCCTCTGCAAGGGCGGCAGGACTGGCGCGGCGCAGAACCGCGCGGCGGCGGCCGCGATCATGGCGGCGAATGATGCGCCCGCTCATACGAGCCGCCACGAATGATAGCGGCCAATGCGGCGCTGGCGCTCCACATGCGCCCCCGTGCCGATTGCCAGCACGATCAGCTGGAACAGGAAAGGCATTTGCGTCATCGTCCAGTAGGCTCGGCGGACCATGTCCACATCCCAGAGCTTTGCGACATGGCCGAGCACGACGAGGACTTGTGAGGCAGATACCCACATCGGCCAGCCGCGATTGGCATAAAGCGCAACCCAAAGCAGGGAGAAGAAAGCCCAGGTATCGATCACCAGGTGTCCCGGATTGACCGTGTACCAGGCCGGATCGCCGAACAGCATATGATTGCCCACATCCAGCGCGAATGTGGAGAGCAGCACCGTCGCCACCAGTTGTTCGGGTTCATCTCCCTTGCGGGCCGCGAACAACACCGTAGCGATCAGCGCTATGCGAAGAATCCAAAGCCAGATCATTGTGGTGCAAGACCTTCAATGTGCAGACCGGCCTAACATTCAGGCAGCGCAGACCGCGGCCGAGGAAGGTTCATCCTCCTTGAGCTCGGCTCTGGGGGGGCAGGCATCGTTGCCGCCGCAGGTTTCTGCCGAAATCGTGCTGAGGCGGCCGTGGACACGGGCGAGTTCGCCGCCGGCATCAAGCGTGGCCTGCTGGCTCTTGACCAGCCGCATCAGGGCTTCCTGGCCGAGGAAGGGGGCAACGCCGGTGTCGCGGCGGGCGCCGACCATCGTCTGAAGCAGTTGGGCCTGTCGCGCGAGCGCTTCATCCAGCGCGGCTTCGGCCTGATGCAGATCGCGGGCAATCCGCAACTGCGCCACTGAAAGCGGCATTTCGGGCATGGCTTGGGTAGCAAAAGCGGTCATAACTCACTCTCCGTAGCTGGAGCCCTCCCCTGGGCCCACGTTTGCCAACAAGATGGAGAGATTCGCGTCGGGATCAGCTCGCGAGGATCTGCGACAACTGCGCATACATCGCCAAACCACCCATAACGATCAGGATCAGGAACATGGCCAGGATCGCAATGGTCCCGAGCCGGATATAGGTCCCGTGAGGCCCGTCGAACATCTCCGGGAGGACATGATGGTAGGGCTCGGCAAATGCCTCACCGCTTTGGAATGCGACCTGAGTCAGGGCATCCCTGCGGATCTGAGGGCCTTGGTCCCCGTCCGTCCTGTCTTCCCGCATCGGAACGTGCAGGACATCGACCGGCGGCGCGACGTTGGAAAAGTCATATACGGATCGTTCGTATATGGCTGCAACATTGGCAGAATGCGCAGCAAGGCGGCGATAGGCCTGCGCCACCTCGCCGCGCGTCGCAACACCCAGCTTGGCACGCGCCAGCATGATGCGCTGGTCGACGGTGTGATGCGAGATCCCGAGGATGCGCGAAATCTCCTTCGACGTCTTGTGCTCGATCAGGAGATCGAGAACGGCGCGCTGCTTGTCGGTAAGGGATGTCAGGATTGCTTCGCCATCGTCTGATTCGGCAGGCTTTGAAAGCGCTGCGCCATCCCGGTCCGCGAGCGCGCGAAAACCAGGCACATCTACCGGTTCGCGCGCCCCCGGCGGAGGCGGCGCTGCAACGCTATGATCGGACTTGCCCATGTTTTCTTGTTACGACCCTGAAATCGCCAATCCGGGGGTAAAAATGGATGAATACCGGCTTGACCGCAAGAACAACTCAACCGCACCACCAAGCGCCAGCCCAATCACGAGAACCTGACATTGCGAACCCATCCAAAACACCATAGCTCCCCTAACATAGGATAAATTCGTTATTAACCTGAGAGAAAGCAAACAATGAGGCCGAGGATGTTCGCGCGGAGAACCGGAAAGGTTCTGGCGACGAGTCGCGCGGCCATGGCGCTTGTTTTCCTGGTCGCGCTTGCCCTTGATCCCGCCGCGCCTGGACGGAACGGCACTGCCATTTACTTCATGCTGGCCGCCTACCTCGCCGGCGCCGCCGGGATGATCATGATCGCCTGGCGCAGCTGGTGGTGGGAATTTCGCCTCGCCCCTTGGGTGCACGGTATCGATACGCTGGCCTTTGTCCTCGCGGTCTACTTCTCGGAGGCGGACAAGGCCGATTTCAACAGTCCGTTCATGGCCCTCACTGCCTTCCTGCTGATCAGCGCCACCTTGCGCTGGGGCTGGTTCGCGGTGGCCTGGACCTCGGTCGCGCTCGTAACCCTAAACGTGGCAATTGGCGCGAGCCTCTTGGTATCCGGGCTGCCGATCGACCCCTATCGCTACGGACGGCGGCTGATGTATCTCAGCGTGCTGTCGATCATGATGGTCTGGCTGAGCGGCGAACAGCGTGGTCCCCGAGCTACCCCGATGCCGCGAACGCCAGGCACGCCTGGTGAGCGGCGCAACGCCATCCTGGTCGAGACGCTCACATTCGCGCGGGTCGCGCTGCAGGCGCGGGGGGCAGCGATCGCAGTCCCGCATGGCGAGGAGCCATGGACCGAGTTACTGCGCGATTCCGGTTATGCGGTTATCGTCGACCGGCTGGGGCCCGAAGCGCTGGAAGGCAGCTTCGGCGAGCCTGACCGCGCCGCCCTGATCGATCGCCCGCGCGGCCGGCGGATCATCAGCCGCACCAGTTCCTACCCTCTCGCGATCCCCGGTCCGGTCAACGCGCCGCTGGCCGCCCACTGCGGGATAAATGAAGCCATGATCGTCACCTTCGAAACGGTGGCGGGCCCCGGGCAGTTGCTGATCTGGGGCATTCCGGACATGTGCGTGGACGACCTTCCACTGGTCGAGACGATCGGCCGCCACCTCAGCACCGAGCTCGACCGCGAGGATCTGGCCGAGCTGGCGCAAGCGGCTTCGGCTGCCGCGCTGCGCGATGCACTAGCGCGCGACCTGCATGACAGCGTGGCGCAGTTCCTGGCCGGCACCTTGTTCCGGCTCGAAGCCCTGTCCCGCTGGATCCGCGAGGGCCATGACCCGACAGCCGAGATCAACGATCTGAAAACTGCGCTGCGCCGCGAACAGGGCGAGCTGCGCGCGATGATCCAGCGGCTGCGGCGCGGCGAGGAGGGCGACCGGCGCACCGACCTCGTCGAGGAAATGGAAACGCTGCTCGGCGAAATGAGCCAACATTGGCACATTGCAGTCCGGCTCGATGCGCAAGTGCGGCCGATGCCAGTCTCGATCGGCCTCGCCCATGAATTAAGGCAGGTGCTGCGCGAAGCGGTGGCCAATGCCGCGCGTCACGGTCATTGCAGCGAAGTCATCGTCTCAGTGTGCACCGGCGCATCGGGGCTGACACTGCGCATCGGCGATGATGGCGAGGGTTTCCCGACCGACCGCCCCCCGCCCCGCCCGCGCTCGATCAGCGAACGGGTCGAAGCTCTGGGCGGAACGCTCTCGATCTGCCATAATCACCCCGGCGCGTTGCTCGAAATCGCCTTGCCCAATAGGATTGCCTGATGATTCCCGTTCTTGTTGCTGATGACCACGGTTTCATTCGTGCTGGTGTGGAAGCCGTGCTGCGTGGCAGCCGATTCCAGGTGGTCGCCGCGACTGCCAGCGGCGAAGAGACGCTGGCCGCCATCGCCACCCACGATCCCGCGATCGTGCTGCTCGATATCAACATGCCGGGCATGAACGGGGTTCAGGCCCTCGAAGCACTGCGGTCCAAGGGGGACAAGCGCGCGGTGGTGCTGCTGACCGCCGGGATCAACGATCGCCAGCTGCTCGCGGTGATGCGCGCAGGAGTTGAAGGCATCGTGTACAAGGACGGCGCAGAAGGCGGCCTTGTCGATGTGTTGGACAAAGTGCATTCGGGCGGAAAAGCCATCGATTCTGCGCTGCTGCAGCGCGCGCTCGACCTCTCTCTCAGTGCCGATTCCGGTGGCCCGCTCGAACGGCTCAACCAGCGCGAGCGGCGTATCGCAAGGCTCGTCGCGCGCGGGATGCGCAATCGCGATATCGGCACGGAGCTGGGCATCGGTGAAGGCACGGTGAAGGTCTACCTCCACGCGATGTACCAGAAGCTGGGCATCGAGAACCGCACCGAGCTGGCGCTGCTCGCGGTCAACGATCCGGGCGAATAGGGTTCGCCCTCCAGCCGGTTCAGGCCGGTTCGAGCACCACGGTGGCCGCAGCGGTATTGCTGATCGGCACGTGATAGTTGCGCATGACCATCACCTGCGGCGCTTCGCCCAGCGCGCCGCGCGCGGCGATCCAGTTGAGAATCTCGACTCCCTGCGTGCCTGCCAGTTCAGCCACTTCCTCCGCCGAATGCGCCGTCAGCGCCGCAGGATCGTCGGCCAGATGATCGAGACAGAAACGGTCGTAGTCCGGGTTCATGAAACCGGCGCGCGGGCCTTCTAGCTGGTGCGAAAGGCCGCCGGTGCCCATCACCACGATCCGGTCATCACCCTTCCAGCTGCGCAGCGCCCGACCGACCGCCTGCCCGAGGGCAAGGCAGCGCCGCGGCGAGGGCAGCGGAAACTGCACCGTGTTGATCGCAATGGGCACGAGTTTGACCGGCCAGGCTTCGGCATCGGGCCAGGCGAGCTCGAAGGGGATCGACAGCGCGTGGTCGACCATCATCTTCTGGCAGGTCGTAATGTCGAACTCGGCCTCCACCAGCGCCTCGATCAAGTGCCAGGAGAGATTGGGGTGCCCCTCGAAGCTCTTGTAGACGGGCAGGCCCCAGCCCTCGTCAGCGTTATGATACTGCGGGGCTGCGCCGACCGCGAAAGTGGGCATGGCATCGAGGAAGAAGTTGAGCCCGTGGTCGTTATAGAACACGACAGCGACATCGGGGGCGACTTCGGCGAGCCACTGGCGGACCGGCGGGAACCCGTCGAAGAAGGGCTTCCAGTATGCCGACTGCTGGTCACCGCGCTGGATGGCGCCGCCGATCGCGGGAACGTGGCTGGTAAAATAGCCGCCGACAACCTGGGCCATCACGCATTCTCCCTCTGGCGGGAAGAGGCCGATGGCCGCGACCCGAAATGCAGGCCGCCCAGATCGGGATCGACCCCGGCACGCGCGGCGACGAGCATGGCCTTGAAATCGTCCACGCTGCGGCCGGTCTGCAGCGCACCGAGTTCCTGCACGTTGAGCCCGAGGATCCCGGCCAGCTTGGCGAGGTAATAGACGTTGCCGCCGGCCTCGAGCATGGCGAGCACATCGCGCGCGGCGACGGCGGCGCGCTGCTCCCCGGTTACGCCATATCTGCGGCAGTAGGCTTCCTCATCCGCGACAAAGGCGGCGCGATTGGCCGCATCGTTGAACGAATAGCACATCGCATTGAGGGCAAAGCCGCGCATCGCCAGATCGCCATCGAACAGCGCGGTCCCCGGAATGGAGCGGCGCAAGGCGCGGGGGTCGACCGCAGGGCCAGAAGTGCCTTCGGACGGAGCGCTGGATGGTGGCGACATGGGCACTTCTCTTCACGGAAGGCCGGGATGCCCCGGCATCTTGCGCCTAATAGCGCCAGCGCGACGCGGCATTGACCGAGGTCAATCCGCAGGGTGCGATTGTGAAATGCGGCCCGATAGGCAGTGTTACGTAACAAACAATGCGGATTGCGCGGCCCCAGACCGGGGCGCACATCCGATGTCATGGCCCTCACCAACGCCGAGCGGCAGCGCCGCTACCGCCAAAAGCTGAGAATGCGCGCTTCGCCGGACGGAGTGGGCGAGCAGGCGCGCATGGCGGTGGAGCGCGCAGTGCAGGCGCTCTGGGCATTCCATCAGCGTCCGGGGCCGGGGGGGATCGATTGGTCCGCTATCGACGGCTGCACGACGATAGCACAATATCGATCCGAACTGGAGCGAAGCCCGGGCAACCTGATCCAGGCCGCTCGGGCCTTCCTGCCTGATTTTGCCGATCTTTTACCAGAAGAAGCGCGCGCCATTGCCGTGATCATCGAGATTTCCGACGCGTTGCGCCTTGCCCCGCGCCGCGCTGGCCGCGCACCCGAAGGCACCTGACCGGCATTCCCGCACAATCGGGAAAAGGCTGCATTCCCCATGCCTGATCTGGGGTTAGTCGCGTTTCCTCGCGCTAAGCCCTCCCCTTCCGCGTCCGGTCCTGGAGGTACTGTCGCCGCCAGCATTTGTCTCGTTCTAACCGGATTTCAATTTGTGGGCGCTTATTCGGTATTTACCAGGGTCTGAAACAGAATACTGTTAAACTGGGTATGCGCCATTGAGGATGTATTGGCGCTTGCTGGGGTAGTTCCGATGGGTTAGCCGCCGGACGTCAGGAGAAATATGAGCGTCGACCGTCAGTTCATGCGGCTCTTTGCGGCGCGCTATCGCGGCAGCCTCATTCTTGTCGGCATCGCCAGCGTGATGCTCAATGTGCTCGTTTTCGCCGGTTCGGCGTACATGCTGCTTGTTTACGACTCTGTTCTGCCGAGCCGCAGTGTGCCCACCCTGATCGGCCTGTTCGGCATGTTGCTGCTGGTCTATGCGTTCCAGTCGGTGTTCGAGGCGATCCGCGGCGAAGCCCTGCTCGGCATCGCTAACGGCGTGCACGACGACTTGTTCGAGGCGGTGCACTACGCCACCGTCACCCGCCCCCTACGCGCGGGCGCCGACAAGGGCGACGGGCTGCAGTTCACGCGCGACCTCGATTCCATCCACACGTTCCTCGCCGGGCAAGGCCCGGTTGCGCTGATCGATCTGCCGTGGGTGATCACCTTCATGATCGTGCTGTTTGCGCTGCACTGGTGGCTTGGCGTGACGGCGCTGGCCGGCGTGTTCATCATGGCGGGCATCGCGATCATCTCCAATCGCCGCACCCAGGCCGGATCGCGCGAGTTGGCGACCATAACCGGACGCCGGTCTGCTGCCGCGCTTTCGGAGATCCGCTTTGCCGAAAGCGCGCTGGCGATGGGCATGCAAGAGCGCTTGGTGGCGCGCACGGCAAGCTGGGAAACCGGCTTTATCGAGGCGCAGTCCTACCTTTCGCGCACGGTCACGCGGCTCGGCGGCGCCAGCAAGGCGTTTCGCATGCTGTTGCAATCACTGATCCTTTCGGTCGGCGCGCTGCTGGTGATCGATGGGCAGGCGAGCGGCGGCGTGATCCTTGCCTCCTCTGTGCTTTCTGGCCGCGCGCTGGCGCCGGTGGACCAGGCCATCGCCAACTGGAAAGGCCTCGTTGCCGCACGCACTGGCTGGGGCCGGATCGCGCAGGCGGTCACCACGTTTCGCAAGCCGCCCGTGCGCGGCGTCACGCTGGAGCGCCCTTCGTCCGAGCTTTCGGTGCGCGACATCTGGGTCGCGCCTCCGGGCACGCAGCGCCTCACGCTGTCCGGGGTCTCGTTCACGCTAACGCCGGGCCAGGTTCTGGCGGTGATCGGCCCCAGCGCCGCCGGCAAGACGACGCTGGTGCGCGCAATCCTGGGCATCTGGAAAGCCAACCGCGGCGAAGTGCGGCTGGATGGGGCGACGCTCGACCAGTGGGATCCGGAAGCGCTGGGCAGCTATTTCGGCTATGTGCCGCAGACGGTCGACCTCGTGGACGGCACGATCGGCCAGAACATCGCTCGCTTCGATCCTGCGGCAACATCGGAAGGCGTGATGGCTGCGGCCAAGGCGGCCGGCATGCATGAAGCGATCCTCGCATTGCCCGATGGCTATGAAACGCCGGTCTCTGCAGGGGCGGTGGAGCTTTCCGCAGGCCAACGCCAGCGAGTCGGCCTCGCCCGCGCGCTCTATGGCGATCCATTTCTCCTCGTGCTCGACGAAGCCAATTCCAATCTCGACGCGGCGGGCGATGCCGCACTGGCCAATGCGATTGCCGGGATGCGCGCGCGCGGCGGCATCGTGATCATGATCACCCACCGTCCGGCCACGCTCGGCCCAGCGACCCACCTTGCCGTGATCAACAGCGGCCGTCTCGCCGATTTCGGCCCGCGCGACGAAGTGCTGCAGCGCATGCAGGGCCAGAACGGTCCCGGCGGCGCGGCGGCGCAGGTCCCGCAGGGCGCGCCCGGTGAGAGCAATTCGGCCAAGGAAGCCACCGCATGACATTGCCCACCACCATTTCCGATCCCGCGCGCCAGTTGCTGCCGGTGTTCGGCGAGGAAGGGGCTGAAAAGGCGAACTCGCCGGTCCTGCTGAAGCGGCTGCTCTATGCGGTCGGCGGTCTGTTCATCGTGCTCTTCGCGCTCGCGGCCCTCGTTCCGATGGGCGGCGCGGTGATCGGCGGCGGCTCTGTCGGCGTGGAATCGCGCGTCAAGCGCATCGCCCACCCGACCGGCGGGGTCATCAAAGCGATCTACGTGCGCAATGGCGAGCACGTCGCGCAGGGCCAGCTGCTCATGCGGCTCGACGACACTGTGACCGGCGCCGACGCGACCTATTCGAACCTCACGGTCGAGCAGCTGCTGGCGCAGAAGGCGCGGCTGGAGGCGGAACGGCTCGGCTCTGGCAAGTTGCTGTTCCCTCCCCAACTGACGAACTCGAAAAGCACCAGCGCAGCGAAGGCCATGGCCGACGAGGCGCGGCTTTTCGCGATCCGCCAGACCGAGGAAGCAGGGCTGCGCTCCCAGCTTGCCGCGCGGGTGCTGCAATACAACGAGGAAATCCACGGGCTGGAATCCCAGATTTCCGCGCTCAAGCAGCAGCGCAAGCTGATCGAGCCCGAACGGCAGGGCGTGAAGGACCTGTGGGACAAGCAGCTCGTCACGATCAACCGCCTGAACCAGCTGGAACGCACGGCGGTCGATCTGGATGGCAATGTCGGCTCGCTCCAGGCGCAGATCGCGCAGGCCCGCGCGAAGATCACCGAAGCGCAGGAACAATCGATCCAGCTCGGCCAGACGCGGCGCGTGCAGGCAGGCACCGATCTCGCGCAGGTCAACACGGTACTCAACCAGCAGCAGCTGCGCAGCGTGGCCGCATCCGACCAGCAGGACCGCAGCGAGATTCGCGCGCCCTACACCGGGGTGATCGAGAAGATCGCATTCGCCGCGATCGGCGATGTGGTGCGCCCGGCTGAACCCATCATGGAAATCGTGCCCGATCGCGATACGTTCGTGGTGGAGGCGATGATCAGCCCTTCGGACATCGACCAGACCATGAAGGGGCAGACCGCCCGCGTCCGCTTCACGTCGTTCAACCGGCCGACCACGCCGGAGATCCTCGGCAAGGTCACTTATGTGGCAACCGACCGCACCGAGAACCCGGAATCGCGGCAGGCCTACTACGTGGTGCGGATCGAGGTGGACCTGGCCGCGGTGAAGAAGGAAGGCCTCGCGCTGCGCAGCGGCATGCCTGCTGAAGTCTACATCGAAACCGGCAACCGGTCGCTGCTGTCCTACCTCACGAAACCGTTCATGGACCAGTTCATGCGCGCGTTCCGCGACAACTGAGCGGCATGGCGATGATACCTGCCCTGCCCTTGCGCGCCGCACTCCTGGCCGCGTGTGCTGCCAGCGCCGCGTGTGCTGCGCTGGCTCCCGCTTTCGCAGAGGATGCGGCGCTGCCTGCACCGCCCATGCAGGGCCCGCCCGATAGCGGCGCGCCGGCGGGCAGCTATGGCACCGACGATCCCGACAGCGGACGCGACGGGGGCGACATCAGGGCTGACGGGGGGGCGGACAGCGCCGACGACAGCGCAATTCCTGAGGCAGACCGCATCGCCCTGCGTCCAGAACTGCCGGCAGAAACACCCGCCGACATCGCTGAGCGCGCGACGAGCGGAGCGCCGATCACATCGCTGACCGATGCGCTGCGGCTTGCCTATTGGACCTCGCCCTTGCTGCTGGCGCAGCGCTCGACGGTAAAAAGCTACGATTACCGCATCGCGCAGGCGCGGGCGAACTACGGCCCCAAGCTGAACTACAGCCTTGCCACCACCTTCCAGAGCGACCGGTTCGAGCAGCGGCGCGGCCTGCCGGTTGCCTTGTCTGGCTGGACCACAGCCGCTTCCGCCGTACTGACACAGCCGATCTTCACCTTCGGCCGCAATGCCTCGCAGGAGCGCAACTCGGCCGCGCAGTTGGAGTTCCAGCGGCAGGTGCTCCGCTCGACCGAGCAACAGGCCCTGCTCGATGCCATCACGAGCTATATCGGCGTGCTGCGGGATCGGGCGGCGGTGCTGATCGCCAAGGACAACCTTGCGGCGCTGGAACGCCAGTTGAATGACAACAAGGCGCGGCTCGCGGTGCGCGAAGTGACCGCGACGGACGTCCAGCAGATTTCCACCCGCGTCGCGCTGGGGCAGGCCCAGGTCTATTCGGCGCAGCGCGATGCTGCCTCCAGCGAGGCGAGCTTCCTGCGCATGGTCGGCGTGCCCGCGGGCGATCTGGTCCCGCCCAATCCGCTACAGCTGCCGGTGCGGCAACTGGAGGAAGCCTATGCCTATTCGGAAATGCACAGCCCGGTGATCCTTGCGGCACAAGCGCGCGAGAAAGTCTCACGCGCCAGCGTGGCGGCGGCCAAGTCCGATCTCATGCCGCGCATCGATTTCCAGGGCAGCGCGAGCTACGGTTCGCAGAGCGCCTATAACGACGATCTGCGGCAGCGGGGCCTGCGCGGGCAGTTCATCATTTCCGGGCCGATCTTCGAAAGCGGGTTGCGCCGCGCGCGGGTGAGCGAAGCCATGGCGGCAAACGATGCCGACTGGCGCCTGCTCGATGCGTCGCTGCGGGAAAGCCGGGCGACCCTCGCCGCATCTTGGAACGACTGGCAGGCACAGCAGGCGGCTATCGCGAGCTACCGCGCGGCAGAAGAATCCGCACGCAAGGCCTATGAAGGTGCGATCCTCCAGCAGCGCGCGGGCCTGATCACCACGCTCGACGTGCTGGACCTCGCGCGCGAATTGCTGGTGGCGCGAAGCAATTCGAACACCGCGATTGCCAACGCCTACATCGCCAAGGCGCGCGTGTTGGCGGCGGCGGGCGCGCTCGAGCAATCTTGGCTGATGCCGGATGCCGCGCGCTATGACGTGGACCGGCATCTCGGCAAGGTTAAGCACAACGGCGATGTGCCTATCTACACGCCGATCGCGCGCGCGATCGAGAACGCGGGCGCGATCGGCAGCACGGCAACACGCCCGGTGCGCGATCCGGCAGGTGCGCGCACGGCCGCGCCGATCGTGATCCAGCCGGCGGACAAGCTGGTGGAACCGGCCCCCTCACCCACCGCTCCGGCGCCCGCTGGCGCTCTGGCAAATCCGCCGAATTGACCGGGTGCTTCCGCCAGGGACCGGTCGCCTGAAAATAACTCTCGCTTGTATCCGGCGGCAGGAGTAGCGGCGCGCCGATGGACCACAACGCGATTCAGGATGGCGCGCCTGCAGGCGGTGAGCCCGTTTCCGGCCCGGCCGTTGCAGGGGCTGGGGCAGTTGCAGGGGCCGCAGCCCCAGCCGATGCCCTCGCAGGGACTGGCGAGCAGCACCCGGATGAGCAAGGCCACGGCCACCAGCGCGAAGGTCTTTCCACGCTGGCCGTCGGCGCGATCGGTGTGGTTTTCGGCGATATCGGCACCTCACCGCTCTATTCGTTCAAGGAAACCTTTGTCGGCCACCACATCATGAAGGTGGACCAGTTGCATGTGTTCGGTGTGCTCAGCATCGTGTTCTGGACGATGATTGTCATCGTGACGGTGAAGTATCTGTTCCTCGTGCTGCGCGCAGACAACAAGGGCGAAGGTGGCAGCCTGGCCCTGCTCGCGCTCGTCAGCCGCTGCCTGTCGGACCGGCGCTGGACATATGTCATGTCGGTGTTCGGGCTCACGGCCACGGCATTGTTCTTCGGCGATGCGATGATCACGCCGGCGGTTTCGGTGCTGTCTGCGGTCGAGGGCCTGACGGTGGTCCACCCCGGCTTCGAGCATCTGGTCCTGCCGATCTCGATCGCGATCCTGATCGGCCTGTTCGCCATCCAGTCGCGGGGCACTGCGGCGATGGGCAAGCTGTTCGGCCCGGTGATGATGTTCTATTTTCTGACCATCGCCGTGCTGGGCGTGGTCGGGATCATGGAAGCGCCGAATATCCTTTGGGCGCTCAACCCCATGTACGCGGTGCTCTTCTTCGCCGACGACCCACTGATGGCCTACCTTGCGCTGGGTTCGATTGTGCTGGCGGTGACGGGAGCCGAAGCGCTCTATGCCGATATGGGCCACTTCGGCCGGCCCGCAATCATGGCGGCGTGGCTGTGCCTCGCCTTCCCGTGCCTGTTGCTGAACTACCTCGGGCAGGCAGCGATGATCATGAACCGGCCGGAAACGGTGGCCAATCCGTTCTTCATGCTCGCCCCCGATGCTCTGCGCCTGCCGCTAGTGCTGCTGGCAACAGCCGCGACGGTGATTGCCAGCCAGGCGGTGATTTCCGGCGCGTTCTCGGTCTCGCAGCAGGCGGTGCAGCTGGGCTATCTGCCGCGCATCCGCATCCGCCACACGAGCGCGAGCGCCGCGGGGCAGATCTACGTCCCGATCGTCAACTGGACGCTGCTGGCGCTGGTGGTGATGCTGGTGCTGGGCTTCCGCACTTCGGGCAACCTCGCCTCGGCATACGGCATCGCCAACACCGGCACGATGTTCATAACCTCGTGCATGTTCGGCGTGCTGGCCTTCCAGGTCTGGAAGTGGCCCGCGCCGATCGCGGGGTTCTTCACCTGCCTGTTCCTGCTGGTGGACGGCGCCTACTTCTCCTCGAACATGACCAAGATTCCCGATGGCGGGTGGTTCCCGCTGCTGGGCGCAAGCATCACCTTCACCATGCTGAGCACGTGGTCGACCGGCCGCCGCATCATGCGCGAGCGGCTGGCCGAGGATTCGATGCCGTTCGACATCTTCCTCGGTTCGGTCTGCCCAAAAGTGCGTCGCGTGGCCGGCACTTCGGTGTTCCTCGCGTCCAACGCGGAAGGCATTCCGCCCGCGCTGCTCCACAACCTCAAGCACAACCACATCCTGCATGACCGGGTTGTGGTGCTCACGGTGGAGACGCAGAACGTGCCCCACGTGCCGCCCGAAAAGCGGCGCGAGGTGGAAGACCTCGGCTACGGGTTCTTCCGCATGATCATCCGCATCGGCTTCATGGACGAGGCCAATGTGCCCGCCGAGCTGGCCGCCGAAACGCGCGCTGGCGGGGCGTTCAAGCCGATGGAGACGAGCTATTTCCTCGCCCGTCAGACGCTGATCGCCTCAAAGCGCCCAGGCATGGCGATCTGGCGCGAAAAGCTGTTCGCATGGATGGTGCGCAATGCGGAAAGCGCGATGGTATTCTTCCGCCTGCCGACCAACCGCGTGATCGAACTCGGCAGCCAGCTGGAAATCTAGGGTCCAAACTCCACCACCTGATCAGCCAGCCGGGCGACATCGGCGCGGTCGTGGCTGACGAGGAGGATGGGCAGTGCCAACTCGGCGCGGATGCGCCCAATCACCGCAATGATCGCCTCGCGCCGCGCATCGTCGAGCGCGGTGAGCGGTTCGTCCATCAGCAGGAAGCGCGGGCCCGAAAGCAGCGCCCGCCCGATGGCAACGCGCTGCGCCTCGCCGCCTGAAAGCGTACGCGGGCGGCGGCCGAGCAGCGGGGCGATGTCGAGGAACGCCGCGGCTTCGTCGAGGCCGAGGAAACGGCGCTCGGGCGGTGCGAGCTTGTAACCATAGAGCAGGTTGTCGCGCACGCGATGGTGCGGAAAGAGGCGCAAGTCCTGAAACACCATACCGCAGGCGCGCTGCTCGGGCGGAAGGTTCACACCCTGCGCGCTGTCAAAAAGAACGGTGCCGCCGACCGATATCCGCCCGGCAGAAGGGCGCAACAAGCCGGCAATCGCCTCCAGCACGCTCGACTTGCCCACGCCTGACGGCCCCACCAGCGCGGTGATCCCTGCCGGCGCGGTGAAGCGGCAGGCAATCGGGCGCTCCCCCCGCTGCAGCCTAACGTCAACATCAAAGGACATGGCCGCCCCTGCCACTACCCGAAGCGCGGCTGAGCGCTTCGGAGGCGACCAGCGCCGCCAATGAGAGCGCCACGGCCATCAGCGCCAACCGCCAGACCGCGCTCTCGCCTTCGGGCAACTGGAGCGCGGCATAGATCGCCAGCGGCAGGGTGCGGGTTTCCTCAGGAATGTTGGAGACAAAGGTGATCGTGGCGCCGAACTCGCCGAGCGAGCGGGCGAAGCCGAGCACCGCGCCCGCCAGCACGCCCGGCGCGGCAAGCGGCAGCGTGATCGTGGAGAAGGTGCGCCAGCGCCCCGCACCCAGCGTTCGCGCGGCCTGTTCGAGCCGGGGATCGACGGCTTCGAGACTGAGCCGGATCGCACGCACCATGAGCGGCAACGCCATCACGGCAGCAGCGATGGCCGCGCCGGTCCAGCGGAACAGCACGGTGACGCCGAACAGGGCAAGCAGCCGCCCTCCCGGTCCTTCCGGCGCAAAGGCGATCAGCAGTAACCAGCCGATCACCACTGGCGGCAGCACCAGCGGCAGGTGAACAATGCCATCGAGCAGGATCTTGCCCGGAAACCGCAGCCGCGCGAGCGCCCAGGCGAGGCCGAATGCCAGCGGCAGCGCGCCGGCAATCGCAGCGAGGCTGACCTGCAGCGAGAGCAGCACGATGCCCCATTCCTCGGCGGTCATGCCCATGCCAGACCCATCGCCGCTCAGCGCGTGCCGAAGCCGTAGCGGCCGAGGATGCCCTTGCCTTCCGCCGAAACGAGGAAGCGGCGGAAGCCCTCTGCCTCGGGATTGGACGAGGCGACGAGGCGGGCGAGCGGATAGACGATCGGCCGGTGCATGTTCGCCGGAATCCAGCCTGCCACGCGGACAGCTCCGTCAGCCCGCGCATCCGTGGCATAGACGATGCCGAGCGGAGCCGCCCCGCGCGCGACCAGCGCCAGCGCCGCCCGCACATTCTCTGCACGGGCCAGGCTGCCCTCGACGCTCGGCCAGACCTTGAGCCGGGTCAGCGCTTCCTTGGCATAGCGGCCAGCGGGAACCGCATCGGGATCGGCAAGCGCGAGCCGCCCGCCGCCGAGCGCGGCCGCAAGCGGAAAGCCGGGCATCACCGCAAGGCTCACGCGGCCCTTGGCCGGGGCGACGATGACGAGGCGGTTGGTGAGCAGATCGGCACGGGTTGCGGAAACGATCAGATTGCGCGTGGCAACATAATCCATCCACTCCTCATCGGCGGAGAAGAAGAGGTCGGCCGAGGCCTTGGCCGCGATCTGGCGCGCGAGCGCGGACGATGCCGCAAACGACAGGACGGGCCGCGGGTGCCCCTTTTTTGCCCAGCTGTCCGCAGCCGCTGTCAGCGCTTCCTGCAGACTGGAGGCCGCCAGCACGAGTGGGCCGCGCGCTTGGGCATGCGCCGGAGAGACCTGCGCCGTGATCAGGAGCAGGCACAGGGCAAGGCCATGGCGAAGACGGCGTAGCAGAGACGGCAAGGACAGCTCCAATCAGCTATATACCGGGATATACAACCCCGCACCAAATTGCCTAGAGCGAATTCGGCGCCTATGCTTCCCGCGATGGGCGGTCTCCTGCGCTGTCATATCCGTTTCACTGTCTCAGCCGAAGGCCCGCCGATGCACCGTCTCCGCCCTCTCATCTCCCGCCCGTTTCTGGCGGCATTCGCCCTTGCGGCGCTGGCGGCATCCCCTGCCTCGGCGCAGGCCGCTGCGGAATCGATCTGGCACAGCGCGGGCACGGTCGCGCCAGTCGATGCGGCGCGTGAGCCGGTCTATGGGCAGCCCGCGAGCGATTTCAGCGTGATCGTATGGCTCGATCCCGAATGCCCCTACTGCAAGATGCTGGGGCGGACGCCGGAAAAGGTCGTCGATGCCAGCGGCGGTCGGGTAAACCTCGTGGTGCGGCTCCTGCCACTGCCGATGCATGGGCGTGCAGCATTCGTTGCGTCGGCAACGGCCATCTGCGTGAGCCGGCAGACGCCTCCGGCTGGCTACTACCGGTTTCTTGATCGCTACATGGAACTGACGCGGACCAACGGCGCCGGTCTTCCCGAAACCACGGGCGCAAGTGTCGAAGCCCTCGCTCGGGAAGCCGGCGTGAACGACATGGCCGCGCTCGATGCCTGCGTCCATGCGCAGGATACAGTTCAGGCGTTGGGTCAGGAATTCAACGCCGCCAATGCCGCCGGGGTGACTGGCACACCCGCCATCGTGGTGCGCGACAACCGCTCGGGCAAGCTCGCCATGACCGAGGGCGCGATCCCTGCGTCCGAGATCACCGGTGTGATCCGCGCTCTTGGCGCGAACGGGGCGGATTGAAAAACGGCGGCGGAAGCCGAAGCTGCCGCCGCCAGGAGAGGGGTGTAACGCTCGCCTGCAGCGCAGAAGCGTGATGCCCCGCTATAGCGCTGCAGCGCTGAATTTTTGATGAATTGGCCAATCCGGCTGAAACTGCACGCGCGGGCGTCGCGATAGGTGCGCTCCCCCAACAAATCCTTCGATGAACGCAACACACCCGGCGGCAAACCCGCCCGCACCTGCCCTTGTTGCGGAAAGGTGCGTTTTCGGCCAAGTTTCAGTGCGAAGCAGCGCCGGGGATGGGGTAACAAGGTGCGCGTGTTGGGAAGGGATCTGTCACTCGCCGCGCATGGTCGTCGGCTCGCTGCGGGCAGACCGTGCGACGCGCTGCGCAAGGCGCGATAATCCGTGTCCGATTCCGGCAATTTCCTAACCTTCCCTGCCGATGGTGCCGGCCAAGAAGCAGCGGGCAGGCCCGATCCGGCTGGCTTTGCGGAATACGCGGGCGATCCCTCTTCCGCTCTCATGGCGATCCTGCGCAGCGAAGCCGGTATGACCGAAGAAGCGCTCGCCCGCGCGCGGCTGGTGCAGACTGAAACCGGCGAAACGCTTGAAAAGATCGTCACCCGGCTCGGCCTGATCTCGGAGGATGCGCTGGCCGGGGCGCTCGCCCGCACGCTGGGGCTGCCGCTGGTCGATGCCGCGAGCTTCCCGGAGGAAACTGCAACCGTTCCCGAGGTTTCGGCCCCGTTCCTGCGCGACCGCCGCGTCTTGCCACTCGGCCTCAACGGGGCGGTCGTGGTGGTCGCCATGGCCAACCCGCTCGACCGTGAGGCAGTGGAGGGCATTGCCTTTGCTACCGGGCGACGGGTGGAGCGCTGCGTTGCGCGCGGCGGCGATATCGATGCCGCAATCGACCGGCTCTACCGCACTGATGGCGCGGTCGAGGTGGAAGACGAAGTCGACGAGGGCGATCTCGAGCGGCTGAAGGACCTGGTGAGCGACGCGCCGGTGATCCGCGCGGTGAACCGCCTGATCGCCGATGCCGTCGATGCCCGCGCGTCCGACATTCATCTGGAGCCGACCGAAGACCGCCTCGCCGTGCGCTTCCGCATCGACGGCCTGCTGCGCGATATGGCGCCCAAGCCCCCCGCGATGCGCGCGCCCGTGGTCAGCCGGATCAAGGTCATGGCGGGGCTCAACATCGCCGAGCGGCGGTTGCCCCAGGACGGCCGCTTGCGCCTCACCGTACGCGGGCACGAGATCGACCTGCGCGTCGCGACTGCGCCCTCGATCCATGGCGAGAGCGTGGTCATGCGCATTCTCGACCGGGCGAACCTTGCGCTCGATCCGAAGTCGCTGGGCTTCGATGCCGATCTCGAAGCGCAGTTCCTCGCTGCGCTGGCCCAGCCGCACGGCATCATGCTGGTGACCGGGCCGACCGGCTCCGGCAAGACGACCACGCTCTACGCCGCGCTCGCGCATCTCAACGCGCCCGAACGCAAGCTGATGACGATCGAGGACCCGATCGAATACCGCCTCTCGGGCGTGGTGCAGAGCCAGATCAATCCGGTGATCGGCTATACGTTCTCCTCCGCGCTGCGCTCGTTCCTGCGGCAGGACCCGGACGTGATGATGGTCGGCGAGATCCGCGATACGGAGACCGCGCAGATCGCGGTGCAGGCCGCGCTCACCGGCCACATGATCCTTTCCACGCTGCATACGAACACCGCAGCGGGCGCAGTCACCCGCCTGCTCGACATGGGGGTCGAACCGTTCCTGCTGTCCTCGGTGCTCACCGGCGTGCTCGCGCAGCGGTTGGTGCGGCGGCTCTGCCCGCATTGCCGCGAACCTTATGTGGCGGACCCGGCGCTGCTCGAGCGGCTGGGGATCACGGTGCAGGCCCCTGAACGCCATACTTTCTACCGCCCGGTCGGCTGCCCGCAATGCAAGGGTTCGGGCTATGCCGGGCGCACGGCGGTGTTCGAATTCATCCGCATCGATCGCGAGATGGCCGGGCTGATCCTCCACCGCGCCGATACCCGCACGATTGCCGCCGCGGCTGCCTGCGCCGGGGCCAGCACCTTGCGCGCCGATGGCATTGCCAAGGCCCGGACCGGCCTCACCGCGCTTGAAGAAGTGCTCCGTGTCGCGAGCGAGGACTGAGCGGCATGGCGACCTTCCAGTACCGGGCGCTCGCCGCGAGCGGGGCGGCCGTTTCCGGCCAGATCGAGGCAGCGAACCGCGATGACGCCATCGCGGCGATGCGCAAGTCCGGCATGCGCCCGATCGAGATTGCCGAGCCGAAGCCGGGCGCAGCAGCCCTGCGCCAGCGCCGCGGCAAAGCGCCCGCGCGACTTGTCACCAATGTCCTTGCCGAACTCGGCGTGCTGCTGCAGGCAGGCCTCCCGCTGGATCGGGCGCTGGCCATCGCGGTCGAGAATGTCGATCACCCCGCCCTGCGCGCGCGTCTTGGCGAGGTGCTGGCGGCGGTGCGCGAAGGCAGGCCCCTGTCCGCCGCGCTCGCGGCGCATCCCGATCTCTTCCCCGCCCTCGCCCCCGCGATGACCGAGGCGGGCGAGGCCAACGGCAAGCTGGGCGAAGCGCTGTCGCGGCTCGCACAGATGCTTGAGCAAGCCGATGAACAGCGCCGCCAGATCACCTCGGCGATGACCTATCCCGCCATACTCGCGGTGATCGCGCTGGGCGTCATCCTGCTCATGCTGCTGTTCGTGGTGCCGCAGTTCGAAGCGCTGTTCGCTTCCGCGCCGCCGGGCAAGCTGCCCGCCGCATCGCTCTTCGTCATGGGCGCGAGCCGGTTCGTGCGCGCCAACGGCCTGATCATCCTTGCCGTGCTGGGGGGCGCAGGCCTGGCCGCGCGGGCGGCACTGGCCCGGCCGGGCGGCAAGGCCTGGCTCGACCGCGTGATCCTCGGCGTGCCGCAGATCGGCATGCTGATCCGCCATATCGAAACCGTGCGCTTTGCCCGCAGCCTTGGCGCGTTGATCGAAGGCGGCGTGCCGCTGCCGAATGCGCTCGCGCTGGCCCGCCGCACCGTCGGCAACCGCCACATGAACGCCGGGATCGGCGAGGTGGCCGATATCGTGCGGCAGGGCGGCGGGCTTGCCGCGCCGCTGGCCGAGCGGCGCGTGCTCCCCGTGATGGCCCTGAGCTTCATCCGCACCGGTGAGGAGACTTCGCAACTCGGCCCGATGCTGGCGCGGCTGAGTACGGTGCTCGACCGCGATGTGAAAGAGCGGCTGGAGCGGGTGATCGCGGTGGCAACGCCGGTCGTCATCGTCTCGCTCGGCGTGCTGGTCGCGGCCATGGTGGCCTCGATCCTCTCGGCGATCCTCGGTTTCAATGATCTGGCGGTGGCACAATGAAAACGCGCAACAGGATCCCCGTCCGCAATGGCTTCACCCTGCTGGAACTGCTGGTGGTGCTCGCCATTCTCGGCCTGCTCTATGCGATCGTCGGCCCGCAGGTGATCAGATACCTGTCGAGCTCGAGAAGCGAGACAGCGTCGGTGCAGGTCAAGAATGTCGATGCGGCGCTGAAGCTGCTGCGGCTCGATGCCGGGCGCTATCCCACGGGGCAGGAGGGGCTGCAGGCGCTTGTCACCCAGCCGCCGGGTATGACGGAGTGGCGCGGGCCTTATCTGCCCGGCAGCGCCGCGCTCACCGATCCCTGGGGCAATCCCTATCGCTATGCCAATCCCGGCAAGCATGGCGAGATCGACGTCTACACGCTGGGTTCGGACAATGCCGAAGGCGGCACGGGTGAGGCCAAGGACCTCGGCAACTGGTAGGCCATGCCCCGCGCCGCCACCCCTCCCCGCACCCGTCTTGCCGAGAGCGGCTTCACGCTGCTCGAGATGCTCGTGGTGCTGGCGATCACCGGGCTGATCGCGGGGCTGCTCTATCCGCAGCTCGCCACCGCGCGGTTTGCCGTGGGCCAGCGCCTTGCGCGCGAGCAGATGGCGGCGGCAGTGGAAGCCGCAAGCGCCGCCGCGCTGCGCAGCGGCGCGCCGGTATCGCTCAGCGCGGATCCGGCGGCCGGGGCGCTGGTGATAGCAGGCACGCGGCGGATCACGGTCGATCCCACGCGCCAGCTGAGGCTGGATCTTCGGCCGCGGACGATCACGTTCCATCCCGATGGCAGCACCACCGGCGGGCGACTGACGCTCGGCACCGGGCGCGATGCCACCGCCATCGAAGTCTCGCGCACGGGCAGGCAATCGCTGGCGGCTGCGCCAGCCGGAAGCGGAGACTGAGCGATGCGGCCAGAACCGCGCGAACGCGGCTTTCTGATGGTCGAGGCGCTGGTGGCGCTGGCGATAGCGGCACTGATGGCAGCGCTGGTGTTCGATACGGTCTGGCAGATGGGCCGCACCGCCGCCGTCGCCGCGCAGCAGCGGCAGGCGTTGCTCCTCGCGCGGTCGGTGCTGGCGGCGGCGAGCGTGCCGGGAACCGGCTCGCCCATCCCTCCGCGCGGGGCCGATGGTCGGCTAGCGTGGAGCATCGCACATGAGGGTTATGCCAGCGAGGCGGCAGAGGGCCTGCCGCTCGAGACGGTGAGTGTCGCGGTGAGCGATGCCGCCACGGGCCGAGTGCTCGCCCGGCTCTCCTCGCTCAGGGCGATGCGATGATCGCGGCGGCCCTCCCCCGGCAGCCCCGGCGCGAGACCGGCTTCACGCTGGCAGAGATGCTGGTCGCGCTTGCGCTGTTCGCCCTGATTTCGGCGCTGATTGCGGCAGTGGTGAACCTGATCGCCCGGCTCGATGGCGCCGCGCGGCGGCAGGGCGATGCGGCCGAGCAGGTCGTCTTGGCGCAGACCGTGCTGCGCGCGCGGATCGAACAGATGCGCGCGGTGGTCGATCCGCGCGGGCTCGGCGATACGATCGCGATGGTCGGGCAAGGCGACGAATTGACTTTCACGGCGCCGGGCCTTGCGGCGGATGGCGCGCACCAGTTGCAGGCGATCCGGCTGCGGCGCACCGCACGCGGCCAGCTCATGCTCTACACCGCGCCGCTGCTGGCAGGCGTCGATCTGCACGCGCCGGGCGTCGCAGGCTGGCGCGCCGCGCCGCTGCTCGATGGCGTGCAGCGGATCGAGTACGCTTACTATGGCGCAGACCGAGTGACCGGGCGCGATGCATGGCAGGATCGCTGGCAAAACCGCGCCCAGCCGCCCAAGCTCGTGCGCCTGCGCCTCGGCTTTGCCGCAGGCGATGCGCGAAGCTGGCCAGTGCTGATGGTGCGGCCGATGAGCGGTGTGCGCCTTGAATGCCGGAATGGCCGCAACAGCAGCGATTGCGGGGACGCGCCATGACCCTCACCGAACTGCTCAATCTGGACATGACGACGCTCGCGCGGATGGCCCGCGGCGGTTTCGATTGGTGGGTCCGCGAGCTTGAGGGGCTGCTGCCGAAAGGTCTCGTCCGCGGCCGGAGCCTGACGGCCTGGCACAGCTACGAACACGGCGCCGTGCTCGCGGCAAGCCGCGCAGGGGTCGATACGCTGGTGATCCCGAACGAACTGTGCCTCGTGCGCACGCTGACCCTGCCGCGCCTGCCGCCCGACGATCTTGCCGCGCTGATCGCGCTCGATGCCGATCGGATCATGCCGGTGCCGGCAGACAGCATCGTGATCGGCATCCGCACGGTGGGGCCGGCGGGAGAGGCCACTGGCGGGGCGGACAAGGTGCGGGTGCAAGTCGGCGCGCTGCCCATCTCCCGCGCGCGCGAAATTGCCGAGGCAGCGCACGCGGCGGGCGTTTCCCCCGCGCGGATCGGGCCACTTGATGCGGCAGGCGAACAGCTCGATTTCGATTTCGCTCCGGCCATGCGCAAGGCCGGGCTGCTGCCGCTGCGCCCCGCCGCCGCGCGGTTCTGGTGGATGGTGGTGGCGGTGATGGTACTGCTCAACATCGGCACGGCAGTGCTGCGCAATGAGCAGCAGGTGAGCCGTCTGCAGACCCTTGTCGATGCACAGGCTCCGGCGCTCACGGCGGTGCGCCGGATCGAGGACCGGGTGATCGGCAATGCCCGGGTCGTGCAGGCCCTCAACGCACGCCGCGCCGCGCACCAGCCGTTGCGGCTGATGGCGATGGTGGGCGGCGTGCTGCCGGACAAGGCGTGGATCCAGCGCTTCGAGTGGGACGGCAAGACCTTGCGCCTTTCGGGCTACGGCGCGCCGGGGGTCAATGTCGTATCCGCGCTCAAGGCTTCGGGCCTCTTCGCCAGCGTACGCGCGAGCCGCGCTGAGGCAGTGGCCGAAAGCGCGACCGGGCGGCCGTTCGAACTCGTGCTCATCCCGCGACGGGAGGCCGGCACATGAGGCCGCTGACCTCGCGCGAGCGCAAGCTGATCGCGGTGCTGATCCTCGTGCTGGCGGTATCGCTGGTGCTGACAATCGTGATCGGCCCCGGGGTCTCCGGCTTTACAGAGCGAGCCGCGCGGCGCGCGGCGCTGGTTCAGACCTTCCACGCCAACGAACGGCGCATCGGCTCGCTGAACGCACTGCAGGCGGAGGCCGAACGACAGCCCGGCCAGATGCGCGCGCTGCTTTTGGCCGCACCCGATGCTGACGAGGCGGGCGAGGCGCTGCGCGAGCGGATCGAGATCGCCGCGCAGGATGCCGGCGGTGATATCAAGGCCTCCGAAGCCGTACCCGCCGAACAGGGCTGGGCGCGCGCCGCCATCGATGCGCGGATGAGCCACGCGCAGCTCGCCACCCTGCTCGCCCGGCTCAATGCCCTGAAGCCCGCGCTTGCCGTCGATAGCCTCACCGTGATCGCCGACGATGCCCTGACCAACACCCGATCGGATCTGCTCGATGTCAGACTTGAAGCAACGGCTCCTTTCGTACCGCCCCGATAAGGCGGACGGTGCACTGCTGCCCGCAGGGCTCGCGCTGGTGCTGCTGGCGGGCGCGGCGCTGCAGCTTGCCCTGCCGCAAGGCGTAGCGGTGCCGCCGGCGCTTGGCGTCTCGCGCGCGCCGGATCGGCGGCTGCCGATGATGGCCCGGATCGCCGTGCCGGATCTTTCGGGGCGGCCCTCGCTGTTCTCGCCGCTGCGCCTTGGCGGCGCGCAGGCGGGGCAGGTCAATGCGGGTACGGCACCAAAGCCGGTGGGTCCGCTTGGCGGCACCTTCGTGCTCGGCGCAATGCAGGTGGGCCGGGCACAGGCACTGTTGCTGCGCGAGGAAAACGGCCGCGTTCTGCGCCTGGCGCCCGGCGGCAACTACCGGGGCTGGCACTTGCTGCGGATCGAGGCAGATGGCGCCCGGTTCCGCATGGGCGGCAGGATCTTGCGCATCGGCTTTGGTGCCGGCGCAGCGGCGGACGGTTTCAACGCAGGTTCCAGCGAGAGCGAGAGCAACAGTGAGTAAACACCACACGATCCTGCTGGCTGGCATCCCGGCGCTCGCACTCACCGCGACCACGGCCTGCGCGCCCCGTGCGGCGGTCCAGCCGGTCGAACGGGCGCTGCCCGCTGCGCCGCCCTCGCCCACCCTGCGCCCGGCAGGCGTAACGACCGCGCTTGTCGGCGGCACCGAGCCTGCGCCTGCGCTTCCCGGCAACAACAGCGAAAGCACACGCAGCGCGCCCAGGGGCAACATCGAGTTCACCATCCCCAGCGCCGATGTGCGCACGCTCGCGCAGATCGTGCTGCGCGACACGTTGCGCATTCCCTATACCATGAGCCTCGAGGGTGACGTCGACGTCGGCCTGACGACAGCGGGCCCGATCGGCCGCCAGCAACTGCTCGATCTGTTCGAGGCGTCGCTCCGAAGGGCGAACCTCGCGATGGTGTGGGAAGGCACCGGCTACCGGATCATGACGGTGGACGCGGCCAAGGCGCGCGGCACCGAATTCCTGCCCAGCCGCGGCTTCGGCAGCGAGACTGTGCGGCTGCAGTTTGCCAATGCCGACGAGATGCGCAAGCTGCTCGACACCGTGGTGCCCGGCGCGGTCCAGTCGCTCGATGCCACGCAGAACGCGCTGGTGATCGCGGGCACCGAGGCCCAGCGCAAGAGCGTGCACGACGTGATCGCGCAGTTCGATGTCAACTGGCTGCGCTCGATGTCCTTCGCGCTCTATGTGCCGCAGCACCTCGACAGCCGGCTGATCGTGCCCGAGCTCGACAGGCTCATCAACGCGCCCGATGCGCCGACGCGCGGGCTGGTCCGCCTGATCGGGATGGAAAAGATCAACGGCGTGATCGCGATCAGCGCGCAGAAGCAATACCTCGAGGACGTGCGCCGCTGGGTCGAAGTGCTGGACCGCGAAGGCACCAGCAACGAGGCGCGGCTCTACATCTACCGCGTGCAGAACAGCCGCGCGCGTGATCTGGTCAAGACACTCAACGCCAGCTTCGGCCTCGGCGGTGGTGGCGGCGGCGGTGCGTCCGATAATCCCGATCCCTTCGCGCCAGAGCAGCGCGGCGGGGCGGACAAGAGTGCTCCGTCGATCCAGAACGGTAGCAGCGGCGGGCCGGATGCGGGCAGCTCCGGGCTCAGGGTTCGCGTTTCGGCAGACGAGCTCAACAATGCGGTTGTGGTCTACGGTTCGGGGCATGACTTCGCGATCGTCGAGGATGCGCTGCGCAAGCTCGATGTGCCGCCGCTGCAGGTGATGATCGAGGCTGCGATCACCGAAGTCGGGCTAAACGACGGACTGCGCTACGGGGTCCAGTGGAACTTCCAGACCGGCCAATCGAACTTCGCGCTGAGCGAAGGAGACGGGGCCACGCCGACGCGGCAGTTTCCGGGCTTTTCCTATTTCTACTCGAACAACAACGATATCACCGCCACGCTCAACGCGCTTGAAGAGCGCACTACGGTCAAGGTCGTCTCCGCGCCCAAGCTGATGGTGCTCAACAACCAGACCGCCGCGCTGCAGGTGGGCGATCAGGTGCCGGTGCTCTCGCAGCAGGTGACACCGCTGGGCGGCGGGAGCAGCACGGGCAACCTGCTCTCGGCCAACTCGGTCGAGTACCGCGATACCGGCGTGATCCTCAAGATTACCCCGCGGGTCAATGCCAGCGGGGCGGTGCTGCTCGATGTCAGCCAGGAAGTGAGCGATGTGCAGCCGACCAGGAGCGGCGTCACCAATTCGCCGACCATCACCACCCGCCGCGTTGCCACCACGGTTTCGGTGCAGGACGGGCAGGTCATCGCGCTCGGCGGATTGTTCCGCGACAACAAGAGCTTCGGGAAGAACGGCCTCCCCATTCTCTCGCGCATTCCGGTGCTGGGCGGGCTGCTGTTCGGCAACAACAACAACACGCAGAAGCGCACCGAGCTGATCATCCTGATCAAGCCGCATGTGCTGCGCACACCGGATGACCTGACCGCGATCACCGAGGAGCTGCGCGCCAAGATCCAGTCGGTCGAGCCGTTCAAGACCAAGGGCAAGATCCCCTGACCGAGCGGCCCCGCCACGAACGCGGTTACGCGATGCTCGCCGTGGTGGCGGGGATCGGCGTGATGGCGGCGCTCGCGGCGGGGGCGGCGGCGGCGACGGCGGCGCGGCTCGATACGCTGGAGGCGGAGACGAGCGCGGCGCGGCTGGGCGCGGCGGCCGATGCGGGGGTGGCGATCGCGCTCGCCCGGCTCACCCGCCCCGGGCTGGCCGCGCGCTGGGCGATCGACGGGCGGACCTACACCGAGACCTACAAGGCCGCGGCGCTGGCGATCCGGATCGAGGACGAGGCGGGCAAGATCATGATCAACCGCATCGACGGCGAGAACATCGGCTGGCTGATGAGCACGCTGGGCCTGCCGCCGCCGCAAGTGAAGACCCTGCGCGACAGCTTCGACGACTGGATCGACCAGGACGACGAGCCCCGCACGGACGGCGCGGAGAGCGAGACCTACCACCCCCGCGGCTACGGCGCGCGCAACGGGCCGCCGCAGAGCATCGAGGAACTGGGCGACATCCGCGGCTTCACCCCGGCGCTGGTGGAGCGCGTGGCCCGGATCGCGACGGTGGAGGTGAACGGCGCGCCGTTCGACAAGCGCTATGCCGATCCATTGGCGATCCAGGTGATGAACGACGGCAACGCCAACACGCCCGACGTGATCGAACGGCAGCGCGAGATCGCCGGACAGCGCCCCGCCTTCCCGATCAGCGATCCGGCGGACTGGCGCGGCCGGGTGGTGACGATCATCGCCACGGCGCGCGGCCCCGGCGGCGCGCAGGCCCAGCGGCGCGTGGTGGCCGAAATCACCGGCAACCCGCGCCAGCCCTATGTGCTGCGCTGGGGGGCCTGAGGGACAGCGGCGTAAGGGAAAGGGGCGGGCGGGCCGCGATCAGGGCGCGCAAGTTGACACGGTTGACACGGTCCTGAGAGACTTTTGCGGACTTGGTTTCGATGGCCGGTTCGGCGCGGGGCGGGCATTCGTGTTCATCGAACAGGGTGTCGAGCGCGGCGAGGCGGGTCTGGCTGGCGGCGTCCCATTCGGCGGCGGCGGCGGTTTCGGCGGCGTGCTGGGCGTGGGCGAGCGCTTCGGGCCAGATATCGATGGGATCGATGGCATCGAGATCGAGCCCGGCGAGCACTTCGGCGGGGAGGTCCTCCGATTCAGGGGGGAAGGCATAGAGCACCTCTTCGCGCGCGGCGAGGAGGGCTTCCTCGCGGGTGGGCTGCGCGGGGGTCCATTGCGGCGGGGCATCGAAATCATAGTCCGGCGGCGCGAAGGCGGGTTCATCGCCGGGCTCCGCCGCTTCGCGCAGCTCGGCGAGGTATTCATCGAAGCGGGCGGCGATGCCCGGCGCGGGCGCACCCTCCTGCTCCGCCTGATCGGCATGGCGATCGAGCCGCGCGATGTGGGCCAGCAGCAGGCGCGCATCGAAGCGGACGCGGTGGCCGACCGCCTCACCCCGGTAGAAGATCGTCTCCTGCACCCCGTTCAGCGCGCGTTCGGCCAGCACTTCCTCCGCCGCATCGCGCGCAAGGAGCAGCGCAGCCTGCCAGCCATGGGAGAAGGCGGCATCGCGCCGCTTGTGGACATAAGCCGCCTGCGCCGAAACGCCGACCGCAGCGCAGGCGCGGCGGACATTGCCGGTGGTGGCAAGGAAATGGAGAAAGCGCACGCGGCGATCCGGCGTGAAGGGGCGCGAGAAGGTGAACTCCCCCTCCCGCCTGCGGGAGGGGGTTGGGGGGAGGGCGTGTTCGGGATACGCTGCGCTTGGCCCAACATGCCCTCCCCCGGCCCCTCCCGCAGGCGGGAGGGGAGCAAAAGGATCGACATCATCGGGCAGCCCCACATCGCGCTCGATGGGAATCCACCCGCGCCCGAACCCGCTGGAATTGTGCTGTGCCATGCCGTGCGACTCCCGATTGGAACAAAGGGGGATCATTGTGGCATGGGTGGGGGTGTGTAGGACAGGGGTTAGGCGAAGGACGGGAGCGCGGATCTGATCGGGCTTACGTAGCAAACGCACCAAGCCTGAGGCGAACGCCATCGCCGGTGATGGCAAATGTGCTTGGGAGAATGATGCCTCGATTGTGAGGCTAATTCGATACTACTGAACTTGATATTCGCGATTGGAACCGTTTACATCTGGGACGGTGCCCCAAACACCGTATGGCTTTTTGAGGTATCGAATAGGCAGCGCCCAGCGTTGACCATAAATGTCCGAGTACCTTGCCTCCGCAATAAAATGGAGATCTTGGTCGTAGGGGGCGTCGTCCAAAATCGCTTTCAAATGATCCCAACTGTTCCCGGGATGGAGATCAATAGAAGTCATATCTTCAAAGTCCAAATCCTTAAAAGAAAAGTCTTTGTCAGTTGTGAGAACACGCCTGACTTGGAGATTTAGAGCTGGAGTCTGGCCGAAATTTTTGATCGAGACCTCGAAAGTAGCTTTCGTGATCTTTATTTCAAAATCCCAATCATAGAAGCCAACATAGGCTCTGAGTTGATGAATGGATGTTTCCCGGGTTATGTCATTCGCTTCTTTGGAAGCTGCCAAAGCCCTTTCGGTTTGCCCGAGCGACCACAGAATAGCTCCCAAACCGATTGCGCTCAAAACCGTGCCGACAATTGCCCAATTGGTAGCCCTATGTGCTTCAAGGGTGGATTTCTCAGCAGCGAGAGCGGCGCGCCATTGAGCGCACAAATCAGCGCGGTCATGGTCATTGGCATGATAGCAGGACTCAGCATTCAAATCGGGATATGGAGTAAAGGCCGCTTGCGACGCTTGTTCAGTTGGGGCGTTGGTTGCCTGCTGCTGACTGGGCTTTTGCGGGCCGCTAGCTGCGCATAGGATTAGCCCAAGTGCAAGGATAAGCAGCCGATAACCTCTAAGCATTGGATCGGAAACACCGCTGTAAATTTGCCACGGCTGATCTTGTTCCTGATATTCGGCTCAGAGTCCATCACCCCAATGCCTGAGACCTTTATAATGAGTCGGGAACAGCGCGCGCTCTTGCGGGTCGCAACCGTCTGAGCTCGCCCCCCATTTAGTGCTCCACTTCCGAATACAACGCTGACGGCAAATCCGCTGTCTCGCGTCTGTCTGACGGAGGTTTCCATGAGCTGGAATTATCGGGTGCTCGACCATGGCACGCATCTGGCGGTGCATCAGGTCTACTATCATGACGACGGATCGGTGCGGTGCTGGACGGCGGAGCCTTACCCCTCCGTCAGCCCTGCGGGCTGCCACCTCCCCATTTGTGCTCCGCAAAAATGGGGAGGAATTCAGCGCTTCGCTTGAGCGGGCGCTGGCGGATGCGCGGCGGCGGGGGGTTTTGCGGGTGGTTGAATTGCCGGGGTAGCGTTTTGCCGTGGGTGCCCCTCCACCACCTTCCTTCGACAGGCTCAGGATGAGCGAGGCGGTCCCCCTCCCCATTTGTGCGTGCCGCAAAAGTGGGGAGGAATGGGGGCTTATTTCCAGGTGAAGCGGTAGCCGTAGGCGAGGCCGATGCTGAACTGATCGCGGCGGCCGCGTTCGCGGATGAGGGTGCTGTTGGCGGCGGCGTTGCCGAGGCGGTCGTAGCCGGCGAGGAGGGTGAGTGCGCCCTGCTGGCCGCGGCTCCCCAGGGGGCGGGTGAGCGTGCCGCCGAGCCCTGCCGAGACGAGGCCGGAGCCCGTCTGGTAAGCCGTGAGGCCGGCGCGGGCGGCTTGATCGGGGGTCACGCCGAAGTAGACCTGCGTGTACTTCGCGCTGGCGAAGGTGCTGCGCGCGGTGAGCGAATAGCGGAAAGCGCCGGCGCGATCGGTGAAGCGGATCGAGGGTTCGGCGACGAGGCCCTCGTGTCCGCCGGTGCCCTGGCGGACTTCGGTGCGCAGGGCGAGGCGGCGGCCAAGAACTCCGGCTGGGCTATATTGCACGAAGCCGCCGAATTCCCCGGCGAGGCCGACATTGCCGAAGCCGCGCAGGGCATCGCTGCCGCCGGCGACGAGGAAGGGCGAGCCGCCGGTGGATTCGCGTCGGCCAAAGCGGAGGCGGGCGATGGGGCCGATCTTCCAGCCATCGCGGTTGATCGCGTTCCAGCCGAGGCCTTCCTGCACCGAGGCGAAGACGGCATCCTTGTAGGCGAGGCGGATATCCGGGAAGATCGAGAAGGCGGTATCGCGCGAGCCTTGCCAGGCGGGGGCGACGATGGGCGCGACGCCGACGGTGAGGACCCAGGTGGGCGGTGCGGGCGGGCCGGCGGGGCGGCCGGGTGCGCTTTGGGCCGGTACGCTCTGGGAATGCGCGCTTTGGGCATGCGCGGCGGGTGCGAGCAGGGTGAGCGCGGCCGCGAGGGCGGTGCAGTGGGCGGTGTTCATGGGGGCCAGGTCCTGACGATGGCGTCTTGCGGAGTGGGGTGCGACTGCGCAGCGCATAGCAGGCGGGCGGCGTGGTTGCGTTGCTATGTTATAACGTATTGTTGCCGGGATGGGCGGGAAGGAAGAACCCCTCCGTCAGCGCTTCGCGCTGCCACCTCCCCATTTGCACTTCGTGAAAATGGGGAGGACCTTTAGCGCTTGAGGAGCGGCGCGAGGTAGTGGCCGGTGAAGCTGCGGGGGTTTTTGGCGACCTGTTCGGGCGTGCCTTCGGCGACCAGCTCACCGCCGCGCACGCCGCCTTCGGGGCCGAGATCGAGTAGCCAGTCGGCGGTTTTGATCACATCGAGGTTGTGTTCGATGACGACGACGCTGTTGCCCTGATCGACGAGGCGGTGGAGCACTTCGAGGAGTTTGCGCACGTCTTCGAAGTGGAGGCCGGTGGTGGGCTCGTCGAGGATGTAGAGCGTTTGCCCGGTGCTGCGGCGGGCGAGCTCCTTGGCGAGCTTGACGCGCTGCGCCTCGCCCCCGGAGAGCGTGGTGGCCTGCTGGCCGACCTTGACGTAGCCGAGGCCGACTTCGTTGAGCATGTGCATCCGATCACGGATCGGGGGGACCGCCTTGAAGAACTCCTCGGCGTCCTCGATCGTCATATCCAGCACATCGGCGATGGAGTGGCCCTTGAACTTCACCTCGAGCGTTTCGCGGTTGTAGCGGCGGCCGTCGCATTCCTCGCAGGTGACGTAAACGTCGGGCAGGAAGTGCATCTCGATCTTGATGAGGCCGTCGCCCTGGCACTTCTCGCAGCGGCCGCCCTTGACGTTGAAACTGAAGCGGCCGGGCTTGTAGCCGCGTGCGGCGCTTTCGGGGAGGCCGGCGAACCAATCGCGGATGAGGGTGAAACTGCCGGTGTAGGTGGCGGGATTGGAGCGCGGGGTGCGGCCGATGGGGGACTGGTCGATCTCGATCACCTTGTCGCAGTGTTCGAGGCCGGTGACCCGATCATGCGCGCCGGCGATGACGCGGGCGCCATTGAGCGTGCGCGCGGCGACGGCGTGGAGCGTATCGATCGTGAAGCTGGACTTGCCGGAGCCGGAGACGCCGGTGACGCAGGTGAAGGTGCCGAGCGGGATCGAGGCGGTGACGTTCTGCAGGTTGTTGGCCCGCGCGCCTTCGACGGTGAGCTTGAGGCCGTTGCCCTTGCGGCGCTTCTTCGGCACTTCGATGCGGCGGGCGCCGGTGAGGTATTGGCCGGTGAGGCTGTCGGGGTTGCCGAGGATATCGTCGAGGTTGCCCTGCGCGACGATCTCGCCGCCGTGGACGCCGGCGCCGGGGCCGAGATCGACGATATGATCGGCGGTGCGGATCGCGTCTTCATCATGCTCGACGACGATGACGGTGTTGCCGAGATCGCGGAGCCTTTTCAGGGTGATGAGCAGGCGGTCGTTGTCGCGCTGGTGGAGGCCGATGGAGGGCTCGTCTAGCACATAGAGGACGCCGGAGAGGCCGGAGCCGATCTGGCTGGCGAGGCGGATGCGCTGGCTTTCGCCGCCGGAGAGGGTGCCGGAGGTGCGATCGAGGTTGAGGTAATCGAGGCCGACGTTGTTGAGGAAGCCGAGGCGCTCGTTGATTTCCTTGAGGATGGCCTTGGCGATCTGGCTCTGCTGCGAGGTGAGTTGGGCATCGAGCGCGCCGAACCATTCCACCGCGGCGGCGACGGAGAGGTGGGTGATCGACGAGATGTCGGCCATGGCGACCTTGACGCTCAGCGCCTCGGGCTTGAGGCGGGCGCCGTGGCAGGTCTCGCAGGGCTGCGCGGTCTGGAACTTGGAGAGCTCCTCGCGCATCCAGGCGCTTTCGGTTTGCAGCATGCGGCGGTTGAGGTTGCCGATAACGCCTTCGAAGGCCTTCTGGACGGTGTAGCTCTTCTTGCCGTCGATGAAGGTGAGCGGGACGGCCTTGCCGGCGGTGCCATAGAGGATGACGATGCGGACTTCGGGGGCGAGCTTTTCCCACGGCGTTTCGAGGCTGAAGCCGAAGTGGCCGGCGAGGCTGGCGAGGACCTGCATGTAATAGGGCGACGGCGGGTTGGACTTGGCCCAGGGGACGACGGCGCCCTGCTTGAGGCTAAGCGCTTCGTTCGGGACGACGAGCTGGGGATCGAACAGGAGCTTTTCGCCGAGGCCATCACACGCGGGGCAGGCGCCCTGGGGGGCGTTGAACGAGAAGAGGCGCGGTTCGATGGATTCGATGGTGAAGCCGCTGACCGGGCAGGCGAACTTTTCCGAAAAGACGATGCGATTGGCGGGGAGGCCAGTTTTCTTCATGCCCTTGGCGTTGCGCTTGGCCGAGGGGCCTTCGACAGGCTCAGGCTGAGCGGGGGTGGGAGCAGCCCCTTCCCCACCAATCGCCTCGACCGTTGTATCCGCCAGATCGAGGTAAACCGTGCCATCCGCCAGCTTGAGCGCCTGCTCGAAGCTGTCTGCCAGACGGGTGCGGAAGCCTTCGTCGGCTTGCTTGACCGCGATGCGATCGACCACGACTTCGATATCGTGCTTCAGCTTCTTGTCGAGCGCAGGGGCGTCTTCGATGGCCATGAGGGTGCCGTCGATCCGCACGCGGGTGTAGCCGGCGCGCTGCCATTCGGCGAGTTCCTTGCGGTATTCCCCCTTGCGGCCGCGCACGACGGGGGCGAGCAGATAGGCGCGCGTGCCCTCCGGCAGGGCGAGCACGCGGTCTACCATCTGGGTGACCGTCTGCGCCGCGATGGGCAGGCCCGTGGCGGGCGAATAGGGAATGCCGACGCGCGCCCAGAGGAGGCGCATGTAGTCGTAGATCTCCGTCACCGTGGCAACGGTGGAGCGCGGGTTGCGGCTGGTGGTCTTCTGCTCGATCGAGATCGCAGGGGAGAGCCCGTCGATATGTTCGACATCGGGCTTCTGCATCATTTCGAGGAACTGGCGCGCATAGGCCGAGAGGCTCTCGACATAGCGGCGCTGGCCTTCGGCGTAAATCGTATCGAACGCGAGGCTCGATTTGCCCGAGCCGGAAAGGCCGGTGATGACGATCAGGCTATCGCGCGGGAGATCGACGTCGATCCCCTTGAGATTGTGCTCACGCGCGCCGCGGATTGAGATGGTGCTGAGGGACATGGGGGCAGTCTGTTCCAGATTTGTTCGATTCCGGCAAGGGGCGCGCGGGTGTTTTGCGACACGTGGGTGGCGGGGCGCGTGATAGCAAGGTGGCGCGGGGGGCAAGGCCCTTCGAATGGTGGCGACTGAGCGGACGATGTGCGGGTGGAGACGTCGTTACCCCTCCGTCAGCGCTATGCGCTGACACCTCCCCATTTGTGCTTCGCAAAAATGGGGAGGATCCAGGGGATCATTGGCCCATTTGTGCTTCGCAAAAATGGGGAGGATCCAGGGGATCATTGGCCCATTTGCACTTCGTGAAAATGGGGAGGATCTAAAGGGACAAAGCGCGGGCGCCTTGGGGGCCGGTCCACTGCGCGCGGACGTTCCAGACGTGTTCGATCACTTCCTCGGAGAGGGCGACCGCTGGCGGCCCATCGGCGGCGAGGCGGCCGTTTTGGAGGACGATGACGCGGTCGGCGTAGTTCATCGCGTGGGCGAGGCTGTGGACGACGAGGACGACCCCTGCCCCGGCATCGGCGAGCCCCCGGAAGTGCGCGAGGAGCGTGGCGGCGTGGGCGAGATCGAGACTGGCGAGGGGTTCGTCGGCGAGGATCCAGCGGGGCTGGCCGGCGAGGACGCGGGCGAGGAGGACGCGGGCTCGTTCGCCGCCGGAGAGGGTGTGGATGCCGCGGGGCGCGAGGTGCGCGGCATCGAGCGCGGTGAGTGCGGCTCGGGCGGCGGCCTCATCCTCGGCGCGCGCGGTGCGGTGCGGCAGGCGGCCGAGGCGGACGAGTGCTTCGACGGTGAGGTTCCACGCGGGCTCGGCATGCTGGGGCAGATAGCCGATCTCCTGCGCGCGGCGGCGCGGCGGGAGGGTGGCGAGCGGGGTTTCGCCGAGGGTGACGGGGCCTGCCTCCAGCCCTGCTAGCGCACGCAGCAGGGTGGTCTTGCCCGCGCCGTTGGGGCCGCAGATGGCGGTGAGTTCGCCGGGGCGAACGGCGGTGGTCAGGCTGGTGAGGCGGCCGGGGATGGTGAGGTTTTCGGCTGTGAGGTTTCGGGGGGCAAGGTTCATGCGAGTTCGCTCCTCAGGCGCAGGAGCAGGTGCAGGAAGAACGGCGCGCCCAGGAGGCTGAGCGCGATGCCGATGCGCAGTTCGCCGCCCGCGAGGGGGAGCAGGCGGCAGAGACAATCGGCGATGAGCAGGAGCAGCGCCCCGCCCAGCGCGCTGGGGAGGAGCAGGCTGGAGGGGCGCTGATCGGTATAGGGGCGCAGGATGTGGGGCACGACGAGGCCGACAAAGCCGATGATCCCGGCGGCGGCGACCCCGGCGCCCACGACGAGGCCGGTGCCGAGAACCACGAGCCAGAGCAGGCGGGTGGGATTCACGCCCAAGGAGCGGGCGGTTTCCTCACCCAGCGTGAGCGCGTCGAGCGCAGGGGCGGCGCGGGAAAGAAGGATCAGGCCGAGCGCGGTGGGCGGCGCGGCGAGCAGGACATCGTGCCACGAGCGGCTTTCAAGGCTGCCCATGAGCCAAGTGACAATCTCGCTGAGCGCAAAGGGATTGGGCGCGAGGCTGATGACGAGGCTGGTGAGCGCGCCCGAGAGACTGGCGAGCATGAGCCCCGCGAGCGCGAACAAGGTGGTGCTGTTCTGCCCGCTGGCATTGCCCGCGATGAGCGCAAGCGCGGCCATGGCGATGGCGGCGCCAAGCAGCGATGCGAGCGGGAGCAGCGTGCCGAGACCAAGCGCGAGGCTGAGCACCGCGCCGAACGCGGCGGTGGGGGCGACGCCGAAGAGGCCGGGATCAGCCAGCGGATTGCGCAAGTAGCCCTGCATCGCGGCCCCTGCCCCGCCCAGCCCCGCACCGATGACCAGCGCCAACGCGGCGCGGGGGGCGCGCAGTTCGGCGAGGATGGTGAAGGCGTTGGCGGTGTGGGGCGCGAAGGGGTTGAGCCAGACTTGCCCGGCGAGGAGGCTGAGGGGGATGGCGAGCGCGAGGGCTGCAAGAAGGAGAGGGACGGGGCGGGTCATCGGAGCGAGCGCTGTGTTTGCCGCGGCCCACCCCCGACCCCTCCCGCAAGCGGGAGGGGGGAAGGAAGGGAGACCTTGGCCGCAAGCGGGAGGGGAGGAGAATGAGAGACCTTGGCCGCAAGCTGGAGGGCGGAAGTACCCCTCCGACCCGCCTTTGGCGGGCCACCTCCCCATTTGTGCTGCGCAAAAATGGGGAGGACCGGAAGTGTGCGGCGCACTTCGGCGAGGCGCTGGGCGGCGGGGATGATGGTGGGGCCGGCGCAATAGAGCAGGCGCGGATCGAGCGCTGCGCGGGTGGTGCCAGTGAGATGGGTCAGTGCGGGATGGCTGAGCGCGCGATCTGACCCGGCGACGAGGATCACGCGCGGGGGATCGGCGAGGACGCGTTCGAGCGGGAGCTGATCGGCTTGGCCCAGCCCGCGCGCGGCGGCGAAATTGGCGAAGCCGGTGCGGCGCAGGAGATCGGCGATCAGGGTGTTGTCGCCCGGGACGATGCCGCCCGGCTCCCACACCAGCGCGGGCAAGGCGCTCGCACGGGTGGGTGCGGCGGCAGCGAGGGCTGCATCGATGCGCGCGATAAGCGCTTCGCCTTGCGCGGGGTTTCCGGCCATCGCGGCGAGCCCGCGGATCTGGGCGCGGCTTTCCTCGACCGTGCTGGCGATGCCGATGGTTTCGAGGCGCAGGCCAAGGCGCTGGTAGGCTGCGGCGGTGGCGGGGGGGACGAAGGTGCTATCGACCACCACATCGGGGCGAAGCGTGAGGACTTCCTCGAGCGTGCCGCGCGTGGTGGGGAACTGCCGGGCCTTGGCCGGGTCCATCGAGGCGGCGCGGGGATCGGCGCTGTAGTGCGAGAGCGCGAGGAGCTGGCCGGGGGCGGTGACTTCGGCGAGGATCGCGTCGGCGCAAGGGTTGAGGCTGACGATCGTGGGGAGATAACGCGTGGTTTCGCGCCGGGTTTCGCTTTTGGGCTGCGGGGTGCAGGCGGTGAGCGCCGCGAGCAGGAGGCAAAGAACCCCTCCGACCCGCCTGCGGCGGGCCACCTCCCCATTTGTGCTGCGCAAAAATGGGGAGGACAAAGTGGAAGGGTTCTGCGGCATCAGTAGCGCACTCTGAGGCCGGCGAAGGCGCCTCGGCCGACGGCGCTGTAGCCGGCGGCGGTGGGGAGGCGGTTGTCGAAGACATTTTCGACGCGGGCGTAGAGCGTCACGCGGTCGTGCAGCGGGAGGCTGGCGCGGAGCGTGGCGACCGGGCCGCCGGGGAGGCGGACGGTGTTCGACGCGTTGTCGAAGCTTTGGCTGATGAGGCGCAGGTCTGCGCCAAGCGCGAAGCCTGCCAGCGGGGTTTCCCAATCGCCGCTGAGCGTGAGCGCGTGGCGCGGGCGGCGGGCGAGATCGTTGCCGAACTGGGCAGTGCCGGGGGTGAGATTGCGGGCCTTGGTGTAAGTGTAGAGGCTGCGCAGGGTGAACTTGGCGGTGGGCCGCAGGGTGAGTTCGGCTTCGGCGCCTTCGGCGCGAGCCTTGCCGACGTTGTCGTAAGTGCCGAAGGGGCGATTGGTGCAGATCGCGGTGGCCTGGCCGAAGCAGGAGACGAAGGCGATCAGGTTGCGGCTATCGCGGCGATAGACCGTGACGGCGGCGGTGACGGGTCCGCTCTTGTATTCGAGGCCCGCGTCGTAGCTGCGGCTGCGTTCGGGGCGGAGCGCGGCGTTGCCGTAGTCCGAGAGGAGTTGGTAGAGCGTGGGGGCCTTGAAGCCCTCGCCGTAGCTGGCGCGCAGGCGCAGGTTTTGCGCGAGGCGGACGGTGCCGTTGGCGCCGAGGGTGGTGGCATTGCCGAAGCGGCTGTGATCATCATAGCGCAGGCCAGCGGCGAGCGAGATGGCATCAGTGTACCAGCCGAGCATCATGTGGCCGCTCGTCTGGCGCGCGGTCTGGCGGGCATCGAAGGTGCCGGAATAGCGCGTCCATTCGCTGTCAGCGCCGAAATCGAGCGCGAAGTTTGCCGGGAGCTTGGCGCGGCCGGTGAGATCGGCGCGGTGGCTGCGGCCACGGTAGCCGTAGCTGGGGGCGGTGCCGAAGGTGGTGTCGTAGTAGTCGCGCTTCGTATCGGAGAGGGCGAAGCCGGTGTTCAGGGTGAGCCAATCGCCCTGGTAGCGCAGGCCGGCGCGGCCGGAGGCCTGGCGGGTGGTCTGGTATTCGGGGGTATCGGCGAAGGTGTAGTTGGGCGCGGGGTAACCGTCGATCTCGGTGCGGGTATCGGCGTAGCGCGCATTGGCGACGAAGGAGAGGCCGGGGGCGAGATCGAGGCGGGCCTTGCCGCCGAAGTGCCATTGGCGCGCGCCGTCTGCTTCGGTGCCGACGGCAGCGGCGGAGACGCCATCGGTGGTGGTGTAGCCGCCGGTGAGCGAGAGGGCATACTTTTCGCGTGCAAGGCCGGCGGCGGCCTCTCCCGCAAAGGAGCCGCGGCTGCCGCCTTCGGCGCTGGCCTCATAGCCGTTCAGCTCGCGCGTCTGGATGGCGATGACGCCGCCGAGCGCGGCGCTGCCCCAGGTGACCGAGTTGGAGCCGCGCAGGACGTCGATGCGTTCGATGCCGCCGGTGGTGAGCGTGCCGAAATCGAAGCCCGCGCCGGGGGCGGCGACGTCTTCGACGCGGACGCCGTCGATGAGGACGAGGACTTGTTCAGAGTCGGAGCCGCGCAGGCGGACCCCGGTGAAAGCGCCGGGGCCGCCGTTGCGGCTGAGCGTTAGGCCGGGGACCTGTTCGAGCGCGCGGGTGATATCGGGGCCTTGCAGGCGGGCGAGATCGGCAGCGGTGAGGACAGTGATGGGCTGGCCGGTCTGGTCGATGCGCTGGGGGCTGCCGGTGGCGACGACGGTGATCTGATCGGCCTGCTGGGCAAGCGCGGGGGTTGCCAGAGCGCATGAGGCTGCGGCGGCAAGATACAGATTTTTCATTCGGTTTTCCTCCCGGCCCATGGACGTTGCCGTCCATGGCGGGAGAGTGCGCGGGGCCATAAGGCGCGCCGTCTCACGCATGCGCCCGGTACACCCCGCCCGGCCGCGGAACGACCACACACCGGCAGGTTTCCTGGCTCGCCCGGGGTCATCGCCCCCTGCCCGCCTTCCCAGCCTTGCGGCCAGTGGCATGATGGACAGGGCGCTATCCGGGCACAGTTGCGGGGGCAGCTTCGGGGGCAAATCGTTGAAGACTTGTCCGAATTCCCTCTTAGCCCGCTTGCGCGGGCACCGGTGGCGTCGAGGGGATGTGTAGCGGGACCTGCACTTTGGGGCAAGGGGTGAAGGAGGAGAGGAAGGTGAAGAAGAACCCCTCCGTCATCGCTCCGCGATGCCACCTCCCCATTTGTGCTTCGCAAAAATGGAGAGGGAAGAGGAACTGCGGTGGAATTGGCGTTAATGCTCTGGCAGGGGCCTGTGCCTTAGCGGGACGGGGTGAAATGGCAGGATGCGCAAGCCCCACAGAGGCTCTAGCGCTGCAATGCCGCCAAACGAGTCCCTCTGTTCCATGCCACTGATCATTGACTACCGGCCGGTGAAGCTGCCGCCAGAGGCACTGGCGCCTCGGCGGGTGGTGACGGCTGAGCGCGAGGTGGTCGAGCGGCCCCGCGTTGAAGTCATCATGCCCTCCCCCGGCCCCTCCCGCACACGGGAGGGGAGATATCGGCGCTGGGGCGGAATCCTTGGCGTTGCGGTGATGGGCTTTGCGCTGTGGCTGGCGGGGCCGGGGTGGATCGCGCCGGGGGTGCCTTCGGCGCAGGCGCGCGATGGGTTGCAGCCGTTCGAGCGGCCGGGGGACAGCTTTCCGGGCTCGGCGTTCTATTATCTGGCGAGCGATGACACCGGCATGCTCGCGCCCGATGCGGCGAAATCTGCGTGGGATGCGCAGCTGGCGCAGATCCATGGCGACGATGCGGCCCCGATCACCGGCGTGGGACCAGCGGCGCGGCCGATCGCGATGCGGGGCACGAGCCTTGATCAATCGCGCGCGCTGCAGTGCCTGACGGCGGCGATCTATTACGAGGCAGCGAGCGAGCCCGATGCCGGGCAGCGCGCGGTGGCGCAAGTCGTGCTCAACCGCGTGGCGCATCCGGCCTGGCCCAAGACGGTGTGCGGCGTGGTCTATCAGGGATCGGAGCGCACAGGCTGCCAGTTCAGCTTTGCCTGCGACGGATCGATGGCGCGGCGGCCAGTGGCCGCGTTCTGGGACCGCGCGCGGCGCGTGGCAGCCGATGCGCTGGCGGGCTCCGTCTATGCGCCGGTGGGGCTGGCGACGCATTACCATACATCGGCGGTGCATCCCTACTGGGCGGACAGCCTGACCTTCGTCGGCACGATCGGCGCGCACCGCTTCTATCGCTGGAGCGGCGCGGCTGGACGACCGATCGCGTTCAATGCGGTCTATTCGGGCGGCGAGCCGGTGGCGGCGCCGCATCCGCGCACCTGGACCCCGGCGGCGGCGGACGTGGCCGATCCGATCCAGCTGGAGAAGGCGTTCGAGGCGGGGCGGATCGAAGCGCTCAAGTCTGCACAGGCGGCACCGGGCGCGGCGGGACGCAATGCGGCCTCGTTCGGCCAGGCCCCGCTGCCGAGCTATGGCGAGCCGCGCGCGGCCACGCCCCAGTTTGCGCCCGCAGTCGAAGCGCGCGGTGGCGATGCGCTGTACCGTGCGGGGCAATTGCCCGGTGGGGCGACGGTCAATCCCGCTTACGAGAATGCCGGCAAGTGGATTGCCCAGCCGGGCGGCTAGGTTCAGTCCGTTTCGGGCCGAATTCGCCGGGCAAGCCCAACTCTGCGCGCTTTAGAGCTATCCTAAACCACTGTTCGGATTATACTTATTCTCCGCTAAGTAGGGTTAGCTATGCCTTTACCCTAAGGGCGAACGCGCTGTTCACCCCCGCCTGCTATATCCGCTCCATCGGCAACCGAGGAGAGCCCCCCATGCTGCATTTTGCCCCTCGCTACGGGATCATCTCGCCCTGCCTGCACTGGGGCACTCTTCGCCCGCGCGCGCTGCGTGTGCCGCGCGCGGTCAATGACAATGGCGCTGCGCTGGCGGCGCGCAAGGCCGGTGCCAACGATTCCGAGGCACACGACGACGCACTGCTCACCGCAGCGCTGCGGCTGTTCGCCGCGCATGGGCTGTCCGCCGCGCAGCGCGCATGCGAGGCGGCGGAAATCGCGGCCGACAGCGGCGACAGCGCCGGTGCCGAGTGGTGGCTCGCAGTTTGCGCAATGCTGGACGGGCCGCTCGCGCGGGCCTGCGCAGCGCGGGCCAGACTGCAAGGCTGAGGCGCAAGCAAGCCCTTTTGCTATTGCGAACTGTTATCACAAAAACCCGCAGAGAGTGGGTTTTTGCGCCTTGCAATCACCATCCTGCAGGCTTAGGTCGCTCCTATCCGCTTGGATTCCTTCCCGTCATGCGGGACGCGGGAGGCCCTTATGGCGGTATCTCTCGGGCGGCCGTGCATGGCCGCAGGTCCCGCGTATCCGGGAAAGGAATGCAAAGGCATGGCTCGCAAGAAAATCGCGCTGATCGGCGCCGGCAACATCGGCGGTACGCTCGCGCACCTCGCGGCGCAGAAGGAACTCGGCGACATCGTACTGTTCGACGTGGTCGAGGGCGTGCCGCAGGGCAAGGCGCTCGATCTTTCGCAGTGCGGCCCGGTCGAAGGGTTTGACGCGAAGATCACCGGCTCCAACGACTATGCCGATATCGCCGGGGCCGATGTGATCATCGTGACCGCAGGCGTTGCGCGCAAGCCGGGCATGAGCCGCGACGACCTGCTGGGCATCAACCTCAAGGTGATGAAGGCCGTGGGCGAAGGCATCAAGGCCAATGCGCCGAACGCCTTCGTGATCTGCATCACCAACCCGCTCGACGCGATGGTCTGGGCGCTGCGCGAGTTTTCGGGCCTGCCGCATCACATGGTGGTGGGCATGGCAGGCGTGCTGGATTCGGCGCGTTTCAGCCACTTCATTGCCGATGAATTCCAGGTTTCGGTCAAGGACGTGAACACGTTCGTGCTGGGCGGCCATGGCGACACCATGGTGCCGGTGACGCGCTATTCGACCGTGAACGGCATCCCCGTGCCCGACCTCGTCAAGATGGGCCTTTCGACGCAGGAGCGCATCGACGCGATCGTGCAGCGCACCCGCAGCGGCGGCGGCGAGATCGTGGCGCTGCTCAAGACCGGTTCGGCGTTCTATGCGCCCGCCACTTCGGGCATCGCGATGGCCGAAGCCTACCTCAACGACCAGAAGCGCATCCTGCCCTGCGCGGCCTATGTCGATGGCCAGTACGGCGTTGACGGGCTTTACGTGGGCGTGCCCGTGATGATCGGTGCCGGCGGCGTGGAAAAGATCATCGAGATCGAACTGGACGAGGCCGACAAGGCCGGCCTGCAGGTTTCGGTCGATGCGGTGAAGGAACTGCTTGTGGCGTGCAAGGGGATCGACCCCTCGCTCGCGTGAGTGGCTGAGGCGGGGCGCGAAGACCTGCCCGCAGCAGGTTCGCGCCCCGTTCAGCTACGAGGTTTTACGTGGCCCCGGGAGTGCGCTCCTTTTGCAGGGACACGGGTAAACCCGCTGGTTGTGCGGGTTTGCATGGTTAGCATTCCGGGCGGCGCACGCGCCCGCGCAGGAAAGTGACTGGCGCGCCTGGCCGCGCCGGATGGTCCGAAGCCCGGGGTACGAAGGTACTGGCCTCCCCGGGGCGAGAGGAGTGAGAAATGGGTTACGAAGAGCGCGCGTTCGAAGTGGATCCCTTGCAGGAGGGTCCGCAGGCAGGGCCTTCGTGGGCATCGAAGCGCTGGCCGGTGAGCGATCCCGGCGCGGGCGACGACCTGACCCGCGCGCTCGATCCGATGGCGCTCAAGCAGGAAATCGCCAAGGCCGCGAAGGCGGCTGGCGCGCCGCTGGACGAAGCCGCGCTGGAAGCGGCGGCGGGCGCCTCGATCCGCGCGATGATGCTGGTGCGCACCTACCGCGTGCGCGGGCATCTGGCGGCGGACCTCGATCCGCTGGGCCTTGCAAGGCAGGAGCTGCCGGCGGACATCACCCCGGAATACCACGGCTTTGTGGGGCCTGACCTCGACAAGAAGGTCTTCGTCGGCGGCGTGCTCGGCATGCAGTGGGCGACCCCGCGCGAAATCGTGAGCGTGCTGCAGCGCAACTATTGCGGCAAGGTCGGCCTGGAATACATGCACATCGCGGACGTGGAGGAGCGCAAGTTCCTGCAGGACCGGATCGAGGGCGGCGACAAGTCCATCGATTTCACCCCCAACGGCAAGAAGGCGATCCTGGCGGCGGTGGTGCGCGGCGAGCAGTACGAGAAGTTCCTCGGCAAGAAGTATGTCGGCACCAAGCGCTTTGGCCTTGATGGCGGCGAATCCATGATTCCGGCGCTGGAGGCTGTCATCAAGTATGGCGGCCAGCTGGGCGTGCGCGAGATCATCTATGGCATGGCCCACCGGGGCCGGCTCAACGTGCTGGCGAACGTGCTGGCCAAGCCCTACCGCGTGATCTTCCACGAGTTTTCCGGCGGCAGCGCGAACCCCGAAGATGTCGGCGGTTCGGGCGACGTGAAGTATCACCTTGGCACCAGCACGGACCGCGAGTTCGACGGGATCAAGGTGCACATGAGCCTGCAGCCGAACCCGAGCCATCTGGAAACGGTGGACCCGGTGGTGCTGGGCAAGGCGCGCGCGCAGCAGGTGTTTCGTGATGACATCGGCAAAGGCAAGCACAAGCAGGTGCTGCCCATCCTGATCCACGGCGACGCGGCCTTTGCAGGCCAGGGCATCGTGTGGGAGTGCTTCGGCTTTTCGGGCGTGAAGGGCTACAACACCGGCGGGTGCATCCACTTCATCATCAACAACCAGATCGGCTTTACTACCAGCCCGCAGTTTTCGCGCGGTTCACCCTACCCGTCCGACGTGGCGAAGGGCGTGCAGGCGCCGATCATCCACGTGAACGGCGATGATCCCGAAGCGGTGACCTTCGCGTGCAAGCTGGCGATCGACTATCGCCAGAAGTTTGGCCGCGACGTGGTGGTCGACATGTGGTGCTATCGCCGCTTTGGCCACAACGAGGGCGATGAGCCCAGCTTCACCCAGCCGCTGATGTATGCGCGGATCAAGCAGCACCCGGCGGTTTCGGAAGTCTATGCGCGCCGCCTGATCGAGCAGGGCGTGATCGACAAGGACTGGAAGGGCGAGACCGAGGACCGCTTTGTCGCGACGCTGGAGGCCGAGTTCGAGGCAGCCAAGGGGTACAAGGCCAACCATGCCGACTGGTTTGGCGGGCGCTGGAGCGGGCTGAACAAGCCGGCGGACCCGGAAACCGCGCGGCGCAACGTGGCGACCGGGATCGACCAGAAGCGGTTTGACGCGCTGGGCCGGACGCTGACCACGGTGCCGGACGACCTGACCATCCACAAGACACTCGGCCGCGTGATCGAGGCCAAGAAGGCGATGTTTGCCGAAGGCGAAGGCTTTGACTGGGCAACCGGCGAGGCGCTCGCGTTTGGCAGCCTGCTGACCGAAGGCTTCAACGTGCGGCTTTCGGGCCAGGATTCGGGGCGCGGCACCTTCAGCCAGCGCCATGCGGTGTGGGTCGATCAGACCAGCGAGCGCAAGTTCGTGCCGCTGACCACCCTGCCCCACGGCAAGTTCGAAGTGCATGACAGCCCACTCTCTGAATACGGCGTGCTGGGCTTCGAATATGGCTATGCGAGCGCGGATCCGAAGACGCTTGTGCTGTGGGAAGCGCAGTTTGGCGACTTTGCCAACGGCGCGCAGATCGTGATCGACCAGTATATCGCGGCCTCCGAAGCCAAGTGGCTGCGGGCCAACGGCCTCGTGATGCTGCTGCCGCATGGCTATGAGGGACAGGGGCCGGAGCATTCCTCCGCGCGGCTGGAGCGCTATCTCCAGCTTTGCGCCGAGGACAATATCCAGGTGTGCAACATCACCAGCCCGGCGAACTACTTCCACGTGCTGCGCCGGCAGATGCAGCGGCCCTTCCGCAAGCCGCTGATCATCATGACGCCCAAGAGCCTGCTGCGCCATCCGCTGGCGAAATCGAAGGCTTCGGACTTCGTTGGCGAGGGGCACTTCATGCGCATCCTTTCCGACCTCAATCCGGCGGCCGATGCGGATACCAAGCGCGTCGTGCTGTGCAGCGGCAAGGTCGCCTACGACCTGATCGAGGCGCGCGATGCGGCGGGGATCACCGACACGCAGATTATCCGGATCGAGCAGCTCTACCCCTTCCCGGGCGAAGCGCTGGCGCTGCGGCTTTCGCGCATGACGCAGCTTGAAGAGGTGGTGTGGTGCCAGGAAGAGCCGCGCAACAATGGCGCGTGGTTCTTTGTCGAGCCGCTGATCGAGGAATCGCTCAAGGCATCGGGCAGCAAGGTGAAGCGCGCGCGCTATGCCGGGCGGTCTGCGGCGGCGTCCCCGGCGACTGGCCTTGCCAAGCGCCACGCAGCCGAACAGGCCGCGCTGGTGAGCAACGCGCTTTCGCTTTCGGTGCGCGGCGAGCTGCGCCGGACCAAGAAGAAGGCCTGATCGGCCGCAATTTTCTCAGGAAGACAATCCCATGTCTATCGAAGTCAAAGTTCCGGTTCTGGGCGAAAGCGTCAGCGAGGCGACGGTTGGCCAGTGGCTGAAGCAGCCCGGCGAGGCGGTGGCGCTCGACGAACCCATCGCGAGCCTTGAGACCGACAAGGTTGCGGTCGAGGTGCCCTCCCCCGTTGCGGGGATCATGGGTGCGCATGTGGCCGCCGAGGGTGATACTGTGGCGGTGGGCGCGGTGCTGGGGATGATCGAGACGAGCGGGGTGGCTGCGGCTGCTCCTGCTTCGGCCCCTGCTCCGGCGGCTGCGGCGGCCCCTGCTCCGGCGGCTGTCGGTGACGATGCGGCGGCGCTTTCGCCTGCCGTGCGCCGCGCGGTGCTGGAGCATGGGATCGACCCGGCCACGGTCAAGGGCACCGGCAAGGACGGGCGCCTGACCAAGGAAGACGTGCTGGCGGCGGCTGTGGCCAAGCAGGCTGCGCCCGCGCCGGTCGTGGCGGCTCCGGCCCCTGCCCCGGCTCCGGTCGTAGCGGTTTCGGGTGGGCGCAACGAGGAGCGGGTCAAGATGACCCGCCTGCGCCAGACCATCGCCAAGCGACTGAAGCAGGCGCAGGAAACTGCGGCGATGCTGACCACGTTCAACGACGTGGACATGAGCGCGGTGATGGAAGCGCGCGCGAAGTACAAGGACGTGTTCGAGAAGAAGCACGGCGTGAAGCTCGGCCTGATGAGCTTCTTCGCCAAGGCATCGGTGCTGGCGCTGAAGGACATTCCTTCGGTCAACGCGCAGATGCAGGGCGATGAGATCGTCTACTTCGATTACGTGGACATTTCGGTCGCGGTTTCCGCGCCCAATGGCCTCGTCGTGCCGGTGGTGCGCGATGTCGACAAGATGAGCTTTGCCGGCATCGAGAAGGCCATCGCCGAGTATGGCAAGAAGGCCCGCGACGGCACGCTGACGATGGCCGACATGGCGGGCGGCACCTTCACGATCTCGAACGGCGGCGTGTTCGGCGGGCTTATGTCCACCCCGATCATCAATCCGCCGCAGTCGGCGGTGCTGGGTCTGCATCGGATCGAGGACCGGCCTGTAGTGCGGGACGGGCAGATCGTGGTGCGGCCGATGATGTATATCGCGCTCTCCTATGATCACCGCATCATCGACGGGCGTGAGGCGGTGACGGCGCTGAAGACGATCAAGGAAGCGATCGAGGATCCGACGCGGCTGCTGATTGATATGTGATCGGGCTGGCGCTGCGCGTGATGCTTCGACAGGCTCAGCATGAGCGGGTGTTGGGCCGAGATTGCGCAGTTTCTGCGATGCGAGAAGAACCAAGGCCGCTCATGCTGAGCTTGTCGAAGCATGGACGCGCAACGGAGGCCGAACATGGCTGAATACGACTACGACGTCCTCATCATCGGTGCCGGTCCCGGCGGATATGTTGCGGCCATTCGCGCGGCGCAGCTGGGGCTGAAGGTGGCTTGTGCCGATGGGCGCGAGACGCTGGGCGGCACGTGCCTCAATGTCGGGTGCATTCCTTCGAAGGCGCTGCTGCACGGTTCGGAGAAGTTTGCCGAGGCCGTCGATGGCACGTTCGCCAAGTACGGCATCAAGACCGGGCCGGTAACGCTCGATCTGGCGGCGATGCAGCAGCAGAAGCTGGATTCGGTGAAGCAGCTGACCGGCGGGATCGAGTTCCTGTTCAAGAAGAACAAGGTGACCTGGCTCAAGGGCTATGCCGCGTTCGAGGATGCGCACACGGTGACGGTTGCGGGCGCGAAGGTGACGGCGCGCGATGTGGTGATCGCGACCGGTTCGAGCGTGACGCCGCTGCCCGGCGTGACAGTTGATAATGACGCGGGTGTCGTGGTGGATTCCACCGGCGCGCTGGCGCTAAGCCAAGTGCCGGAGCATCTGGTGGTGATCGGCGGCGGCGTGATCGGGCTGGAGCTGGGTTCGGTGTGGCGGCGGCTCGGCGCGAAGGTGACGGTGGTGGAATTCCTCGACCAGTTGCTGCCCGGCATGGACGGCGATGTGCGCAAGGAAGCCGCGAAGATCTTCAAGAAGCAGGGCATGGAGCTGAAGCTTTCCACCAAGGTCACGGGCGTTGCCGTGAAGGGCAAGACCGCGACCTTGACGGTGGAGCCTTCGGCGGGCGGCGCGGCGGAAACGCTGACGGCAGACTGCGTGCTCGTTTCGATCGGGCGGCGGCCGAATGTGGAAGGGCTGGGGCTCGAAAAAATCGGCCTTGAGGTCAACAAGCGCGGGCAGATCGAGACGGGGCATGATTTCCGCACATCGGTGCCAGGCGTCTGGGCCATCGGCGACGTGATCCCGGGGCCGATGCTGGCGCACAAGGCGGAAGACGAAGGCGTTGCCGTGGCGGAGTTCATCGCCGGGCAGACGGGCATCGTGAACCACAACGTGATCCCGAGCGTGGTCTATACCTTCCCCGAAATCGCGGGCGTGGGCCTGACCGAGGAAGCCGCGCGCGAGAAGGGCGAGATCAAGGTTTCGAAGTTCCCGATGCTGGCGAACAGCCGCGCCAAGACCAACCATGAGCCGGACGGCTTCGTGAAGGTGATTGCGGACGCGAAGACCGAGCGCGTGCTGGGCGTGTGGTGCATCGCCTCGGTCGCAGGGTCGATGATTGCCGAAGCAGCGCTGGCGCTGGAGTTTGGCGCGACGGCGGAAGACATCGCCTATACCAGCCATGCGCATCCGACCCATGCCGAAGCGCTGAAGGAAGCGGCGATGGGCATTGGCGGGAAGCCGATTCATATTTGATGTTGGCGGCTTTTGCCGCTGGTTGGTTCGCGCAGAGTTCGCAGAGAGCGCAGAGACGTTGCGGCATGTTGCCGACGCTTCTCTGCGGTCTCTGCGGTCTCTGCGCGAAACTATTTCCTACTGAGGGTGCCCCTCCATCACATTCGGTGATCCCCCTCCCCGTGCCGGGGAGGAATTACCCCTCCGACCCGCTTCGCGGGCCACCTCCCCATTTGTGCGTTCCGCAAAAATGGGGAGGACCTTCAGGCGCGTTTGCGGACTTCCACTTCGAGGAACTGGGGGGTGCTGCTGCTGGCCATGCGGGCGGCGGTGGCGAGGGCATAGGGGCTGGCGCGGTAGCGGGTGACGAGGCCGCCGGCGCCGTCGCTGACCAGCGGGGTTTCGAATTCGACGCCGATGGTCGCATCTTCGGAGCGCGAGACGGTGACGACGGCGAGCTGGCCCGCGCCGAGATCGAGCACGAGGCTGGTGCCGACGGGCACGCCGACGAGGCCCTCTATCCCCGCCCCCGTGGCCGAGAGATTGCGCAGCAGCGCTTCGTAGCGGTGGTCTTCGTGGATCACGCCGATGCGGCGATAGACCGAGCGGCGCTCAGGCCGGTGGCGCTGCGGGCCATCGGGCGGGATGCGCAGTTCGCCCGCCGCCATGCGTTGGAGCAGCACCGCTTGTTCGAGCGGGGGCGAATAGAGGTAGCCCTGGATGAACCGGGCGCCCTTGGCGCAGACGACATCGCGCTGATCGAAGGCCTCGACGCCTTCGACGGTGGTTTCCATGCCCAGCGCATCGGCCAGCCCGATAATCGCGGCGATGATCTTGGCGCTGTTCTGATCGCTGAGGGTGCAGCTTTCGACGAAGCTGCGATCGACCTTGAGCTTGTCGAACGGTGCGGCGCGCAAGTAGCTGAGCGAAGAGTAACCGGTGCCGAAATCATCGAGCGCGAGGCGGACGCCTAGGGACTTTAGCGCCTTGAACGCGCCATCGGTTACTTCACCATCGCCCATGAACACCGATTCGGTGAGTTCAAGCTCCAGCCGATCCGGATCGAGGCCGCTGGCATCGAGCACATCAGACACGATGCCGGGAAAATCGGGGTGGGCGAACTGCACTGCCGAGACATTGACCGCGACGCGCAAGGGGTGCGGCCAGAGCGCGGCATCGCGCGCGGCCTGGCGCAGCGCCCAGGCGCCGAGCTGGAGGATCATCCCGGTATCTTCGGCCACAGGGATGAACACCGAAGGCGGAATCGCGCCGCGCTGCGGATGCTCCCAGCGCATCAGCGCCTCGAAGCCGACGACGGCGTGATCATCGGTGCGCACGACGGGCTGGTAGACCATGCCGAGCTGGGGATCATCCCAGCTGTCGTCAGAACCATCGACCGAGGCGATGGCCTCGCGCAGCGCTTCTTCGAGCAGGCTGCGCTCTTCCTTCTCATCCTTCAAGTCGGAGGAGTAGAAGCGGAACTGGCCGCGTCCGCCGTGCTTGGCGGCATAAAGCGCGAGGTCTGCAGCGCGGACGATATCCTCGCGCTCGGTGCCATCGAACGGGGCGATCGCCATGCCGATCGAGACGCCGATGACGACGTGATTGTCGTCGATCGAATAGGGCTGCGAGATGAGGCCGATGATCCTGTCGGCGAGTTCGCCCAATTTGCCACGGTCTTCCTGATCGGCGAGCAGGATCTGGAACTCGTCGCCGCCGAGGCGGCCGATCTCACCCGCCGAGCCCACGACGCGGGTGAGGCGCTGGGCGACCTGACGGAGGAGTTCGTCGCCCGCAGGGTGGCCGAGCGTATCGTTGACGTGCTTGAACCGATCGAGATCGAGCATCATCAGCGTGGCGGGGCGCAAGGTGCCCCGGAACGCGGCGAGCACAGAATCGAAGCGGCGGGTGATGCGGTGACGATTGGCAAGGCCGGTGAGCGAATCGAATTCGGCGAGGCGCGAATCCTCGATGCGGCGTTCGTATTCCACCGTGATATCGCGCGCGCTGCCGCGATAGCCGTAGAACGCGCCGTCCGTTCCCGGCTTCGCCACATCGATCTTGGGCTGGCCCGAAAGCGCCCACCATGCGAGGCGCGTGCCGGGTGCGCAGCGATCAGGGACGAGGCGCACGGTCACGTCCGCGATCCGCGTGTGCGTGCCAAGCAGGAACTGCAGCGGGCGGTCCGAGCGTTCGCCGGGGTTTTCGGGATCAGTCTCGAACAGGCTGGTAAAGGGCTGACCGATCAGCATTTCCGGCGTAAGGCCGAAGCGTTCACAGGCAGCGGGGGAGATGTAGGTCAGGCAGCCGGAGGCATCGGTGGCCCAGAACCAACCGGAATGGCCTCGCTCGATATCCTCGAACACGGCCAGCCGATGCGCGGCATCATCACCGGGAGGCGACGGTTGCGGCGGCTTTGCGCCGTGCCAGGTCTTGAGCAGATTCTTCACTGCGCGCAGAGAGCCTGTTGGAGAAATAGACCGTTCCGGCCCGCATCCTAGGCACGCACTGGTTACTTTCGTCCTAAGTGGAGCGTTGATGAGCCCGATGTCCATCCTTGCGCTGAACCTGCCCGTGGCGCCGCGATTGCCGGCTTCGGATGTCTTTGCCCTGATCGCGGCGCTGGACCCGGCGGGCATCGCGATCACCGCGCTGAGCGGGGCGCTGCTGGCGGCGCGGATGCGGCAGACGTTCGTGACGATGGCGTTCTTTGCGGTGGTGACGGGCGTGGGCGGCGGCACAGTGCGCGATCTGCTGATCGGGGCGCCGGTGTTCTGGGTGCACAATGCCTGGACCGCGCCGGTGTGTCTGGGCGTGGCGCTGATGGTGTGGTTCAGCCCTGCGCGCTGGTGGCAGGGCGAGAGCACGCGGGTGATCGAATGGGCCGATGCGGCGGGGCTTGGCGCTTATGCCGTGCTGGGGACGGCGAAGGCACTGGCGCTGGGCGTGGCGCCAGTGCCGGCCGCGCTGATGGGCGTGATCACCGGCTGCGTGGGCGGCGTGATCCGCGACGTGATCGCGGGGCGGCCTTCGATCATCATGCGACCCGAGCTTTATGTGACGCCTGCCGCGCTCACTTCGGCGATTTGCGCGGGTGGACATATGGCGGGGATCGACAAGATGATCGTATGGCCGGTGGCGGCACTGGCAGGCTTTGGCCTGCGCGGCGCGGCGATCCACTGGCAGCTGGCGCTGCCGGCCTATGGATGGCGTAGCAGGGGGAAATGAGGATGCAGACGTTTTTGCTGGTTGGCGCCCTGTTGCTGGCAGCCGGAACAAGTGCTGCGGAGCAGGCGAGCCCTTATGGCCAGTGGCGCACGCCCGAGCGCGGCGGGCTGATCGAAGTGAGCCAGTGCGATGGCGGGCTTTGCGGGAAGATCCTCGGCGGATCGAGCGGCGGCGCAGAGGACAAGTTCGACCGCAACAACAAGAACCCGGCGCTGCGGGGACGGCCTTTGATCGGGATGTATATCTTCCGCGGGCTGAAACCGGCAGGCGGGAGCTGGAAGGGGACGATCTACAATCCCAACGACGGCGGGACCTATGCGGCGACGGTCTCGCTGCGCTCGCCGGGGGAACTGGTGGTGAAGGGGTGCTTGGTCTGGCCGCTGTGCAAGACGCAGGTCTGGGCGAAGGTGAAGTAGAGATTACCCCTCCGACCCGCCTGCGGCGGGCCACCTCCCCATTTGTGCGTGCCGCAAAAATGGGGAGGATCAACGCAGCCTTAGTCCATAGTCACCACGACTTTGCCGACGGCCTTGCGGTCCGCCAGCATGGCGATGGCTTCACCGCCGCGTGCGAGGGGGAAGCGGGCCGAGACGCGGGGGTTGATCTTGCCGGCTTTCAGCAGCTCGAACAATTCGGCGACATGTTCGGCGTTCTTCTGCGGTTCGCGCGCGGTGAAGGCGCCCCAGAATACACCGCAGACGTCGCAGGACTTGAGCAGGGTGAGGTTGAGCGGGAGGCGCGCGATGCCGGCGGGGAAGCCGACGACGAGGAAGCGGCCTTCCCACGCGATGGCGCGCACGGCAGGTTCGGAGTAATCGCCGCCGACGATATCGTAGACAATGTCAGCGCCGTTCGGGCCGCAGGCGGCCTTGAACGCATCGGCAAGGGCTTTGCTCTGGTCCTTGTCGAACGGCGGGCGGCCATAGATCACGACGTCATCCGCGCCGGCTTCGCGCGCGGCGGCGGCCTTTTCCTCGCTGGAGACAGCGGCGATGACGCGGTTGCCATAGGCCTTGCCGAGTTCGATGGCGGAAATGCCGACGCCGCCGGCGGCGCCGAGGACGAGCATGGTTTCGCCCGCCTTGATCCGGCCGCGATCCTTGAGGCCGTGGATGGTGGTGCCGTAGGTCATCAGGAGCGAGGCGCCAGTTTCGAACGACACGCCTTCGGGCAGCGGGAACATACGCGCCGCATCGAGCGCGACCTTTTCGGCAAGGCCGCCGTTGCCGCACATGCCGATGATGCGGTCGCCCACCTTCCACTGCGTGACGCCCTCACCCACGCTTTCGATGACGCCCGACACCTCGCCGCCCGGCGCGAAGGGGCGCTGCGGTTTGAACTGGTACATGTCGCGGATCATCAGCGTATCGGGGTAGTTGATCGCGCAGGCCTTGACCGCGACGACGACCTGACCGGGGCCGGCGACGGGTTCGGCAATCTCGTCGAGGGTGAGGGTTTCGGGGCCGCCGACGGCGTGGGTTCTGAGGGCTTTCATCGATCTCTCCGGTGCTTTGGTTGGCACCTTTGAGCCATGTTTTGGCGGGCTTGGGAAGGGGTTTTTAAGCGGGTGGTTAAGGGAGGAAGATTAGATTCGCGCAGAGGCGCGGAGGCGCAGAGGAAGAAGGGAATGGGTTCGCGCAGAGTTCGCAGGGTTCGCAGAGAAGAAGGTGGCGGCGAAGCTGCCTTGCAGGAGATCGAAAGCGCCTGCGGCGCGTGCAAGCCCTGATATCTTTGCGGTCTCCGCGATCTCTGCGCGACCCCCTTTGAACCCTCTCCGCGCCTCTGCGCGAAACTCAAATCAGGCCGGGTGGACGAGGAAGGGGCGCTCGGCGCTGGCTTTGGCTTCGTAGGCGCTGATGGCGTCGCCGCGGGCCATGGTGAGGCCGACTTCGTCGAGGCCATTGAGCAGGCAATGTTTGCGGAAGGCGTCGATCTCGAAAGAGAAGCGGTCCTGGAAGGGCGTCGTCACGGTCTGGGCTTCGAGGTCGATGTGCACGGGCTCGGTTGCCGCGACTTCCATCAGGCGGTCGATCGCTTCCTGCGGGAGGACCACGGTGACGATGCCGTTCTTGAACGCGTTGCCCGAGAAGATATCCGAGAAGGAAGGCGCGATGACGGCCTTGATGCCGAGATCGAGCAGTGCCCAGGCGGCGTGTTCGCGGCTGGAGCCGCAGCCGAAGTTGTCGCCCGCGATGAGGATCGGCGAGCCCTTGAATTCGGCGCTGTCGAAGATGTTGTCCGGATCCTTGCGGATCGCCTCGAACGCGCCGCGACCGAGGCCTTCGCGGCTGATCGTCTTGAGCCAGGCGGCGGGGATGATCACGTCGGTATCGACGTTCTTGCGGCCGAACGGGATGGCGCGGCCATCGATGGTGGTGACGGGTTCCATGGCGCGGGCCTTAGCCGCTAGGGCGGGCCGGATGCAAGGGGCGGCGCTTGATCGGATAGCTCGGTTACCCCTCCCCAACCCCTCCCCGTGCGGGAGGGGCTTTCCGGGGGTCAGTCCGTGTCGATGGGATCGACGGGGGGCTTGGGAGCCGCCTTTTCAGCGCGTTCCTTGCGGCGCGAGGAATAGAGGAGAGCGGCGGCCAGTGCGGCCGAGCCGATGGCTGCGCCGGCAATCGCGGCCGGGCCGGTCCAGCTGTTGCTGCTCTCTTTATCGGTCTTCTTGGTCACGGACGTGCTCCTTGATCCCGCCTCGCCTTCGAAGTGGCCTTGGCGAGCCGTGATTGCAAGCGGGCGAAGGGGGCTATCCGCAGGTGTGATGGGAAGAAGGGGTTTCTCGCAGAGACGCAAAGGGAAAGAAGGGCGCAGAGACGCGGTGCTGGTGAGCCGGCGTGGGCCGGAGCTTTGACCGTGTATGCCTGAAGCCGCTTCGCGGTCTCTTCTTCCTTCGCGTCTCTGCGAGAAACAGCTTCCTTACATTCCGTCGACGGCCTTGCTGACCATCACGTTGACCGCAACGCGGCGGTTCTGCGCGCGGCCTTCGGGGGTGCTGTTGTCCGCCAGAGGATTGGCGGTGGCCATGCCCGAGGGTGTGAGCATCTTGTAGGGCTTCCAGCCGCAGGCCTGCTGCAGATAGTTGACCACGCGGGTGGCACGCTGATCGCTGAGGCGCTGGTTGAGATCTTCGTTGCCCTTGGAATCGGCATAGCCGACGACGAGCAGGACCGCGTTCTTGATCCCCTGCGCCTGCGTGGCGGTGGCGCAAAGATCGGCCTTGCCCTGCGGCGTCAGCAGCGTCTTGCCCGAGGCGAAGTTCACGTTGGTGGTGCTCTTGATGTTGTAGTCGTCAATATCCCCAAAGCGGGTGCGCAGCGCCTCGGTCATCTGGCGGACTTCGGCGGTGGCAGCGCTCTGCTCCTCGAAGCCCTGCTTGGTGCCGGTGCGGATCATGTTGGCGATCTTGAGATCCTTGTCCTTGAACTGGATATCAGCCGCCATGAGCGCATCGCCCGACTGCAGGGTGTGGACCGTGACGGGGAGGCCATTGAGCAGCGCATTGGCGGCCAACTGCTGGCGGCTCATGCCGAAGAGGCCCTTGCTCGAACGGATCTTGGTGTAGTCGTTGACGTTGACGATGGTCTTGGTGCCATCGTCAGCCGTGATTTCCATGCGGTCTGCGCTGCGGCGCGAGATTACGCCCTTGATGTCCGGTCCCTTGGGCAGGGCGGCGGCATCGCTGGTGGGGGCGACGGTGGTGCGCAGCTCGGCGCCGGTGGCGACGGGGGGCTGGGCCTGATTCTGCTGGCTCTGATCGACCGGCGGGAGTTCCTGCGCCAGCGCGAATGAGCCGGCCGGCAGCTGCGCCGCAAACGCGACGGCGAGGGCAAGGCCGGTCTTTCCGGTAGTGAGGGCACGCATCGGGTTACTCCTTCAAGCTCTGTCATGACGCCGCGCGGGGGTGCCGCGGGCGGAAGCCGGATGCGCCGCAGCAAGGTTTTGCGGCGCCAAGATGAACGGCTTCGTCTCTTCCCTGCTGGAGCAGGCTTTCTGCCAGATGAACAGACAGGTTCAGATAGGTCGTGGCAAGGCTGCACCGTGCGGGTGCTGCGACAGAACGTTGCCGGTACGTACAAATGCCTGAATCAGCCCGATTTGACGCTGTCGACCAGCCGTGCACAGGGCAAGGCGGGCCGACAGCATAACCGGACAAGGCGAGCGAGAGGCGCTGCGGGAGGTGGAGTCGGGGCGGCTCAGACCAGTTCGCGCACGTCCGTCAGCCGGCCTGTCACCGCTGCGGCGGCGGCCATGGCGGGCGAGACGAGGTGCGTGCGTGCGCCGGGGCCCTGGCGGCCGACGAAGTTGCGGTTGGAGGTGCTGGCGCAGCGCTCGCCTGCGGGGACTTTGTCCGGGTTCATGCCGAGGCAGGCCGAGCAGCCGGGTTCGCGCCATTCGAGGCCGGCTTCGAGGAACACTTTGTCGAGGCCTTCTTCCTCAGCCTGCCGCTTGACGAGGCCCGAGCCGGGGACGACGATGGCCCAGGTGACGTTCGCGGCCTTCTTGCGGCCCTTGAGCACGGCGGCGGCGGCGCGCAGGTCCTCGATGCGGCTGTTGGTGCAGCTGCCGATGAAGACGTTCTGGATCTCTACCGAGGTGAGCGGCTGGCCCGGTTCCAGCCCCATGTAATCGAGGCTGGCGCGCGCGGCGGCCTGCTTGGAGGGATCGGCGAAGCTTTCCGGCGCGGGGACGACGCCGGTGATCGGCAGCACGTCTTCCGGGCTGGTGCCCCAGGTGACGCTGGGGGCGATGTCCGCCGCATTGATGACGACGGTCTTGTCGTACTTTGCACCCGCATCGGTGGCGAGGCTGCGCCACCAGGCGACGGCCTTGTCCCATTCCTCGCCCTTGGGCGCGTAGGGGCGGCCCTTGAGGTAGGCGAAGGTCTTGTCGTCCGGCGCGATGAGGCCGGCGCGGGCGCCGTGTTCGATCGCCATGTTTGAAACGGTAAGGCGGCCTTCGATGCTGAGGTCGCGGATGACCTGCCCGGTATACTCGATGACATGGCCGGTGCCGCCCGCCGCGCCGAGCACGCCGGTGATGTGGAGGACGACATCCTTGGCGGTGACGCCGGGGAGCAGCGTGCCTTCGACGCGGACTTCCATGGTCTTGGAGCGCTTCAGGAGCAGCGTCTGCGTGGCGAGTACATGCTCGACCTCGCTCGTGCCGATGCCGAAGGCGAGCGCGCCGAGGCCGCCGTGGCAGGCGGTGTGGCTATCGCCGCAGACGATGGTCGCGCCGGGGAGCGAGAAGCCCTGCTCCGGCCCGACGACGTGGACGATGCCCTGCTCCGCATCTGCATCGCCGATATAGCGGATGCCGAAGGCGGGCGCGTTGGCTTCGAGCGCTTCGAGCTGCGCGGCGCTTTCGCGATCGGCAATGGCGACGCGCGCGCCTTGGGAATCGCGGCGGGCGGTGGTCGGCAGGTTGTGATCGGGCACCGCGAGGGTGAGATCGGGGCGGCGCACCTTGCGCCCGGTAAGGCGCAGCGCCTCGAACGCCTGCGGGCTCGTCACTTCATGAACGAGGTGGCGGTCGATGTAGACGAGGCTGGTGCCATCGTCGCGATCCTCGACGACGTGGGCGGCCCAGATCTTTTCGTAGAGCGTTTTGGCTGTGCTGTTCATGGTATGGCGCGCTAGACCCGGTGCGGGGGCATTTCAAGGCGTGGCAGGGGGCGGCGGCGCAATTTTGTTACCCGTGAGGCCCATTCCCGGACCTGCCCCAGAGGATGTCTGGGAACAGGCCGCGGGCTGGTGTAGAGGGGCTGCATGATACAGTTTGCAATCGTGTTCGCGACCGTCTGGGCGATGGAGTTCATTGCCTGGAGCAGCCACAAGTATGTGATGCACGGCTTCGGCTGGGCGTGGCACCGCGACCATCACGAACCGCACGACGGCTTTTTCGAGCGCAACGACCTCTATGCGGTGGTCGGCGCGGCGATGTCGATCAGCGGGTTCATGATCGGCAGTCCGCTGATTGCGGGGGCCTATGCGTGGTGGCCGGCGACGTGGATCGGGGTGGGCGTGCTGATCTACGGGATCATCTATACGCTGATCCACGACGGCCTCGTCCACCAGCGCTGGTTCAAGTACGTGCCGCGTAAGGGCTATTTCAAGCGGGTGGTGCAGGCGCACAAGTTGCACCATGCGACGATCGGCAAGGAAGGCGGGGTGAGCTTCGGCTTCATCATCGCGCTCGATCCGGCCAAGCTGAAGCAGGAACTGCGGCGGCAAAGGGCGGCGGGGATTGCCGTGGTGCGCGACGCGGTGGATTGAGGTTCGCGTAGGCCCGAAAAATGGGGACTGTCCCTATTTATTCGTTGCGGGTCCAGATCCAGGTACCGCTGAGCGCCATGACCGCGAGCGGGATCAGCACCCACGGCCAGCCGGCGGTGAGGCCGGTGACCACGACCGAGACGGCCATGGCGATCAGCGCGGCCCATTTGGCGCGGCGGGGGATGGCGCGGCGCTGACGCCAATCGAGCAATAGCGGGCCGTAAGTCGGGTGATCGAGCAGGCGCTGCTCCCACACCGGATTGCCGCGCGCGAAGCAGAACAGCGCGAGCAGCAGGAACGGCACCGTGGGGAGCAGCGGCAGGAAAGCGCCGACTGTGCCGATGCCAACGAACATGAGGCCAGCGCCGGTCCAGAGGTGGCGGCGCATGTGGCTACCCCTGCGCGATCCGCGCGGCGTGTTCGCGCACGAGGGCGATCATGTTGGGGACGCCCTGGGTGCGGTTCGAGGAGAGCTGGTTCTTGAGGTCGAAGGGCGCGAGGACAGCGGCGATATCGGTATCGGCGACGGCCCGCGCCGGCTGATCCTGCACCGCGGCGAGGACGAGGGCGACAATGCCCTTGGTGATCGCTGCGTTGCTATCGGCAAGGAAATGGAGCGCGTCTCCGCTGGCAGCGACCGGATAGACCCAGACGCTGGCCGAACAGCCGCGCACGAGGGTGGCGTCGGTCTTCAGCGCTTCGGGCATGGGTTCCAGCTTGCGGCCGAGATCGATCAGCAGACGGTAGCGTTCGTCCGCGTCGAGGAATTCGTACTCTTCAAGGATGTCGTCGAGCTGGCTCATGGGCGGCGGACATAGCGGATTGGGCGCAGTGGGCAAGACGGTAGAAAGTACCCCTCCGTCAGCCCTTTGGGCTGCCACCTCCCCGAGACGAGCTCGGGGAGGGATTACCCCTCCGACCCGCTTCGCGGGCCACCTCCCCATTTGTGCCCTTCGACAAGCTCAGGACAAAAATGGGGAGGACCGGAGGGGTCAGAGATCGACGCCAGCGGCGATGGCTTCGAGCTTGCGCAGGCGTTCCTTGATGTCGCTGAGATCGATCATGCCGAGCGCGTGGTGGGTGCCATCCGCCGGGCGGGCGAGCTGGGTGCGCTGGAGATCGAGCCAGCCGTTCCACGCGGTGAGCGCGGTGCGGGCGAGGATCGCGATGGCCACCAGCGTGGCGGCGGCGAGCACGGCGGCTGTTGTGAAGGGCATGGCGGCTCTCTCCTTCGTCTCAGTGTTCGCGCAGGGCTTCGATATCCTGCGCGAGGCGGCTGGCATCGCGGCCATCGGTGAGGATGCGTTCGAGCACTTCGACGCGCTTCCTCAGTTCGATGACTTCGCGTTCGAGCGCCGGATCCGGCCGGCTGGCATTGCGCAGTTCGGCGAGCGGGTGGCCAAGGCCGGCCTCGTAACGGGCGCTGCGCATCTTGGCCCAGGCGAGGATCGCGACGATCGCGACAATGGCGCTCCAGAAGCTCATGGATCAGTCCTCAGGTGATGGGGTTCAGTTGGCGGTTGCGGTGCGCAGGTCTTCGATCTCGCTGGCGAGCGCGGCCACTTCCTGGCCCTGGCGATCGGTGGCGATGCGCTCGAGGACACGGACCCGCTGTTCGAGCTTCTGCGCCTGCACAGCAAAGCTGGCGGCCTGTTCGGCGCTTTCCTTGGCGGCGAGCTCCAGCTTGCGCTCCTTGAAGGCGAGGCGGCGCTTGTAGACATCGGCGATGACCCCGATGATCGAAATCAGGCCGATCATCAGCGCGGCAAAGGCAATGGCATCGGCGGCGTTCATTGCTTGGTGCTCCCTTGGCCGCGCAGGGCCTCGATCTCGTGAGTCAGCTGATAGCCGCTGTCGGTGACGATACGCTCGACATTGGCGAGGCGATCCTTGACCGAGCCGAGCTCGGCGCGGAGCTGGGCGTTTTCCTGGCTGAGCAGCTTGATCCGTTCCAGCTCGGCGTTGTTGGTCTTGGGGTAGATCGCCTGCCCCCAGGCCCCGTCGAGCGGGTAGCCGTGGCGGATGCGCAGCCAGGTGGTGAAGACCCAGCCGGCAACGGGGATCAGGGTGATCATGGCGATGAACGGGCCAAGGTCCGTCAGGCGCGAGATTTCTTCCGGTCCCATCAGTTCCTCCCGTGTTCGATGGCCGAGCCATCCCGGCGCGCCGAATCTCGCAGGGCCTCGATCTGGTTGGCGACGTCGTAGCTCTTGTCGGTAACGATGGCTTCGAGGACGCGGACCCGTTCTTCGAGAGCGGCGGCGCGGGCGGCGGCCTGGTTGCCGACTTCGCCCAGCGCCTTGGCGCGGATTTCCTCGATCTTGCGCTGGTGCTGGGTCCAGATCGCGAGGACCGGGATAAGGAGCGCGAGGATCGGGATCAGCAGGGCGAGTGTACCGTTGTCCATGGAAATTTCCCCCGGGGAGGTTCAGGCGATCAGCGCAGCTTCTCGATCTCTGCCGAGAGGCGCGGATTGCCGGAAACGTAGAACTGTTCGACTTCGGCGAGGCGGCGGTCGATATCGCGGAAGGTGCTGCGCACTTCCCGTGCGGTGCGGGCTGGCGACTGGCGCACGCCCTGCCAGAACTTCTGCTCTTCGCGGTCGACATAGAGCCGGGCGGGCTTCTTTTCGGCCAGGAAGCCCAGCGCGAAGTAGATCAGGAACGGCCAGCCCATCGAGAAGGCAAGGACCAGGAAGCCGATCCGGACCCACAGGACATCGATCCCGGTGTAGTCGGCGATGCCGGAGCACACGCCCATGAACTTGCCGTTGACCTTGTCGCGATAGAACTTGGTGCGTTGGGGCAGCTGGTTGCTCATTTGGAAATCCCCCTCTGCTGCGCGACCAGACGGTCCAGCTCGCGCAATTTCTGATTGTCGGCGTCCATATCGGGCAGGACCCGACCGGGACGGAATTCGGGATTGTCGGCGGCGACGAGGCGTTCGACGGTGTCCATGCGTTCATCGAGCCGGCGGGCGAGCTGGTAGAGCTCCTCGAGCAGCGCCTCGTCACCGGTGGTGAGCGTGGCGGCGGTCTTCCACCGGGTGATGTAGTGCAGCACGATCCACGGGAAGGCGATGAACAGCGAGAACATCGCGATCAGCGGGACAAAGATGTCTTCCATCGATCAGCCCTCCTTGCTTTCGCTCTGCCCGAGCGCGCGCTTCATGGCTTCGAGTTCCTCATCGACCTTGTCCTGCCCGGCGAGCGCGGCGATTTCGTCCGCGAGGTTGGGCTGGGCGCCATCGGCGAGGCTGAGCGCATCGGCGCGGCCTTCGGCATAATCGACGCGGCGTTCGAGCTGGTCGAAGCGCGAGAGAGCCTCATCCACGCGTTCGCTGGTCATCAGCGTGCGCAGGCGGACACGGTTTTCGGCGCTTTCGAGGCGGGCAGCGATCGCGGTCTGGCGGCTGCGGGCTTCGCGCAGGCGGGTCTGCAGCTTTTCGATGTCAGCCTCGTAGGCGCGCATCGAATCGTCGAGCACCTTGATCTCGCCGGCAAGCTGCGCGCCCATGTCGGCGGCCTTGTTCTTTTCGACGAGCGCGGCGCGGGCGAGGTCTTCGCGGCCCTTGGAAAGGGCGAGCTGGGCCTTGTCCGCCCAATCGGCCTGGAGCCGATCGAGCTTGGCGACGTGGCGGGCCATTTCCTTCTGATCGGCGATCGTGCGGGCAGCCGAGGCGCGCACTTCGACGAGGGTTTCCTCCATCTCCATGATGATCATGCGGATCATCTTCGCGGGGTCATCCGCCTTGTCGAGCAGGTCGTTGAAGTTGGCGGCGATGATGTCGCGGGTGCGGGAGAAGATGCCCATCAGGTTGGCTCCGGTGGTAAACGAGGCGGAAGGCCGCGGGGTTTCGGTATCGGGACGGCGTAGCGCACCAAGCTCGATTTCGAAACGGGATTGCGAGCGCCCGACTGGCTTGAAGGGCGTGTCCGCGCCCATCAGGCGAGCTCACCCGTGATCGCGGCGCTGGAAGCGACGACCTGGGGAGCCGCGGCAGCAACCGGGCGGGTGGCGACGGCGACGTTGAGCGCCATCATCGCTGCGATGCTGATCAGCGCCGCGCGGCCGAGCTGGGTCGAGAAGAAGCGGGCAGTGTACATCGAAAGTCTCCTGTTGGTTCCCTGTGCGGGAATTGATCCTTGCTTTGCATGGGGCGTGCCAAACTGCAGAAGCCCAGCAATTCCGGCGTTTTGGCGGATCAGCGAAATCGCTTATGTGGGGATTCTTGCCTAGGCTTGGGAATTTCTGCTAGACCTTGGGACAGACTACGAAGCGGGGCGCTCCATGGATCGCGAAGTCCAGTTCATCGGCCAATCGAGCGCCTTCCTCGATGCGGTGGAGCGCGCCAGCCGCGCCGCGCCGATGCGCCGCCCGGTGCTGGTGATCGGTGAGCGCGGGACCGGCAAGGAACTGATCGCCGAACGCCTCCACCGCCTCTCCACGCGGTGGCAGGAACCGCTGGTGACGATGAACTGTGCAGCGCTGCCCGAGACCTTGATCGAGGCGGAGCTGTTCGGACACGAGGCGGGCGCCTTTACCGGGGCGACGCGGGCGCGGGCGGGCAGGTTTGAAGAGGCGCATGGCGGCACGCTGTTCCTCGACGAGCTGGGCACGCTTTCAATGGGCGCGCAGGAGCGGCTGCTGCGCGCGGTGGAATATGGCGAAGTGGCGCGGATCGGGGCGAACAAGCCGATCATGGTCGATGTGCGGATCGTGGCGGCGACCAACGAGAACCTGCCGAAAATGGCCGACGAAGGGCGCTTCCGGCCTGACTTGCTCGACCGGCTGAGCTTCGAGGTGATCACGCTCCCCCCGCTGCGCGTGCGCGAGGGGGATATTGCGGTGCTGGCCGACTACTATGCGCGGCGCATGGCGGCAGAGCTGGGCTGGCCTTCATGGCCGGGCTTTGCCGCGCACGTGGCGAAGCAGATGGAAGACTATGCCTGGCCGGGCAATGTGCGCGAGCTGCGCAACGTGGTGGAGCGTGCAGTTTATCGCTGGGACGACCCTTCGCGCGCGATCGGGCATATCCAGTTCGATCCGTTCGAGAGCCCGTGGCGGCCGGCAGGGGCGGCGGCAGCAACAGTGAAGGCTGCGGGGAGCGCAGCGGCGGAGGCCCCTGCCCCTGTGGTTCAGCACGATCTGGATGGCGTGTGCGACTTGCGCGGCGCGGTCGATGCGCATGAGCGCGCGATCCTGGAGCACCATCTGGGGCGCAACCGCTATAACCAGCGGCAGACGGCAAAGGCGCTGGGCCTGACCTACGACCAGCTGCGGCACTGCCTGAAGAAGCATGGGCTGCTGGAGCGGGGTGAGGGTTAGGGTTCCGGGACTTGCGCTGCGGCGCGGGGAAGAGATTTTCGCGCAGAGGCGCGGAGGCGCGGATAAAGGGAAAATTGGTTCGCGCAGAGTGCGCAGAGATCGCTGAGATGTTCATCTTGCGGCGAAGCCGCGCTAACATTTCCTGAGGTCGTTTCTCAGATGAGAGCCTGCGGCGCACTCAACATCTTTGCGAACTCTGCGATCTCTGCGCGAAAATCATTTTCTCCGCGCCTCTGCGCCTCTGCGCGAGACCCCTTCCTTTTGCGCCTCCGAGAGAAACCATCTAACGGCTGAATGATGCCCCTCACCCGCCTCACCTTGCGCGATTTTCGCAACCATGCCGCGACGCGTCTGGAGGAGACAGCGCGCTTCAACGTGCTGATCGGGGAGAACGGCGCCGGGAAAACCAATGTGCTGGAGGCGATCTCGCTGCTCTCACCAGGGCGCGGCCTGCGGCGTGCGCAGCCGGCGGAAATGGCGGCGCGCGGCGGGGATGGCAGCTTTGCCGTGGCGGCGGAGCTCGGCGGCGGCGACATGGCGCTTGCGACCGCGACCACGCCCGCAGCACCGGGGCGGCGGACGGTGCGCATCAACGGCGCGGAAGGGCCGGCGGCGCGGCTGGGCGAATGGCTTTCGATCACCTGGCTGACGCCTGCGATGGACCGCCTGTTTGCCGAAGGCGCGGGGGCGCGGCGGCGGTTCCTCGACCGGCTGGTGCTGGCGGTGGAGCCGGGGCATGCGCGGGTCGCCAGCGGATATGAGACGGCGCTGCGCGAGCGGAACCGGCTGCTGGAAGGACCGGGGGAGCCTGATCCGCTGTGGCTCGACGGGATCGAGGTCGGCCTCGCCGAAGCGGGCGCGGAGCTGGCGCGGGCGCGGGCCGGACTGATCGCTGGACTGGCGGGCGCGCTGGCGGATCTGCCCGAGGCGCCGTTTGCGCGGCCGGCGCTGGCCTATGTCGCGGGCGGGCCGGTTGAGGCGGAGGCCTTGCGCGCGGCTTTGCGCGAAGGGCGGCGGCGGGACCGCGCGGCGGGGCGGACGCTGACGGGCCCGCACCGCGATGATCTGGGCGTCACGCTGGCGGCCAAGGCTGCACCGGCGGCGGATTGTTCGACCGGCGAGCAGAAGGCCATGCTGATTTCGATCGTGCTCGCCCATGCGGCGCTGACGGCAGGCGCGCGGCCGCAAGTGCTGCTGCTGGATGAAATCGCGGCGCATCTCGATCCGGTGCGGCGCGCGGCCCTGTATGAGCGGCTGGCCGAGGCGGGCGCGCAAGTGTGGATGACAGGGACGGAGCTTGCGCCGTTCGAGGGTCTGGGCGCGGACGCAGCGATGTGGCGCGTGGCGGATGGGGCGGTGGTGCGGGAGTAGGTCCCACGGGTCGTCATTGCGAGCGTAGCGAAGCAATCCAGGGCGGTAGTGCGCGGCGCTCTGGATTGCTTCGCTACGCTCGCAATGACGAAGTTTATGTGAAGATGGTGAGGGCGGACCCTAGCGCTCCGTCGCCGCTTTGAGCGCCTTGGCCACATCGTCTTTGGTCGCCGCGACGATCCGGTTCACGCCTTCGGCCGTGGGGTGGATATGGTCATCGAGCAGGAGCTTGTCGTTGCCGATCACCGCCTGCAGAAAGAACGGGACGAGCGGGGCTTTGTGCTTGGCGGCGAGCGCGGGGAAAATGGGGTTGAAGGCGCTGACATAGTCCTTCCCCATGTTGGGCGCGGCGAGCATGCCGGTGAGCATCGCGGGGATGTCGCGTTTGTCGAGTTCCGTCAGGATTGCATCGAGATTGGCGCGCGTTTCGGTGGGCGGCAGGCCGCGCAGCATGTCGTTGCCGCCGAGGCCGACAAGCACGAGCGCGGGCTTGCGCCTCTGGTTGTCGAGCGTGAACGCGAGCCGTTCGCGCGCGGCGGCGGTGGTATCGCCCGAGACGCCGGCATTGACGACGCGGGCCTTGATGCCGCCAGCGTTGAGCGCGGCTTCGAGGCGGGGCGGATAGCCCTCACCCGGTGCGAGACGGTAGCCAGCGTAGAGGCTGTCTCCAAAGGCGAGGATGACAGGGGCATCGGCAGGGATGGCGGGCGCGGCGGCGGCGGCCTTCGTCTGGAGGGCTTCGGGCGGCGGCGCTGGTTGGGAACAGGCGGCAATCGCAAGGGCAAGCAGCGGGATCAGGCGGCGCATCGGGAGTCCTCAAGGGCTAGGTTGCGAGGTGCAACCCATTCGTGGCAATAGCGGGAAGTGACAAGTTCCGCCACCGGCTCGCCCTCCCCTGCCCCCCTGATCCCAGCCCCCGTCATCGACGCGCGTGATCTGACGCTGAGCCTTGGACAAGGCGAGGCGCGGGTGGATGTGCTGCGCGGGGTGAGCCTTGCGGTCATGCCGGGGGAGACGGTCGCGCTGCTGGGGCCTTCGGGTTCGGGCAAGAGCTCGCTGCTGGCGGTGCTGGCGGGGCTGGAGCGCGCGGGAAGCGGTTCGCTGAGCGTGGCGGGGCAGGACTTCATGGGCCTTTCCGAGGATGCGCTGGCGGCGGCGCGGCGCGGGCGGATCGGGGTGGTGCTGCAGGCGTTCCACTTGCTGCCGACAATGACTGCGCTCGAAAACGTGGCGACTCCGATGGAACTGGCGGGGGTGCGCGATGCTTCGCCGAGCGCGCGCGCGGCGCTGGAGGCGGTGGGCCTTGCGCACCGCATGGGGCACTATCCGGCGCAACTTTCGGGCGGCGAGCAGCAGCGCGTGGCGATTGCCCGCGCGCTGGCGCCGCGCCCGGCGCTGGTCTTTGCCGACGAGCCGACGGGCAATCTTGACCATGCCAATGGCGGGGCGGTGGCGGAATTGCTGTTTGCGCAAGTCAGGCAAGTGGGCGCGACCTTGCTGATGGTGACGCATGACGAGGCGCTGGCGCAGCGCTGCGGGCGGATCGTGCGGCTGGAGGATGGGCAGATCGTTTCGGACAGCGCGTTGTGAGCCGGAATGGGACTGAGGATGCGCGAGCACCCTTCGACAGGCTCAGGGTGAGCGGGTCTTTGGGTTTGGGGCATGGCTCGTGAGCCGCTGGGCGCTGGCGTGGCGGCTCGCAAGGCGGGGGCTGGACTGGCGGTTTCGCGGGCTGCGGCTGCTGATCGTTTGCCTTGTGCTGGGGACGGCGGCGCTTTCCGCGATCGGCACGCTGACGGGCGGGATCGGGCGTGAGCTGGCGGCGCGCGGGCAATCGATGCTCGGCGGCGATCTGGAGCTGACGCTGGCGGGGCGCGCGGCGGCAGCGGACGAGCTGGCGGCGATACGCGGGCTGGGCACGGTTTCGCAGGGGGTTCGCTTGCAGGCGATGGCGCGCCGGGCCGAGAGTGCGGACGATGCGGTGCCTGTGGAGCTTAAGGCGGTCGATGCGCGCTGGCCGCTGTATGGCGCGTTCACCGTGGAAGGTGGGCGCAAGGCAGGCGCGCCGCAGGGGATGACCGCGTGGATCGATCCCGGCGTGGGCGACCGGCTGGGGGTCAAGGCGGGCGACCGGCTGAAGATCGGTCAGGCCGAACTCATCATCGGCGGCGTGATCGCGGGCGAGCCTGACCGCCTTTCCGAAGGCTTTGCGCTGGGTCCGACGGTGATCGTGAGCGAGGAAGCGCTCGCCGCCTCGGGGCTGGTGCAAGTCGGCTCGATGGCGCGGTGGAAGTACCGCCTGCGACTGGCGGACAAGGCCGATCCGGCGGCGCTGGCGGATAGCTTCAAGGCGCGGTTTGCGAGCAGCGGCTTTCAGGTCCGCACGCGCGACAAGGCCTCGCCGGGGCTGGACCGGTTTGTCGAGCGGATGGGGCAGTTTCTGGTGCTGGTGGCGCTGGCGGCGCTGGGGATTGCGGGAATCGGGATTGCGGGGGGCGTCTCCTCGTACCTCGAGGCGCGGCGGGCGAGCATTGCGACGCTGAAGATCCTTGGCGCCGATGCGGGCGATATTGTGCGGATCTACCTGCTGCAGATCGCGGCGGCGGCACTGGCGGCGATTGCGCTGGGGCTGCTGCTGGGCGTGGGCATCACGCCGCTGCTGGCGCGGGCGCTGGAGGGGCTGCTGCCGATCCCGCCTGGGTTTACCGTGGACGCAGGCGCGCTGGCGGTGGCAGGAGCCTATGGCCTGCTGATCGCGCTGACCTTTGCCGCGCCGCCGCTGCTGGACGCGCGGCGGGTGCCGGCGATGGCCTTGCTGCGCGCGCGGGTTTCGCCGCTGGGCAGGGGTTGGCGCGTTCCGCTGTGGGCGGCGCCGGTGGGCCTGGGACTGAGCGGGATTGCGGCGCTGGCGGTGCTGACCTCGCCGCAGCCTATGCTGGCAGCCGGGTTCCTCGGCGGGGCGGCGGCGGTGTTTGCGCTGCTTGCGCTGATCGGGCGGGGCCTTTCGTGGCTGGCAGCGCGGCTGCCCCGGCCCAAGCGGCCACTGCTGCGCATGGCGCTGGGCAATCTGCACCGGCCGGGGGCGCAGACATCGGCCTTGGTGGTGGCGCTGGGCTTTGCGCTGGCGGCCTTCGTGCTGCTGGCGGCGGTGCAAACGAGCATCGATGCCAATATCGCCAGGCGCGTGCCGCAGCGGGCGCCGGATTACTTCGTGCTCGATGTGCCGCGCGGCGCGGGCGCGGAAACGTTCAAGGCGCTGGTGCGGCGCGAGGCGCCGGGCGCGGCGGTGCGCATGGTGCCTTCGATGCGCGGCGCGGTGCTGGCCTATGGGCCGGAAGGCGCGATGACCGAGGTGACGGCGCTCAAGGCGATCCCCGAGGAATCGTGGCTGCTGCGCGGCGACCGGGGGCTGACTTATGCCGAGGATATCCCGCAAGGCAACGTGCTGAGTGCCGGGCGCTGGTGGCCGAAGGACTACAAGGGCGAACCGCTGGTTTCGGTCGATGAGGACCAGGCGAAAGCCATTGGCCTCAAGGTGGGCGACAAGCTGCGCATCAGCCTGCTCGGCACCGAGCGCGAGGCGCGGGTGGCGTCGCTGCGGCGGATCGACTGGGCCTCGTTCGGGTTCAACTATGCGCTGGTGTTCAGCCCCAATGCGCTGGAGGACGCGCCGCACACGTATGCCGCGACGATCACCCTTGCCGCGCCCGAAAAGCGGCAGGCGGTGCGCCGCGCGATCCTTTCGGGGCTGGTAAAGGCGCTGCCGGAAAGCTCGGTGATCGAGGTGGGGCCGGTGCTGGGGCAGGCGCGCACGCTGCTTGGGCAGGTTGGCACTGCGATCTTTGCCGCGGCGAGCGTGGCGGTGCTGGCGGGGCTTGCCGTGCTGGCTGGCGCCATCGCGGCGGCGCGGGCGGCGCGCCAGTATGACAGCGTGATCCTGCGCGTGCTGGGCGCGAGCCGGGGGCAGCTCCTCGCGCTACTGGCGGCGGAATATGCGCTGCTGAGCGCGGTGCTGGCGCTGGTGGCGCTGGTACTGGGCGGCGGTACCGCATGGCTGGTGATCGTGGAACTGTTCGAGTTCGACTGGGCGCCGGACTGGGGCCGCGTGCTGGGCGTTCTGGCCGGAGGCGTGGCGCTGGTGATGGTGCTGGCGGTGGCGGGATCGCTATCGGTGCTGCGGACCCGGCCGGCGGAGGCGCTGCGGGCGCTCTGATTTATGACCCCTCCCCCATTCGGGGGAGGCTGGGTGGGGGCGCGCGGCGGTGCGTACACACGAGAGGCCGAACCCCCTCCCCCAACCCCTCCCCTCCGGGAGGGGGGCATCAGGTTGCGCTTGCTCTACCGGAACACGTCGATATCGTTGGGGTTCTTGGGATCGAAGCCGTAGCGGTTCGGGCCGGGGGTGCCTTCGAGGCACATCAGGACGAGCAGCGCAAAACCGCCGAAGAAGGGGAGGAACATGAGCAGCAGCAGCCAGCCGGTGCGGTCCTGATCGTGCAGGCGGCGCACCGAAACGGCGAGCGCGGGGATGAAGCTCACCAGCGCAAACAGGCTGCCGATCGCTCCGCCTCCGCCCGTCAGGCGGCTGCCATAGCTGAAGCCGGTGCCAAAGTCCGTAGAGGTGCGGGCGACCTCGTTGGTGCCGAACAGCGCGTTGAGCACCACGAAGACCAGCACCCAGAACAGCACGAACATCCAGTATTCGCGGCGGCGCGAGCGGCCGGTGAATTCGCCGTAGCGGCGGTAGGGCAGCAGCATCCAGTTCATCGCGCAGGGGCCTTTCGTGATACCGTTACGGCAGGTAGAGCCATCAATCGGCGTTTGAGGCAAGGGTTGCTGCGCATTGCACGCTGGCCACCCTTGCCGCATCGCACAATTCCGGGTAAGCGCGCGCCGATGACCCGGCCTCAACGCTGGGCACGGCGTGCTGCCTGCGGCCTGCGCTGATCTCGTGATTCTATCGAAAGCGTCTTCATGTCCAATACCCTGCGCAATATCGCGATCATCGCGCACGTCGACCACGGCAAGACCACGCTGGTGGACCAGCTGTTCCGCCAGTCCGGCACGTTCCGCGACAACCAGCGCGTGGAAGAGCGCGCGATGGATTCGAACGACCTCGAAAAGGAGCGCGGGATCACCATTCTCGCCAAGTGCACCTCGGTCGAGTGGAACGGCACGCATATCAACATCGTCGATACCCCGGGCCACGCCGACTTCGGCGGCGAGGTGGAGCGCATCCTGAGCATGGTGGACGGCGTGATTCTGCTGGTGGACAGCAGCGAAGGCGCGATGCCGCAGACCAAGTTCGTGACCGGCAAGGCGCTGGCGCTGGGTCTCAAGCCCATCGTCGTCGTCAACAAGATCGACCGCCCCGATGGCCGCCCGCAGGAAGTGCTCGACGAAGTGTTCGACCTGTTCGTCAGCCTCGATGCCAATGACGAGCAGCTGGAATTCCCGGTGCTCTATGCATCGGGCCGCAATGGCTATGCCAGCGAAGACCAGGAAGCACGCGAGGGCACGCTGAACCCGCTGTTCCAGAAGATCGTCGATCACGTGCCGCCGCCGGCTGCGGACGTGGACGGGCAGTTCAAGTTCCTCGTGACCTTGCTCGACCGTGACAACTTCCTTGGCCGCATCCTGACCGGCAAGGTCCAGTCGGGCACGATCAAGGTCAACTCGCCGATCCACGCGCTGGACCGCGACGGCAAGATCGTCGAGACGGGCCGCGCCTCGAAGATCATGGCGTTCCGAGGTCTTGAGCGCGTGCCGGTGGACGAAGCCAAGGCGGGCGACATCATCTCCATCGCGGGCCTGACCGTGGCGACGGTGGCCAACACCATCGCCGATCCGACCGTGACCGAGCCGCTTTATGCGCAGCCGATCGATCCGCCGACGCTTTCGATGCGCTTTGCGGTGAACGATTCGCCGATGGCGGGGCGCGAGGGCACCAAGGTGACCAGCCGCATGATCCGCGACCGGCTGGAGCGCGAGGCCGAATCGAACGTGGCGATCAAGGTGACCGAGAGCGCAGACAAGGACAGCTTCGAAGTGGCGGGCCGCGGCGAACTGCAGCTGGGCGTGCTGATCGAGACGATGCGCCGCGAAGGCTTCGAGCTCGGCATCAGCCGCCCGCGCGTGCTCTATGGCGAAGACGAGGACGGCGGCCGGACCGAGCCTTATGAAACCGTCGTGATCGACGTTGACGACGAGTTCGCCGGCACGGTCGTGGAAAAGATGGCGACCCGCAAGGGCGAGATGACCGACATGCGCCCCTCGGGCGGCGGCAAGACGCGCATCACCTTCTCGGCGCCCTCGCGCGGCCTGATCGGCTATCACGGCGAGTTCCTTTCGGACACGCGCGGCACCGGCATCATGAACCGCCTGTTCGAGAAGTATGGCCCCTACAAGGGCCGGATCGAAGGTCGCAAGAACGGCGTGCTGATCTCCAACGGCGCGGGCGAGGCGGTGGCCTATGCACTCGGGCCGCTGGAAGAGCGCGGCATCTTGTTCGTGGGCGTGGGCACCCCGCTCTATGAGGGCATGATCATCGGCGAGAACGCCAAGCCCGACGATCTCGAAGTCAATCCGATGAAGTCGAAGCAGCTGACGAACTTCCGTTCGACCGGCAAGGACGATGCGATCCGCCTGACCCCGCCGAAGATCATGACGCTGGAACAGGCCATCGCCTATATCGACGACGACGAAATGGTCGAAGTGACGCCGAAGTCGATCCGGCTGCGCAAGGCGCTGCTCGATCCGCACGAGCGCAAGAAGGCCGGGCGGAAGAAGGAAGCGGCGTAAGCTTTCCGAGCCTCTGATGATACAGGGAGGGCGGCCTTTGCGGGCCGCCCTTTTCGTTTGGGGCCAGCGGGCATGGACCTGACCGCCCGGCAATGACATAGCCTGCGCCGAAACAACCGGAGCAGGACATATGCCGATTTCGCTTTACGACGCCGTTGTGCCTTCCAACTTGCAGATCCTGCGCGCGGTCGATGCACTGCTCGACAAGGCCGAGGCTTTCTGCGCCGAGCATGGGCGCGGCGAAAGCGATCTGATCGACGCGCGCCTCGCGCCCGACATGCTGCCGTTCGGCTATCAGGTGAAGAGCTGCGCAGCGCATTCGGTGGGGGCCGTCGCGGGGGTCAGGGCTGGCCATTTTGCGCCCGATCTGACGCCGTGGCCGACCGACTTCGCGGGCCTCCACGCGGCCATCCAGGGCGCCATCGCCGAGCTTTCCGCACTGGACCCGGCGGAGTTCGAAGCGCTGGGCGAGAGCGACACGCTGTTTGCGTTTGGCGAGATGAAGCTGCCCTTCACTGGCGCGAACTTCCTGCTCTCGTTCTCGCAGCCCAACTTCTATTTCCACGCCACGACCGCCTATGCGATCCTGCGCGCGCAGGGCGTGAAGGTGGGCAAGGGCGATTTCATGGGCATGCCGCGCATCAAGCGATGAACGCGGGCTCGGGCTCGGGATCAAATGGAAGGGCGGCCTTTGCGGGCCGCCCTTTCTGTTCGGGGAGGCGGTAGTGGGTAGAAATGAACGCCGCGCCCTGACATGCTTGTCACATGCCTGAGGAAACCATCACACTGTGGCGTCCGGTCGGACCGGCTGAACTCGAGCTCATCCGGCAAGCTGGTATGAAGGCCTTTCCACCGCGCTTGCCCGAGCAGCCAATTTTTTACCCGGTGACGACGGAAGAATACGCAATCAAGATAGCGCGGGACTGGAATGTTCGCGCCAGCGGGGCGGGTTTTGTCACGCGGTTTGAGGTACGGCGTGACTACCTCTCGCGATACGCGGTGCAGGACGCCGGAGGACGGGCGCATCGGGAATACTGGATTCCGGCCGAAGAACTGGAGGCGTTCAACCGCGCTATCGTTGGCGAGATTGCGGTGGTGCAAGAGTATCGCTGAATGGTGACCCGCGTGATGGTGCCGAACATGCAGTTTCCACCGAAAGACGAACAGATCGCGCTCAATCGGGCTCTGCGTCGACAGCTATGAGCGCTGGGTCCTGCTCATCAAGGAACTGCGCCTTCAGCACGACGCCAGCATTTTGGAGGCCGAGCGGATTGCGCTGGCGAACACGCATCGGCGCAAGTGAGCAGAGCGGCAGCTTCCGGTTCCACATCAGCTGACGTGGCGAATTGCGTTTTCTTTCAGAGCATTGTGCGAGCCGCCAGCTAGACCCCTGGGTGACGGAGTGGCACGAGGCTGATTCTGCGCAAGCCCGGCGATCCTGCCAGTACACAATCTAAAAAATTCTCGCCCCACACAGAACAAATCCCTGCGTCGAACCGTTGCCTGTCATGGTATGTCTTATGCGGAAGCGCTGCGTTTGCCGGGCGGCGCCAGGATCGGGAGCAGGGCTATGTCAGGTCGCGTGGGGCTTCGTGCGGTTACCCTTGGAACCCTTCTCATCCTTTTGCCGGTAGGGCCGGCCATCGCGGCGGGCGGTGGCGGCGGGGGCGGCGGCATGTCGGCGCCGAGCCAGTCTGCGCCGCAATATGATCCGGCAGCGGAATACCAGAAGGGCATTGCTGCCTATCAGGCGCAGAACTTCAAGGATGCGGTGACGGCTTTCCGGCATGTGACCGATGTGGTGGCGACGCATGCGCCCGCGCAGTATCTGCTTGGTTCGAGCTATCTGCAGATGGGTGAATTCAAGAAGGCGAAGCGGCCGCTGGAACAGGCGGTGCGCCATGATGCCACGATGATCGATGCGCACCGCGATCTCGGCGTCGTGCTGGCGAAGCTGGGCGATACCGCCAAGGCGGGCGAGCAGCGCGACATGCTCACCGCGCGCAAGACGCAGTGCGCCGCGACGTGCCCGGATGCGGCCAGCCTCGATGCGGCAATTGCGGCTGTGGATGCCGCGATGGCAGGATCTCCGCAGGCCTTTGCGCCGCAGCGCGCCATCGCGCCGCTCGCTTCGATCGACGCTGTCTATGTTTCGGCGGTGAGCAAGATCAACGAGCACCGCTATGGCGAGGCCATTGCCGAGCTGGAAAGCTCGCTATGGGCGGCGGGGCCGCATCCCGATGTGCTGACCTATCTCGGCTTCGCGAACCGCAAGCTCCACCGCTATGAAACGGCGCGCGGGTGGTACGAGATGGCGCTGGCGGTGGCGCCGAACCATCGCGGCGCGCTGGAATACTACGGCGAGCTCAAGCTGGAGCTGGGGGATGTGGCCGGAGCGCGGCAACACCTCGCGCGGCTGGATGGCCTGTGCGGTTTCGGGTGCCAGCAGGCCGACGAACTGCGCCGCTGGCTGCGGGAGTCAGGCAAATCCGCCTCCTGACGGCCAGCGCCGCGCTGGCGCTGATCGTGGCAACGAGCGCGTGGGGCGCCGGCGCGCCTGCGCTGAGCGCACTGATCTGGATTGCGCCCGGGCATGAGGCGGCGGCGCTGACCCGCCAGCCGGCGATGTGTTCGCGGGCGGCAGCGGGCGATGCGCAGGTCATGATCGGCGAGGCGCTGTTTAACGCCCCGATGCTGCTGGGTGGGCAGGCCGCGCGCGCGGACATGAGCTGCGCGAGCTGCCACAGCAACGGGCGGCGCAATCCGCACTTTCAGCTGGACGGTGTTTCAGCAGGGCCCGGGACGGCGGATGTCAGCTCCAGCTTCTTCAGCCTGGCGCGGGCCAACGGGCGGTTTGATCCCAAGCCGATCCCCGATCTGGCCTATCCGGTGAAAGTCTCGCGCGATCCTGCTTCCGGCGCGCTCGAGCGGTTCCTGCGAGGACTTATCGTCGAGGAGTTTTCCGGGCGCGAGCCTTCGCCTGCGGCGCTTTCTGCGCTCGCGGCCTATGTCCGCGCGATCGGCGATTGCGGTGCGGAGCAGGAAAAGCCGCGCCGTCTTGCCGATCAAGTTGCACTCGTGCGGCTCTCGGTCATGGCAGCGGAGCGCCTTGCTGCTGCGGGCGATCCGGAAACAGCGGCGATTGCCGTGGCCGGGGCACGCCACCAGCTGGGACTGATCAACGAGCGCTACGCCGGACAGGGCCTTGCACGGGAACGGGACCGGCTGCTGGCCGCATCACGCGCCTTGCAACCTGCCGCAGGGTCGCGCGCGCCAGAGAGGGCCGAGCTGCGGCGGTGGCTCACCGGGTTCGAGCGCAATCTGATGCCGATGCTGGCACGGTCCGAAATGCGCTCGCTCTATGACGACGCGCGCGCCGGACTGTGGGTCAGCCGGAACCGCCCGGAATAAGGCAGCCCCAGGCCTCGTTCGCGCAGAGCGCTGCCAGCGCATTCTGGATATCGCTAATCGTCATGACGGCTTCGCTCGGATTCTTTCAGGTGGCAACGGTCCGCCATGGCCCTGCGAAAATCCGGCGTTTCTGCTTGCCGGGTATGCTGGACCTGAGGAATGTCTTTACCCATCTGTTTCCAAGAGGTTTTTTAGCTTCCGAGCGAAGTAGACCGGGTGGCGGTTGACAGAGATGTTCAGCAAATAGGCCTTTAATCTGAACAAATCCTGCAAGCGCTATCCCACCTCCGTTCAGGCAGCGAGGCCTAGACAGATCTTCGACGGCGACGAATCGCGGCGGGATGTTCCAGTCGGCCTTTCCTTCGCCTCAGGAGACGGACCATGTTGAGGTTTGCAAAGAAGGGGACGCTTGCCATCGCCCTTGCCGCCACGGCGCTCGCCAGTGCCACGCCGGCCATGGCCGATCCTTATGGCGGCTATCGCCACCACCGCGGCGGCGACGGCACCGGGGCGGCGATTGCGGGCGGGATCATCGGGCTGGCGCTGGGCGCGATCATCGTTTCGGCGGCAAACAGCAATCGCAACCGCGACCACTACGACCGCCGCTACGACAACCGCTACCGCGGCCAGGTTCAGTACCAGAATCAGTATCGGGGCCAGCCGAGCTGGCAGGGCGCCTACAATGGCGATCCCTATGACCAGCGCTATCAGGGCGGGCAGCCGGGTTATAGCCGCGATGGCTATCCGCAGGGCAACGACGGGTACTACGACCGGCGCGGCTATCGCGATCCGGACACCGATCAGGACGAATACCGGGGCAACTGATCCCGTCTTCGGGGCGGCGCGCCGCATCGGGCGCGCCGCTTCAGAAACGGTTCAGGGCGGTAGTGCTCCCTTCCACGCATGAGCGCAGGCCCGGGACCGGCCCCGCGCAGGAGAAGAGCCATGAAGCTTTGGAAACCAGGACTTGTCGCTGCCGCGCTTGCCGCCGGCAGCATGGTGATGGCAGTGCCGGCAGAGGCACACGGCCGGCGCGGCGATGATACCGCCGTGGCGATCGGCGCGGGCGTGCTCGGCCTTGCCGTGGGCGCGGCGATCGCCTCGAACAACAATTCGGACGTCTATGTCCGTTACGACAATCGGCCGCGCTATTATGGCGGGTATTACCCCGCCTATCCGGTCTATCGTGCCTATCCGGCCTACCGCGCCTATCCGGGCTGGCGGGGCTATGATCCGCGCTACGAACAGTGGCGGCGCTGGCGCGAACACGAACGCTGGGAGCATCGCGGAGGCTGGCGCGGCTGGTAAACTCGGGTCTGGTCGCACCCCTACGCTTTCACGATAACCCTGCTCGCACCGGTCACTTGCGCGGCGCATGCGCCCGCAGGTGACCGGTGCGCCTTCCTTATGGGGGCAAAAGACACTATGGGCGCGCGGATGGACCGCACCGCCGAGACCGCCGCCGAGACCGCCATTGTAGAACCAGCGCAGGACGCATCACCCGTGGACGCCCCGCTGAAGGGGCTGCGCGTGGCGCTGCTGAGCGGCAATTACAACTATGTGCGCGACGGGGCGAACCAGGCGCTGAACCGGCTGGTGGGCTATCTCCAGCGACAGGGGGCGCAAGTTCACGTCTATGCGCCCAAGGTGCGCAAGCCCGCGTTCGCATCGATGGGCAAGCTGGTGGGGCTGCCTTCGTTCCCGGTGCCGGGGCGCGCGGAATACCGCATCCCGTTTTCGCTGGGCCGCAAGGCGCGCGCCGATCTCAAGGCGTTTCAGCCCAATGTCGTCCACGTCTCATCGCCAGACCCTGCCGCACACCGCGCCGTTAGCTGGGCGCGAGGGCGCGGATTGCCGGTGCTGGCGAGCGTGCACACCCGCTTCGATACCTACCCGCGCTATTACAACATGGCCTGGCTGGAGCCGATCCTGACTGCGCTGCTACGGCGGTTCTATCGCCGCTGCGATGCGCTGGTCGCGCCTTCGGAATCGATGGCGCAAGTGCTGCGCGAGGAGCGGATGAACTATGACATCTCGCTGTGGTCACGCGGGGTGGACCGGACGATCTTCAATCCCGGACGGCGCGATCCGGAATGGCGGCGCAGCCTGGGCATTGCCGATGACGAGGTAGTGATCGGCTTCCTCGGCCGGCTGGTGATGGAAAAGGGGCTCGACGTGTTTTCGGACACGATCGACGAGCTCGCCCGCCGGAGCGCGAAGGATGGCACGCGCCACCGGGTGATGGTGGTGGGCGAAGGCCCGGCGCGTGCATGGTTCGAGGCGCGGCTGCCGGGCGCTGTCTTCACCGGGTTTCAGGGCGGCAAGGATCTGGGCCGCGCGGTGGCGGCGATGGACGTGCTGTTCAACCCATCGGTGACCGAGACGTTCGGCAACGTGACGCTGGAAGCGATGGCCTGCGGTGTGCCGGTGGTGGCCGCGGCGGCCACCGGGAGCCAGAGCCTCGTTTCCGATCGCGTTTCGGGCCGCCTCATCGCGCCGGGCGCGCTGCACCAGTTTGCCGAGGCCTTGCGCGCCTATGTCGAGGATGGCGCGCTGCGCGCAGCGCATGGCGCGGCAGGCGAGAGGCGCAGCCTCGATTTCAGCTGGGATGCGATCAACCAGGCCGTGGCGGACACGTACCTCAGGCTGATCCGGCAGAAGGACGCGCTGAAGCAGCGCTGAGCGTTCGGCTAAGCCACCCGCTCAGAACACGAAATCGGCCGCAGTGAGGTTTGCCTTGAGCACGCCTTCGAGCACGATGCCGATGCCGGGTGCGAGCGAGATGATGGTGTCGCTGCCCTGCTGCCTGGAAGCGGCCATGACTTCGGCGAAGGTATCATAGCGGCTGTCCCACACAATGAGCAGCCGGTCCTCGGTGCCGCCTGCGGTGAAATCGCGAATGCGGTCCCAGCCGCTGTCCGGTCCGAGCACGAAGGCATCATCGCCGGTGCCGCCAAGGATCACATCGTTGCCGCCGCGCCCGTCGATATAGTCGCCGCCCTCGCCGCCCGTGATCGTGTTGACCCCGGCATTGCCATAGAGCGCATCGCTCGCGCGGCCGCCGCGCAGGTTCTCGAAGCCGGTGAAGCTGTCGCCTTGCCCATCGTCACCAAAGCCCTGGCCGGAATTGAGATCGACCGAGACCCATGTGGTCGAGGTCTCGTAGCTCAAGGTATCGATGTCGCCGCCGCCGTTCATCGTATCGGCTCCCGCGCCGCCGATGACGGTGTCGCGGCCCGCACCGCCGGTCAGCGTATCGGCACCGGCACCGCCCATCAGCGTGCTGCCGGTCGCGCCGGCCTTGAGCGTATCGCCCAGAGCGGACCCCTCGACACCTTCGAAGCCCGAGAAGGTATCGCCGGTGGCATCGCCGCCGCTGGCCGTGCCAGCACCGAGATCGACCGTGACGGCAGCGGCGGAGCCGGTGTAATCGAGCCTGTCGATGCCCGTACCGCCGATCAGCGTATCCGCCCCCGCGCCGCCGCGGATCACGTCATTGCCGTTGCCGCCGTCGATCCGATCCAGGCCGCCACCGCCGACGAGAATGTTGCCATCGGTATTGCCGGTCAGCGTATCGTTCTGATCGCTGCCGATGATATTGCGGATGCCGGTCAGCACGTCGCCGGCAGCATCGCCGCCGCTGGCGGTCTGCGCGGCGAGATTGACGGTAACGCCGCTGGTGGAACCGGCATAGCTCGCACCGTCGTCGCCATCGCCCACCAGCGTATCGCCGCCAAGGCCGCCGACGAACCAATCGGCACCGCCGCCACCTGCAATGCTGTCGTCTCCCGCCCCGCCGAAGATGTAGTTGCTGGCGGCATTGCCGGTGAGGCTATCGGCAAAGCGGCTGCCGATGATGTTCTCGATGCTGGAGAAGGTATCGCCCGCCGCCTCGCCCGTGCCGGGGAGGCCGCCGAGGTTGACGGTGACAGCGCCGCCTGCCGAGGCATAGCTGGCGTAATCAGTGCCGTTGCCGCCGACCAGCTGGTCTGCGCCCAAACCGCCCTCGAGCGTATCGTTGCCATCGCCGCCGACCAGCCGGTCCGCACCGCCAAGGCCGAAGAGCTGGTCCATCCCACCCGCCCCGGAAATCACATTGGCGAGCCCGTTGCCGATGCCGGTGAAGACCGGCAGCGCGACCAGATTGGTGAGGTTTTCAACTTCGGCGCCAAGCGAATAGGTGGAACGGCCATCGATGCGGGCCTCGTCCACGCCGCCGCCCGCTGCCTCGACAATACGGTCGCCGGCGCTGTCGATGACATAGGCATCATCGCCCGTACCGCCGGTCATGAGGTCGTCGCCGCTCCCCCCGTCGAGTCGGTCGCTGCCCTGGCCGCCCTCGAGCTTGTCATTCCCGTCATAGCCATAGAGCACATCGTCACCGCCGAGGCCGGAGAGCGTATTGGCCTCGTTGTTGCCGTAGAGGGCGTTGGCCTCGCCGTTGCCCGTCCCGTTCAGCGGGCCGTTACCCCAGAGGATGAGGTCCTCGATATTGGGGGCAAGAATGGTGCTGATGGTCGAGAAGACGAGATCATGACCGCCGCCGATGTCTTCGACGATCCTGTCGCCGGTATCGTCGATGTAGTAGGTATCGTCGCCCGTGCCGCCGGTCATGCGATCAGCGCCGCTGCCGCCGTCGAGCTTGTCGTTGCCTGCGCCGGCGATGAGCGTATCGGCCCCGCCGCCGGAATCGAGCAGATCGTTGCCGCCCGCGCCGGTCAGCGCATCATTTCCCGCGCCGCCGAGCAGGATGGCATCGCCATCGGTGACGGCCGCCGTGAGGGTAACGCTGTTCTGCGCGAGCGCGGCGTTGAGGATGCGGAAGCGGCCCGACGCTTCCTCGCCGCTGAAACCGTTGACGGCGTAGAAATCGAGGTTGCCGTCGGCGATCGTATCGCCCGCAAAGCCAAGACTGATGGAGCCGAAGCCGCTGTCCCACCCGTAGCCGCCGTAGCCATAGGAGCCGTCCGAGCCGGAGTAGGAGAAATTCCACGTGGTTTCGTAGAACTGCTCGAAGGTCTCCGGATCGTTATAGCCGGGGATGTAGTAATCGACGCTCACATCGAAGGCGCCGGACGCGCGATCGACGAAGACGTTGAAGGTGGTGGTCCCTACCATCATCAGCTCTCCACAGCCCGATAGGGCTTATTACCTAGGAGAGTGTCATGGATGGGCGCGCGACGCGAATATCCGATACGGATGCAATCGTGATTTGCGGCAAGGGGAGCCGGGGCAGCGATGTAGCGATCAGGTGAGCACGCCTTTGGCTGCCATGCTGCGCGCGTAGATCAGGAAAAAGACGAGCGCGCTCCAGATCGTGAGCACGAGTCCCACCGGCGCGGCCTGCGGTGGGTGGAGCCAGAATGCCTGCGTGAGCTGGCTGACGGCGAGGCCGAGCAGCGAAAGCGCGAAGGCCGGGGCGGCCTGGCGCGAGCGGGCAATGAGCAGCAGCGAGCCCAGCAGCGAGCCCCAGACGCCGAGCGCCCAGAATGCAGTGAGCCATGCGGGAAGCTTCGCCATATAGGCGGCGCTTTCGGCATTCATGCCCATGCTGGCGAAGTAGCTTTCAGGCGAGAGCTTCGACATCAGGTAATCGTAGCAGCCGAACAGGTTCCACAGCAGGCTGAGCACCGCGACGAGCCAGAAGGATGCGGGGGTTTGCGGTCTTGCGTTCAGGGGCATTGCTTTGTGCTTCCTGTCCCATTCAGGCCACCCCACCCAACTCCGCTCACCCTGAGCTTGTCGAAGGGTGCTGGCGCGGCGGTCGTGCCAGATGCTTCGACAAGCTCAGCATGAGCGGGTTGAGGTCTGACCCCGTGGTTTTGGTCAGCCTACGCCTTGCCCTTGCCGCTGGCAATCAGCCGTCCAGATCGAACCATTCCCAGCCAAGCGTTTCGCGGAAGGCGAAGCGGTCGATGTGGCGCTCTACCGCGCCCTTGAGGCCGTCACGCTGGCCGGGCTCGCTGGCGGCGATGTGGCATTCGAGCGTTTCGGGGTGCGCGGTGAAGGTGACCACCGCATCTCCCGCCCACGCTGCGCCGCGCGCATCGCGGGGGAAGGTGACGGTGCCCTGCTGCGCATCGAAGGTGACGGCGAGGTTGTGCTCCCAGTGCTTGCAGACCTGCTGGAGGTATTTGCTGGCATGCTGGGTGGCGACCATGGCCCGTGCGCTGCTCATCGCGCTGCTCATTGCGTGGCTCCCAGGCGTTCGATCTTGCGCGCTGCTTCGTCGAGGATATCGGCGATCTGGTGCGCGGTGGCCTCATCCAGCCCGCCGCCGGCCTTGTGGCGCAGGGCGAGCATGAGATTGGCGACGGCGCGGCGAAGCGGCGGGCTGCCGCTGCGGCCTTCCGCCTCGGACCGGGCCTTGCCGAAATCGCCGAGGCGCTGGACGACGGCCTTGGCTTCTTCCATCCGGGGCGCGAGTTCGGCGCGGCCGGCCTCGGTCATGGTGAAGGCCTTGCGGGCGCCCTCCCCCGGAACCTCGGTGATCATGCCTTCATCGACCAACAGCGCGAGCGTGGGATAGACCACGCCGGGGCTGGGCGCATAGGCGCCGGCGGCGAGCTCCTCGATGGCCTTGATCAGCTCATAGCCGTGGCGGTCTTGTTCATCGAGCAGGAGGAGCAGGAGGAGGCGCAATTCGCCTGGGCCGAACATGCGTCCCCTTCCCCCGCCGTGGCGACCGCGGCCGCGAAAGCCTGGGCCTTCATCGTCCCAGTCCTCACCGCCGAAACCGCCGCCGCGATGGCCCCATCCCCCGAAGCCGCCTCCGCCGAAGCCGCGCGCCATCATCTTCATGGCGAAGTGATGCCCGAGGCCGTGTTTGTGGCCATGATCATGGCCGTGTCTGTGAAATCGCATTGCATATCCTTGATGCTTCATGATGGCTCTAAGATATATCTTTAAACGCTCTTGGCAAGGGGGTGGGCGAGAGTTTTTGCGGGCCGGGCGGCGGAAGGAAGCCAAACCCCGGATCAAGTCCGGGGTGACGAAGGAAGAAATGAGCCATCTTTCAGATACATAATCCCGTCACCCCGGGCTTGACCGGGGGTTCGGCTATTCTTCCTGCGCTGGGCGCGCCGCGCAACGTCCGGGGTGACGGGCAAGGCCTGCGTTGGTAGTGCCGGAGTCGGATGTCCGACCTGTTCGCCCCCTCCCCTGCCGAAACACCGCGCGATACGGCCGGCCACGATGCGCCGTTGGCCGAGCGGCTGCGTCCGGCGAACCTTGGCGAAGTCGTCGGGCAGGATCATCTGACCGGGCCGGATGGCGCGATTGGCCGGATGGTGGCGGCGGGCAAGCTTTCCTCGATCATCCTGTGGGGCCCGCCGGGCACCGGCAAGACGACCATCGCGCGGCTGCTCGCCGATGCGGTGGGGCTGCGCTATGTGGCAATCAGCGCGGTGTTTTCTGGCGTGGCGGACCTCAAGAAGGCCTTTGCCGAGGCTGAGGCGATGGCGCAGATCGGGCGCAAGACGCTGCTGTTCGTGGACGAGATCCACCGCTTCAACCGCGCGCAGCAGGACGGGTTTCTGCCCTTTGTCGAGAAGGGCACCGTCACGCTGGTAGGCGCAACGACCGAGAACCCGAGCTTTGCGCTGAACGCCGCGCTGCTGAGCCGGGCGCAAGTGCTGATCCTGCACCGGCTCGATGCCGAGGCGCTGGGATCGCTGCTGACGCGGGCAGAGGAACTGACGGGCCTCAGGCTCCCCCTCACCCCGCCGGCGCGCGAGGCGCTGATCGCTTCGGCGGATGGCGACGGGCGGTTTCTGCTTGGGCAGGCCGAAACGTTGTTCGATGTCTCCCTCCCCGCCCCGCTGGGGCCGGAAGAACTGGCGAAGTTCCTGATGCGGCGCGTGGCGGTCTACGACAAGGACCGCGACGGGCACTACAATCTGATTTCCGCGCTCCACAAGGCGCTGCGCGGATCGGACCCGCAGGCCGCGCTCTACTACATGGCGCGGATGCTGACGGCGGGCGAGGAGCCGCTCTACGTGCTGCGGCGGCTGGTGCGCTTTGCCAGCGAGGATATCGGGCTGGCGGATCCGCAAGCGCTGGTGCAGTGCCTTGCGGCGAAGGATGCGTACCAGTTTCTGGGCTCGCCGGAGGGGGAGCTGGCGATCGTGCAGGCGTGCCTCTACCTTGCGACCGCGCCCAAATCGAACGCGGCCTATGCGGCGCAGAAGGCGGCCTTCAAGAGCGCGCGGGAGACAGGTTCGCTCAGCCCGCCCGCGCATATCCTGAATGCGCCGACCAAGCTGATGAAGGACATCGGCTATGGCGAAGGCTATGCTTATGACCACGAGGCCGAGGATGGCTTTTCCGGCGCGGACTACTGGCCGGAAGAGATGCGGCCGCAGCAGTTCTACAAACCGGTGGAGCGCGGGTTCGAGCGCGAGATCGTGAAGCGGCTGGACTGGTGGGACAAGAAGCGGCGCGAGCGGCGGGGGGAATGAACCCGAACCGGTTCCGGCATTTTGCCGCTATCGATTGGTCCGGCGCAGCTGGCGAGCGGCACCGGGGCATTGCGCTGGCGATCTGCGGGGAAGGCGGCGCGGCGCCGAAGCTGGTGCGGCCGGGGCATCGCTGGTCGCGAGGCGAGGTGCTTGAGTGGCTGCGGGATGACCTGCCGGCAAACACCTTGGTGGGGATGGATCTGGGCATCTCCCTCGCCTTTGCAGACAGGGGTGCGTTCTTTCCGGGATGGGCGCAAAGCCCTGCCGATGCCAAGGCCTTGTGGGCGCTGATTGATGCGGTGTGCGAAGAAGAGTCGCATTTGTCGGTGAGCGCGTTTGTCGATCATCCCGAAGCTTCGGCGCACTTCCGGCGGCATGGCGGGCGCGAAGGAGCGGCCTTCGGAGGCGGGCGCGGGCGGTTTCGCGTGACCGAGCTGGCGCAGCGGGCGATGGGCTGCACACCCTATTCGAACTTCAATCTGGTCGGCGCGGCGCAGGTCGGCAAATCGAGCCTTTCGGGCATGCGCGTGCTGCACCGATTGCAGGGTGCGCTGCCGGTCTGGCCGATCGATCCGCTGCCGGAGGCTGGCTCGGTGGTCTGCGAGATCTACACGACGATTGCGGCGATGGCGGCGGGACGCAGCGCGGGGCGCTCCAAGATCAGGGACGGCGCGGAGCTCGATACGGCGCTGGCGCGGCTGGGGAGCGCATCGGCAAGGCTGGAAGGCGCGGTTGACGACCACACCAGCGACGCGCTGATCACGGCAGCCTGGCTGCGCAAGGTGGCGCACGATCCGGCGCTGTGGGCCCCGGCGGGCCTTTCGGAGGTAATTGCCCGCACCGAGGGCTGGACCTTTGGCGCCACCTGACGCTATGGACGGCGCCAAGGCCGGCTTAGCTCAGTTGGTAGAGCACCTGATTTGTAATCAGGGGGCCACGGGTTCGAATCCTGTAGCCGGCACCATCACCCTAGCGCTTACGAACCCGGGGCATTCTTGATGCGCTGCGCCGCAAGCGGCTCCGCTGTGGGTTCGAATCCTGTAGCCGGCACCATCACCCTCGCGCTTACAAACCCGTGGCATTCTTGATGCGCTGCGCCGCAAGCGGCTCCGCTGGGGGTTCGAATCCTGTAGCCGGCACCACTTACCCGCGAAATCAGAACAGCGTCGTCAAGCCGTAGAACAGCGCACCCACGGCGGCGGAGGCGGGGATCGTGATGATCCATGCCACGACCACGCTCTGCGCGACGCCCCAGCGCACGGCGGAGGCGCGGCGGGCGGTGCCGGCGCCGATGATTGCGCCGGTGACGGTGTGGGTGGTCGAGACGGGGACGCCGAGCGCGGAGGCGCCGAACAGTACGATCGAGCCTGCCAGCGAGGCGCTGAAGCCCTGGTGCTGCGAGAGCTTGGTGATGCGCCCGCCCATCGTCTCGATGATCTTCCACCCGCCCGTCAGCGTGCCGAGCCCGATGGCGAGATAACAGCTGATCGCCACCCAGTGGGGCACTTCGAACGGGCCGGTGAGGCGCCCGGTCGAATAGAGCAGGACGGTGATGATCCCCATCGTCTTTTGCGCATCGTTGAGGCCGTGGCTGAGCGAATAGGCGGCGGACGAGACGAGGTGCAGATAGCGGAAGCGCGTTTCCGCCGTGCGCGCGGAGGAGCGGCGGAACAGCCAGCTGGTGATGAGCATGACCATCATCGCCAGCATCATGCCGATGGTGGGCGAAAGCACGATGGCGATCAGCGTCTTGTTGAGGCCGCTCCACTGGATGCCGGTCATGCCGGCATGGGCAAGGCCCGAGCCGATCAGGCCACCGACGAGCGCATGGCTGCTCGAGGAAGGAATGCCCTTGAGCCAGGTGAGGATGTTCCACACGCTGGCCCCGATCAGCGCGCCGAAGACGACGGCGGGAGTGACGAGATCCTTGTCGATCAGCCCCTTGCCGATGGTGGCGGCGACGGCCTGTAGGCTGGGAAAACTGATCGTGAGGAAATAGGCGCCCGCGTTGAACACTGCGGCGAAAATGACCGCCTGCACCGGTGTCAGCAGCCGGGTGGCGACCACCGTGGCGATGGAATTGGCGGCATCGTGGAGGCCGTTCAGATAATCGAACGCCAGAGCGATGGCGATCAGCCCGACGAGCAACGGGAAGGCAAGCTCATGCATGGATCAGCCCTCCTCAGGAATGATCGATGACGATGCCGTCGATTTCATTGGCGGCATCCTCGAAGGCATCGACGATGCGTTCGAGGTGCTTGTAGACTTCGCGCTCGACCACGAAGCGCAGCGTATCGGTGGCGCCGTGATCGCGCAGCGCGCGGCGCAGGCCGGCGGCGTGGATCTCGTCCGCATGCGATTCCATGCGCACCAGCCGCTCGGTCAGCTCGTGCAGCCGCGTGCCGTTGCGCGCGACATCGCGCAGCAGCGGCACGGCTTCGGCCATGACGCGCGCGGCATCGACGATGATCGCGGCCATGTCGCGCATTTCGGGCGCGAAGGTCTTCACATCATAAATTCTGATCGCGTTGGCGGCGGCCTGCATCTCGTCCACCGTATCGTCCATCGCGCCGATCAGGCTGGTGATCGCGCCGCGGTCGAATGGCGTGAGGAAGGTCTTGCGCACGGTCTGCAGCACGGTGCGGGTAATCTCGTCGGCGTCGTTCTCGCGCTCGTTGATCTCGCGGATGTGATCGGCGCTGGATGAGCCTTCTTCGAGCAGCCGCGCCATCGCATCCGAAGCGGCGAGGACTGTGGTGGCGTGGGCCTCGAACATGTCGAAGAAGTTGCCCGATCGGGGCAAGAGACGCTGAAACCAGGCGAACATCGATCCGATCCGTGTATGGTGCGCCACGGCCCCTAGCACACTCGTGCGCTGTGTCGCTGCCTTGAATTCGGATGCGGCGAAAGATCGGATGAGATCTCGCAGATCGGGCTCGTCCACCGCGTCTGCCGCTTCGGCCAGCGTGAACCAGCGGCGCTCGCGCTGGTGCTGTTCCTTCCACGCGGGCATTTCGCGCGTGACGGCGAGCGGGAAGACATCGACATCGACCATCAGCGAGGCGCCGTTGCCGCGCTTCTTGCGGTAGCGATAGCTGCCGAGGGGGGTGGGGCAAGCCGCCCCGGCAACGCCGGCCTCTTCTTCCGCCTCACGCGCGGCGGCCATATGGGGCAGCATCGAGGCGGAAAGATTGCCCTTGGGAATGACCCAGCGCTTGGTCTCACGCGAGGTGACCAGCATCAGCCGAACTTGCGTATCGGCCTGCACTTCTTCGAAGCGATAGGGCAAGGCGGCGATCTGTCTGATGGTCAGGCTCCCGGATTCCGGCAGTCTCTAGACCATCGGTTGCAATCGAATGCCAGTTTCGTGACAGGATTTTGACAAGATATCGTCAGATATCCGGTGCAATCTTCAGACGATCCCCGCGCCGAGCCCCACAGCCGTGCGTTCCTGTGCCTTGCGGCTGCGGTACTGGCTGAGGCGGAAGGCCTCCAGCACATCGATCGCGCCGCCCGCTTCCATGCGCGCCATGGCGAGGATGGGGGCGACATCGGTGTTGTAGGCGCGGCGCAGCGCCTGGAAGGCCATCATCGTATCGTTGGCTTCCTGCGCGGCGTGGAGCGCAGCGCGGTCCACCAGCGCGGCCTTGGCGTAGCATTGGGCGATGGTTTCGGCAGAAGACAGCATCGATTCGATGGGATCTGTCACGTTATGCGACTGGTCGATCATGTAGCTGGGGTTGAAGCCGTCCCTCGGATTAAGCTCTGCTTCGACCAGTTCGTTGAACACGAGGAACAGCTGGTGCGGATTGATCGCGCCTGAATCGAGGTCGTCGTCGCCGTATTTGCTATCGTTGAAATGGAAGCCGCCCAGTTTGCCGAAGCGGTGGAGCCGGGCGACGATCTGTTCGATGTTCACGTTCGGCGCATGGTGCCCCAGATCGACGAGGCACTTGGCCTTGGGGCCGAGTTCCTGCGCGGCGAGGATCGAGGAGCCCCAGTCCGAGATGACGGTGGAGTAGAACGCAGGCTCGAACATCTTGTGTTCGAGCAGCATGCGCCAGTCATCCGGCAGCGCGGCGTAGATCTGCGCGGCGGCTTCGAGATAGCGATCAAGGCTGCGGCCAAGGTCCTGCTGGCCGGGAAAATTGGTGCCATCCCCTACCCAGACGGTGAGGTCCGTGGAGCCGAGCTGGCGGCCGATTTCGATGCATTCGATGTTGTGTTCCACCGCCTGCGCGCGGGTGGCGGCATCCTGCGCGGCGAGCGAGCCGTTGGCATAGGTGTTCGGCTGGCCAGGCTGGTCCTGAAAGGTGTTGGAATTGACCGCATCGAAGCCGAGGCCGAGGCTGGCCGCTTCTTCGCGCAGGGCCTTGTAATCGCTGACCTTGTCCCACGGGAAATGTGGGCTGACGCGCGGCGTGCTGCGGCCGAGCTGCTGGATGACGGCGCAGTCTTCAAGCTTCTCGTGGATATTGGTGGGCTCGCCGGGGATGGGGAACTTGGCAAAGCGCGTGCCGCCGCGCCCTGCGCCCCATGAGGGAACGGCGACGGAGAACTGGGCGACCTTGGCCTTGACGGCATCGATCTCGATCCCGGCGCGGGCGAGCTTGCGGCCGAGGGCGGCGTAGTCGTCCTCGAGCGCCGCGAGGTGGGCTGCGTTGCGTGTCCCGATAAGGTCGGACGAGATGGGGAACTGCGTCATCGTATTCCTTTCTGCCGCTTCCTTGCGGTGCGGGGCAATCGCTCTCTCTTTTTCCTTGTCACCCTGAACTTGTTTCAGGGTCCATTGTGCCACATGCGCCGTGCTGTCCGGGAAGCCGCAAACCGAGAGGCTTGGTTGTCGAACGCGGCGCTCCGCGTGGGCGGAAGGATGGACCCTGAAACAAGTTCAGGGTGACGAAGAGTTATATGAAACAGATGGTTGCGAGCATTACCGGGTGAACGCCTGGACGTTGCCCGCGTCAACATTGATCATGTTGCCGGTGGACTTGGCCGAAAGATCGGAGGCGAGCCAGGCGGCGGCTTCGGCGATATCCTCGGGCAGCACGTCGCGCTTCAGTAGCGATCGATTGCGGTAGTGGGCTTCGAGTTCCTCGCCCGCATCGACCTTGTTGGCGGCAGCGCGTTCCTTGCGCCAATCGCCGTCCCAGATGCGGCTGCCGCGGATGACTGCATCGGGGTTGACGATGTTGACGCGGATGCCAACGGGCGCGCCTTCCAAGGCAAGGCAGCGTGCGAGGTGGTTGGCAGCGGCCTTGGCCGAGGCATAGGCGGAGGCCCCGGCAGCGGCGGCTACGGCGTTCTTGGAGCCGATGAAGACGACCGACGAGCCGCCCTGCTCCTTCATGCGCTTGAGCAGCGGCCAAGCCGCACGGGCGGTGAGGAAATAGCCTTGCGCGAGGACATCGTGGTTGCGGTGCCAGAGGCTTAGCGTGGTTTCCTCGATGGTGGCCGAGCTGGCGATGCCCGCGTTGGCGACGAGCATGTCGAGCCCGCCGAATTCGCGCGCGCAAGTGGCGAAGGCCGCGGCGACCTGGGCTTCGTCGGTGACATCGCAAGTGGCCGTGCGGATCACATCCTTGCCGAACTGCTGCGCGAGGCCTTCGCGGGTGCTATCCAGCGCTTCGCCGTCGCGGTCTGCGAGCAGCACGCAGGCGCCTTCCCTGAGCAGGCGGACGGCGGTGGCGGCGCCGATCCCGCCGGCGCCGCCGGTGACGAGCGCGATGCGGCCGACCATCGGCTTGGGCGCGGGCATGCGCTGGAGCTTGGCTTCCTCGAGCAGCCAATACTCGATGTCGAAGGCTTCCTGTTCGTCGAGCGCGATGTAGTCGCCAATGGCCTCGGCCCCGCGCATGACATTGATCGCGTTGCCGTAGAATTCTCCGGCGAGGCGGGCGGTGGTCTTGTCGGTGGCGAAGGTGATGCGGCCCACGCCGGGGACGAGGACGACGACCGGGTTGGGATCGCGCATGGCAGGGGAATTGGGGCGTTTGCAGCGTTCGTAATAGGCGGCGTACATCGCGCGGTAATCGGCAAGCTGCTGCGCAAGATACGCGTCATCGGTCAGACGCGCGGGATCGAGGTCAAGCGGCGCGATCTTGGTGCGCAGGAAGTGATCGGGGCACGAGGTGCCGAGCGCGGCGAGGCGCTGGAAGTGGGCGCTGCCGGTGAATTCGAGGGCTTCGGCATCATCGGAGAAATGCCCCAGCTTGCGGCGCGCGCCGGTCATCAGGCCGCGCAGGCGGGGCATGAGATCGGCGGCGATGGCGGCGCGGTCCGGGTTCGGGGCAACGATCTGGCCGCCGAACGCGGGCTTTGCGGCGAGCGCCTGGTTGAGAAAGCGGGCGGCGTCCGCGATCAGGCTGATGGTGTGTTCGTAGGCGGCCTTCGCCGTATCGGCCCAGCAGATGATCCCGTGGCCGGCGAGCATGACGCCCTGCACATGCGGGTTCGCGCGGACATAGTCGCGCAGCATCACGCCGAGGGTGTAGCCGGGGCGCTTCCAGGGGAGCCAGCCGATCTTTCCGCTCCAGATTTCCTGCGTCGCCGCCTCCCCGCCCGAGCTTGCAGCGAGCGCGATGATCGCATCCGGGTGGACGTGATCGACGTGGGCGAAGGGCAGCAGCGAATGCAGCGGCGTATCGATGCTGGCGGCGCGGCCATTGAGGTTGAAGGTGCAGTGGGGGAGAAAGCCGACCATTGTGTCGTCGTCATCCGGGCCGCTGTAGTGCGCTTCGAGAGCGAGCAGCTTGTCCTGACAGAGCGTTGAAAAGCCATCGAGCTTCATCGAGCCGATATCGCCGCCCGAGCCTTTGACCCAGAGCACGGGGACTTGCGCGCCAGTGAGCGGATCGGTGCCGGTGAGCTTGGCCGAAGTGTTGCCGCCGCCGAAGTTTGTGACGGTAAGGTCGCTGCCAAGGAGGTTGGAGCGATAGAGGAGCAATTCCTCGGGGCTCAGCGTGGCGGCATGCGCATCGTCCCAGCGGCTGGTGGGCACGGCGAAGGGAATCGCGGGGCTTACGGGCGTATGGGCGTTCATGGCATCCTTCCGGCGGCAGTAATCGGGCTGCGCTTGATGGGTCTGCTAACATTTCTACTGGAAACGATCAATATTGATTGATAATGATCGTTTCAGACAAGGGGAGAGAGGCGCTGACAGGCGGCGCATTCATCGTGATCGATCTGGGCAAGACGCTGGCCAAGGTTTCCCTATGGGACCGGGCCGGGCGGCGGCTTGATGTGCGCACGCGGGCCAATGTAGCGGCAGGCGGCGCTCTCGATGTGACAGGAATTGCGGCGTGGCTGATCGAAGCGCTGGGTGCCTTTGCCGCGCATCCGGTGGAAGCGATCGTGCCTGTCGGCCATGGCGCGGGCGTGGCGGCGCTGCGGGACGGTGCGCTGGACTTTGCGCCACTGGACTATGAAGCGGCGATTCCGACAGACGCGATGGCGCGCTACCGGGCCGTGCGCGATCCCTTCGGCGTGACTGGCTCCCCTGCCCTGCCCCACGGGCTGAACCTTGGCGCGCAGCTGTGGTGGCTGGAGGAACAGGGTGCACTAGAGGGCGTGACACTGCTGCCTTGGGCGCAATACTGGGCGTGGTTTCTGAGCGGCGCGGCGGTGAGCGAGGTGAGCTCGCTGGGGTGCCATACCGATCTGTGGGCGCCGGCGGCGGGTGCATTTTCGCCGCTGGCGCAGCGCATGGGCTGGTCCGAGCGGTTTGCGCCGCTTGTGCGCGCAGGCGAAGTGGTGGGCACATTGAAGCCGGAAATTGCGGCGGCGACGGGGCTTTCGGGCCAAGTGAAGGTTCTGGCGGGCGTGCATGATTCCAACGCGGCGCTGCATGGCGCGCGCGGGTTTGCCGAAGTAGCGGATGGGGAAGCGACGGTTCTCTCTACTGGCACCTGGTTCGTTGCCATGCGGCGGGCGCAGGGGGCTGCGCCGGTGCTGCCCGAGGGGCGCGATTGTCTGGTAAACGTGGACGTTGAGGGCCGCGCGGTGCCTTCGGCCCGGTTCATGGGCGGACGGGAGATTGAAATCGCCGCTGGCGGCGCGGCGGTGGATGGTCCGGCGGAGCAGGCGGCGCTGCTGGCTGACGTACCGAGGGTGCTTGAGAGCGGCGCGATGCTGCTGCCGACCTTGGCGCCGGGCTGCGGGCCGTTTCCCGATTCAGTGGCGCGCTGGATTGCCGAGCCGGAAGACCGCCGCGCAGCCGCGTGCCTTTATGCGGCGTTGATAGTGGATGCCGCGATGGACCTGATCGGCGCGAAGCAGACGCTGCTGGTGGAGGGGCGGTTTGCCGGTGCCGAGGTTTTCGTGCGGGCGCTGGCGGCGCTGCGGCCCGAAAGCCGTGTCATGGTGGCGGACGGGCCGGCAGATGCGGCATTCGGCGCGCTGCGGCTGATTGATCCCGCACTGGCGCCCGCGGCGCGCTTGCGGCAGGTGGAGCCGCTGGCCGGCGATATCCTAGCCTATCGCGCGCGCTGGCTGCTGGAGACTACGCCGTGATCATCGCCAATATCGCCGATTTCCGTGAAGCCGCGCGGCGGCGGCTGCCGCACTTCCTGTTCGAATATCTCGATGGCGGCTCCTATGCGGAAGAGACGCTGCGGCGGAACGTGGCTGACCTTGCCGGGATCGCCCTGCGCCAGCGGGTGCTGGCCGATGTGGCGGATATCGATCTTTCGGCGGAGCTGTTTGGGCAGAAGCTGGCCATGCCGGTTGCGCTCGCGCCGATTGGTCTTGCGGGCATGAATGCGCGGCGCGGCGAGGTTCAGGCGGTGCGCGCGGCGGAGAAGGCCGGAGTGCCGTTCACGCTTTCGACCGTATCGGTATGCCCGTTGAGCGAAGTAGCCGCTGCGGCGAGCAAGCCCTTCTGGTTTCAGCTCTACATGATCCGCGACCGGGGCCATATGCGCGATCTGCTGGCCGAGGCGCGCGAGGCGCAGTGCTCGGCGCTGATCTTTACCGTGGACATGCCGGTGCCGGGAAGCCGCTACCGCGATGTGCGGTCTGGCCTTGCAGGCGCGTCCGGCCTGCTGGGCGATCTGCGCCGCACCGCGCAGGCTGCGATGCGGCCCGGCTGGGCGTGGGACGTGGGCCTCATGGGCCGTCCGCATCATCTGGGCAATATCGCGCCGGTGCTGAAGGGGCGGACGGGGCTGGAGGATTTCTTCGCGTGGATGCGGGCGAATTTCGATCCCGGCATCAACTGGCGCGACCTCGATTTCATCCGCAGCGAGTGGTCTGGGCCGCTGATCCTCAAGGGCATTCTCGATCCGCAGGACGCGCGGCAGGCCGCCGAAGTGGGCGCCGATGGCATTGTGGTTTCCAACCATGGCGGGCGGCAGCTGGACGGAGTGCTTTCGAGCGCGCGCGCCTTGCCGCCGATTGCCGATGCGGTGGGCGACCGGCTGACCGTGCTGGCGGATGGCGGCGTGCGCTCGGGGCTCGATGTGGTACGGCTGCTGGCGATGGGCGCCAAGGGTGTGCTGCTGGGCCGCGCGTGGGCCTTCGCTCTCGCCGCCGGGGGCGAGGCCGGGGTTTCGAAAATGCTGGCGCTGATCGAAGCGGAAATGCGCGTGGCGATGGCGCTGACGGGGGTGACGCGGGTGCGCGATATCGGCCGGGACAATTTGGCATGTTGGGATTGAACTCCTCAATACGTTCTCGTCGGCCCGTGCTCGACACGGGCCTGGGCTTTCTTGGGCGGCCAAGTCTAGCCAAGCCCCGTGTCAAGCACGGGGCGACGGGGATTTTTTACGCTGAGCGTCGGTTCGAGATGACGCATGGGAGAGAGTAGTTGACGGCACCTTCGCACCACTGGCGTGACACGATTCTGGCGGGGCTGGCCAACTATATCGACGCGGGCTCGATCGTAGCGGGATCGGTGGCGCTGGCCTTGTGGCAGGAGCATTACCACCTCTCGCCGGGGTTTCTGGGCCTGCTCGGCGCGTTTGGGCCGAATGCGATCGGTGCGGGCCTAGGGGCACTGGTGGGTGGCATTCTGTGCGACCGGCTGGGGCGCAAGACGATCTACCAGTGGGACATGCTGATCTATGCTGCGGGCATGGCGCTTCTGGTGTTTGCCGTCGCGCCGTGGATGATCGTGGCGGGGTTCCTGATCGTGGGTCTGGCGGTGGGCGCAGATATTCCGGCCTCGTGGTCCTTGATTGCAGAGGGTGCGCCGGACGGGCAGCGGGCGCGGCATTCGGGCATGGCGCAAGTGCTGTGGTATCTGGGGCCAGTCGTCGTCTTGCTGATGAGCCTCGCGCTGACAGGCCTTGGCGAACTGGGCGCGCGGATCGTGTTTGCGCACCTTTTGGTGATCGCGCTGGGTCTGACGTTCCTGCGTTCGCGCATGGCGGAATCGGTGCGGTGGACGGAGGCGCAGGCCTCTGGCGAGAAGCGGCCGCCGATTTCCTCGCTGTTCAAGGGCAAGCATCTCGGCTCGATCCTCGGGCTTGTCGGCATGTATGGCTTCTGGAACCTTTGGGCGGGGACCAACGGGTTCTTCTTCCCTTATATCCTGCGCACGGTAGGCGCGGCGACGCAGGCGCAGGCGGTGGGCATTCAGGCGCTGTCGTTCGCCATCGGCATGGCCTCCATCGGGTTGGTGTTCATGCCGCTGGCGGACCGGGTGAACCAGCGCACGCTGTTTGCGATTTCGGCGGTGATTCAAGTCGTGGGCATGGGGCTGCTAGCGGTGTTTCCGCTGACCATCCCGGTGGCGCTGCTCTACGTGTTCCTGCTGCAATTTGGCGGCGGGTTTGGCGCGCAGAGCTTTTTCCAGCTTTGGAGCGCGGAGCAGTTTCCCACCATGCTGCGCTCGACCGCGCAGGGCATATGCTTTGCCGTGGTGCGGGTGAGCCTTGGCGTATTCAGCTTTTTCGTGCCGCTGCTGACGGCGACAGGCTTTACCACGCTGGCGCTGATCCTGACGGGGTTCCTCATCGTTTCGGGCGTGATCGGCTACGCTTGGGCACCCCGCAACGAAGGCAAAAGCCTTGAACAACTCGAGGCCGAGCGGCATGACGGTTTCTGATTGGAAGTAATCAGGGGACGAATGTGCACGCGGCAGAGCGCGAGAAGGTGATCGTCGAGGCGATGCAGGGCACCGGCTTTGTCACCTATCGCGAACTGGAGGCCATGCTCGATGCCTCGCCCGCGACGATCCGGCGCGATCTGGCGCGGCTGGAAGAGGCAGGCCTGATCGTGCGCGTGCATGGCGGGGCGAAGCTGGCGGAAGGGCAACGCGCGCCGGTGCTGCAGCTGGCAGGCACGCCGTTTGACCAATCGATCAACCGCAACATGGCAGCAAAGCGCGCCATCGGCGCGGCGGCGGCGGCGCTGTGCGAGCCGGGCGAAGGCGTGATGATCGACGGCGGCACGACCACCTTGCAGATGTGCCCGCATCTGGCGGGCCTTGGCCTGCAGGTGCTGACCAATTCGCTCCACATCGTGAACGCGCTGCTGAGCCAGGCCGGCACGCGCATTCTGGTGCCTTCGGGCACGGTGTTTCGCGAACAGAACATCATTCTGGCCGCAGCGGGCGAGGAATCGATGCCGCGCTTCCACGCGCCCAAACTGTTCATGGGCGCAGCTTCAGTGGGGCCGCAGGGGGTGATGCAACAGGATGTTGTGCTGGTGGCAGCGGAGCGGCGGCTGATCGACCGGGCCGAGCAGGTGATCCTACTGGTGGATTCGGGGAAGTTCGCTTCGGGCTCGGGCACCATCGTGTGCGGGCTGGATGAGGTGGATGTGCTGGTGACCGACGCGGGGATCGCGCCGGAACATGCGGCGATGGTGCGCGCGGCGGGGGTTGAGTTGGTGGTGGCGGGGTAGTGTCTGGCCGCTCTGGATTGCTTCGCTCCGCTCGCAATGACGAAGTTTGGGGGACGGCCGTTGGGGTGGGAGATGCTTCGACTTTGGTTCCAGCCCTACCTTCGTCATTGCGAGGAGCGCAGCGACGAAGCAATCCAGAGCGATGCAGCGCGACTTCCAGCCAGCGGTCTACATCATGGCCTCGCAGCGCAACGGGACGACGTATGTCGGCGTGACCAGCAATCTGCCGCAACGTGTCTGGCAGCACCGGGAAGCGATGGTTGCAGGCTTCACCAAACGGCACGGGTGCAAGACGCTGGTTTGGTACGAACTTCATGCGACGATGGAACATGCAATTGAGCGCGAGAAGCAGCTCAAGGGTGGATCGCGGCGGCGCAAGCTCGCGCTGATCGAGGCGGGAAATCCGGCATGGCGGGATTTGTTTGCGGAGATTTGCGCTTAGGTTTGGCGTTGCGTTTATCTGCTCTGGATTGCTTCGTCACTGCGCTCCTCGCAATGACGAAGGTGGGTTACGCGGCGGACGTTGGGTCAATCCGGCGTCAACACCATCTTCAGCGCCCCTGCCTCGCGCGCTTCGAACAGGCGGTAGGCTTCTGCGCCTTCGCTCAGCGGCATCCGGTGGGTGATCGTGCGTTCGGGCTTCAGGCGGCCGGACTGGACGAGCGGGAACAGCGCGGGCAGTTCCTCAGGCACCGAGCAAGTGCCGATGCGGAAGGTGAGGCCTGCTGCAAAGGCGCGTTCCAAGGGGAAGGCGAAGCGGCGTGATTGCTGGACCCCGATGACCGAGACGGTGCCGCGCGGGCGCACCAGCCGCAGCGCGAAATCGACCGTGGCGTCGCTGCCGACGACTTCGACCACGCAATCGAGCTTGCGGCCTTTGGTGTCGGCCTTGATGCGTTCGAGCGCTTCGTCCGGGTGGAGGGTGATTGCGCCCGATGCTTCGGCCATGGCGCGGCGTTCGGGGATCGGGTCGATCGCGTAGACCACATGCGCGCCCATGACCCAGGCGCTTTCGACCGCCATGAGGCCGATGGGGCCGAGGCCGATCACCGCGACCGAACTGCCGGGCCGGATATCGGCCTGCCGCGCGCCGAACCAGGCGGTGGCGAGCGCGTCGGTCATCATCAGCGCCTGATCTTCGCTCACGCCTTCCGGGATGGGGACGGCGTTCATGTCTGCCGCGGGGACGCGCACGGCTTCGGCTTGCGAGCCTTGCAGGCGGGCGGAGAGGCCATAGCAGGCAAGCGCGCCGTTTTCGCAGGTGTGGACGAGGCCGGACAGGCACGAGCGGCAGCGGCCGCAGCCGACCGCGGCGGGGAGCATGACGAGATCGCCCACCTTCACGCGCTGGACCGCGCTGCCGACTTCGACCACTTCGCCCACCGCTTCGTGGCCGACGCAAAAGCCCACGTCCTCCGAGAAGCCGTGGCCGTGGTAGATGTGAAGGTCTGACCCGCAGATCGAGCAGGCGGTGACGCGCACGACGGCATCGGCGAGGGACTGGGGCGCGGGATCGTCCATGCTTTCATAGCGGACATCGCGCGCGCCGTAATAGCGCAGGGCTTTCATGCGCAGAGACCTTTTCGTGCTTTCGCCCCACCATACCGCGACCAATCCCGCTCATGCTGAGCTTGTCGAAGCATGCGGGCGCAGCGTTTGCGGCAAACACCCTTCGACAGGCTCAGGGTGAGCGGAGTGGGGGCGGCGGGGAAGTGCATTGGACTGTGATTCACAGTGTGAGCCCCCCATCGACGATCAAGGTCTGCCCTGTCACATAGGCGGCGAGCGGGCTGGCGAGGAAGAGGACGGCGCCTGCCATGTCTTCCGGCGTGCCGAGGCGGCCTTGCGGGATGCGGGCGAGCGAGCCGGCGAGGCGTTCGGGGTGCTGGGTGGTCACTTTGGTGAGCTTGGTATCGACGAGGCCGGGGGCGATGCCGTTCACGCGGATGCCGTCCCCAGCCCAGGCATTGCCGAGCGTGCGGGTGAGGCTGACCGCGCCCGCCTTGGATGCGGCATAGGCGGGGTTGCCGACATTGGCGCCGAAACCGGCGACCGAGCTGACCGTGATGAGGCTGCCTCTGGTTTCAGCCAATTGCGGTTTGAACTTGCGCGCGCAGTTCATCAGGCTGTCGAGGTTGACGGCCATGACCTTGTCCCAGCCGGCCTGCTCGAACTCGCCGCGCTTGTAGACGACGGTGCCTTGCGAAAGGACGAGGACGTCGAGGCTATCGAAGGGCATGGGCGCGGCTTCGATGGCGGCGGGATCGCCGACATCCACGCTGGTGTAGCCGAGGCCGGTGAGATCGGAGCCTTCGGCGGGATCGTAATCATCTGCCCGCGCGCGCGTGCCCCAGACATGCACGGCCGCGCCGCGCTGGCGGAAGGCATGGGCGACGCCATTGCCGATGCCGCTCGATCCGCCGACGACGAGGACCTTGCGGCCGGTAAAATCGGTATCACCCTTCATGTGCATGCTCTCTCCCGGGGCGGCCTGATGTGCCGGCGCCCTCCTTGCGCGTCCTTTTCGGCAGGGAGCGCGGCGGGCGCAAGAGGCTGTGCCGTTCGTTCAGCAAAGTAGTCCTGAACCTGAACGAAAGCCAACGGCGCATTCAGGCTCATGCCAAGGCGAATCAGGCAGAACGTGTTCATCGGCACCAGTGAAGGGGTAGTACGATGAAGACGATGACGAAGGTCCTTGCCACAGCACTTGCACTTGGCAGCGCAGTGGCCATCAGCGGTACGGCGAGCGCGCATGACTGGCGCGGGAATGGCTGGGGCTATGCGCAGCCTTATGGCGGCGGCTGGTCTGGTGATCGCGGCGATTCCGGCGGCACCTGCTCGGGCCAGCGCGGCTATCGGCTGGAGCGCGAACTGCGCTTCAAGACCAGCCGCGGCCTGATCGATTACCGCGCGGCGCAGCGCATCCAGCGGGAAATCGACCGGCTGCAGTGGAAGGAACAGCACGAATGCGCCGAAGGCGATTGGCGCGCGGTGGACAGGATCGGCCGGGACTACGCGCGGATCGATCGCTGGATCGACGAAGAAGCGGGGCGCTATCGCGGCGGTTACTGGGGGCGCTGAGCCGCCCCCGGCTCAGCCCCGGCCGCGATAGGAGGCGACCCCCTGATCGGGCACCCACAGCCCGGCGGGGGGCGCATCCGATTGCCAGAACACGTCGATCGGAATGCCGCCGCGCGGATACCAGTAGCCGCCGATGCGTAGCCACCTGGGGTGCATTTCGGCAAAGAGGCGCTGGCCGATGCCGACGGTGACGTCTTCGTGGAAGCCGGCATGGTTCCGGAATGCGCCGAGGAACAGCTTGAGCGACTTCGATTCCACGATCGTCTCGCCCGGCGCGTAATCGATCACGAGATGCGCGAAATCGGGCTGCCCGGTGACCGGGCAGAGCGAAGTGAATTCGGGCGCGGCAAAGCGCACGAGGAACAGCGAGCCGGCGCGCGGATTGGGCACGTAATCGAGCACGGCCGCTTCGGGCGAAGCGGGCAGGCTGCTCGACTGGCCGAGGTGGAGGGGGGTGGCGCCGATATCGGTCATGACGGGTCCTTTCTTGCGCCCGCGCCTTTGGACCCGGGCGGGCGCGGGAGCAAGCGGGCTGTCAGAAGGGGAAAGGGGTTTCTCGCAGAGGCGCAGAGGAGAAGGAAGAGCGTAGAGAGGCTGTGCTGCCAGTCGGCGGCAAAACTCAACAGGCAGCGCACGATATAGCCAGCGGCTTCGCCGCTATCCGCCACCCCCCTGCGGTCTCTGCTTCCTTTCTGCTCTTTGCGAGAAACCGTCCGGCAAGGAACGGCGGATTCGCCCCATTTTTGGCGTGACGGCAGCGGGGCGCGCGACTAGTCTCACCCTCAAGGACCCGCAGAGACGGGCCGCATGCAGGACGGAGCTGACCCCATGGATTCCCTGGTCTCGACCCAGTGGCTCGCCAGCGAGCTGGGCGCGAGCGATCTGCGCATCGTTGATGCCAGCGCCTTTCTGCCCGAGCACGGACGCAATCCGCTGCTGGAATACGAGGCGTGCCATATTCCTGGCGCGGTGTTCATGAACCTTGCGGAACTGACCGACCCTGCCCGGCCGGGGATGAACATGCTCCCCAGCGCCGAGCGCTTTGCCAGCCGGATGCAGAGCCTTGGGCTTGGTGATGGCAGCCGCATCGTGATCTATGACGACAGCCCGATCCGTTCGGCCACGCGCGCGTGGTTCATGCTGACGATGTTCGGCGCGACCAACGTGGCGTTGCTCGATGGCGGGATCGCCAAGTGGAAGGCGGAAGGCCGCAAATGCGCGCAAGGGCGCGAAACGCTGCGGCACCGGCACTTCACCGTGTGGAGCGATGACCGCACCGTGCGCAGCAAAGAAGACGTGCTGGCGAACCTGAGCAGCGGGCGCGAACTGGTGATCGATGCGCGCGGGCCGGGGCGGTTCACCGGCGAAGTGGCCGAAGTGAAGCCGGGGCTTGCCAGCGGACACATTCCGGGCGCGCGCAATGTCTATTACGCCAGCCTGTTTCGCCCGGATGGCACGTGGAAGAGCCCGGGCGACATCCGGGATGTGTTCGAGGCGGCCGGCGTGGACCTCACCCGCCCGATCATTACCAGCTGCGGTTCGGGCGTCACCGCCAACGTGCTGATCTTCGCGCTGCACCTCATCGGCAAGGATGATGTGGCGCTCTATGACGGCAGTTGGAGCGAATGGGGCGCGGATCCCGAGACGCCGAAGGAGACGGGGGCGGCGCGCTAGGGGCATCTCCGGAAAGGGTCCGTTTCCAACCGTTCTCTGCTTTGCAAGCCGTCTGGCGCGTGGCAGTTTTGTAAGCGGAGTGGAAAGTCGGGCTTTGCCAAGTGCTTTCCCCCAAACTTGTGTGGGAAGTCCGGCCTGGCTGTGAGTGCTTCCCCCGACTGTGTGGGGAGGCCCGGCAATGCTGTGTGCCTTCCCCCGATCCTCTGTTCGATTTTGGCCCCCTCTTGGGCCTGGTTCAGGAACCTGCCTCGCACTTCCCTTCCCCGCTCATCCTGAGCTTGTCGAAGGGTGTTGGTGCAGCCGCTTCGACAGGCTCAGCATGAGCGGGCTTTGGCTTTGGCGCAGGTCTGGGTTTGGGTTGGACTGCGTGATTCCCTTTCTCCGCAAATCCCCCTAAGACCGGCGCATGGCGGAACATGACAGCGAACACCATGGCACCGGCACGCGGCTGGTCGGCGCAGGTCGGCGGGCGGAGTGGACGGGCACGGCGGACCATCCCGGTGCGGTGGTCAATCCGCCGGTCTACCGGGCGAGCACGCATCTCTATCCCGATATGGCGGCGCTGAGGGCGCATCCGGCGAATGAGGACGGCAGGTTCTACTATGGCCGCCGGGGCGCGCCGACGCAGTGGGCCTTGGCCGAGGCATTGACGGCGCTGGAGCCAGGAGCCGAGGGCACGGTGCTCTATCCTTCCGGCGTAGCGGCGATCATGGGCGCGCTGCTGACAGTGCTGCGGCCGGGCGATGTGCTGCTGATGATCGACAATGCCTATGAGCCGAGCCGGGCCATGGGGCGCGGCCTCCTCAAGGATTTCGGCGTGGAAACGCGCTGGTTCGATGCCAGCGATCCGGCGGCGTTCGAGGCGGCGATCTGCCCGCGCACCAAGGCGGTGCTGCTGGAATCGCCGGGGAGCCTGACCATCGAAGTCTGCGATGTGCCCGCGCTTTCCGCCATCGCCAAGGCGCATGGGCTGACCGTGGTGCTCGACAACACCTGGGCCTCGCCATTGGGCTTTCCGGCGCTGGAGCGCGGGGCGGACATTGCGATCATGAGCCTGACCAAGCATGTCGGCGGGCATTCCGACGTGATGATGGGCAGCGCGAGCGCGGGGCCGGAATGGCACAGGAAGCTGCGCGTGCGGGCACAGGGGCTGGGCAATGTCGTCTCGCCCGATGATGCCGCGCTGATGCTGCGGGGGCTGCGCACGATGGGCCTGCGGCTGACGCAGGAGACGGCCTCGGCACTGGCGATTGCGCAGTGGCTGGAAGGGCGGCCCGAGGTGGCAAAGGTGCTCTGCCCGATGCTGCCGGGATCGCCCGGGCATGACCTGTGGAAGCGCGATTTCACCGGTGGCTGCGGGCTGTTCAGCTTCGTGCTCGAGGGCGGAACCTCCGCAGCGCGCGACGCGCTGATCGATGCGCTGGCGCTGTTCGGCATCGGCTTCTCGTGGGGCGGGTTCGAGAGCCTGGCCACCCCGGTCGATCCCGCGCCGATCCGCACTGCAAGCCCCTGGCCGCTGCCGGGGCTGGACGAGGGCGACCGCTTTGGTGTGCGGCTTTCGATTGGCCTTGAGGATACGGCCGACCTGATCGCCGATCTGGAACGCGCGCTGGGCGTATGGAGTGCGGCGGCATGAGCGAGTGGACCAAGCTGCGCCGCACGATCACGGAATGGGCCGCCTCGCTCGACGATGTCGGCTTCGACGTGGGCCGCACGCATATCTCGCTGTTCAACGCGGTTTGGATGATCGTCGTCGTCGTGCTCGTGATCGCGTTCGGCCGCGTGGCCGGCCGGGTCGGGCGGCGCATGGTGCGGAGCATGAAGGGCCTCGACGGGACGCAGCGCGCGCTCGGCGAGAAGCTGATGACGGTGACCGTGTGGACCATCGCGGTGCTTGTCGGCATTGATGCAGTGGGGATCAATCTCACCACCCTGACGGTGTTTTCGGGCGCCTTCGGCCTCGCGGTCGGCTTTGGCCTGCAGAAGACCTTCGGCAACCTGATCGCAGGCGTGATCCTCCTCATGGACCGCTCGATCAAGCCGGGCGACGTCATCGCGGTGACCGACACCAAGGGCAGCACCTTCGGCGAAGTCAGCCGCATCGGCGTGCGCGCGGTTTCGGTGACGACGCGCGACAACCGCGAGATCCTGATCCCGAACGAAATCCTGATGACCACGCAAGTGGAGAACTGGTCGTACTCCTCGCGCATGGTCGGGATCACGATTCCGGTGAACGTGGCCTACGGCAGCGATCTGGAGCTTGCCGAAAAGCTGCTGCTGGAAGCGGCGCTGACGGTGCCGCGCGTGCTGAAGGACCCGGAGCCTTCGATCCTGCTCGATGCGTTCGGGCCGAGCGCGATCCAGCTGCTGATCTATATCTCGATCGACGACCCGGAAAACGGCGTGGGCAATGTGCGTTCGGATGTGCTGAAGGCGGCGTGGCACGCGCTGAAGGACAGCAGCGTGAGCATCCCCCTGCCGCAATCGGACGTGACGCTGCGGGATTCGGATGGGCTGCGGGTGTTGGCCGAGGCACTGGCTCGGCGCGGACCTGACAATCCGTAGCAGATCGGACACATCTGACCTTGCCCCACTGACGAGGCCCCACCTATCCTTCCGGCCAGCGCGAGCCTGCGGCTGCGGCATGCACAGGCCATTGTGACTAAAGGATAATCAAGGAGATCGTCATGGAAGTGATCACGCACAATCCCACTGAAGGCGTCTATGCGACGGGCGGCGACTGGGTTCACGCCATCGAGGTGCGCGGGCCGCAGCGTCTGCTGTTCATCAGCGGAACGATGGGCCTGCGCCCCGATTTCTCCGCACCGCCCACGCTCGAGGAACAGCTGGACTGCGTCTGGAACAACCTGCGCGCCATTCTGGCGAGCGCGGGCATGACAACCGACAATCTGGTGCGGCTGACCAGCTACCTACGCGACGCGAGCTATGCCGACGCCAATGCGGCCGCCCGCCTCGCCGCATTGGGCGAGCACCGCATTCCGACCACCGCCATCGTGGCACAGACGCTGACCGACGACTGGCTGGTCGAGATCGAGGCCATTGCGGCGGCATGACGAGCCGATGGGACAGGGCTTGAGGCTCCTCGCCAAGTCGGGGGAGGCCCCAGATGGGGGTGCGCGGTGTGCCTTGTTGAGAGGAATGTTATAGGCAGGGCTGACTGAAGCGCGTCAGCCCGCCGCTCCCCTTGCCGGACGGTAGACGCGGTATTCGATCCCGAGCCCTGGCAGGACGCGGCCTTCGCCGACGAAGAACGTCGTGTTGACCCAGCTATAGCGCGGGTCCCCGGTTTCGATCCTCGGGTTGGTGCAGAAATACTGATCGCTGAATTCGGTGCCGGTGCCGTTCTCGATGGCGCCCATGACGGCGGCATTCATTTCGAGCAGGCCGAAATACTGCACATAGAGAAAGGCACCATCAGGGGTTTCGACCTGGGCGCGGACATCGACCCGGAGATAGCCATCAGGCCCGATCAGCGCCCACTCGCCGCCACCGCGGATGGTGCCATTCAGGCGCTCGCCGACCACCTCGCCGCCGTCGATCTCGTAATACATGCGCGTGCCGATGGGGCCTGCGCCAATAGGCAGGGGTGGCTTCAGACCGGCTCTGAAAGTGAACTCGTGCACCAGTTCCATTCGGCTTCTCCCCCTTTTGCTGTTTGGGCGCATTAAGACCCGTTCGAACGGTGAAGACAAGGTATTCTGGGAGGTCTGGCTTTGCCGCTTGCCCACCCCCGACCCCTCCCGCTTGCGGGAGGGGAGATTGGTAGCGCTGGTACTCCCCTCCCGCTTGCGGGAGGGGTTGGGGGTGGGCCACGCGCTAAAGCTCACCTAGCCGCCCCCCTAGCTTTCCTCGCTGGCGATTGCTGAGGCGAACGACCATCTGGCGCCCATGGACAATGCGCCCAAAAGAATCGGAACCGTCTACCTCGTAGGCGCAGGCCCGGGTGATCCGGACCTTTTGACGCTGCGTGCAGCGCGGCTGCTCGCTTGTGCGGAACTGGTCGTGCATGACGGGCTGGTCGATCCGGCGATCATGGCGATGGTCCCCGAAGACGCGCGGCTGGTTTCGGTCGCCAAGAGCCGGGCGCGGCACACGATGCAGCAGGACGATATCAATGCGCTGCTGGTGCGTGAGGCGCTGGCCGGGCACGATGTCGTGCGGCTGAAGGGCGGCGATCCGTTCATCTTCGGGCGCGGCGGGGAAGAGGCCGAGGCCTGCCATGCCGCCGGGGTTCCGGTTCAGGTCGTGCCGGGCGTGAGCGCGGCGATGGGCGCGGCGGCGGCGGCGCAAATTCCGCTGACGCACCGCGAGAACGCTTCGATTGTCAGCTTCGTGGCGGGCCAGTGCAAGGGCCTCGCCGATCAGAACTGGGCTGGGTTGGCCGGTGTCGGCCGCACGCTGGTGATCTACATGGGTGTCGCCACGAGCGATGCGATTGCCGAGAAGCTGATGGCCGATGGCCTCGCGCCTGACATGCCGGTGGCCGTGATCGAGAACGCGGCACGGCCCACGATGCGCGTGCTGCGCGGGGCGCTGGCGGGGCTTGGCGCGCTGGTCGCCGAGGAGAAGGTGAAGAGCCCTGCCCTCATCGTGATCGGCGAAGTGACCGCGCGTGAGCGCACACAGGACCTTTTGAAGATAGCGGAGACCGCTGCGTGAAGATTTTGACGGGGAATGATCTGGCATCCGGCGATGTCGTCTGGTGGGACGGCAAGGGCTGGTCGCGCGATGTGAACGATGCGGTGGACGTGGGCGATCAGGACGCAGCGATCCTCGCCGCCGAGGAAGCCGCGCAGCGCGTGAACGCAAGCTATGCGATTGCCGCCACCCGCACCGCCGAGGGCGTCCGCCCCGCGCATATCAAGGACCGCATCCGGGCGCTCGGCCCGACCGTGCGGCTCGACCTCTCGCTCAAGCCGGGTGATCCCGATGCTGCCAGGCAGGTGATCTGAACATGTACCAGTATGACGAATACGATCAGGCCATGGTCGATGCCCGCGTGGAGGAATTCCGCGGGCAAGTGGCGCGGCGCATGGCGGGTGAGATCACCGAGGACCAATTCAAGCCGCTGCGGCTGAAGAACGGGCTCTACCTCCAGCTCCACGCCTACATGCTGCGTGTCGCCATTCCCTATGGCACGCTGAACGGTCGCCAGATGCGGCTGCTGGGCGATATCGCCGACAAGTATGACCGCGGCTACGGCCACTTCACCACGCGGCAGAACATCCAGTACAACTGGATCAAGCTCGAAGACACGCCGCAGATCCTCGCCGATCTCGCGACGGTGGAGATGCATGCGATCCAGACGAGCGGCAACTGCATCCGCAACATCAGCTCCGACCACTTTGCCGGGGCGGCTGCGGACGAGCTGGTCGATCCGCGCCCTTATGCCGAGCTGCTGCGCCAGTGGTCGAGCTTCCATCCGGAGTTCGATTACCTGCCGCGCAAGTTCAAGATCGCGGTGATCGCGAGCGATACCGACCGCGCGGCGATGCGGCTGCACGATATCGGCATCCAGATCGTGACGAACGAAGCCGGCGAGATCGGCGCGCGCTTCCATGTGGGCGGCGGTATGGGGCGCACGCCGATGATTGCCCCGGTGATCCGCGAGTTCGTGCCTGCGCTGCAGATGGTGAGCTACGCCGAGGCGTGCCTTCGCGTCTACAACCGCTACGGCCGGCGCGACAACAAGTACAAGGCGCGGATCAAGATCCTCGTCCACGAGATCGGCGCGGACGAATACCGCCGCCAGGTGGAGGAAGAGTTCGCGCATATCCTCACCCTGGGGCTGGAACCGCCGCAGGCCGAGTTCGAGCGGATTGCGGCGTTCTTTGCCGATCCCGGCCTCGAGAGCGGGCTGGCCGATGGCTATGACCGCAGCGATCCGGACTTTGCCGTGTGGGCAGATCAGAACACCGCCGCGCACAAGCAGGCGGGCTACAAGGCGGTCGTCATCAGCCTCAAGCCTGCGGGCGGCATTCCGGGCGATGCCACGGCAGACCAGATCCGCCTGATGGCCGAGCTGGCGGAGGCCTACAGCCTCGACGAACTGCGCGTGACGCACACGCAGAACATCGTGCTACCGCATGTGAAGCAGAGCGACCTCTATGCGCTGTGGCAGAAGCTTGATGCGGCCGGCCTTGCGACCGCAAACCTCGACCTCATCGGCGATATCATCGCCTGCCCGGGCCTCGATTACTGCAGCCTCGCGAATGCGCGCTCGATCCCGCTGGCGCAGAAGATCTCGGCGCGATTTGCCTCGCCGGAGCGGCAGCAGACGCTGGGCGAGCTCAAGCTCAAGATTTCGGGCTGCATCAACGCCTGCGGGCACCACCATGCGGGCCACATCGGCATCCTCGGCGTCGACAAGAAAGGCACCGAAAACTACCAGCTGCTGTTCGGTGGTTCGGAAGCGGCGGATACTTCGCTCGCACAGATCATCGGCCCCGGCTTCAGCGAGGACGGGATCGTCGACGCGATCGAGACCGCGACCGACGTGTACCTGAAGGCGCGCGCCGAGGGCGAGCGCTTCATCGATACCTACCGCCGCATCGGCGCTGCGCCGTTCAAGGAGGCGATCTATGGTTGAGTCGTTGCTGCGCCTGCGTGTTGACGGGGCATCCGGTGCGCCCGTGCTGTCGCTCGCGGACTTTCTCGCTTCCGATAACGCGGCTGCCGTGCGCATCGAGCCGGGCGAGGATGCCCGCGCACTGGTGCCGCATCTTTCGCGCCTCGCGCTCGTCGAAGTGAGCTTCCCGGCCTATGGCGACGGGCGCGGCTATAGCTCGGCCCGCATTCTGCGCGAGGCGGGTTATAGTGGCGAACTGCGGGCGGTGGGTGATGTGTTGCTCGATCAGCTGAGCCATATGAAGCGCTGCGGATTCGACGGTTTTGCGCCCGCCAAGCCGATTGCGCCCGAAGCCGCGCAGCAGGCCTTCGCGACCTGGCCCGATGTTTATCAGAAGACGGTGGACGGCCGCTCGCCCATCTGGGCCAAGCGCCATGGCCTCTAAAGAGACGCGCCAGATTGACCGGCTTTCGACCGGGCCGCGCTTCACCGAAAGTGACGCGATCCGGCTGAACAACCTGTTTCGCGGCACGGATACGCCCGAAATGCTGCGCAGCGTCCTCAAGGATCGGCTGATCGGCGATGTCGCGGTCGTCTCCAGCTTCGGCGCGGAAAGCGCGGTGCTGCTGCATCTGATCGCTCAGGTGGACCCGTCGATCCCGGTGATCTTCCTCGAAACGCACAAGCATTTCCCGGAAACGATCGCCTATCGCGACACGCTGGTGGCCCATCTCGGGCTCACGAACCTCCTGATCGTCGAGCCGGACATGGAGCAGGTCGGCAAGAAGGACGAGAACGGTCTGCGCTGGTCGTGGGACCCGGATGGCTGCTGCGATATCCGCAAGGTGCAGCCGCTGGCCCGCGCGCTCCTGTCGTTCGATGCCTCGATCAGCGGGCGCAAGGGCTTTCAATCCGCCACGCGCAGCGGCCTCCCCCGCTTCGAGATAGACCGCACCGATGCGGAAGGGCGGCTGAAGTTCAATCCGCTCGCCTCGTGGACCTCCGAGGACCTTGAGGCCTACATGGTGGCGCACGATTTGCCGCGCCATCCGCTGGTGGCGCAGGGCTATCCCTCGATCGGCTGCGCCCCCTGCACCAGCAAGGTCGCCGCCGGAGAAGATCCGCGTTCAGGCCGTTGGAAGGGCTGGGACAAGGTGGAGTGCGGCATCCATGTGCCCGGTTCGCCGGACAGCACCGCAACCGATGGCGAGCTGCCGCCGGGGTATGATCCGGCGTTTTGAGGGGCTGCACGACCCGCCATCCCCAGCCCCCTACCCCGCTCACCCTGAGCTCATCCTGAGCCTGTCGAAGGGCGAAGGGTGCTGGCGCGGCGGTTGCGCCAGATGCTTCGACAAGCTCAGCATGAGCGGAAGTGGGTCTGGGGTTGGGCATCCATTCAGCCTTCGTCATTGCGGGGAGCGCAATGACGAAGGGGGTAGGGTACGGGGCGGTTTCCCTCACCAATGAGCACCTTGCCCGCGCATGCCAGCAGGGCCTAGGCGCGGGGCATGTCCCCTGCCCCCCTCACCGTCTGGTTTGACGGCGCTTGCCCGCTCTGCACGCGCGAGATCGCGCTGATGCGGTGGCTGGACCGTGCGGGGCGGATCGACTTTGTCGATGTGGCTGAGCCGGGCGCGAGCTGCCCGATTGATCCGGCGCTGTTGCTGGCGCGGTTCCATGCGCGCGAGGAAGGCGTTCTGCTGAGCGGCGCGGCAGCGTTTGCGGCGATGTGGCGGGCGATTCCGCTGCTGCGGCCGCTGGGGCTGCTGGCCCGCAATCCTCAGGTTCTGCGCGGGCTCGAATGGGCTTACATTGGGTTCCTCCGGGTCCGCCCCGCTTTGCAAAGGCTCGCACGATGAGTGATGACCGCTACCGCAAGGTTCCCACCAGCCGCCTCTCGCGCTTCTCCGCGTTCGGCCAGCTGGCGGGCGGCGTCGCGGGCGGGGTGATCGCCGAAGGGGCCAAGCGCCTTGCGCGCGGCGAGCGGCCGGCCATGTCGGACCTGCTGCTGACCCCAGCCAACGCCACGCGCGTGACCGAGCAGCTTTCCCGGCTGCGCGGCGCGGCGATGAAGCTGGGCCAGATGATCTCGCTCGATGCGGGCGATCTGCTGCCGCAGGAACTGACCGCGATCCTCGCCAGGCTGCGCGATGCGGCGCACTTCATGCCGCCCAAGCAGCTGCAAACGGTGCTCGCCGCCGCATGGGCGCCGGACTGGCGGCGGCGTTTCGCCCGCTTCGAGGCGACACCGATTGCCGCCGCTTCGATCGGGCAGGTCCACCGCGCGGTGATGCACGATGGGCGCACGGTGGCGGTGAAGGTGCAATATCCGGGGATCGCCGCGAGCATCGACGCCGATATCGACAACGTGGCGACCTTGCTGCGCGTTTCCGGCCTGCTGCCCAAGTCGCTCGATATCACGCCGCTGCTGGCGGAGGCGAAGCGGCAGCTCCACGAGGAAGCGGACTACTTGCGCGAGGCCGAACAGATGCGCCGCTATGGCGCGATGCTGGCGGGCGAGGCGCAGTTCGTGGTCCCTGCGCCGGTGGACGAGCTGACCGGCCCCGGCGTGCTGACGATGGACTTCATCGCCGCAAAGCCCATCGATACCCTGGCCGATGCCCCGCAGGATGTGCGCGACCGGGTGATGGGCGCGATGCTCGATCTGGTGCTGCGCGAGCTGTTCGAATTCGGCTTCATGCAGACCGACCCCAACTTCGCCAACTACCGCTGGCAGCCCGAGACAGGCCGCGTGGTGCTGCTCGATTTCGGCGCTGCACGGGGGGTTCCGGAGGAAACGCAAGCCGCCTATGCGCGGATGATGCAGGCGGGCCTCGATGGCGATCCGGCAGAACTCAAGCGGCGCATCTGCGAGGTGGGCTTTGCCTCCGAAGAGCAGATGGCGCGGCATGGTGCGGCCTTCGAAGGCGTGATCGGGGTGATCCTGGAGCACGTCAACAAGGCGGAGATCTTCGACTTTGCCGACCGCAGCTTCGTGGCCCGCTTACGCGATTTCGGCGAGCCGGTGGCGCAGGACCGCGACACCTGGCACCTACCGCCGATGGATACGCTGTTCGTGCAGCGCAAAGTGAGCGGTACCGCGCTGCTGGCGGTGCGGATGAAGGCGCGGCTGCCGCTGCAGGCGATGGTCGCGGCGCGGCTGGCCGGGCTCCAGCCGAAGCCTGCGGAGCCAGCCGAAGCGGCTATTTGAGCCAGCCCGCCTCGCGGTACCATGCCGCGGTGGCGTGCAGTCCTTCGCGCGTATCGATGCGCGGATGCCAAAGGCTGCGGGGCGGCTGGGCGCCCTCCCCCACGGTCCAGTCCGGATGGCAGATATAGCGCGCGCGGTCGGGCGTCAGCTTGGCATTGCTGCCGCGAAACAGGCGGTCGGCGCGGGCGGCGAGGCCCACCATGCGCGGCGACAGTGACAGCGGGCGGATCGGCTTGTCGCGCCCGGTCCCGGCATTGGCCGCCGCGCCGATAGCCTGCGCGAGGCGGACATGGGTCCAGCCGCCGGGTTCGCCATCATCGGGCTCGAACACCTGGTGCGTGGCCTCTTCGCTGCTGGGGAGCAGCGCGAGCAGCAGTTCGGCAAGATCGGCGACATGGATCACCGAAAGTCGCCCCGGCGGCGGCAGCGGCACGATGCCGCGGCGTGCGAGGCGGAACAGCTCGAGCATTTCGGTATCGCGCGGGCCGAACACGGCGGGCGGGCGCACCACCGTCCAATCGAGGCCCGAGGCGCGCACCAGCCGTTCGCCGCGCAGCTTGGAAGCGCCGTAGATCGACAGCTGCGGTTCGCGCGCAGCGAGCGAGGAGACGTGGATCATCCGCCCCACGCCCATTTCGTGCGCGGCCTCGATCACGCGCAAGGTCCCTTGGACATTGCCTTCCTCGAAACCCGCTGGATCGGGCGTATTGACCACCCCGGCGATGTGGATCACCGCGCTGGCGCCCTCCATCAGGCGCTTCAACGCATCCTTGTCCGCCAGATCGCCGAGGGTCCATTCCACGCCGCCGCGGAGGCGCTGCTTGCGCCGGGTGAGCGCGCGGACATCGATGTGGTGGCGACCGGCGGACAGCAGCACCGCCTGCCCGACAAACCCGGTCGCGCCCGTAACTGCAACAAGATCGCCCTTGCTGCTCACAGCATCACCAGCTGATCGCGGTGGATCAGCGCCGAGCGCGGGGCGTAGCCGAGCAGCGCTTCGTGGTCCGCCGAAGGATGGCCCATCAGCGCGGCGCATTCCGCCGCGTCATATTCGCTGAGGCCGCGCGCGAGGACTGTGCCATCGGGGCCGTGGACGGCAATGGCATCGCCGCGCACGAAGGTGCCTTCCACCGCCGTCACTCCGGCGGCAAGCAGGCTGGAGCCGCGTGCGAGGGCGGCAGCAGCGCCCGCATCGACCGTGATCGCGCCCTTCATGCGCAGCTTGCCGCCAAGCCATGCCTTGCGCGCGCGGGCCTTGCGCCCAGAGCGTTGGGGCGGACAAAACAGGGTGCCGCGTTCCTCGCCGAGGGCTGCGGCGATGGGGCTATCAGGGCGGCCATCGATTATCGCGAGCGCAATGCCGGCAAGGCCCGCAATCTCGGCGGCCTGCAGCTTGGAGGTCATCCCGCCCGAGCCGAGGCCGGAGGAGGAGCCGCCGGTCGCCATGGCGTGGATTTCCGGGGTAACGCCGCGCACCACGGGCACACGCACCGCGCCTTCGAGGCGGGGGTCACGATCGTAAAGCCCATCGATGTCCGAGAGCAGCAGCACCGCACTGGCGCCTGCCGCCTGCCCGACGCGGGCGGCGAGGCGGTCGTTGTCGCCGAAGCGGATTTCCTCGGTGGCGACGGTGTCGTTCTCGTTGATCACTGGCACCGCGCCCGATGCGAGCAGCGTGCCGAGCGTGGCGGTGACGTTGAGATAGCGGCGGCGATCTTCGAGATCCTCAAGCGTGAGCAGCACTTGCGCCGCGATCAGGCCATGCGCGGCGAGCAGTTCGGCCCAGAGCCCCGCGAGCGCGATCTGGCCGACAGCGGCGGCGGCCTGCGCATCGGCGAGGCTCCCCCGCCCGCCGCGCGCGAGGCCAAGCTTGCGCGCGCCGAGCGCAATCGCGCCCGAGGACACGACGATGACATCCTGCCCCCGCGCCCGGGCAGCGGCAATTTCCGCCACCAGCAGCGTGAGCCAAGCCCGACGCGGCGCGCCATCCTTGCCAACGAGCAGCGCCGAGCCGACCTTGATGACAAGGCGCGGGGTCTCGAAGGCGTCAGTCAGCTGGGCGAGGTAGTCAATTGACATGGTGGCCGCCGCTTAGGGGAAATGCGGCGGCGCGTGAAGGGGTTGGGTGGGGAGTGTCCTCCGCGCCCATCACTTCGTCATTGCGAGCGAAGCGAAGCAATCCAGAGCGGTGTGTGTGACGCTCTGGATTGCATCGCTGCGCTCGCGGGTGACGAGAAACGGCGAGATTGTAAGTCTGGCCCGCCTCAGATCGGCGACCAGGGTTTCTGGTCTTCCGCGTCCTCGACCTCGCCATCGGGGCGTTCGGTGGCGGTGGCAGCGGGGAGGTGCTCGAGGACGGCGTCGAGCAGAGCGTTCATGCCCTTGCCGGTCGCGCCCGAGATCGGGAACACGCGCTTTGCCCCGGCGGCGCGGAGTTCGGCGCGGAAGGCCTTTACGAGTTCGGCATCGACAGTGTCGATCTTGTTGAGCGCGATGAGGCGCGGCTTGTCTTCAAGACCGCCGCCATAAGCTTCGAGCTCTTCCTCGACGATGCGCAGCGCCTCGGCGGGATCGGTGCCGTTGATATCGATGAGGTGGATCAGCACGCGGCAGCGTTCGATGTGGCCGAGGAAGCGGTCGCCCACCCCGGCCCCTTCGGCGGCGCCGGCGATGAGGCCGGGAATATCGGCCAGCACGAATTCGCGATTGCGATGGCGCACCACGCCGAGTTGCGGGCGCAAGGTGGTGAAAGCGTAGTCCCCCACCTTGGCCTTGGTGTTGGTGATCTGGTTGATGAAGGTGGACTTGCCGGCATTGGGCAGGCCGACAAGGCCCGCATCGGCGAGCAGCTTCAGCCGCAGCCAGACGTACATTTCCTGCCCGGGCCAGCCGGGGCCGACCTGGCGCGGGGCGCGGTTGGTGGAGGACTTGAAGGAGAGGTTGCCGCGCCCGCCATCGCCGCCGCGCAGCAGGACGGCGCGCATGCCCGGCTCGGTGAGATCGAGCAGCACCGTCTCGCCGTCCTCGTCGATCACCTGCGTGCCGACGGGGACCTTGACGACAAGATCCTCGCCGCCCGCGCCGGTGCGATTCTTGCCCGCGCCGCCGCCGCCGCGCGGGGCCTTGAAATGCTGGGTGTAGCGAAAGTCGATCAGGGTGTTGAGGCCGCTGATCGCCTCGAAGATGATATCCCCGCCCTTGCCGCCATTGCCGCCATCGGGGCCGCCATATTCGACATACTTCTCGCGCCGGAAGCTGACCGCGCCGGGACCGCCCGCGCCGGAGCGAATGAAGATCTTGGCCTGGTCGAGAAAATGCATGGAGGGTTACTAGCAGAAAGAGGGGGAAATGTCCCGACCCGCTGGCGGTCAAGACCAGTATGCCGGAAATCGGGTTCAGGCCGCGCCGAGAATGGTGCCGTTCGAGAACCGGCGCGCAGCGACCATTCAGGTCGTGAGCACCGGAAGCGCAGAACGGTGCCGTTCGCAGGCCGGCATGAACCCGATTTACGGCATACTGGTGGAGCCGAGGGGGATCGAACCCCTGACCTCGTCATTGCGAACGACGCGCTCTCCCATCTGAGCTACGGCCCCGTTCCCAGTATCCTCCGGCATTCAGGCACGAAGCCCTCCCGCCGGGAGCGCGGCCATTAGCCCAGCGGGCGGGCGCTTGCCAAGTGCAAAATGAACCATGCCAAATCATCGCCTGCCCCGCTCACCCCTAGCTTCTCGAAGGGTACTTGCGCGGCCGCCGCGCTGTGATGCTTCGACAAGCTCAGCATGAGCGGATTGGGTGTCAGGGCAAAAGGCGGATCAAGGCGTCCCGCTGGTCGCCGCAGGCGCGGCAGGCGGGCCGTACCTGGCGTTCCATTCGGCGAGATCGAGCCGGTACTTTTCATAACGCCGGTAGAAATCGTCATAAACGATCTCGATGCTGGGCAGGCTGCGCAGCGCGAAGGCTTCCAGTTCGGCCGGCTTCAGAGTGGGAGTCTTGGCCGCGGCAACCTTGGCTCCGGCCTTTTTCGGGGGAGCCGCTTTTGGCGCGGCGGGCGTGATCTCGGCGAGATCGCCGGTGACGGCCAGCACCGCATTGCAGAATTCCGGCATGGCCGGTGGCAGCGCGAAATGGTTGTACACCGAGGTCATGTAAGCCTCGCGCGGGGCGGTGAACTTCGCGCCGTAGCGGGCCTTGAACTCGGCATCGACCTTGCGGTTCGTCGCCATCAGCGTCGTGCTGTAGCTCTTGAGGAAGACCTTGTAGCGCGGCAGAATCTCGGCGTGCTTCGGATCGCTGCAATTGAGCGCGGCGACGTTGAAGGCCGAGCGCAGGTTCCACAGCATCTGCGTGGGCGAGATATTGCGGTTCACCGACTGGCGCAGGCCGCCTGCATCGAGGGGGGGAATGGTGAGATTGTCGCTGGCGCCGGACGGCGGGACGGGCTTGGGCGGCGGCGGGATATAGGGCTTGGGCTTGGGGGGCGGCGGCGGGGGCGGTGGCGGCGGCGCAGGCGCGGCGCAGCTCGCCAAAGCGGCCGCAAGGACAGCGGCCGGAAGGAACCGGGCGAGCCGGAAGAATGCTGGCGCCGCAGGGCGCGAGGTACGTGGCATGCGAGAGGGTTCCCCCGGAGAAAACTTATGTGGTTTAACCGGCCCACCGCGCAAAGAAAATGCCCGGCGAGCCGGATGGCCCGCCGGGCACGGTAATGTGAAACAATACGCTTCAGATCAGCGGCGATCGCCCATGAACTGCAGCAGGAACGTGAACATGTTGACGAAATCGAGGTAGAGCGTGAGCGCGCCGAGCACGATCATCTTGCCCGCGAAATCGGTGCCCGCGACCTGATCGTACATCAGCTTGAGCTTCTGCGTATCGTAGGCGGTGAGGCCCGCGAAAATCAGGACGCCGAGGAAGCTGATGCCCCAGGCAAGGCCCGCCGACTGCAAGAAGATGTTGATCAGGCTGGCGATCAGGATGCCGACGAGGCCCATGATCAGGAACGTGCCGAGACCGGACAGGCTCTTCGTGGTGGTGTAGCCATAGAGGCTGAGGCCAGCGAAGGCGCCTGCGGTGGCGAAGAACGTCGCCGCGATCGAAGGGCCGGTATAGACCGCGAAGATCGCCGAGAGCGAGATGCCCATCAGCACGCTGAACGCCCAGAACAGGCCCTGCATCGTGGTCGTCGAGATGCGGTTCGCGCCGAAGCTCATGACCATGACGATGGCGAGCGGGGCGAGCGCGACGAGCCAGCGCAGCGGCGTGCCGAACACGGCATCCGCCATGCCCGAGGTAGCGAACAGCAGCGCGACCACACCCGAGAGCAGAACGCCCGAGGCCATGTAATTGTAGATCGACAGCATGTAGCGGCGCAGACCCGCATCATACGCGGCGCCGCGCCCGGCGAGACCCGCCGCAGCGCCGAAGCCTGCCGAGCTCCAGCCCGAGGGCTGGGGGTCATTCCAGTTTGCCATGACGTACCAAACTCCGTTTCGGCCCGGGATGGACCGACTGCTGCCAATATCGCCCCAAACCCATGCCTTTTCAAGCAGGAGGGCCATAACAGAGTGTGTCAAAGCGTAATAAGTTCCGGTTTTGGCCCGCATCCGAAAAAATAGGGACTGTCCCTATTTTTCGGCCCTATTTTCCGGCCCTATCTTCTGGCGGCTTCCGTAAGCTCTTCGCTGCGATCGCGGGCGGCACGCAGGGTTTCGGTGATCAGCGCGGCGAGGCGCTGGTCGGCATCGAGCACCCTGAGGCCGGCTTCGGTGGTGCCGCCGGGGCTGGCGACGCGGCGGGCCAGTTCGCCGGGCGCTATGGGGGCGGAAGCCGCGAGCGCGGCGGCGCCCTCGACCATGGCGAGCGCCAGCCGATCGGCCTGGACGCGCGGCAGACCAAGCGTGGCAGCCGCTTCGCCCAGCGCATCGATGAAGCGGTAGACGAATGCAGGGCCGGACCCGGCGAGCGCGGTGACGATATCCATCGCGCTTTCCTCCGCCAGCCATTCGGCGGGGCCAAGCGGGGCCATCAGCGCCTCGGTCCGCTCCCGCAAGGCGCCTGCGGCATCACCGTAAAGCGCGATGGGCGACTTGCCGATCGCGGCGGCGAGGTTGGGCATCACGCGCACGATCGCAGCGGCCTGCGGGAACGCGGCGCGCAGGGTGCCGCAATCAACCCCGGCGAGGATCGAGAGCAGCAACGTGCCCTCCCCCACATGCGGCGCAATCGCGGCGGCAGAGGCGGCGAACTGCTGCGGCTTGAAGCCGAGCAGCACCACATCGGCCGGCTCTGCATCCACCGGCGCTTCGCGCAGCAGCCGCACGCCGGTGGGCGCTTCTGCCAGCAGCGGATCGACCACGGTGAAGGCTGCCGGATCGAACCCGGCAGCGAGCCAGCCGGCGAGCATCGCGCCGCCCATGTTGCCGCAGCCGAACTGGAGAAGGGAGAAGGTCACGTTGGGCTCTCGCTTGAAAAGTTAGGCATTGCACATGCCCTCCCCCAACCTCTCCCGCAAGCGGGAGGGGTGTCAGGCTTCGCCCGCAGCGTCGATCAGCGCGCTGGCGAGCGCATCAGAGGGAGACTTGTCGCCCCAGAGCAGGAACTGGAACGCGGGATAGAACCGGTCGCACTCGTCGACCGCAGCCTCGATCGCGGTCTGCGCCTGGACGAGGCTGAGGAGGCCATCATCGCCCAGCATCAGCCCGTGGCGATAGAGCAGGACCGAGCCGTTCGACCAGATATCGAAGTGGCCGAGCCACACCTGCTCGTTGATGAGCGCCATGATCTCGAACATCGCGCTGCGCTTGTCTTCGGGCACGCGGATATCGGGCAGGCAGAGAATCTGCAGGACATGGTCCTCGCTGCGCCAGATGCAGCGCAGCTGATAGCTCGCCCAGCTGCCCTGGATTTCGCCGTGAATCTCGTCTTCGGAAACGAACTCGCACGGCCAGCCGCGCGCCTCGAACAGCGAGGCGAGCATATCGACGGGCGCCGCATCTTCGCGTTCGCTGTCTTCATGGCCGGTGCGCATCGGGTGTTCCTCGGGTCCCGGACTGGGCCCTTGCGAGCCATCGCGGAGAGGGCTCGTGGCGGCAATCGGGGCCCCGTCCGGGGCTGGGCAAAACTCGACTAGTCTGTTCATAAGCTGTGGAGAAGCGGTGGAGCCCCGCTCCCCCCACAGCTGCTACTTCACGCCAAGGCTGTCGACCGCCTGACCAGCCGGGCTCGTCCACTCGAAGCTGCCGACGCCGTCCTTGCGCAGCCTGTCGACGAAGGCCAGCGCTTCCGCGTCGCTCGCGAAAGGCCCTGTGAGCAAACGATAATTGCTGCGCCACGGCGTGATCGAGGGCTTGCGGCCCCTCAGCGCGGCGGACGCGCTGACAAGGCGCTGCCACTCCTTGCCCATGGCGGTGCGGTTCGAGCCGGTGAGCACCTGAACCCAGATGCGGCTGGCGTGCGCGGGCTCGGCCTTGCCGTTCTTGCCCTTCTGCGCCTTGTCGTTTTCGGGCGGGCACTGGGCCTCTGCGGCCCCCTTGCCCTTCGTTTTGGCGGACGACTTTGCGGCGGCTCTGCCCTTTGCCGGAGCGCCCTTGCCCTTGCCCGTCTTGCCCTTGGCCGGGGTATCGAGGCAATCGGTGTTGAGCGCAAGCTTGTCCTTCGCCGACTTGGCCGCCGTTTCCTTGCCGGTCTGGCCCTTTTCAGCCTTGTCCTTGCCGCCGCGGGTGACGGCGGCTTCGGGCGCATCCTGATCACTGGTGCGCGAAACCGCGGTTGGGCCATCAGGGCGCTCGCCCCGATCCCTGGTGTTGCGATCCTTCGCGCCGCGGTCCTTCGATTTGGCCGAAGCCGCCTTGGCCGATTCGCGCAGCGCTTCGATCCGCGCGAGATCGACCGCCTCGGTTTTGGCGGAGGCTTCCTGCTCGGGTGGCTTGAAGCCATCGAACATGGTGCGGAAATCGGCGGGTGCGGGTGCGGTTGCGGTCGCGGCTGCCGGCGGAGGGGGCGGCGTGGGCTGCGGCAGCGGATCCAGCGTAGTCGAAGCGGGCGGGACCGCTGCGGGTGCCGAGGCGGCGGGCGGAGATGACAGCAGCGCGAATTGCGGACCAGGTGGCGGGGGCGTTGGCGAGGACGGGGCCGAGGAAGGGGCCTGAGCCGGAGCCGAAGACGTCGTCGCAGGCGCGGCCGTTGCCACCTGAACCGGTGCAGGAGCCGGGGTGGGTGTGACCGGCTTAGTGACTTGCAGTGCCGCAGCGGGCGGCGTGATGGCCGATGCGGGCGTCGGCGCAGGAGCCGGGGCTAATGCAAGGCTCGGCATTGGCGTGGGCGCAGGGATGGACGTGGAAGTGACCGGGCGCGGCGCCGGTGGGGGGGCCAGCGGCGTGCCCGGCGGCACATCGAGCTTCGACAGGACAGTCGGACGGGCCGGTGCTGTCTGAGCCGGGGCCGTGAGGCTTTGGGGCGAGGACTGCGGCTGCTGCGCTGCGGCGGTGCGGGTGCCTGGCTGGAGGCCCCATGGCGCGGTGACCGCAGGTACCGTCGGAGCCGGCGGCGGTGGCGGAATTAGTGCAGGCGTGGACGTGGACGCTGGCGCGGCGGCGGCGAGCACCGTCTCGCGACGGTCTTCCTTGCCCGGACGGCGGCGCTTCGAACGCTCGTCACGTCCGCGCGCACCCAGGGCTTCACCCTGCGGCACGAGCGCGGCATCGACGCGCGGCGCGCGCGGGTGGGCCAGCGCATACTGCACGACCTGCGGATCATCGCGGCCAATATCCGCCGCGCGCGGGAAGCGGCCAAGATTGGCAGCGGCAGCCTGCTGTGCGGGCGTAAGGCGGGGCATGTAGCGCAGATAGGGCGAGATCGCCGCGGCAAGGTCGGCGGGCATCGTCGCGCGGGCAATACCTTCGGCTTCCTCGCTCTGCCCGGCGATGGCCATGATGAAGGTGCGCACGCGCCAGGCGCCGCGATCCTGCCGCTCGAGCATGGGCTGGATGATGAGCTCGGCACCGCGCCGGTCGCCGGCAATGACGAGGCTCAGCGCGTAGCGGCGGCTCGTCTCATCATTCCGGCCAGCGGAAAGGGCCAGCTGGTACTCGCGCTGGGCCGCCGCATTGTCGCCGATAAGATCGTAGGCAAGTCCGCGATCGGGGGCCATTTCGGCGCGGTTGAAGCCGGCCTGCTCGGCCAGATCGAACCAGCGGATCGCCTCGAACGGCTGGTTCGAGCGCAGCATCGCAATGCCCATCCGCGCCCGCACTCCGGCGGTACCTGGCGCCACCTGTTCGGCGCGGGTAAGGAAGCCGATCGCTGCATCGGTATCGCCCAGATCGAGCGCGGCGCCCCCGGCATCGAGCAGCGCACTGATGTCGCGCGGATCGCGCGCAAGCCGGGCCAGCGCGGCATTGAGCATGCGCGTCGGGCTTGGCGTGATCGGCTGGACGACCGGGACCGACGTGCTGGGAACCGGCTCGACCGCGTCATCATCGACAGCCCCGGCCCGCTGCTGCGCCCAGGCGGGTTGGGCAAGTGCGAGGGCCGTGCCAAGAAACAGCCCGAAGCGGACGGGCAAAACACGGTGCCGGAGCCCGGAGCGGAAGAAGCGTCGGATCATGGGGCCGACCTTATCGCGGCTTGGGGGACACGCAAAGCTGAGCCGGCGACAATGGCAACAAAGCGGGGCGGCTCGCGGTGCGCTGGCCACCCCCTAGCCACCGCACCGCACATGCCAAATCCCTTGCGCCGAGCCGTGCGGCTTTACTGGTTGTTCTGACGGCCGAGGAAGCGCGGGATATTGAGCGCGCTGCCATCTTCGCCATCAGCATCTTCTTCGCCCACGCGGCCCCCACCGCGTGAGAGATTGGCCATCCGTTCAAACAGCGTGCTGCCCGGCGCGCTGCGCGGCGGCGCATCGCCCGAAGGATCGGGCTGCGCACGGCCGAAGCGCGGCGGAACAGGCTCGGCATCACCGAGCCCGAGTTCGAGCTCACCGGCTCCTGCGGCGGGCGGCGCGGTTTCCTGAGCATCGGACAAGTCGAGCGTCAGATCGAGCGGTTCCTCGGCAGGCGCGGCGCCTGCGGGTTCCGGCTCGCTTGCGGCCGGTTCGGGCGCGGCAAAGCTGGGCGGCGGTGCGAACGGCTGCGGCGCGGCGGCAACCGGCTCGGGCGCCGGTTCGGGTGCGGCGGGACGGGCCATTCCACCCGGGAACGCCGGACCGCGCAGCCCGCCAGTCGTGGCTGGACGCGCGGCGGATTCGGCCATCTCGGCGCTCTGCTCGATACCGGTGGCGACCACCGAGACGCGGATCTTGCCATCGAGGTGCGGGTTGAACGCCGAGCCCCAGATGATGTTCGCGTTGGGATCGACCAGCTCGCGAATATGGTTTGCGGCCTCGTCCACTTCGAGCAGCTTCATGTCGTCGCCGCCGATGATCGAGATGATCACGCCCTTGGCGCCCTGCATCGAAACGCCATCGAGCAGCGGGTTGGCAATCGCGCGTTCCGCCGCTTCGAGCGCGCGGTTCGGGCCTTCGCCCTCGCCGGTGCCCATCATCGCCTTGCCCATCTCGCCCATCACCGAACGCACGTCGGCAAAGTCGAGGTTGATCAGGCCGGGCATGACCATGAGATCGGTGATCGAGCGGACGCCCTGCTGAAGCACTTCGTCAGCCAGCTGGAAGGCTTCCTTGAACGTGGTCTCCGCCTTGGCGACGAGGAACAGGTTCTGGTTCGGAATGACGATCAGCGTATCGACGTGCTTCTGCAGCTCGGCAATACCGGATTCGGCGGCGCGCATGCGGCGCGTGCCTTCGAACAGGAACGGCTTCGTGACGACACCAACCGTCAGCACGCCCTTGCGGCGGGCCGCTTCGGCGATCACGGGTGCAGCGCCGGTGCCGGTGCCGCCGCCCATGCCGGCGGCGATGAAGCACATGTGCACGCCTTCAAGCGCGCGTTCGATGTCCTCGATCGTCTCTTCAGCGGCAGCGCGGCCAACTTCGGGCCGGGCGCCGGCGCCGAGGCCTTGCGTCATGTCAGGCCCCAACTGGATGCGGTTGTCCGCAATCGAATTGTTGAGCGCCTGCGCGTCCGTGTTGACGACGACGAAATCGACGCCTTCGATCTTCGCGTTGATCATGTTGGCGATGGCGTTGCCGCCCGCCCCGCCCACGCCGATGACGGTGATGCGCGGCCGCAGTTCGTCGATGGCCGGCGGTCCGATGTTGATGCTCATAGCGCTCTCCCGTGCGGGTCTGCGGGGGGCCGGAAACGGAGCCCCGGAAATCGTAACAATTGCTTTGGCACGGATTGTTTGACCGAATCAAAGCTTCGACAGGTTTTTCCACAAGTAGGAGGGTTTGACCGGCCCTCCACCATCAGAAATAGTCTTTCATCGCACGCCAGATGCGCTGCAGCAGACCCAGCCCGCTGTAGGATTGCGTAGGCCCCCAGGTCGGCCCGATTTTGCGGATATCGACAGGATCGGCCGCAGCATAGAGCATCAGGCCGACGAGCGTGGAGGAACTGGGCGTCGCATGGCCCGGCGGCAGGCCCAGCATGGTGGGCGGCGAACCGATGCGCACCGGGCGACCCAGCGCGGCCTGCGCATAATCGGCAAGCCCCGGAAGCTGCGCGCCGCCGCCTGTCAGCACCACCTGCTGGCCGCGCTTGCCGTTGAAGCCGAGCGCTTTCAAGGCGCGGCCCACTTCGTCGGTGAAGACGCCGAGCTGTTGGGTGATCACCGAGACGAGCTCGGCGCGGGGGATGCGGTTCTTGTCGTCGGCGTGGCGCGCCACGGGTGCGCCCTGCTCGGGATCGCCGGGGGCGTTGACCGGGATCATCTCGCGGTGATCGGCGGGGCTCGCCAGCGCGGAACCGGCCATGCATTTCAGCCGTTCGGCCTGGTAACGGCGGATGCCGAACGCAGAGGCGATGGCGTCGGTGATATCGCCCGACCCGAAGGCAATCGCCTGCATGCCCAGCAGCATGCCGCCCGCATAGACCGAGACGGTCGTCACTTCCGCGCCGAATTCGATCAGCGCCACACCCAGTTCGCGCTCCTCGGCAGAGAGGCAGGCATGGCCCGCAGCAATGGGTGAGCCGACGACCGCCTCGACCCGCAAGTGCGCGTTTTCGACCGTTTCCTTGAGGTTGCGCACCGGCGCACCGTCCGCCAGCATGACATGGATATCGACCGCGAGGCGCTCGGCATGGAGGCCCTTGGGGTTGGGCACGCCGTCCGCCCCGTCCAATGTGTAGTGCGCAGGCTGGGCGTGGAGCACGGTGCGGCCATCGGGCTGGATCACCTCGCGCCCGGCAATCAGCAGGTGCTCGATATCGTCGCTTTCGATGCGGCGCCCGCCGATCTCGACTTCGACCTTGGCGGTGGTGCTGGCAAGGCCTGCACCCGAACAGCCGATCCACACGCTCTGCACGCTGGCATTGGCCATCTTCTCGGCACGCTCGATCGCATCGCGCACCGAATGGGTGGCGGCGACCATGTCAGTCACATAGCCGCGCTTGATCCCCTGCGACTGGCGGTGACCGGAACCCATGACGACCATCTCGCCCGCCTCGGTCAGCCCGGCGATGATCGCCGAAACCCGGAACGAGCCGAGATTGACGGCCGCGAAAACCTTGGTGATGCGGGGGGCAGCCATGGCCGGACGATCAATCCTGCGCGGTCTTGGCGATAGCGACTTTGGCGGGGGCGGCGGACGCGACGGCGCTGCGCGCGGCTTCGGTCTTCGCGGCGGCGGCATTGGCCTTGGCAGTCGTTTCGGCGCGGGCGGCGGCGGCCACTTCATCCGCGCGGCCAGGCACCCGCATGTAGATGCGATCAGGGTTGCGCATGTCGAAGCTCGCCACCTTGCCGCCGAGCAGGCGGTCCACGCCGTCCATGCGGGCGAAGGTGAGCAGCGCGCTCGCCGCCTGGGTATCGCCCTCGGGCAGCGCGACGACCTGGCGGGTCTTGAACGTCAGGTTCCAGCGGCGGTTGCCGATCCATTCGGCCTCCGCCACCTGCGGGCGCAGCGCGGGGGCGGCATCGAGGAGGTGGACGAGATCGGGCACGCGGCCTTCCGCGCCATTGCCGGAAAGGACAAGCAGGCCCTTGGCCTTGGCCGGATTCACCGCCTCGAGCGGGTGGCCGGTCTCGTCAATCAGCGTCAGCTTGCCGTCGCGGCGCAGTACGGCATGTGGACTGCGTTCGATCACGTCGACCACCAGCGTATCGGGCAGCTGGCGCGAAACGCGGGCGTCCTTGACCCACGAGAGCTGGAGCAGCTCATCGCGAAGGCTCGCGATATCGAGCCGGGGCATGGCCTGATCGCGCTGGCCGAGCACCTTCTCGTAGATCTTGAGCTCGTTCATGCGGTTGACGCCGCGCACTTCGACCCGCTTTACCTCGAAGCCGGACTTGGAAGCGATTAGCGCCATCTCGGCCTCGGCCAGCTGCGGCACGCCCGCCATGCTGGCGACGACCCACGCCAGCACCGCCGCACCGCCGAGGATGACGAACATGAGGATGCGGTGCAGCGTTTCCTCGCTGAAGGGCATCCACTGCATGATCTGGTCGATCATCGATCCGGTCTGGCGGCGCGCGGCGGTCACCTTGCGCTTGGTGCCGCTGGCCGCCGCGACCTTGCGCACCGCTTTCCCGCCCCGGCGAATGGTCTGCGCCATGGCTCAGGCCTCCTTCTTCGCTGAAGCGAGCGCATCGGCGACTATTGCCTCGACGAGATCGCCATAATCCATGCCCAGCGCGCGCGCCTGTTCGGGCACGAGACTGAGCGGGGTCATGCCCGGCTGGGTGTTGACCTCCAGCAGGAACAGCCCACTGGCGCCCTGCTCGTCATCCCAGCGGAAATCGCTGCGGCTGGTGCCCTTGCAGCCGAGCAGCTGGTGTGCGCGCAGGGCAATGTCCTTGCAGGCTTCGGCGATTTCGTCGGGAATTTCGGCCGGGCAGATATGGTCGGTCATGCCATCGGTGTACTTGGCATCGAAATCGTAGAACCCGGACTTGGGCTTGAGTTCGGTAACGAGAAGCGCCTTGTCGACGAGCACCGCGGTCGTGAGCTCGCGCCCGCGGATGAAGGGTTCGGCGAGTAGCTCGTCGAACTCGTTCCACGGGCCGATGCTGTCACGGCTGATCGGATCACCGTAGTTGCCGCCCGCCGTAACGATGGCGACGCCGACCGAGGAGCCTTCGTTGACCGGCTTCACAACATAGGGTCGCGGCAGCGGATCGCGCTCGAACAGCTCTTCGCTGCGCACCATGCGCCCACCGGGCATCGGGATGCCGTGGGGCACCAGCGCCTGCTTGGTCAGCTGCTTGTCGATGGCAATGACCGAAGTGGCGAGACCGGAATGCGTGTAGGTCAGGCCCATCAGGTCCATCAGGCCCTGCACGGTGCCATCTTCCCCCGGCGTGCCATGGAGCGCGTTGAACACGACATCGGGCGCGGCTTCGGCGAGCTTTTGCGCAACATCGCGGCCCATGTCGATACGGGTGACGCGGTGGCCCTTGGCTTCGAGCGCATCGGCGACGCCATTGCCGGACATGAGCGACACAGGGCGCTCGCTCGACCAGCCACCCATGAGGACCGCAATATGGAGTTTCGGAAGAGTCACGGTCGGCCTACTCGCTGAATTTCCCACTGCAGGTCTACGCCCGATTGTTCCTTCACGCGCCGCCGCACTTCCTCGCCCAGCGCTTCGATCTCGGCGCTCGTGGCCTCACCGGTGTTGATGAGGAAATTGGTGTGCTTTTCGGAAACCTGCGCGCCGCCCAGCGTCAGCCCCCGGCAGCCGGCCTTGTCGACGAGTTCCCACGCCTTGCCCCCATCGGGGTTCTTGAAGGTACTGCCGCCGGTCTTGCTGCGCAGCGGCTGGCTGGCTTCGCGTGCGGCGGAAATGCGGTCCATCTCGGCCTGAATCGCGGCGGATTCGCCGGGATGGCCCCGGAAGCGCGCGGCGACGACGATGCTGCCGTCGGTCAGGTTTGAATGGCGGTAGGTGTAGCCGAATTCGCCGACCGGCAGCGTGACGATTTCGCCCGAGCGGGTCACCACGTCGCAATCGATCAGGATATCCTTGACCTCGCGGCCATAGGCACCGCCGTTCATGCGCACGAAGCCGCCGACGGTGCCGGGGATCGAGCGGAGGAATTCAAGGCCCGCGATGCCGTGATCGCGCGCGGTGGAAGAGACAAGAATGCCGCTGGCACCGCCGCCGCAGTCGAGCGTCGTTTCATCTACGCGCTCCACTCGCGCGAAAGCCTTGCCGAGGCGGACGACGACGCCGGGCACGCCGCCATCGCGCACGATCAGGTTGGAGCCGAGACCGAGCGCCATGACCGGGACTTCGGGCGCGAGACCGGCGAGGAAGTCCTGCAGATCTGCCACGTCCTTGGGCTCGAACAGCCACTGCGCGGCGCCGCCGGACTTGAACCAGACGAGCGGCGCAAGCGGTGCGTTCGAGGTGAGTTTGCCCCTCACCCCGTTCGTGTCGAGCGAAGTCGAGACACCATGCGCGGCGTTTGGTGTCTCGACTTCGCTCGACACGAACGGATGGGGTGCGGAAGTCATTCAGCCCCCCGCCGTGCGGCAATCGCACCAGCCAGCCCCGCCGCCCACTTGGTGATATCGCCCGCACCAAGGCACACGACCATGTCGCCCGGCTGGATCACACCTGCCAGTTCCACCGCAAGCGCATCCGCGCCCGCGATCAGGTGCGCCGAGCGGTGCCCGCGTGCCTTGATGCCCTCGACCATCGCGGCGCTGTCCACCCCCTCGATGGGCTGCTCGCCGGCGGGATAAACGGGCGCGGCATAGACCACGTCGGCATCGTTGAACGCGCCCTGAAACTCTTCCATGTGATCGCGCAGGCGGGTGAAGCGGTGCGGCTGGACGACAGCGATCACCCGCCCCTGCACGCCCTCGCGCGCGGCGGCGAGGACGGCGCGGATCTCGACCGGGTGATGGCCGTAATCGTCGATCACGGTAACACCGTCCACCTCACCGACCTTGGTGAAGCGGCGCTTGACCCCGGTGAACTTGGCAAAGCCGGTGCGGATCAGGTCTTCCGAAACGCCCATCTCCACCGCGACGGCGACGGCGGCGAGCGCGTTCTGCACGTTGTGGCGTCCGGGCATGGGAAGCTCGATGCCCTCGATCCGGCGGAAGCTGCCGTCGCGCTGGCGCAACACGGCGGTGAAGCGGTTGCCGCCGGGGATTGGCGTCACCGCCTCGCCGCGCACGTCTGCCTGCGCGGAAAAGCCGTAGGTCACCACGCGGCGGTCGCGCACCTTGGGGATGATCGCCTGCACTTCGGGATGATCGATGCACAGGATCGCCGCACCGTAGAACGGCACGTTCTCGATGAACTCGACGAAGCTGTCCTTGACCTTCTCGAACGAGCCGTAGTGATCGAGGTGCTCGGGATCGATGTTGGTCACGACCGCGAGCGTGCCATCGAGCCGCAGGAACGAACCGTCGCTCTCGTCGGCCTCGACCACCATCCACTCGCTGTCACCCAGCCGGGCGTTGGAGCCGTAGGAATTGATGATGCCGCCGTTGATGACGGTGGGATCGACCCCGCCGGCATCGAGCAGGCAGGCCACCATCGAGGTCGTGGTTGTCTTGCCATGCGTACCCGCCACGGCGACGGTGTTCTTGAGGCGCATCAGCTCGGCGAGCATTTCCGCGCGGCGGACGACGGGGATGCGGCCTTCCAGCGCGGCGACGACTTCCGGGTTGTCGCGCTTCACCGCCGTGGACGTAACGACCACAGCAGCGCCTTCGACGTTTTCCGCGCGCTGGCCGATCATCACCGGAATGCCGCGCGTGCGCAGGCCATCGACGACATAGCTTTCCGCCATGTCGGAGCCCTGCACGCTATAGCCCATGTTGTGCATGACCTCGGCAATGCCGGACATGCCGATGCCGCCGATGCCGACGAAATGGATCGTGCCGATCTCGGTGCCGACGCCCTTCATTCAGCGCTCTCCTTTGCCAGCGCCTGCTGGGTGCTGGCGGTCTGCACGGAGCCTTCCATGCGGATCACATCCATTAGCGGCACGCCGCCGAAGCCCTCGACGAGGTCGGCAAGGTCCTTGACGGCATTGGGCAGGCCGCAGTTCCACGCCGCATGGGCGGCATTGGCGAGCGATGTGGGATTGAGCGCCATCGTCTGGATCTGCTTGGCAAGTTCCTTGGGGGTAAAGCCCGATTGGCGGATCGCTCGCGCTCCGCCCGCCTTCACCATTTCGCGCGCGTTGACAGCCTGATGGTCGTCGGTCGCGATGGGCAGCGGCACGAGGATCGCGGGGCGGCCGACCGCCGTCAGCTCCGCAATCGTCGATGCACCCGAGCGGCCGATGAACAAGTGCGTTTCGGCAAGGCGGCTCGCCATGTCCTCGAAATAGGTGCCAAGCTCGGCGGGAATCTGGTGCCCGGCATAGCGCGCGCGGACGGCTTCGAGATCCTCGGGGCGGCACTGCTGGGTCACCTGCAGACGGTGGCGCAGTGCGGGCGGGAGCATGGCGAGGCCATCGGGGACGACTTCGGAGAGTATCGATGCGCCCTGGCTGCCGCCGGTGACAAGCACGCGGAACAGGCTGTCCTCGCTGAACGCCGGAAATGCCTCGCCGCGCAGCGCCAGCACTTCCGCGCGCACCGGATTGCCGACGCGGTGGACCTTGCCCCAGAGCCCCGGATCGAGCCGCTCGACTTCCATGTAGGCCGTGGCGATGGCATCCACGCGCTTTGCCAGCAGGCGGTTGACCCGGCCGAGCACCGCGTTCTGTTCGTGGATCACCGTGGGGATGCGGGCCGAGCGCGCGGCGAGCAGCGCGGGCAGCGCCGGATAGCCGCCGAAGCCGACCACGCAGGACGGCTGGAAGCTTTCAAACAGGCGCAGCGCCATCGCGCGGCCGCGCCAGATCGCGGCAAGGCCCTTGGCCAGTGCAATCGGGTTCTTGCCGAGCCGCCCGGCGGGCAGGACATGCGCGGGCAGGAACGCAGGCTTGCCGGGGATCTTCGCGCCGCGTTCGTCCGTCACCAGCGCGACATGATGCCCGCGGCGCTCCAGCTCGGTCGCCAGCGCAAAGGCGGGCAGCAAATGCCCGCCTGTGCCGCCCGCCGCGAGGACGAAATGGCGCGAGACGCCGGGGATATGATTCGTCATGTGCGCGCGAGCTCCCTCAGGTCCGTCATCTCGCGCGAGAGATAGGGATTGCGCCGCGTGATGGCGAGGAGGAACCCGACACCGAGCAACAGCGCGATCGTGGAGGAGCCGCCGTAGCTGATGAGCGGGAGCGTCATGCCCTTGGAGGGGAAAAGCTGAAGATTGACGAGAATATTGATGAAGGCCTGCCCCGCCAGCTGCGCGGTAAGGCCCGCTGCGGCGAGGACGGTGAACAGGTCTTCCTCGTCCGCCAGGCGCATCATCACGCGGATCACGATGGCACAATAAAGTACCACGATCAGCGCGCAGGCGATCAGGCCGAATTCCTCGCCGATCACCGAGAAGATATAGTCAGTATGCGCCTCGGGCAGCGCCATCTTGCGGCTGCCCAGCCACAGGCCACTGCCGCTCCACCCGCCGCTGACCAGCGTGCGCATGGCGAGGTCCACCTGATCGAACTCGCTGCCGCCCGAAAGGAACGCGTCGATGCGGTGCGTGGCGTTGGGGTAGAAGAAATAGGCCAGCACCACCGCAACCACCGCCCCGCCCACGCTCCAGCCAATCTTGGCGAGATCAAGACCTGAGAGCAGCACGAGGGCGAACCACACGCCGCCGAACAGCACGGTCGAGCCAAAATCGGGCTGCGCCATGAGCAACACGGCGATGAGGAGCATGAGGCCGACGGTGATCGGGATCACCGGGATGTTGGGATCGCGTACCCGCCACGAAAGGATCCACGCGACTGCAACGGCAAAGCCGGGCTTCAGAAATTCGGAGGGCTGGAGGCTGAAGCCGATCCACAGCCAGCGTTTGGCCCCCTTCACCTCGTTGCCGAGAAAGGGCACCAGCACGAGGGCGACAAGCATGGTCGCGGCCAGCAGGATGGCGAGCCGCCGCGTAGTTTCCTTGGGCAGGAGCGAGGCGACGAACATCGCAAGCAGCCCGACGCTGAGGAAGCGCAAGTGCAGCCAGAAGAAGTAGAGATCACCGAGGCTTTTCGTCTGTGTCGAGAGCCGGTGCGCGCTCGCCGGGGACGAGGCGGCGACCGCCACCGTGCCGACCGTGACCAGCATGAGCACGAGCGCAAGCAGGACGCGGTCGATCTCGCGCCACCAGATCACCAGTTCGCTGCGGCGGGTGCGGCGATAACGATTGGTGCGCGGCGCGATCCGCACGCCGCCGCCGGGCAGCTGGGTAGCGATTTGCCGGGTAGGCTGATGGCCGTTCATGCCGCTCCCCCCTCGGCAATCAGCGCGGTGACGATCTGGCGGAAGCTGTCACCCCGCGCCTCGAAATCGCGGAACTGGTCAAAGCTCGCGCAGGCCGGGGACAGCATCACGACATCGCCGGGCTGGGCCGCATCCATCGCCTGACGCACCGCATCGCATAGCATTTCGCTGCGCTGGACGGGCATGACCGGCTCGAGGATTTCGGCAAAGCGAGGCCCGGCCTCGCCGATCGTATAGGCCTGCACAACGTGGCTGAAATAGGGGGCGCAGGCATCCAGATCGTCGCCCTTGGGCAGGCCGCCGAGGATCCAGTGGACGCGCGGCCAGGCGCCGAGCGCTGGCGCAGTCGAGGCGGGGTTGGTCGCCTTGCTGTCGTTGATGAAGAGGACGCCGTTCGCTTCCGCTACGCGCTCCATGCGGTGCGGCAGGCCGACGAAGCTGGCGAGTGCCGCGCGCCAGACGGGTTCAGGAATGCCGAGCCGCTGGGCCATGGCCACCGCAATCGCGGCATTCTGGAGGTTGTGCGGCCCCTGCAGCGAAGGCCATTCGGCCTGCCCGATCAGCGCGGCGGGATCGACCACCGCTACATCGCCTTCCGGGCGGTCAGCCGCGATCTCCGCCGCAATCCGCCGGGTATCTTCATCGCCGCAGCCGAACACGGCAAACTGCCCCGCCTGCTGCATCTGGAACAGCCGCGCCTTGGAGGCGCCATAGCCTTCATAGCCATCATAACGATCGAGATGATCGGGGCTGAGGTTGATGAAAGCGGCGAGATCGGCGTGGAGGCTGTAGGTAAGGTCGATCTGGTAGCTCGAAAGCTCCAGAACATAGACGCCGCCTTCCGGCAGCGGCGGCTGGCCGAGAATGGGCAGCCCGATATTGCCGCCCATCACGGTGGGAAGGCCGGCTTCCTTCACGATGTGGTGCATCAGCGAGGTGGTGGTCGATTTGCCGTTGGTGCCGGTGATCGCGACGACCTTGTGCGGCGGCAGGCTGGCGCGGGCCTGCGCGAAAAGCTCGATATCGCCGATGATCGGCACGCCAGCCGCGCGCGCGTGGGCAGCGATGGGGTGGCGATTGAGCGGCACGCCCGGGGAGACGACGATGCCGTCGAACCCGGTGAGATCGATCGCGAGCGGATCGGCAATCGTCGCGCGGCCCTCAACACTTGCGCGCGCATCCTCGCGCCCGTCCCACGCCGTCACATCGGCCCCGCTTGCCAGCAGCGTATCGACACTCGCGAGCCCCGAGCGGGCGAGCCCGAGGACTGCATAGCGTTTGCCGGCAAAGGCGGAGGAGACGATCATGGGCTGTGGCACGGCACGCTTATCGCACCTTCAGCGTGGCAAGGCCGATCAACGCGAGCACGATCGACACGATCCAGAAGCGGATGACGACGGTCGATTCCTTCCAGCCCAATTGCTCGAAATGGTGATGGATCGGCGCCATGCGGAACACGCGCTTGCCGGTGCGTTTGTAGACGAAGACTTGCACGATGACCGAGACCGCCTCCATCACGAACAGCCCGCCGACGATGCCGAGCACGATCTCGTGGTGGATCGAGACCGCGATGACGCCCAGCGTGCCGCCCAGTGCAAGGCTGCCGGTATCGCCCATGAACACCGCGGCTGGCGGCGCATTGAACCACAGGAAGGCGAGGCCCGCGCCCATCACCGCACCGCAGAAGATCGAAAGCTCACCCGCGCGCGGCACATGCTGGATGCCGAGGTAATGCGCGTAGTCCACGCGGCCCGCGAGGTAGGCGATGATCGCGAAGGTGCCCGCCGCGATGATCACAGGCATCGTGGCGAGGCCATCAAGCCCGTCGGTCAGGTTCACCGCATTGCCCGCGCCGACGATGACGAAGGCGGCAAACAGGTAGTAGAACGGCCCCATCGGCACATAGAGATTGCTGAACACCGGCAAGTAGAGGTTGGTGTCTGTCACCACCAGCGCAAGCGCGGCGCCCGCCACGACGAATTCGGCCAGCAGCCGGATCCGCGCGGAAAGCCCGGCGTGCGCGTACTTGGTGACCTTGGCGTAATCATCGAGGAAGCCGATGAGCCCGAAGCCCAGCGTCACCACAAGGCAGGCCCATACGAACTTGCTGGTGAGGTCCATCCACAGCAGCAGCGAGATCGCGAGGCTGATGACGATCATCAGCCCGCCCATCGTCGGCGTGCCGCGCTTGGCGAGGTGCGATTGCGGCCCATCGGCGCGGATCGGCTGGCCCTTGCCCTGCCGCACGCGCAGCATGTTGATGAAGCGCGGGCCGATGATCAGGCCAATCACCAGCGCCGTCATCAGCGCAGCGCCAGACCGGAACGACTGGTAGCGGATCAGATTGGCGATGCCCTCGAAATGCAGCCAATGCGCCAGAACATAGAGCATTCAGTTTTCCCCGGCCGTCTTGGCCACGCCCGTTTTGGTCTTTGCGGTCAGAGCGCGCACCAGTGTGGCGAGCCCGACTGAATTCGACCCTTTTACCAGAATGGCGTCACCACCCTGCGGAGCATCCGCAGCAAGGCATTCCGCCGCTTCTGCAGCGCTTTCGGCATGGTCGAGTTCGATTCGCGCGGCAAGCGCAGGCCCGGCGCTTTTCCCCAGCGCCTTGGCAAGAACGGCCATTTCCGGCCCGACCAGAATGATCCGCTCGACGCCCGCAGCGATCAGCGGCTCGGCGAGTTCGGCGTGGTAGCCGTCCGAAGCCGCGCCCAGTTCCTTCATCGCACCAAGCACGGCGATGCGGCGGCGCGCGGGGACCTGGCCGAGCGAAGCAATCGTCGCGCGCATCGAGGCGGGATTGGCGTTGTAGCTTTCGTCGATCAGCAGCGCCTTGCCCGAGCCATCGCCGCCCGGCGCGGGAATGACATGGCGCGCGCCGCGCCCGGCCAGCCCTTCCATTTCCGAAAGCGCGAGGCCCGCCGCGCCGAGATCGCCTCCGGCGGCGGCAACGGCTGCCATCACGGCGAGCGAGTTGTCGACCCAGTGCGCGCCCGGTTGAGCAATCGTGTAGCACAGCTTGCGCGGGCCGAGCGGGCCGGAGAATGCTGCGGTGACGAGCGTACCGCCGCCCGGCGCGGGCACGGCATCAAGGAGGCGCGCATCGGCGTGCGCGCTGCGCCCGAAGCTGACGACTTCGCCCGCATGGCGCGCGGCGGCTTCGCGCAGCAGCGCGAAGTGCGGATTGTCGGCCGGGATGATCGCCATGCCGCCGGCTTCGAGCCCTTCGAAGATCTCCGCCTTGGCCTCGGCGATGGCTTCCTCGCCCGAAAAGTGGCCGATATGCGCGGGCGCGATGGTGGTGACGATGGCCACGTGCGGGCGCACCAGCCGGGTCAGCGCGGCGAGTTCGCCCGCGTGGTTCATCCCCATCTCGAACACGCCGAAGCGGCTGCGCGCGGGCATCCGCGCAAGGCTGAGCGGCACGCCCACGTGATTGTTGTAGCTCTTGACCGAGCGGTGCGCGCGGCCGCGGCTGCCGCGATCAAGCGCGGCGAAGAGCGCTTCCTTGACGCCGGTCTTGCCCGCCGAGCCGGTTACGCCGATCACTACCGCGCCCGTGGCATCGACCCGTGCGCGGGCGGCATGGCCGAGATCGACGAGCGCCTGCGTGGTGCTTTCAACGAGCACATGGGGATAGGCGACCGGATGTTCGACCAGCGCCGCCGCGGCCCCGCGCGCAAAGGCGCCTTCGAGGAAGCGGTGGCCATCGCTTTCAGCGCCCCTCAGCGCAATGAACAAGTCGCCTGGCTGAACTTCGCGGCTGTCAGTCGCGCAGCCGGAGACCTCGAACGTGCCGGAAGCCTTGCCGCCGGTCGCCTCGGCGATCTCGGCCGCAGTCCACAGCGCGAGGCCGATGGCATCGCTCGGCTCAGCAGGCCATTGCAGGAGGGCACTCATGGCATTCATTGGCTGCACTCCCGCGCCACTTGCACGTCATCGAAGGGAAGGACGCGCATGGCCTCGCCGCGTCCCACGATCTGGCCTTGTTCGTGACCCTTGCCCGCTACTAGCACGATATCGCCTGCCCCCGCTTGGGCAATGGCTGCGGCGATGGCTTCGCGGCGGCCCGGCACTTCGCGGGCGCGTTCGGTGCAGCCACCCAGCACGGCGGCGCGGATCAGCGCGGGGTCTTCGCCGCGCGGATTGTCGTCGGTGACGATAACCAGCTCGGACCCCGCGCAGGCCGCGCGGCCCATTTCGGGGCGCTTGCCTTCATCGCGGTCACCGCCAGCGCCGAATACGGTGATCAGGCGGCCGCTTTTGCCGACATGCGGGCGCAGCGCGGCAATCGCGGCGGTGATCGCATCGGGGGTATGCGCATAATCGACATAGACCGGTGCGCCATGCCGGGTGATCGCCGCGCGCTCTAGCCGCCCGCGCACGGGCTGGATGCGGGAAAGCGCGGCCAGCGTGGCGGCCGGATCGCCGCCCGTCGCGATCACCAGACCCGCCGAAACCAGCGCGTTGGCGGCTTGATAGGCCCCGATCAGCGGCAGATCGAGCTTGCGCGTGGTGCCCTCGAACGCGAGTTCCAGCGTCTGCCCCAGCAGCGTGGGCGTGCGCGAGAGCAGCCGCAGCGTCTCGCCCCGTTCACCCACCGTGATCAGCTTCAGCCCGCGCGCCCTGGCCGCCGCAATCGCCTGCGCGGACCAGGCATCGTCGGCCCAGATCAGCGCCGCGCCGTCTTCGGCTACGACATCCCCGAACAGGCGCATCTTGGCTTCGAAATAGACGTCCATCGTGCCGTGGTAATCGAGGTGATCCCGGCTGAGGTTGGTGAAGGCACCGGCTGCGACCCGAGGGCCTTCGTTGCGGAACTGATCAAGCCCGTGGCTCGAAGCTTCGTAGGCGACGTGGCTCACCCCCTCGCGCGCAAGGCCTGCAAGATTGGCGAGGAAGGTGACGATATCGGGCGTGGTGAGCCCGGTGGAGACGCTCTCGTCCGCCGTGGTGACGCCCAGCGTGCCGATCGATGCGGCGCGGAAACCGGCCATGCGCCAGAGCTGGCGCGTCATCTCGACCGTGGAGGTCTTGCCGTTGGTCCCCGTCACGGCGACGAGCGTTTCAGGGACCGGGGCGAAGAACGGCGCGGCAAGGCGCGCGAAAGCCCTGCGCGGCGCGGGGTCGGCAATATGAACCGCACCTTCCACCTTCGCCTCGGGCCGCGCGACAACCGCAATCGCGCCGGCCTTGATGGCGTCCGCAATGAAATCCTCGCCGTTCACCCGCGTGCCGACGAACGCGCCGAACACGGTGCCGGGGGCGACCTTGCGGTGATCGATGGCGAAGCCCGTGACGTTGGCACTGGCCAGCACGGCAGTCGTTTCTGGCAGCGCGATACCCGCCGCAGCGGCAAGGGCCGCAAGGTTCATTCGCCTTCTCCGGAACCGACCAGCGGGCTGAGATCGGAAATATCGACGTCATGGTGCGCATCGGGCACCACGCCCAGCATCGGGCCGATGCGCGGCACCAGCCGGCCGACGATGGGCGCGGCGTTCCACGCGGCGGTGCGCTGGCCGCTGGTTTGCTGAGTGGCCTGGGGTTCGTCGAGCATCACGATCACCACATAGCGCGGCTTGTCCATCGGGAAAGCCGCCGCGAAGGTCGCGATCAGCGAAGTCTTGCGATAACCGCCGCTGCCCGGCTTTTCTGCCGAGCCGGTCTTGCCGCCGACGCGAAAGCCTGGCGCGTCCGCCTTGCGGCCGGTGCCATCGACCACGATCATACGCAGCAGCTGCCGCAGGCGCGCGCTGGTCGAGGCCTGGAACACGCGGCGACCGGGGGCGAGGTGCGCCGGGTCAACCTTGTAGAGCGTGGCCGGACGCCAGATCCCGCCGTTGACGAGCGCGGCATAGGCCGAGGCGAGGTGCAGCGGGGTGACCGCGATGCCGTGGCCATAGCTCACCGTCATCGTCGTCAGCCGCGCCCAATCGCCCTTGCCGCCTTCGCTCCCGCCGCGCGGCCAGAGCGGGAAGCCGCGCGCAGGCAGCTCAATCGTCGGGCGCTCGTTCATGCCGAGCTGCTCCATCGTGTGCTTCAGCGCGACCGGCCCCAGCAGATCAGCAACATGAGCCAGCACAACGTTGGAGGAATGGATCAACGCTTCGGGCACATTGAGCGAATTGCCGAAATCGTGGCTGTCATGAATGGTGAACTTGCCGATCTGGAAGGGCACCGAAGGGTAGCGCACCGAAAGATCGGTGACCACGCCGGCATCGATGGCCGAAGCGATGGTGATCGGCTTGAAGGTGGAACCAAGCTCGTAAACCTGGTTCGACACGCGGTTGAACACCAGATCGTTGTAGGCAAGATCGGAACGATTGGGATTGAACGAGGGTAGCGAGGCAAGCGCGACCACTTCGCCGCTATCGGCATCGAGGATCACCCCGGCGGCACCCTTGGCGCTGGTTTCCAGCATGCCGCGGCCAAGCTCGTCCTCCAGCGCGCCCTGCGCCCGCGCGTCGATCGAAAGCGCAGTGGGGGTACCGCGGTAGGCCGGATCGAGCAGACGCGGCTCCAGCACCTGCTCCATCCCGACATGGCCCTTGCCCGCCTCATCGACATAGCCGAGCACGTGGGCGGCGAGCGAGCCTTGCGGATAGAAGCGCTGCTCCTCGCGCGGGAATTCAAGCGCGGGTTCGCCGAGCGCGAAGACCTTGTTGGCATCTTCCGGCAGCACGCGGCGGCGCAGGTAGCAGGGCTTGCCAGCCTTCAGCCGCGCCACGAGATCGGCGTAATCGGCATCGGGGAAAATGCCGACAAGCGCGCGGGCGACTTCCTCTGGCGTCTTGACCAGCGGTGCGCCGCGCTCACCCAGCGCCTTGGGATTGAACCACAAGGAATAGGACGCGAAGGCGCGCGCCAGCGCGGTGCCATTGCGATCGGTGATCTCCCCGCGCGAAGGCAACAGCGCCTCGGCCAGCGAGGCGCGCTCGGGCGTCCGCTCGAACAAGCCGAGCTGCACGATCCGCACGCAGGCTGTCAGTGTCACGAATACGAACAGCACCATGATCCACAACGCGCGCAGCCGCGCGGTGACGAGCGCGCCCTGGCGCACGTTGGCGAGCTGGACTCGTCCGGTGGCGATTGCGGCGGAGGCGGTCAGCGCATTCACGGGGCGGGTTTGCTCCCCCCGCGTGCAGGCTTGGCTGATTTCTCAGGCTTCGAAGCAACCGTCTTGCCCGGCCGCGCTTCGGACTTGGCCGCCGCGAGCTTCGCGCCCTTGCCGGGCCGCGCCGCCTCGTCCTTCGAGGCCTTCGCCGTCCTGGCGAGGGCGGCCTTCTTCTCGCCGTCCTTTGCCTTGCTATCCTTGCCGGTCTTGTCGGTTTTGCCGGTCTCGTCGGGCTTGCTCTTGCCGTCGTTCTTCAGCGGCGTGACCATCGCAAGTCGCGCGCCGAGGTTGGCGGTGGCCTTGGCGCGGTCCGCGGCATCTGCGGGCTTCGCCGCAGGCTTGTCGTCATCCTCGTCAGCAGTGACGACCGGCGCGGAGATATCGGCCGCAGCAGCAAGGCCGGACATCACCGAAGGGAACGCTGCTTCGGCCGCAACGGCATCGTCCGCGCTCGCCACACGGATCGGTGCAGGGCTGCCTGGACCATCCGGCTTGGCAAAAGCGGCCAGCTGGCGCTCGTTCGAAAGGTACTGACCGGCGGTCGGCGCGACATAGCCGAACTCGACATCGTTCCACAGCTTCAGCTGCTGCTGGTTGGCGCGGGTTTCCACCTCGGTTTCGAGGTAGAGCTTCTCCTTGCGCAGCGCGACGATCTGCAGCTCAGTGCGGTGGACCTGGCTGCGCAGCGCATTGACGCGGAAAGCGAGCACCATGACGATCGCTGCGCAGACGAGCAGCAGCGCGATCCAGCCGATCGAGCGGAAGCGGTTGGCGCTGACCATCATGCCGCCATCACTCCTCTGGCTGGAGCCGCCGTGCGCACGGCCCAGCGCAGCGTGGCAGAGCGCGCGCGGGGGTTGCGCGCCTGCTCTTCCGCAGCGGGGCGGATCGCGGCGGAGGGCTTTTCGAACACGGGCGCGGCAGTGGGGGTGCTGACGGGGAGGTGGCGCGAACCGGCGGGGACAGCTCCCGCAGCTTCGCGGAGGAACTGCTTGACGATGCGGTCTTCGAGGCTGTGGAAGCTGACGACGGCGAGGCGGCCGCCGGGGGCCAGCACTCGCTCTGCCGCCGCAAGGCCGGCCTGCAGCTCGTCCAGTTCACCGTTCACGTGGATCCGCACCGCCTGGAAGCTGCGTGTGGCAGGGTCCTTCGGCGCGCCGGGGCGATAGCCGAGCGCCTTGCGCACCACATCGGCAAATTGGCCGGTGGTCGTCAGCGGGCGGGCCGCGACCACGGCGCGGGCAATGCGGCGCGACTGGCGCTCCTCGCCATAGTGGTAGAGCACATCGGCAATCGCTTCCTCGGTGGCACCATTGAGGAAATCCGCAGCGCTTTCGCCTTCCTGCGACATGCGCATGTCGAGCGGGCCATTGCTGGAGAAGGCGAACCCGCGCGCTGCCTGATCAAGCTGCATCGAGCTGACGCCGATATCGAAGACAATGCCCTGCACCGAGGCGACACCCGCTTCCGCCAGCCCCTCGGCAAGCTCGGAAAAGCGGCGCTGGTGCAGCACAAGGCGGGGCGGCACTTCAGAAACTTCCCCCCAGGCCCGCCCTGCCGCAATCGCATCGGGGTCGCGATCGAAGGCATGGACGGTGGCACCGGCACCGAGCAGGCGGCGGGTATATCCGCCTGCGCCGAAGGTGGCGTCCACGACAAGGGAACCGGGAGTCAGGCCGCCCTGGGGGGTCAGCGCGGCGACGACCTCATCGAGGAGCACGGGGATATGGGGCTGCTGCGCGCTCATTTGCGGGCTGCCTTGGCCGAGATCTCGGCCATGCGGGCGCGGCATGCGGATTTGACCGAGTCCCATTCCGGCCCCATCGCAAACAGCACATCGGGTGCCCAGATCGTGATCTGGTGCATGCCGCCATGAAAATAGAGCGCATCGCCCACATCGGCCTGTTCGCCGAGATATTCGGGCAGGACGAAGCGACCGGAATCATCGAAGCTGACGCGGGCAAAGCCGCCAATCTGCGCGGCACGGACGTCGATATCGAACGGCTCGCCGCGCTCGATCGCGACGCGTTCTTCATGTGCGAGCATCTCGGCAAAGCTTTCCGCGCGGGATTCGCCGAAACCGACGAGGCAAGGGTGCTTGGCGTGCTTGTCGAGGCAGAGGAGGCGCTGCCCGCGCGAAGCTTCGCGCACGGTCTGGCGGAAGTCTGCGGGGAGGACAAAGCGGTTCTTCTCGCCGCGCGGCGAGAAGCCCTGCCCCCAATACTGCGACTGCGCCCCAGCCACGTGCCGCTTCCCCGCCTCGGACGAAAGCCTCCCAACCCGGCCGCGCACACCCGCGTGGCCGACTCATCCCCCGCGGATGCGTCATGGAGTCCTTCCTGATGAGGTGTTGTCTTAACGCGGGAGGGTCCGGGCGAAAAGGGGAAAATGCGGGAAATTACGTCCAAACGTTGATTCCAGTGGATGAATCTTTCCTTGGGGCAACCACGTAGCGCACCGGTGACTTGCCGGGGTTTCAGACGAAGTCACGCAATTCCGCCAGATTTCATGGTTAAGACGCGCAGCCGGGGAGCGGCTCCGCTTCGTTCCCGTGCTTTCCCGTGGTCGTTTCCCGCCGATTCCCGCGTCAGCGGGCAAAGGCCCGGCGCATCAGCGCGCGCAGCGCCTCGGCCCGGGATGCGGCTTCCGGGCCCTCGGCGGGTTCGAGCAGCGCGGCATCGGCCACGATCAGCGCGAAACCCCTGCCGATCCGGCACGCCGCGACGAGGCCGGCCTGCTCGATCCGGCAGTCCTGCGCAGGCCCCGGAAGCAGGGTGAGTTCACCCGGGGCATTCACGGGAAACGGCGTTCCCGCGCTTTCCCGCCCCTCGCCCGCATCGCGCAGCGCGAGGCCCCAATGCGCCAGGATCGGGCCCAGCAGCACGGTATCGGCGGGGCGGCGCGGATCGCCGAGCGCGAAGCGGGTTTCCGCCGTGAGCAGCGGATCGGCAAACAGCAGGAGGTGCCCCCCGCCCCGCAGCCATGCATCGAGCGCGACGTTCTCCGCCGGCTCCAGCGGACGCGGCTGCGCAACGAGAAGGTCGGCAAGCGGCCCCGGCGCGAGGAGCGTATCGAGCGGGACAAGGCTGCGGCCTTCCTCAAGCACGGGGCGCGCCCAGTGCGGCTTTCCGGACGGAGCAAGCTGCGCGCCCATCCCGTCTGCCTCGCTCCACAGGATCGGCAGGCTGGTGAACAGGCCGAGCGCGGGCGGCGGCGAAGCGCGCGTGCAACCGGCCAGCGCCAGTACGCCGGCGGCAAGGATCCAGATTGTGCGGCTGCCGCTCAGTTGCCGGGCGGGCGCGGTGCCTGGCGCGCGGGCTTGGCGCCGCCGGCCACCGGCAGTTCGGGCGCGACGCCCATATCGACCAGCGGATCGTTGGCCGTGCTGGGGCTTGCGCTGGGGCTGGCGGCGGCGGCAGGCGTTCCCGCCGTGGTGCGCTCGACCTGCTTGGCGCGGTCCATGATTACGTTGGCGAGGCTGACGATGAGCAGCATCCCGGCAAGGCCGAACAGCCCGATCTGCAGCCGGTGCACCGCTTGCGCGCGCAGTTCGCGCGGGCCGGGATACGCGGGCTGCAGCGCGGCGAGCCGCGCGGCTTCCGCCGGGGTTTCAGCCGCTGCGTCCGGGGACGGGCGGCGATCAGGGATGAGGCCGAAGAGTGCCATCCGCCCGATCTTAACCGCTTATGCCAGCGAGGGGAAGGTCATCCAAGCCAGGGAAACATGGGCAGGCCCTTCGCGCGCAGCCACTCCGGGTTGTAGAGCGAGGAGAGGTAGCGGAAGCCGGTGTCACACAGGATCGTCGCCACGCGCTTGCCGGGGCCGAGTTGCTTGCCCAGCGCCACTGCGCCCGCCACGTTGATCCCGCTCGAAAGGCCTAGGCACAGCCCTTCCTCTGCCAGCAGGCGGCGCACCCATTCGAGGCCTTCCTCGTCCGAGATGCGGAACTGCGTATCGATCGGCGCGCCTTCGAGGTTGGCGGTGATGCGCCCCTGCCCGATGCCTTCCGCGACCGAGGAGCCTTCGGCCTTCAATTCGCCGTGGGCATAGTAGTTGTAGAGCGCAGCGCCGTGCGGGTCGGCGAGGCCGATCGTCACGCTCTCGTCGAAAGCCTTGAGCCCGAAGCCGACCCCCGCGATCGTGCCGCCGGTGCCCGCTGCGCAGATGAAGCCATCGACGCGGCCTTCCATCTGCGACCAGATTTCGGGCGCTGTGCTTTCGATATGGGCGCGGCGGTTGGCGATATTGTCAAACTGGTTGGCCCAGATCGCACCTTCGGTTTCCTCGGCAATGCGGCGCGAGGTGTGGACGAAGTGCCCCGGATTGGAAAACGGCGCCGCAGGAACCAGCACCAGCTCGGCCCGCAGTGCGCGCAGCGTGTCCATCTTCTCGCGCGATTGCGTTTCGGGCATCACGATCACGGTCTTGTAGCCCAGCGCATTGGCGACAAGCGCAAGGCCGATGCCGGTGTTGCCCGCCGTGCCTTCAACGATGGTGCCGCCGTGCTTCAACAGGCCCTTCGCTTCAGCATCGCGCACGATCCACAGCGCGGCGCGGTCCTTCACCGAAGCGCCGGGGTTGGCGAACTCGCACTTCCCGTAGATCTCGCAGCCCGCAGCTTCACTCGGCCCCTTAAGGAGGACAAGCGGCGTGTTGCCGATCAGCGAGAGGGTATCGGCGAGGACGGCGGGTGGCGCGACGGTCTGGTTCATGAACGCGGAAGTAATGCGCCGCCGCGCTGCCCGCAATGCAATTGCGCTTGGGGGGCGGCAAGGGAGTGTGTTTCGCGCAAGGAGCACCGAGATGGTTTCGCGCAGAGGCGCAGAGGCGCGGAGGAGTTGGCGTTCGCGGCAAAGCCGCTTTTGATTTCGGCGCACCACCAGAGAAATTGCCTACGGCTTGAAGATAGTTCTCTGCGCCCCTGCGCCTCTGCGCGAAACCAATTTCACTCCCGCCCCGCCCGGATCGCGCCCGCCGCGGCAAACGGCGCGATGGCCAGCGCGGCAAGGCTCGATGCGGCGAGCAGCAGCAGCCCGCCCTCCCCGCCCGGCTGGAGCGAGCCCGCACCGAAGATCAGCAGCGGCACCGTCAGCGGTATCGCCAGCAGCCCGCCCAGCGCCGCCCCCGCGCGAAGGCCCGCCGTCAGCGCCGCGATGGTCACGCCGATCGCCGCCAGCCCCGGCGTGCCGAGCAGGAGCCCCAGCTCCACCGTCCACAGCTGCGCACCGTCCAGATTGAGCAACCCCGCCGCCAGCGGCGCCGCGAGCATGAGCGGCACGCCGAAGCTGAGCCAATGCGCAAGGATGCGCAGCGCAAGCACGCCTTCCTCGGCAATCCCGCGCAGCGCCCATTGATCAAAAAAGCCGGCCTCCAGATCGGGCTCCACCAACCGGTCCAACGGCAGGATCGCGGCCAGCAGCGCGGCGACCCAGATCACGCCCGCGCCGGTCCGCGCCAGCAGCTTGGCATCGGGGCCCACTGCAAAGGGATAGAGCATGGCAACCGCGAGGAAGAACAGCAGCGGCAGCAGCGCCCCGCCCCGTCCCGGCGCGCCCATCAGCAGCAGCGTCAGATCGCGGCGGAAGATCGTCCACAGCGCCCTCATGGCAGATGCTCCAGCAGCGAAAGCGTGCGCAGTTTCTGCAATTGCAGCGGCTGGTGCGAGGCGATCACCGCAATACCGCCGAGCGCGCGATGCGCCTCGATCGCGGCCTGCGCGCTGGCGCCCCAATGCGTGTCGAGCCCGTTCAGCGGCTCGTCGAGCAGCCAGATCCGGGCACCGCTCGCGGCCAGCCGCGCCAGCGCGGCGCGCTTGCGCTGACCGGTGGAAAGATAGCGCACCGGCACATCGAGTAGGTCTTCAAGCCCGAAATCGGCGCGCGCCTCGCCTGCGCGATCAACTTGCCGCCAGAACGCCAGCGCCTCGCCCAGCGGCCGGTGCGGATCGAGCGCGGGCCGTTCATCCGAAAGCGCCATCGCGCCCTCGTGCTCGACATGGCCGTTGTAGGCGCGCAGCAGGCCCGCCAGAATGCGCATAAGGCTCGATTTGCCGATGCCGTTGGGGCCGGAAAGGTGCAGCGCTTCCCCCCCGGTCAGTTCGAAGCCCACGCCCCGGAACAGCAGCCGGTCACCGCGCCGGCAGGCAAGATCATAGGCAGCGAGACGGCACGGTTGCATCGGTTCACGCGATAGGGGAAAGACGCCGCACTGCCAAGAAATCCTATGGCAAGGAGAGCCATTATGGTGATTGCCGCCCTCACCGATGCCGAACGCACCGCCGCCCTCGCCGCCCTCCCCCAGTGGTCGCTGCGCGAAGACGGCCTCGCCATCACCCGCACCTTCCGCTTCGCCGATTTCGCCGAGGCTTTCGGCTTCATGACCCGCGTGGCGATCCTTGCCGAAAAGGCCGATCATCACCCGGAGTGGTTCAACGTCTACAACCGCGTCGAAATCACGCTGACCACGCACGATGCAGGCGGGCTGAGCACGCGAGACGTGGCGCTGGCAAGCGCGATTGACGGGTTCGCGGGCTAGACCAGCCCAATTGCGTGGCCCAGCTGCGTGTCCCGATTGCTGCGGCAAGCCATTCCAGCTACGCAGAAATCCGCAGTCTGGGGCAAAGTGGAAGGACCGGGGGCATGCGCATCATTCTGGTGATCCTCAGCCTGCTTCTGGCCGCTTGCTCGCAGTCGCAGGTCCATGAAGCGCTCGCCACGCCGCAGGAGCAGTCCGTCGCTGTCCGCTTCATCGCAGCGCTGCAGTCGGGGCAGCTCGATACGGTCAAGGCCAGCATGGAGCCGCAGCTCTATGCGCAGACGCTCGGCATCGAGCGGTCGTTTCAGGCGGGCATCCCCAAGGCCACGAACACCAGGCTGGTAACCGTCGCCGTCCAGACCAACACGGTGAACGGCGTCTCGCAGACGCTGAAGGCGCTCAACTACGAATTCGGCGCGGGAACCAGATGGGCGGTGATCCAGATCGTCATGAAGGTGGCGCCCGGCGGGCCGCTCATCGTGGGATGGCATGCCGCGCCCTCTGACCATCAGCCGACCACCGGCGAGGCCTTCACGTTCGCAGGAAAAGGCGCGCTACACTACTTCTGGCTGGCCGCGATGGCGCTATCGACGCTCACGATCGTCACCGCGCTGATCCTCATCGGGCGCAGCACAGGCGTGCGGCGGCGCTGGCTCTGGGCCGTCGGGTCTGCTCTCGGCCTTGGCCAGTTCACGCTCAACTGGACGACCGGCGTGTGGATCTTCCGGCCGCTCGGCTTCTTCCTGCTGGGCAGTGCGGCGTTCAAGGCCTCGCCGTTCGACGCGTGGATGCTGTCGTTCTCGCTGCCGGTCGTCGCGGTAATCTTCCTGCTGCGCCGCAAGGCTCTGATAGCGCAGCCCGACGACACGAGCTTCGACTGATCAGCCCCCCATCGGCCGCCCAAGGCCGCTGACCTGCTTGCGCAAGGCCCCCGGCATCCAGCGCGCGGCAAAGGCGAGCTTCTTCGCGGTCTTGCCGACCAGCGTGTGGACCTTCTGCCCATGCACCGCCGCCCACGCCGCTTCGGCGACCTCGCTCACCGGCGTGATCTCGAGCCCGGCGGAACTGACCTGCCCCCGGATATCCGCGTTCGAAGCGCGATTGGGCGCGTGATCGAGCAGCGGGGTTTCGATGAAGCTCGGCATCAGATCGCGCACGCTGATGCCATCGTCCTTCCACTCGCCATCCAGCGATTCGGTAATCGCGCGCACGCCGAACTTGGTGGCCGCATAGATCGAGCCGCCGGGCATGCCATAGATCCCCGCCGCGCTCGCGGTGCTCAGCAGGCATGAGCCGGGGGCCGCAGCCTTGAGCCACGGATATGCCGCCTGCGCGCCGAAGATCACGCCCTTGAGGTTTATATCGAGCGTGCGTTCGACTTCCTCGGCGCTGCAATCGATCAACCGCCCGCCAAGGGGGATGCCGGCGTTGTTGAAAACGACATCGATCTTTCCGCCCGAGGCTTCGGCGCAGTCTGCCAGCGCCGCGTCCCATGCGGCGCGGTCGCGCACGTCCAGCTTGTGCTGCGAGGAAAAGCCTGCCGGGATCAGCGCGGCGGTGCCGGCCATCCCGTCCTCGTTGATATCGGCAATACCGACGAACCAGCCAGCCCGGCCAAACCGCTCGGCCACCGCGCGCCCGATGCCCGATGCGCCGCCGGTGATGAAAATCGTCTTTTGCGCCACAGCGTTACACCCTCTGTCGTTGGGACAGGAACTTAAAGCGCCGGATTGTTATAGCAATGCCACGTGAAAATGGCCGCTGCGCCGCGATGCGGGCGCCAGTCTTCGGCCATGGCGCGGGCTTCCTTCTCGCTCGGCCGTTCGGCAAGGCCGAGAAGCCTGGCCATGCCCGCCTGCACGGCCAGATCGCCCGCCGGCCAGATATCGGGCCGCCCTTCGGCAAACAGCAGGTAGATTTCCGCCGACCAGCGGCCAATGCCCTTGATCCGGGTGAGTTGCGCGATGGCTTCCTCGTCGTCCTCCGGCAACGAGTGGAGATCAAGCTCGCCCGTCACCACCAGTTCGCACAAAGACCGCGCATAGCCCTGCTTCTGGCGCGAAAGGCCGCAGGCGCGCAGCGAATCGAAGTCGGCGGCGAGCAGATCGTGCGGGGGCATATCGTCTCCCAGCAGTGCGGAAAGCTTGGTCCAGACCGAGGCCGCAGCGGCGACACTGACCTGCTGGCCCACGATCGTGCGCAGCAGCGTAGCATAGCCGCGCGGGCGGATTCGCGGCTCGGGATGGCCGACACGCGCGATGGCCTCGGCGATCAGCGGGCTCCTTTTGCCGACATGGGCGAGGCCCTCGGCGATCTGGCTGGCGGTGAGGCCCATACCTGTCCGTTTTCCTTTTGAGGCCATGATGCAGCGCAGCACCTTGCCAAAGTGCCCCCCGCGCGATAGCAGCCCCGGGCAAATGGGGCCAGAGAGCGCGGGATTCGTGCGTCCGGCTCTCAACAGGAGATAGGGTCGATGCCGAAGCTTGTCGTGGTGAACCGCTCGGGTGAAGAATCCACTGTCGAGGCCGCTGCCGGCCTGTCGGTGATGGAAGCGATCCGCGACAACGGCTTTGACGAACTCCTCGCGCTGTGCGGCGGCTGCTGCTCTTGCGCGACCTGCCACATCTATGTGGACCCCGCCTTCGCCGACAAGCTGCCGAAGATGAGCGAAGACGAGAACGACCTGCTGGAAAGCTCCGACCACCGGGGCGAAACCTCGCGCCTCTCGTGCCAGGTGCAGCTGACCGCCGATCTCGACGGCCTCAAGGTCACGATCGCACCGGAAGACTGAGCAGGGGCGCGCTGCGGCGCGCGTGCTTTTCGGAACGCAAAACGCCCCGCCGCGGAAACGCGAGCGGGGCGTTTTGGCATGTGCGATTCGAGCCTTCGGGGGCGGGGTGGAGAGCGCTCCGGAGCGGGGTTTCAGAAGGCCCACAGGTGGCCTCTTGCTGACTGAACGCATCCTGAACCTGGCCGCCACACACCGCGATCCGCCGCACTCTAACATCGTTTCGCCGTGGGCCATCATGAATTTCAATCCCATGTGGACTTTGTGCCGCGTTGCAACAAAGTGACACATGGAGAAGATGCAAGATTTGGAAATATAAACATAAAAGTGTCACAAATCGCTCTTAGCGGCCGCAACACTACAAAGGCCATGAGGGAGTTAACTATGCGCCTCGCTACCATCCTGCTCGCCACGACGGCATTCGCCGCCGCCGCATCCCCCGCGCTCGCGGCGTCCGAACCGCAGGCCGCTCCGGCTGCCGCCGCGACCGACGGTGCCGCCCCTGCCGACACCGGCGACGGTGAAGCCATCGTCGTCTACGGCACCGGCAAGACCCGCCAGGTCCAGGAGCTTTCGGGCGCCGATCTTGCCCTCCAGGCCGCCGGCACCAGCCCGCTGCGCGCGATCGCCAAGCTGCCTTCGGTGAACTTCCAGTCGGCCGATGCTTTCGGCACGTATGAATGGTCGACCCGCATCACCCTGCGCGGCTTCAACCAGAACCAGCTGGGCTTCAACCTCGACGGCATTCCGCTCGGCGACATGTCGTACGGCAACTATAACGGCCTCCACATCAGCCGTGCGGTCACTGCGGAAAACATCGGCTCGACTGTCGTCAGCCAGGGCTCGGGCGCGATCGACACGCAGTCGACCAACAACCTCGGCGGCACGCTCAACTTCTACACGCTCGATCCGAAGAACGCGCTCGGGCTCGACGCGAGCGGCACCTACGGCTCGAACAACACCTGGCGCGGCTTCCTGCGCGGCGGCATCGGCACGGAAAACGGCGCGCGCGCCTTCGCCTCGGTCGTCTATGCCACCACCGACAAGTGGAAGGGTGACGGCCAGCAGCGCCAGCTGAACGTCAACGCCAAGGGCATCCTGCCGCTGGGCAACGTGACGCTCGACGGCTACTTCAGCTATTCCGATCGCGCCGAGCAGGACTATCAGGACCTCAGCCTCGACCAGATCAACCGCCTCGGCTACGATTGGGACAACTTCGGCCCGGGCAAGTACGCGCTGGCCGTTCAGGTGGCCGACATTGCCGCCAACCGGGGCGAGACCGGCACTACCCCGCTCAACCCGGCTGCGGGCAAGGTCTATCCCTCGCCGATCAAGACCGCGGATGATGCCTATTACGACGCTTCGGGCCTGCGCCGCGACACGCTCGCCGCCGTCGGCCTCACCGCGCCGCTCGCCTCGGTGCTGACGCTGAAGCTCAAGACCTATCTCCACAAGAATTCGGGCCAGGGCACCTGGGGCACGCCCTATGTCAACAGCCCGACCGGCGTGCCGATGGCGCTGCGCACCACCGAATACGACATCAACCGCAAGGGTGTGTTCGGCAGCCTCAACGCCGATCTCGGCATGAACAACATCACCGTGGGCGCGTGGTACGAAAACAATGATTTCAACCAGGCGCGGCGCTTCTATGCCTATGCCAGCCGCACCAATCCGGGCCGCGACCACCTGAAGTTCCAGCACGATCCGTTCGCGACGCAGTGGGACATCGATTTCAACACCAAGACGTTCCAGTACTACGTCGAGGACGAGATCAAGTTGGGTGACGCCAAGATCAGCCTCGGCTGGAAGGGCTTCAAGGTGGACAACCACGCCAACCCGATCGTCGCGGGCGGACGCACCAAGGGCGATCTTTCGACCACGGACTGGTTCCAGCCGCACGCGGGCATCAGCTACCGCTTCTCGCCCGCGATCGAGGCTTTCGCCGGCTTCACGCAGGTGACGCGCGCCTTCGCCTCGGCCACCACGGCAGGTCCGTTCTCCTCGAGCCAGGCCGGGTTCGACGCGATCAAGCCCTTCCTCAAGCCCGAGCAGTCGGACACGTACGAGGCTGGTCTGCGCTACAACAGCGGCATCTTCCACGGTGTGCTCGCAGGCTACCTGGTGAACTTCCGCAACCGCCTGCTGGCGATCCCGACCTCGGTGGGCATCGTCGGCGCGGCCAACGCGCTGCAGAACGTCGGTGGCGTGCGCTCGGCGGGCATCGAGGCAAGCGGCGAGCTGCGCATCGGCCACGGCTGGTCGGTGCTGGCTTCGTACAGCTACAACGACAACACCTACCGCGACGACGTGGTGATCCGGGCCAACGGCACCGTCACCACGATCCCCACCGCCGGGAAAACCGTGACCGACAGCCCCAAGCACCTTGTCCATGGCGAAGTTTCGTACGATCAGGGGCCGCTCTATGGCCGCGTCGGGGTTGATTACATGTCGAAGCGTTACTTCACCTACACCAACGACCAGTCGGTCCCCGGCCGCGCGCTCGTCGATGCGACACTCGGCTACCGGTTCGATCTGGGCATGCGCAAGCCGGTGGAGCTGCAGATCAACGCAACCAACCTGTTCGACAAGCGCTATGTCGCCACGATCGGTTCGAACGGCTTCGGCAACAGCGGCGACAACCAGACGCTGCTCGCCGGTGCCCCGCGTCAGGTCTTCGCGACCGTGAAGGTGGGCTTCTGATGCGCCGCGCGCTTCCTCTCGCCCTTGCGCTCATCGCCCCGGTGCTTTCTGGCGCAGCGGCAGAGGAAGCGCGCGCCGCTCCTGTCCTCCTTATCTCGATCGATGGATTGCGCCCCGGCGACGTGCTCGACGCCGAGGCTCGCGGCCTCAGGGTCGAGACCTTGCGCCGCTTCGTGACCGAGGGCGCCTATGCCACGGGCGTCGTCGGCGTGCTGCCCTCGGTTACTTATCCCAGCCATACCACGCTGATCACCGGCGTATCGCCGGCCAAGCATGGCATCGTGAACAACACCACCTACGATCCCACCCAGATCAACCAGAGCGGCTGGTTCTGGTATGCCGAGGACAACAAGGCCCGCACCCTGTGGGATGCGGCCCGTGATGCCGGCCTCACCACCGGCAACGTCCACTGGCCGGTTTCCGTCGCGGCGAAGAATGTGACGTGGAACCTCCCGCAGATCTGGCGCACCGGCCATCCCGACGACCGCAAGCTGGTCAATGCGCTGGCGACACCGGGCCTTGTCGGCGATCTGGAGACGGCGACCGGCGCGGCCTACGCCGATGGCAAATCCGAAGACCTGCTGGGCGACCAGATCCGCACCGAATTCGGCGTGGGGATGATCGTGAAGTACCAGCCCGGCTTCATGACGATGTATCTCGCCGCGCTGGACCATACCGAGCATGAGACCGGCCCGGGCTCCGCCGAATCGCACGCGGCGCTTGAGCAGATCGACGGTTTCGTCGGCGAACTCGTCGCGGCCGAAATGCAGGTCCATCCCGATGCGGTGATCGCGCTCGTCAGCGATCACGGATTTGCGCCGGTGGATACGGTGATCAACCTCTACCGCCCGTTCATCGATGCCGGGCTCGTGACGCTGGGGCCGGACGGCAAGATCGCCTCCGCCGATGCAACGCCGTGGGGCTCGGGAGGCTCGTTCGCGATCCGCCTGGCGCGGCCGAACGATGCCGCGCTGAAAGCCAGGGTCAAGGCCGTGCTCGACAAGCTGGCCGCCGATCCCGCTGCCAAGTTCGAACGCGTGATCGAAGGCCCCGCCATCGCGGCCGAGGGGGCCAATCCCGACGCCAGCTTCTATGTGAACCTCAAGATCGGCGCCGTGGCCGGTCCGTTCGTGAACGGCACCCTGCCGCTGTCGTTCCCCTCGCCGGTCAAGGGCATGCACGGCTATTTCCCCGCCGCGCCCGAAATGCGCTCCACCTTCATGATCATGGGCAAGGGCATTCCCAAGGGCCGCAAGCTGGGCGAAATCGACATGCGCGCAATCGCGCCGACGCTGGCCAAGCTGATGGGCGGCACGCTGCCCGAAGCTGAAAAGCCGGCGATCAGCTTCGGGAAGTAGGGCCTAGAAGAGGCCCTCGATCCGCCCTTCGGGATTGATGTGGATGCGTTCTGCCGCGGGCACCTGCGGCAGGCCGGGCATGGTCATGATCTCGCCGCAGATCGCGACGACAAAGCCCGCGCCCGCCGAAAGCCGCACTTCGCGCACCGGGATCACATGGCCGGTCGGCGCGCCCAGCGCGGCAGGATCGGTGGAGAAGCCATACTGCGTCTTGGCGATGCACACCGGCAGCGCGCCGTGCCCCTGCTCTTCCCACGCGGCGAGCTGCGTCCGCACCGCCGGATCGGCAATCGCGCATTCGGCGCGGTAGATGCGGGTGGCGATGGTGTTGATCTTCTCGAATAGCGGCAGCGCATCATCATAGAGCGGCGCGAACTGCGAGGGCGTTTCGGCCAACTGCACCACCCGCTCGGCCAGATCGACCGCACCCGCGCCGCCTTCAGCCCAGTGCGTGCAGACCAGCGCCTGCGAGCCATGCGCGGCGGCGATGGCCTGCACAGCGGCAATCTCCTCGTCGCTGTCGGTCGGGAAGCGGTTGATCGCGACGACCGCAGGCACGCCGAACTGGCGCACGTTCTCGATATGCCGCACGAGGTTCACCCCGCCGCGCTTCACCGCCTCGACATCGGCCGGCGCCAGTGCATTCTTGGCAACGCCGCCGTTCATTTTCAGCGCGCGCACCGTGGCGACGATCACCGCCGCCGCCGGTTTGAGGCCGGCCTGCCGGCACTTGATATCGAAGAACTTTTCCGCGCCGAGGTCTGCGCCAAAGCCCGCCTCGGTCACCACATAGTCCGCCAGCGCCAGCCCCGCGCGCGTCGCCCGCACCGAATTGCAGCCATGGGCGATATTGGCAAACGGGCCGCCGTGGACGAGCGCAGGATTGCCTTCCAGCGTCTGCACCAGATTGGGCTTGATCGCCTGCGCCAGCAGCACGGCCATCGCGCCATCGGCCTTCAGTTCGCGGGCGGTGACGGGGCGGCCACTGCGCGTATAGCCGACCACGATCCGCCCGAGCCGCGCTTCCAGGTCCTCGAGATCTTCGGCGAGGCACAGGATCGCCATGACTTCCGAAGCGACGGTGATATCGAACCCGGATTCGCGCGGGAACCCGTTGGCCCGCCCGCCCAGCCCTTGCGCGATATCGCGCAGCGCGCGGTCGTTGATATCGAGCACGCGCCGCCACACGATCCGCCGCACATCAAGATCGAGCGCGTTGCCCCAGTAGACGTGGTTGTCGATCATCGCGGCGAGCAGATTGTGCGCGCTGGTGATCGCATGGAAATCGCCGGTGAAGTGGAGGTTGATATCCTCCATCGGCACGACTTGCGCGTAGCCGCCGCCAGTCGCCCCGCCCTTGGTGCCGAAACAGGGGCCAAGCGAGGGTTCGCGAAGGGCCAGCATGGTGCGCTTGCCGATCCGGTTCAGCGCATCGGCAAGGCCGACCGAGGTCGTCGTCTTGCCCTCGCCCGCCGGGGTGGGGTTGATCGCGGTGACAAGGATCAGCTTGCCCGGCGCCTTGCCCGCCTCGGCTTCGAGCAGCGCCAGATCGAGCTTGGCCTTGTAGTGGCCATAAGGTTCGACTGCCGCAGCCGGGATTCCGGCGCGCTCGGCAATCTGGAGGATGGGCTTCAGCGTCGCGGCGCGCGAGATCTCGATGTCGGATGGCATCCAGTCTTTTTACTTATGATGGCACGCAGAGCAAGCGTCCTTCCCGCGTAGAGCCGGGTCTTTGCTTGCAGGAAGATCATCCCATTTGATACGTTCAAAGTATAATCGCTGCGAGTATTCTATCAAATGATAGCATTTTTGGAATTTCTCAATGTGTTCAACGGCTGGAATCTATGGCCAATCGTCTCAAGCCTCACCCTCTTGGCAGTCGTTGTGTTCCCGATCGCGGTAATCACTGCAATCTGGGACAAATGGTTTCGCAGAGACGACTGAACGCGCGCCAGCGTTTCAAGCAGCTCACGCAGACGTTCCTGCCATTCCGCCATGCCCGCCCGGATATGGCGAAGCCCCTACCAGCCCCTGCTGCCCGGCCCGCCCTTGAAGGGGCCAGCCACCTTGCTGGTGATCCAGCCGCCATAGAATCCGCCGGCCTGCGGAATCACCGTCTCGCCATCCACACTGCACCGATCGAAGGGCGCCGCATAGAACGCGACATGATCCTTGAGCGCCAGGAAACCGCGCGTGGGATTGGGGTAGCTCCAGCCGACCTGCGGCAGGACTTCGCCATCGACCACGACATCCCAGTACGCTGCCGCGCCCTTCCATTCGCACATCGATGAGCCGGAGGCCCGCCGCAGCACCCCCGGCGCGATGTCATCCGGATGGATGTAGTAGCTTGGCGGATGGCTGGTCTCGAGCGTCTGCACGCTGCGGCGCGTATCGGCGATGATCTGCCCGCGATGCGCGATCACCACATGCGCGGTGCATGGCCGCGCAATGGCCGGGCGGGGATAGTCCCAGACACTCTCCTGCCCGGGCAGGACGGGATCAGGCTTAGGCCACACGCTTCATACCTCTTGCCACCAACCCAACCTCCGTTCGTGTCGAGCGAAGTCGAGACACCAGACGCGTTGGGTGGTGTCTCGACTTCGCTCGACACGAACGGCAAGGGTTCGGAAAACGCAAGAGGGCCTTAGAGGCGCAGCCCCGCCATCTCCGGCAAGCCGCTCATCAGATTGAGGCTCTGCACCGCCGCACCGCTGGCGCCCTTGCCGAGATTATCAAGCAGCGCGACGAGCCGTGCCTGCGTGCCATCCTTGCTGCCGAAAACATAGAGGTCGAGCCCGTCGCGCGGGGCATCAGAGCGACGCAGCAGCAGTTCGTCCGGCACGCCATCGAGCACACGCACCAGCGGGCTGCCCGCATAGAACGCCGCCAGCGCCTCGCGCAGGGCATCGGGCGCAGCGGCGCCGGGGATGGCAGCGAGCGGCACCGGAACTTCGACGACCATGCCGCGATGTGCGGGGACCACCGCAGGCGCGAAGATCGGGGCATGGGTCAGGCCGGCGTGCCCCTGCATCTCGGCCACATGCTTGTGCCCAAGGCCAAGGCCATAAGCGCGGAAAGCGATTTCAGGATCGTCTTCAAAGCGCGCGATCAGCGCCTTGCCGCCGCCCGAGTAGCCCGAGACGGCATTGACCGTGTAGGGCCAGTCCGCCGGCAGCAGCCCCGCGCGCAGCAAGGGCACCAGCAGGCCGAGGAAGCCGGTGGGGTAACAGCCGGGGTTGGAAACGCGCTTGGCATGGGCCACCGCGTCACGGCCGACGATCTCGGGAAAGCCGTAAGTCCAGCCCGGCGCGACCCGGTGTGCGGTCGAGGCATCGATCACGCGGGTCGTGTCATTGGTGATCAGCGAAACCGCCTCGCGCGCGGCATCATCGGGCAGGCACAGGATCGCGACATCCGCCGCATTGAGCGCTTCGGCGCGCGCGCCTGCGTCCTTGCGCTCGGCATCGCTCAACGCGATCAGGCCGAACTCGGTGCGGCCCGCAATCCGGTCGGCGATCTCGAGGCCGGTTGTGCCCGCGGCGCCGTCGATGAAGACCTGTACGGTCATGGCTCCAGCGCCGTCAGCGGCAGATAGCCGACGAGGCCATCCTCGCCCTGCTGTCCCCAGCCCCAGCCGCCTGCCTTGTCGAGCAGGTTGAACGTCTCTCCCGCCGCCAGTGCGCCGATCATGTCTGCATCATCGCGCCCCGCCGTGCGCAAGGTGGCGCCCTCCGCCCCCACCGTGCGCGGCGTCGGCACCGCATAGTGCGAGACGAAGACCTGCCCGGCATAGCGCACATGCGCCAGATCGCCGCGCACCGCGCGGGTATGCGCATGCGTATCGAACTTGGGCGCAGGACCCGTCAGCGCGTGCGATGTGTTCAGGCTGGGCAGGATCAGTTCGGTCACGTCAGGCTTTCCGGCAAAGACGAAAGCCGGGCGCTTATAGGCATCGGGCTCAGGGTTCAAGGCATGCGCTCTTTTCCAAAGCGGGACTGGATCAGCCCCCAACTCGCGCGCAGGCCCAGCGCTTCGCCGCCTTTGGGCCGGCCGGGCTTGGCGGCGGGGCGCCACGCGAAGGTATCGAAGTGCGCCCAGTCCACCCCCTCGACCACGAACCGGTCAAGGAACAGCGCCGCAACCGTCGCCCCTGCAAACCCGCCCGAGGGGCTGTTCTGCAGGTCCGCGACATCGGACTTGAGCATCTCGCGGTAGCCATCATGCAGCGGCAGCCGCCAGCACGGATCGTCGCGTTCGAGGCCGGCAGACAGGAGGCCATTCGCCGTCTCATCCGTCCGCGCGAACATCGCCGGAAGATCGGGTCCGAGCGCAACGCGCGCCGCACCCGTCAGCGTCGCGAAATCGATCAGCAGTTCGGGCTTGGTCTCGCAGGCGCGCACCAGCGCATCGCCCAGCACCAGCCGCCCCTCGGCATCGGTGTTGGTGATCTCGACCGAAAGCCCCGCGCGCGAGCGCAGCACGTCGCCGGGGCGGAAAGCGTTGCCCGAAACCGCGTTCTCCACCGCCGGGACCAGCACATGCAGCCGCACCGGCAGCCCCGCACCCATCACGAGGCCCGCGAGCGCCAGCGCATGCGCCGCGCCGCCCATGTCCTTCTTCATGAGCGCCATGGCCGAGCTCGGCTTCATGTCGAGCCCGCCGGAATCGAAGCACACGCCCTTGCCGACGATGGCGAGGCGCGGGTGCGCGGGATCGCCCCATTCAATCTCGATCAGCCGGGGCGCATGGCTGCGAGCGGCCGCACGGCCCACCGCGTGGACCATCGGATAGTCCCGCTCCAGCGCATCGCCCGAAACGACATGGATCACCGCGTGATGCGCCTTGGCGAGCGCGCGCGCCTCCGCCTCAAGCTGTGCGGGGCCCATGTCCTCCGCCGGGGTATTGACCAGATCGCGCACCAGAATGACCGCCTCGGCCTCCGCAAGCGCCGCATTCATCGCGCCGAGCGCGCCTGTCAGCAGCAGCCGCGCGCCTTTATCGGAAGGCTCGCTGCGATAGCGATCAAAGCGGTACTGCGCGAGCCGCCAGCCGATCAGCGCGGGGCCTTCCGCGCCGGGGCTGGCGAGCCGATAGGTCCCTGCCGGCAGCCGGTCCGCCAATGGCGCAAGACACCAGCTCGAAAGCTTCGCCGGATCGGCCACGCCCGCCACCGCGAACCATCCTTCGCCCGCGCCCGCAGCATCGGGCACGATCGCGATCTCGCCCGCGCCGCCTTCGAAGCCTTGGCCCGCAAGCACTGCGCGCTGCGCGGCGGTGAGGCCCGCAAGCCAGCCGGGCAGGCCCGCCTTGTCGATCAGGTGGAGCGGAATGGCCTTCTGGCCGCGATCGGGCTGGATCAGTGCATCGAGCTGGTTCATCGTAGCCACGATCCTTGCCGCAGCTTGGCGGCGAGTGCGAGAGGAAACTGCACAGGGCCGCATGCCAGCACGGCGCAGCGCCCTCGCAATTTCCGCACAGACACGCTAAATGCCTTCCATGACCGACTATGTGATCGCCGACGAGACCGATGTGATGCCGCGTGACGGCACGATAAAGCTGCATGGGCCTGCGGGCTTTGAAGGCATGCGCAAGGCCGGACGCCTTGCGGCTGAAATCCTCGATGCACTGGTGCCGATGGTCCAGCCCGGCGTCAGCACCGCCGCGATCGATGATGTCGTGCGGCAGATGACCCTCGATGGCGGCGCCGTCCCTGCCACATTGGGCTATCGCGGCTATACCCATTCGTGCTGCATCTCGATCAACCATGTGGTGTGCCACGGCATCCCGTCCGAAAGCCGCATCCTGCGCGAGGGCGATATCGTCAATATCGACGTGACGCCGCTGCTTGATGGCTGGCACGGGGATTCCAGCCGGATGTACCTCGTCGGCGATGTCGCGCTCAAGGCGAAGCGGCTGGTCGATGTTACCTACGAATGCCTGATGATCGGCATCGAGCAGGTCCGCCCCGGCGCGCGGCTCGGCGATATCGGCGCGGCGATCCAGGCCCATGCGGAGCGGCACCGCTACGGCGTGGTGCGCGAGTTTTGCGGCCACGGTCTGGGGCGCCTGTTCCACGATGCGCCCGAAGTGATCCACGCCGCACACAAGGGCACCGGCCCCGAACTGAAGCCCGGCATGTTCTTCACGATCGAGCCGATGATCAACCTCGGCAAGGCGGGGGTGAAGCTGCTCGACGATGGCTGGACGGCAGTGACGCGCGACCGCTCGCTTTCCGCGCAGTTCGAACATTCAATCGCCGTGACCGAAACGGGCTGCGAGATCTTCACGCTGAGCCCCGCGGGCCTGCACCGCCCGCCCTACGCGGCCTGAAGAACCCCTCCGACCCGCCTGCGGCGGGCCACCTCCCCATTTGTGCTTTGCAAAAATGGGGAGGACCTGAAGCGCCGCTTTATCGGTCCTCCCCGTTTTCACGAAGTGCAAATGGGGAGGTGGCGCGCGCGAAGCGCGTGACGGAGGGGCCATCTGCCCAAAAATAAGGCAGACCTTGCGCAAATCTTGTGCACCAATCCGCCTTTTCCGCGCAACTTGCGCAATGCAACGGTGCGCATGCGCCTTGCATTCTTGCCAGACATGCCGCTTTTCCGGCTTTCGCGGCGCCCATTCCTGTCCTAGTGGAGGGTAGTACCCGCGTGGCACGATTCTTGGATAGCTGATCCGGTATCGGGCTCCGTACGAATACCAACACCGCCGGTCAGGGCCGCAAGGCCGGGAACCGGTCTGCCTGCAGGGATTGATCGAGTGAAAAAGGTCGAAGCGATCATCAAGCCCTTCAAGCTGGACGAGGTGAAGGAAGCGCTCCACGAAATCGGCGTTTCCGGCATCACCGTCACCGAAGCCAAGGGCTTCGGCCGGCAGAAGGGCCATACCGAACTCTATCGCGGCGCCGAATATGTCGTCGACTTCCTGCCGAAGGTGAAACTCGAAGTGGTGGTGGCCGATGCCATGGTCGACCGCGTGGTCGAGGCGATTGCCACCGCAGCGCAGACGGGCCGCATCGGCGATGGCAAGATCTTCGTGTTCGCGGTGGAAAGCGCGCTGCGCATCCGTACCGGCGAACGCGATAACGACGCCATTTAGGATCAGGCAATCTTCAACCGGAGGTGGCTGCGGGCCGGCGCCTTCTCCAGACTTGTGACCCCAAGTTTTTGTTCACTGAGCGCCCCTGCACGGGCCGGGGCCAGTTAAAGGACCAGCGATGGCTACTGCAAAGGACATTCTCGCTCGCATCAAGGACGAGGAAATCGAATGGGTTGATCTGCGCTTCACCGATCCCAAGGGCAAGTGGCAGCACCTCACGATGGTCTCCACCGTGCTTGGCGAGGACGAACTGGAAGACGGCCTGATGTTCGACGGCTCCTCGATCGAGGGCTGGAAGGCCATCAACGAGTCCGACATGATCCTGAAGCCGGACCTCAACGCGGTCTACGTCGATCCGTTCTCGGCCACCCCGATGATGATCATCTGCTGCGACATCGTCGAGCCTTCGACCGGCGAACTCTACGCCCGCGATCCGCGCTCGACCGCCAAGCGCGCCGAAGCCTTCGTCAAGGCGAGCGGCGTGGGCGATACCGTCTACGTCGGCCCCGAAGCCGAATTCTTCATCTTCGATGACGTCAAGTTCTACGACGGTTACGACGGCAATGGCTTCAAGATCGACGACATCGAACTGCCGACCAACTCGAACCGCGATTACGAAGCCGGCAACCTTGCCCACCGTCCGCGCGCCAAGGGTGGCTACTTCCCGGTCGCTCCGGTCGACAGCTGCGTCGACATCCGCGCCGAGATGGTGCGCACGATGATCGACATGGGCCTGCCCTGCGACAAGCATCACCACGAAGTGGCCTCGGCCCAGCACGAGCTCGGCCTCACTTTCGGCACGCTCGTCCAGACCGCCGACCGCATGCAGGTCTACAAGTACGTCGTCCATCAGGTCGCGCAGGCTTATGGCAAGACCGCCACGTTCATGCCCAAGCCGATCAAGTCGGACAATGGCAGCGGCATGCACACCCACATCTCGATCTGGGATCAGGGCAAGCCGCTTTTCGCAGGCAACGGCTATGCCGGTCTGTCTGACATGTGCCTCTACTTCATCGGCGGTGTGATCAAGCACGCGAAGGCGCTCAATGCCTTCACCAACCCGACCACCAACAGCTACAAGCGTCTGGTGCCGGGCTTCGAAGCCCCCGTGCTGCTCGCCTACTCGGCGCGCAACCGTTCGGCCTCGTGCCGCATCCCCTACGGTTCGGGCGCCAAGGCAAAGCGCGTGGAATTCCGCTTCCCCGACGCGATGGCCAACCCCTACCTGTGCTACTCGGCACTGCTCATGGCTGGCCTCGACGGGATCAAGAACAAGATCCACCCGGGCGAAGCCATGGACAAGAACCTCTACGATCTGCCGCCTGCCGAACTCGCCGAAGTGCCGACCGTCTGCGGTTCGCTCCGTGAAGCGCTCGACGCGCTGGTCGCCGATCACGACTTCCTCCTCCAGGGCGGCGTGTTCACCAAGGACCAGATCGAAGCCTATATCGAACTCAAGTGGCCCGAAGTGATGCGCTGGGAAACCACGCCCTCGGCCGTCGAGTTCGACATGTACTACAGCGCCTGATTTTTTCAGCGCTGCGTTTCAGGAAGGGGCGTCCGGGAAACCGGGCGCCTTTTTCGTTTGAGCGAATGAGGAGGATAGCCGCGCGAAGATATCTGCGCGGCAGCTGTGATCTTTTTCCACAGCCCCACATGGACTCGGGATGAACGGTGATTGCGGCAGGATGAACGGAGCCGCCCCGGACTCCTCGAATCGGCCCGGATCCTTAGAGATGCTGCACATGCACAAGAACGTGGTCGCAGCCCTTCTCGCACTCCTTTCGATGTTCGCCCTGCCCTCGGCAGCGCTGGCCCGGCTCCAGTGCGTGACTTACGCGCGCCAGATTTCGGACGTGCAGCTCAGCGGCAATGCGCGCGATTGGTGGGGCAACGCGGAAGGCCGCTACGGTCGCGGCCAAGCGCCCAAGGCTGGTGCTGTCCTCGCCTTCGCCGGCACCCGTTCGATGCCCTATGGCCACGTCGCGGTCGTCCGCAAGGTCGTCGATGATCGCCACATCCTGATCGATCATGCCAACTGGTCGCGCCCCGGCATGGTCGAGCGCGGCGTGATGGCGGTGGACGTTTCCGCTGCGGGTGACTGGAGCGAAGTGCGCGTGTGGTATGCGCCGACCCGCTCGCTGGGCCTGCGCCCGAGCGCGGCCAAGGGCTTCATCTATCCGCACGCATCGACGTCCGGGACCCTGACGGCGAGCGCCGAGACTGCTTCCAGCGCCGGCTGATACCGTTTTGCGGGTAGGCAAGCCCTTTCTGATTTGCCAACAGCTTCAACCATGAACAGACCGCTTCTTGCCGTAGCCGCGCTGCTGTGGTGCTCCCATGCAGCTGCCGAACCTGTGGCAGCCGATCCGATGCCGCCGGCCGCGCGCGCGATCATCGATCACTATCACATGCAGAACATCCCCCATGAAGGGCCGTGGTTCCTGCAGACCTTCAAGAGCGACGACGTGATCGAAGGTGCGCTGGCCGAGCGCTACAAGGGCAAGCGCTGGGCCTATACCGCCATCTACGCTGTGTTCACGCGCAGCGATTTCTCCGCGATGCACCGGCTCGCCACCGATGAGCTCTGGCATTTCTACGGCGGCAGCCCGGCGCAGATCCTGCTGCTCTATCCCGATGGGCACGGCGAAACGCGGATCTGGGGCAGCAATGTGCTGAAGGGCGAGGAGCCGCAGATCATGGTGCCGCGCGGCACGTGGATGGGCGCGCGGCCCATCGGCGATCCGCAGACGGCGTACAGCTTCGGGGCCAACACGCTCTCGCCCGGTTTCGAATATGCCGACTACGAACCGGGCTACCGCGACGAGCTGGTCAGGCTCTACCCGAAGTTCGCGAACGAGATCACCGGGCTCACCCGCGACGAATCTGCCCGCCGCCCGGCGGAAAGCACCGCGCCAAAGCCCGCGCTGGTGCCGCCGGTAGCGGTGGAGGAACTGGTTGGCCGCACCGCGCCGCAGCGTTCCGAGGCGATCAGCGTCGCCCGCTTCGTGCTGCAGAAGGGCGCTGCGATCCCGCTGACGGTGACGCATGAAGGCAGCGAAGTGATGGTGGTCGCTGCCGGCAAGGGCCGCGTCACCATCGGCGGCAAGGTGCAGGATGTGGCGCAAGGGTCGGTCGTGCTGCTGCCGCCCGGCGTGCCGCACCGCATCGATGCCGATACTCGGCTCGAATTCACTGTCAGCGTCTCGCCCGCCTGGCAGGCGTCCGACATGACGATCCTGCCCGATCCCGCGAACGAGAAGCCCTGAAGAGCGCGTTCAGGAGGCCCGGCGCAGCGCCGCTTCGATTTCCCGATCCGCGAGCAGACCGCGCGCTTCTTCGGCGGGGAGCGCGGCCCAGAACAGATAGCCCTGCACCAACTCGCAGCCGGCGGCCTGCACCAGCAGACGCTGCACTTCGGTCTCGACACCCTCGGCCACGACCTTCATCCGCAGTGTCTTGCCCAGCGTGGTGATCGCGCAGAGGATCGAGTGGGCATCGCGGTCGCGCTCGATGTTCGAGACGAACGAGCGGTCGATCTTGATCCGGTCGAACTGGAACGAGCGCAAGTACGACAGCGAGGAATAGCCGATCCCGAAATCGTCGAGCGCAACGCGGATACCCATACGGTTGAGCTCGCGCAGCACGCCGATCACGTGCGCGCTGCGATCGAGCATGACGCCTTCGGTCACTTCGAACACCAGCCGCTGCGGGTCCATGCCGGTCTCTTCGAGCAGTCCCGCGAGCATCGGCAGGAAATCTCCCGCCATGATCTGGAGCGGCGAGAGGTTGACCGAAATGTCGCAGTCCGGCCAATCGCGGCACTCGGTGAAGACATGGCGCAGCACCCATGTGCCAAGCGGGATCATCAGGCCGCCCTGCTCGGCGATCGGCACGAAGAGGTCAGGACGGATCTCCCCGCGCTCGGGGTGGTTCCAGCGCAGCAGCGCCTCGAATCCGCCTATAATGCCCGAGCCGGTTTCGACCACCGGCTGGTAGGCGACCGAGAGCTCGCCGCGGGTGATCGCGAGGCGCAGCTCCATTTCCATTTCGCGCCGCAGTTTGACGCTTGCGTCCATATCCGGCGTGAAACGGCGATAGCGCCCGCGCCCGCGCTGCTTGGCGCGGTAGAGCGCGATATCGGCGCGGCGCAGCAGTTCACCGGGGTCCTCGCTCTGTTCTGGCCCCCAGCTGATCCCGCAGCTGACCGAAACTTCGAGCGTGTTGCCCGAAATCAGGAAGGGCCTGCGCATCAGTTGCATGATCTTGTTGCCCAGCCGGTCTGCAGCGCGCGCGCCATCCTCGCTGGCGTGGAGCAGCACGAATTCATCGCCGCCGAAGCGCGCGATGAAGGCCTCGCGCGGCAGCGCCTCACGCAGGCGGTGGGCGACCATTCGGACCAGTTCATCGCCCACGTGATGGCCCATGGTATCGTTGACCAGCTTGAAGCCATCGATGTCGATATAGGCGACAAACAGGTTCCCCTGCGCCTCGCCTTCGAAGAATTCGGTGAGCAAGGTGCGCAGGCGCTGCATGTAGTAGACGCGGTTGGGCAGGCCGGTCATCGCATCGTGCAGCGCATTGTGCTGGGCCTGCGCCTCGCTGGCCTTGAGCTCGTTCGCCGTCAGGCGCATGCGCCGCACGATCACCGCGCCGCCCGCGACCACGCCGAGGAAGAACAGGATGAACGCGGCGAGCACCGGTGCGGTGCGCTGGACGATCTTGGGCCCCGGCACCTTGGCTGTCCAGGTGATCCAGCCGATGTGATCGCCGAAGGCAGTGCTCAGCGGCACGGCATTGGCTGCGCCGATCCGCGCTTCATCCGGCACGAAGCTGAGATCGCGCAGCACGAGGTCGCTGCCCATCTTGGTAAGGATCGAGCCATCGAGATAGCGCAGCGTCGCCACGTAATTGGGTTCGCGGCGGAGCAGGGTATAGTCGTTGTCGGGCACGATCGCGACGACCGAGAGGAACGCCGGCCGACCATGCCGCAGCACCGGCGTCGCCGCCCAGCGATTGAGCGGCTGGCCCGATGCGGCCACCGGCCAATCGATATCGGCCAGCTTCTTCATGCCCGCGATGCGCCCGCCCAGGGGCACGTTGTGCTTGGCCCGGTCGATCAGGTCCTCGACATGCCAGCGCACTTCCTGATAGCCGACATCCCCGGTCGGCCGCCCCTGCGCCCACCCATGGACCAGCGACCCATCGGGCCGGACCAGGAACATCGCGTCGGTCTCGAGGTTGTTCCAGACGAAATCGCCGAGGAAGTGGTTTGCCCAGGCCTCGTTGTCCGCCAGCACGGCATTGCGCATGGCATCGTCCCATGTGAGCTGCACCTTTTGCGCCGCAACGATCTGGCTGCCCAGCTGATCGAGATAGCGGGTAACGAGCACCCGCTCGTCTTCGCGCGCCAGTTCGTCGGCGATGCGGGTCGATCTGGAGAAAACCGCGACCAGCAGCGCAGACAGCGCGATCAGCGCCAGGAACGTCGCAAGCGCGATCCAGCCGGTGCGCAGATTGCGCACAGACGATCGCGCGGCAGAACCGCAGCTGAGGTGGTCAAGACCCATCGAGCCAGACTTAGCGACAGGATGGAAAGAAACGGTTAGCGCGGGCTACGCGTATGGAGCCAAATGTTTCGAATCTTGCGGCTTTCGCGACTATCTAAAGCGTCACCGGCCAAGGTTGATGTGTTGTGATAGCCATCAGCAGGCCCGTGGCACCCTAATCCTGCTCGTGATGGGTTGGCATCGGGGGGTGGCGCATGGCCATTCCGGCCAATCCTTGCGGATGGTCCGGTCCGTCGCCAAATACGTTGCATTCACGTACCGGACTTGTCATCGTCGGGCACACGGCTCAACCGTTTGGCAATCCAACAATCTTGGGAGAACACTGATGCGTGAGCATCTGCAGCACTATATCAACGGCGCCTGGGTAGATAGCGAAGGCGGCAAGCGCCATGAGGTGATCAATCCCGCGACCGAAGAGGCCTGCGCGGTCATCACGCTGGGCAGCCAGGCCGATGTCGGCAAGGCCGTCGCCGCCGCCAAGGCCGCCTTCCCCGCCTTTGCCGCCACCCCGGTGGAAGAGCGCAAGGCGCTGCTCGTGCGCATTCTCGACGAATACAAGAAGCGCATTCCCGATTTCGCCAAGGTGATCAGCGAAGAAATGGGCGCGCCGATCGGCTTTGCCGGCACCGCGCAGGTGGGCGCTGGCATCGGCTACATTCTCGGCACGCTCGAAGCGCTTGAAGGCTTTGAATGGGAATCGCCGGTTCCCGGCGCCAATGCCCGCTTCGTGCACGAACCGATCGGCGTGGTCGCGGCGATCACGCCGTGGAACTGGCCGCTTAACCAGATCTGCGCCAAGATCGCGCCGTGCATTGCCGCCGGCAACACGATCGTGCTCAAGCCTTCGGAAGAGTGCCCCTCCAACGCGGTGATCATCGCTGAAGTCATGCATGCCGCAGGCGTGCCGGCGGGCGTGTTCAACCTCGTCCAGGGCGATGGTCCGGGCGTCGGCGTGGCGCTTACTGTCCACCCCGATGTGGATATGGTGAGCTTCACCGGCTCGACCCGCGCCGGCATCCAGATCGCCAAGAACGCGGCTGACACCGTGAAGCGCGTGCATCAGGAACTGGGCGGCAAGTCACCCAACCTCATTCTCGAGGATGCGGACTTTGCCGCGACGCTGCCTGGCACGCTGCAGGGCGTGGTCGCCAACACCGGCCAGAGCTGCATCGCCCCAACCCGCCTGCTCGTTCCCAAGTCGCGCAAGGAAGAGGCCGAGACTTTCGTGAAGAACTACTTCGCGGCGGTGAAGGTCGGCAATCCGGCCGAGGACGGCGCGCACATCGGGCCGGTGGTGAACAAGGCGCAGTGGACCAAGATCCAGTCGCTGATCGACACTTCGATCGCCGAGGGCGCCTCGCTGCTCGAAGGCGGCCCGGGCCTGCCCGACAACGTCAACCGCGGCTACTTCATCCGCCCGACGGTGTTCTCTGACGTGACGCCGGAAATGACGATCTTCCGCGAGGAAACCTTCGGCCCCGTCGCCACGATCACCACCTATGACGGCATCGAGGATGGCATCGAGCTGGCGAACCGCACCGCCTACGGGCTTTCGGCAGTCGTGACCGGCGATGTCGAGACCGCCAAGGGCATTGTCGGCCGCCTGCGCGCGGGCCTCGTCGCGGTCAACCAGTGGGGCGGCGTCAAGGGCGGTGCCTTCGGCGGCTACAAGCAGTCGGGCAACGGCCGCGAGGGCGGCGTCTACGGCCTGAAGGACTTCATGGAACTGAAGACCATCGCCGGGGCGTAATTCTCCAGCGCCATGCTTGAAACAAGACCCCGCGCCGCTTCGGTTGTGCGGGGTTTTGTTTGTCATGCGGATTCGCGATCAACCAAACCCTTCGTCACCCTGAACTTGGTGCAGGGTCCACCGCGCAACAAGCTTGGTGTTGTCTGTCAGGAGCAACCCTCGCCCTAAGCTTCTGAAATTCCAGACCACCGCGCGAACCGAGAGATAGACCCTGAACCAAGTTCAGTGTGACGGTGGAGGCGAGGTTTGAGCGCAGATACGAAGGCGTCAGTAGTCCTTGGATGCCTTGAGGTTGAGGCTTTCGTCGCCGATCGTGGAGATCGTGCCGAGCAGCACCAGCCACCGCGTGATGCGAAACTCCACCGAAGTCGCGCTATAGCCGCGCCCGTCGGTAATGAGTTCCACGAAGATGCGGCGGCCGATATACTTGCCCACCGCAATCGACGTGCTGCGCCCGACCGAGGCATCGGCGCTGATGATACGCAGCCGATCGAGCCCGATGGCATTGCGCACCCTGTTGATCGGATCGAGGCCGCCGCCGCTGCGGAAGCTGGCGAGCGCGGAGGCGAGCTGCACCGCCTCCGGCGCGGAAATCTGGGTGATCGAACTGCCGAACAGCATGCGGCTGAGCAGTTCTTCCTCGGGCAGCGCGGGGACCGAACTGAACGCGATCTGCGGCTTGAGCGCCGAACCACTGATGGCAATCTTGGCACTGACCCCGTTGGCATCGCCTTCGGCCACGATATCGAGCCGGGGATCAACCGGCACTTCCCCGACGAAGCGGATCCGTCCGCGCGTCAGATCAAAGCGCCGCCCCGCAAATTCATAGCCACCGCGCACCAGATCGGCACTGCCGAAGATCTGCGGATTGGCGGTATCCCCGCGCAGGCGTACATCGGCGCCCCATTCGCTTTCAAGGCCGAGCCCGCGCACATCGATGCGGTCCGCGCCGGCGGCGTCGATCAGGTACTTCCACGGTGTGTAGGGCACGCGCGGCGGGGCGACATCGGCGCGCTGGTTGATTTCGTGCGTGGTGATCGCGGGCAACGCTTCGGTCACATTGGCGCGGCCCAGTGTCCAGCGCGCGCGATCAATATGCACGCGTCCGGCGATCGTCCCGCCGATGCCGTCGGAAATAAGGCGCAGCGGCCCGGTGACGGTCGCGGCCATGTCGTCGCGGTTGATCAGCAGCGCGTTCGTGGCCGCCAGCCTGAGGTCGAGCCCGACGCCCCGCGTCGCCAGATTGGAGAGATCGACCGTACCGCTACCGCTGACCGTGCCACCGCCGCCCGAGCCACCGGGCGTTGTGCCGCTGAAGTGGGCCAGGCTGAGCCGGGCATCGGCAAAGCTGCCGAGCGCCTCGACATCGCGCACGTCAGAGCCGGTGAGGTTCGACTGGACGCGCAGCGCACGCGTCGCAACTGCACCGGTGATCACCGGGTGGTCGATCGAACCCGTGACGCTCGCCGCCGCGCCGAGCGGGCCGGTGAGGTCGATCACCTCTATCGCGGCGAGTCGCCACAGTGCCTCGGCGGGGCCGCTATAGCGCAGCTCTGCCTTGAGGCTGCCGCCGCGCAGGCGCTCGAGCATGGTGCCGCCGCGCGGCAGGTCGGTCACCAGCGCCTGCACCCGCCCGCGCATCGCCGCGCCTTCGCGCGCCACCGCGCGGACCTGCAGCGCGGCGGGATTGAGCTCCGCCACCAGCGCGAGGTCGAGCGGCCTTGAGGTCAGGACAAGGCCCGAGCGGGTGAGGCCCTTGAGCTCGACCGCAGCGTGGCCCGAGGGCGCGCCGAGATGGTCGTTCTCATAATCGATCACGCCTGAGGCGAGCCCGCCGAGCCCGAGATCGGGCAGCACGATATCGAGCACCGAAAGCGGCATGCGCGATAGCATGAGCTTGAGCTGGGTCGCCCCGCCCAGCACATGGCCGCTGGCGATGACGCTGCCCCGCCCGAAATCGATCTGCGTGGGCTGAAGCCGCCAGCCGGCCGCTGCGCCACCACCCGCTTCTTCCGGCGCCCGTTCCAGCACCGCGCGGCGCGGCATCGAGATCGCGCGCCCGGCATAGTCCCCTGCGACGAAGGCGACGATCTTGTCGGGCGAAAAGGCGGCGGTGCCCTGCAGCGCAAAGCTCGTGCCGCGCCGCCCGGCGAGCGACGCGGTGACGCTGCCCGATCCGTTGACGAGCGCGGCGTCCGCTGCAAGCCGGCCGATGAAGAGCTTGCCCGCGCTGATCCCCTCAGCCTTTAGCGAGGCCTGCAAGGTGGTGTCACCGCCCTCGATGCGCCCGTCAGCGGTGATCTCGGCATTGCCGACCGCGATCGGGTTCTCGCCGCCGAAGCGGGCACCGCGCGCCGTGATCGCGGCCTTGAGCGCTTGGCCCGCCCCGTCCGGTGCGAGGTCGATGGTGCCGGTCACCCCGCCCCCCGCGAGCGCCAGGCTGCCCGTCGCCCCCTGCTTGCCGATATCGACGCTGCCGGTGATCCGGGTTTGGTAGACGGTGAAGTGCTCGATCCCGAGGTGCACCGGCGCGTCCTTCGGCGCCGTGAGCAGGACGAGACCGCTGAACGCCCCGAGCCGCGAATCCCCCTTGGTTTCAATGCGGAAGCCATCACCTTCGGGGCTCAGCGCAAGTTGCACGTCCTTGAGACTGGCAGCCGGGAGCGGATCGGCGAGCACGAGCGTGGCGCGCGGGCCATCCTTTGCCAGCGCCGCATCGAAGGTGAACGGCCCGTATTCGAGGTGACTGCCCTGCCCGGCCAGCGTCGTCACGCCGTTCGCCTGTGTCCAGCTGCGCAGCGCCATGGTGAGCTTCGCCGAAGTCAGCTCGCCCCGCCGCACGATCAGCGGCTGGCTGCCGCCAAGGGTGAGCGAAGCCCGGGCGCGGACATTGCCGCCCGTCAGGTTGGCCAGCGTGGCATTGTCGATCCGCGCCATCCGCCCGGCACCATCGGCGCTGAGCAGCCACGGTTGACCGCCCCCCACGGTGAGCGCAATACGCGCCTCGCCATCGGCCATGCCCAGATCGGGCAGCGCGATCCCCCGCGCGGTGACGGGGCCCGAGAGGGCAAAGCGGCTGCGCGCCAGATCGCCATCGAGGACCAGCCTGGCAGACGCACCCTTCATTGTGAGATCGAGCCGGTCCGACGTGAGCTTGCTACCGGCCAGCACAAGGTCGCCGGAAAGACGCGCACCCGGCAGGCGCGGATCGACCATGGCCTGTCCGGTCTTCAGCCGCTGCGCCGTGAGCGCGAGCGGCAGGCGTAGGCGCTTGCCATCCCAATAGGCCGTGCCCGCCGTTCGCAACCCCTCGGCGAGCACCGGTCCGCTGCGCAGGCGCGCGGCGCGCAGGTCGTGGATGATCGCAAGCGCGGCGAAGCGGCCATCGACCGTTGCATCGAGCCGCGCGCCCTGCAGTTCGGTGCCCGTGCCGGCCAGCAGCAGCTCCGGCCGCGCAAGAACGGCGCGGACCTTGACCGCTTCGGCGCGGTTGTTCACGAGATCGAGCCCGCCCTCCGCCGTGGCCCTGAGCGCAGCGCCCCCGGCGAAAAGCCGCCCGCGCAGCACACCGCCGCCGGCGGTTCCGTCGGCCACGATGGAAAGCTTGCCGCCGCTCGCGCGCCGGGCGGCATCACCCAGCAGATCGCCGGGGAAGATCTGCCCGGCCAGCTTGTAGCGCCCGCTGCGGTTCTCGAGCTGGAATGCCGCCAGCTTGCGCCCGCCCTCGGTCGCCGCGCTCCAGCCGTGCCACTCCTGAAACGTGCCCTTGCCGCCCGCGCGCGCGGAAATGTCGCGCTTCAGCCCGGTCAGCGCGGCAAGCAGGCCGTCCTTCGGCGCGTTGTAGATGAAATCGAGCGCGAACTTGTTGCGATCCGGCTCGCTATCGAGCCGCAGGCGCAGCCGGTCGCGACCGCCCAGCCGTCCGCCCAGGCTGACAAGCGCCCGTCCGCGCCGGATATCGGTAACTGCGGCAAAGTCGATCCGCCGACGCTCTCCCGTCACGCCGCGCTCGATGGCAAGATTTTCCGCCGCCAGCTTGCCGATGCGGATATCGAAATCGGGCAGGATCGGCTCGTTCAGATCGCCGGGCCTGAGGCGGGGCGCGCGCAGCAGCGTGCCGCGCTTGAGGATCAGCGCGCGGATATCGAGGCCCTTGAACAGCCCTGAACGCGGATCAAGCCCGAACCAGGCGAGCGGACGCCAATCGAGCGTGGCTTCGGGCACGACCATGAAGCGCCCGTCGGGATCGCTCAGCACCACTTCGTGCAGGCTCATCGCACCCAGCAGCGTGCCATCGATCCGCCCGATCCGGATGCGCAGGCCCGAACCCGGCACGATCGCGGCAATGCGGTCCGCCACGAAGCGGTGACCAATCGAGGAATCGAGTACGACCATCGAGCCGGCGATAGCCAGCACGAACAGCAGCCCGGCAAGGAGCAGCCCGCGGCCCCAGCCGAGCACGCGCCGAACCGGCCCCTTGCGCGGCGGCGGAGCGGCAGGCGGCTCGGGCGGCGCGGCACTCGCCATCAGAACGCCTGCCCGAGGCTGACGTAGACGCCGATGCGGCTATCGCCCTTCGAGGGATTGACCGGCGTGCCCAGATCGATGCGGATCGGGCCGAAGCTGGTCTGGTAGCGCAGGCCGAGGCCCACGCCGACTTTGAGGCCGTTGACCGTGGGCGAGGCTGTGGTGCCCACCGTGCCCGCATCGACGAACGGCACCACGCTGACCGCGCCGCCCATCAGCCCGGTCTTCACGCGCGCTTCCAGCGAGAATTCGGACAGGCTGCGCCCGCCGCTCGGATTGCCGAGAGCATCGCGCGGGCCGACTGCCTGATAGGCGAAGCCGCGCACCGATGCGCCGCCGCCGGCATAGAACCGCCGCGAAGGCGCGATGGAATTGACATCGGTGCCCGGAATCGTGCCCAGCCGCACGCGCTCTGCCAGCACCACGCGGCTGCTGACAGGCTGGTAGGCGCTCGCATCGAGTTGCGCGCGCAAGTAGCTGGACTTCATGCCGTTCTGCACCGAAACTTCTGGGCTCAGCCGCACCGAAACGCGCACGCCGCGCCGCGGATCGAGAAGGTCGTTGCTGCCGTCATAAGCGCCGCGCAAGGGCAGCGCGCCGATGAAATAGGTGGTGCGGGTGGAACCGGCGGCGGCAGGCAGTTCGCTCGTGGCGAGCAGTTCAAACCCGGCGGACCACACCCAGGCCTTCTGGAAGATCAGCGTGGTCTGCTTCTCGAACGTCGTCGAGAACGAGAGGGTGCGCGCCTGATACGCGTCTGTCCGCCGGGTCTGGGCATAGAGATCGGCGGTAAGCACCTGATCACGCCCGAAGAAGTTGTTGCGGCGATAGGTCGCGCCCGCCAGCTGCTCACGCGTACCGACCACGCCGCGGAAGCGCACGAGGCCTTCGGGCGGGAACATGTTGCGGTTCTCCCAGCTCGCCTCGACCCGCAGGCCCTCACCGCTCGAATAACCGATGAGCCCGGCAATCGTGCGCTGCGGCGCCTTGGACAGAGTAACGTCGACATCGGCGACGCCCGGCTGCGGATTGGCCGCCGGGGTGACTTCTCGCGGCGTGACCGTGACTGCCGAGACGAGGCCGGTTGCCAGGATCGCCTGCCTGAGATCATCGACACGCGACTTGCGGAAGGGATCACCCGGCCGGAAGCGGGCAATCCGCGCGAGGTGACGGGCGGACAGGTAATCGGGCAGCGAGCTGTGGATCTCACCCATTACATATTGCCCGCCGCTGGTGACGGGCAGGGTGAGATCGCCGGTGCGCACCGCATGGTCGATCGTGAGATCGGGTTCGCCCACCTTGGCAAAGGCATGGCCGCCTTCGCCGAGCGCGGTGATCAGGTGATCGCGCTCGACAACGATGCGGTCGGTATTGACCGGATCGCCCGGCGCGAGCGCGAAGGCGCGCGTCAGCGCAGCGGCATCGTGCGCGGCGGCAATATCGCCCAGGTCGATGCGCGAGAGAGTATAACGCGGCCCCGGGCGCACATCGAAGCGCACGCCGACTTTCTTGAGATCGATTGCCGGCCCCGGCCCGCTGCCTTCGGCAGGCGCGGCATAGCCAGTCGTGCTCTGGAACACCTCGGCGTCGTAATAGCCATAGACCCTCAGCACCTGCTGCAGCAGATCGGTGTCCTGCCGCGCGCGCCGGGTCAGCTGCGCAAGGTTGTCTTCCTCGTTGCCGAACTTGCGCAACGTGGCGAGCGTGCCGAAGCGTGTGGTCACGGCCTCGCGCTCTGGCAGGGTCTCGACGTCCGGCGGAAAGGCGAGCGCCAGTTGCGGCGTAATCGGGAACAGGCTTGCGCCCGGAATCTGCCCGATCCCGCGCCCGCTGCCCGGATCGGCGTCGGTCGCCAGCGCTTCACCGGCAGCCTTGGCTTGTTCGGCCGCCTCGCCGATATCCGCATCGGGCGTGAGCAGCTCGATCGGCGGCAGCTCCGCCGCATCGGGCCAGGCCAGCGTGATCGCGGGAATGCCGGTCAGCGGCGCGATTGCATCGGGCGAAAGCAGGGTGCTCGGATCGGGAACGGAGACCTTGGCGGCATCGGTCTGGTTCGCCCAGGTCTTGGGATCGTCCAGCGCGGAATCGGGGATCAGATCCTCAAGCGCCTGATCCGCATCACGCGATTGGGCGTGCGCCAAATGCGGCAGAATGGCGAGCAGAAGGGCCGGCAGGAAGGCCCGCCAGGCTTCAGATCTGGCGGTACTGTGCCTGTGCGGCGGCAAGACCGTCCTTGCCGGTATCGTCCGCGATTCGCCGATCTGCACCCCCTGCGGTCGCAGCGCGGTCAATCGCGCGGGCCTGCTCATCGGGGTCAAAGCGTTCCCATCCTTCGCGGCCCAGCCGTTCGAGCGGCCGGTAGCGGACCTTATACTGCATCCGCGCCGATCCTTCGACCCAATATCCAAGATAGACATAGGGAAGACCAATACGGGCGGCATGAAGGATGTGGTCCAGAATGATGAAATTGCCAAGCCCCCGCCGCTCGGCATGATCGGGTTCGTAGAAGCTGTAGATCATCGACAGCCCATCGCCCTGACGGTCGGTCAGGCATGCGCCGACGAGTTTGCCGGGCTTCCCGTCGACACCAGGCTCGCGATACTCGATCACGAAGCTCTGGACCGGGGTGTGCTCGACCATGTCGGCGAAATCCATCTCGTCCATCGAGGCCATGCCGCCACCGGGATGGCGCGCGGCCAGATAACGCTGGAGCAGCTCGAATTGTTCCGGCGTGGACCACGGCTTGCAGGCGGAGACGACAAGATCGCTGTTGCGCTTGAGGTTCTTGCGCTGGGTAGCCGAGGGCACGAACTCACCCGCCACCACGCGCACTGAAATGCAGGCCGAGCAATCGATGCAGCTGGGGCGATAGGCCACCGTCTGGCTGCGGCGAAAGCCGATGCGGCCCAGCGCATCGTTGAGCTCGTCAGCATTGGGGCCCTTGAGCTCCGTGAACACCTTCCGCTCCGTCTTCCCCGGCAGATAGGGGCACGGCATCGGGCTCGTCACGAAAAAGCGGGGAAAGCGGACGGGCGCAGTCACGGCCTGGGCGGTATCCTCTCGCGCCGCAGGACCATCCTGCAGCGCTGACAGAGGCAACATGCCTTACCCGGGCGATTGGTGAAAGAGCGATTAACCATCAAAGGTAGTTAATCGGCAAGGATTTCGCAGCCGAGCCCAGGACAGGCCGATGACCGTACCGAAACGGGATACGAACGGCCGGGAGTGTGACGAAAGAGGCTTAACCGAGTTCCACTTGCGTCACATCGTAGCCCTTGGCGCGCAGGCTCGCGACCAGCAGATCGATCTGCTCACGGTCGCGCGCCTCGCATTCGATCTCCGCGGTAAGGCCCTTGGCCGGCAGCGAGGTGAAGATGCGGTTGTGCCAGACCTCGAGAATGTTGACCTGGTGGCGGTTGAAATCCTCCACCACCTTGAACAGCGCGCCCGGCCGATCCTGCAAGGTCAGCCTGAGGCGGGCAAGCCGCCCCGAGCGGGCAAGATCGCGCAGCAGCACATTGGCAAGAAGGCGCGTATCGATATTGCCGCCACACAGCACGAGGCCGATCTTGCGCCCGGCAAAACGCTTGCGGTGCGTCATCACCGCGGCCAGCCCGGCTGCGCCCGCGCCTTCAACCACGGTCTTCTCGATCTGCAGCAGCACAGCGACGGCGGTTTCCAGCGCCGGTTCGCTCACCAGCACGATATCGTCGACGATCTTCTTGAGCACGGCGGACGTGAATGTGCCCGGCTCCTTCACCGCGATGCCTTCGGCGATCGTATCGCCGCCGCAGGGCAGATCGAGGCCCTTGAGCTTGGCATACATCGAGGGAAACAGCGTGGCCTGCACGCCGACCAGCCCGATCGAAGGCTTGATCCCGCGCGCGGCAGTGCCCATGCCCGAAAGCAGGCCGCCCCCGCCGATCGGTACGACCAGCGTATCGAGCCCGGGGACGTCCTCCAGCATTTCGAGCGCCACGGTGCCTTGCCCTGCGGCCACATGGGGATCGTCGAAGGGATGGACGAAGGTCATCCCGCGCTCGGCCTCGAGCTTGCGGGCGTGGGCATAGGCCTCGTCGAACGTCTCGCCCTCGAGCACGACGTTGCCGCCGACGCTTTCGGTTTGCATGATCTTCACCGTGGGCGTGGTGCGCGGCATCACGATGGTGACGGGCATGCCAAGCCGCGTGCCGTGATACGAAAGCCCCTGCGCGTGATTGCCTGCCGAAGCCGCGATCACGCCCTTCGCACGCTGCTCCTCGCTCAACTGGAGCAGCGCATTGAGCGCGCCGCGCTCCTTGTAGGCGGCGGTGAACTGCAGGTTCTCGAACTTCAGCCAGATCTCCGCGCCGGTAATCTCGCTCAGCGTCTTGCTGTGCAGCGTGGGCGTGCGCACGACCTGTCCGGCGATCCGCGCGGCAGCTGCGCGCACGTCGTCAAGGGTCAGCAGCGGGGCGGCGGTTGTCGTCGTGTTCATGGGCTACGGCCCCTAGTCGAAACCTGCCCTGAAGGGAACCTTCGTCACGATCAGCGCTTGCGTCGGGGCAGATTGAACAGCTGGAGCAAGGCCAGCACGGCCACGATCGCGATCGTATCGGCGATCCAGTCGCGGATATCGCAATCGCGGTGGAGCGAGGGGATCGCCTGGAGCACCTCGACCAGCGCACCGAGGAACGACAGCCGCTCGGCCAGGTGGAGCTTCGGAAAGCGCGGAAACGCAAACGCGCCGAGCAGCGCGAGCGTACCGAAGGCCAGCATGTGCTGCGCCTTGTCGTTCAGTTCGGGAAGATTGGTCGCGTGGGGAAGCAAGGCCAGCGTCACCGCGCCGGTCAGGCAGAGCCAGAAGGCAGGCGCGGCAAACGCGGCGAATCCAGATGTGCGAGGCCCAGAAGTGCGAGACATGGGCGGCGCGCTAGCCCGCTGCGCCACCGCGCGGCAAGCACCGTTTGCGCGGAGGTGGCGCGATTCTGGCTGGCAGCGCGCGGCAAAGCGGCTAGAACGCCGGGCATGACAGACGCAGCTTCCCTACCGCTCAACGTTTCCTTCCTTGGTCTTGGCGTAATGGGCGGGGCCATGGCCCGCCATCTCGGCACTGCCGGCCATCACCTCACCATCTACAACCGCACACCGGCGCGGGCACAGGCCTGGCAGGCCGCGAATCCGGGGCTTGCCGTGCGCGTGGCCACGAGCCCGGCGGAAGCGGCAGAGGGTGCGGACGTGGCGATCACCTGCGTCGGCAACGATGATGATCTCTCGGACGTTGTGCTCAGCCCCACCGGCGTGTTTTCGACGCTGAAGCGGGGCGCGCTGTTCATCGATCATACCACCGTTTCGGCACGAATTGCCCGCCAGATTGCGGTCGAGGGCCGCGACAAGGAGTTGCTCTGCGTCGATGCGCCCGTCACGGGCGGGCAATCGGGCGCAGAGGCTGGCACGCTTTCGATCATGTGCGGCGGCAGCGAAAAGGCGGTCGATGCGGCGCGCGAAGTGCTGTCCGCCTATGCCAAGCGCGTGGTCCATGTCGGCAAGCCGGGCGCGGGGCAGACGGCCAAGATGGCCAACCAGATGTGCATCGCCGGTGCCATCGCAGGCCTTGCGGAGGCCATCCGCTTCGCGCAGGCCGCCCGGCTCGATCTCGACAAAGTGTTTGAGGCAATCTCCGGCGGCGCTGCGCAATCGTGGCAGATGGACAACCGCTGGCACACCATGGCGAAGGACGAATTCGACTTCGGTTTCGCGGTCGACTGGATGCGCAAGGACCTCGGCCTCGCCATCGAGGAAGCGCGCGGCGTGGGGGCCAGCGTGCCCACCACCGCGCTGATCGACCAGTTCTATGCCGATGTGCAGGCACTGGGCGGCGGACGGCAGGACACGAGCGCCCTGATCCGCCGCCTGCCGCGCCGGGGGAACAACTGATGGTCCGTTTTGGCCTCGCCGCATTCGCTACCTTGGCGTTCGCCGCCCCCGCCCACGCCGACACCCTGATCGACAACGTGGCCGGCCAGACCATCGGCGCGGACGGCCATGTCGAGCGGTTCAAGGCCATGCTGATGGACGATGCCGGCGTGGTGAAGGCGCTGATCCACGAAGGCGAGAAGACGCCGAAGAAGGGTTTCCAGTACCGCATCGACGGCAAGGGGCGGATCATGCTGCCCGGCCTGATCGATGCGCACGTTCACGTGATGAGCACCGGCTTTGCCGCGCTGACGCTCGACCTTTCGGAAACGAACAGCCTTGCCGAGGCGCTCGAAAAAATCGCCGCCTATGCCAAGGCGCACCCCGACAGGCCGTGGCTTATCGGGCGCGGCTGGAATCAGGAGCGCTGGAAGCTCGGCCGCTTTCCGACCGCTGCAGAACTTGATGCCGTGGTCGCGGACCGCCCCATCTGGCTTGAACGCGCCGATGGGCATGCCGGCTGGGCCAATACCGCAGCACTCAAGGCGGGCGGGGTGACCGCCGCAAGCAAAGCGCCCAGTGGGGGCGAAATCATCCACCTTGCCGACGGCAGCCCGGCGGGCGTGCTGGTCGACAACGCTTCCGATCTCGTCGGCGCGCATGTCCCGCCGCCAACGGCGCGCGATTACGACGCTGCCTTAGCGCTCGCCCAGCGCGAGTTCTACCGGCGCGGCCTCACCGCCGTGGCCGACATGGGCTCGACCATGGAAGACTGGCAGACCTTCCGCCGCGCGGGGGACCTCAACACGCTCTACGTGCGGATCATGGCCTATGGTTCGGGCATCGAGAACACGGTCGAGATCGGCGGCCCCGGCCCCTCGCCATGGCTCTATGCCGACCGGCTGCGGCTGAACGGCGTGAAGCTCTATATGGACGGCGCGCTCGGTTCGCGCGGGGCCTGGCTCAAGGCGCCCTACGCAGACAAGCCCGATACGCGCGGCCTCCCCCGCCTCACGCAGACGCAGCTCGGCAACCTGATGAGCCGCGCGGCGATGGACCAGTACCAGATCGCCGTTCACGCCATCGGCGACGAGGCGAACGCGGTGCTGCTCGGCGCGATGGAAGACCTTGCGCAGACCTACAAGGGTGACCGGCGCTGGCGGATCGAGCATGCGCAGGTGATCGATCCTGCTGACTGGCCGATTGCCGCACGGGTGGCAAAGTCGGTCGGCCTCATCGCCTCGATGCAGCCCGTCCACCAGACATCGGACCGCCTGATGGCGGAGGCCCGGCTCGGGCCGAACCGGCTGGCAGGGGCCTATGCCTGGGCTTCGGCGAAGGCGAACGGTGCGGTGCTGGCCTTCGGCTCGGACAGCCCGGTCGAGCTCCCCGATCCCTGGGCCGGCTTTGCCGCCGCGATCAGCCGCGTGGACGAAAACGGCCAGCCACCGCAAGGCTGGCAGCCGCAGGAACGCGTCGGCCGCGAGACGGCACTGGCCGGATACACCGCGCAGGCCGCCTACGCCGGATTCGCCGAAAAGCGCTTCGGCCGCCTCGCCCCGGGGCTGCGCGCCGATTTCATCTTCGTCGATACCGACCCGATGATCGCCACGCCCGAAGCCATCCGCAAGACCAGAGTGTTTGAAACCTGGGTCGGCGGCGGCAAGGTCTGGGATGCCGACAAGCCCGATGGCGGCGCGGCGGGTGCGGAGCCGGTGAAGAAGTAGGGGCGGGCACGGTGTTAACCTGCAAGTGCATGAATCGGATATAAGGTCCCGGAACTGGCCGCTGCTTGCAGGGCTTCCCGCAGTTCTTTCAGACAATGGACCCGAATTTCATGCGCGTGGCAACGATCGCTTTGCCTTCGTTTGCCCTTGCTGCACTGGCCGGGGCGGCACTGGCTTCCTGCACGATCGAGACAGGTCCGCGCGGGGACCAGTTTGACTATACTCGCAACGAGGACGGTTTCCTCGGGATCACGACCTCGACCGCTACTGCACGATTTCCGATGGAGGACGTGCCGGGCGCGCTGTTCCTTGTGGCAAAGTGCGTTCATAACGTCTCCCATCCCGAGAACAACGAACTGACCCTGACGGCGAGTTCGGTAGGCTCGAACTCCAGCGGCACCGGGCCATCGCTCGACGCCATGATCTACAAGCTCGATCAGGCTGAGCCCGTTGTGTATCGTGATCCGCAGCCCGCGTTTGATCCAGCCTCGGAATTTCCCGCCACATCTGCTGGTTCGTGGCAACAGTCAGCCGCGAATGGAGCGGAAACCTTGCGCCTTCCCGCCAGCAACTCCCAAGACGTTTATGTCAATCTGCAACAGCTGCTTTCCGGGCTGCCGAAAAGTCCGCAAACCATCGCCCTGCGCTTCGTTCACGGAGGTTCCGGGAGCGGCCAGTTTGGCAGCGGGACCGTCCAGGAATACGCGCAGTACAGTTTCAAGGACGTGTCCATCGCGGTGAACGGAACCAACTTCGGCCGCATCCTGACCGATTGCCGGAAGGGCGGATGATCACGCACGAGTCATGGTGGACGGACCCGCCCTTGGCTGGATAGAACACCAGCTTCGCCAGCCGAGGAACCAAGGCAATGACCGACCTGATCCTGCACCACTACCCGGAATCGCCCTTCTCGGAAAAGGTGCGGGCCATCTTCGGCGCCAAGGGGCTGGCTTGGCGCTCGCTGCAGGTATCGATGGTCATGCCGCGCCCGGCGACCATTGCGCTCACTGGCGGATACCGGCGCATTCCGGTGCTGCAGGTCGGCGCGGACGTCTACTGCGATACCGCGCTGATTGCCGAATACCTCGACAGCAAGGGCAGCGGCCCCAGCCTCTTTCCCGCCAGCCAGTTGCTTGCCGTGCAAACTCTAGCGCGCTGGGTGGATACCGAGCTGTTCTGGGCTGCGGTGACGCTGCGCTTCCTGCCTGAGAACATGGGGAATTTCTTTGCTGATCCTGCCGTGGCGCAGGCTTTCGCCGAGGACCGCGCGAACTTCGCACAGGGCGCGCAGGTTCGCCGTCCCGCCGTCGATGAGGCCAAGGCGCGCTACGCCCGGTTCCTTGCCGAAATGGAGGCCCAGCTCGGCGATGGCCGTGCCTGCCTGTTCGGTGCAGACGTCAGCGTTGCCGATTTCGCGGTCTACCACATGCTGTGGTTCATCCACGCTGGCGGCGGCATGGCCGACTGGCTCGCAGCCCACACCCGCGTCAGCGGCTGGATGGACCGCATGCGCAAGTTCGGCGAGCATCCGGGCGAGGCGATCACGGCGGACGATGCGCTCGCCACCGCCCACGCCGCCGATCCGCTGCCCGTCGAGCAGGCCAGCGACATCCCCGCCTTCCCGCCCGGCACCGAAGTCAACGTGGCCCCGGTCGATTACGGTGTGATGCCAAGCCACGGCACCCTGCTGCGCTGCGACACCCGAACCATCGTGATCCGCCGCGAACACGCGTTGACCGGAATCGTTCACGTGCACTTTCCGCGGCACGGATTCGGTGTGACGCGATACTGACCGATCAGGCCCCGGCGATTTCGGCCTTGGCCTTTTCCGCGGCGTCCTTGTTCTCGGCAAAGCGCATCACGACGAGCGTGCCTTCGAAAAGGATCATCAGCGGAATCGCGAGCATGAGCTGGCTGAGCACATCGGGCGGGGTGATCACGGCAGCGATCGCGGTGATGCCGACGATCACATAGCGCCGCGCCGCCACGAGCTGCGCGCGGGTGACGATCCCGGCGCGGTTCAGCAGCATCAGCAGCACGGGCAGAAGGAAACTGATCCCGAAGGCGAAGATGAACTGCATCACGAGGTTGAGGTATTCCTCGATCCCCGGCAGCGCCTCCAGCTGCAGGCCGCCGCGATCCCCCTGGAAGCCGATGAACCAGCGGAAGGCGGTGGGCATCACGATGAAATAGGCAAGGCTCGCGCCCATCGTGAACAGGATCGGCGTGGCGATCAGGAAGGGCAGGAAGGCCTTCTTCTCGCGCGCATAGAGCCCGGGCGCGATGAAAGCCCAAAGCTGGTTGGCGATCACCGGGAAGCTGACCAGGAACGCCGCGAAGAGCGACACCTTCAAGTCGACGAAGAACGCCGAATAGAGCTTGGTGTAGATGAGCTTGCCCTGCCCCGCCGGAAAGGCATGAACCAGCGGCTGGACCAGAATCGCGAGGATCTGGTTGGCAAAATAGAAGCACACCACGAAGGCAATCGCGATGGCATAGACGCAGCGCAGCAGTCGGGTGCGCAGCTCCAACAGGTGATCGAGCAGCGGAGCCTGCGTCTCGTCGATATCGCTGACCATCATGCGCTGCCGCTACCGGGGCTTCTGGCGCGCGCAGGGCGTTCGGCGATGGGGAGCATTTCGCCAACCGATTCGGCCAATGGCTCGGCCAGTGGCTCGGTAGGCGCGACGGCGGCCACTTCGGGATCGATCGGCGCGGGCGCGGGCAGCGCCTGCATGAGGGGCGGCGGATCGTTCTGATCGGCGGTTGCCTCGGCGCTCTGACCGGCAGCGGGATCAGCGGCGGGATGAGCCGCCATGATCGCCGCGTTCTGTTCCTTCCACTTGCGCTCCATCTCCTCCATCTCCGCCTCGCGGATCATCGTTTCGAGGCCGGTGCGAAAGTGGCCGGAAACACGGCGAATCTTGCCGATCCAGCGCCCCGCCGTGCGCAATGCAAGCGGCAGATCTTTGGGACCGATGACGATGATCGCCACGATCACGACGAGGAGCATCTCGTCTGGCGCAATGCCGAACATCGTATCAGGCCCTGATCGGGTGCGGGGGTGGGCGCTGGATCAGGCGGCGGGGCCGGAGCCGGTCTGCTCTGGCTGAGTGGCGGGCGTGGCCGGGGCCACCGGCTGCTGCTGGATCTGCGCAGGCGGCTGGACAAGCGGCGTGTCCGCGCCCTCGTTCATGCCCTGCTTGAAGCTTTTGATACCCTTGCCGAAATCGCCCATCATCTCGGAAATGCGGCCACGGCCGAACAGGATGAGGACAACCAGCGCCAGAATGATCAGATGCGGAAGGGACAGAGCGCCCATGGGTATTCTCCTTTATGTCCCTTCAGATAGGACATCCTGCGCGAAACTGCCAGCGAGCTAGCGAAGATTCGTCAAGCCTCGTGTGTTTCGTCCGGTTCCTCGTCCGGTTCCCCGCCCGTTTCAACGTCCTGCTCTCCGGCAAACACCGCCTCGACCGGATCGAGCAGGCCCGCCGCGCGCAGTTCCTCGATCCCGGGAAGATCGCGCCGCGATTCGAGGCCGAAATGCGCGAGAAACGCCGGCGTCGTCGCGTAGATCGTCGGGCGGCCCGGTCCTTCGCGGCGGCCCGCAACCTTGATCCAGCCCGCTTCCATCAGCACGTCCAAGGTGCCCTTGGCGGTCTGCACGCCGCGGATCGCCTCGATCTCGGCACGGCTGACGGGTTCGTGATAAGCGATGATCGCCAGCGCTTCGGTCGCCGCGCGCGAAAGGCGGCGCACGTCCTCGCGCTCGCGGCGCAGGAGGTGAGCAAGATCGGGCGCAGTCTGGAAGTGCCAGTTCGTCCCCCGCATGACGAGTTCGATCCCGCGCCCGGCGTAGTGGGCGGCCAGCGCTTCGAGCGCGGGAGCTACATCCGCCCCGCCAAGATGGCGCGAGAGCTCTTCGGCGGTCATCGGCGCTTCGGCGGCGAACAGCGCGGCCTCGACCGCGCGTTCGATTTCGTCCGGCGGGTTCATCCGCGCCCTCGGCGCAGCATCAGCGGCGCGAAAGTCGCTTCCTGCGCCAGTTCGACCCTGCCCTGCTTGGCAAGTTCGAGCGCGGCGACAAAGCTGGAGGCAAGCGCCGAGCGAGCAAGGCGTGGATCGCCGCCGACTTCCTGCACCGGGAGGAAAAGGCTGAGTTCGGTCCAGTCGATCGCCGCGCCAATCAGCGCCTCGACCCGCGCAATGGCCGCTTCCAGCGTCATCACCGGCCGCGCGCGGACCATGTGGACAACGGGCCGATTGCGGTGCTGGACATGGCCATAGGCTTGCATCAGCGCGAAGAGATCGCACTGCCAGCTGACCTGCCGGTCGACGCGCAGCCCCTCTGGCGCGCCGCGCGCGAACACATCTCGCCCCAGCCGGTCGCGCGCCATGAGCCGCGCACCCGCCTCGCGCATCGCGCCGAGGCGCTGGAGGCGCAGCTGCAGGCGCAGCGCGAGTTCCTCGGGGCTCGGCTGGACTTCGGGATCGCGCGGCAGGAGCAGCAGCGATTTCAGCCAGGCGAGCCATGCCGCCATGACGAGGTAATCCGCCGCAAGCTCAAGCCGCTGCGCCCCGGCGCGTTCCACATAAGCGAGGTATTGGTCGACGAGCGCGAGGATCGAGATCTTGCGCAGATCGACCTTCTGCCGCCGCGCCAGATCGAGCAGGAGATGGAGCGGCCCTTCCCAGCCGTCGATGGCCAGCGTCAGCGTGTCAGGCTCCCCGATGCGCGCTTCGGGCGGCAGTTCGAGCGGGGTGTCGTCCCAATCATCGCCCGCAAGCGGGGCAGCAAGGGCGGCTTCCTCGATCACGCCGCGAGTGCCAGCAGCCGGTCGCGAGTCTCGGTGCGCTCGGCCTGCCGGGCGAGGTCCGCCGGAGCGCTGAAATCGCCGGTCGCAGCCAGCGCGCGCTCCAGCCGTGCAGCGGTCTCCGCAGACATTGGCGCAAGCGCGCCCGCGATGCCGACCATGTCGTCCATCTTCGCCCAGCAATTGAGCGCAATATCGCAGCCCGCCGCCTGCGCCCGCGCGGCGCGATCGGGCACCGCGCCGCCGAGCGCCTGCATGTCGAGATCGTCGGTGAGGAGCAGGCCGTCAAAACCAATGCGGGTGCGGATCACGTCGTGGATCACCGTGGACGAGAGCGTGGCGGGGTTCTCGTCGTCCCACGCGGTGTAGCGCACATGGGCGGTCATGCCGATCCGGCTGTCGCTCAAGCTGCGGAAGGGCGCGAGGTCGGTTTCGAGGTCCTCGGCACTGGCAGTGACGGTGGGGAGCTCCTTGTGGCTATCCACCCCGGCGCGCCCGTGGCCGGGGATGTGCTTGATCACGCCCGCGACGCCAGCGCGTGCGAGGCCCTCCAGCATGGCCCGGCCCAGTGCCGCCACGCGCAGCGGCTCGTGCCCCAAGGCGCGGTCGCCGATCACGTCGTGCGCGCCAGGCTGCCGCACATCGAGCAGCGGCAGGCAATCGACGCTGATGCCCGCTTCGGCAAGGTCGATCCCCAGTGCTTCGGCATGGGCGCGCGCGGCCTCGATCGCGCTGATCGGGGCGCGTTCGTAGAGCCGGTCGAACGCCGCGCCGGGCGGATAGGCCGCCCAGACCGGCGGCTTCATCCGCGCGACACGGCCGCCTTCCTGATCGATGCAGATGAACGTGCGCTCCCGCCCGTGCAGCTCTCGCAGCGCATCCGTCAGTGCGCGCAGCTGGGCGCGACTTTCGACGTTGCGACCAAACAGGATGTAGCCCGCCGGATCGGCATCGCGGAAGAAAGCGCGCTCGTCATCGCTGAGAGTGAGGCCCGATAAGCCAAAGATCGCCGGGAGCATGAAGCTGGATTCGCCCAAATGCGCACGGCTGGCAAGGCTGGAGGCTGTGGATCGTCGGGGAAAAGGGGAAGGCGGCCTGCCGCAGTCAGGCCGGAGAGGTTCTTGCCTCCTCGCCGGCAAAATGCTCAAGTTGGTGCCTGCCCCTGCCATGCCGGAGCCGTGCCCCATGCTGCGCAAGCTTGCCTATGCCCTGCTCGCCCTTGTCGTCGTCGCGGGCGTCGCCGCCTGGGCCCTTTCGCCGCCGCGCTATGCCGATCCCGCAAGCCTGCGCTTCAGCGGCAAGACGCCCGGCTCTGTGATCGCGGTGGAGCGGGTCGGCGGGCACAACCGGCTGGTGCTGACGGGGTTGCTGATGGTGGCCCTTCCCGTGCGCGCGCCGATATCCGATGGCGCGGAACTGCTGCGCGTGCGCTACTGGTCGCAAACGAACGGCCAGCCGGTCGAAGCTTCGGGGCTGATGGCCGTGCCCTATCGCACGCTGGGCGGCGCAGTCCCGCGCGGCACGGCGATGTATCTCCACGGCACCAGCCCGGACCGAACCGCCTCGCCCTCCGCGCCGGGCGATCAGGAAGGGCTGCTGCCCGCCGCGCTGTTTGCCGGTGGCGGCTATATCCTGCTGGCACCCGATTACTTCGGGCTCGGCCAATCGCATGCTGCGCCCGCCTATATCCATGCCCCGGCGACTGCGGCAGCCGCGCGCGATCTGGTTATCGCCGCGCGGCAGGTGGCGGGGGCACTTCGCCTGCCCTTCTCTCCCGATCTCTACCTGACCGGCTTTTCGCAGGGCGGGCATGCCACTGCCGTCGTCCAGCGTGATCTGGAGGCACGGCCCATTCCCGGCGTCACGGTAAAGGCCGCCGCCGCGATTTCCGGGGCGTTCGATCTGGCCGGAGTGAGCGTGCCTTATGCCTTTCAGCACAAGCATTCGCTCTACCTTGCCTATATCGCAGCTTCCTATGCCGCACAGTATCGCCAGCCGCTCGGCACCGTGATTGCAGATCGCTACGCCAAAGTGCTGCCGGGCCTGTTCGACGGCAACCACAGCGTCGATGCGATCAGCGCCGCGCTGCCTGCCGACCCGCACGACCTGTTCCGCCCCGAAGCGCTCGCTGCGATCGAGGCGCACCAATCCAACTGGTTCACCGATGGGCTTACCGCCAATGAAGCTTTCCGCTGGGCACCGAAGGCTCCGCTGCGGCTCTATTTTGGAGACAAGGACACCGACGTTTCACCGCAGGATTCGAAGCACTTCGCGGCGGAAGCGGCAAAGCTGGGCGGCAATGTCCACCTGATGCCGCAAGGGCCTTACGACCACGTCGGCACGGCCCTACAAGCCGTGCCGCGCGTTCGCATCTGGTTCGATCAGCTTAGCGCTTCACCTGGCACTTGAGGCCGCCGGCCTGCAGCTTGGCGCAAAGCGCGTTGGCAGCCGCAAAGTCTCCCGCCACGGCCTGCAGGCGGAACACGGTCGCCATATCGGCCTTGCCCTCGACCACGCGGTGCGACAGGCCCGAGAGGGCATCATGCGCGGAGACGAGCTTGGACCACGCCGTTTCAGCCGACGCAGCTGTCGAAAACGCGCCCACCTGCACGCCGATGCCCGATGCGGGGCCAGCCGGTGCCGGCGCAGAAGCCGCAGCAGAAGGCTTCGGAGCAGGAGTGGCGGGCGTTGAACCGGGGGCCGTGCTGCCGGCAAGATTGGCAACGGGCTTCTCGCCCTCGCTCACCTTGAAGCTTGCATCGCCGGTGCCCTCGAACGTCTTGCCGCCGGGATCCTTGGGCGCGATCTTGTAGGGTTCCTTGTCAGCCGTGATCAGGCTGCCATCGGCGGCGGCCGTGCCGGCGTTCCGGTGCGAAATCACGAAGATGCCGCCAACCAGCGCTGCCAGCAGCAGGAACGCCAGCACAGCGAAGCCGATCAGCCGGCTGTTGCCTTCCGCCGGTTCGTCGAAATCGACATCGTCCGCGCTTTCGAGCCAGGGCAGGCGTTCCTCGTCGCCAAGGGCGAGGCGATCGTCCTGCGCGCCATCGAAGGGCGTGCCGAGGGCATCATGCGCTGCGCCGTGCACCGCCTCGGTGCCCTCGTCGGCAGCGTGCTGCGCTGCTTCGCCCCAAGCTGCCGGATTGATCGGCATGCCCGTGTTGTCGTCCCCTTCGCCGGTCCCCTCGGCTCCGCTGATAACCATCGCGTCAAAGCTCCTCGGCGGCCTCTACGCCCAATATGGCCAGCCCGTTCTTCACCACTTGCCCGATTTGAACGCCGAGGAAAAGTCGTGCCGATGTGAGCGCTGCATCCTGTGCCACAATGAAGCGCTTGTCAGGCCGGTCGTTCCCCACGTTCCAATAGGCGTGGAAGCCGGCGGCGAGGTCATAGAGGAAGAACGCCACCCGGTGCGGCTCGCGCGCGGCGGCGGCGCTTTCAACCACACGCGGGAACTGCGCGGCGAGCTTGACGAGGCCAAGTTCCTCCACACCGAGCAGCGCGACATGTTCCGGCGCGGGCGCAAAGCCCTCAGCCGCCGCCTTGCGCAAGGTGGAGTGGATGCGCGCATGGGCATACTGCACATAGAACACCGGATTGTCCTTCGAGGCTTCGACCACCTTGTCGAAGTCGAAGTCCATCTGCGCATCGGGCTTGCGGGTGAGCATGGTGAAGCGCACCACGTCCTTGCCGACCATATCGACGACATCGGAGAGCGTGACGAAATTGCCCGCGCGCTTCGACATCTTGAACGGCTGGCCGCCCTTCATCAGTTGGACCATCTGGACAAGCTTGACCTCGAAGGGCTTGGGCGTGCCGGATTCGGCGCTGGTCAGCGCGGCGACGGCGGCCTTGATCCGCTTGACCGTGCCGGCATGGTCCGCGCCCCAGATATCGACGAGGGCATCGGCGGCCTGCGCCTTCTGGAAGTGATAGGCGAGGTCCGCGCCGAAATAGGTCCAGCTGCCGTTGGACTTCTTGATCGGGCGGTCCTGATCGTCGCCGAACCTGGTCGAGCGGAACAAGGGCAGCGCCACCGGTTCCCAATCATCGGGCAGCTTGCCCTTGGGTGCCTCAAGCTCCCCATCATAGACCAGATCATGCGCGCGCAGCCACGTTTCGGCCGCATCGACCTTGCCGGAGGCCTGCAGTTCCGCCTCTGACGAGAACAGATCGTGGTGGATGCCAAGCGTGGCGAGATCGGTGCGGATCATGTCCATCATCGCCGTCACCGCGCGGGTGCGGAAGGGCACGAGCCAATCGGCTTCGGGCGCCTTGGCATAGGCATCACCGAATTCGGCGGCAAGCGCCTGGCCGACCGGCACCAGATATTCACCCGGATAGAGCCCTTCGGGCACGGCGCCCACTGCCTCGCCAAGCGCCTCGCGGTACCGCAGGTGGACCGAGCGGGCGAGCACATCGACCTGCGCTCCGGCATCGTTGACGTAGTATTCGCGCGTGACCCGGTGCCCGGCGAATTCGAGCAGGCTGGCAAGCGCATCGCCCACCACCGCGCCGCGGCAGTGGCCCATGTGCATCGGCCCGGTCGGGTTGGCAGACACGTACTCGACGTTCACCATGCTGCCCCCGCCCATCCCGGAGCGGCCATAGTCGCCAGCCTTGGCGGCGATCTGCGCAAGTTCGGCGAGCCATGCGCTGTCTGCCAGCCGCAGGTTGATGAAGCCCGGCCCGGCGATCTCGGCCGAGGCGACGCGGGGTTCGCGCGTCAGCTCTTCCACCAGCAGCGCGGCAAGCGCGCGCGGATTGGTGCCGGCGGGCTTGGCCAGCACCATCGCGGCGTTGGTGGAGATATCGCCATGGCTGGCCTCGCGCGGCGGCTCGCAGGTCACGCCGCTTCGTGCAAGGCCCTCGGGCAGCGTGCCGGCGGCGACCAGCGCATCGAGCGCGCGGTCGATCACACCGGCGAAATCGGCGAAGAGGGGAAGAGCGGAAGCGGTTGCGGTCTCGGTCATGAGCGCGCCGTTAGCCCAACCGCGCGCGTTCGCCAACAAACTAGCTTGCAGGATTGCGAAGCGTCACGCGCACTTCAGCACGTTCCACCCGATCACCGCGTGGCGTTGTACTTCAGCTGCGCATCGGTGAGCTGGAAGCCCACCACCAGCTCGAAGCTCGCCTTGGCGAGCGCCGAGCGCACTTCGGGCAGCGCAAGCGGATCGGTTGCGGCGTCGGCCTGCCCGGCCTTGCGCTTGCGGGTGAGGAGCTTGCGCACGTTATCGGGCAGCGTCGCTTCGCTGCGGTCGACGGTCGAACCGGCACGGCCCGTGGCCTGCGCGCGTTCCTGCCCGTCAGCGAAATCGATCGTCACCGAGCCGAGCCGCTTGGCGATGACGACATTGCCGCCGCGCATCACGGCGGAGAAATAGGGAAGCACCACCCGGCGCGCGCCCCGCGTATCGGTGCGGCGCGCATAGACATCGAAGGTGGCTTCGGTGCTGAGCTGGGTCTGGCCCTTGGCATCATCGCAGGTGCTGCGCAGGTTGGTGATCGAGGCGGTCAGGTCGATCGCGCCCGCATCGGTGCGGCCAGGATCGGTAAACAGCGTGACATCGCCGGTCATGTCCGGAATTTCGACCAGGGGGCACGGGCTGCGCAGCGCGGTGACGCCCACGCTGTCGTCCACCACCAGTTCGCCGCCGCCGCCCTTGCACGCGCCCAGCGTGCCCACGAGGGCCAGCGCAGCCAGCGGAGCGAGACGCCGGAAGGAAGCAGGACGAAAGGCAGACGGGGTCATTCAGGCATCCTCGGGCAACGTAGAGCGCATCCTCTAGCCACCGCATTCCCCCGGCGCAATGCTGCATGCCCCCCTCGTGGCGGGTTTGCGCAGGCGCGCCCCCCTGCTAAGGTCGCCCGTGATGACCACCACCGCACCGACTTCGCCCGCCGCCGCCCAGAGCGGCCTTGCCCAAACCGATCTGGCCCCGCTCAAGCTGCTGATCGCTGCCCCGCGCGGATTCTGCGCCGGGGTCGACCGCGCGATCGAAATTGTCGAGCGCGCGCTCGACCGGTTCGGCCAGCCAGTCTTCGTGCGGCACGAGATCGTGCACAACCGCTTCGTGGTCGACGGGCTGAAGGCCAAGGGCGCGGTCTTCGTCGAGGAACTCGATGAAGTGCCCGATGGCGCGCCGGTGGTGTTTTCCGCCCATGGCGTGCCCAAAGTGGTCCCCGCCGCCGCGACCGAACGCGGGCTCGACTGGCTTGATGCCACCTGTCCGCTGGTCAGCAAGGTCCACCGCCAGGCCGAACGGCAGGTTGAGGCGGGGCGGCACATCCTCTTCGTCGGCCACAAGGGGCACCCCGAAGTGATCGGCACGATGGGCCAGGTGCCCGAAGGCTCGATCACGCTGGTCGAAACGCTGGACGATGTGGCCGCGCTCGATTTCCCGGCGGGGACGGCGCTTTCATTCCTCACGCAGACGACACTTTCGGTCGATGACACGCGCGAGATCGTCGCCGCGCTGCGGACTCGTTTTCCCGATATCAGCGGCCCGCGCGCCGAGGACATCTGCTACGCCACGTCAAACCGGCAGACTGCGGTCAAGTCCATCGCGGCGCGGTGCCAGCTCCTCCTCGTGATCGGCGCGCCCAACAGCTCCAATTCGCTGCGCCTTGTCGAAGTGGCCGAGCGCGAGGGCACGCCCGCGCGCCTGATCCAGCGCGGCAGCGAGATCGATCCAAGCTGGCTTGTCGGGGTCGAGACGCTGGGCCTCACCGCCGGGGCATCCGCCCCCGAAGTGCTGGTGCGCGAAGTCGTCGACCGCCTGCGGGAGTGGCGCACGGTGGAAGAAGAGACCGTGACCACCACGGTCGAGAACATGGTGTTCAAGCTGCCGCGCCAGCTCGCGGACTGAAGCTGGCCCCATGGCAGTCTACACACACCTCGGCGCGGAGGAGATGGCCGCGCTGATCGCCCGTTTCAATGTCGGCACGCTGGTTTCCGCGAAAGGGATCGCGGAGGGCGTTTCCAACAGCAATTGGCTGCTCGAGACGACCGGCGGCGATGGAAGCGGCGCGCGCTTCATCCTCACCATGTACGAATTCCGCATCGAGCTGGAAGACCTGCCCTATTTCCTCTCGCTGCTCGATCATCTGGCGGCAAGGGGTTGCCCGGTGCCGCGGACGATCCATGACCGGGAGGGCAACCTCTATGTAACGCGGCCCGGCCCGGCGGGGGAAGACAAGGCGCTCGCGCTGATCGAGTACCTGCCCGGCGTCTCGGTCAGCACGCCGACCGCCGGGCAGGCGCGCGCAGTTGGCGGGGAACTGGCGCGGCTGCACCTGGCCGCAGCCGATTTCCCCGGCAGCCGCGCCAATGGCATGGGCGTGGCGGAATGGCAGCGGCTGGCCGAGGCCTGCGGCGCGGAGGGCCTCGCGCGAATCAATCCCGAACTCGCGAAGATCGTCGCGCATGAACTGCCGCGCCTTGCCGAAAGCTGGCCCACTGGCCTGCCCTCCGGCGTGATCCATGCCGATCTCTTTCCGGACAACGTGCTGATGCTGGGCGACAAGGTCACCGGCCTGATCGACTTCTACTTCGCCTGCAACGACATCATCGCCTACGATCTGGCGGTCACGCATGTCGCGTGGTGTTTCGACAAGGACGATACCTTCCGGCCCGATGTGTCGTCCGCTCTGATCGAAGGCTACGAAAGCGTGCGCCCGCTGAACGCCGATGAGCGCGCCGCGCTGCCGCTGCTGGCCGAGGGCGCGGCGATGCGCTTTGCGATGAGCCGCGCGTGGGACTGGCTCAACACGCCCACCGATGCACTCGTCACCCCCAAGGACCCGATGGGCCCGGCGCGGCGGCTGGGGTTCTACACGGCCAATCCGGGGATCTTTGCATGAAGCACGTCGCCATTTTCACCGACGGGGCCTGCAAGGGCAATCCCGGCAAGGGCGGCTGGGGCGCACTGCTGCGCATGGGCGAGGTGGAGAAGGAGCTTTCGGGCAGCGAGCGCGAAACCACCAACAACCGCATGGAAATGATGGCCGCCATCCGCGCGCTGGAAGCGCTCAAGCAGCCCTGCCAGGTCACGCTGCACACCGATAGCCGCTACGTGCTCGACGGCATCACCAAATGGATCTTCGGCTGGCAGAAGAAAGGCTGGAAGACCGCCGACAACAAGCCGGTCAAGAACGAAGACCTGTGGCGCGCGCTGGTCGCCGCGGCCCGTCCGCACAAGATCGAATGGGTCTGGGTGAAAGGCCACGACGGCCACCCGGAGAACGAGCGGGTGGACAAACTCGCCAGCGATGCAGCTATTGCGGCCTGATCCGGCTCAGTCGGTCGTCGTATCGACCACTTCGGCACCCGGACCGTTCTTCAGCACCGAATCGATGGCATTCTTCGCGCTGGCCTTCGACTTGTAGCCTTCGGTCCAGAAGATCGTTTCATCGTTGTAGCAGAAGTAGGCCACGAACTCGCCGGCCTTGTTCTTCCGGATCTCGAAACGGTGCGCCATATCCTTAACTCCCTAGGTAAACATACGGACCCCGTAGTGGTTTAGCACGACGCAAGCCCAGTGGGAGTCGAAAATGCGGCGCTACGCGGCAAACCGGGCGGGCGAATAGCTCGCTGCGTCGATCGATTCTGTCATCGCATCGCGCGGCAAGCCGAGCAGTTGCTGTGCGCTCAGTCGCGCGGCAGCGGGCGCGGTCTGGATGCCGAAGCCGCCCTGGCCGGCAAACCAGAACAGGCCATCGCGCGCGGGATCAAAGCCGAAGACCGGCAGCCGGTCCGGCGAAAAACTGCGCAGGCCTGCCCAGCGCCGCTCGAGACCGAGCACCTTCCAATCGACCGCCTGCTCCATCCGGTCGATCGCCATGGCGATATCGAGTTCCTCGGGCGCGGCATCGCGCGCCACGTCGGGCGTCTCGTCGTGCGGCGAAAGCCAGAGGCGGCCGCCTTGCGGGCGGAAATAGAAATCCTCGTCGAAGCTCAGTGTCAGCGGCAGCGCCTCCGGCGGGACCGGATCGACTCGCAGCTGAACCATCGAGCGGCGCAGCGGCTGGATGCCGAGCGGCGCGGCCCCGGCAAGCTGCGCCACGCCATCTGCCCAGGCCCCCGCCGCGTTGACCAGCAGCGCGGCGCGTGCCGCACCCGGCCCCGCAGCGCCGCTCCACGAGAGCGTCCAGTCCGCGCCCGTGCGTTCCACGCCATCGAGCCGCGCGCGGACCCTGAGCACGCTGCCTGCCTTGCGCGCGGCGGCAAGATAGTGCTGGTGCATCGCGGCAACATCGATGTCCGCGCATTCGGGCTCCCACGCGCCGACGATCCAGTTCGGCCGCAGACCGGGCACGATCTGTTCGAGCTGGCGGCGGCCGATGAGCTCGATTCGCGCACCGGCGGCCAGGAACTCCGCGACGAAGGCCTCAGCCGTGGCGCGGTGATCCTCGCGCCCGATATGCAGGCCGCCGCGCGGGCTGAGGAAGCCGTGTTCGGCGAGCCACGGCCCTGAGGCTGCGGTCAATGGATAGATTTGCGGCCCGCCAATCGTCTCGTGCCAGAACGCGGCAGAGCGGCCAGTGGTGTGGTAACCGGGCGTATCCTCCGCCTCGATGAGCAGCACGCGGGCATGCGGGGCGCATTCGGCCGCGAGGCTGGACCCCGCCATGCCGGCGCCGACGATGGCGATGTCAAAGAGTTCGTGCGCAGTCATGGGTTTCAGACCGCCTTTGCCGGAACTGCGCGATCAAGGAAACTCCCGATCGCGGCCATGACCTGCCGCCGCACCGGATCCGCCTCGCGCAGCAATTCGTGGCGCGCTTCGGGGCCCCATGCGACGAGCTCGCCGCGCGGCAGGCGATCAGCCGCCTGCTCGATGGCCGGCCACGAAACCAGCGCATCGTGCTTGGCCGCAAGCAGCAGCACCGGCGCCATCACCGCTTCGAGCACGCCGCGCGCGCGCAGGCTTTCGATCGAGGCCGCCGCGCGCTCCACCCAGCGCCAGCTGGCCGGTCCGATTTCGAGCTCGGGCCGCGCCGCGCGCCACCACAATTCGTCGGAATAGCGCTCCGCGTCATGCGTCAGCAGGTCCATGCGATTGTTGCTGGCCGAGCCCGGCTTCTCGCTCGTCTTCCAGGCCATGCGCTCCGGGTTACCGATCCGGCACATGATCTTTCCATAAATATGCTGAACAAATTGGGGAATCGCCGTGACGAATCCGAGCATCGGCGCGCTCAGCACGACGGCATCGGGGCTTGCCGCACCCTCTGCCACCGCACGCAGAACGAGGTGCCCGCCCATCGAATGACCGGCCAGAACATGGGGCCCGGGGGTGGTGCGCACCCACTCGGACCACAGCGCGCGAAGGTCGGCAATCCAGATCGAGAAGTCGGCAATATCACCTACCATGGGGTCCGCCGTCATGCGCCCGGAGGCCCCCTGCCCGCGCCAGTCGGCCGCGCTCACATGCCAGCCTGCCGCAGCCCATTCCGCCAATGTTTCCAGATACTTCTCGTAGAAATCCGCCCGCCCCGGCATGAACAGGATCGACCCGCGCGGGGCCCTGTCGGCAGGGGGGGCGAAACTGATGCGGCGAACCTCGTGTCCATCGGGCAGAGCCCAGCGCCATTCCCGCGCGGTTGCGGGTATCGCCCGCCGGATATCGCAGGAACCGTCCAACACTGCATTCACGCCAGCACTCCTGTCACAAAGCTTTGGCGGCATCCGCAAGTGCCCGGATATGCGGCGCCTGTTTGGTTACCGTTTGGTAAGTGATTGTCTCGTATGAGACCCCCCATGCAGGGAACTCACATCGTTTACGGACTGGTCGGGGCCTTGGCAATCGCACTCACGGTTGCCGCGATCACCGATATCCGCCGCCGCCAGATCGACAACTGGCTGAATGCCGCCATTGCCGCGGGTGCACCGTTGTTCTGGTGGGCATCCGGTCTTGCGCTGTGGCCAGGGGTCGCGTTGCAGATCGGCCTTGCTGTGGTGACGTTCTTCGTCCTCGCCGGGCTCTTCGCGCTGAAAGCCATGGGCGGCGGCGACGTGAAGCTCCTCACCGCTCTGGCACTGTGGATGCCGGCGCTGCTGTTCCTCAAGCTGCTGGTCATCATGGCGCTCGCGGGCGGCGTGCTGACCATCACGATGGGCATGTGGCACATCGCGCGGCGCCAGAAGGACAAGCTCAAGATCCCCTACGGCATCGCAATCGCGACCGCCGGACTCTGGATCATCACCACCACCGACTGGAGCGCCTTGCACGCCGTTTCGGCAGGCTGACGCTATATTAACCATTTTGCCCGAAACAAGCGGGCGGATCAAACGGCAGGATTGTAGCCATGGACAGGAAGAAGCTGTTGCTGCTGGTAGGGGCGCTGATCGTGGCGATCGGCACGGCCTTTGCTGCCAGGAGCCTGTTTGCGGGCGCCGCATCGCCGCAGGCAGCGGCCGCCGCGAAGGTGCAGTTGGGCGCCAAGGTGCTCGTCGCCAATCGCGCGCTTCCTGCCGGCACCATCATCACGGCTGACGCCATGGGCTATCAGCCCTGGCCGAAGGACCTTGTCCAGGACGTCTACTTTACCGAAGACAAGACCGACATGTCGAAGCTGCTCGGCACGGTCGTGCGCCATCCGATCACGGCGGGCGAACCGGTGACCCAGGGCAGCCTCGTCTCCCCCGGTGACCGCGGCTTCCTCGCCGCCGCGCTCGGGCCGGGCATGCGCGCCGTCACCATTCCGGTGAGCGCGCGTACCGCCGTTGCAGGCTTCGTCTTCCCCGGTGACCACATCGACCTCGTTCTCACCCAGACGGTTAAAGGCGTTGGCCAGCCGCTCAAGGCTGCCGAAACCATCCTGCGCAACCTGCGCGTGCTCGCCACCGACCAATCGACCGAGCAGGAGCAGATCGAGGGCAAGACCCGCGTGCGCACCTTCAGCACGGTAACCGTGGAAGCCACACCCAAGATCGCCGAAAAGATCGCGGTGGCGCAGACTGTCGGCACGCTCAGCCTTTCGCTGCGCTCGCTGGCCGACAATTCGAGCGAACTCGATCAGGCCATCGCACTGGGCCAGATCAAGATTCCCACCGGCGCCAGCAAGGCCGATGAGGAACGGATCATCCGGCAGGCGATGTCGAAGCCCATCGAGGCGACTGGCAACAGCTTCGCCACCGGCGGTGACGTGTCGCGCTTCCAGCCGAAGAACGTCAACAATGCCGATCCGGCTGCCGCTGCCGCCGCGATGGCGAAGGCAATCTCGGCGATGCCTCGGGCGATGCCGGGCGGCTCGATGACCTCCGCTGCCCGTTCGCTCCTGAGCCCTGGCCCGGTGGTCCGCGTGACCCGCGGCAAGGACACCCAGGAAGTCAGCGTAGGGAACCACTGACATGACCACCCTCGCTTCCATCAAGGCCCAAACTGCGCCCGCGAAAGGCAAGACCATGAAGGCCCGTATCGCATCCCGCCTGCTCCCTCTCGTCGCCCTCGCGGTTCCGCTGGCGCTCGCCTCGGCGCCCGCGCCGGCCCTGGCCCAGACGGTGACCAGCCCGGCCCGCAGCATCGCGATCTCGATCGGTCGCGGCCAGCTGGTCACGCTGCCGGGCAAGATGACCGATGTGTTCGTCGCCAACGACAACATCGCCGATGTCCAGGTGAAGTCCACCAACCAGCTCTACGTGTTCGGCAAGGCGGGCGGCGAGACCACAGTCTATGCCAGCAACGCGAACGGTGACGTGGTGTGGTCGGCCAATGTCCGCGTCGGCACCAACATCGACAGCGTCGACCAGATGCTGAAGCTCGCGATGCCCGAAGCGCACATCGTTACCTCGACGATGAACAACACGGTGCTCCTCACCGGCACGATCGCCGCGCCCGAGGATGCCGCCGAGGCCGAGCGCCTCGTGAAGGCCTTCGTCGACGACAAGACCAACGTGATCAGCCGCCTCAAGATGGCGACCCCGCTGCAGGTGAACCTCCATGTGAAGTTCGCTGAAGTGAACCGCTCGTTGATCCGCCAGGTCGGCTCCAACTTCACCACGATCGACGGTTCGAGCGGATTCAAGTTCGGCCTGAACCAGGGCCGCTCGCCGGCGACGACGATCACCACCGATCCCAACCTGCCGCTCGGCATTGGCACCTCGGTCAAGGGCTACGGCTTCGATCCCACGACCGGCAAGCCCGTGATGATGGACGGCACCAACGTGACACCGCTGCAGGGCCAGTCCACGCTGGCGGGCCTCACCAAGCTGTTCGGCGTCAACGTCCTTGGCGCGCTCGATCTGGGCGAAACCATCGGTCTTGTCACTTCGCTGGCCGAACCGAATCTCACCGCGCTCTCGGGTGAAACCGCCACGTTCCTCGCCGGCGGTGAATACCCGATCCCGGTCTCGACCGGCCTCGGCAACACCTCGATCGAATTCAAGAAGTACGGCATCAGCCTCGCCTACACCCCCACCGTGCTCGCCAACGGGCGCATCTCGCTGCGGGTGAAGCCGGAAGTGTCCGAGCTTTCGTCCGACGGCGCGATCATCAGCAACAGCTTCTCGGTCTCCGCACTCACCGTGCGCAGCGCCGAGACCACCGTAGAGCTGGGTTCGGGCCAGAGCTTCATGATCGCAGGTCTGCTGCGCAACAACGCGCAGAACACGATTACCAAGATGCCCGGCGCAGGCGATATCCCGATCCTGGGCTCATTGTTCCGCTCGACCTCGTTCCGCAAGGGCGAGACCGAGTTGGTCATCGTGGTCACGCCTTATCTGGTCAACCCGGTCGATTCGAGCGAGATCAAGTTGCCCACCGACGGCTTCAAGACCTCGACAGCGCTCCAGCAGTTCCTTGGTCACATGGAATCGGATGGCGTGACGGGCGGTGATCGGCCCAAGCCGACCGAGACGCCCGGCACGGTCCAGTCGAACGGCCCCAAGGTCGGTGCGCTCGATGCACCGCTGCCCGATGCAGCCGGCGCACCGGCCGCACCAGCAGCCGCGCCGAAGAAGGCGAACCGTCCTGCCCGCAATCGTCAGGCCAGCGCCGATGCGGCGCCCGGCTTCAGCATCCAGTGAGAAAGGGCTACCCCATGTCCATTCGTCTGCCCCGTATCGCTCGTCCCGCCAAGGGGGCCATCCGCGTGCTGTGCCTTGCCGGTGTGCTGAGCCTGCCGCTTGCCGCGTGCAACAGCCCCACGGCCGACATGAACCGCAGCCTTGAAAGCGTGCGTCAGCCGGTCGTGCAGCGCACCAGCTACGTGTTCGATGTCTCGACGCTCCCCGGCGGCGGCCTGCCCGTTTCCGAACAGCGCCGCCTCGCCGGCTGGCTCGATGCGCTGAGCCTTGGTTATGGCGACCGCGTTTCGCTCGATGATCCGGTCGATTCGGATCAGACGCGCAATTCGGTCGAGCAGGTGGCCGGCCGCTTCGGCATCCTCCTCGCCGACGTCGCTCCGGTGACCGAAGGCGCGATCGCGCCGGGCACCGCCCGCATCGTCGTCTCGCGCTCGGAAGCCAGCGTGCCGGGTTGCCCGGACTGGTCGGACAAGATCGACAACCGCACCAACAATGCCACTTCGCCCAACTTCGGCTGCGCGGTGAACAGCAACATGGCTGCGATGGTCGCCAACAAGGAAGACCTCGTTCACGGCGCCAAGGGCAGCAGCACCACGCTGGTCCAGAGCAACACCAAGGCGATCGAAGCCTATCGCCAGATGCCGGCCACCGGCGCGCAGGGCCTGAAGTCCGTTTCCAGCAAGTCCGGGGGTAACTGATCGATGAGCGCGACCTGGAAAACCGCCAACCGCGATATGTTCGCGGCCTTCATGTGCGACGACGCGGCCCTCGATGTGCTGCGTCCGGTCGCGGCCGACATGGGCTGGCAGCCGGAAAAGTGCAACAAGGGCGGCCTGCGCAACGCGATCCAATCCCTCTCGATCGCAGCGAGCCCGGCCATCCTGATGGTCGACCTCTCCGAAAGCGGCGACCCGCTGAGCGACATCAACGCGCTGGCCGAAGTCTGCGAACCGGGCACCGTGGTGATCGCGGTCGGCCAGGTCAACGACGTGCGGCTCTACCGCGACCTGCTCGCATCGGGCATCCAGGACTACCTCCTGAAGCCGCTGACACCGGGCCAGGTGCGCGATGCACTGGTGCAGGCGCAGGCGATCTTCGCCTCGCCCAAGTCCGCAGATGGGGCAACCGTCAAGCGCCACGTCTCGACCGCAGTGGTCGGCACACGCGGCGGCGTCGGCGCCTCAACCATCGCGACCTCGCTGGCGTGGCTGTTCAGCAGCGATCACCGCCTGCCGACCGCGCTGCTCGATCTCGATGTGCACTTCGGCACCGGCGCGCTCACGCTCGATCTCGAACCGGGCCGCGGCCTGACCGACGCGATCGACAACCCGAGCCGCATCGACGGCCTGTTCATCGAACGCGCGATGATCCGCGCCAACGATAACCTGGCGATCCTTTCGGCCGAAGCCCCGATCAGCGCCCCGCTGATGACCGACGGCAGCGCTTTCGTTCAACTGGAGGAGGAATTCCGCCACGCGTTCGAAATGACCATGATCGATCTGCCGCGGAACATGCTGATCAACTTCCCGCACCTTCTGGCAGACGTGAACGTGGTGGTCGTGGTTACCGAGCTCACGCTGGCCGGCGCGCGTGATGCGATCCGCCTGCTGTCGTGGCTCAAGACCAATGCCAAGCATGCCGAAACGATCGTGGTGGCCAACAAGGTCCACTCCGGCATCGGCGAGATCAGCCGTTCGGACTTCGAAGCCTCGATCGAGCGCAAGATCAACTACACCGTGCCCTACGACGTCAAGGCCGCAGCCAATGCGGCCAAGCTCGGCCAGACCTTCGTTGCCGCCAACCGCGCCAGCAAGGCGGGCGCGGCCATGCGCGACCTCGGCACCGCCATCATCGCCACCGGCAGCGATGGCGAAGTGGTTGATGCCAAGGCCAAGGGCAAGCCCGCCAAGGCTGCCGACAAGGGCGGCAACAAGAACGGCGGCGCACCGGGGGCCAAGACCTCGCTGCTCGGCAAGTTCGACATCAAGAAGATGCTTTCCTCCGGCAAAGCCAAGGCCGGAAACCCCGCATGATCCGCGGCCGGCGCTTGTACCCCTGCACGGGGGCCATCGGCGCCGGCACCGCACGTACTGAGAGAACTGGCAGGACCCGGCCATGAACATGATGCAACTCGTGATCCTTGGCGGCGGTGCGGCGCTGGTTCTGCTGCTGATGGCCCTCGCGCTGAGCGGCCCCTCGGCAAGCCGTGAAGCTTCGCGCCGGCTCCAGACCGTACGCTTCCGCCACTCGGAAAGCGCGGTGGACAAGGTCGAGGCGCAGTATCGCAAGGCGGTGGCCAACCGCAAACCCGCCACCTTCAAGAAGGCGGGTTCGGGCTCGCGCCTCGAGGCGCTTGCGCTTCGCCTGCACCAGACCGGCAAGGGCTGGACGCTCTCTCAGTATCTCTACGTCTCGATCGGGCTTGCAGTCGGTATCACGCTGCTCATCTTCATCAAATCCGGCGCGCTGCTGCTGGGAGTCGGTGCCGGCGTGCTGGTGGGCGCGGGCATTCCGCACTGGATGGTCGGCCGCGCGATCAACAAGCGCAAGGTCGGGTTCGTCGCCAAGTTTCCCGATGCGCTCGAACTGCTCGTGCGCGGTCTGCGTTCGGGTCTGCCGATCACCGAGACGCTGGTCGTCGTCGCGCACGAACTGCCCGGCCCTGTGGGTGAGGAATTCAAGCTCGTCACCGATCGCATCAAGGTTGGCCGCACCATGGAGGAAGCGCTCCAGGAAACCGCCAACCGGCTCGACATGGCCGAGTTCAGCTTCTTCTGCATCACGCTGGCCATTCAGCGCGAAACCGGCGGCAACCTCGCCGAAACGCTCGCGAACCTGGCCGACGTGCTGCGCAAGCGCGCGCAGATGAAGCTCAAGATCGCGGCGATGAGCTCGGAATCCAAGGCTTCGGCCTACATCGTCGGCTCGCTGCCGTTCATCGTCTTCGCGCTGATCTACTCCATCAACCCGCGCTACCTCGGACAGTTCTTCGTGGATGAGCGGCTCATCATTGCCGGCGTCGGCGGCCTCGTGTGGCTGGGCATTGGTGCCTGGATCATGAAGCAAATGGTCAACTTCGAGATCTGAGACCCATCATGCCAGTCAACCCTCCCCCGCACGGCCCAACGCTCCTCGGCATCGACGTCATCTATGTCGGCTCGATCCTCATGGGTATCGCCGCCGCCGCGATGCTGCTGGCGATCTACGCCGCGGTCACGGTGCGCGATCCCATGGCCAAGCGCGTCAAGGCGCTCAATGACCGGCGCGACCAGCTCAAGGCCGGCATCGTTACGGTCAACGCGAAGAAGCGCCAGAGCATCGTTCGCCGCAACGATACGACCGACAGCATCAAGACCTTCCTCGAATCGCTGAAGGTTCTGCAGGACAGCCAGCTTCACGACATCCAGCAGCGGCTGGCACAAGCCGGCATCCGCAAGAAGGAATGGGCTGTCGCGGTTGTGCTCGCCCGGATGATCGGCCCGATCGTGCTCGGCCTGCTGTTCGGCGTGCTGATCTACGGCGTGAACTATTTCCCGCTGTGGTCGGCCTTCAAGAAGTTCGGCCTGTTCGCGGGCGCGGTGGGTTTCGGCTACAAGGGTCCGGACATCTGGATCAAGAACCTCATCAACAAGCGCACCAAGGAGATCCGCAAGGGCCTTCCCGATGCGCTCGATCTTTTGGTTATCTGCGCCGAGGCCGGTCTCACCGTGGACGCCGCCTTTGGCCGCGTCGCGCGCGAACTGGGCCGAGCTTATCCCGAGCTTGGCGATGAATTCGCGCTAACTGCAATCGAACTCTCGTTCCTCACCGAACGCCGTATCGCGTTCGAGAACCTGGCGTACCGCGTCAATCTCGAATCGGTGAAGGGCGTGGTGACGACGATGATCCAGACCGAGCGCTACGGCACCCCGCTCGCTTCGGCGCTGCGCGTGCTCTCGGCCGAATTCCGCAACGAGCGCATGATGCGCGCCGAGGAAAAGGCTGCGCGTCTGCCGGCGATCATGACCATCCCGCTGATCCTGTTCATTCTGCCGACGCTGTTCGTCGTGATCCTTGGCCCCGCAGCCTGCTCGATCAGCGACAACTTCCTCAACCGGAAGACGTAAGTAGATTACCCCTCCGTCAGCGCTTCGCGCTGCCGCCTCCCCGTTTGTCCTTCGGAAAAATGGGGAGGAAAAGAGGAGGGGTTTTCCTGGCCCTCCCCATTTTTGCGAAGCACAAATGGGGAGGTGGCCTGCCGAAGGCAGGTCGGAGGGGTAGCTGCTCTCCCTACCCCGCCACCACCTGCTGCTCGATCGCGCCGAACACGCTGTGGCCCTTGGCATCCTTCGCCTCGATCCGCACCGTATCGCCATGGCGGAGGAACGGCGTTGCCGGCGCGCCGTGGCGGATCGTCTCGACCATGCGCTGTTCGGCGATGCAGGCATAACCGCGCCCGCCTTCGGCAACGGGCCGCCCTGGTGATCCGTCCGGATCGCGATTGGAAACGGTGCCCGACCCGATGATCGAGCCGGCGCCGATCGCCCTCGTCTTCGCCAGATGCGCGATCAGCGTGCCGAAATCGAAGGTCATCTCCTCGCCCGCCTCAAGCCGCCCGAACGCGTGACCGTTGAGATCGACATGCAGCGGCAGATGAAGCTTGCCGCCGGTCCACGCCGCCCCAAGGCTCGCGGGCGTAACGAACACCGGCGAGAAATGGCTGGCGGGCTTTGATTGCACGAAGCCGAACCCCTTGGCGAGCTCATCGGGGATAAGCCCGCGCAGCGACACATCGTTGACAAGGCCAACCAGCCGGATGTGATCGAGCGCGGCTTCCGGCGAGACACCTTGCGGCACATCGCCCGTCACCACCACCACTTCGGCCTCAAGGTCGCCGCCCCACGCCTCATCGCGGAGCACCAGCGGATCGCGCGCACCGCGCAGATCATCGCTGCCCCCCTGATACATCAGCGGATCGGTCCAGAAGCTTGCCGGAAGCTGAGCGCCGCGCGCCTGGCGCACCAGTTCGACGTGATTGACGTAGGCGCTGCCATCCGCCCACTGGAACGCGCGCGGCAGCGGTGCAGTCGCCTCGCGCTCGTGGAAGCGCTTGCGCGGGATCGCCCCGTGCTGCAGTTCGATCGCCAGCGCCTCAAGATAGGGCGCATGGCGCTCCCATTCGTCGAGCAGACCCTGCATCGTCGGCACGACGTGATCGGCATCGGCATACCAGGCGAGATCGTCCGAAACGACGATCAGGCGGCCGTCGCGCCGCTGCGGCAAGCTTGCCAGTTTCATGGGCTTTCCCCTTCGATGGTGCGTACCGCGCGCAGCAATTTGTCGAGCAGCGCTCTCAGTTTGGCCGTTTCAGCCGGCGAAAGTGCGGCGAATATCTTCTCGTAAGTCGAAAGCGCGTTGGGCCAGATCCGGTCGTACATAGCGCGCCCCTCGTCCGTCAGCCACAAGTGGTGCGAGCGCCCGTCCGCCTCGTTCGGGCTGCGCGCAACCAGCGCACGCTCGCCCAGCATCTTGCACGCGCGGTTCACCGCCACTTTGTCCATCAAGGTCGCGCGCACGAGGTCGCGCTGCGTCAGCGGGCCGGCATCGCCGAGCACGGCCATAATCCGCCATTCGGGGATCTTGAGGCCGAATTCGCTATGATACTCGCCCGAAATCAGGCTGCTGACCGCGTTCGACGTAATCGCGAGGCGATAGGGGATGAAGTCGGACAGCCTTGATTGCGTGTCAGCCATACCCCGGTTCTAGGCCTGCCGCCGCGCCGCGCAAGCAAAAGCGCATCCAGCTCTCACCGGATTGGTCACCGGGCCAGAATACCCGCCATGATGAAGTCCACGGTATGCTCGCGATAGCGGTCGCGCAGCTCCTCGGTCAGCGTGTCCTGATCGAAGCAGTGCCGCAGCACCAGCCGCGCCGAAAAGAACCGGTCGGCCGCACCAGTTACGGTGAAATAGAACAGCTGCGGATCGATCGGCCGGAATACACCCGCCTTCACCCCGTCGCTGATCAGCCGGTCATAGGCCTTGTTGAGCGGCGCGAGATACTTGTCGGCAATCCGCTTCGCCTCGGCCGGATCGCTGTCGCGCACCAGCCGCATCAGCAGCCGGTTGAGGTAGGGGAACGCAAAGTAGGTATCGACGCAGCGCGCGATGTGCATCCGCAGCTTCGCTTCCGGGCTCATGCTGTCCTTGGCGAGCAGCGCCTCGACCGACTTGATGATCGCCACCATGTCACGGTCGAGCAGTTCGCCCAGCATCCCGGCCTTGTTGCCGAAGTAGTACTTCACCAGCGCGGAATTGAGCCCCGAGCGCAGCGAAAGCTCGGACAGCGAGATATCGACCTGGTCGCCCTCGCGCATGATCTGCGAGGCGGTCTCCAGCAGCAGTTCCCTTGCGCCCGGCTGTTCTCCGCCGGTTTCCCCCACTGTTGCCACGTTCGTCTGCTCTTTCATTCCCAGCCCGGTTCTTCCCACCACGGGTAAAACCCGGGCATATCCGAAGAAACGCGTCCGGGGTAGGCCGGAGCGCGCTTTTCAAGGAAGCTGGCCACACCTTCCTTCGCATCGGCCCCGCGCGAAAGCTGATAGATCGCGCGGCTATCGACGCGGTGGGCATGCATCGGATGCGGCGTGGCGGAATTGCGCCACAGCATCGCGCGCGTCATCGCCACCGAAACCGCGCTCGTATTGTCGGCAATCTCGCGCGCCAGCGCGTGCGCGGCGGGCAGCAAGTCCTCCGGCGCATGGAGCGAGCGGACGAGGCCACCGGCCAACGCTTCCTCCGCGCCGAACACGCGCCCTGTCATGCACCATTCGAGCGCCTGGCTCATGCCCACAATGCGGGGCAGAAACCAGCTCGAGGCCGCCTCGGGCACGATTCCGCGCCGCGCAAACACGAAGCCGAAGCGCGCCGAAGTGCTGGCGAGGCGGAAATCCATCGGCAGTTGCATCGTGGCGCCAATGCCCACCGCCGCGCCGTTGATCGCGCCGATCACCGGCTTCTTCGAATTGAAGATGCGCAAGGTGCAATATCCGCCGCCATCGCGCACCTTGACGTCGTTCAACGGCACTTCGGTCGGATCGGAGAAAGGCCGCGCGCCGTCGTCCGGCGTCAGGTCCGCGCCCGCGCAGAAGGCCCGGTCGCCCGCCCCGGTCACGATCACCGCGCGCACGCTGTCATCGGCATCGGTGCGGTCGAACGCGTCGATGATCTCGGTCATCATCGTGCGCGTATAGGCGTTCATCTTGTGCGGACGGTTGAGCGTCAGCGTCGCGACGCCGTCGGCCACATCGAGCAGGATCTGCGTGTAATCGGCCATTTTCGGCTCTCTCCCAAAAATAGGGACAGTCCCCATTAAAAGGGGGACTGTCCCTATTTATTCATCAACCCCCGAAGTTACCTCGGCGCCATGCGGATCGCGCCGTCAAGCCGCACGTCCTCGCCGTTGAAGTAGCCGCATTCGATCATCGTCAGCGCAAGCTGCGCATATTCCGCCGGCTGGCCCAGACGCTTGGGGAACGGCACCGAAGCCGAAAGCGCATCGCGCACGTTCTGCGGTGCGCCGGCCAGCAGCGGGGTATCGAAGATGCCCGGCAGGATCGTGTTGACGCGGATGCCCTCGCTCATCAGGTCGCGCGCGATGGGGAGCGTCATGCCGACAACGCCGCCCTTCGAAGCCGAATAGGCCGCCTGCCCGATCTGGCCATCCTCTGCCGCGACCGACGCGGTGTTCACGATCGCGCCGCGATCACCGTCTTCCTGCGGGTCAAGCGTCATCATACCCGCCGCGGACTTGGCGATGCAGCGGAAAGTGCCGACGAGGTTGATCTGGATCAGCCAGTTGAACGCTTCCAGCGGGAAGTGCTTGATCGAGCCGTCTTCCTTGCTGCGGCTGGCGGTCTTCACCGCGTTGCCGGTGCCCGCGCAGTTCACGAGGATGCGCTCCTGCCCGTTGGCCGCGCGCGCCTTTGCAAAGCCCGCGTCAACGCTCTCGTCGCTGGTCACGTTCACTTCGCAGAACACGCCGCCGATTTCCGCCGCGACGGCCTCGCCCTTTTCCTTCTGCATGTCGAAGATCGCAACCTTCACGCCCTTCGCGGCCAGCGCGCGGGCGGTGGCGGCACCAAGACCGGAAGCGCCGCCGGTGACGACGGCGGAAACGGAACTATCAAGCTTCATGGCAATTTTCTCCTAAATCTGGGATCGCACACCACCCCCGCTCGTCCTGAGCCTGTCGAAGGACGCAGGCGCAGCAAGGGCGGAAAAATCACATCATTTCAACAATTGTCACGTTGGCGACACCGCCGCCTTCGCACATCGTCTGCAAACCATACTTGCCGCCGCGCGCCTTCAGCGCATGGAGCAGCGTCGACATCAGCTTGGTGCCCGAAGCGCCGAGCGGGTGGCCCAGCGCAATCGCGCCGCCGTTGACGTTGAGCTTCTCCGGGTCCGCGCCGGTGTGCTTCAGCCAAGCCATCGGCACCGAGGCGAAGGCCTCGTTCACTTCATAAAGGTCGATATCGCCGATCTTCATCCCCGCCCGCTGCAGCGCGCGGTCGGTGGCGAAGAGCGGTTCTTCGAGCATGATCACCGGATCGCCCGCCGTCACCGTCAGGTTGTGGATGCGCGCCAGCGGGGTCAGTCCGTGGGCCTTCAGCGCCCGTTCCGAAACGATTAGCGCCGCGCTCGCGCCGTCGCAGATCTGGCTGGAGCTGGCCGCCGTCAGCAGGCCCTCGGGCGAGAGCAGCTTCACGCCCGCGATGGATTCCAGCGTCGCATCGAACCGGATGCCCTCGTCCTGCGTGTGCATCGCCGGGCCGTCCGCCGTCTCGATGACAATCGGCACGATCTCGCCATCGAAAGCGCCCGCCTGCGTTGCAGCAATCGCCTTCTGGTGGCTGGAGAGCGCGAAGGCATCGAGCTGATCCTTGGTGAAGCCGTGCTTCTTCACGATCATTTCCGCGCCCATGAACTGCGAGAACATGATGCCCGGATACTTCTCTTCCAGCTGCGGCGACTTGTAGTTGCCCAGCCCCTCTTTCATGTGAAAGATCGCGGTGGATCCCATCGGCACGCGGGTCATGCTCTCCACGCCCGCCGCGATCACGATATCCTGCGTGCCCGACATCACCGCCTGCGCGGCAAACTGGATTGCCTGCTGGGAAGAGCCGCACTGGCGGTCAATCGTCACCGCCGGCACCGAATCCGGCAGCAGCCGCGCGGCGAGGACGGCATTGCGCCCCACCTGCCCCGCCTGCTGCCCGCCTTGCGAGACGCAGCCCATGATCACGTCCTCAACCGCCGCGCCATCGATCCCCGTCCGCGCGATGATGGCATCCAGCGTCGCCGCCGAAAGATCGACCGGGTGAACCCCCGCCAACCGCCCATTCCGCCGCCCGCCAGCGGTGCGCACTGCATCAACGATATAGGCTACAGCCATGGCACTCGACTCCCGTATGCGTTCGTTTAACTGAACGATTAAGGGGTCTGGGGGGTGGGGTCAAGGGATTGGGGTGGGCCAAGAAGCTTCGGCACCCGCAGCAAAGGACGTGCCGGGTCAGCCAGCACCCTCCAGCGGATACTCGGCATCCTTCCAGGCCTTCACGCCACCATCAAGCGCAGTCGCCCGGCTGAACCCAAGCTCGCGCAACGTCGCCGCCGCCAGTGTCGAGATCTTGCCGAATTCGCAGCACGTCACGATCCGCACTGTCGGATCCGGAAACTCGGTATTGACCCGCAGCTCGAGCTGGCCTCGCGGCAGGTGGCGCGCACCGGGAATATGCCCGCTTGCAAAGGCATCTCGCTCGCGCACGTCGAGGATGACCAAATCGCGGCTGTTGCCGCCAAGACGCTCCCGCAACTCGGCCAGCGCCATGAACGGCACTTTAGCGCCGGCTTCGGAGAGGAGTTGGGCGACCGACTTGCCACCGGTCATGTTCGTGCGCAGCGCCTCAGTCAGGTGGGTTGGCGCGGCGAGGTCAAGATGCTGCATCATGTCCACGAATTCGCTGCGATCGGTCTTCTGCAGGCGCGGATTCCCGGCGATTTCTGCACCGATTGTGGTGTGAGTCCGGCCCTTGTACTCGTGCGCCGGGAAGACGAGCGTTTCGGCGGGAAGCTTGAGCAGTTTCTGGAACAAGCTGTCATACAAGGCGTGCGGGTCGCCCGAGGGCAGATCGGTCCGCCCGGTGCCGCCGATCAGCAGCGTGTCTCCCGTGAAGACGCGGTCGTCCATGACGAGACACATCGAATCCTGCGTATGGCCCGGCGTATGGAGCGCGTTCAGGCGAAGCTGACCAACGATCAGCATGTCGCCATCATCCAGCCGCATATCGGCATAGGGTGCGGGGCTGGTCCGGTACATCACCACCGGGGCAGACAGCGCGCGCGCCAGATCCCGGCTTCCGGAAAAGTGATCGGCATGGGTGTGCGTGTCGATGATGTAGCGAACCTGCACACCCCGCTGATGGGCAAGGCCGATATAGCGATCGATCTGGCTGTGCTCCGGATCGATCAGGACCGCCGCCCCCGTCGCCTCGCACCCGACCAGATAGGATTGACAGCCACCCGTGGCAATCTGCTCGAAGATCATACCAAGCCTTCCGTCCACTTGCTATTCGCGCCCGGACAATTGGTGTGGCCGTGGCATTGCGGCAAACCTAGCTTTGACCGAGCTGGGAGACAATTGCCGGCGCCCGGGGATAGCTCCAGAGTGGTCGCGATTCACAGTATTGGTGATAAGCACCCAGCCGCTCGGCCCAGAAGGCGTCGGCGCCGAATTCACTGCGCCAGCCCATCAGGTGGCCAGTCAGGCTGCCTTGCCCGCGTCAGATGGTGAGCAGGCATTCTCTCCGCTGCAAGACCACGCATCAAAGCGCTGGGGAATCTAGCTGAAACGTCAGATTGTTGGCATTCCGGGGCGCAGCTATCGTCAGAGCTCCTGGGAGAAATGATGATGCGTCTGTTGGATGGTAAGATTGCGCTTGTGACCGGCGCGACAAGCGGCATCGGCAAAGCCGTGGCGCATGGCTTTGCCGAGCACGGCGCGGCCGTCATCGTTGCAGGAAGGCGCGAAGCCGAAGGCAGAGAGGTTGTCGAAACAATTCGTCAGGCGGGCGGCGTAGCGGAGTTCGTGCGGGTCGATGTTTCTGATGCAGCGCAGGTTGAACACCTGATTTACCGGGGCGTGGAATTGTTTGGCGAAATCAACATCGCCTTCAACAATGCCGGTATCGGAAGCAGCTCACCCCGGCTGGCCGATCTCAGCCACGATGATTTTGATCGGATTTTCAATACGAACGTGAAGGGCACGTTCTCGTGCCTCAAGTTCGAAATCGCTCAGATGCTGAAACAGGGCAAGGGCGGCGCCATCATCAATACCACTTCGATCGAGGCGCATAGCGCTCTCGGCGCAAGTTCCATCTACACCGCGTCGAAGCACGCAATCCTGGGCTTCACCAAGGCGGCAGCGGTTGATTATGCGCGTGACAACATCCGGATCAACGCCCTCTCCCCGGGCATGATCGTCACCCCTCTTGCCGAGGCATGGGGAGGGGATGCAGCCGACCTTCCCGCGGTCTTGCGCCGGATTCCCATGGGAGCCTTCGGCATGCCTGATGACATGGTCGGGTCGGCAGTCTTCCTGGCCTCAGACCTTTCGCGCTATACAACGGGTAGCGTCGTTACCGCTGATGGCGGCTATCTGGCCCACTAACGGCCCGGTGGCGGTAGACTGGCTTACCAGACAGCCCCGCCCCCGATCACCCCACCAGCCGGTCCGTCCGCGCCGCCATTTCGCGCCACAGGCCGTGCCCGCCCAGCCCGGCCACGCGCCGGCCCAGCCGCTCGGCCCAGAAGGCATCGCCGCCGAATTCGCTGCGCCAGCCCATCAGGCGGCGGGTCAGGTGGTTGAGGGCGTATTCGATGGTGAAGCCGATGGCGCCGTGCATGCGGTGCGCGATGGGCACCGCGCGGTCCACGGCGATCCCCATGCGCAGCTTGGCCGCCGTGATCTCGAAGCTGGCGTGACCATAATCGAGCGCCGCCGCGCAGGCTGCGGCTGAGGCATCGACCGCCGCGGCTTCCTCGGAAAACTCGGCCATCGCCTGCTGCACCGCCTGAAACTTCGCTAGCGCGCGGCCGAACTGGACGCGGGTGTTCACGTGATCGATGGCGAGCGTGAACGCCGCCTCCAGCGCGCCCGAAGCCTGCGCGACGCGGGCAAACGCGCCCAGCGCCAGCAGATCGACGTCGCACGCTGCCGTAGCCGCTGCTGCGCCGGTGAAGCTCACGGCATCCCAAGGCTCACCCGCAGGCGAAAGCCCTTCGTCAAAGCTGCAGGCATCGGCGTGATAGAGCGAGAGCGTGCCGCCCTCCACATGCACAACCGCCGCGGCATGGCGGCCATAAGGCACCCGCTGCCCCGGAGCGGCGATGGAAATCAGGCCATCAGGCGCCGCAATCCCCGCCTTCGCCAGCAGGTAGTGCGCGATCACCGGCTCGGCAAGCGGCGCGGCCAGCGCGTTGAGGCCCGCAAGCCGCAGCACGGCGAGCACATCGCCCCAGTCCCCGCCAAAGCCGCCCGTATCCTCGGGCACCAGCAACGTGGAGAACCCCGCCTCGGCCACTTGCGGCCATGCCACATCGAAAGGCTTGCCCGCCAGATCGGCGAACAGGCCGGCTGCCATGTCGGTCAGCAGTGTACGGTTGTCGCTCATCAGCGCAGTCCCAATCCCTTGGCGATAATCCCGCGCAGCACTTCGGGCGTGCCGCCGCGCAGCGAAAAGCTCGGGCTCGCCACCAGAATCCAGGTCAGCAGGCGCGAAAGATCGCTCTTGCCCGCAAGATCCGCGTTCACAGCCGCCTGCACCATGCGCGGCAGCGCCTGTTCGTAGGCATTGCCGAGGTCCTTGACGATGGCCGCCTCTACTACCGGATCCTCGCCCGCCGCCAGCTTGGCGATGGTGGACATCGACATTTGCCGCAGCGTCCACATCTCCGCTGTCAGCCGCCCGATCAGCTGCGCGGTCGGCGCATCAGGCTCAGGCCCCATGGCGTCTATCAGCGCGACGAGCAACATGTGGCTGGAGAGATAGCGCTCCGGCCCCGAGCGTTCGAGCGCGAGTTCGGCGACAACCTGCTTCCAGCCGTTGCCTTCGACGCCCACCAGCGCATCGTGCGGCAGGAGGACGTCCTCGAACCAGATCTCGTTGAAGTGGTGCGTGCCGGTCATGTCGATGATCGGGCGGATCGTGATCCCCGGCGTATCAAGGTCGATCATCATCTGCGAAAGGCCGGTGTGGCGCTCGCTGCCCTCTTCGGTGCGCAGCAGGGTAAGCGCGGCGTGGCTGCGATGCGCGCCGCTGGTCCACACCTTCTGGCCATTGATGCGCCAGCCCTCGTTGGTCTTCTTGGCCGAAGTGCGCACGCTGGCAAGGTCCGATCCCGAGCCGGGTTCGGAGAGGCCGATGCAGGCATAGATCTCGCCGCGCGCCATGCCGGGCAGATACTTTTCGCGCTGCGCCTCGGTGCCATAGCGCAGGAGGAGCGGGCCGGTCTGGCGGTCGGCGATCCAGTGCAGCCCCGCCGGGGCGCCTGCCGCCAGCAGTTCTTCCAGCACGACATAGCGTTCGAGCATCGTACGCTCGTGCCCGCCATATTGCTTGGGCCAGGTCATGCCGAGGAGGCCGGCGGCGCCCAGCGCCTTCGAAAATTCCTCGTCGAAGCTGAACCAGCAATTGGCGCGCAGCTCGACTGGCCACTTGGCCTCATGCTGCGCCACAAGGTCGCGAACCTGTTGGCGCAGGGCGGGAATGTCCCCCTCGGGGAGGAACGGATGGAGCGGGAATATTTGCATCGGCTCCGTCACTATGGCAGCGCGCGGGCCATCGCAATCGCAAGATTGCTAGTGTCACAGCCCAGAGGGGCAAATCGGGAGAGCCACCATGACCACCCCATTCCTCCACGAAGAGCGCCGTGGGCGCGTCGCCATCCTGACCATGGACCGCGCCGAATCAATGAACGCCATCGGCACGCTGGAAGATTGCGACAACATCGTCGACACGTTCTTCCGCCTCGCCAACGACCGCTCGGTCAGCGCCATCGTGCTGACTGGTGCGGGCCGCGCCTTCTGCACCGGCGGCAACATCAAGGGCATCCGCGACCGGCAGGGCATCGGCCCGCTCGACCAGCCCGATTCGACCGCCGCGAACTACCGCCGGGGCGTGCAACGCGCGACCCGCGCGATGCTCGATTGCGAAGTGCCGATGATCGCCGCGATCAACGGCCACGCCATCGGCCTCGGCCTCGATCTGGCCTGCGTGTGCGATCTGCGCCTTGCCGCCGATACCGCGAAGATGGCCGCCAGCTTCATCAAGGTCGGCATCATCCCCGGCGATGGCGGCGCGTGGACGCTGCAGAAGATCATCGGTTATTCGAAGGCTGCCGAACTCTTCCTCACGGGCCGCACGTTCGATGCGGCCTATGCGCAAAGCATCGGGCTTGTCGGCGATGTGGTGCCGGCGGACCAGCTGCTGGAAAAGGCCGTCGCGCTCGCCGAGGAAATCGCCGCCAACAGCCCCCGCGCGCTGCGCCTCACCAAGCGCCTGCTGCGCGAGGCCCAGCATGGCCGCGCGGGCGACGTGCTCGAGCTTTCGGCTGCGTTCCAGGCCATCGTGCATGAAACGGCGGACCACAAGGAAGCGGTCAACGCGATTCTGGAAAAGCGCGCACCGGTGTTTACGGGGGACTGAGGGCGGGTGCGCAGCTGCCCATGCCCTCCCGCCCCAATCCCCGCTCACCCTGAGCCTGTCGAAGGGTGTGGCCGCACGCGCCGCGCTAGCATGCTTCGACAAGCTCAGCATGAGCGGGGTTGGGTTGGAACATGTAAGGGGCAAGCATGACCCCCGAAGCCGCCTTTATCGCCGCGCTGCGAGGCCTCGCCTCGCACCCTGCAGCGCGCGGCCTTGCCGATGATTGTGCGGTGCTGGAGGTGGGCGGGGAAACCCTCATCCTCACCCACGACATGATGGTCGAGGGCGTGCACTGGCTCCCCGGACAAGACCCGGCAGACGTCGCTTGGAAGCTCCTCGCCACCAACCTTTCGGACCTTGCCGCAAAGGGCGCCGAGCCGCTCGGCGTGCTGCTGGGCTATACGCTCGCCGCCGAGAACACCCGTTTTGCCGAGGGTCTGGGCGAGGCGCTGGCGCATTTCGGCGTGCCGCTGCTGGGCGGGGATACCGTGCGAGGGACCGGGGCGCAGTCGCTGGGCCTCACCGCGCTGGGCCTCGCCACGCATCGGCCTGTCCCCTCGCGCAGCGGCGCACAGGCCGGAGACGGCATCTGGATCACCGGCCCCGTCGGCGCGGCCATGCTGGGGTTCGAGGCGCTCTCCGCCGGTAACACATCAGCCGACACATCTGCTTACCGCCGCCCCCTGCCCCGGCTTGTCGAAGGCCGCGCGCTGTCGCCGCTCGTCACCGCGATGATGGACGTCTCGGACGGGCTGCTCCTCGATGCGAGCCGCATGGCTGCGGCGAGCGCGGCGACATTTGCGCTCGATCCGACCCTCATACCCCTCCCCGCCGACCTGCCGCCCGAACGCGCCCGCGACGCGCTGAGTTGGGGGGATGACTACGAGCTGCTGTTCACCCTTCCCGCGGGCACCGCGCCGCCCTGCCGGGCGCATCGCATCGGTATCGTCCTGCCCCTCAGGACCGCACCTCTGCTCCTCGGCGACACTCCGCCGGAAGGCCCCCTCGGCTACGAACATTGCTGAAAAATCACACCTAAAGGCTTGCGGCATGAAAATTATGCACTAGCCTCCCGCCCCGACCCGCGAACGACGGGTACCGGCCGAAAAAGGCCGGTCAATAAAGGGGGTGTCTGTTGTGAGTTTAACCTTAACCGCAATCGTATTGGGGGTCGTGGCCATCATCTATGGCTTCGTCACCAGCCAGCAGGTGCTCGGCGCACCGGCCGGCAATGCCAAGATGCAGGAAATCGCTGCCGCCATCCAGGAAGGCGCGCAAGCCTACCTGAAGCGCCAGTATACCACGATCGCCATCGTCGGCGTGATCATGGCCGTCATCGTCGCTGCCGCGCTCGGCCCGATCTCGGCCGCAGGCTTTGTCATCGGTGCCGTCCTCTCGGGCGTCGCGGGCTTCATCGGCATGAACATTTCGGTTCGTGCCAACGTGCGCACCGCTGCCGCCGCGCAGACGGGCCTTCAGGCCGGCCTCACGCTCGCCTTCCGCGCGGGCGCGATCACCGGCATGCTTGTCGCTGGTCTTGCGCTGCTCGCGATTGCGGGCCTGTTCTGGTATCTCACTGGCCCCGGCGGCTACAGCGTCGGCGGTGAAGACCGCACCGTGGTCCTCGCCCTCACCGGCCTCGCGTTCGGCGCGTCGCTCATCTCGATCTTCGCGCGCCTCGGCGGCGGTATCTTCACCAAGGCCGCAGACGTCGGCGCCGATCTCGTCGGCAAGGTCGAAGCAGGGATCCCCGAAGATGACCCACGCAACCCCGCCGTGATCGCAGACAACGTGGGCGACAACGTCGGCGATTGCGCCGGCATGGCCGCCGACTTGTTCGAGACCTATGTCGTCACCGTCGGCGCGACGATGATCCTCACCGCGCTCCTGCTCAAGAACGCCAGCAACCTGATCGATCTCATGGCGATGCCGCTGCTCATCGGCGGCGTCTGCATCGTCACCTCGATCATCGGCACTTATTTCGTCCGTCTCGGCGGCGGCAAGAACATCATGGGCGCGATGTACAAGGGCTTCCTGGTCACCGCCGTGCTCTCCGTCCCCGCCATCTGGTGGGCGATCAGCCACTCGCTGGGCGGCGATATGGAAGCGCCCATCGGCGATCAGGCCTATACGGGCCGCATCCTGTTCTATTGCGCTTTCCTCGGTCTCGTCATCACCGGCGTGATCATCTGGATCACGGAATACTACACCGGCACCAACTACCGCCCGGTCCGCTCCATCGCCAAGGCCTCCGAAACCGGCCACGGCACCAACGTGATCCAGGGCCTCGCCATCAGCCTTGAATCGACTGCCATGCCCACGCTCGTGATCTGCGCGGGCATCATCATCGCCTTCAAGCTCGCCGGCCTCATGGGCATTGCCTATGCTGCTACCGCGATGCTGGCGCTGGCCGGCATGGTCGTCGCGCTGGACGCTTACGGACCGGTTACCGACAACGCCGGCGGCATCGCCGAAATGGCCGGTCTCGACGATTCCGTCCGCGAAAAGACCGACGCACTCGATGCGGTGGGCAACACCACCAAGGCCGTCACCAAGGGCTATGCCATCGGCTCGGCAGGCCTTGCCGCGCTGGTGCTCTTCGCCACCTACACGACCGACCTCAGAGAGTTCTTCCCCGATCTCAACGTGTCGTTCAGCCTCGAAAACCCCTACGTCATCGTCGGCCTCCTGCTCGGCGCGCTCCTGCCCTACCTCTTCGGGGCCATGGGCATGACCGCGGTGGGCCGCGCCGCTGGCGACGTGGTGAAGGACGTGCGCGACCAGTTCCGCGAAAACCCCGGCATCATGACCTACGATGTGAAGCCGGACTACGCGCGGACCGTCGATCTCGTCACCAAGGCCGCGATCAAGGAAATGATCATCCCGTCGCTGCTGCCGGTGCTCGCACCGATCGTGGTGTACTTCGTGATCGCCGCCGTCGCCGGCCCGGCCAACGGCTTCGCCGCGCTGGGCGCCCTGCTCCTCGGCGTGATCGTCTCCGGCCTCTTCGTCGCCATCTCGATGACCTCGGGCGGCGGCGCATGGGACAACGCCAAGAAGTATATCGAAGACGGCAACCACGGCGGCAAGGGCAGCGAAGCCCACAAGGCTGCCGTCACCGGTGACACGGTCGGCGATCCCTACAAGGACACCGCGGGCCCCGCCGTTAACCCGATGATCAAGATCACCAACATCGTCGCCCTGCTGCTGCTCGCAGCGCTGGCAACGCACGCTGGCCATTGAGCCAACACTGATCTGAAAAGCCTCGAAGCCCCTCCCTCACCGGAGGGGCTTTTTTTGTGCCAGACTGCGGTCAGGTCGCTTCCCAGTAGGGCGGATCGCCGAAGGTGCGGCGCAGGCAATCGCCCAGCGCTCGAATTTTGGCCGATGCGCCATGATCACGCGGATAAGTGAGGAACAATTCGGCCCCTTCCGCCGGCCAGCCGGGGTTCACTTCAACCAGCGCGCCGCGTCGCAGTTCCTCGTGGACGAAGAAAGTGGGCAGCAGGGCAAGGCCCAGACCGGCAAGCGCGGCATCGCGCATCACCAGCCCGTTGTTGACCCTGAGCGCCGGACGCGGGCGGACCACCGTCCAGCCGTGCCCCGTGGCAAAGCGCCAGTCGCCGGTGCGGTTGGCGTAGAGGATGCCGCGATGCGCCTCGAGATCGGTGAGGTTTGCGGGCACGCCATGCTCTGCCAGATAGTCCGGCGCGGCCACCAGCAGGCGGCGGCTGGAGGCCAGCCGCCGCGCGATCAGCCGTCCGTCGCCAATCGCACCATGGCGCAGCACGGCATCAAACCCGCCCGTCGCCGCATCGACAAAGGCATCATCAAGCTCCAGCGAGAGCTCGATATCGGGGTGGTCCTGAAGAAAGCGGGCCAGCGCCGGCCCGAGGTGCAGGGTGCCGAAGCCAACCGGCGCGGAAAGCCTGAGCGGCCCGGCGAGCTTGCCGCTGGTCGCATCGAGTTCCGAGGCGGCGGCTTCCATCTCGCGCAGGATGCGCTGGGCGCGGGGCAGAAAGGTCTCGCCGCTGTTGGTGAGCGCAAGGCGGCGTGTCGAGCGCTGGATCAGCGTCGCGCCCAGCGTGCGCTCCAGCTCGGCCAGCCGCTCGCTGACCACCGACTTGGCGAGGCCCAGCCGCCGCGCCGCCGCGCTGATCGAGCCTGCATCGACCGTGGTGACGAACGCGGCAACGCCATCGAGCTTCATCATCGTTCGGCTATTCCGTCAGCAAGAACCCGGATCGGGCGGCTAGTGCGAACGATGCCTCATCGGCATCTTCAGGTCCAGCAGAGGGGCCACGCAGACCGGATGTCCGGTCGCTCCGCCCCCCACAACAAGGAGACTGACCATGACTGATCTTGCCGCAAAGAACGTCCTCATCCTCGGCGGCAGCCGGGGCATCGGCGCCGCGATCGTGCGCCGCTTCGCCGCGAGCGGTGCCGCCACCGCCTTTACCTATGCCGGATCGCGCGATGCCGCCGAAGCGCTGGCCGCCGAAACCGGTACCGAGGCAATCCAGGCCAACAGCGCCGACCGCGACGCGCTGGCCGCCACGATCGCCAGCCGTGGGCCGCTCGATGTGCTGGTGATCAACGCCGGCACCCTCGTGATGGGTGATCCACTGACGCTTGATCCGGACGCCATCGACCACATGATCGACGTCAACATCCGCGCGCCCTACCACGCTGCGGTGGAAGCCGCGCGGCGCATGAACGACAACGGGCGCATCATCGTGATCGGCTCGGTCAATGGCGACCGGATGCCCTTCGCGGGCGGCGCGGCCTATGCCATGACCAAGTCTGCCGTGCAGGGCATGGTGCGCGGCCTCGCGCGTGATTTCGGGGATCGCGGCATCACCGTCAACAGCATCCAGCCGGGGCCGACCGATAGCGACATGAACCCGGCCGAAGGGCCCATGGCCGCGACGATGCACAGCTTCATGGCGATCAAGCGCCACGCCCGGCCCGACGAGATTGCCGAACTGACTGCCTATCTCGCCGGCCCCCACAGCGCGATGATCACCGGATCGTTGCAGACCATCGACGGCGGCTTCGGCGCCTGAACGGAAGAAAATCCTGCCATGTCACGAACGGGGTGCCTGCAACGGTGCCCCGTTTTCGCATGGCGCGCCGCAGGGAACCTCACGCTTCGCTTGCGGAATGTACGTGCGGGCGAACGGCTTGCAGCGGCGCTTGCAGAGCGCCGCGTGGGTAGTTTCCGATCCTGTCGCGCTGGCGGGAGGCTTCTAAGTTTGATGGGTCCCATGTGACGTCCGGTCGGTGCAGCCCGCTCCGTCCGGCTCGCTGCACAAGGAAGCACAGCCCATGCGTACAATCCTGATGGCCATCGCCGCCTCCGGCCTCCTCGCCGGATGCGCCCAATATGGCGGCCCCGAACCCATGAACTCGCAGTGGAGCAACTACGACTACAACCGTCCAGATCCGAGCTACGGCGGCTATGAGGCCGATCGCTACTACCGCAAGGATTCCAGCCGCTATCGCGAACGGCGGATGGACAACAACGAGCGGATCTATCGCGGAAACGACGGACGCTATTATTGCCGCCGCTCCGATGGAACCACTGGCCTTGTGATCGGCGCAATTGGCGGCGGAGTGCTGGGCAACGTGATCGCTCCCGGCGGGTCCGAAGCGCTCGGCACCGTGCTTGGCGCCGTTGTCGGCGGCGTTGCTGGCCGCCAGATCGATCGTGGGCGCAATGTCCGCTGCCGCTGATCGGCCCCGGCAGCGCGGCGCGTAAAGCCGCCGCGCTGCCCACTTCTGCCTCACAGACCATGAAGGGAGCCCTGTTGATGCGCTCGATCCTCACTCTGGCAGCGCTGGTTGCCGCCGCCCTGCCGCTGACCGGTGCCACGGCGCAAACCATGCGCGGCTACACCGCCGTTTCAACGCGGCTCTATTCCGGCCCGCTGCGCGATTATCCCACCGTGCGCACGGTGCGCCGCGGCACGATGGTCAACGTGCACGGCTGCCTGCGTGACTGGACCTGGTGCGATGTCACCTACCGGGCCAATCGCGGCTGGATCGCGGGCGAAGCCCTGCGCATCCAGCATGATGGCCGCCGACGCGGCGTCGGGGCCAACATGGGCGTGGATGTAACCACGTTTGCATTCGGCTCCTATTGGGACAACCACTATCGCGGCCGGCCGTTCTATGGCCAGCGCGAGCGGTGGCAGTCGCAATACGACAATGCTTATCGCCCGGAATGGGGCGAGCGCGAGCAGCGCCGGGACTGGGACTCCGATCGCAATCGCGGACGAAGGCATGATCGGCGGCGGACCGAAGGCCAGCATGGCCAGGATCTTCACGGCGATAACCGGCAAATCGAGGAACAACCGCGCCGCACCCGCGAGGGTGAGGACCGACGCGGCGCTCCGGACATGTCGCGGTACAGCGCAGAGCCCTACCGGTTTCCCGAACATGGCAGCAGCGCCGCGCAGCCTGATCGCCAAATGGGGCCCAGCGCCGGGCCGAACAACTACAATGGTGGCAGTGCCCGCGCTGCACAGGGCCCAGATCAGGCCTCCACCTCAGCCGAGGCTGCGAGGCAGCCCCAATACTGACTGCGTCTTGGCTCGATAGTGCCTCCCCTCCCGCAAAATCGAGCCAAGTCACACGGGAGCGTGCCGGAACCTATGCTGCGGCGAAGTTCCGGCACGCTCTTGCCAATCACCACGGGCCCTGATTGCAGGGCACCTTGCGAGAGTATCACGTCATGTCATTGATCAATCTCATCGTCGTTCTGATCGTGGTCGGGGTCATTCTTTGGCTGATCAACAATTACCTGCCGATGGACGGCAAGATCAAATCCATCCTCAACGTGGTTGTGGTCATCGCGGTAGTCCTGTGGTTGCTGCAGGCGTTCGGCCTGCTCACCTCGCTGGGTGCGATCCGCGTCGGCGGCTGAACGCTGCCGCGCCGGGTAAGAGAATCGGAGCCATCGGCCAACCGGCCGGTGGCTTCGTCATTTGCGATGGGGTGGGTGCTGACGAAGTGTGTTAGGCACTGTCATCACGAGAGGCACGAAATGACGCAGAGAGTATACGGCCAGAGCCTCCAGTGCAGGAGGCCTGCCGCCTCGTTCCTGCAGTGGTAAACCCGCCGCGCACTGCAAGCCGACCACCACAGAGGAAAGACCTGCCACCGCGCGCGGTGCTCCCGATCATCGCGATCGGCGCTTCGGCGGGCGGGCTTGAGGCAACCTCGCGCCTGTTCGATGCGCTGCCTGCGGCGACCGGCATGGCCTTCATTGTCGTCCAGCACCTCGATCCGCACCATAAGAGCCTGATGGTCGAACTGCTGGCCGAACACACTGCGATGCCGGTGGTCGAAGCCGTGCATGGCCGGCCACTCGCGCCCGATCACGTCTATGTCATCCCCCCCGGCCGCTACCTTTCGGTGCGTGCAGGAACCTTGCGCCTTTCCGCGCCCGAGGCCGGACATGGCGCGCGCTTGCCACTGGACTGGCTGATCCGCTCGCTCGCCGCCTCGTGCGGGAGCCAAAGCGCTGCCGTCATCCTGTCCGGCACCGGCGGCGATGGCAGCCGCAGCATCCCCGCGCTACATGCGGCAGGCGGGATAATCCTGGCCCAGAACCCGGCCGAGGCCGAGCATCCGGGCATGCCGCAGGCGGCGCTCGATACCGCGCTCGTCAATGCGGTGCTTCCACTGGCCGCGATGCCCGAAGTGCTGATCGCCTTTGCCGCGCGCGTCACCCGCCCAGGCTTCGTCACCACCACAGCTCCGGCGCTCGAAACGGCAGCCGGCCTTGCCGCGATCCTCGCAGCGCTCAAGCACACGACCGGGCAGGACTTCAGCCACTACAAGCCCGGGACGATCACCCGGCGGATCGCGCGGCGCATGGCGCTGCTGTCGATGACCGCAGGCGACATGGCGGCATACGCCGAGCGGCTGCGCAGCGATGCAGAAGAGTGCGCGCTGCTCGCGAGCGACCTCCTCATCAATGTGACCAGCTTCTTCCGGGACCCCAAAGTCTTCGAAAGTTTCGAGACCGAGATCCTGCCCGAGCTGATCGAGCGGCTGGAGCCCGGGCAGGCGCTGCGCATCTGGGTGGCCGGCTGCAGCACTGGCGAGGAAGCCTATTCGATCGCGATGGCCTGCCACGATGCGCTCGTCGGCGTGCGGCGCGATCTCAAGCTGCAGATATTCGCCTCCGACCTCGACCCCGATGCCATCGCTGCCGCGCGCGAAGGGCTCTATTCGCACGATATCGCTGCGGTGGTCCCGGCTGAGCGGTTGGCGCGCTACTTCACCGAGGAGGATACCGGCTACCGAGTCGTCCCGGCGCTGCGCCACCATGTCGTGTTCTCGGTGCAGGACGTGCTCAGCGATCCGCCGTTCTCGCGCCTCGATCTCATCTCCTGCCGCAACCTGCTGATCTACCTTGATGCGGCGGCGCAGGGCCGGATCATTTCACTGTTCCATTTCGCGCTCAAGGAAGGCGGCTTCCTCCTGCTTGGCACAGCGGAGACGATCGCCAAGCCCGACCCCCGCTTCGCGCCGGTGGTCCGCGCCGAATGCTGCTACCGCCACGTCGCGCGGACTCGACCGGGTGAGCCGGGTTTTCCCCTGAGCTTTGATGGCAAGCTGCCCATGCTGGCCGCCGCCGGAAACGAATCGCCCGCTGTGCGCCGCAGCCTCGCGGAGATCTGCAGCCGGGCCGTGCTCGCCAATCACGCACCTGCTGCGGTGCTCGTCAACCAGCAGAGCGAATGCCTGTTCTCGATGGGGCCGACGCACCGGTTTCTTCGGGTGACGCCCGGGTATCCCACGCAGAATCTGCTCGGCATGGCCTCTCCTACCCTGAGAACGCGGCTGCGCCACGCGATCCGGCGTGTCAGCCGCGATGAGCCACGCGTCGATGGCGGCACCGCGAGACTGACGATCGATGGCGCGCAGGTCGACCTCGCCATCACCGTCGAACTGCTGCTTGATACTGCGGAACAGCTGATCCTCGTCTGCTTTGCCGAACGGCCGGCGGCCAACGGTGCCCCGCACGCAGACCTCGCCCCGGAGCAGGCCAGCCGCATCGCCGAACTCGAACGCGAGTTGGTCGATGCGCACGCCGAGTTGCAGGCCGCGATCCACGAGCGCGAGATCGCGGGCCAGGAGCAGAAGGCGATCAACGAGGAGGCGCTCTCGGTAAACGAGGAGTTCCAGTCGACCAACGAGGAGCTGCTCACCTCGAAGGAGGAGTTGCAATCGCTCAACGAGGAACTGACCGCGCTCAACAGCCAGTTGCAGGAAACGCTCGACCGCCAGCGGCTCGCCTCGGACGATCTCCAGAACGTGCTGTTCAGCACCAATGTCGGCACGATGTTCCTCGATGCGGCATTGCGCATCCGACTGTTCACCCCGGCGATCAGTCCGCTCTATAACGTGATCGCCAGCGATGTCGGGCGGCCTCTGGCAGACCTCCGGCCGATTGCCGATGATCCCGAACTTCTCGCCGATGCGCAGCGCGTGCTCGACAACGAGGCGACGATCGAGCGCGAGGTGCATGCCCCCGGCGATACCTGGTACGTGCGCCGCATCTTCCCCTACCGGGCGCACGACAGCCGCATCGAAGGCGTGGTGATCACCTTTGCCGATATCACCGATCGCAAGCACGTCACCTCGGCGCTGGAGGAAGCCAAGCTCGAGGCCGAGCGCGCCAATGCCGCCAAGTCGCGCTTCCTGGCTGCGGCGAGCCACGATCTGCGCCAGCCGCTGCAGGCGCTTGCGTTGCTCAAGGACTTCCTTGCCCCCAACGTCACCGGCGAACGCGCGGCCGAACTCATGGCGCGCTTCGACAAGACGCTCGGTGCGCTTTCCGGCATGCTCGACGTGCTGCTCAACATCAGCCAGATCGAGGCGGGCGCGGTGCAGCCCGAGACCGTGGTGTTCCCGGCGGGCGAGATGCTGGGCCGTCTGCACGGCGAATTCCTCGCGGTCACCGAAGCGCGCGATCTCTCGCTGCGCTTCATGCCAAGCTCTGCCTGGATCGAAAGCGATCCGCGCCTGCTCGAGCAGATGGTGCGAAATCTCCTCGGCAATGCGGTCAAGTACACGCGCACCGGGCGCATCCTGCTGGGCTGTCGGCGGCGTGGTGAGACCTTGCGCATCGAGGTGTGGGATACCGGCATCGGCATCGAGGCCTCGCAGCTCGACAGCATCTTCGAGGAATTCCACCAGGTCGACAATCCCGCGCGCGAGAGCGGGCTCGGGCTCGGGCTTGGCCTCTCTATCGTGCGCCGGCTGGGGCGGCTGCTGCGCCATCCCGTCGATGTCCGTTCGGTGCCGGGGCGCGGATCGGTCTTCGCGATCACTGTCCCCTTGCGCAAAGGCGCGACCCACCTGCCTCCAGTGCCCCCGCGTGAACCGGTGCCCGAACCCGGATCCGATCTGATCGCGCGTCCCTCGGCGATCATGGTGGTCGAGGATGATCCCGATCTGCTCGATCTCGTCGCACAGCTGCTGCGTGACAACGGCCACATGGTAAGCTGTGCCGCCGATGGGACGGAGGCGCTGCGATTGGTCTCAGGTGGTGCGATCCGCCCCGATATCCTGCTGACCGACTACAACCTGCCTTCAGGCCAGAGCGGGGTGGACCTGCTCATGGCGCTCAGATCGCGGCTGCACCGCCCGCTCCCCGCCATCGTGCTCACCGGCGATATCTCCACCGCCGCGCGCGACAGCATTGCCGAGGCGGACTGCATCCATCTCAAGAAACCGGTGAACCCGGCCGCGCTGCTGCGCGCGGTGGAATCGCTATGCCCGCCAGCACAAGCCCCGGTCGTCGCCTTGCCTCCGGGGCACACCCCGCAAGTCGTGCCGGTAACCTATGTGATCGACGACGAGCCACATGTCTGCGAAGCGATCCGCGATTTGCTCACCGCGCATGGCCGCGAAGTTCAGGACTTCACCAGTGCCGAGGACTTCCTCGCGGTCTACCGCGCGGGGCGTCCGGGGTGCCTGCTGGTCGATGCGCATCTGCCGGGGCTGAGCGGCATCGGCCTGCTGGGCGAACTGCGCGCGCGGGGCGATCACTTGCCGGTCATCCTCATCACCGGCGATGGCGACATCGGCCTTGCGGTGGCGGCGATGCGTGCCGGTGCCTGCGATTTCATCACCAAGCCGGTGGGGCGCGATGCGCTGATGGAGAGCATCGACCGCGCCGCCGAGCAGTCGCACACGATCCGCATCGCCGATGTCGCGCAGGCCGAAGCGGCAGCGTGCTTTGCCGCGCTCACCACGCGGCAGAAGGAAGTGATGGAAATGGTCCTTGCGGGCGAGCCCAGCAAGAATATCGCGGCGGACCTCGGCATCAGCCAGCGCACGGTCGAGAACCACCGCGCCGAAATCATGCACCGCATGGGCGTGCGTTCGCTGCCCGAACTCGCCCGCAAGGTCCTGATGATCGAAAGCTGATCCCCGCCCGGCGGAACGGCCAATGGGGCCGGCATTGCTGCCGGCCCCATGTCCGCAACCTGTGCGATCAGAAGCCCGAACCCGGACCGTAGCTGATCTCCACGCGGCGGTTCTGCACTTCGCGCACACCGTCTGCCGTGGGCACCCGCTGGTTGGTCTCGCCAAACGCCTGGCTGGTGATCGCGCTGGCAGCGATGCCGTGCCCGGTCAGGTAGCTCTGCACGGCGCTGTCGCGGCGTGACGAGAGGCCGAGGTTGTACTTCGAGGAGCCCGAACTGTCGGTGTGGCCGGCAAGCATGACGGCGACATTGGAGCAGTTGCCGTACGCCTGCACCGCGTTGTCCAGCACGCTGGCCGCTTCGGGCGAGATGTCCGACATGTCCCAATCGAAGAACACGATGAACGGGCCGCGGTTGCAGGTAACCACCGGCGGCGGGGGCGGCGGGGGCGGAGGAGGCGGCGCCATCATCGGCGGCGGGGGCGGCGGCGGAGCAGCCTCGGGTTCCGGTTCGACGGCGGGGCCGCCGAAGCTGAACGTGAGCGTTGCCAGCAACGAATGCGAACGCAAGTCGGCCTTGCGCGAGAAGCCATCGGCGGCGAGGAACGTGTCGGCACCGTCGGGGCGGAAGTAGCGGTATTTCACGCCGAAATCGACATTGCGGCCAAGCGGCACCGTCAGCCCGGCGAGCGCCTGCCAGGCAAAGCCATGCGCGCGATCGTTGAGCGAAACCGCGCCGGGCAGGTTCTCCGCGAGCCGCGTCCGGGCATAGCCGACACCGCCGCCGGCATAGGCCTTGATCCCGCCCCAATGGCCGAGACCGACGAGCGCGTTGGCCATGCCGGCCCAAGTGCTGGTCTCGCCGGAGAGATTGCCATTCGAGGTGTATTCGCCATTCGGCAGCGGGGTTCCGACCGGGCGCGTCTGGGTGCGCAGTTTCGAACGGGCATAAAACCCTTCCGCCTCAAGCCGGAAATGGCCGAAGTCATAACCGATCGCGCCGCCGGCTTCCCAGCCGGTCTTGAACCGATCCGTGTGCTCATAGCCGCCTGGGCCACTGACATCCGAGCGCTGCTGCTTTACCGCGCCACCTTCCAAGGTGATGTAGGGCCCGGCATCGGAGGCATAGGCGCTAGTGCCGAGCGCACTGGTGGCCAGCATCAGGCCGACGAGAATTTTCCTCATGAAGTATCCGTTCTTTTTTGGTGAAGCCGCAAGATGCGGCCACGAGGTAAGAGGGGGAGCAGGATCGGCGGCGGCCTGACGCCGAACAGGTCCGGCAGCCCGGCAGAGGCGGGGCGGCTCGAATAACCTGGCCGTGGCGATCGGGTCTTCTAGGGTTAGGGACGCGGGCCATCGCCAACGTCGAACGGCGTGTAGTCCGCCAGCGCGGCCGGGCACAGCTTCGGAATATACCCATGGTGGGGCAGCCAGCCCTGCGGACGAGGGTCAGGCGGAAGCCTCTGGCTACAAGTGGTCAAGGGATGGCAAACAGCGCACGATCGTACTCGGTGCTTTGGCATCGGTGAGTACCGCGAATGCAGTCAAGGGCCAGAGCATACCCCGAATTGTTCGACGGCGGAGAACAGGATAGCAGTATCGTCGTGAAGCATGTTATGGATCTTCTAACGAACTTCCGTAAAAATTGCATTATCTATGTAATTAAATTGCTAATTGTTTTGTCTATTCATCCCCAAATTTTTCATAAATTTTCTAAAGAGGCGCGAGAACATCAAGTGCCGACGGACTTTTAGAGAATAAAGTTAAGTCAATGATTCATGGTAACTTTCCGCAATGATTGACACTCATGGGGGCGCTTGATATCTTCAGAATCGGGGATTGGGGCGGGCAACCGAACAGCGTGTGATCGAGTTTTCTACCGACGTATTGCGGCCGCAGGACCGGTATCCTTTCTGGCGGGATCTGGTCGGCAACAACTTCCAGGAGGCTGATCTTAGTCTGCAACGGGATGACCGGTTGCGCTTTTCCGGCTCGATGGTCATGCGCCACTATGGCGATTTCGAAATCGTCGAGAGCCGATCGACTGCGCACGAAACAATCCAGAGCAAGAATTTTGTCAGCCACGTCGATGACAATTACCTGTGGGTCTATCAGCAACTGGAATCGCGCGAAGTCGCGCTGTTCGACACGGTTGACGACATTCACCTCTCGCCGGGTGACATGTATATCTATCATCCGGTGCTGCCCTCCCGGCTGAAGCCGCTCGATCAATTGCCCTCACGCACGCGGCTGTACCGCTTTCACAAGCGCCATCTCGCCAGCATCGGCGGGAAACTGCCCGATTATGTGCCCACCCGCAAAGTCTCCGGAGAAGGCGGCGCGGCGCGTCTGCTCACAGCCTATCTCGGAACACTGGCAAGCGAATTGCCCGGGCTGGACAGCTTTGCCGCCGACATGGCGCTCAATGCCTTCTACGGGCTGGTCGCTGCCGCCTATGGCGCGGTGGACGGCAATGGTGAGCCGATCTCGACCGCTGTCGAACGCGGGCGGTTCAATCTGGCGCGCAAGCTGATCGATCGTCATTCCAGCAATCCAGCGTTGTCGGCAGCCATAGTGGCAGAGAACATGCGCTTGTCGGAGCGGACACTGCAGCGCGCATTTGAACTGCACGGCGACAGCTTCACGACGTGCCTGCGCCGCACCCGGCTCAACAAATGCAAGCGCGCACTGCGTGATCCTGCAGCAGCCGGACAGCTGATCTCGACGATTGCCTATGCCAACGGGTTTGACTCGCTGGCGACCTTCAACCGCCAGTTCCAGCAGGCCTTCGGCCTGACCCCGCGCGAATGGCGACAGGGCGAAGGCTGATCCCTTCCGAAAAATGCCCATGGCGGAGAATGAGCAATGATTGGCGCAGGCTGAGGAGAACTCCCCTTGGCCAGCGATAGACTGTCCCCGGAAGTGATGAGCACCGGCCCCGGCTGAAGACAACAAGGCGCGGCGGCCAAGAACCGGGGGATCTTGTGTCATGAACCGCACCAATCGTTTTTCGCGAACCCTTCTCCTGTCGAGCGCCAGCATGGCCGCGATCCTTGGCGTGGCCGGCGCGGCGCAAGGTCAGGTCGTGGGCACATCACCGCCGCCGGCAAGCGGAGTCTGCGCAGCCAATGCGGATCTCCAGACCCTCGTCTGCGGAACGGGAGCGAGCGTCAGCACCACACCGCCCGCACCCGTGCCCACGCAGGCGACGGCAATCGGCCACTCGGCCCACGCCTTCAACGCGGATACCACCGCCATTGGTGCCAATAGCGAGGCGACCGGCACGGAATCGTCAGCGCTGGGCAGCGGTGCGAGCGCCACCGGAGATCAGACGATTGCGGTCGGCTCCGGCGCTGCGGCGTCCAGCGGGCTGGCGACAGTCGTAGGCGTCAACGGCAGCGCATCGGGCACTGAGGCGACGGCCTTGGGCGCCTACGGCAACGCCGCGCAGGACTATTCGACCGCCATCGGCGCGTTCAGCGCGGCAAACGGGCTGAACAGCACGACCACGGGCGCGGAAAGCGTGGCGGAAGGCGCAGATAGCAGCGCGTTCGGCGCGTTCAGCAAGGCGCGCGAGGTCAAGTCCACCGCCGTTGGCAAAGGCGCGCAGGCGCTGGGCGAAAACAGCACTGCCATCGGCGAAGGCGCGGTTGCCAAGAGCGATGGCGGCCCCTCGGACACCGCCGGGCTTTCCACCGCTGTGGGCCAGGGCGCGGCGGCCGATGGCTATCGCAGCACGGCGCTGGGGCAAGGCGCAGTAGCGGGCGAAAGCGCGACTTCCACCGGTCAGGGCAGCACGGCCAGCAGCGCTTCCTCGAGCGCCTATGGCGTGGACAGCCGGGCGACAGCAAATGGCGCATCCGCCTTCGGTGCGGCCAGCACGGCCTCCGGACTGATCAGCACGGCCGTCGGCAATGCCGCTTTTTCAAGCGCAGAAGGGGCCGCCAGCCTTGGCAACAACAGCCGCGCGACGGGGGCCTACAGCACGGCGCTCGGCACGGATGCCGATGCTATGGCCGACGACGCGGTAGCAGTCGGTGCTTTCAGCGCGGCCACCAGTAAGCAGGCGGTCGCGGTCGGCACGGGCGCTGTCGCCACTGGAGAAGCGAGCATCGCCATCGGCGACGGCAGCGAAACCACTCAGGACAAGGCGCTCGCCCTCGGTGCTTCCGCCAAGGCTTCGGGCCTGCTTTCCACCGCGATTGGCGCTGGCGCCAAGGGAGCGGGCAACAATGCGCTGGCGCTGGGCGTGAATGCCGCTGCCAACAGTGCCAACAGCATGGCGCTCGGCAATGGTACCATCGTCTCAGGCACGAACAGCGTTGCGCTCGGCAATGGATCGACGACGGGCCGCAACAATGTCGTCTCAGTCGGCACGAGCGGCGCGGAACGTGCGCTGGTGAACGTTGCCGCCGGCACTTCGGCAACCGATGCGGTCAACCTTGGCCAGCTCGATGCCCGGGTCACGTCTAGCGACGGCGGCAAGGTAACGGTCGGTTACGTTGTTTCGGCCGGCGTCGGCAACACGCTGAGCAGCAAGAACCGCGGGGTGGCGATTGGGGATACGAACGCAAGCACTTTTGGCGTTGCGATTGGCAGTTCAAATTCGGTGAACGGGTTTGGTAGTGCCGCAATCGGTGAAAGCAACAAGGCAGTCGGCTCTGGCTCAGTTGCATTCGGCTATGAATCAAAGGCGCTCGATACGTCGGCAATTGCCATGGGCTGGGCTGCGCAAGCCACTAATCAAGAGTCCATCGCGATCGGTCGCGCGAGCAAGGCCACCAGCTTTCGGAATGTCGCGCTGGGTGCTTTCAGCGAGGCAACCGACGAATTCTCCACAGCCGTCGGCGGGGAAGCGATTGCCAGCGGAGGGGCCAGTTCGTCTTTTGGCAGATTTGCGAAGGCGACCGCGATCGGGAGCGTGGCGATTGGCGCTTACTCTGTCGCAGACGAGGACTACACGGTTTCCTTCGGCAGTGACTCCGTCAACCGAACGCTCACCCACGTCGGCGATGGATTTAACGACTATGATGCTGTTAACATGGGGCAATTGCGTGCTGTGCAATCCAGCACCGATTTCAGGATCGATAACATTATCGACCACATGAATGGTGGAGCAAATCTCAACTTCGGCCAGGGCTCGATCGCCAAGGGCAAAGCTGTTGCGCTTGGCTATCTCAATCAGGCCAATGGCAACGGTGCGGTGGCCATCGGCGATCCAAACATCGCCACGGGCACCGGCGCGGTCGCCATCGGTGCCGACAATACGGCCACCGGAACCGCCGCCGTGGCGCTGGGCAACCTGAGCATTGCCGATGGCGATTCCGCCCTTGCGATCGGCGATCAGGCCAATGCCAGCAAAGCGGGCAACATCGCCATTGGCCAATCGAGCGCTGCCAGCGGCGACCGCAGCCTCGCGCTGGGCGCAACGGCCACCGCCAGCGCCGCCGATTCTGTCGCGATAGGCTATGGCTCAAGCGCGGATCGCGCCAACTCCGTCTCGGTCGGCAGTGCCGCATTGCAGCGCCAGATCACCAATGTTGCTGCGGGCACACAGGACACCGACGCGGTCAATTTCGCGCAGCTCAAGGCCGTGGCAGCCACTGGCAACGCGGCCGCGACAGCTGCCGCGCAAACCACAGCAAACACCGCGCTGACAAACGCGGCCGCGGCGAAGGCGAGCGCCGATGCTGCCGCCGCCGATGCCAACACCGCGCTGGCGCAAAACGTCGTGCAGGATGCCAAGATCGCCAGCGTGGAAGCCGCCAGTACCGTCCATTCGACCCAGATCGCCGCAATCCAGGCCAGGGATGCAGCGCAAGACGCGCGGGCGACCGCAATCGAGGCAGTTACCGCAGCCCAAGGCGCACGCCTGACCGCGCTCGAATCCGGGCTCGGCCGACTGGGCAATCAGGTTGAGACGAATCGCCGCGACGCCAATGGCGGCATCGCTGCGGCGATGGCGATGGGCGGCACGCTGATGCCCGCCGATGCCAGGTTCGCCGTTTCGTTCAACCTCGCCACCTACCGGGGCCAGCAGGGCTTTTCAGGTTCCGCCGTGGTCAAGGCCAGCGACCACGTCTATTTCAATGCGGGTGTGGCCGGATCAACAGTCAAAGGTTCGAGCGGAGGACGGGTCGGCATGACCTTCGCCTGGTAGGCGCGGCCTAGGCCTTGATCGCACAAGGCCGTCATGCGCCTCCTCGCCGGCCGTGCACTTTCAAATCTGGAGGAGGGCAAGCTTCCAACCATCAAGAAAACACTGACAGTTTAAATGGATGAATAGCGGCAGTGGTGCCGGGGACGGAGTCACTCAATAGATATAACTATAATAAAAATAGAGATTAAATTATAAACTGATGCTACCATTTTCCATCAAAAATACCACCAAGTTGAAATCTATACCGGGTTCGATTCCAATATTCGTCGAAATGGCGCTTTTCAACGACGAATGGAGCCATTTTAGACAGCCAGCCTGAACGACGAGGTGGTCTCTGCTGAATCTGACTTCAGTCGTTTCGAAGCCTGCCTCCTTGGGTCATTTCAGCAGCACCGCGTTCATCTCTTAGTCCAGCGTAGTTCCAATCTCAAATCCCCATCTCGAACGGCACCACCTTGGTGATCGTGCGCTCAAGCTCGCGCTTGCTCTCGACATCTTGCGGCCGGGTAATTTCCTGAGGCTTACCTGCCGTCAGCCCCTTCGCGGCTGCGGCGCCTAGCCGCTCCGTCACCTCAAGCGCTGAGGTCTTGTCACCCGGATTGCGGCCGATCCCCATCTCGACCTTGTCACGATTGTCGACGATCAGGGTGAGCTCATCGCGCAGACGGGTAATGGTGACGAGGAAGTTGCGCGCCGAGAGCAGCTTGCGGGTGCGGCTGTCCATGACGGCGATGCCTTTGTCGGAAGTCAGCCCCTGCGCCATGTGGGCGTTGAGCGCGTAGTCCAGATCGATCCGCGCCAGCATCGGATCGCCCGCCTCGAGCTTCTGGTCCATCCCGGTCGATGTCCGCACCGTCAGGCCGTTGTCCGCAATCGCAGTAATCGTTGCCCGGTCGGCATTGATCAGACCGCGCTGATGGTCGTTGGCGGTCCAGCGGATCGTATCGCGGGTGTAGACCGTCAGCACCTTCCGCTCGTGAAGCTGGAGTGCCTGATTGTCCCCCTTAGCCCCCATGCGAGACGGCAGAAACGTTCGCAGATGGCCACCGTTGTCCCTCAGCTCGACTGTAACCTTGGCGGCATCCACCTTCAGAACATCATAGCGCCCCTTTGCCAGGTTATGCCGGGACTGCCGCGTGGCCACCTCCAGCACCATGCCCGGCGCGTAGGTCCGCGCGTGCCGTAGCTCCTCGCGCGTCGCGTTGACGCGTGAGAGCACGGTGAGGGTCATATTGTCTGGCCCGATTTCGCCATTTGCGGCGAGCCCGGTCTGCACGGCCGCGTTGACCTCGTCGCGCAGCTGGCGCCCGGAGACATAGATTCCCGTTCGCTCCCGCTCGGCAGGAGGAAGCGTCAGCCAGCGCTCTGCCGCGACGATGGCGCTGTCTTCGCCAACCTCGACGATGTGACCCTTAAGATGCTCCATCACCTCGCCGGTGCGCCCCTGCTGCGCCGCGGCCTGGGCAAGCTTCAGCATCTCGGATCGCGCGCGGAGGTTTGTCTCCATCCGCGCCGTCTCAGTGCCGGCTGCAAGCGCCAGCGCAAAGGGCTTACCCGCCTCGACCGCACCAAGCTGCGTGGGATCACCCATCAGAACGAGGCGGTCGACCTCGAGCAGATTGGCAAGCCTGGCAAATCTATCCTGATCGCGGATCGAGACCATCGAGGCCTCATCGAGCACCAGCACGGCATCCCGATACGCGGCCCGCGCTTCGGCCATTCCCGCTTTGCCCGGAGTGCCGTCAAGCAATGTCCGGTGCTGCCCCAGGAACCGGTGCACAGTCATCGACGGGATCCCGGTATCCCGCTCCAGCATGCGCACCAGCGTATTCTGCACGCCAAGCCCGATCACGCGCTTGCCATGCTCGGCAAGGATCTGGGCGGTGGGGCGGAGCAGACTGGATTTGCCGACACCCGCCACGCCCTGCACGGCAACAATGCGGTTCGTCGATGACAGGATGATCCGCCCCGCCGCTTCCTGCCCGGCATTAAGCCTCATCCCGAAGTTCAGACTGGCCGAGGCCTGCAGCTGAGGGCCCGCTTCAGCCATCTCGATGATCGGAGTGGCGCCGCCTTTGCCCTTCTCGATCTCGGCGAGCATGCGGCTTTCCAGCGCGACGGCGTCGGTGGTGGTGAGCCAGCCCTGCATGGCACCGCGCCCCTTACTGAGTGCGCCCTGATCAGCCAGCTGACCGATGCGTTTCTCGATCAGCGGCATGGTTGTCGGCAGGCCAAGATCAAGCGCAGCCTTGGCGAGATCGGTCGCTTTGAAGGCTTCTTCCCGCTCCGAGAGATGCCGCACAGCTGAGGCAACAGCATGGGCAGCGGCGATCTCCTGCGCAGGCCGCAGATGGATGCGCGCGGGGACCAGAGGGTCCCCTTCCCTGATCCCCAGACGTTCCGCCAGTTCGAGCACCATGACCTTGCCACGCTGCGCGATCGAGGGACGATCTTGGGACGCCTTTCGGTCGGCGATGACCATCGCATTCGACCGCTCCCGTGCATCACGGACTATGCCGACGAGGTCGAGACCAAGCCCCCAGGCACGCTCTTGCCATTGCTCGAGCAAGGCATCGCGATCGATGCCCTGTTCCTTCGCCGAGCGCGTCGCCAGCGTGGCGATCACACCTGCCTCAAGCCCGCTGCCACGTCGTGCTTCGAGCACTTCCTGCCGCCGCGTGGAGAAGCCGACTATCGGGCGCGCTGCAGCAATCCGATTGCAAAGCGTCGCAGGCTATAGTCACTCACCCTAGCCATCCCCTTTAGCTGCGAGCGAGCATCCCGACATATGCAACTGCAGTGTTGACGGCATCGGCCAAGTGAGGCGCCCGCCAGAGCGTTCCATCACCGCTGCAGCGATGGCTAGCCCAAGACCTGAGCCCGGAGAGTGCTCTCCTTTGGCGAAGCGGCTGAGCATGCGGATGCGCTCGACTTCCGGGACACCGGTCCCTTCATCCTGCACGGTGATGACAATCTCCTCGCCAGTCGCAGACACCGACAAAGAAACGGTTCCCTGCCCATGGTGCAGCGCATTGCTGACGAGATTGCGCAAAGCCTCATCGAGGTCCGTCACATTGACCGGAGCCCCGAACTCAGCATCGACGATGATTGCGCGTCCCATCTTGTCTGCAAGTGGCAGAAACTCGGCGGCAATCTGCCGGGCCAGACGGGACGCATCGACGAGCGGCCTGCAATCATCAGGCTGGCCAGGTGTATCCAGCCGGGCCATGGCGAGCACCTGAGCGATGGACCGTTGCATACGGTCCAGATCGGTTGCCAGACCCGCCACATCGATGCTGGCACCGTCTTGCCACTGGTCTATCCGCAACTTCGCAAGCGCCATTGGCGTGCGAAGCGCATGGGCTGCGTCGGCCGCTAATCGTCGCTCGTTCAGATAGGCCCCGGTGAGGCGATCGAGTGCCTGGTTTGTCGCGGCTACGAAGGGCTGGATTTCCTTCGGCAGTCCTTCCTCGCAAAGTCTCATGTTCGGTTGGTCAGGCCCAATCTCTTGCAATGCGGAAACGGCAGTGGAGAGCGGCTTGAGGCTCCAGCCGGCCACCAGCACGCCCACCAGCGGAGCAACCACTGCGAACGGCAGAAGCACGAGCAGAAGTTCTGCATATTCGACATGAGCTGGGTCGAGGTTTCCGCCCTGCTCAAGTTCCTTCAATTCAAGGGCAACGAAACCGAGTATAGCCAAGGCCGCCACGAAGATAATGGCCGCGATGGAGAGACCGATGCGGCTCCTGAGCGAGGCCATCATGCCATCGTCTCGAGCACCAGGCGCCAGCCGATGCCGCGCCGGCTTTCGATCCCACAGCCACCAGCCGCAAGCCGCCGACGCAGCCGTGAGACGATAGCCTCCAGCGCGTTCGGGCTCACCGCTTCATCAAGCGTGTAGAGCCGGTCCTGCACCATATCGCGCACGGCGACATTGGGCGCGGATTCCATAAGGAGCTGGAGGAGGGCGAACTCGCGTCGTCCAAGATCGAGTGGTACATCGCGAAGCCAGGCCTGCCTGCTGGCTGGGTCCAGCCGCAACAGGCCGTGCACCAGAACCGGGGGCACGCGCTGACCGGGGCGGCGCAGCAGCGCGCGCAGCCGCGCGGCCACTTCATCGAGATCATACGGCTTCACGATGTAGTCGTCAGCGCCGGCATCAAGGCCGGCAATGCGGTCCTCGACATCGCCATAGGCCGTGGCGACCAAGGATGGCACACCGTGCCGAGCCAGTTCCGGGAGCAGGGATAGTCCCTCGCCATCGGGCAGGCGGCGATCGACGATGGCTGCATCGAGTCGCACGACGCCGAGACAATCGCGGGCGGCGGCGAGCGAACCGGCCGCATCGACGACGAAGCCGCGTCGCCTTAAGCCCTCTGCGGCCATCACGCGCAGATCCGTTTCATCTTCGATCAGCAGGATATGCATGGGCGCAGCGATACCAGTTGATGGGGACCGCGCCCAGCACGTCAGTGTCATGTCAGTCTTGTTTGCTAGGTGGCGTAGATGCCACTTCGTCCACACGCTTCGCTGTCTGCGTTCATACTTGCCTGCGGCATATCGGCGTGCGGGGCCGCCCCTGCGGACAAAACAAAGCCGCCCGCCAAAGTGGACGCGATCGGCCATGAAACCGAACTCATGCGCCTGACGCTGACCGCGGACGCGGCGCAGCGGCTTGGCCTGGAAACCGAAGTGGTGGGCGGTGCCCAAGCAAATTCCTTTGGCCGCTCCGTGCCCGGGGAGATCGTTGCCGCGCCGCGTGGCGGCGGTCTGCCCGTGGCAGCCGGAACCGATCTGGCAGCGCTGGCTGGATTGCAGGCGCGCGCCGATGCCGATGCGCAGCGCGCGATGGCCGATCTGAAGCTGGCCGAGGCCAATTTGCGGCGCGCCAGCGGCCTTGTGGAAGCGGAAGCAGGCAGCATCCGGGCACGCGATGAGGCGACCCAGCAGGTCGCCGCTGCCAAGGCCGCGCTCGCCGGCGCGGCCGGGCAGAGGCGGGCGCTGGGGCCAGCAGTTGCAGCCATGGCCGATAGCGGGGCGCTATGGGTGCGCGCGCAAGTGCCCGCTGCTGATCTAGGGCGGCTTGATCGCGGGGCCTCCGCTTCCGTCAGGCCGGTGGGCGGCACTGGCGGCATCATGGCAAGGCCCGTGCGCGGGCCGGCCACAGCAACACCGGGAGCGGCCACCGTTGATCTCTACTATGCTCCGGCAATGCGGGCCGACTTCAGGGTGGGCGAACGGGTGCTCGTCGATCTGCCCGAGCAGACTGGTTCCGGAGCGGCTGCGCTGGATGTGCCCGCCTCTGCGATTCTTACCGACATCAACGGCGGCGAATGGGTCTATGTCGAGACCGCGCCGCGCCAGTTTGAACGTCGGCGGGTGGAAGTTGCCCGCATCGTGGGCGGGCGGGCCATGCTGGCGCGGGGCCTCGCTTGTGGCGTTCGGGTCGTGACGGCCGGGGCTGCGGAACTGTTCGGCACCGAGTTCGGCACCAAGTGATGCTGGCCGCGCTGATCGGATCGTCGCTGCGCCAGCGCGCGCTGGTGCTGGCATTGGCGGCGGTGCTGACGGCGCTGGGCGTGCGCTCCGCCATGAGCGCCAAGTTCGATGTCTTCCCTGAGTTCGCGCCGCCTATCGTCGAGGTGCAGACCGAAGCCCCGGGGCTGGCGACCGAGGACGTGGAGGCGCTGGTCACGGTGCCCATCGAAACGGCGGTGAACGGCGTGCCGGGTCTTGCCACGCTGCGCTCCAAATCGGTGCTGGGCCTGTCATCGGTGGTGCTGGTGATGGACCGCGCCGCCGATCCTGTGCGCACGCGCCAGATGGTGCAGGAACGGTTGGCAACGGTCATCCCGCGCCTGCCCGCAGCGGTGCGCCCGCCGGTTATGCTCGCGCCGCTTTCGGCCACCAGCCGCGCGATGAAAATCGGCTTGTGGTCCGACAAACTCGACCAGATGACGATGACCGAAATGGCGCGCTGGACGATCCGCCCGCGCCTCATGGCGGTGCCCGGCGTCGCCAATGTCGCGATGTGGGGCGCGCGCGACCGGCAGTTGCAGGTGCTGGTCGATCCTGTGCGGCTTGCGGCTGCCGGGGTGACGGTGGCCGATGTGCAGCGCGCGGCGGGCGATGCGGTGGTGATTGCAGGCGGCGGTTTCGTCGATAGCCCCAACCAGCGGCTGGCCGTGCGGCAAGTGGTCGGCGTCAAGACCGGCAGCGATCTGGCGAGCGCCGTGATCCGCACGATTGGCGGCGCGCCGGTGCGCATCGGGGATGTGGCGCAGGTGACCGAAGGCTTTGCCCAGCCCATCGGCGATGCGATCATCAATGGCCGCCCCGGCCTGCTGCTGATCGTGGAGAAGCAGCTCGGCGCCAACACGCTGGACGTGACGCGCGGCATCGACAAGGCGCTGGCCGAACTGCGGCCCGGCCTCAAGGGCATGAACGTCGACGGCACCATCTTCCGCCCTGCGACCTTCATCGAACGCGCGTTGGCCAATCTGGGTGAGGCAATGGGCATCGGCGTTCTGCTGGTGGCGGCGGTGCTGATCCTGTTCACGCGCAATTGGCGCACCGCGCTGATCAGCATGACCGCGATCCCGCTTTCGCTGGTGGGGGCCGTGCTGGCCCTGACTGCATTCGGGGTCGGCATGAACACCATGGTGATCGCCGGGCTGGTGATCGCGCTGGGCGAAATCGTCGACGATGCGATCATCGATGTCGAGAACATCGGGAGGCGGCTGCGGCTAGAACCATCGAGAGAACAGCCGCGCTCGCCGTTCGCCGTGGTGCTGGCAGCCAGCCTGGAAGTGCGCAGCGCGGTGGTGTTTGCCAGCGCCATTGTCATGCTGGTGTTCCTGCCGGTGTTCTTCCTCGGCGGCGTCTCGGGCAGCTTCTTCCGCCCGCTCGCAATAGCCTATATCGCGGCCATCGCGGCCTCGCTTCTGGTGGCTTTGACGGTCACTCCGGCGATGTGCCTGATGCTGCTGCCGGGCGTAGCCGAACGCGCCGAACCGCGCTGGGTGATTGGCCTGCGCACCCGCTACGCCCGCATTCTCGAACGGTTGGCGCCTCGGAGCGGCATCGCAGTCGCCGTTGTTGCGGTCGGCATCCTGCTGTCAGTCGCGGGCATCGGCCTGCTACGCCAGCAGTTCCTGCCCGACTTTCGCGAGACCGATTTCCTGATGCACTTCGTCGAGAAGCCCGGCACGTCCATCGAAGCGATGGATCGCATCACCATCCGCGCGTCCAAGGAACTCACCGCGATCCCCGGTGTGCGCAACTTCGGCTCGCATATCGGCCGGGCCGAGCAGGGCGATGAAGTCTACGGGCCCAATTTCACCGAACTGTGGATCAGCCTCGATGAAACCGCCGACCATGACGCGGCAGTGAAGCGCATCGAGACCGCCATCGCCGGCTATCCAGGCCTTCAGCGCGATGTGCTGACGTACTTGCGCGAACGCATCAAGGAAGTGCTGACTGGCGCGGGTGCGACCGTGGTGGTGCGGCTCTATGGCGCCGATCTGGCCGAGCTTCGCAGCCTTGCCGAAAAGGTGCGCGGCGCGCTCGATGGCACCGAGGGCATCAAGGACCTGAAAGTGGAGCAGCAGAGCCTGATCCCGCAGATCCAGATTGCGCCGAGGCCGGATGTGCTGGCGCTCGCCGGTGTGACCGCGGGCGATGTGCGCCGCACGGCGGCCACGCTGATCGGCGGCACGCGGGTCGGCGAAATCTACCGTGATCAGAAGAGCTTCGATGTCGCGGTCTGGGCCGTGCCGGAGGCCCGCAGCGATCTTGGCGCGCTCCGGCGGCTGATCGTTCCCGGACCTCCGTCTGCAATTGGTCAGGCGGGATCGTCGTTGCGCTTGGGCGACCTCGCGCGCGTCGGCGTGGCTCCGGCGGCGGGCGAAATCAAGCGCGAGGCGGGCTCGCGCCGCATCGATGTGACCCTCAACATCAAGGACGGCGCCGATCTCGCCAGCGTAGCGCAGGCAGTCGAGCGCAAGGTCAAAGCCATGCCTATGCCCGCCGGTTACTACCCCCAATTCCTCGGCGAGTGGAAAACGCTGCAGGAATCGAAAGCGCAGTTGGGCTGGCTCTCGCTCGCTTGCCTCGTCGGCATTCTGTTCCTTGTCTGGCTGGAGTTCCGTTCAGGGCGGATTGTCGCGCTCGTCGCGCTCAGCCTGCCCTTCGCGCTGGTCGGCGGGGTCGCGGCAGCGGCTTTGGGAGGCGGGGTGCTCTCGATGGGCGCATTGGTCGGCTTCGTCACCGTGCTGGGTATCTCGGCACGCAACGGGATCATGCTGCTCAGCCATTTCCGCCATCTGGAGCGCGAGGAGGATCAGCCCTTCGGCCTTGCGCTGGTGCAGCGGGGCGCCGCCGAACGGCTTGTGCCGATCCTGATGACCGCAGGCACGGCGGCGCTGGCGCTGCTGCCACTGGTGGTGCGCGGCAACGTGCCCGGCCACGAGATCGAGTATCCGATGGCACTCGTGATCCTGGGCGGGCTGGTGAGCTCGACCGTGCTCAACCTCATCTGGATGCCCGCACTTTATCTGCGCTTCGGCAAGGGGCAGCAGGCATGAAGCGCGCACTGGTCATGACGCTGATGCTGGCAGGATGCATGGCGAAATCGCCGCCGAACGCAGCGCCCCCACCGCCGCCTGCCGCCACCGCACCGTTCGTGGGCGCGGCCAACTCTGCGCCTTTGCCTGCCGAATGGTGGCGACTCTACGGCGATGCTGCGCTCAATGAACACGTTGCCCGAGCGCTTGCCGCCAACCGCGATGTGCGCCTGGCGGTCGCGAACCTCGATGCAGCGCGCGCCAATTCCCGGCTGGCAGGCACAGCCCGCACGCCGGACGTGGTGCTGGAAAGCGGAGCCAGCCCGACGACGCGCGGAGCCAACCAACCCAGCACGACGGGCGTGCCCAAATCGAGCTACGAACTCGGCGCGGAAGCAGTTTGGGAGGCCGATCTTTTCGGTCGGCTCCGCAATCAATCCTCAGCCGCCAGTGCCGATGCCGAGGCGGCAGCGGCAGCTCGCGACGGCGTGCGTCTTGCGGTAGCGGCCGATGTGGTCGGGGCTTGGCTCGATCTTTGCTGGGCCGGGGAACTCGCCCGTTTGGCAACACGGCAGATTGCGACGCAGCGCGCGCTGGCGGATACCGTATCGCGCCAGGTCAAGGTGGGTGAGGTGTCCCCGTTGGAGCTCGCTCAGGCCCGTCAACTGCTAGGCAGGCTGGAAGCTGGCCTGCCCGCCTTCGAAGCCGATGCGCAGCGCGCCCGCTATCTCCTCGCCAATCTGGAGGCTCTCCCGCCTGCCGAGGCCGCCCAGTTTCAGTGCGAGCGCCCGCCATCATTCACGGCACCGTTGCCGGTTGGCGATGGTGCAGGCCTGCTCGCCCGCCGCCCTGATATCCGCGAGGCAGAGCGACGGCTCGCGGCCGCTGGCGCGCGGGTGAAAGTTGCGAAAGCCGAGATGTACCCCCGCGTCACGCTCGGCGCATCGGGCGGACTCATTCGCGGCTCGCTGGATGCCTTCATCACGCCGCTGATCAGCTGGTCGTTCATCAATCCTGCCCGCGTCAAGGCCCGCATCGCACTGGCCGAGGCCAATCAGGAAGGCGCGCTCGCCCAATATGACGCCGCATGGCTCAGGGCCTTGCGCGAAGTGGAAACGGCACTGGCAGATGCGGATGCCGAACGTCGCGCCAACCAGTCGTTTGCAGCCGCTTTGGCTGACGCGCAGACCGCCGCACGCCGAGCCGAAGCGCGCGTAAGCCTTGGCGATGCAACTCCGCTCATCGCGCTCGATGCCCGCCGCACGGCTTACGAGACCGAACTCCTCGGCACACTCGCGGGCCGCCGCCTTGCCCAGCGGCAAGTCTTCCTGTTTCGCAGTCTCGGCGGTGGCTGGGAGGACGCATCAGCCCCTCGTTGAGCGGGCGACTAGGCGGTGATCACGTCGCACAACATTCTGTGACTGGGGCATTACCGCTGATTACCACGCCGCCTTGCCGACCCGATTGCGGCGATCATCGCTGGAAGGAACAGCAGCACCAACGGCACCGCCGCCAACAGGCCGAAGATGATCGCCGTCGCGAGCGGTTGCTGCAGTCCCGCACCGCGACTGACGCCTAAGGCCAATGGGCTGAGGGTGAGGATGGCGATGAGCGCAGACATCAGGATCGGCCGGAGCCTTCGCGTGCCTGCTTCACGCAGGTTCGCCAGGGTGACGGGTGCCGCCGGGTCGATTTCGGCGAGGAAGAAGATGACGAGTTCGGTCACCATGCCGACCACCATGGTGAGGCCCATCAGCGCGGAAATGTCGAGTTCTATGCCCGTCAGCCAAAGCCCGCAGATCACCGCAGCCGCCGAAAGCAGCACCGTGGCGAGGGCCGCGATCGTCCAGACCATGCGTTCGAACAGGAAGGTCAGCAGCAGTGCGGCGAGCAGCAGCGCGGCGGCGAAGACCAGACTGAGATCGGCAAAGCTGCGCTCCTTTTGCGCATAGAGCCCGCCGAAGTCCACACGGATCGTCGGCGGCAGCCGGAGCCCGGCCACCGCTGCGCGAACATCCTTCATCGCCGAACCAAGGTCGCGCCCTTCGAGCCGCGCGGTGACGGCGATGAAAGGAGCGAGGTCCTCGCGTGTCAGCTGTTTCTGCCCGGCGACAACTGAAATCGTCGCGATCTGGGAAACGTAGACGGCATGGCCATCGGGCGCTGTCAGCACCAGCCGGCCAAGGTCCGCCGCCCGCCGGCGCAAGTCTTCGGGCGCGCGCACCCGCACGGTGACGAGCTGCTCGCCGATGCGCACCTGCGTGGCACGGCTACCACCGATCAGCGCCTCGAGCTGGGTCGCCGCTGCATCCGGATCAAGCCCGTGCTGCGCCGCGCTGCCGGGATCGAGCCTGATGCTGAGGGCATCGCCTGCAACGCGCAGCCCGTCGACAACCTCGACCACGCCGCCGATTTTGCCCACGGCTTCGCCGACCCGTTTTGCCGCCGCTTCAAGGGAAGCGGGATCATCGCCAAAGAGCTTGACCTCGATGGGTTGGGGCACGGCAGTAAGATCGCCGATGAGGTCTTCCATCAGCTGCGCGGTCTCGATCTCGATCCCGGGGACCTTGGCAGCGATCTGGCGGCGGATGTCCGCCATGACCTCGTCGATCGGGCGGCGCGAGCCGTTTTTGAGGCGGATGAAGTAGTCCCCTTCATCCGCTTCGGTCAGCCCGCCCCCCAGTTGGACGCCGGTCCGCCGCGAATAGCTCGCGACCTCCGGCGTCGCGAGGATGATCGCCTCGACCTGGCCTAGCAGCCGGTCGGTATCGCTGAGCGCAGCACCGCTTTGCGCCTTGTAATCGAGGATGAAACCGCCTTCGTCCATAGCGGGCATGAAGCCGGAGGGAACTTGCGACCACGCGGCAAGGCCGAGCACGGCCATGCCGATCCCGAGCACTGCGACAAACACGCCGGGCCGCGCGAAGGCCCGGTCTCCGGCGCGCTCGTAGCCGCGCGCCAGCCATTGCTGGAAGCCGCCCGCGCGCTCGGCAGCCTCGGCGTCCTTGTCGCGCAGCCAGCGCGCGGCGATGAGCGGGATCACCAGCCGCGAAAACATGAGCGAAAGGCCAAGCGCCGCGACCATGGTGAGGGCCAGCGGCTTGAAGAACCCACCAGTTACCCCGGTGATGAACGCCAGTGGCAGGAAGACGACGATGGTGGCGAGCGTCGATCCGATCAGTGGACGGCCCATCTCGGCGGCGGCATGGAGCAGGCCTTCCGGGCCTTTGGCAGTGCCGTCCTGCATGCGGCGCATGATATGTTCGAGCATGACCACCGCATCATCGACCACCAGACCCACGGCTGCCGCCATGCCGCCCAGCGTCATCATGTTGAAGCCCATACCAAGGCTCGCCAGCACGAGGCAGGTGCCCGCAAGCACAGCCGGCAGCATCAGCCCGGTGATGATCATGAGCCGACCTGAACGCAGGAATGCGAACAGCACAAGGCCCGCCAGCACCGCCCCCAGCAGGATCGCATCGCGCACCGCTTCGGCAGCGCCCGTCACCAGTTCCGACTGATCGTAGAATGGGCTGACCGTCACGCTCGGCGGCAGGCCGATGGCCTTCAGCCGTGCATCGACCTGCTGGACAATCTTGACCGTGTCCCCGGCTAGCGATTGGCGGATATTGATGAGCACCGCCGCCTGCCCGTTGGAAGTGACGCGGGTGTAGTTCGGCTCGACTGCGGGATGGATCGTCGCGATCAGGCCCAACGTGGCGACCCCGGAAGGCCCGGTCTTGATCGGCATCGCGGCGAGATCAGCGATCGCGGTAACTCGGTTCTGTGCCAGCACGAGGTAAAGCCGGTGGCGATCCTCGAGCTTGCCCACGCCGCGCACATCGTTGGCCTTGCCAATCGCAGCGGCTACATCGGCAAGGCTGAGCCCGATCGCCTGCGCACGCGCGGGATCGACATCCACGGCAAACTCGCGCGGCGCGGCGCCGAGCACATCGACTCCGGCGACACCGGGCACTGCGGTCAGCGCGGGGCGGATAGTGAGCTCGGCAATCTGGCGCAGCGCGCTGCTGTCGAGCGAGCGCGACGTCAGCGCGATGCCCACCACGGGAAACAGGGTCGGATCGGAGCGGCGCACCTGGAAGCGGGTGCCGGGCGGCAGATCAGGGAGCAGGGTCGCCAGCGCGCCCTGGGTGGCAAGCGTGGCGGAGGCCATATCGTGCCCCCAGTCCAAGCTCAATGCGACTTCGGCGGAACCGCGGCTGGTGGTCGAACGGATATGCGCGACGCCCGGGACCGCGCGCAGGGCGATCTCCATCGGCCGGGTGATCTCCGCGGCCATCTGCGCGGCATCGCGCTCGCCCGCATCAATCGCGACAGTCACGCGCGGATAATCGATCGGGGGGAACAAGCTGACCGGAAGACGCGTCGCGGCCAGCAGCCCGCCCGCGGTCAGCAGCACTAGCGCGAGCAGCAAGGCCCGCGCGTGATCGGTCAGCAGGCGCGTCACCTGGTGCGCACCTTCATGCCATCCTCGAGCGCGGTGCCGCCCTGCGTCACCACCAGGTCACCTGCGGCAAGCCCCTTTACGATGGCAATGCGGTCGCCCGTCTCGGGCCCGGTCTCTACATCGCGGCGATGCGCAATGCCGCCGCTGACGACATAGACAAACGGCTGCCCGCCATCATCGAGCAGCGCCGAATACGGGATGGTTAAGGCGGTGACACTGGTACCGACAAAAGCCTTGCCCTGCACCGTCTCGCCGCTGGCGATGCCGGCACCTGCCGGCAGGCGGACGAACACCGAGGCTAGGCGGGTCTGAGGGTCGACCACTGGATCGACCGAGGCGACCGGCACCGAAAGCCCCGCACGCCCAGCGCTGGGCACGAACGTGATCGTTGCACCCGGCCGCAGCGCGCGCGCCGTCGCTGGATCGGCGCCGAAGCGCACTCGCACGTCATCGAGGCTGGCAAGCGTGGCAATCGGGGTTCCCGCGGCGACCATATCACCGGGCTTTGCCGCCAGCGTCTCGACATATCCGACGGACGGAGCACGCAAGGTGAGGGCTGCGACCCGTCGGCCAAGGCTCGCCTCGGTGGCCCGCGCGCTCGCCGCTGCCGCGCGCGCAGTCTCGACATCACCATCGCTCACGAGACCATCGGCACGGAGTCGCTGCGCTCTTGCCAGCGCGGCCTCGGCGGCACGTGCATCGCTTGCTGCCTTGACGAAATCGAGCCTTGCGGTGGGCGCGGGCGTCAGCACGGCAATGACATCGCCGGGCTTAACCCGCGTGCCGACCGGGGCGACAATCCGTGACACCACGGCATCAGTCAGGGCGGTGAGGCCCTGCTTTCCGGTCACGCCGCTTTCCGCCGTGCCGTACAGCGTGACCTCGGAAGCGATGGCACCGGGTGTGGCGCGGGCCAGTGATACGAGCGCAACCGGATCGGCGGCTGGATCCGCTTCACCGCCGGCAGAGCAGCCAGCGAGGAGCAGGAGTGAGAGGAGGGACGGTGCGGCTCGGTTCATCGGGTCCATGTCTTGTTCAAGGTGCCGGTCAGCAGTTCCAGCGCGATTGTCTGTTCGGCGATGGCCTGATCGTCCTGCGCTAACAGCACCTGCTTGTCGCGCAGCGCCTGTTCGGCGGTTTCGGCATTGGCGAGCGGCAGATCACCGCGCGTTGCGGCGCTGCGCGCGGTCTCAGCAAAGCGCGTGAGGGCGGGCAAATCGGCGAGGATCGCGCTGCGTTGCTGACGCGCGATGGCAAGACCATTCACCGCTGCCGCAATGTCGGCCCGAGTCTGGAACAGGCGCGCGGTATATTCGCTTCGTAGCGCCTCGCGCGTGGCGCGCTCGGTGGCAATCGCGCCGCGGTTTCGGTTCCAGACCGGCAGATCGAAGTTCACGGCCGGGCCGACCGAGACGTTGCCAGCGGTATCGCGTCCAGCGTTGATCGTCAGCATCAGGTTGGGAAATTGGTCGAGAATCGCCTTGTGAAGCGCGGTCTCCTGCGCACTGTAGCCCGCTTGCAAGGCCATGAGATCGAAACGACGCTCCCGGGCAAGATCGAACAGATGCCCGGGATCGGCCGCCGCAGCCATGGGTCCCGGCGGCGCGAGCATGAGCACAGTGGACGGCGACAGGCCCAGCAGACGCAACAGTTCGAGCCGCGCCGCCGCCAGATCGCGCGCAGTCGTGCGCTGGCGGTCGAGCGCATCGAAGGCGGCGATCTGCGCGGCCTGCGCCTGATCCGCAGCAAGATCGCCCCGCCTGGCGGCGCGCATCGCCCGTTCGAGTTGCCGGCGTGCGGTTACCTCCGATGCCGTAACGATGGGCAGCAGCCGCTCGAGGCTGACGATCCGCGCAGCCTGCAGGCGTGCCTGCCCTGCCGTCTGCCATTCGGCCCACGCAAGATCGAGGTGGACCTGCCGGGCGAGGGCCGCAGCCCCCTCGCGCCGCACCTTGGCGGTGCGCAAGGCATTGATGTCGAGGCCGAGTGCGCCGGCGAGGTCGAGAAACGGGTCCGGGCCTGAAAGCACCTTGTTCACGCCCAGACTGAAACTGGGATCGGGCAGCAGGCGGGCGGCAAAGGCCTGCGCATCGGCGACTGCGGCGCGCGCGCGCACGGCCTTGAGATCAGGGTTGGCAATCACGGCAATCGTCGCGATGGCATTGCCATCGAGCGGGCGGGAAAGGTCGATGGCTGCCGGCGCAAGATAGGGCCTGTCAAGGCTCGCCGCATCGCGAATCAGTACCTGCTGCGTCGTGGTATCGTCCAGCGCGAGGTTCAGTGGATGCGGCGTGTAGCTGGCACAAGCCGACAGCAGGAAGACGGCGGCAAAGGGCCCTGACCAGTTCGCGATCATGCGACAAACTCTGGCAGGACGAGCGTCACCCGCAAGCCCGGTTGATTGTCCTCGATCTTCAGCTCGCCGCCATGCGCTGCCGCGATGGCCGCGACCAGGTTCAGCCCGAGCCCGTGCCCGGGGGTGGTCCGGCTCGCTTCAAGCCGCGCAAACCGGCGGGCAATGCGCGCATGGTCGCCGGGGGCGACACCGGGGCCGTTGTCGGCCACCGTCAGCAGAACGGTCTCGCCTTCACGCCGGACTTCGATGGCAATCGCGGTTCCTTGCGGCGTGTGCCGCTGCGCGTTGTCGAGCAGATTGATCGCGGCCTGCGCCAGCAGTTCGCGGTCCCCCATGATGACCCGCGCCGGCGTGATTGCCGCCGTCAGGGTGCGCTGGCCGTCGAGCACTGCAGGCGCATAGCTTTCGGCAAGATCGCCGGCGAGGTCGGAGAGATCGACAGGCCGGAAGTGGCGCTTGATTTCGCCGGCCTCAACTTCGGAAATGCGCAGGATCGCCGCGAACAACGCGAGCAGATCATCGCTCTGCGATAGCGCGCGCTTGAGCGCCTGGCGATGCACCTGTTGATCACCGCTGCCATCGAGGGCGCTTTCGATCAGGCTGCGCAGCCGCGCGAGCGGGGTGCGCAGATCGTGCGCAACGTCGGTCGAGACCTGCCGCAGATTGTCCAGCAGCGCGCCGATCCGGTCCAGCATGGCATTGAGCGCGATCGCCAGTTGATCGAACTCGTCACCGCGCGGGCTGACGGGAATGCGCGGCGCAAGGTCGCCCGCCATGATCGCTTGCGCGGTGCCGCTGATCCGCGCAAGCCGCTGGCGCAGATAGCCGCCGAGCAGCAGCGCCCCGATCACTCCCAATGCGATCACCAGCATGAAAGCGGCGGCAAACAGGGTGAGGATCGTGCGGTCGATCCGCTCGACGCCCTCGCTGTCGATCGCGATGAGCAGGCGCGCTCCCCCCGGCAAGGCCGTGACCAGCGCGCGCGCCGGATCAGGCCCTTCCTGCGGGTCGAACAGCATGATGTCCTGCGCGCCGGTTTGCACCGGGTTTGCCAGCAGCGTGCCCGCAATCCTTTGTCCGGCGTTGTCATGGACAGCATAGTGGTAGCCGTCGGCCGGGTTCATTGCCTCGCGCTTGGCGATCGCGGCGACGAGGTCGGCCATGCCGCCCTCATCGAACTCGCGCGTCAATCCCGCTGTTTCCTCGGCGAGGCCGATGTCCTGCTGGTTCCGAAAGTCGGCGTCCGCAGCAAAATAGACCGCCACGCCGAGCAGCAGGATCGCCAGCGCGAATGCCGCCGAATAGGTGAAGGCCACGCGGTAGGCGGCGCTTGCCATTAGCCGTCTAGCCACGGGCGCGCATGCGGTAGCCGATCCCGCGCAAGGTTTCGATCGGATCGCTGGCGAACCCCTCGTTGAGCTTCGAGCGCAGGCGGCTCAGGTGGCTTTCGACAATGTTGGTCTGCGGATCGAAGTGGAAGCCCCAGATGTTTTCGAGGAACATCGTCCTTGTCACCACCTTGCCGGCATGGCGCATCAACTGTTCGAGCAGGGCAAACTCGCGCGGCTGCAGGTGGACCTCCCGGCCCTCGCGCCGCACTTCGCGCTTCAACAGATCGAGCGTGATCGCACCCACTTCGAGCCGGGTGGTCGCCTCGTTCATCGGCGGGCGGCGCATTAGTGCGGTGAGCCGGGCAAGGAGTTCGGCCATCGCGAAGGGCTTGACGAGATAGTCGTCCGCCCCCGCCTCCAGCCCCGCAACCCGGTCGGTGATGCCCCCCAGTGCGGTCAGCAGCAGCACCGGCGTGCCAAGACCCTCGCCGCGCCAGCGCCGCAGCACCTCCAGCCCGTCGAGCGCCGGCAGCATGCGGTCGAGCACGATCACGTCGAAGCTTTCGGCGAGGCCAAGGCGCAAGGCCTCAACACCACTGGCGGCGCAGGAGACGACATGGCCTTTTTCGCCGAGTGTACTCTCGACAAGCTCGGCAGTGCCGCGGTCATCTTCGACGATCAGAACCCGCATCGGCCCCCTTTGCTCGTGACATGCGCTCTGCGCGAAGCCGCAGGAGATGCGGGCTGGCAGAGCCTCTTACCGCTATAGATGGGCGGCGGATCGAAATGATCTTCTAAAATCCCAATGTACATGAACAGCCGCGGCTGCAGGACCGCAATCTTAAATCTTCCCAATGTACTGCCTCGACAGGCGATCGCTGCTGGCAAGCGCGGCAGGTGCAGGGCATTCACGCGCGGTCTTTCCCCTCTGATTGCGAGTAGTACCATGCGTAGGATCCGCCTCTCCCAGTTGTCCCTAGCCGCGCTTTCGCTCGCGCTGGTCGCCGCAGCTCCGGCTCCGTCCTACGAGATCGCTGGCTCGATTGCCGGGCCCGATGGCGGTTGGGACTATGCGAGCGTCGATCCAACCGCGCATACGCTCTATGTCGCGCATGGGGAGGCGGTCATGGCGGTCGATCTGGCGAGCGGCAACGCGGTGCGCTCGCTCGGCACTATCGCCAAGGCCCATGCCGTCGTGCCGATCCCGGGCACGGCCACGCTGCTGGTTTCGAGCGCACACGACGATACGGTGCGGCTACTCGATACCGGCGACGGGCACGAGATCGCCCGGATAGCCGTCGGCAGAGACCCTGATGCGGCCTTCTATGATTCCGCCAGCGGACGTGCGGCGGTGATGAACGCCAAGGATGGAACTGTTTCGCTCATCGATGTCGCTGCTCGCAAGGTGGCCGCGACGATCACGCTGAAGCCCGGTCTCGAATTTGCGGTCATGGCGGATGGCAACACGCTGTTCGTCAACAACGAGGACACCAGCGAGCTCCTAACCGCGGATCTGGTCAGCGGCAAGCCTGGCGCCTCTATCCCCATGACCGGGTGCGAGGGGCCGACCGGTCTCGGCTATGATGCGGCAACGCACCAGCTGATCAGCGCCTGCGCCAACGGCAAGGCTGTCGTGGTCAACGCCCAGACCCGGCAGGTTGTCCGGTTGCTCGATATCGGCAAGGGGCCCGATGCGGTGATAATGGACACGGGCCGGCGGCTGGCTTTCATTCCCTGTGGCGGTTCAGGCACGATCAGCATCGTCAACCTGGATGGCGCGGACGGTGCAGTGGTTTCCGGCACTGTCACCAGCGAGCCGGGCGCACGCACCGGTGCGCTCGACCCGGCCACTGGCAAACTCTACCTGCCGACCGCACGTTTCGGCCCGTCGGCCACACCCGGCGGAAGGCCGGTTGCCAAGCCCGGTTCGTTCCACGTGCTGATCGTCGCGCCGAAGTAAGGAGCAGCACGGGAGAGCGCTCCCCCGCCAGATTAAATTGTCCCAACCTTCGGGCCCTGAAGGGTCTTTGTCGCAGAAGCTTCACAAAACGACCGCATCGCAACATGGCACGCCGGACCGCAAAGCGCCCGGCTAACTCTGTGTGTTGCAATCATTTTTGGGGAACTTGCGTGATGAAAATCCGAACGATGGCGCTCGTCTCGCCAATGCTGGTTTCTCTTGGGGCAGTTGCAGCGCCGGCCATGGCTGCCGACAGCGATCCCGCTACGTCGTCCGCGCAGGATATTGTCGTCACCGCCCGCCGCGCCGATGCGGCCCGCGAGGAGCAGCTCAAGGCGCCCAACATCGTCAATTTCCAGTCGGCTGAAACCATCGCCAAGTATCCGGATATCAACGCTGCCGAGGCGATCAGCCGCATTCCCGGCGTTTCGCTTTCGATCGACACGGCCGAGGGCCGTTTCGTCAACATCCGCGGGCTTGATGGCAACTTCAACGGCGCGACTTTTGGCGGCGTGGTGCTGCTCAACACCCAGCCCGGCGGCACCTATTTCAACTCGGCAGGCCGCGCGGTGGAATTCGACACCGTTCCCATCGGCGCAATCGACCGCATCAGTGTGATCAAGACCGGGCTGCCCGACCGCGAGGCCGAAGGGATCGGCGGCGCGGTCGAACTGACGCCTCGCACCGCCATCGGCCACACAAGCCCCTTCGCCGAAGTCACGCTGGGCGGCGGTATACAGACTGCGCGCAACAAAGGCTTCTACCGAGACGAGGTCGTGTTCGGCGCGCCGTTCGGCGGCAAGAATGCCTCGGGCGATGCGCCCTTCTCGTTCGTGGTCAGCCAGTTCCTCTACAACGACAAGCGCGGCTTCGACGACATCGAGGCAGCCTACATCGACGATCAACCCAACACGCCGGACAAGGCGTTCGATGCGCTCGAGTTGCGCCGCTACCAGTACAACCGCAAGCGCTTCGGCTATTCGGGCGAGTTCGATTTCATGCCGAATGCCGACAACCGGCTCTATGCTCGCGCCAGCTTTGCGGGCTACAACGAGACGGTCCACCGCAATCGCTTGGAGATCGACGGTCTGGCCGATGGCGTGGTGGTCGATCCCACCAATCCAAACGGCCTCGTCGTAACCGGTGCCTCAACCGTCAAGACACTGCGCGACGAAGACGAGGCGCATCGCAATCTGGTCGTACAGGTTGGCGGCGACCATCACTTCGACAGCGTGACCTTCAACTGGTTCGGGGCCTACAGCCGCGCCACTTACGACAAGTACTATGACTACAACACGACCTTCGCCGGTCCCTCGGGCCTTGGCATCAAGTACGACAACACCACCGACCCCAATCACCCCAAGTACACGGTGACCGGACCCGACATCACCGATCCGGCGAACTATACGCTCGATGGGATCAGCAACTCGACCGAGCACTCGCGCGACCGCGAGTGGAGCTTCTCGTCGAACCTGGCTTTTCCGCTCGGCCTTGCCGCGAATGACGAATTGAAAATCGGCAGCAAGCTGCGTTTCCGCCAGAAGACTGCGCAGCCGATGAACTACACGTATGGCTACAATGGCCCTGCGCTTGGCATGGCCGGTTTCACGCAGGGACAGCCGATCACGAACTTTTATGGTGCATATGCAATTGGGCCAGATCTCGACGGCGGAAAGCTGAGCGCGCTGCTCAACAGCAATCCCGGCCTCTTCGACCGCAGTCTGACGCGCGATCTCAGGCGCAACGCGGGCGGCTTTTTTGACGACAAAGAAGACGTGATCGCGGGGTTTGCCCAGTACAAGGCGACCTTCGGCGCGCTCGGCCTCCTGGCCGGCGTGCGCGTCGAGCACACCAGCGCGCGCTATGCCGGCATTGCCAGGATCGCGGATCCGGCAGGCACGATCAGCTATGTGCCCGCCGCGACCACGCAGTCCTATACCAATGCCTTCCCGACCATCCAGTTGCGCTATGATTTCGCGCAGAACCTCGTGGCTCGTGCAACCTGGTCGACCGCCATTGCCCGTCCCGGCTTCTACCAGACGATCCAGTCCTCGAGCGTCGATGTTGGCGGCGGTTCGGTCTCAACCGGCAATCCCAACCTCAAGCCGATGACCTCGAACAACTTCGATGTCTCGCTGGAATACTACCTGCCGGATAGCGGGATCATCTCGATCGGCGTTTTCGACAAGGAACTCCGCAATTACATCGTCACGCGCACCACGCGCGGCCGCTATCCGGGCATCACGGGCATCGCTTCCATTTCGACCTATGCCAATGTCGGCGGGGCCTATGCGCGCGGGGTCGAGGCCGCCTTCGTGGACAAGTTCGGCGGGCTCCCCGGACTGCTCAACGGCTTTGGCATTGATGCCAATGCATCCTATGTTGATGCCAAAGTCGATCTGCGCGATGGCGAAGGCAGCGTGGAACTGCCCGGTACGTTCAAGTTCAGCGGCAACGCGGCGTTGTTCTACGAGCGTGGTGCGATCAAGGCGCGCGTCGCTGCCCAGTATGAATCGAAGGTTTTGTTCGGAGTTGGCGGGAGCCGCGCCACCGACGTGTTCCAGGATCATCGCTTCACGCTGGATTTCAACGGCAGCTACGACCTGTCCTCGTGGGCGCAACTCTACTTCAACGCCAAGAACCTCACCAACGCCCCATTGCGGTTCTTTGAAAATACGACCAACCGCCCGATCCAGCGCGAGTATTATGACGAGACTTTCGAAGGCGGCATCAAGCTCAAGTTCTGATGCCCGTCCGGTCCGGGGAGCCAGCCATGCCGAGGATTGCGCTTGATCGCCGTTCGGTCATAGCTGGCATGGTCGCCACGGCGGCTCTGCCAAGTCTGGACTTCGCCAACGACGGGCCGTCTGCCAGCTTTCTGGTAGTGGGCGACTGGGGTCGCGATGGTGCGCAGCACCAGCGCGACGTCGCCGTCCAGATGGGCAAGACTGCGGCGGCGCTCGGCAGCCGCTTCATCGCTTCGGTCGGAGACAACTTCTACGATAACGGCGTGCAGTCCGCCAACGATCCCCAGTGGCAGAGCTCCTACGAGCAGGTCTACACCGATCCCGCGCTGCAGGTGCCGTGGTACGTCGCGCTCGGCAACCACGACTACCGCGGCAATCCGCAGGCGCAGCTCGATTATGCCGTGACCAGCCCGCGCTGGCGCATGCCGCAGCGCTACTATCAGGTCTCCGGCGCGGACGCCGGCGTGCCGCAGATCGACCTCTTCGTGATCGATACCTCGCCCACCGTCCACCAGTACCGCGACAAGGTGGACAGCGCGATCGCGCGCAATGTCGCCGCGCAGAATGTGAGCGCCCAGCTCCTGTGGCTCGACAAGGCACTTGCAGCATCCACTGCGCGCTGGAAGTTGGTGATCGGGCACCACACAATCCGCTCAGGCGGCAGCGGCCACGGCGAGACGCCCGAGATGCTCGAACTGGTCCTGCCGATCCTGCAGCGCCGTGGCGCGACGGCCTGCACTACATCGGCTGTGGCGGCGGCTCTGAAGTGCGCCCGGTAGCCGAAGTCGAAGGCACCCGTTTTTGCGTCGCCCGCTCGGGCTTTGCCATTGTGACGATCGGAAAGGGCGGCCTCGCGCTCGAGTTCAAGGATTTCACGGGCGCCAGTCTGTACCAATCGTTGATAGCAGTCTGACGCGAGAGCCTACTTCCGTGAACCAAAGGTCCACCTTTGCGGCGAAATCATTCCAGCCCACGATCAACAGGGCCCGGCCCGCATTCAACCATCATTGATCTCGGTTCAGGGATTTCCTGCCAAGTCCTTGTACCATTTCCGGGTACAGCCAATCGGGCGACTGGCAGTTTCCGTTGTCGGCCAGAACCAGCCAATGCTCACGTTCTGCGCGAGTCGCAGAAACAACCCAGAGTTCGCCATACAGACCAGGTCGCAACAAGCGGATCACGCTCAGGCCGATGCGCTCACTTTCAGCTCTTCAGCCTCATCCATTCGCTGCGCTCTTTTTCTTGAGTCCGATAAGGTAGCGCGACCAGTACTGCATCATCTTCACGCGTTCGTCCCAGTGCTCGCCACGCGCGTATGCTCGGCGGATCTTGTTGCCATCGACATGCGCAAGCTGACGTTCGATCGCATCTGGATGCCATTTGCGTGATTCGTTGAGGGGCGTGCTGGCTGTCGCGCGAAAGCCGTGGGCCGTCATCTCCTCGGAGGTGTAGCCAAGGCGGCATTCAGAGTATTGTCCGTGATGGGGCGCTTGGGGGTCCGCACGCTCGGGAAGAGGTAGTGGCCATCGCCCGACATGCTGCGCAGCTTCTTCAGGAGCGCGAGCACCTCATCCGTCAGATAAACCTTGTGGGGACGCCGCATCTTGGCCTTTGCCGCTGGTATTATCCATAGGCGCGCAGCGAGATCGAACTCAGTCCATTCAGCCATTCGCAACTCACCCGGCCGGACAAAGAGGTGGGGCGCAAGCTGCAACGCTATTCGCACGGTCGGCTGTCCATCGTAAGTGTCGATTGCCCGCAGCAGTCCTCCGAGCGCGGCAGGCTCGAGTATCGCTGCCCGGTGCTTTACCTTGGGTGTGTCAGCGCCCCACGCAGGTCCGCCGAGATGTACCGCTGTGCGCGCCCGGTTGCGATTGCGTAGCGGAAAATGGTCCCGAATGTGCTGCGCAAGCGAGTCGCAGTTTCATAGCGGCCCCGCGCTTCGACCGATCGCAAGACCTGCAACAGTTCGGGCACCGTAATGTCTGCGATGGGACGATCCCCGAGCAAGGGTAAGGCAATGTCGACCATCCAGCGCAGCTTTGCGAGGGTTTTGCTGGCCCTGCCCTCCAGCGTCAGCCGATCCAGCCATTCATTACTGATGACCTTGAAAGTCTCCGACCGTTTGGCTCTTGCTTCGCGCTCTCAAGCCTTCCGTTCCTCTGCCGGATCCAATCCCAGCGCTAGGGCTTCGCGGGCGATATCTCGGACCTCGCGGGCCTTTGCGAGAGACAGATCGGGGAATTTCCCGAAGGAGAGTGTTTTCTGTTTTCTATCATAGCGATAGTTCATTCGCCAAAGGCGGCCACCGGTGGGCATGACCATGAGGTACAGACCGCGTTCGTTGGTCAGTTTTAGGGCTTATCCTTTGGTTTTGCTGCATTAATTGCGGTGAAAGTCAGGGACATGATGGTAACGGGAGGTTGCTGTGGAGCCGATACCATCAAGTTTATCGAGAAAGCACTCGGCTGCAACCGGATGAGCCGGATCAAACCCGGACGCACACCTTGGAAGAATGGCAGAAATCCGCCATTTCTTGGACGCTTGGGGAGCTCTGTAGAGGCTTCAGAAGGGGCCAATGGTGCCCGGGGACGGAGTCGAACCGCCGACACCGTGATTTTCAGTCACGTGCTCTACCAACTGAGCTACCCGGGCATCGCCGTCGCGGGGGGCCGACATGGCTCGTCCGCGCGTTGGAAGCGCGCCTATGGCGAAGGCTTGGGCCCTTGTCCAGTCCCCAGTTGCCGAAAACTGGCAGCCTAGATGTCGCCTTCCGGGTCCACCACCGGCCCGGGCAGGGTATAGCCCTCCTCCAGCCAGTTCACGAGATCGCGGTCTCGGCAGCGGGATGAGCAGAACGGCGCGTATTCGGCCACGCGCGGCTTGCGGCAGATGGGGCAGCGGCGAATGGGCGCAGCGGGTGTGGTCATGCGGCAATTGCCTGCGCGAAGGTGGCGGCGGGCGCAAGCCCTGCGTCCTCGTGCCACTGGATGTTTCGGCCGGTGCGGCGGGCGAGTTCGGCTTCCCATTCGCTGCGCATCGCGCGGCGCACGGCGGGGTGGGCGGTGAGAAGCAGCTTGCCCGGCTCCGCCACCCGCTCGGCCATGCGCAGCAGGCGGCGGGCGGCAGCGGCGGCGGGCGTGCGCGCAAAGCGGGCGATCAGCGATGGCCGCTCAAGCCGCGAAACGAGCTGGACAAAGCCGAACCCGTTCATCCCCGTGCGCTCGCCCTGCCAGCCTGCGGCGGCAAGCGCTTCGGCCAGCGCCTCGTCCACCGCGCGGCGCTGCGCCTTTTCGGCGAGCGAGGGGAAATCGATCCCCACCGACCCGCCGATGTCGAAGCGCCGCAGCACAGCGGCGATCGCGGGCACGGCAGCCAATGCCAGCGCGGTGAGCGGCGGCGGGCCGTCGATATCGATCACGGTCATCGCGGGCGTCGGGCTGATCACAAGGCTGCCCCCGGCAAACGCCACCTCGCCGGTCAGCGCTTCGGCGACGAGATCATCCCAGCCCGCCTCCGCATAACTGCGCCCGTGCACCGGCACGCTGCGCACCGGATGCGGACCGTCGGAAAGCTCCTCCAGCAGCGAGGGTGCAGTCCGGAGCCCATCTTCTACCGCAGCGGGGCGGACTTGCGGCAGCTTGGCGCGGCCTTTTTCGGCGATGGCAGAACGCGTCACGCGCACAAGCACCGCCTGCCCCTCGGTCAGCCTGGGATCGAAGCCCTCACCCAGCGCCTCGCTGCCATCGGGCAGGCGCACCACGGCGCGGCGGGTGCCGGGAATGCGCGCACCGAGCCGCGCTTCCACCACTGCCCCCGCACGCCACGGCTCATCCCACACCACCCGCGCGGCGACGATTTCACCCTGCTCGACAAGGATTGCCCGCTCCTCGCCGATGCCCTGCTCAATCAGCCATTCTGGCCCGGAAATCGATGGAATGTCAGGCAATCGCCAGCCCCGCCGCGCGCAGCAGCCGCCGCGTTTCGTAGAGCGGCAGGCCGACAACGCCCGAATGGCTCCCGGCGAGCCAGACGCAAAACCCCTCGGCGCTGCCCTGAATGGCATAGCCGCCCGCCTTCCCGTGCCATTCGCCCCCGGCGATATAGGCCTCGATCTCGGCGGGCTCGAGCCGCTTGAACCGCACCACCGTCTCGCTCAGCGCCTCGCGCAGAGTGCCATCGGGCGTCAGCACGGCGATCGCGGAAAACACGCGGTGGCGGCGGCCGGATAGCAGCGCGAGACAGCGGCGCGCCGTTCTCTCGTCCTCGGCCTTGGGCAGGATGCGGCGCCCCACGCCGACCACGGTGTCACCGGCAAGGATCACCGCGTCTGGCGCCAACACCGCCGCCGCGCGCGCCTTGCCCGCCGCAAGGCGCACCGCATGCTCGCGCGGCTGTTCGCCGGGCAGCGGGGTCTCGTCGATATCGGTGGCGAGGACGCGCGGTGCAGGTATGCCGAGCCGGGCCAGCAATTCGCGGCGGCGCGGGCTGGCGGAAGCCAGCACGAGCTCGCGAGTCCCGGATGCCAACGGCACGGCCATCAAGCCGCAGCCATCATGGCAGCCACCATTGCCGGGCCGCTTAGAACTGGCCGGGCCCCGAACGACCGGGCATGAAGCGGTAGGTGATGCGGCCCTTGGTCAGATCATAGGGCGTCAGCTCGACCAGAACCTCGTCGCCAACCAGCACGCGGATGCGGTTCTTGCGCATCTTGCCGGCGGTGTGGCCCAGGATCTCGTGTTCGTTCTCAAGCTTCACGCGGAACATCGCGTTGGGCAGGAGTTCGACCACCTGGCCGCGCATCTCGAGGAGTTCTTCTTTCGCCATAGGCGGGGTCGATTGCCTTTTCGTGGGTGAAGGTTGCACGCATTGCGGGCGCGTAAAAACACCCACGCGCGCGGCGCATAGCGATCTCGACACAAAAAGAAAAGCGCGAAGGCGAATGCTGCGCTGCGACAAAATGATACGAAAGGGTCATTGTCCGGCAGAGGTACACCGCCCTACGAGCGGCCCAAGGGGGCAGCAACCTCGCGCCGGGCCGGATTGCCCGGTCCGACAACGGGATACTGACCGATGGTACTGCCAGATCGCGCCGCAGCCATGGCGCTGCTCGCGCTGACACCGCTTCCGGCCGCAGCCGCTCCCGCCGCCACACCGGCCCAGCTGGAACAGGGGCAGGAGCAGGAGCCCGCCGCTGCACCCGCGCCAGAGCCCGAAACCGGCACGACCGATGCGGACGGCGACATTGTCGTTGTCGCGACCCGCGTGCGCGGTCAGGTGGAGACTGCCGTCCCGCCCATCATCACGCTCAGCGAAGACGATATCGCCGCCTATGGCGCAGGCTCGCTCCAAGCGCTGCTTACCGCGCTCGCCCCGCAGACGGGAACCGGGCGGGGGCGCGGCGACGGCACGCCTTCGGTCCTGCTCAATGGCCTGCGCATCGCCAGCTTCCGCGAGATCCGTTCGATCCCGCCCGAAGCGATCCGCCGGGTCGAAGTCCTGCCCGAGGAAGTCGCGCTCAAATACGGGTTCCGGCCCGACCAGCGCGTGGTCAATTTCATCCTCAAGGACAAGTTCCGCAGTTTCGGCAGCGAGACCGAGGTCAAGCTTCCCGGCGCGGGCGGCTTCAGCGATCTCAGCGAGGAAGCGACGCTCACCCGCATCGAAAAGGCGAGCCGGATCAACCTCACCGGCACGCTTGAGCGCCGTTCGCCCCTGACCGAGGCGGAGCGCGGCATCGTCCAGCCCGCCGCCAGCGGCGCGGCGACTGTCTCCACCGATCCGAAGCAGGGCGATTACCGCACGCTGCTGGCCGATGCACGCAGCGCGGTGCTCAATGGCACCTGGGCGAAATCGCTCGGCACCGGGGCCTCGATCACCCTCAACGGCCTTGTCCAGCGCAACGACAATCGCAGCCTCAACGGGCTCAACACAATTGTCCTCACCGCGCCCGATGGCAGCCTCACCCAGCGCACCACGCTGCTGCCCGCCCCGCTGGCGAGCCGCACCGTGTCCGATACCGTTTCAGCCGGGGCGACGCTCAACGTGCCGCTCGGCCCATGGCAGCTCGCCTGGACATCGGACGGCAGCCATGTCGCCACCACCACCACGATCGATGCGCGCGCGGACCTCTCCGGGCTGCAGACCATGGTCGATCAGGGCACGTTTTCTCCCTTCGGCGCCCTCCCCGCCGACGCGGTCTTGCCCGCGCCGCAAGGTGTTGCGCGCAGCAAATCGGATACCGCGACCACGCTGGCCACCGTCACCGGCTCCCCGCTGCGCCTGCCCGGCGGGCAGACCGCGCTCACGCTCAAGGCGGGGTTCGCCTATTCCGGCCTCCGCTCTGCCGATTCGCGCCAGCTGGGAGCGCCCGCAAATCTCAAGCGCGGCGATGGGCAGGCCGGTTTCAGCCTCGATCTGCCCATCACCAGCCGCCGCGAAGGCTTCGGCGGCAAGCTGGGCGATATCTCGCTCAATGTGAACGCCGAGGCGCACACCGTCTCCGATTTCGGCGGGCTCACCGCGTGGGGCGCCGGCCTCACCTGGGGCGCCACGCCCAAGCTGACCTTCACCGCCAACTACATCGCCAGCGAAAAGGCGCCGGGCCTCGCCGATCTCGGAGCGCCGGTCACCGTCACCACCGGTGTCGCGCTCTATGATTTCACGCGCGGGGAGAGCGTGCTCGCCACCGTCATCACCGGCGGCAATCCTGCGCTGACCAAGGAGCGCCAGCGCGATATCAAGCTTTCGGCCAACTGGGATCTGCCGATCGGCAAGGAATCCGCGCTGCTGGTCGAATACTTCCGCAACCGCTCGCAGGGTACGACCAACGCCTTCCCGCTGCTCACGCCCGATGTCGAAGCCGCCTTCCCCGGCCGCGTCTTGCGCGATAGCTCCGGGCGGATCGTCAGCGTGGACCAGCGCGCGGTGACATTTGCCGAAACCACCGGATCGCGCCTGCGCGCCAGCCTCAATTTCGGCGGCCCCTTCGGCAAACCCGATCCCAACGCGCGGCGCGGTGCCTTTGCCGGCACGCGTCGACCAGGCAGCGGCGGCCCCGGCGGCGCTCGCCCTGCAGGCGGCGGCGGCGGAGGGCGCGGCGGACCCGGCGGCGACGGACGCGGCCACTGGAACCTCAGCCTCGCCTATACGCAGGAACTCGATGAGACCGCGCGGATCGTCCCCGGTGGGCGCGTGCTCGATCTGCTGAACGGCGATGCGCTTTCGGGCGCAGGCATTTCCCGCAGCAGCGCCACGCTGGAAGGCGGCGGCTTCTACCGCGGCTTCGGTCTGCGCATTTCAGGCACATACGCCAGCGGCACGCGTGTCGATGGCGCCCAAGCGAGCAGTGGCGGCGTTCCGGGCGCGTCCCGCCTCGATTTCGGCGATCTCGCCACGTTCAACTTGCGCGGCTTCATTGATCTCGGCCGCATGCCAAAGCTCGTCAGCCGCGCGCCGTTCTTCAAGGGCACGCGCATCGCGCTGGGGGTCAACAACCTGTTCGATGCGGTCCAGAAAGTCACGGACCAGACCGGCGCGACCCCGCTGCGTTACCAGCGCGGCTACCTCAATCCGGAAGGCCGCGTTTTCAGCATCGAATTGCGCAAGCAGTTCTGATCAGGAAGATTAGGGTCCAAACTCAATCAGGGTGCCTCGAACGCGCCCTGATTGAGTTTGGACCCTAGGCGCGCAGTCCCGGCCGCCCCGGCGGAAAACCGCGCTCTTGGCGCCGCGTCTGTGCCCTATCGTGATCGCCGCGGGCATCGGCCAGGTGACGCACGCCCACCACCTCGTGCAGCGGCAGCGGCTCCTCGAACACGATGCCGAAGCGCGCGCCCTGCGACCACACCACGCTGCCGAATACATCAAGTCCCTGCGCAGTCAGCACCACGCCCGCGCCGGGCATCGGCAGCTTTGCCGCGATCGTCACCCGCGCGCCGGACTGGGAAAGGTCGTCCAGCAGGCAGTTCTTGTGCCCCTGGAGCAGCAGCACCTTGGCCGGAACATAGAGCCGCACCCGTGGCATCGCACGGCGTCCGGTGGTGCGGGGCATCGCCATGTTCGGCGGGGAGGAACGTGCACTCATGATGCGCGTCGGTCTGCGCCCGAATTCTTTAAGCGACCATCGCGAGGGGCCTAGCAGGATTCCCCTAATGGCAGGTCTCTGCGCGGGGATATCTGCCCGCCGCCCCTCCCCAAGCCGCGCCCGAGCGACTATCTCGAACCCGCCATGGCGCGCCGCACACCCCCTTCCCCGTCCGAAAACCACTCCGGGCCGCAAGTGCCGGAGCCCCTGCTCCCGCAGGCTTCGGAGCGGTTCAACGAGGACAAGGCGACCTACACCGTGCGCGGCTCGGACCAGCCGGATATCGAGCGCGGTGTCGCCGCGATCCGCGAGGTTGTCGCCACGCTGAAGCCCAAGCCCGGCGTCTACCGCATGCACGATGCGCGCGGCGATGTGCTCTATGTCGGCAAGGCGCGTGCGCTGAAGAACCGCGTGGCGAACTACACGCAGGTCGATCGCCTGCCCCAGCGGCTCAAGCGCATGGTCAGCCAGACCCGCTCGATGACCATCGTCACGACCAATTCCGAGGCCGAGGCATTGCTGCTCGAAGCGCAGCTGATCAAGCGCTACCGCCCGCCCTACAACGTGCTGCTGCGCGACGATAAATCGTTCCCCTTCATCCTGCTGCGCGCCGATCACGCCTTCCCGCGCATCAGCAAGCACCGCGGCGCGCGGCGCGCCAAGGGCAACTACTACGGCCCCTTCGCCAGCGCCGGTTCGGTCAACACCACGATCAACGCGCTGCAGAAGCTGTTTCTCCTGCGCAGCTGCAACGATGGCTACATGTCGCGCCGCGATCGCCCCTGCCTGCTCTATCAGATCAAGCGCTGCTCGGCCCCCTGCGTCGACCGCATCAGCGAGGCGGACTACGCCGAGCTCGTCCGGCAGGCGAAGGACTTCCTCGGCGGCAAATCGGGCGCGGTGCAGAAGGAAATCGAAACGCAGATGAGCGCGGCGGCCGAAGCGCTCGATTATGAGCGCGCGGCCATGTTGCGGGATCGGCTGCGCGCCGCGACCTTCATTCAGGGCAGCCAGGCGGTGAACGCCGAAGGCGTCGGCGATGCGGACGTTTTCGCGATCGCGAGCAAGGGCGGCCAGATCAGCATCCAGGCGTTCTTCATCCGGGGCGGCCAGAACTGGGGCCACCGCGCCTTCTTCCCCGGCCATACCGAGGGGCTGGAGGAGCACGAGGTCATGACCAGCTTCCTCGCCCAGTTCTACGAGGAAGTCCCCCCGCCGCGCCTGATCCTCGTCGACCGCGAGCTGCCCGAAGCCGACCTTCTCGCCGAAGCGCTCCACGGCGCGGCGGGCGGCAAGGTCGAAGTCTCGGTACCCCAGCGCGGCGATCGCCGCCGCCTGATGGAGCAGGCGCAGCGCAACGCGGTCGAAGCGCTCGAACGCCGCCTTGCGGAAAGCGGCACCAAGGCCCGCACCTGGCGTGAAATGGCCGAATTCCTTGAACTCGGCGAAGCGCCCCAGCGCGTCGAAGTCTACGACAACTCTCACGTGCAAGGCGCCCATGCCCTCGGCGCGATGATCGTCGCGGGCCCCGAAGGCTTCCTCACCGGCCAGTACCGCAAGTGGAACATCAAGACCGCGCAGACCAACGACGATTTCGGCATGATGCGCGAAGTGTTCCAGCGCCGCTTCGCAAAAGCGCAGGACGACGATCCGGACCGCGAAGCCGGCACATGGCCCGATCTCGTCCTCATCGACGGCGGCAAGGGCCAGCTCAACGCCGCGCGCGAGACGCTGGAGGCCATGGGCATCGAGGATGTCACCCTCATCGGCATCGCCAAGGGCCCGCACCACGGGCGCGAGGGGCGCGAGGTGTTCCACTTCATGGACGGGCGCGAGAAGATGCTGCCCGTGAACTCGCCAGTGCTGTTCCACCTCCAGCGCCTGCGCGATGAAGTCCACCGCTTCGCCATCGGCGCGCACCGCGCCAAGCGCAGCCGCGCGATCACCGCGAGCCCGCTCGACGAAGTCCCCGGCATCGGCCCGGCCCGGAAGCGCGCGCTGCTGCTCCACTTCGGCACCGCCAGCAAGGTCCGCGCCGCCAGCCTCGAAGACCTCCAGCGCGCGCCCGGGGTAAGCGCCACGGTCGCGCAGGCAGTCTTCGATTTCTACCATCCGGGCGCCTGAAGGCGGTTCCGCTGCGCACCTGTGTTGCCCCTGCGCTATAAGGAAAGGGGCGCACGGCCAAATCAATCCATATCGACTCCGAATCTTTACTATCGTGTGATAGTGACATCTGCCTATCGCAGGCAGGTGGCAGGCGATCCGAGGGGCACAGTGGACAGAGGGGCATCATACAGCGCAGGCGCGCCCGTGCGGCAATCGCCGGCACGGATGCTCGCCGTCGCGCTCGCCGCGCTGGCATTTCCGCTAGCCGTGCCGATCTCGGCGCAAGGACAGGCCACCACCGGCGTCGGCTCCCAGTTCGAGCTGACCTACTGGCAATCGGTCGAAAGCGGCAACGATCCGGCGCTCTACGAAGCTTACCTCGCGCAGTATCCGAACGGCACGTTTGCTGCGGTGGCGCGGGTCAAGCTGGTAAAACTGCGCCCACTCGCCGCCCCTGTACCGGCCCCGGCCCCTGCACCCGCACCCGTACCTGCACCCGCGCAGGTCGTGCCCACACCGCAGCCCGCGCCCCCAGTCGTGACGGCGAAGGCAGAACCACCGCCCCTCGCAACACCGGCACCGGCACCCGCTCCGAAGCAGCTTGCCGCCGCAAAAGCCGCGCGCTCAGCGCCGCCATCCGCGCCCATCGTGGCCACCAGGTCCGGAGCCGAATCCGCGCCCTATGTCACCGCCGCCGAGCCGGCCGATCCCGAACCCGAAAGCAGCGACAGCGCCGCGCTGCGCCGTCTGCTCGGCGCGCTGGGAGATAGCCAGCGCCTCGGCGCGCCCTCGCCCGCCCCGATTGTCGAGGTGGCCGAAGGAGGCCCCGCGCCAAACACCGCCCCGCTCGCCCCCGCCGCCGCTCCGTTGGCGGTTCCCGGCGCGGCCCCGTCCCGCCTTGTCGAAGTTGCCGGACCGCCGGTTGCCGTGCCCGATGCAGCAGCACTCTCGGCCAGCGCGGCACCGGCGGGGGATCCGCGCCCGATCGCGGTCGGCCCGCTGCCCACCGGCTTCGTCCTGCCGCCACGCCCGCAGCTCGCAGCAATCCCGCCGCTCGCTTTCCCCGCCAGCTTCTGCTCGGCCGAAGCGCGCAATGCCTTCCACGATCAGACTTATATCGCGGCCGTCGAAGCGGCGAAGCGCAACAACGATGCGACGATCGCCTACATGCATCAGCTGCAGGATCTCTACGATACCAACCAGCTCAGCGGCGATATCAATCCGATGAACGCGGTCGCCGCCGAGGCCCGCGCCTATGGCCCGGTCGCCGCGGCCGCCTTCACCGCCCAATCGGCGCTGGTCAGCGCGTTCAACACGCTCATGGCAGTGCCGATCCGCGCGTGCGAGACTGCGAAGCAGCCGTGACCCCGGCGCGCTTTCCGCGCGGTGCCGGGCTTGTCGGTGCCCTCGCGCTCGTGCTCGCGCAGGTCGCCGCGCAGGCCGCCGAAACCGCTGCGGTCTGCCCCGATGCCGCCACCGTGCAGGCTGCCCGCCTTGTCGAGTTCCAGACGATGATGATGGGCGTCGGGGTGCGCTGCCGCCATGTCGGCGTGCCGATCAGCGATCATCTGGACGGCATGAACAGTTCGCGCCGCACCATGTTTGCCGAAGCGAACGACCGCGTCGCCAGCTTCCTGCGCAGCCTCCCCGTCAAGCCCGCGCTCGGCGCAGCCCGGCAGGTCGCGGCTGCCAGCACCCCGGCACCAGCCGCCCCGGCGAAGCCCGCACCCGTCAAGACGGCCCCGGCCAAGCTGGCCGCCGGCAAGGCAGCCCCCGGCAAGTCAGCACCTGGCAGGGCAGCACCCGGCAAGCGCACGCTGGCATCGACCTCCATCGCGGCAAAACCGGCCCCGGGCACAGCGCGCAAGGCCTTGTCCAACCCAGCCGCCGCGCCCGCACTTGCCGCGAAGCCCGCCGCCAAGATTTCGCGCCGCACCGATCCCTATGACCGCTACCTGACGATGATCGGCAATCAGTACGGCGGCGGCATCACCACGCTGCAGCGCTGCAAGGCCTTCGATGCGATCGTGCTCTCGCTGGCCGACAAGACCAACTCCGACCGCCTGCTCACCATGGTGTCCACGTCGCTGGTGCAGGTCACCCTGCTCGAAGCCATCGTGAACTGCCCGCCGGGCAAGAAATAGGTCAGCCTTCGCTTTTCTTCGTCAGCGGGCGGATCAGCCCTTCCTGCGCCACATTGGCAATCAGCTTGCCCTCGCGCGTGAAGATCCGCCCCCGGTTGAACCCGCGCGCGCGGCCTGCCCACGGGCTGTCGCACACATAAAGCATCCATTCGTCGGCGCGGAAATCGTCGTGAAACCAGATCGCATGATCAAGGCTGGCGCCCATCATGTTGCCCTTGGCCCAGCTGATCTCGTGAGGCAGGGTGGCGGTGCCGAGCAGCGTCATGTCGCTGGCATAGGCCAGCACCGCGCGGTGGATTTTGGGATCATCGGGCAACGGCGCCACCGCGCGCATCCATGTGTGCGACAAGGGCTCGCGTGGGGGGCCGCCCATCCAGTGCCGCGATTCCACCGGGCGTAGCTCGATCGGGCGCGGTTGCAGCATCATGTGGCGCTGCCGCTCGGGCACGCGATCGGCATATTCGGCGCGCAAGTCCGCCTCGCTGCGCAAGCTCTCGGGCTCGGCCACCACCGGCATGTCCTCGGCATGCTCCACCCCCGGCTCGCGCTTGTGGAACGAGGCCACCATGCTCAGGATCGGCCTCACTTTGCCATCCTGGCCCTGCTGGCTCGCCACCACGCGGCGATTGGCAAAGCTCCCGCCATCGAGATCGCGCATCACCTCGAAATCGATGCCGTAGTCTTCGTTACCGCTGCGCAGGAAATAGGCGTGGAGCGAATGGACCGGCCGGTCCGCAGGCACGGTGCGCTCTGCACTTGCCAGCGCCTGCCCGATCACCTGCCCGCCAAACACGCGCCCCACCCCGCCGGGCTTGCGCGCTCCGGCAAAGTGGTCATTTCCGCCATCCGTAACATCGAGCAGGCGCAGCAAGCCGGCGACGAGATCAGCCGGATCGGAACTTTCGGGTGTTTCGCTCATGGCGGGCGGCATTGCCCAACCTGACGTTTGCGTCAACGGAAAGCTGCCCTCAGCCAAACCCCGGCAGCCGCCGCAGCATGCGCCAGCCGGCTGCTTTGGCGCGGTTGTCCGCAGGCCAGCGCCCCGGCGCGCGCGGCGAAAGCCCCATGCGCCGCAGCACCGCGTTGAATGCCCGCGCATCGGCTTCCGCAAAGCTCCATTCCGAACGCCACGTGATCGAAAGCGAAATCGCGCTCGCCGGTCCGTTGCGCACGTAATGCGGTGCCATCACCGGCACGTAGAGCGCCTCGCCCGGTCGCAGCTTCCATTCGGTGCCGCCGCGATCCAGCTCATCCCGCCAATAGAGCTCCCGCCCCCCGCCGGTGTGGTAGGCCTCATGCGTCTCGTCGGGCGCGTAGTTCGGGTTCCCTTGCGGAAACAGCGTCATCGCCTTCACGCCCGCCAGATGCAGCAGGATATTGTGCTCAGGATCAAAGTGATACGGCGTCACCCCGTTCGGGCTGGTGATGAACACGAAGCCCTGCGGCCGCAGCATCGCCCCCGTGCGCGCCTCGATCGCAGGGCGCAGCTCCTCCAGCAGCGCCAGCAGCAACTCGCGGTAGGCCGGCACCTGCTCGATGTTCTTGAGCGCAGCCCAGCTGCCCGTTTCGTTGATGCGCCGGATCGTCTCGCCGATGCCAAGGCCGTTGCCCGGCGGCACGATGCCGTTGAGCCCCACCGGCAAGTCGGCGCGGTTGTATTCGCGGGATTGCTCCGGCAGCGCCTCGGCCAGGTCCGCCAGCGCATCCAGCATCAACAGCGGATGGCCGCGCAGCTCATGCCGCAGGCGGTGCGGCACTTCGGGATAGGCAGCGGCAAAAGCGGCGCGCGCCTCTGCTTCGAACACGGTACAGCTCATTTCAGGCCCTGCGGATTGCGAGACAGTTCGAAGGAAACGATGCGGCGAAACAGCGCGCGCCGCGCCGGACCGCCGATGGCGATGGAAAAGCGCCCGATCGCGCGGCGTTCGCGCCACAGCGAATCGATCATCGGATGGTCGGGTACCGCGCAGCTATCGGCCCAGCGAACGCCCGCGCGCTCCAGCAACGCCAGATTTTCCAGCTGCAGCAGCACACCCGGCGAAAAGCGCGCAAAGCGCTCGTCGAACGCGGTCTTGTAGGAGAAGGCCCCCGGCGGCGCGATCAGCGTCGCCAGCATGGCGATCGGCTCGCCGTCCAGTTCAAGGCTCAGCCGCTCGAGGCAGCCGCGCTCCGCCGCCGCCATCATGCTCTCGCGAAACAGCCCCGCCGTCTCGCCCGCGCAGGCCAGCGCGCTGCCCGCGCTGCCCTTCCAGCCCCGCGCCTCCAGCGCGAGAAACTGCTCGATCCACAGCGCGATGCCCTCGCCATCGGTGCGGCGCAAGGCGGCAAGCGTGCCCTGCTCGGCCAGCCGCGCTTGCTGGCGGCGCAATTCCTTGCGCTTCTTGCCCGGCAGCGCATGCTCCAGATAGGCCGACGGCCCCAGCGGTGAAGCCAGCATCGCGCGCTCTTCGCGGTGGACCAGCACGATCTGCCGCCGCTGCCGCGCGCCCACCGCCAGCAGCGCCTCGGCCAGCGCCGTCTCCAGCGGAAGCGAGGCCGCGTGGAGGAAGGCCGCCAGCCCGGCGTTGCGGTCCGCCCAGTCGAGCAGCGCTTCCCAGAACGCTTCCTCGGCCCCATCTGCCACCAGCGGCGCGCCAAGGAAGGCATTGGCATGGAGCCACACCGCCAGATGGGGCAGCGGGTGCTGGCCATAGCGCCGCGCGCGCTGCAAGGGCAGCAATGCCTGCGGGGCATCCCCCCGCTTCAGCGCAGCGATGTGGATGCGCTCCTGCGGATCGAACCGCGCAAGGCCCGGCAGCAAGTACCACGGCTCGAAAAACGGATTGGGCGTGCCCGCCCGCGCCGCCAGCGCATCCCATCCAGCGCGCGCATCCGGCGAATCCCATGCGCGCCACGGCAGCACGGCAAAGCTGGCATCAGCCTCGCCCGCTCCGGGAAGGCGTGCCTTCCCCGGTCGTATGGTAAAGGATGCGTCGTTCAAAATCGGGTCTCCAGCCTCAAGGGCTAGCAGTCCGGACCGAACAGGCGGTTAACGCCTAGGCATATTCCGTTACATTTCGCGCAGGTTTACGCCGGCAAAGCGCCGCCCCGCGCATTGCGCCACCAGCCGATGGAAAGCGGGATGAAGCCCAGCGCCAGCCCGCCGATGCCCACCGTCAGCACAATCGGGCTGAAGGTCGGGATCACCCAGGCCGCCACGAGGGTCATGAACAGCGCGCCGATCAGCGGCATCACCACATGGGTGAACGCCTCGCGCATGTCCGTCCGCAGCAGCCCCCGGAAATGCCAGGCCGAGGCATAGCCCGTCAGCCCCATATAGAAGCAGATCTGCAGCCCAATCGCCTCGATCGAACTCTCAAGGATCGCCGCGACGGAAGGCATGTAGGACGCCGCAAACAGCAGCACGAGGCCCAGGGCCCAGATCACCAGCGTCGCCGCCCACGGCGTTTGCCACTCCTGATGCACGGCGGCATAACGCGGATGCAGCACGCCCGCACGCGCCATCGAATACATGCTGCGGCTGAACTGCAGGATCTGCGTCTCCAGCGCGCCCACCGTGCTCAGCACCGTCGCCAGCACCACCAGATAGCTCCACGGCGCAGGGAAAATCTTGGCCGATATCGCATAGAGCACGTTGGTATTGGCTGCGGCGATCTCCTTGTCGGAAAGCGCGATCAGCACCACCGTCATCAGGATCACGAAGAACACGATGAGGTTGATCATCGCCCAGAACGCGCCCTTGGAGGCATCCTCCGGCTCGGTCTCCTCGCCCAGGTTCATCGTCACGTCCCAGCCCCAGTAGAAAAACACCGAGACGATGGCCCCATCGGCGAACGACTTGAACGTGAACGATCCCGGCGCGATCCACGAAAGCGCAGGCGCGTGCGCCGGGGTGGCGCCAAACCAGATCACCGCCGCGCCCAGCAATGCGACGACGATGGCCGCCTCGATCACCGTCACGATCACCTGCGCGGTGCTGGCATGCTTGATCCCGCGCAGCACGATGGCGGTCACCAGCGTCAGCCACACCGCCGCAATCGCCGTCACCAGCGGGGTGTTCTCCACCTGATCGGGCGCGAAGAGCAGCAGCGTGGCCGTCGCGGCGGGCAAAGTGGCGGAAACCATGAACACCACCGAGGCGACCATCAGCCCCCACCCGGCAAAGAAGCCCCAGGTCGGGCCAAACACCGAACCCACCCAGGCAAACGCCGCACCCGCATCGGGCATCACCCGGTTGAGCTTGGCAAAGGCGAACATGATGCCCAGCATGATCACGCCGCTATAGAGCAGGCTCCCCACCGAAAGCGGCCCGATTGCGGCATAGATCGTGCCGGTCGTCACTGCGACGGTGAAGGCAGGCGATGTCCCCGCGATCCCCATGATCGTCGATTCCAGCGCCGACAATGCGCCCTTCGCCAGACTTGGCTGGCCGCCCTGCTCGCTCATGCCATATCGCCCCCCGTTTAAACCGCCTCACTCAAAACTTCCGCTCGCCCTGAGCCTGTCGAAGGGCCACGCGCAGCCCCCAAGGCCTCGCTCCTGATCAGAGTGCTGCCGATATGCGCAATCCCGTCGCGGATATCGGCCTCGATCGCGATCCGCAGCGCCATCGTATCGCGCCGCCGCAGCGCCGCCAGTGCCTCGCTGTGCCGGTCAACCGTGTAGTGGCCCGAAATGGTCCGCATCGCGCGGCGCAGAAACGGGCCGATCTGCAGCCACAGCGATTCGATCAGCGGCACGAAGGCAGATTGCCCCGCCGCCCCGTAAAGTATCGAATGAAAAGCATAATTCGCGCCGATCCAGCGGTCGTAGTCGCGCTCTGCCACCGCCTTGTTGAGGACGGCATCTTCCGCTTCCAGCCGCGCGATCAGGCCTTCCGTCACATAGGGCATGGCCCGCGCCGCCGCCTCGGCCTCCAGCACCACGCGCGCCGCGATCAGGTCGTCGAAGCGCTCGATCGTCATCGGCGGAATGCGCACGCGCCGGTTGTCCATCAGCTCCAGCGCGCGCTCCGCCACCAGTTGCCGCAGCGCCTCGCGCACCGGCATCGCGCTCACGCCAAGGTCCGCCGCCAGCCCCCGGATCGTCAGCGCCTGCCCCGGCTCGATCCGCCCAAGCAGGATGGACTGCCGCAGCCGCGCCAGCACCTGCTGGTGCAGCGTGCGCGGATCATCCGCGCCGCCTTGCGTTTCGTCCACGAGATCTGTTGCCATCATGCCGCCATGTGATCACATTTTTGCGGGCGCGCCAAGCCTGATTGACTCCCCCCGCCCTGCTCCATACCACCCGGTACGAAAGCTCCCGAGGACCGTTCCGACCCATGACCGCCCCGCAATCCATGATCGCCGACCCGGCTGAAGCACGCGATTTCCTCGCCGCCAATCCGGAAATCGCCTTCATCGAAGTGATCTTCACCGCGCTCTCCGGCGTCCCGCGCGGCAAGCGCGTCCGGCGCAGCGAACTCATGACGATCTACGAAAGCGGCCGCCTCTATCCCAGCTCGATGCTGGTGGCAGACGTGACCGGGCAGGACTGCGAAGACACCGGCCTCGTCTGGGGCAACGGCGATCCGGACTATATGTTGCGCCCCGTTCCCGGCACGCTCGTCAAGGCGCCGTGGCTGGGCGATGATGTCGCGCAAGTGATCACATCGATGTACTACGCAGACGGCACCCCCTGCGAACTCGATCCGCGCCACGTCCTCGCCCGCGTTGTGGACCGGTTCAAGCCGCTCGGCCTCACCCCCGTCGTCGCCTGCGAGATCGAATACTACCTCGTCGATCCCGTCCGCGGCCCGCGCGGCGAGGTCCACCTCGCCCGCTCGCCGCACACCAGCGCGCAGCCCCACCTGATCGACGTCTTCAGCCTCACCGACATTCAGGACTTCGCCCCCTTCTTCAAGGAACTCTGGCGGCTGGCAGACGTGCAGGGCATCCCGCTCGAAGCGGTCATTTCCGAATACGCCCAAGGCCAGGTCGAACTCACCCTCCACCACCGCCCCGATGCCCTGCGCGCCGGAGACGAAGCGCAGATGTACAAGCGCCTCGCCAAGGGCGTCGCGCAGACGCAGGGCATGGCCGCCACCTTCATGGCCAAGCCCTTCAGCCATTCCGCCGGCAGTTCGATGCACCTCCACTTCAGCATGGCGGGTGCAGACGGCAAGAACGTGTTCGCCAGCGAGGACCCCGAAGGCACCGAGCAGATGCGCCACGCCATCGGCGGCCTGCGCGAAACGCAGTCGCAGGCGTTCGGCATCTTCGCGCCCAATGCCAATTCCTACCGCCGCTTCCGCGCCAACAGCTACGCCCCCACCGCGCCGATCTGGGGCGTCAACAACCGCTCGGTCTCCCTGCGCGTCCCCGCCGGTCCGCCCGCGTCGCGCCATGTCGAGCACCGCTTCGCCGGGGCGGACGCCAACCCCTACCTCGCGCTCGCCGCGATGCTTGCGGGCGTCCATCACGGCATGGTCAACCAGATCGATCCCGGCCCGGCGGTCGTCGGCGATGGCTACAAGGCGGCGGCAGACAGCCCCTATCAGGTCCCCGGCAACTGGTACGCCGCCGTCGATGCGCTCCACGCTTCACCCATCATGCGCGACTATCTCGGCGATACCTTCGTCGAGATGTACTGCGCGGTGAAGCGCACCGAACAGGACCGCTTCTTCAGCGAGGTCACCGCGCTCGACTATGACTGGTATCTCCGCAACGCCTGACTCTGGGCCTGATCCGCTGCTGGCAAGGCGCGACCGCGCCTTTGGGCGCGGCGCCAAGCTGTTCTACGACGAACCGCTCCACCTCGTGCGCGGCGAAGGCGCGAGCCTCTTCGGCGCTGACGGCCGCCGCTATGTCGACATGTACAACAACGTCGCGTCCGTCGGCCACGCGCACCCGCGCATTGTCGAGGCAATGGCGCGCCAGCAGGCCACGCTCAACACCCACAGCCGCTACCTCAGCGAACCGGCGATTGCGCTCGCCGAACGCCTCACCGCGCTCCAGCGCGTCACGGAAAGTGCGGTATTCAGCTGCTCCGGCACCGAAGCCATCGAGATCGCCCTGCGCATGGCCCGCATGGCCACGGCTGCGCAGGGGATCGTCTGCACGAACCACACCTACCACGGCAACAATACCGTGGTCGGCGCGCTGACGAACCTCTCCGCAGACGACACCCGCCACCCCGATATCCGCTCGATCCCCTTCCCTGAGACGCTCCGCCCCCTCCCGCCCGGCGAAGGACTGGCCGAGGCCTATGTGGAGCGACTGAAAGCCGCGATCGACGACCTCAAGGCCAGCGGCCAGGGCCTCGCCGCCCTCATCCTCTGCCCCATCCTCGCCAACGAGGGCCTGCCCGATATCCCGCTCGGCTTCATGGCAACAGCCGAAGCACTGGTCCGCGCAGAAGGCGGCCTCATCATCGCCGATGAAGTGCAGGCCGGCTACGGCCGCAGCGGCACATGGTGGGGCTACGACCACGTCGGCCTCACGCCCGATGTGGTCGTCACCGGCAAGCCCATGGGCGCTGGCCTCCCCCTCGCCGCCACGTGCGCCCGCCGCGATGTGGTGGAGCAATTCCGCGCCGAAACCCGCTATTTCAACACCTTCGCCGCCAGCCCCCTGCAAGGCGCGGTCGGCCTCGCGGTGCTTGATGTGATCGAGGACGAAGGCCTCGTCGAACACGCCCGCACCCTCGGCGCCGAACTCAAAGCGGAGCTGCAGCAGCGCCTCGGCCACACGCCCGGCCTCCTCGATGTGCGCGGCAAGGGCCTCTTCCTCGCCGCCGAATTCGTCGACGGCACAGGCGAACCCGATGCCGCCCACGCCTTCGCCCTCGTCTGTGCGCTCCGCCGCGAAGGCTTCCTCACCTCGGTCGACGGCGCCTTCAACAACTGCGTCAAGATCCGCCCCCCGCTCGTCCTCCCCCGCGAAGACGCCATGGCCTTCCTCGAAGCCTTCGACCGCGTCACGCATGCCTGAGATCGAGGCTTACCTCCCCGCCGCCTGCGAAGCGCTCGTCCAGTTCGGCCTCCCCGAAACCGAACCCCACCCCGTCGGCAAAAGCGAAAACGTCGTCTTCCGCGCGACTGACCCCGCGGGCACGACATGGGCCCTGCGCCTCCACCGCCCCGGCTACCTCGCGCTCGCAGAACTCGAATCCGAACGCCAGCTCACCGCCCACCTCGCAGCCCGCGGCCTGCTCGTCCCCACGGGCCGCCGCACCACCAATGGCGGATGGTATGCCGAAGTCGCCACGCCCGATCCCGAAGGCACCCGCCTCGCCGGCCTGACCCTCTGGCATCCCGGCCAGACGCTCGGCAGCCTGCTCGGCGACAATCGCGGCCCTGAAAGCTGGGACTGGTTCGAACGCACCGGCACGCTTCTCGCCGATCTACACAATGCCACCGCCAGCTGGCGCCCGCCCCCCGCCTTTACCCGCCATTGCCTCGATGCGCCGGGCCTTGTCGGCGAAAACCCCTTCTGGGGCCGCTTCTGGGATCTGGCCTGCCTCAACGCCGAAGAACGCCAGTTCCTCACCGAAGCACGCAGACACGTCGCCGCCCGCCTCGCAGACCTTGCCGATCCCTTGATCCTCATCCACGCCGACGCCCACCCCGCCAATGTCCTCATCAGCGGAGACCAATTGGGCCTCATTGATTTCGACGACTGCGCCTGGGGCTGGCCCGCCTTCGACATGGCCGTCTGTATCTGGAACGCCAGCAGCGATCCGCAGTTCCCCGAAGTCCGCGACCGCTTCCTCGCCGGCTACGCGCAGCGCCGCGCGCTGCCGGAGGACGTCCTCGCGCAGGTCAACCTGTTCCTGCTGGTGCGCTCGCTCATGCTGATCGGCTGGTGCGCCGACCGCCCGGACATCGCCCGCGATGACTGGAAGGCCGATCTGATCGCGAGGGCCAATGCCGCTCTTGAGCGACACCGCTAGAACCAGAAAGCATCAGGTGTAATCGTCGGCCCGGACTTGATCCGGGCCTTGGCTTTTCTTTTCAAGCGCCGCGCCTGAAGAAAAGCCCAACCCCGTGGCAAGCACAGGGTGACGGAAAGGTGTTCTCCCACCCCCTCGTCATTCCCGCGAAGGCGGGAATCCAGAGCCACATGCATAGGCCCGCAGGCCCGGCAAAGACCCGCCCAACAAACCAGCAAAGCATTGAAAGGAATCAGGAACCGGAATCACACCTCAAGCTAACTTGAGATTCAGGATTCATCCCTAGATTCCAAGGCGATCCCTCAGCCCATAGTACCACGCGCCCACCACGCAGTAGGGCACGCGAAACAGCTTTCCGCCCACGAACGGGATGTACGGCAGCGAGGCGAACACGTCGAATTTGGTCATCTGACCGTCGATGGCCTCGGCCAGACGGCGCCCCAGCATCTGCGTCGTGGTCACGCCGTGCCCGCTGTCGCCTTGCGAGAAGTACACACTGTCGGAAACGCGCCCCATCTGCGGATAGCGCGTCATCGTCAGCGCGAAATTGCCGCTCCATTGGAACTCGACCTTGGTGCCCTTGAGCTGCGGGAAGGTCTGGAACATCTGCGGCAGGATCTTGCCCTCGATCGAGGCCGGATCGAACCCGCCATAGATCGTGCCGCCGCCATAAAGCAGCCGGCCATCCGCCGTGCGCCGGTAATAGTCCGGGATATAGCGGATATCCTCGATGCAGTAGTTGGTCGGGAAGAGCGTCTCGAGCAGCTCGTCCCCCAGCACTTCGGTCGCAATCACCTGGCTCGAAACCGGCAGCACGCGCCCCGAAAGATCGGGCGCGGCATCGCCAAGATAGGCATTGCCGCAGACCAGCACCTTGTTCGCGCGCACCTTGCCCTTGGCCGTATGCACCACCGGCTCCGCGCCCCGGTCGACATGGGTCACGCGCGAATTCTCGAAAATCCGCCCGCCCAGCCCCTCGAACGCCGCCGCCTCGCCCAGCACATAGTTCAGCGAATGCATGTGCCCGCCGATGGGATCGAACATCCCGCCGATATAGCGATCCGAATTGATATGCTCGCGCGCTGCCGCGCCTTCGGCGAGAAACATCTGGGTATGGCCGTGGCGGTGCCATTCCTCGGTTCGCTCCGCCAGCACCTTAAGCTGCGGCTTGCTCATCGCCATGATCGCATTGCCCGCGCGCAAGTCGCATTCGATGCCATACTTCGCCACGCGCTCGCGGATGATGCCCTGGCCTTCCAGCGCCATCGCACCGAACGCCTTCTCCGCCTCCGCACCGTAGTGCTGCCGCACTTCCTGCATCCGCCGGCTATAGCCATTGACCAGCTGCCCGCCGTTGCGCCCCGAAGCGCCCCAGCCCACGCGCTCGCCCTCGACCACGATCACCTTGTACCCGCGCTCGGCCAGCTCCAGCGCCGCGCCCATGCCGGTGAAGCCTGCGCCCACCACGCAGATATCTGCGCGCTCCTCGCCCAGCAGTTCCGGCCGCCGCGGCGTGGGGTTGGCGCTCGCGGCATAGTACGTCGGCATGCCGGCATAGGGCGAGGCAGGCGAAAAGGTCTCGATCTCGCGATCGGAGTTCGGCGCAGAGGAGGGGGCAGTCGTGGTGGCGTTCATGGCAAAGTGCTCGCAAAAGTACCTTTTCCGCCTAGATTTCCGCCCCCGCAATGTCAACAATAATGTGATCACATTTTTGCACATTCCGACGCAGTTAAGCTGCCAAATGCTCCATACACCACCGATTTGTGATCATCTTCAGCTCCCGGAAGGAAGGACCGGGTCCTAGAACCCGACCCTCCCCCCGGTCTGCGGCTTGGCCGCCACCTCGTCCTTCAGCCGCGCAAGGATCTCTCCCACATCGGCATTGCCCGCAAAGCGCAGCTGCCGCTTGACCACGGCCATGTCGCCCGGTGTCAGCCCCCGCACATCGGCCAGCCCCGGCGGCGGCGCCATACCGAAGAAGCGCGTGAACGCCCGCCCCGCCCGCGCCGGTGAAAGCGCGCGCAGTTCCAGCTTGAACACAAAGCGCCGCATCGTCGCCGGATCGAGCTTGCCGACATGGTTGGTCGCCGCCACCACCGGCAACGGATGCCGGTCCAGCCAGGTAAGCAGTTCGTTGACCTGGCTCACTTCCCAGCTCGCCTGCGCCGTGGTGCGGTCAAACAGCAGCGAGTCCACCTCGTCGAACAGCAGCACCCCGCCACGCGCCCGCGCCTCGGCAAAGGCCTCGGCAATCAGGCGCTCGGTATCGCCCACCCACTTCGAAAGCAGATCGGACGTGCGCTTCACCAGCAGCGGCCGGTCCAGCCGCTGGGCGAGGGAATGGGCAAGCGCAGTCTTGCCCGTGCCCGGCACCCCCGTCAGCAGCAGCGAAACGTCGGCATGCGCACTCGTCGCCACCGCATCGAACAGCGGCTGCAGCGGGCGATCGGTCTCGAACAAGTCGAAGTCGATCGTCCCGTCGTGGCCCGGCGGCAAGTCGCTCGTCCCGCGCAGCGCCTTGACCAGTGACTGCGCCGCGCGCAGCCCGCCGTCCGCCTCACCCGCAAGCCGCCCGCCGCGCGCCGCCACGCGCAGGACCGAGGCCGCCTCGGGCGCAGCATCGACCAGCCCCGCCCAGCCCGCACCCGGTTCCACGCGCTCCTCGGCCGCCACATGCTCCAGCATGCGCAGCGCCGTCGCGCGCGAGGGATGGCCCAGCTTCAGCACGAAGCTCATCCGCCTGAGGATCGCCGGATCGATGTTGCGAATCGCGTTGGTCGTCCAGATCACCGGCACCGGGTTGGTCTCGAGCAGCCGGTTGACGAAGACCTTGCTGCCCTGCCGCCCGCGCATGAAGTCACCCTGCACCGGCGTCGCATCGCCGATCAGGTCCTCCATCTCATCGAACAGCAGCGCCGCATCGCCGCGCCCTGCCAGCAGCCGCTGCCCCATCTGGAACGCGGCGAGCCGATCCGCCCGGTCGGGCTCGCGCCCGTCGTCGTCGGCCTCGCCCGCGCTGTGCAGCGTCAGGCCCGCCGCTTCGACCAAAGCGCGTGCGAACTCGGTCTTGCCCGTGCCCGGCGGCCCGTGGATCAGCACGTTGATGCCGGCCGCGCGCTCGGCCTTGGTGCCTTCGAGAAGCCGCCGCAGGAAATCGGCCTCCGCCACGTGGGCAAAGGCATCCAGCGGCAATGCCCCGGTCTGGCGGGGGCCGACCAGCTGCGCGATGATGCCGTCTTCGCTCTCCGGCATGCGGTCGAGCAGGTTGTCGAGTGCCCAGCGCGTCTCCAGCTCGATCTGGCCGCGCCAGTCCGCGCGGAACACGGCCAGCCCCATGCGGAACAGCGGGTTCAGCCGCACGCGCCGCTCGGCATCCTGCGGATCAGCCCCCGCAATCTCGCCGATCATCGCAGGCAGGCTGTCGCCTTGTCCGCGCAGAATATCGCCGAGGTCGCGCACCATGCGCACCCGGTCCAGCGCGAAGACCACCGTCACGATCCCCGCATCGATGGGATCGAGCCGCAACAGCGCCGCAACCTCGCCCGCCAGCCGCACCGCCCCGCAAGGCACGCGCGGCGGCAACGCCTTGCCCGCCGCCGCGCGCTTCAGCGCAGTCCAGGTCAGCTTCTTCGCCACCGCCGGACGCAAGCCCAGCAGTACATCGGCATTGCTTCGGCCGAATTCCAGCAGCGTCTTGCCCGGCGGAGAAGCCGCCGTCACACCCTGCATGGCCCGCAGGAGCATCCTCCGGGCAATCGTAATCTCGTCCATAAAGTCTCGCTTCGCGCCCCGGACGCAAGCGCGCGCACGGGGACGTTCCCAGTGTTTCAGATCGAAGTGGGATTGCCGCGCACGAAGGCCCTCAGGCCCTCTCGCGGCGCGCGAAAGCGCGTCAGGCGAAGGGCTGGAAGAACCGGGGCGCGGCGCCCACTCGGTTTAGAAATTCCAGCAATGCACGTCTCCTTCGGTCGCACGATTCGCCGACCGGTGCGCGCCGATAGGCACATCCGGTTGCAAACGCAACTTCAATCATGCGGATCGCGCACTGTCTCCATCGCGACGAAGGTGGAGGTGTTCGCCACATGCGGCAGGCTCGATATCTTCTCGCCCAGCACCTCGCGGTAGCGGCGGATATCGGCGGTGCGCACCTTGAGCAGGTAATCGAAGCTCGACGCGATCATGTGGCATTCCTCGATCTCGGGAATGCGCAACACCGCCAGCCGGAAAGCCTCCAGCGCCGCCTCGCGCGTGTCGGAAAGCTTCACTTCGGTGAAGGCGACATGGTCCATCCCCAGCTTGCGCGGATCGAGGATCGCGCGAAAGCCGCGGATATAGCCCTCCGCCACCAGCCGCTTGAGCCGTGCCTGAGTCGGCGATTTGGAAAGGCCGATGCGCTGCGCCAACTCCGTGATCGGCAGCCGCCCGTCCACCGCCAGAATATCCAGAATGGCGCGATCAAACCGGTCCAACGACCCGCCATTTGCACCATCTGTATCCGTATCGCCTGCCATACCGTCAAACTTAAGGCGATCTGGATGCGTTCACAATGCAAATCAGGCAAAAGGCCTTCGAAGAATCGCGTATTCTGCGCCCTATGAACGCGCTCCCCCTTTTCGCTCCCCGCCTCTCCCCCGAAACTCCGCTGCGCCGCGCCATCACGCTCGCCACGCGCGTGCCCGAGTCTGACGCGGTGCGCCCGCTGCTGGCCGCCGCCACGCTCCCCGCAGCCACGCGCACCGCGATCGCCGCCACCGCGCGCGGCCTGATCGAGGCCCTGCGCGCCAAGGCCCGCCCCGGCGGGGTACAAGCGCTGGTGCAGGAATTCGCGCTCTCCAGCCACGAAGGCGTCGCGCTGATGTGCCTCGCCGAAGCACTGCTGCGCATCCCCGACGATGCCACCCGCGATGCGCTGATCCGCGACAAGCTCGCCACCGGCAACTGGGCCGCGCACCTCGGCGGTGACAAGCCGCTCTTCGTCAACGCCGCCACCTGGGGCCTCGTCATCACCGGCAAGCTCGCAGCAAGCGTCGATGCCACCGGCCTCGGCCACGCGCTTACCCGCATGGTCCACCGCCTTGGCGAACCCGTCATCCGGCGCGGCGTCGATGTCGCCATGCGCATGATGGGCGAACAGTTCGTGATGGGCGAAACGATCGAGGACGCGCTCACCCGCGCCCGCCGCCGCGAAGCGCAGGGCTTCGCCTTCAGCTACGACATGCTGGGCGAAGCCGCCGCCACAGCCGAGGACGCCGCGCGCTACTTCGAGTCCTACACGCAGGCGATCCACGCGATCGGAACCGCCAGCGCCGGGCGCGGAATCGTCTCCGGCCCCGGCATCTCGATCAAGCTCTCCGCGCTCCACCCCCGCTATGTCCGCGCGCAGGCGCCCCGCGTCATGGCCGAACTCGCCCCCCGCGTCCTTGCCCTCGCCGAGCTCGCCAAAAACTACGACATCGGCTTCAATATCGACGCCGAGGAGACCGACCGTCTCGAACTCTCGCTCGACATTCTCGAAGGGCTTGCCCACGAAGACAGCCTCGCGGGCTGGAACGGCCTCGGCTTCGTCATCCAGGCCTATCAGAAGCGCTGCCCCATGGTGATCGACTGGATCGTCGATCTCGCCCGTCGCTCCAGCCGCCGGATCATGGTCCGCCTTGTCAAAGGTGCGTACTGGGACGCCGAGATCAAGCGCGCGCAGGAAGCCGGGCTCGCCGATTTCCCCGTCTACACCCGCAAGGTCCACACCGATCTCGCTTATGTCGCCTGCGCGCAAAAGCTCCTCGCCGCGCGCGATGCCGTATTCCCCCAATTTGCCACGCACAACGCGCAAACGCTCGCCAGCGTGCTCCACCTCGCCGGACCGGACTTCACACTCGGCGACTACGAGTTCCAGTGCCTCCACGGCATGGGCGAACCGCTCTACGAGGAAGTGGTCGGCCCCGAAAAGCTTGCCCGCCCGTGCCGCGTCTACGCCCCCGTCGGCACGCACGAGACGCTGCTCGCCTATCTCGTCCGCCGCCTCCTCGAAAACGGCGCGAACTCCTCCTTCGTCAACCGCATCGCCGATCCTGACGTGCCCGTCGAAGCCCTGATCGAAGACCCCGCCGCCGTGGTCGCCGCCGAACCCCAGCCCGGCGCGCCGCATGGTGCCATCGCCCTCCCGCAGGCCCTTTTCGCCGACCGCCAGAACGCCAAGGGCCTCGATCTCGCCGACGAACCCACCCTTGCCGCGCTTGCCGAAGCCCTGATCGCCAGTGCCGCGCAGGACCACCGCGCCGGCGATCCCGCCCGCCCCGCGCAAGTCGTGCTGAACCCAGCCGACCACCGCGACGTCGTCGGCCATGTCCACCCAGCAAGCCCAGAAGACGCCGCCCGCGCCGCTGCCCAAGCCGCCGCATCAAGCTGGAGCGCAACCCCCGCCGCAGCCCGCGCCGCCGCGCTCGAACGCGCCGCCGATGCGATGGAAGCCGCGCGCATCCCCCTCATCGCGCTCCTTATTCGCGAGGCTGGCAAGAGCGCCGCCAATGCCCTCGCCGAAGTGCGCGAAGCGGTCGATTTCCTGCGCTACTACGCCGCCGAAGCGCGCCGCCTCCCAGCCGAGGCGCACTCGCTCGGCCCCGTAGTCTGCATCAGCCCGTGGAACTTCCCGCTGGCGATCTTCACCGGCCAGATCGCCGCCGCGCTCGCCACCGGCAATCCGGTGCTGGCCAAGCCCGCACCCGAAGCCCCGCTCGTCGCCGCGCAGGCCGTCCGCATGCTGCACGCCGCCGGCATTCCCGCAGATGCGCTCCATTTCCTCCCCGGCGGCGGAGAGATCGGCGCCGCCCTTGTCGCGGCGCCCGAAACCCAAGGCGTCGTCTTCACCGGCTCCACCGCCACCGCGCGCGCGATCCAGCAATCCCTCGCCGGTCGCCTGACAGCCCACGGCGCCCCCATCCCCTTCATCGCCGAAACCGGCGGGCTCAACGCGATGGTCGTCGATAGCTCCGCCCTCGCCGAACAAGTCGTGGCCGACGTCCTCGCTTCCGCCTTCGATAGCGCGGGCCAGCGCTGCTCCGCGCTGCGCCTGCTCTGCCTGCAGGAGGATATCGCAGACCGCACCCTCACCATGCTGAAAGCCGCGATGGCCGAACTCGCGGTCGGCAACCCCGCAGCCCTCGCCACCGATGTCGGCCCGGTAATCTCCGAGCGCGCCCGCACCGGCATCGCCGCGCATGTCACCGCCATGTGCGCCGCCGGTTTTCCGGTCACCGAAATGCCCCTCGCCCCCGAAACGGCTGAGGGCACTTTCATCGCCCCCACGCTGATCGAACTGGCGGGTCCGCGCGATCTCAAAGCCGAAGTCTTCGGCCCCGTCCTCCATGTCGTCCGCTTCCGCGCCGAGGACATGGATAGTCTCATCGAGTCCATCAACGCCTCAGGCTACGGCCTCACCTTCGGTCTCCACACCCGCATCGACCAGACCGTCGAGCGCGTGACCAGCCGCATCCACGCGGGCAACCTCTACGTAAACCGCAACATGATCGGCGCGGTCGTCGGCGTGCAGCCCTTCGGCGGGCGCGGCCTCTCGGGCACCGGCCCCAAGGCGGGCGGCCCGCTCTATCTCACCCGCTTCGCCCCCGGCGCCTTGCCCAGCCTGCCCGCAGGCGAACGCCCCGCCGAGCCGGACACCACCCTTGCCGCCTTCGCCCTGTGGGCCTCCGCGCAGGGCCTCGCCGCCGCCGCCAGCGCGGCATGGGACGCCGCCAAGGCCTCGCTTCTCGGCTGCACGGCAGAACTTCCCGGCCCGGTCGGCGAACGCAACGCGTACCGCCTCGCCCCGCGCGGCCGGATCGCCTGCAGCGCCGCCAGTGTCGAGGCGCTGTGGCAGCAGGTCGCCGCCGTGCTGGCAACGGGCAACACCGCCGTGATCACCGTTCCCAGCCCGATCGCAACACGCCCCGCCGGTTTCCCGGCCGCGCTCGCCGCCCGTGTGCTGTGGGACGGAGCAGACCTCGGCCAGATCCCGGATCTCTCCGCCATGCTGATCGAAGGCTCGCCCGCGCGCATCGCCGAAGCCAGCCGCCAGCTCGCGCAGCGCGAAGGCCCCATCGTCCCCTTGCACATATCTGCTCCCGGGGGCACCCCGCTCCACCTCCTGCTCGAGGAAGTCACCCTCTCGGTCAACACCACCGCCGCCGGCGGCAACGCCAGCCTGATGGCCCTCGCCTAGCGGGATTGCACCGCAAGCTCCGGAGCGCGTCGTCACGCCCTCCGCGCTATCCCGCTGCTCACCCCGGCAGGAGCCCCCAGATGTCCTTGGCAATTCCCTCCCCCGCACGCTACGGCCAGCCCGTGGCAAGCCCCGAAGCCCTTGACGAAGCCCGCTGGCACCATGTCACCGCGCGCGCAAAGGCGGCGGACGGCACGTTCGTCTATGCCGTCAAGACCACCGGCGTCTATTGCCGCCCCTCCTGCCCTTCGCGCCTCGCCAAGCGCGAGAACGTCCGCTTCTTCGCCGCCCCGGCCGAGGCTGAAGCCGCCGGTTTCCGCGCCTGCCGCCGCTGCCATCCCGCCGCCGCGCAGGAACCTGCCGCCGCGCTGATGCAGGCCATGGCCCGCTACATTGCCGATCATGCGGAGGATGCGCTCCCCCTCGCCCACCTCGCCGATCAGGCCGGGATGAGCCCCAGCCACTTCCAGCGCGCGTTCAAGGCCGCGCTCGGCGTCTCCCCGCGCGAGTATCAGGCCGCGCAGCGCCTCGCCCGCTTCAAGCTGGCCTTGCGCGAAGGCGAAGGGGTGCTCGAAGCCGGCCTCGATGCGGGCTTCGGTTCGACCAGCCGCATCTATGACATGGCCGATGGCAGCCTCGGCATGACCCCGAGCGCCTACCGCGCAGGCGGCGCGGGCGAGCATATCGTCCATGCCACCCGCGAAACCATGCTCGGCCCGTTGATGATGGCCGCCACCCGGCGCGGCGTCTGCTTCGTCCAGTTCGGCGAAAGCGCAGAAGCACTGCTTGCCCAGCTCGCCGCCGAATTTCCCAAAGCTGCGCTCCTCCCCGCCGCGCTGGCGGCGGCAGCCCCGCTGGATGACTGGATGGCCGCGCTCGCCGCCCATTTCGAACAGGCTGCCCCCCGCCCCGATCTCCCGCTCGATCTGCGCGGCACCGCCTTCCAGATCCGCGTCTGGCGCTTCCTCCTCTCGGTGAAGCCGGGCGATGTGGTGAGCTATTCCGAAGTCGCCGCCGGCGCCGAAAAGCCGCGTGCCGTCCGCGCCGCCGCCAGCGCCTGCGCGGCGAACCGCATCGCGCTCCTCATCCCCTGCCACCGCGCCTTGCGGGCAGACGGCAGCCTCGGTGGTTACCGCTGGGGGCTCGAACGCAAACGCGCCCTGCTCGATGCGGAGCGGCGCGAGCGGACCAGAACCTAACCGCCCAGCCGCGTCACGATATACCGCGCCGCCTCGCGCACATCGGTCCAGGTCTGCGCGAAATCCTCGGCGCTCCCGCCGAAGGGATCGATCACCGCCGTCCCCTCGCGCCCTGGCACCATGTCCATCAGCAGGCTCAGCCGCGCCGTCGATCGGCCGAGCAGCCCGCCCGGCTCGATCCGCCGCAAATCGCGCAGGTTCTGCTGATCCAACGCAAAGATATAGCCGAAGCGCTGGAAATCCTCGCGGCGCACCTGCCGCGCGCGGTAGCCTGTAATGTCGATCCCGTGGCGCGCCGCTTCGGTGATCGCGCCATGGTCGGGCGGCTCACCCGCATGCCATCCGCCGGTCCCGGCAGAATCGATGGTGATCGCCAGCCCCGCTGCAACCGCCTCGGCGCGCAGCGCGGCCTCGGCCAGCGGGGAGCGGCAGATATTACCCAGGCATACGAACAGAACCGACGGCTGGCTCACAAGCTGCCCCATAGCTCAGATGGTGATGAGCCGCCGCTGGGCTTCCCGGCCCATTGCGACGAGAAACGGATCCTCTTCCTGCCTAAGGGAAAACACGTATTTGCTATCAATGTCCAGCCATCGCTGCGCAATCATGGTTTGCCCAATGGCGCCACCCAGCGTTTCGCCCGGTCCCAGCAGCACCACGCGGTCGGGCGCGAACTCCCTCAGCGCCACCGTCATCGCCGCAGTAAAATCGTAAGGCGCGAGGATCTGGTGCCCGAAGGTATAGTCCCACAGCGCTTGCGGCTCGGTCTCGAAGCGCCGCCACACCTTCCCGCGCCCATCGATCAGTGGCACTTGCGGCGTACCAAACCACGCCGCCGGCAGCGAAGCGCGCGCCGCATCGGCGCTCGCCTGCATCAGGGGGGTGTGAAACGGCCCATGCCCCGGCAGCCGCAGCGGCGGGCGCGGCAGCGGCGGCAATTGCGCAGTCAGCGCATCGAGCGCCGCTTCCGGCCCCGCCACCACCAGCATTCCGCCCAGCCGGATCGAAGGCAGCACGCCCACACGCGCGCAGGTCGCCTCGACCGCGCGCTCGGTTGCCGGGTCGACCCGCCAGTCCTCCCCCGCCATCACGATCACCGCCTGCCCGCCGCTCTCGTGCTTCTGCGAATTCAGCCCCATTGCATCGGCAATGGCAAACCCATGCTCGCCCGATACCGCACCCGCGCAGGCCAGCGCGGTATACCAGCCCATCGAATTGCCAGTGACGGCGACAACCTCGAACCGCTCGCGGTCGAGCGCAAGGAAGTCCAGATAAGCACAGGCATGGATCAGCGGCGCCGCCACATCGCCGCGCGGGTGGAGTTTGGGATCAAACTTCGCCGCCCCATCCAGCGCCGTCAGCGCAGGCTTGCCCGCCGCGTCCCGCACCGCATCGAAATGCGCCAGCCACGGTGATCCCGCATGATGCCGCGTCAGATATCCCAGCTCGGGCGCATTATACGTCCCCCGCCCCGGGCACACGACGATGACGGTTTCCTTCCGACCCTCAACAGCCACGCGCAAGGTCTCCACTCAAAACCGCGTCACCCTGAACTTGTTTCAGGGTCCATCCCTCAGCCAGCGCAGAGCCTGCGGGTTCAGCGCAAGGCAGCACCATGGATGCTGAAACAAGTTCAGCATGACGAGTGAAAGTGGCGATGTCCCTTGTCACTGCCTGACCATCTCCAGCGCCTTGGCCACAATCCCGTCGCGGCTCGGCAGCGTATGCGTCGCCGCACGCGCAAGCGGGATGAAGCTGTCCGTCGCCGCCAGCACGCCAAGCCCCTTGTCCGGCGCCCTCAAGGCCATCAGCGCCAGCAACGCCTCGCTCTGCGAACCCGTCTCGCGGCACTCGTCGACCACCAGCACCCGCCCGCACGGCGCGACAGCCTCCAGCAGCGCGTCCTCGGCCAGTGGCGCAATCCAGCGCAGATCGATCACCCGCACCGAAACGCCCGCTTCCGCCAGCAGCTTCTGCGCCTGCAAGGAAAGATAGACCCCGTTGCCATAAGTCACGATGGCAAGGTCCGTCCCCTCACCATGCACCCCGATCTCGCCCACGCGGATCTCGCTCACCCCGGGCGCTTCGTAAACCGAAGTCCACAGCCCATCGCCCTCGGCATGCAGATCGCGCGTCATGTAAAGCGCAATCGGCTCGACGAAGATCACCACCCGCTGCTCTTCATGCGCCAGCCGCACGCATTCGCGCAGCATCAGCACGGCCTCGCGGCCGCTCGAAGGCACCGCGATCACCAGCCCCGGAATATCGCGGAACACCGCCAAGCTGTTGTCATTGTGGAAGTGCCCGCCAAAGCCCTTCTGATAGGGTAGCCCGGCAATCCGCACGACCATCGGATTGGTATATTGCCCATTGGAAAAGAACGACAAAGTCGCCGCCTCGCCCCGGATCTGGTCCTCGGCGTTGTGCACGTACGCCAGGAACTGGATCTCCGGCATCGGCAGCAGCCCGTTGTGCGCCGCGCCGATGGCCAGCCCCAGAATGGCCTGCTCATCCAGCAGCGTATTGATCACCCGCGCCGAGCCAAACCGCGCGTGCAGCCGCGCCGTCGCATTATAAACACCGCCCTTCGGCCCCACATCCTCGCCGCAGACAATCGCGTTCGGGTATTGCAGCAGAATATCCGCCATTCCCCACGAAATCAGCCGCGCCATATGCTGCGGCTTTTCCATCGCCGCCGCTTCATCCGCAAACACCGCTTCCCGCGCCTCGGCGCTCGCCAAAGGTCGCTCAACCCCTTCGCGCCCCGGCGGCACAATGCTGGCCATCACCGCCGCTGCATCGGGCAGCTTGGGCCGCTTTATCGCCAGCTCCACCTGCCGCAGCAACTGCGCCTCGATCGCGTCATAGGCGCTGCGCACATCGGCGGCGCTCATCACGCCTTCCTCGATCAGCAAGGCCGCGCTGGCCAGCAGCGGATCGCGCGCATTGTCCGCCGCGATATCCGCCTTCGACATATAGACCTGCTGCACATCGTTCCCGGCATGGCCATAGAGCCGCACCGTCTTCATGTGCAGGAACACGGGCTTGCGATACCGCCGCGCATAATCGACCGCCTCGCTCGCCCCGCGCCACGCGTCCGCCAGATCGCAGCCATCGCAGGCGATGTAGTGCAGCCCCGCCCGACCCGACCAATTCGCCTCGACCCACCCCTTGGGCGTGCGCGTCGAAATGCCGATGCCGTTGTCCTCACACAGGAAAACAATCGGCATCGGCGTCCCCTGAAACGCCGCCCAGGCCGCCGTGTTCAGCGCGCCCACCGCGGTCGAATGGTTGGCCGAAGCATCGCCGAACGAGCACAGCACCACGCCGTCCTTCGCCAGCGTCGTCTCCTCAAAGCCCATCCGCCGCGCAATCCCGATGGAAAACGCCGCCCCCACCGCCTTGGGCAGGTGGCTCGCAATCGTGCTCGTCTGCGGCGGAATCGCCAGCCGCTTCGAACCCAGCACCTTGTGCCGCCCGCCGGAAATCGGATCATCCGCGCTCGCGGTGAAGGAAAGCAGCATGTCCCACATCGGGTTTTCGCCCGGCACGCGGTTCGCGCGGTGGATCTGGAACGCGGCGTCGCGGTAATGCAGGAATGCTACGTCATCCACGCGCAGCGCCTCGGCCAGCGCGGCATTCCCCTCGTGCCCCGAAGAGCCGATGGTATAGAACCCCTCGCCCCGCGCCTGCAGCTTGCGGCTCAGCCGGTCGAGCTGCCGGCTCACCATCTGGCTGTGCAGCAAGGCGGCGGCGCGCTGCGGGGAAAGCCCCACCGCGGCCAGCCCCAGATTGCTCCTGCGCTGCAAGTGCCCCGCCTCCAGCGCGGCGACAAACTGCTCATGAACCTGCTGTGCGGCGTCCATCAGCGCGGACCGGTTTCATTCGTGATCATCCCGCAAGCCCTAGCCAAAGCCGCGCATGCAGTCACCCCGTTGCAGGCAGGCACAGGCCCATTCGGCCCAAAAACATCGTTAACACGGTCTTTACGCCCGCTCCGGTAAACCCCTTTGCATGATCGGTGCTCTCACCCGCCTGCGCGCGCGGCTCATGCCGCCGATACCGGATGCGATCCGGGATGATTTCACCATCTTGCGCGCCCAGCGTGTCGAAACGCAGACGCCGCTGATGTACCTCATGCTGCTCGCCACCACGCCCACTGCGGCCTGGGTCGGCGCGGCGCATGTCCACTGGGGCGTGCGCTTCGGCATGCCCGCGCTGCTCGCGCTGCTCTGCGTGTTGGGCCTGCTCGAAAACGCACAGAGCCGCCGGCGCCGCATGAGCCTGCGCCGCGCGCGCATCCTCGTCGCCAAGACCAACCACGTCTCCGGCTGGGTCGGCTCGATGTGCAGCGCGTGGTGCGTGGTGAACTGGCTCGCCTCCCCGCCCGAAAACCACGCCAACTTCGCGATGATCCTCACCATGGGTTCGCTCGCCACGGCCTATTGCCTCTCCTCGATCCGCGCCGCCGCGATCCTCAATCTCGCGGTCGGGGTGCTGCCGATCACCGTGCTGATGCTCTCGTCCGGCCGGGAGGGAGAAATGGCCGCCGCCACCAGCCTGATTCTCGCCACCGCGATCCTCATCCGCTTCATCCTCCAGGGCCACGCGATGCTGGTCGATCTGCTGCAACTCCAGGCGCAAACCCGCGATCTGGCCCATACCGATCCGCTCACCGGCCTCGCCAACCGCCGCGCGCTCGATGATCAGATTGCCCAGTTCCTGCGCCCTTCCACCCGCGCGCGCCCGTTCAAGCTCGCACTGCTCGATCTCGATGGCTTCAAGTTGGTGAACGATCGCTACGGCCACGCCTTTGGCGACAAGCTGCTCTGCTCGGTCGCCGCGCGCCTCAGCGAATCGATCGGCGCGCGCGGCCTCGTCGTGCGCCAGGGCGGCGATGAGTTCGCCATCCTCATCCCCCCGCACTCCCCGCTGATCACCGCGCCACTCGCCGATCAACTGCTCATCGCGCTCGTGCGCCCGCACATGATCGATGGCCACCCCATCACCGTGGGCGCAAGCGTCGGCGTCGCGCTCTGGCCCGCCGATGGCGCAGACACCGACGCGCTGTTCGATTTCGCCGACAAGGCCCTCTATCAAGCCAAGGCCGAGGCGCGCGAGGCGGCCACGCCCGCCAACGACGCTGCCGCCGCCTAGGTCGGATTTACCCGCGCCCCCTTTGCTTCAAACCCCGAAGGATGGCCGCTTGGCATCGATCTGCCGTTGAATATCCGCCGCCATCAGCCGCTCGATCCGGCCCGGCTGACCAGCCAGCAGCTTCGCCTTTTCAGCGCGCAGCATGGCCCGACGCTTCGCCTTCGGTAGCTGCGATGCTTCAATGTAGAGCCGCACCAGCCGGACCCACGGCCCATCGACCGATGGAACGTCCTCCGCCCAGCGTGAGAAGATCGTAGCGGCAGGTTGCCATTTCCCATCCTCGAAATGGAGAAAGAACACAACCAACTGCCCGATCACAAAATTGTACCGGATGCAGCCGCCCATGAAGGCGTTGACATGCGGCTGCTGGAACTCGTCGTAAGCGCTCGGCTGGCTGTCGACGGGCGAGGCAAGGCCTTCCGTCATGGCCATCATGTCATCCAGCCGGAACGGGGCACGCGGCCCTTCGCCCTTGAGGGTCGCGACCGGCTCGACGACGATGCTCGTGCTATCGAACCACTGGTGCTCCGGTGATTTCTTGCTGTCCCATTGCACCACCCGGCCGATCACGATGGTCGGCGCCTGCTGGACCAGATCAAGGTTCGTCGCAAGCCGCGCTCCTCGCGCCGGGCTACAAGCATTCACCTGCACTGCAAGCCCAAGGCTGGCCCACAGCAAAAGGAGCAATATAGCAAACCTGCGCAGCATGCCTTGGCTTCCCTCGCCACCCGCCATTGACCACAGGATGGCAAAGCCGAACATCGGTGCAAGGGAAATCGAGTCCGCTCAGCTTCCCTTCAACGCCGCGCGCCCCAGCGCCGGGTCGTCTGTAAAGAACCCGTCTACCCCCGCCGCCACGAACTGCCGCACATCGGCAACCATGCCCTGCGGCCACCGCGCACCCGCATCGCCGTGGCGCAGGTTCGCAGGAAGGAACTGGTTCTCCGGCCGAAAGGTGAACACGCCCACCTTCAGCCCCGCCTTGTGCGCATCGGCGATCAGCGCGCTCGGCGGCCCCGCATTGCCCGCAGCGTCCAGCGGGATCACCCGCCGCAGCGGCGGGCCGATCCACTGCGCATAGGTCGCGATCTCGGCGAGGCCCTTGGGCGTCACCATCTCGTCGAACGTCAGCATGCCGCCTTCCGCGACCACATCGGCGGGCTGCTTCACATCGCTCGACTGGATCAGCTGCAACAGCGCGACATTGCGCATCCTCGCCAGCTCCCGGTGCAGCCGCTTCAGCGTCGCGATCTCGAAGCACTGCACGATCACCGGCGCGCGCCGCAGATAGTCCGAAGCCTTGATCGCCGCGACGAGCTTGCCCGGCGTATCAAACCCCAGCCCCGCAAAATACGTCGGATGCTTGATCTCCGGAATCAGCCCGACGCGCCCCCCACTCCGCGTCGCCAGCGCCACGATCTCGTCGAAGGTCGCTACCTCGAACTGGCCATCGTGCGCCATGCTCTCCGGCCGCAGCGCCCCCAGCCGCTCCTTCGCGCGCAAGGTTTTCAGCTCCGCCAGCGTGAAATCCTCGGTAAACCAGCCGTCCTGCCGCCGCCCGTCGATCACCTTCACCGCCTTGCGCGCGGCAAATTCCGGGTGCGCTGCCACATCGGTCGTCTCGGTGATGTTGCTCTCGTGCCGCGCCACCAGCACGCCGTCCTTGGTCGGCACCAGATCGGGCTCGATGAAATCCGCCCCATCCGCAATCGCCTTCTCATAGGAAGCCAGCGTCTCCTCCGGCAGCCATGCCGAAGCCCCGCGATGCGCGAAGATCAGCGGATTGGCGGCAAGCGGCGTTGCGGTCATCACCATTCCCAGAACCAGCAGCAGAAGGCGGATCATCATGGCGAAACTCCCGGCGGAATGCACCCGCTAAGCCGATCCCATTACAGCAGCGAGACCACCCGCACCGCGGGCAGCGGCCCCGCGCCCGGCTGATCGCGCCAGTCCCGCGCATTGAGCACGCCGCCATCGGCGCGGAGTTCCGCCACGCGCGCCAGATCAACCTCGCCGAAAACCCATTGGCTCTCGCCCTCGGCGCCCAGCGCGATCACCCCGTCCTCGGGCATCCCGCGATCCGGCGGCCCATAGACCCCCGCCGCGCCCCGGTTCACGTCCACTGCGGGAGACCAGTCGGCGATCCCCACCGTCGGCGCCTGCACCGCATAGCACTGGCCCTCCAGCGCGCGCGCCTGCGCGCCCAGCCGCACCCGCCAGTATCCATGCAGGCTATCCGTGCAGCTCGGCACCAAGAGCACCTCGGCCCCCGCATCCACCGCCGCGCGCGCCAGCAGCGGAAACTCGCTGTCATAGCAGATCAGCACCGCGATCTTGCCCAGCGTGGTCTCGAACAGCGCAAGTCCCTCCGCGCCTGCCGAAACAAACCACTGCTCGCGCTCGAAGCGCGTCATCACCAGCTTGTCCTGCGTGCCGGCCTTGCCATTCGGCGCAAACAGCCGCGCCGCATTGCGATAGCGCCCGTCCGCATCCAGCCGCGGCAGGCTCGCCGCCAGAATGTGCAGCCCGAACCGCGCGGCCAGTTCGGCATGGAGCGCATCGACCCGCTCTATCAAACCCGCAACGCTCGCCAGCGACCCCGCCAGATCGCCCATCGTCGCAGGCTCAAGGCTCGCTAGCTCCATCGCGCCATACTCAGGAAACACCGCCAGCGCCGCGCCGCCTTCCGCCGCTTCGGCCACCCAGCGCGTCAGCTTTGCCGCATAGGCATCCCAATCGGCCAGCTGCTCGATCGGATACTGCGCGGCGGCGATGGTGTAACGCGTCATCACCACGTCCTCAGCCAATACTGCATGCTCTTCAGGCTCTCGCCCGCCTCGCCATGCTCTTTCCACGCCAGCTCCGTCACCAGCCCCGGCACCACGGCATACCCCCGCTTCGTCCAGAACGCATCGTGCGGCACATAGTCCGCAGGCCGCGCCGGATGATCGTCCGGACGGATCACCGCCGCAAAGCACGCCGCCGTTGCCCCGCACGCCCGCGCCTGCGCCTCACGGTGATCGAAAAACGCATGACCGATCCCGAGCCCGCGATACTCCGGCAGCAGCACGCTCTCGCCAAAATAGAACAAGCGGTCCACATCCAGCCCGCGCGCCGCAAACGGTTCGCGGAACTCCGCCTTCTGGTGGATCATCGGCGCCGCCGTCGCCGCCCCCACAATGCGCGCCCCGTCAAACGCCGCAACCAGCACAGCATCCGCCGCCGCCGCATATTCGGCCAGATACTCGGCCTCGTAAGCCGCATCGCCATCATAGAGATAGGGGTAGGCCGCAAAGACGCGGATGCGCAATGCCGCCAGATCCCCCAGCGCCGCGCCGATTTCCGCGCCGGTCAGCGGGCGGACGGTAACACTCAACCAACCACCTGTGCGGTCCAGTCGGCCAGATTGTAATACATCGTCAGTCGCGTGATCTTCCCGCCGTCCACCGTAATGAACGCGCCCGCCGGCAGCACATAGGTCTGGCCGTTCGCCTCGGGCAGCCCCTCGTCCGTCGCGAGATAGGCGCCGTGCACCACGAACTCTGCCGCCGCGCGCGCACCGTCATCGGTCGCCATCAGCACGATATCGCGCAGCTCTTCCTTGTAGCAGCGCTCCATGTGGCCAAGAAACGCGGCAAACTTGTCCTTGCCGGTCACCCGCTCGCCCTGGTTCACGTCGTGCGCGACCGTCTCGCTCAGACAATCGAGCATCCCCTGCCAGTCGCCCGCGTTGAACGCGGCGTAATAGCGGGTCAGCAGGGAAATGGTATCAGCACGGCTCATGGGCGGGTCTCCTTCAGCGCCGCGTATCTAGCGAGGCCAGAGGTAATGCACCACATTACAAAAACGCAAAACGGCCCCGGTCCTCCCCATTTTTCCCGGAGGGACAAATGGGGAGGTGGGCCGCGAAGCGGGTCGGAGGGGTAATGCCTCCCCAAGCGAACCCGGGGAGGCGGAGGGGTCTTACCCGAACAGCTTCGCCGCCGTCGTCGCCACGCGCGCACCCAGATAGCGCGCGCCTTCCAGGTCGGTTTCGCTCGGGCTACGGCTGCCGTCGCCGCCGGCCACCGTGGTTGCCCCGTAAGGCGCACCGCCAACCACTTCGTCATTCCGCAGCTGGCCCTGGAACCCATAGTCGAGGCCCACGATCGTCATGCCGAAGTGCAGCAGGTTGGTGATCACCGAAAACAGCGTCGTCTCCTGCCCGCCATGCTGCGAAGCGGTCGAAACGAACGCAGCGCCAACCTTGCCGTTCAGCGCGCCGCGCGCCCACAGGCCGCCGGCCTGATCGAGGAACGCCGCCATCTGGCTGGAAATCCGGCCAAAGCGCGTGCCGGTGCCGACCACGATCGCGTCGTAGTTCTCCAGTTCCGCCACCGTCGCCACCGGCGCGGCCTGATCGAGCTTGAAGTGCGCGGCCTGCGCCACCTCCAGCGGCACCGTCTCGGGCACGCGCTTCACGTCCACGTCGGCGCCCGCCGCGCGCGCACCTTCGGCGATCGCGTTCGCCATCGTTTCCACATGGCCGTAAGCCGAATGATAGAGCACCAGAACCTTTGCCATCGGATGTATCCTTTGCTTCGCGGAAAGGGGCACCGAATCGCGCCCGCCGCATTGTGTGAAGCGTGTTTACCGCACACCATTGGTCCGGTTCAGCCGGATAAACTTGTCTTGATTGTTCGAAATTATCGAATGTGCCGCCGATTTTGTGTCCATTTGCGTGGACGCGCATTTTGTCCTAAGGGCATCGCGCTCGCCCCGGCCCAGCGCAGGTATCGCTCCGGCGATTTCCTTGCTCCGCCGGGGCTTTTGATTTGCCGCAAGTGGCCTATCTTTGGCCCAGCGCCTAGGAAAGAATCGCCCATGTCCCGTCGCCGCCAGATCTACGAAGGCAAGGCCAAGATCCTCTATGAAGGTCCGGAGCCTGGCACGATCATCCAGTATTTCAAGGATGATGCCACCGCCTTCAACGCGCAGAAGCGCGGCACGATCAACGGCAAGGGCGTGATCAACAACCGCATCAGCGAGTATGTGTTCACCCGCCTCGCGCATATCGGCATCCCCACCCACTTCATCCGCCGCCTCAACATGCGCGAACAGCTCGTGCGGCAGGTGGAAATCATCCCGATCGAAGTGGTCGTGCGCAATGTCGCGGCAGGCTCGATCAGCAAGCGCCTCGGCATCCCTGAGGGTGAGCCGCTGCCCCACACCCTGATCGAATACTACTACAAGGACGATGCGCTGGGCGATCCGCTGGTCGCCGAAGAACACATCGCCTGCTTCGGCTGGGCCAGCAACGAGGAGATGCAGGACATCTCCTCGATGGCGATCCGCGTGAACGATTTCATGGTCGGCATGTTCGCCGCGATCAACATCCGCCTTGTCGATTTCAAGCTCGAATTCGGCCGCATCTGGGATGGCGACTACAGCCGCGTGATCCTGGCGGACGAGATCAGCCCCGATGGCTGCCGCCTGTGGGACATGGTCACCGGCGAAAAGCTCGACAAGGACCGCTTCCGCCGCGATCTCGGCGGCGAAGAAGAAGCCTACCAGGAAGTCGCCCGCCGCCTCGGCCTGCTCGAAAACGACGGCGGCCCCAGCGAAGTCTTCGACCTCGGCGCCCACCGCAAACTGCGCGGCAAGAAGTAATCCTCAAAGGTCCTCCCCGTTTTTGCGAAGCACAAACGGGGAGGTGGCAGCGCGAAGCGCTGACTGAGGGGTAAACGGAAGCAACCCCCGCTCATCCTGAGCTTGTCGAAGGACGGGCAAGGGACATAGCCCCCTCCTCTTCAGAGGTGGGCGCAGGGGGTGGTGAAAATCACCGCTCCGTCACATCCCGGTCCATCGGCGCCAGCTTCGCCAGCAGCCGGTTCTGCGCGGCAAACGCAACGTGCGCCTCGCGCATCGCCCGCTGCAGGTTCTCGACCAGCGCGTTGAGATCGGCGCGCGTCGTGCCAAGCCCCTTGTGCGTGGCCTTCATGTCCCGGCCTGAATAGCTGCACCCCGCATTCAGGATAAAGCACACCTGCTCGAACAGCGTGCGCCGCAGCCGCACCATGTCGTGCTCCTCGAAGATCGCCTTGATCCGGGGATCCGCCTCGCTCAGCTCAAGCGTGCGGTCGGTGATCCGGCGGATGCCCGCCCGCCCGCCAAAGGCACGCGCCATGCCTTCGCCGGTAAACGGCTTCGCCCCGGCATTGGCATCGCTCTGCACATAGGGATCGACCGGAATCTCTCCCGTAACGGGATCGCGCTCCTTGCGCACGACGCCGAATTCCTTGTCCCAGTCGACCGGCGCTTCCGTACCGGTCGGAGCCGGCCCGGGTGACGGTTCAACCACTGGCGGCTCGACCACTGGCGGTTCGACCACTGGCGCAGCGGCCATCAGCAGCGGCAGCAGAAACATCATCCTCGGCCCTCTCAATACGCCAGCTGCAGCGAAAGCAGCCCGCCGCGCTGGTTCTTGAACGTCGCCACCGAACCCACGTCGACATAGGCCGCCGTTACCGTCACGTGCCGGGTCACTGCCCAGGCCGCGAACAGGTCCTTGGCATCATCCTCGCGCGCAATCTGCAAGTTGTCCGGCCGTGTGCGCCATTCACCGCCCACCACCAGCCGCGAGGTCAGCATCCACCCCAGCGAACCCTCGAACTGCACGCTGCGCCCGCCGTTCCTGTCCCCGCCAAAGCCGAGCAGGCCAAACTGGTTGGCCTTGGTCAGCCGCACCGTGGCATTGGCCAGCACGCTCGCGCCCAGAAACAGCTTGGTCGCGCTCACGGTGAAATCGGTGCCGGCCGAAGCTCTGGCCCCCACCGCGCGCACCACCGCGCCATCGAGATTGCGCTTGTGCTCGGCCCCCACGCTGATCTGCGGCAGCCAGCCGGGGCCATAGACAAGATCGCCCGCCAACCGGACCTTGGCCGAGAAGATGTCCTGATTGAACTGGAACCCGCGCCCCAGCCCCAGCGCCGCGCCCACATGGCGCGTGTTGAAGTTCTGCCGCGCATAAGCGAGCTCCACCCGGTCGCGGATGCCGATGGCGATGCCGTGGGTGTCGAGCCGGAAGTCGGGCAGCTCCACCCCCGTCACGTGCGCCGAAATGCCCACCGCGCGGTTCGTGCCCATGCCCGAAATCGTCGCCCAGGTGGCAATCCCGCCGCCGCCGCTGCCCTCGATCGTGGTGATGCCATTCGTCAGGATCAGCTTGCCGCCATCGATGGTGATCGCTTCGCGCGCCGCCGCAGGAGCGCCGGAAAGCATCACCCCCAGCCAGCAGGCGAGTGCAGGAAGAACGGGGTTTTTCGGCATACTCCGAAGTTAGCCCAACCCCCTTGATGAATGGTAAAGGCAGTTCACCGCAAGATTGACCATATCTTAGGAAAAGCGTGCGAATCCACACATATGGACTTGCGCTTCGTGTCTCGGCTGCCGCTCGGGCTTGCCTGCCTGCTCGGCGTTTCGGCAACGGGGCCACAGACGAGCGTTGTCCAGATCTTCGACCAGCGCGGCCTGCCCGTCGAAGGCGCGGTGATCGAAGTTCCACCGCCCTCCGGCAGCACGCGCGCCGTCGCGTTCCCGTGGCGCTATGCCATGGCGCAGCGCAACCAGACATTCGTTCCCGGCACCCTGATCGTTCCGCAGGGCGCCACGGTCGCCTTCCCCAATCTCGATATCGTGCGCCACAGCATCTACAGCTTCTCGAAGCCGGCCCGCTTCCAGATCGATCTCTACGGCCGCGATCAGACGCGCTCGCAGCGCTTTCCGATCACCGGCACCGTCGCGCTCGGCTGCAATATCCACGACAAGATGCGCGGCTACATCCGCGTCGTCGCCACGCCTTATGCCGCCGCCACCGATCTCAACGGGCGCGGCCAGATCGATGGCCTCGCGCCCGGCACCTACCGCATCACCGTGTGGCACCCGCGCCTGCGCAGCGGCGCCAACGAAGCCGTCCAGACCCTCACCATCGCGCCCGGCACCCCGGCGCGCATCACGATAGAGCTGCGCTGATCCGATGCCGCACGCCTTCCTCGCCCGCCTCGCCGCCCTCCGCCCGCGCACCTTGCGCGCGCGCATCGCCGCGCTGTTCATGGCGCTGCTGGCCGGAGTCATGGCCGTCACCGTCGCGGTCGCTGGCAGCGGCGTCAGCCTGTTCGCCCACCGCGTGGCCGAACGCGACATGGCCGCCAACGCCCGCGTGTTCGAACAGCTCATCGCCAGCCGCGCCGGGCAACTGCGCGATGCGGCGGTGGTCGTCGCCCGCGATTTCGGATTCCGCGAGGCCTTTGCCTTCAATGACCGCGCCACGCTCGGCTCCGCGCTCGCCAGCCTCGGCGAACGCAGCGGGGCCGAGGTCGCGGCGGTCGTCATGCTCGATGGCACCGTGGTCACCAGCCCCGGCGCGCCTGCGCTCGATGGCAAGACGCTCCTCCCTGCGCTCGATGCCGGGCAAAGCAGCGGCGTGATCGATCTCGGGGGCCGGCTCGGGCTTGCTGTCGTCGCCCCGATCGAGACTCCCGATCTCGCCGGCTGGCTCATCCTCGCCCAGCCGCTCGGCACGCGCGATCTCGAAGCAATGGGCCGCCTCTCCGCCGTCCCGGTCAAGGCCTCGGTCGCACCCGCCGCCACGCTCGCCCCGGCGCAGCGCACGCTCGGCCTCGGCCGCATCGGCGAACTGCCTTCGCCCCGGGGGCTTCAGCTCGTGCGGCTATCCGCGCTGCCCAGCCTCCAGCGCGGCATCGAACCGCGCCTCATCCTCAGCCACTCGCTCGCGCAGGCGATGCAGGCCTACCGCGCGCTCAACACCGTGCTGCTCGGCATCGCCCTCGCGGGGACACTCGCGGGCCTGTGGCTCGCCCTGCGCATCGCGCGCAGCATCAGCCGCCCGCTCAGCGATCTCGCCGAAGCCGCACGGCGCTATGCCGGCGGCACTGTCGCCAAGGTCGCGGTGACAGGCGATGCCGAAGTCGCCGATCTCGCGCTCAGCTTCAATGCCATGGTCGATGCGATCGAGGAGCGCGAACGCCAGATCGTCCACAGCGCGTTGCACGATGGCCTGACCACGCTTCCCAACCGCCGCTTCTTCATCGAAAAGCTCGATCGCGCCGTCGCCCGGCAAACGCCTGCCAACCGCACCATGGTCGTCTTCGTCGATCTCGACAATTTCAAGATCATCAACGACACGCTTGGCCACCCCGCCGGCGATGCCCTGCTCCGCCAGGCCGGCCAGCGCCTGCAGGAGCGCTTTCCCGATCACATGGTCGCCCGCTTCGGCGGCGACGAATTCGGCCTCCTCGTCACCGGCCTTGGCGAGAGCGCCGATCCCGCCTCGCTCGCGCGCACCATCCACGCCGCGCTCAACGATGAAGTCGATATCGGCGGCCGCGCGGTGCAGCTCACCGCCAGTTTCGGCGTCGCCGTCGGTCCCTCGGACGGCGCCACCAGCGACGAATTGCTCAAGAACGCCGATCTCGCGCTCTACCGCGCCAAGAGCGAGGGCAAGGGCACCTATCACTTCTTCGAAGCCGCCCTCGATGAAGAAGCCCGCCGCCGCCGCCAGCTCGAACTCGATCTGCGCCGCGCCGTGCGCGAAGGCGGCTTCGAACTGCACTTCCAGCCGCTCTACTCGATGACGCAGCAGCGCCTCAAAGGCTTCGAGGCGCTGATCCGCTGGAACCACCCGGAACGCGGCCTGGTCAGCCCCGCCGATTTCATCCCGCTGGCAGAGGAAACCGGCCTCATCGTCCAGATCGGCGAATGGGTGATCCGCGATGCCTGCGCCCGCGCCGCCGCCTGGCCCGGCGAACTCTCCGTCGCGGTCAACATCTCGCCGCGCCAGTTCGTCAGCCCGGTGCTCGCGCAGACCATCGTCCAGTCCCTTGCCGCCTCGGGCCTCCCCGCGCACCGGCTCGAACTCGAAATCACCGAAAGCATCTTCATCGGCAACGTGGAGCGCACCCTCGCCATGCTCCACAGCCTGCGCGCACTCGGCGTGCGCATCGCGCTCGATGATTTCGGCACGGGCTATTCCTCGCTCAGCTATTTGCGCAGCTTCCCGTTCGACAAGCTCAAGATCGACCAGAGCTTCGTGCGCGATCTCGGCCGCGATGCCAGCGCCGGCGCGATCATCCGCGCCATCACCACCCTCGCCGCCGCGCTCGGCATCGAGACGCTGGCCGAAGGCGTCGAGTTCGAATCCACCATGGAAGCCCTGCGCCACGAAGGCTGCGACCTCATCCAGGGCTACCTCGTCAGCCGCCCCGTACCAGACGCCGCCGTCCCCGCCCTGATCGACCGCCTCGCCGGCGAACCGGCCCAGCGCGCAGCAGCAGGCTGACCGCAAGCTCCTCCCCATTTTTCCTGCAGAGACAAATGGGGCGGTGGCCCGCCGCAGGCGGGTCGGAGGGGTATCTACCTCAGAAAAGAGAGCCTCCGGCGGGCAAGGGCCACAGCCCTTGCATCCCCAAACCAGTCCCAAGCCTCCACCCTGCCCTTCGTCATGCCCGCGAAGGCGGGAGTCGAGAACGGCAGCCACGACGCTACCTCTCGGATTTGGCGATTTGGTAGAGTGTCACCGTAATCAGCGAAGTCTTCGACCTCGGCGCCCACCGCAAGCTTCGCGGCAAGAAGTAAGCTCAGAGGTCCTCCCCATTTTTGCGCAGCACAAATGGGGAGGTGGCCCGCCGCAGGCGGGTCGGAGGGGTATCTACCTCAGAAAAAAGAGCCTCCGGCGGGCAAGGGCCACAGCCCTTGCATCCCCAAACCAGTCCCGGGCCTCCACCCCACCCTTCGTCATTCCCGCGAAGGCGGGAATCCAGAGCAACAAACACAACGCCCGCTGAAAACGACTTGGGCGCTTTCCCTCAAGGCTCCTTCACGCGAAACCCCAGAAGCCTGAAGCCTTCGACAGCTTCCGGTTTCATCGTGTAGCGGATGGCATTGTCCTCGCTGCGTTCCTGCAATGTCAAAAGCGGCAAATTTGCACTTCGACCCTCAGCAGGTGTCCCGCGAAGGTCGCGGAGAAAGTCCGCCCGAACGGCACAAATGCTGCCGAAATGCATGTCCCAGGTATTCGGAGCCCAGCCAAGCTTTTCTGACAGCTCGGCACATGTGCTACCGGGATAGTCAAGCAGCACCTGAACCACGCGCCGGTCGGTCTCACTCTCCAGGTCATGGAATGCGATCTTCACTCGCTCAGACAAAGGACTGGAAGCTAGCGATTCAACTGCACGCCTGCGCTGTTCTTCGCCCTTCCGCTTCCGTTCCAGCTCGAACTCGTCCAACGCAGCAATGAGCAAGGCTGCTTGCGGATCAAAGTCCAACCGCGCCTCGGCGTTTGTCCGCATTGTCTTGCGTACGATGTCAGTTCGATTGGGAATTGAGGCAATAAGCTTCTCGATATCCATGGGTGCCTCCCCTCACTCCACCACAGGCAGCGCAATATAACTCCCGCCTTCCCCCCCAACACTCACCATCTGCACCGCCTTCACATAATCCCCCGGCTTCGCGTCCAAAATCGAAGGCACGAACGTCTGCGGGTTGCGGTCATAAAGCGGGAACCAGCTCGATTGCACTTGCACCATGATCCGGTGCCCCGGCAGGAACACATGGTTCGCCTGCGGCAGTTCGAACACATAGCCCAGCGCCGCCCCGGCCTTCAGCGGCCGCGCCTCGCTCAAGGTTTCGCGGAAGCGGCCGCGGAAGATGTCCATGCCCACGGCCAGCTCGTATCCGCCCATCGCCCGGTCGCCCGCCACCGCATCGGGATAGACGTCGATCAGCTTGACCACCCAGTCGCTGTCGGTCCCGCTGGTCGAGGCGGTCAGGTGCACCACCGGCGCCCCCGCGATCGTCACCGGCTTGTCAAGCACCGGGCCGACGAAAGCCAGCACATCGGGCCGCCCCGAAACCGCGCGCTGGTCGCCCACCAGCCAGGTCGGCCAGGGATTGCCGTCATAGCCTTCCTGCTGGTTGGGCCGGGGGTAATAGGTCACGGGCTTGGCCGGATCGGAAACGTAGTCCACCGTCCCCGCCGCAGCCGCCGGTTCAAACCCCAGCCCCTCGCCCGGCAGCAGGTAAAGCTTCTTCTCCCCCTTCGCTGCAGGCCAGCCCGGCAACCGCTGCCACTGGTTGGTCCCGCTCTGGAACGCCGTCACCGTCGGCACGTCCATCGGCTTGTCATAGAGGTAATGCGCAAGGAACGGCGCCAGCACGTTCATCCGCCACCACTTGCCGGTGTCCGCATCCCAATGCAGCGCGCCCAGCGTATCGGCCTTCTCGATGGCCTGCCCGTGGTACCACGGCCCGATCGACATATGCAGCAGGCCGTCCTTGTCCGCGCCTTTCAGCGCCTTCCACACCGCCGGCGCGCCGTAGATATCCTCCTGATCCCACAGCGAATGAACCAGCAGCGTCGGCACCTTCAGCGGCGCCTTGGCCAGCACCTTGTCCATCGCCTGTTCCTGCCAGAACCCGTCCCACGCCTGATGCGCCTTCAGCTTCTGCCAGAACCCGATCTGATCCAGCCCCTGCGCGGTCGCCAGCGCACCCGCCGAGCCATACTTCATGAAGTGCGCATAGGCGTCCGCCTCGGCCACTTCATACTTGTTGGCGTTGTCGCGCGTCGCCACCTGTTCCCAGATATAGCTGATGCCGATCTGGCGGAACGCACCGTTGTGGAACCAGTCGTCGCCGCGCCAGCCATCGACCATCGGGTTCATCGGCACCGCCACCTTCAGCGCCGGATGCGGGTTCACCAGCGCGGCGAGCGCGGTGAAGCCGTCATAGCTGATCCCGATGATGCCCACCCGCCCGTTGCTTTCGGGCACGTTCTTCACCAGCCAGTCGATGGTGTCATAAGTGTCGGTCGCGTGGTCGGTCTTCGTCGGGTTGAGGGACGTCCCCACGAAGGGCCGGTTCATCACATACGTGCCCTCGGAACCATACTTGCCGCGCACGTCCTGCACCACGCGGATATAGCCGCCCGCGCTCACCACATCGGGCGCATGGTCATAGCCGTCGAGCGCCACGGCCATGATCGGCGAGCCATGCTGGCTGGTCATTTCCTCGGCATTGTAGGGCGTGCGCGTGAGGAGCATCGCTGCATTCTTCGCGCCCTTGGGCACCATGATCACCGTGTGCAGCTTCACCCCGTCGCGCATCGGGATCTCGACCGCGCGCCGCTCGTAATCCCGCGCCGCAATCGGCTGCGTGATCGCCTGTGGCCGTTCGTCATAGGCGGGCGCCTTGGCCGGCGCTGCCCACGCGGTCCCCGCACTCGCCAGCAGCAACCCCAGAGCCAGACCTGTGCGCAGTTTCATGTTCCATTCCCCCTCATCACGTTGGCACGAGCTTAACAGCAGGCCCTCCGCTGCCAAGCGTCATTGCGCATTCACCCGCAAGCCGCCAGAACCGCCGGTGATGCTCCACCGCGCTTTCGTCCGCCTGTTCGCCCTGCTCGTCCTTGCCGCCGTGCCGCTTGCACCGGCCGCGGCAAAGCCTGCGCCCGTCTGGGCCTTCGAACGCAGCGACCTTGCGCCCGATCCCGCCTTTCGCTTCGGCCGCCTGCCCAATGGCATGCGCTACGTGATCCGCCACAATGCGAGCCCCAAGGCCACCGCCGAAGTCCGCCTCCAGATCGATGCCGGCTCGCTCGACGAGCAGGATGGCGAGCGCGGCTTTGCCCATTTCGTCGAGCATATGGCCTTCAACGGCAGCGCCCATGTGCCCGAGGGTGAGATGATCAAGCTGCTCGAGCGCGAGGGGCTCGCCTTCGGGGCCGATACCAACGCGCAGACCAGCTTCGAACACACGCTCTACATGCTGAGCCTGCCGCGAAACGAACCCCGGCTCCTCGATACCGCGCTCATGCTGCTGCGCGAGACGGCGAGCGAGCTTGCCTTCGATCCCGCCGCCGTGGAGCGCGAACGCGGCGTTGTCTTGTCCGAACTGCGCGACGGGCAAGGCTATGCGCTGGACAACAACAAGGACCAGATGGCCTTCCTCTATCCCGCCGCGCACTTCCGGGATCGGCTCCCCATCGGCACCGCGGATTCGCTGAAAGCCGCCACGTCGGACGCGCTCAAGGCATTCTGGGCGCGCGAATATGTCCCTGCGAAAACCACGCTGATCGTCGTCGGCGATTTCGATGCCGATGCGGTCGAGGCGGCGATCGCCAAGCGCTTTGCAGATTGGCCCGCCCGCGCCCCCGCAAAGCGCCCCGATCAGGGCCGCGTCCATCCCGATCAGCAGGGCGCCGCGCGCATCCACCTCGATCCGGCGCTGTCGGAACGCGTCACCGTCTCGCGCCATGGCCGCTGGCGCCGCGAGCCCGATACCGAGGAGCAGCGCCGCGTCGATCTCCTGCGCCAGATCGGCTACGGCGTGATCAACCGCCGCATGCAGCGCCTCAGCCGCATCGCGCAGCCGCCGTTTCGCGGCGCGGGGCTTGGCACCAGCGAAGTCTTCCACATCGGCCGCACCACCAATCTCGTCGTCGATACGCCGGACAAGGGCTGGCGCGATGGTCTCTTCGCCGCCGCGCAGGTCTACCGCGAGGCGCTGGCCAGGGGCTTCACCGCAGCCGAAGTGGCCGAACAGGTCGCCAATGCGCGCACGGGCATCGAAAACGCCGCCGCCGCCGCCGAAACGCGCAGCAACGATGCGCTCGTCGGCGCGGTGATCCAGCTCCTGCGCGATGAAAAGGTGCCCACCACCCCCGCCTCCGCGCTCGAACGCTTCAACCGCCACGCCGCCTCGTTCACCCCCGCCGCCGTGCTCGCCGCGCTGCGCGCCGAGGTGCTGCCGCTCGAAAACCCGCTGATCCGTTTCCAGGGCCGCACCGCGCCCGCCAATGGCACGGCCACCGCCGAGAAGGCCCTGCGCGCCACCTGGAACGAAGCGCTGCGCGCGCCCCTGCGCCTCAAGGTCAGCGCGCCCACGGGCACCTTTGCCTATACCGATTTCGGCGCCCCCGGCACCGTCACCAGCGACACCACCCGCGCCGATCTCGGCCTGCGCCAGATCCGCTTCGCCAACGGCGTCCGCCTCAATCTGCGGCGCACCGATCTCGAACAGGACCGCGTGCTTGTCCGCCTATACGTCGATGGCGGCGAACTGCTCGATACCAGGGCCAATCCCCTCGCCACCGAAATGACCGCGATGCTCCCCACCGGCGGCCTCGGCAAGCACAGCCTCGATGATCTGCAGACCCTGCTCGCCGGCCACTCCGTCGGCAACAGCATCGCAGCATCGGGCGATGCTTTCGCGATGGGCGCTGGCACCACCCGCCGCGATCTCGAACTCCAGCTCCAGCTGCTCGCCGCGCAGCTCACCGATCCCGGCTGGCGCACTTCGGCGGACATCCTCTACCACCAGACGATGACCAACTTCTTCGCGCGGCGCGATGCCACCCCCGCCTCCGCGATCGCCAACACGCTCCCCGGCCTCCTTTCCAGCGGCGATCCGCGCTTCACCATCCAGCCGCCCGAAGCCTATCAGGCGCTCACCATGGCGCGGCTCAAGGCCGATATCGGCGATCGCCTAGCAAACGGCGCGATCGAGCTTACCCTCGTCGGCGATCTCGATCCCGATGCCGCCATTGCCATGGCCGCCCGCACCTTCGGCGCCCTCCCCCCGCGCGAACCCGATTTCCGCCCCTATGAGGAAGCCCGCCAGCGCAGCTTCACCCCCCAGCGCGGCCTCACCGTGATCCGCCACAAGGGCGAGGCCAACCAGGCGATCGTCCGCTATGTCTGGCCCACCACCGACGATAGCGATCCCGTAACCGCCATCGGCCTCGAACTCCTGCAGGAAGTCGCCGGCATCGAAGTGCTCGATGTGGTGCGCGAGGCGCTCGGCAAGGCCTATTCGCCCGCCACCTCCTCCTCGCTCAGCCGGGTCTGGCGCGGCTGGGGCATGTTCAGCGTCAACGCCTCGGTCGATGTCGCCGATGTCGCCGCCACGCGCACCGCGATCGAGCGCACCATCGCCGGCCTCGCCGCCGCGCCCATCGATGCCGACATCCTCGCCCGCGCCCGCGCCCCGATGCGCGAGCGGCTCGACAACCTGCTCAAGACCAACGCCGGCTGGCTCGCCCTCACCGAACGCGCACAAAGCCAGCCCGAACGCCTCGAACGCTACTTCAAGGCCCGCCAGCGCCTCGATGCACTCACCGCCGCCGATCTCCAGGCCCTCGCGAAGCGCTACCTCGCCCCCGATCAGGCCGTCATCGCGCTCGTCCTCCCCGAAGCTGCGCAGGCACCTGCGCGCTAAGCCACCGTATCCTGATAGCGCCGCACCGCCACGAACCCCAGCAGCGCCAGCATCCCCGCCAGCACCCCCATCTCCGGCAGGGCATCCACGATCCCCCAGCCCTTCAGCATGATCCCGCGCACCAGCCGGATGAAATGCGTCGTCGGCAGCACTTCCGCCAATGTCTGCGCCCACTGCGGCATCCCGCGATAGGGAAAGGCAAAGCCTGAAAGCAGCACCGAGGGCAGGATATAGAAGAAGCTCATCTGCATCGCCTGCAACTGGCTCTGCGCCAAGGTCGAAAGCGTGAAGCCCAGCCCAAGGCTCGTCACCATGAACAGCAGCGTCGCTCCCAGCAGCAGCGGCAGCGGCCCCGCAAACGGCACCTGAAACAGGAACCGCGCCGCCAGCAGGATCACGCTCAGTTGCACCACGCCGATGGCCAGATAGGGCACGATCTTGCCCACCATCACCTCGAACGGGCGCAGCGGCGTCGCCAGCAGGTTCTCCATCGTCCCCTGCTCCACCTCGCGCGTCACCGATAGCGCGGTCAGCATCACCATCGTCATCGAAAGCACGATGGCGAGCAGGCCGGGCACCACGTTGTGGCTGGTGATCCCTTCGGGGTTATAGCTTCGGTGCAGCACCAGATCGACCGGCGATGGCCCCGCCGCGCGGCTCCCAAGCGGCCCGATCAGATCATGCCCCAGCGCGGTAGAAACCGCCTCGCTGATCGCGCTGATCGCGGGGCCGGTAGCGGCAGGATCGGTCGCGTCCGCCGTCACCAGCAATTGCGGCCGCCGCCCGCGCACCAGATCGCGCCCGAAATCAGCGGGGATCGTCACCACGAACTGCACTTTGCCCTGCTGCAGCAGCGCCTCTCCCGCGCCGGGGCTTTCCACCAGCTCGGTTACCTTGAAGTATGTCGTGTTGCGCAGCGCCGCATCGATGGAGCGCGCGAAGACCGAATTGTCCCCCCGCTCGATCGCCATCGGCAGCCCGCGCGGATCGTTGTTGATCGCATAGCCGAAAATCATCAGCTGCATCAGCGGCATGACCAGCATCATGCCCACCGTGCCCCGGTCGCGCAGCATCTGCCGCACTTCCTTGAACACCATCGCGCCGATGCGCTGCAGCGGCGTGGCGCTCATGTGCGGGCTCCGGGAAATTGTTCGCGCAGAGGCGCAGAGGCGCAGAGAAGGTTAAAGGGGGTTCGCGCAGAGATCGCAGAGACCGCAGAGATGGCGTGTGCGCCGCAGGCAATTGAATCTTCCATGCGAGCTTTCAAATTTGAAGCGGCTTCGCCGTTTTCCTCTACGGCTCTGCGATCTCTGCGATCTCTGCGCGAACAAACCACTTCTCTTCTCCGCGCCCCTCCGCCTCTGCGCGAAAAGCTCAAAAACACCCTCATGCGTGCACCACCACCGAGTTGTCCTCGGCCCCGCGCATCAGGTGGATGAATACGTCCTCCAAACTCGGACTCGCCTCGCGGAACGCAATCGTCCCCGCCCACGGCGCCACCGCTTCATGCAGCGCCGCCAGATCCGGCCCGCAAACATGCAGCGCCGTGCCAAAGGGCGCCGCCATCGCCACTCCGGGCCGCGCCTCGATCGCCGCCGCCAGCCGGTCTGCACCCGGCCCTTCGCCTTGCAGCGCCTTGAGGCCCGAGCCCGCGACCACTTCGGCAATGCTCCCCCGCGCCAGCATCCGCCCATAGGCGATATAGGCGATCTCGTGGCAGCGCTCGGCCTCGTCCATATAGTGCGTGGAGACGAGCACGGTCATCCCGCCCGCCGCCAGCCCATGAATCTGCTCCCAGAACTCGCGCCGCGCCTGCGGATCGACGCCTGCGGTCGGCTCGTCCAGCAGCAGGATTTCCGGCCCGTGCAGCACGCAGGCCGCGAGCGCGAGGCGCTGCTTCCATCCGCCCGAAAGCTTGCCCGCCAGCTGATCGCCGCGGCTCGTCAGCCCCAGCTGCTCCAGCGCCTCCGCCACGCGCTCGCGCCGCCGGTCCAGCCCATGCACCCGCGCAAAGAACTCCAGATTCTCCGCAATCGTCAGGTCCGAAAACAGCCCGAACTTCTGCGTCATGTATCCCACGCGCGCCTTGATCGCGCTGCGCCGCGTGCGCAGGTCCTCGCCCAGCACGGTGCCCTCGCCCGCATCGGGGATCAGCAGCCCGCAGATCATCCGCAAGGTCGTTGTCTTGCCCGATCCGTTCGGCCCCAGAAACCCGCAAATCCGCCCCCGCGCCACCGCCAGATCGACCGCATCGACCACGGTCCGCCCGCCAAACCGCTTGGTCAGCCCCCGCACATCGATCACCAGTTCCTCCCCGGAACGGGGAGGGGGACCATCCGCAGGATGGTGGAGGGGCAGGTTCATTTTGCGCTCACCGCCACCGGCAGCCCTAGCGGCAGCGGCTGGTTTGTCGGCAGCATGGCCTCGACCATGAACACCAGCTTCGCGCGCGCATGCTCGCTATAGATCACCGGCGGCGTATATTCCGCGCGCGGCGCGATGAAGCGCACCGTCGCCGTCCGCTCCGCCCCGCAGCCATCGCAAGTAAAGCGCACTGCCTGCCCCATGCGCAGCCCCGCCACCTTGTCCTGCGGCACGAAGAAACGGATCTTGCGCTTGTCATCCGGAATGATCGAGACGACCGGCTGGTTTGCCGGCACCCATTCGCCGGGGTTGAAATAGGTCTGCTCGATCTGCCCGCTCGCCGGGGAGGTCGGCGCGATTTCCTGCCGCCGCCGCGCCTCGGCCGCCAGCGCCGCCTTCGCACCCTCGACCTGCGCAGCAGCCGCAGCCTGCTGCGTACCGCGCCCCACACTGAGCGCGCCGCTGCGCTGCTGTGCCTGCGCCTGGGCCACTTGCGCTGCCGCGCTGTCCCGCGCCGCGCGCGCCGCATCCAATTGCGTGCGGCTGGCAAAGCCTTTTGCCGAAAGGTCCGCAAAGCGGCGGAAGTCCGCTTCCGCCCGCACCAGCTGCGCCCGCGCCGAAGCCTCTGCCGCGCGCGCCACGTCGATCTCGGGCGTCCGCTCGCGCGCCGCGCCCAGATCGCTGAGCGAAGCCTGCGCCGATTGCACTTGCGCCGCCGCCTGCGCCGCGCTCGCATCCGCGCTGCGCGGATCGAGCGCAAACAGCGCTGCGCCTGCGTTCACCCGCCCGCCGCGCTCCACTGGCCGGCTGGCCAGCGTGCCTGAAACCGGCGCGGCCACATATAGCGCCTCACCCTCGACATAGCCGAGCCACGGATCGGGTGCGCTGCTGCGCGTGAAGAACCACACGGCCACACCCCCCAGCGCGGCCAGCAACAGCAGGATCGGCAGGCGCGCGCGCAGGCTCATGCGAAATCTCCCCGGGCCGTCAGCCCCTTCAGCAGCACCTCCGCATGGCTCACCGCCATCGCCTCGATATAGAGCGGCTCCGCGCCCACCGGCTCGAACACGATCCGCCACAGCGCGGAAAAGATCATGCCGCCCGCCACGCTGCGCGCCGCCAGCGCAGGATTGGCGCAGACGAACTCGCCGCGCGCCACGCCGTGGCGGATGATCGCCTCGATCGCGCCGAGCACGCGGGTGATCGCATGGTCGTGGTAGAACTTCACCAGATCGGGAAAGGCCTGCCCCTCGCCGATGATCAGGCGCGGCAGAAAGGCAATGTTGCCGCTGCCCAGCCGCACCATCACCACGTGGATGAACCGCCGCAGCGCGTCGGGAGCGCTGGTGCCCGCAAGATCGGGCATGGCCTCGGGCAGCACGTGCCCGATCAGCCCCTCCACCAGCGCGCGAAACAGCGCCTCCTTGCTCTCGAACCGGCTGTAGATCGCGCTGCGGCTGATCCCCACCCGCTGCGCAATGTCTTCCATCGTCGTCGCGGCAAATCCGCGCGTGGCGAAGGCTTCGCGCGCTGCATCGAGGATGCGGTCATCGCGATCGGGAGGTGTGACTCGGGCCATGGCCGAATAAATAACAGACGCGTCTGTTATTTAAAAGTCGGTAGCGGCGCGTTTCGGGCCGATTTTCCTACATCGCGGCGATCTGGTATGGTGGCTCCATGTTGCGCATTTCCGCCATTTTTCGTCGCTTCCACGCCGCTTCGGCAGCCGCGCATGTCCTGCCCGCCGGGGCCGCCGGGTTTTCACTCAGGACTGTGTCAACCGTGTCAACTTGCCGCCAACTTGCGCTTGGCCGCGCGCCGGAGCATAGGCGCACGCGAATCTTCCCTTCGCCGCCACGAAAGGCTCTTCACCCATGAAAGTTCGCGTCCACGTCAGCCTCAAGAACGGCGTGCTCGATCCCCAGGGCCGCGCCATTCATCACGCGCTCGAAGGCCTCGGCTTCGAAGGCGTCAACGATGTGCGCGCCGGCCGCCTGATCGAGATGGACGTGGCCGACAGCACCACCGACGCCGCGCTGGACGAGATGTGCCGCAAGCTCCTCGCCAACCAGGTGATCGAAAACTTCCGCATCGAAAAGGTCGCCTGAGCAGGAACCGGAACGACTCCCCCCGTTCGTGTCGAGCGAAGTCGAGACACCAGACACCGAAAGCCCAGCCCATGCCCTTCACCGCCGCTGTCATCACCTTCCCCGGCTCCAACTGCGACCGTGACATGGCGGTGGCGATCGAGAAGATTACCGGTGGCACGGTCCACCGCGTGTGGCACGGCGATGCCGAACTGCCTGCGGGCCTCGATTTCATCGCGCTGCCCGGCGGCTTTTCCTATGGTGACTATCTGCGCTCGGGCGCGATGGCCGCGCGCTCGCCGGTGATGCAGGCGGTTGTCGCCGCCGCCCATCGCGGTGTCACCGTGCTCGGCGTGTGCAACGGCTTTCAGGTCCTCACCGAAGCCGGGCTGCTCCCCGGCGCGCTGATGCGCAACGCCGGCATCCGCTTCGTCTGCCGCGATGTGCCGCTCGTCGTTGAAAACAACCAGTCGCTGTTCACCGCGCGCTACACCGCCGGCCAGCGCATCACGATCCCCGTCGCGCACCACGATGGCAACTACTTCGCCGATGCCGAAACGCTGGACCGCCTCGAAGGCGAAGGCCGCGTCGCCTTCCGCTATGGCGAGCCCGTCAACGGCTCGCAGCGCGATATCGCGGGTGTGCTCAATGCTTCTGGCAACGTGCTCGGCATGATGCCGCACCCCGAACGCATGATCGAACCCGCGCAGGGCGGCAGCGACGGCCGGGCCTTGTTTGAAAGCGTGCTGGCAGGCCTCGGCGTAGCGGCCTGATCTCAGGCAAGCTGGCGGCGCCACTCCAGCGTATCGAACAGCCCGGCCGCGTCGCGCGCGGTCATTGGGCGGCCGAAGTAGTAGCCTTGGATCTTCTTGCAGCCAAGCTGGCGGATCTTGGCCAGTTCTTCTTCGGTCTCGACACCTTCGGCGGTCGTCGACATCTCAAGCGCGTCGGCCATCGCCACCACGGCGCGCACGATGGCAAGGCTCTCGGGATTGTCCTTCGCGGCGCCCTGCACGAAGCTGCGGTCCACCTTGATCGTCGAGAACCGCAGTTTCCGGAGGTAACCCAGCGAGGAATAGCCCGTCCCGAAATCGTCAAGCGCCACGCCGCAGCCCAGCGACATGATCCGCTCCAGCGTCTGCTGCGCCGCCGTCCCGTCGCGCACGAAAATGCTTTCGGTCACCTCGATCTCAAGCCGGTGTGGCGGCAGGCCGCTGGCGGCGAGCGCGCTCACCACCACTTCGGCGAAGCTGGGATCAAGCAGCTGCTCGCCCGAAACGTTGACTGCCACCTTGATCGGGTCCGGCCAGTTCATCGCTTCGAAGCACGCGGTGCGCAGCACCCATTCGCCAATCGGCACGATGAGCCGGGTGTCTTCGGCGAGCGGAATGAACTTCGCGGGACTGATCGGGCCATGGTCCGCCGAATGCCAGCGCAGCAGCGCCTCGAAACTCACCGGCGCCTCGGTAATCGCATCGACCACCGGCTGATAGGCCAGCGTGAATTCCCCGCGCTCCAGCGCGTGGCGCAGCGCGAACTCCAGCTTGCGCCGCTCCTCGGCATGCGCATGCAGCGAAGGCTCGTAATCGAAGTGCAGCCCGCCGCCCTCGTCCTTGGCGCGGTAGAGTGCGAGGTCGGCATTGCGCATCAGCGTCTCGACGGTCGCGCCATCGCGCGGCCCGATCGCCGAGCCGACGCTCGCGCCGACATACAGCGTGTGGTGATCGATCTCGTAAGGCTGCGAAAGCGCAGTGATCACCGCGTAGGCCACTTCGCGGATCCGCGTCCCGTCGCCGGTATCGCGCACCACGATGGCAAACTCGTCACCGCCGAGGCGCCCGCACAGCTCGTTCTCGCTCATCAGCGACTTCAGCCGGTCCGAAACCTTGGCGAGCAGCTGGTCGCCGACGAGGTGCCCAAGCGTATCGTTGACCGCCTTGAACCGGTCGAGGTCGATCATCATGAAACCGCAGCGCATCCGCCAGCGGTCCGCCTCGCACATCGCCTCGCCCAGCGTCTCGGTCAGCATCAGGCGGTTGGGCAGGCCGGTCAGCGTGTCGTAGCGGGCGAGATAGGCGATCTTGTCGGCGCTCTCGCGCTGCTCGGTTACGTCCGAACCGACACCGCGGAAGCCGATGAAATTGCCGTTGTCGTTAAATCGCGGCGAAGCGGAGAGCTCCCACCAGCGGTAATTGCCGTGCAGGGTTACGTGGACCAGCAGGTTCGAAAAGCTCTCGCGCCGCTTCAGCCGTTCGGCCAGATCATGCAGGGAGGAATGGAAATGCCCGCTTTCCCATGCCGACCCGGCGATCAGCTGGATCAGCGGCTTGCCGTCGATGTCTTCGGGATCCTCGCCCAGCGCGAAGGCAAAGCGGGGGCTCGCGGCGCGGACGCGGCGGTTGGAATCGGTCTGCCACAGCCAGTCCGCCTCGCCTTCCTCGAACTCGCGCAGCAGCAGCGAGACGACCTCGCTCTTTTCCGCGACGCCCGCTTCGGCGACCTTGCCGGCGAGGAACATGCGCGCCGCCTCGAGGCTGCCGACCCAGAGGAAAATCACGAAAGTCACTGCCGCAGCCGCCGCCGTCACTTTGCCGAAGAAGACAAACACCACGACGCTCGCCGCGCCAAGGATCGCGTTGAACAGCACCGCGCCGAGCGGAACGGCAGCGAAGGCCAGCGCCGTGCCGGCCATCAGCATCGCCATGATCGTCCAGACCAGCAGCCGCTGCTCGGGCGAGGCGAAAGGCGACATGACGAGGATCGGCAAGACCCACACCAGACCCGCCGCAACGGTGCACACGGTGTGGCGGTGAATTTCGTGCCGGGTCATCCGGCGGCGATCGGCATCTTCGAGCGTGCGGTCGAAGCTTGCGCCCCAGGCCAGCACCCCGGCGAGCGCCACGGCCCAGCCCAGCAGCACCGCAAACGGGATTGCCCCCCACAGCGCCTGAACGACGAGCATGGCTGCGAGCCCATGGGCTACCAGCCTGGGGCGGGTGAGCCGGGCGAGGCCGGAATACTGCAATCCGCGCAGCCGTCCCCAATCGCCTTCCGCCGAATCAGAGAGGCCCAGCACGGCCATCGCCGGAAGTTCCCGCGGCAGGGCGGGCAAGGTTTGATCGGTGGTTCGCGTCACACTTCGCGGCTTAGTGGGGAAACCTTGCGCAATGGTAAGCAGGTGGCGTGTTCCACCACGAGCTGCGCCTTTCCGGATGTTTTTCAAGCGCCTGAAACAACGGGCACAAGCCCGTTTCGTAACGAATTTCCATTGGGATTTTTTTACCTTCACGCTGTGGCCCCTGCAGCTTGCCCCTGCCGCTTTGCCGGGCACCGTGCTAGCGCCCACACGCCACCCTTAGCGCGAGTTTCGTCCCGACCATGACTGCCCCCCTCCTGATCCTCGATGGCGGCACCGGCCGCGAACTTGCCCGCAGCGGTGCGCCCTTCCGCCAGCCCGAATGGTCGGCGCTCGCGCTGATCGAGGGGCCGCAGTTCGTCAGCGCCGTCCACCGCGCCTATGTCGCGGCCGGGGCGGACGTGATCACGACCAATTCCTATGCCGTCGTCCCCTTTCATATCGGTGAGCAACGCTTTGCCGAGCAGGGCGCCGCGCTCGCGTCCCGTGCCGGACGGCTGGCGCGCGAAGTCGCTGATTCGGCACAAGAGTCCGCGGGACGAAAGGTGCATGTCGCGGGATCGCTGCCGCCCATCTGCGGATCTTACCGCCCCGATCTCGTCGATCTCGACCGTGCCCGCCCAGTGCTCGAAGTCCTCGTCGCAGCGCTCGCGCCCAGCATCGACCACTGGCTTGCGGAGACCTTGTCCTCGCTCGTCGAAGCGCGGCTGGCCGCCTCGCTCACCGCGCCCACGGCCAAGCCGCTGTGGCTCTCATTCACGCTGGAGGATGGGCAGCCGGCCGCCGAGCCGGTCCTGCGCTCGGGCGAGAGCGTGGCCGAAGCCGCCCGCCTTGCGCACGAGATCGGCGCGGCGGCGCTGCTGTTCAATTGCAGCCAGCCCGAAGTGATGGAAGCCGCGGTACGCGCAGCGGATGCCGAACTGGGGCCGGACAGCCCCATCCGCATCGGCGTCTATGCCAATGCCTTCCCGCCCATGGCCGCCGATGCCGAAGCCAACAACGGGCTGACGCCCATCCGCGAGGACCTGACGCCGGACGGCTATGGGCGCTTCGCCGCGGCGTGGCACGCAGCCGGTGCCTCGATCCTCGGGGGGTGCTGCGGGATCGGGCCGGAGCACATCGCGGCGTTGCGGGCGAGCGCGGGCGACGCCTGACCGGCGGTCAGCCCGCGCCCGGCGCAGGCTCGGGCCGCCGCTGCCACAAGGTCAGCCCGTCCCCCAGGATCAGGTAGTCCCCGACCGGCGTGTAGTGCGTGCGAGCCTCATTCATCACCGTCGGTGCCGTGAACGAGGTCGCGTAGATGCTCAGGTCGGACCGCGTCAGGATGAACATCGGGCGTTTCGCAAGGAACTCGGCGACGATCTGCTCCTGCGGCCGCCCCACTGCGCCGTGCTCCATGTATTCGGCACTGTGGAACGGGAAGGGATACTTCGCTTTCGGGCGCGTGTCCGTGGCCGCATAGGCCGCCGTCGGCCCGGAAAAGACGTAAAGCGTGCGGCCCGGGCCGCCCGACTTGATCCGTTCGACCATGGCATGGAACTGGGCCACATCGGTGCGGCCGGCGGCAATGTTCCGCGGAAAGTTCCCCACGACGACTAGCGCCCCGACCAGCACCGCCGCGCCGAACCACCCGGCGCGCTGGCGCAGATCGTAGAACGGCACCGCCAGCAGTACCGCGAACGGGCCAAGGAAGGCGTAGTAGTAGGCCAGCACATTGCTCGGAAAGTAGATCGAGGCGAGCGCGCCCACCGTCATCACCACCACGAGGGCGCTGGCCCGGCGCGGATAGGTCTGGCCGAGCCGGAACCATGCCCAGCCCCCGGCTGCGATCATCAGCAGGAACGGCGCGATCACCGTCAGGGTCTTGGGATGAAACCGTCCGATGCTCGTCTTGCGTTCGAAGATCGAGACGAAGTTGGCGTAGACGAAGTCATCCCAATGGCCCGCAGCCGCATACCACGCACCGATCGCGATCGTGGGCGCGAGGCCCGCGAGCGCATAGAGGCAGGCCCGCCCCAGCACCGGCAGCACCGCGCGGACCCGGCGATAGTCTTCCACCAGCACGAACGCGGCAAACACCGCGCAGAACGGCGCTGCGGTATACTTGATCTGAAGCGCGAAGCCGCCCAGCAGCATGGCCAGCACCATCGCCCGCAGCGACCCCGGATAGACCATCGCAAGGTACATCATGCCCATGCAGAACGGCGTGAACAGCAATTCGCTCTGCGCGCCGCGGCATCCGAACACGGTCATGGCGAGAAGGTAAAGCAGCGCGGCGACCCAGCCGGTGCGGCGGTCGGCCAGCACTGCCGTCATGCGATAGGCAAGCCAGGCACCGATGCAGGCAAACAGGTTGGCCATGGCGAGATAGGCGAAGGCCCCGCGCCCAAGCAGCGCATGCGCACCCTCATACAGCAGGAACAGCCCGACCGGCTTGCGATCCCAGATGTCGACATAGGGCACCTGCCCGTCGAGCATGGCGGTGGCGACGTAGGAATAGAACTGCTCGTCGTGGTCGACGACCGGATTGTCCATCCACCAGATGCGGATCAGCAGCGAACATGCGGCAATGAACAGCAGGACCGGCAGCTCGCGCACGAGCGCTCCAGCCCTGCCATGGTCCGCGATGCCCGCGGCCGCTGCGGTCATTCGACGGTGACCGACTTCGCCAGATTGCGCGGCTGGTCCACATCGGTCCCCTTCGCCACGGCCACGTGATAGGCCAGCAGCTGCACCGGCACGGCATAGACCAGCGGCGCGATCAGCGGGTGAACCTTGGGCATCTCGATCGTGGCAAGGCAGCCCTCGCCCGCTTCCTCGATCCCCGCCGCATCCGAAATCAGCACGACCTTGCCGCCGCGCGCGCGCACTTCCTGCATATTGCTCACGGTCTTCTCGAACAGCGGCCCCGAAGGCGCGAGCACGATCACCGGCACGGCCTCGTCGATCAGCGCGATCGGCCCGTGCTTCATTTCGCCCGAGGCATAGCCTTCGGCATGGATGTAGCTGATTTCCTTGAGCTTCAGCGCGCCTTCCAGCGCCAGCGGATAGTCCGGCCCGCGGCCCAGATAGAGCACATCGCGCGCCGGGGCGATGAGGTGGGCCATCGCCGCGATCTCGTCGTCATGGCTGAGCGCAGCGTTCAAAGCGGCGGGAGTCTCGGCCAGCTGGTTGACGATATCGGCTTCTTCCTCGCGGCTGAGCCGCCCGCGTTTCACCGCCAGATGTGCGGCGAGCGCTGCGAGCACGGCCAGCTGGCAGGTAAACGCCTTGGTCGAGGCGACGCCGATTTCCGGCCCGGCGTGGGTCGGCAGCAGCAGATCCGCTTCGCGCGCCATCGAGCTGGTCGGTACGTTGACGACGACTGCGATGGTCTGCCCTTCCGCCTTGCAATGGCGCAGCGCGGCAAGTGTGTCCGCCGTCTCGCCGCTCTGCGAGATGAACAGGGCAAGGCCGCCCGGCTCGAGCACAGGGTCGCGGTAGCGGAACTCGCTCGCCACATCGATATCGACGGGCAGGCGCGCGAACTGCTCGAACCAGTACTTCGCGACCATCCCTGCGTAGAAGCTCGTCCCGCAGGCGACGATGGTCACGCGGCTGATGCTGGAGAGGTCGAAATCGATCTGCGGCAGCGCCACGGTCTGGTCGATCCGGCGCAAGTAGCTGCGCAGCGTCTGCGCCACCACGGTCGGCTGCTCGAAGATTTCCTTCTGCATGAAGTGGCGAAACTCGCCCTTCTCGATCGCCGCCGCTGTCGCGCCCGAAGCCACGATGGGCCGCGTCACGAGGTTGTTGTTCACGTCGTAGATCGTCGCGCCCTCGCGCGTGATCACCACCCAGTCGCCCTCTTCCAGATAGGTGATCCGCTGGGTCAGCGGGGCCAGCGCCAGCGCGTCGGACCCCAGATAGGTCTCGCCTTCTCCATAGCCCACCACCAGCGGCGAGCCGAGCCGCGCGCCGATCAGCATGTCGTCATGCTGGCGGAACGCAATCGCCAGCGCAAACGCCCCGCGCAGCGTGGGCAGCACGGCCTTGACCGCATCCTGAGGGCTGAGGCCGGCCTCGACCTGTTCGGACACGAGGTGCGCGACGACTTCGGTGTCGGTCTCGCTCTCGAACCTGCGGCCGCGCGCGATCAGGGCATCGCGCAGCGGCTTGAAGTTTTCGATGATCCCGTTGTGCACCAGCGCCACCTCGTCCGTCGCGTGCGGGTGGGCGTTGCTGGTCGTCGGCGCGCCGTGGGTGGCCCAGCGGGTGTGGGCAATGCCGATGTGGCCTGCGGCCGGATGGCGGGCCAGCTCGAGAACGAGGTTGTTCAGCTTGCCCTCGGCCCGGCGGCGCACCAGCTGGCCATCGGCCACGAGGCAGATACCCGCGCTGTCATAGCCCCGGTATTCCATGCGGCGCAGGCCATCGACCAGCCGGTCCGCCACCTGTTCCTTGCCGACAATTCCGATAATTCCGCACATGGGGAGGTGCTTTCGCTTAGAGAGTATAGGGGACGCGGATACCGGGCATCTCGGCCGGGAAATCCTTGGTGTTGCGGGTGACAAGGACGCGGCCGCGGGTGAGTGCGGTGGCAAGGATGATCGCGTCCGGCGATTTCAAACGCGGCCGTTCGCGCCGCAAGGCTGCTGCGCGCGACGCGATCTCCACATCGATTTCGTCAATCGCGAACCGGTCAAGGAATGCTTCGGTCTCGCGCAGGGTCTGGCCTTCGCCTTTCGAGAGAATCTCCACCCAGGCCATGCGGCTGAGCCACAGCCGCCGTCCCGCCGAGGCCGCGCGCTTGAGCTCGGCCCGCGCGCGATCATAGCCGAGCAGTGCATCGATCACGATGTTGGAATCGAACGCATAGTCGCTCACGCTGCGTCATCTTCCGGTTTGGACCCAGACCCGCGCATTGCGAGATAGACGGCACGCTGGCGATCGTCTTCGGCATCGAACAGGTCCGGAAACTCCGCCTTGGTCGCCTCGTAGTCGTCATCCCAGGGGCGCGTCCACGATGCTCGCTCGCGCCGCTGCCATTCGACGGAATCACCGATATCGGTGCGATCCTTCCACAGACCGAAACCCAGATCGATCCAGTCCGTGCCCTGAGACGCGGCCTGCGCCTTGTAGGTAGCCACCGCATCGCGCAGCACCGAGGCGCGGGATTTGCCTTGCTCGGCCGCGCGGGCATCGAGCCAACGGATGTCTTCATCGGGCAGGTCGGCAAGGATCCGTGTCATAGTGATATCGCGATATCATATCATGATATCATGTCAAGAGGAATGGTCGGGGCTTGTCTCCGCCCCGATCCCCTATAGTCTTCAGGCGTAAACAAGTCGGTACAGCCGATGCGGGAAGGGGAACCCACGATGGCCGCTACGTCCACGCTCAAGGTCTATCACCTGCCCGGGGCCTGGGGCCTGCCCACCGTCAGCCCGTTCTGCCTCAAGCTCGACGCATGGCTGCGCATGACCGGCATCCAGCACGAGAGCATGACTGCCGCCACGCCCTTTGCTGGCCCCAAGGGCAAGGCCCCGTGGATCGAACTCGATGGCCAGAAACTGGGCGATTCGACCTTCATCATCGCGCACCTCATGCAGCGCCACGGCGTCGACCCCGATGCTCACCTCACCCCCTCGCAGCGCGGCACGGCGGTGGCGATCCAGCGGCTGATCGACGAAAATCTCTATTGGACGATGGTCCATGATCGCTGGATGAACGATGCGAACTGGCAGCAATTCCGCGATGTCGTGCTCGGCGGCCTTGCCGTGCCGCTGCGCCGCGTGCTCGGCCCCATCGCCCGGCGCGGGGTGAAGAAGCAGCTCGAAGGCCACGGCATGGGCATCCACAGCGCTGCGGAAATCGCCGCCATCGGCCGCCGCGACGTGAACGCACTTTCCGATATCCTCGGCGCGTCGGACTGGTTCTTCGGCGCGGAGCCCAGCTCGACCGACGCGGTGGTCTACGCCCAGCTCGTCAACATCTGGCGCGCACCCTTCGAAAGCGAGGTCCGCCGCGCCATCGGCCAAACGCCCAACCTCGTCGCCTTCATCGACCGGTTTGCGGCGCGGTACTACTAGCGGTTCTCGCGCCACCAGCGGAAGGTGAAGACGGACGCACTCGGCCCGTCGCGCCCCAGCTGCGCCAGCTTGTCCAGCGCCTCGGCCACGCTCGGGATATGGCCCTCCGGCACCTCCCACAGCGCCAACGAAGGCTCCATCGGATCGAACCACTCACTGCGCCTTGCCAGAACACTGCGGTGATCGGCCTGGCGATAGGCAAAGGCTTCCAGCGAGGGCACATCACGCCAAACCGAGAGGTTGACGATGAAATCGGCATCCCCCGCCACGGCCTCGATCGCGGTGGCATCGTTGGCATCGCCCCCAGTTTCATCGGCACCAACCAGCCGCCAGATGAAACCGTCCGCCACATCCGCCTGCGCGTTCACGTGATCGAGCGCGTCCATGAAGGGCTGATTGGCGGGATCGGCCTTGGCCTTGCGGAAGCGGGCAACATTGAGCTGGGCGATAGGCACGATCAGAGCTCCTGCCGGAAATAGACCACCCGCTCGGTCTCGGCAAAACCGGCGGCGAGATGGAAGGCATGGCTTTCGGTGTCGTCATGCCAGGTATCGGAAGCGAATTCGCGGCACCCCTGCGCCCGGCCCCAGTCCGCCACGGCCGCAACCAGCCGCCGCGCGAGGCCCTGCCGCCTCGCTTCCGGCGCGACGCAGATGCCTTCGAGGAACAGCACCGGGGAATCCTCGCAGCCGTTCACGTATTCGTGGCGGATCGACGCTTCGGCAAAGCCGACGACTGCTGCTCCATCGAGCGCAACCAGATTGAAGAACCGCTCTGGCTCGGCCAGTTGTTCCTCGGCTTCTTCGCGGTGCTCCGCTTGCGAAGACTCATCCCACAGCAAGTGCCGCAACGTGGCCCAGCCGTCGAGATGCTCCTCGGCTGCCGGGACTACGGTGAACATTTGCTCCCCCTCTACTTCCGTTCAGCCTTCTTGCGCTTCATCGCGTCGTGGAAGCGGTCGGCCCAGCCGGGCTTGACCAGCTGTTCGGCGCGGACCAGGCGCAATTCGCCGTCAGCCACGTCGCGGCTCACGGCGCTGCCCGCCGCGACGATTGCATCCGCCCCGATCTTCACCGGCGCGATCAGCGCCGAGTTCGATCCGATGAAGGCGCGCTCGCCGATCACGGTGCGATACTTGAAGTAGCCATCATAGTTGCAGGTGATCGTGCCCGCGCCGATGTTCGCGCCTGCGCCCACGTCGGCATCGCCAAGGTACGTCAGGTGATTGGCCTTGGCGCCGGCATGGAGCACCGCGTTCTTCACTTCGACGAAATTGCCGACGCGCGCCTTCTCTTCCAGCACCGCGCCGGGGCGCAGCCGCGCGAAGGGGCCCACAGAAACACCGCTTTCCAGCCGCGCGCCCTCGATATGACAGAAAGCGTGGATCACCACGCCGTCCGCCACTGTCACGCCCGGGCCGAACACCACGTTCTGCTCCACCGTCACATCGCGGCCGAGCTGGGTATCCCAGGCGAACCACACCGTCTCGGGCGCGACGAGGCTGGCGCCGTCCGCCATTGCCTGCAACCGCCGCTTCTTCTGCCAGCGCCCTTCCGCCTCGGCGAGTTCGGCGCGGCTGTTGATCCCCGCCACTTCGTCCGGATCGTCCGTCAGCACCACCGCGCACACCCGCGCGTCGGAATTGGCCACGTTGACGATATCGGTGAGGTAGTATTCGCCTTGCGCGTTGTCGTTGCCAACGCGCCCCAGCAGCGCAAACAGCTCCTCCCCGCGTACCGCCATCAGGCCGGAATTGCACAGGCGGCAGGCGCGCTCATCGGCGCTCGCATCCTTGTGCTCGACCATCTTGGTGACGACGCCGTTCTCGGCGATCACCCGGCCATATTGCAGCGCATCCTCAGGCTCAAAGGCCAGCACCACGACTGCCGGATTGTCCGGCCCATGTAGCCGTTCCAGCATCGCCCGCATCGTTTCCGTGCGCACGAACGGCACATCGCCATAGAGGATCAGCACATCCCCCGCGAACCCGGCGAGAGCGCTCTCCGCCTGCTGGACTGCATGGCCGGTGCCGAGCTGCGGATCCTGCACCGCCAGTTCCGCGCTGTCGCCCAGCGCAGCTGCCAGCTGCTCGCGCCCCGCGCCCACCACTATGACCTTGCGGGCCGGGTCCAGCGCATCGGCGCTCGCCAGCAGGTGCATCAGCATGGGCCGCCCGGCGATCGGGTGCAGCACCTTGTGCAGGTCGCTTTTCATGCGGGTGCCCTTGCCGGCGGCGAGGACAACAAGGGCGAGTGGGCGTTCGGGCGGGGAGGAAGCTTCGGTCATGCGCGCTCCTTGCCAGCATTTGCTTGCAGTTTCCAGAACGTGCCGCCACGGAGCGCGGCATGACGGATTTTCCCTTCCAGATCGTCGGGTTCGACCTCGATGGCACGCTGCTCGATACCGCGCTCGACCTCGGCCACGCGCTCAACCACGCGCTTGCCCACATCGGCCGACCGACTGTTCCGGTCGAGGAGGCGCGCCGCTTCATCGGCGGCGGCACCGGGCAGATGCTGCACGGCGCGCTGGCCGAAACCGGCGGCACAGCAGGGATCGACGTACCCGCGCTGCAGGACGTGCTGGTGGCCTTCTACGCCGAAAACATCGCCCGCCACACCGCGCTGTTCCCCGGCGGCGAGGCCATGCTGGAAGCGCTGGCAGCGCGCGGCGTCCACCTCGCCATCGCCACCAACAAGCGCGAGGACCTCGCCCGCCGCCTGTTCGACGAGCTTGGCCTGACTTCCCGCTTCGCCACGATCATCGGCGGCGATACGCTCGGCCCCGGCCGCGCCAAGCCTGCGCCCGACATGCTGCACGAAATGGTCGCGCGCTGCGGTGGTGGCCGCGCCGCCTTTGTCGGCGATACCACCTTCGATGTGGGCGCGGCGCGCGCGGCGGGCCTGCCCGTCGTCGCGGTCCGCTTCGGGTTCAACGATCTGCCGGCAGATGAACTCGGCGCGGACGCGGTGATTGACCATTTCGATGAGCTGGTCCCGGCACTGGCGCGGATTGCGCTCGAAAAATAGGGACTGTCCCTATTTTTTTGGCTGCCGCCTCGGACCTCGCGATAGAAAAAAGTGGGGCGCGAGCAGAATATCTGCGCGGCCCCTGCGCCTTGCCATCCGCGCGCTGCAACGCCACTCTTGTGGCAAGCAAAACTTCCCCGAGGAGATCCCGATGTCCGAAGAATACGTGCCGCCCAAGGTCTGGACCTGGAACAAGGAGAACGGCGGCGCCTTTGCCGGCGTCAACCGCCCCACCGCCGGCGCGCAGAAGGAAGTGGAGCTGCCGGTCGGCGAGCACCCGTTCCAGCTCTATTCGCTCGGCACGCCCAACGGCCAGAAAGTCACGATCCTGCTCGAGGAACTGCTTGAGCTCGGTATCACCGGCGCAGAATACGATGCCTGGCTGATCAAGATCTTCGATGGCGACCAGTTCGGCAGCGGCTTTACCGATCTCAATCCCAATTCCAAGATTCCCGCGATGCTCGACAAGAGCGGCCCAGAGCCTTTCCGCCTGTTCGAATCGGGCGCGATGCTGGTGCACCTTGCCGAAAAGTTCGGCCACTTCCTGCCCAAGGAAGGCCCCGCCCGCGCCGAAGTGCTCTCGTGGCTGTTCTGGCAGGTCGGCTCGGCCCCGTTCATGGGCGGCGGCTTCGGCCACTTCTACGCCTATGCCCCGTTCAAGATCGAATACGCGATCGATCGCTATGCGATGGAAACCAAGCGCCTGTTCGATGTCGCCAACAACCAGCTCAAGAAAACCCGTTTCCTGGCTGGCGATGAATACACCATCGCAGATATCGCCACGCATCCCTGGCTCGGCAATATCTACCGCGGCGATGCTTATGGCGATGCGGCGACCTTCCTTTCGATGCACGAATACGAAGCCGTCGGCCGCTGGGTTGCCGAGATCGACGCCCGCCCCGCGGTGAAGCGCGGCAAACTGGTCAATCGCCCCAATGGCCTGCCCGAACGCCACAGCGCCGCCGATTTCGCGTCGCTGCCGGAAGGGACGCTCTGACGGTCCGGCGGATGGGGCAAAATCCTGCCCCATCCGCCCCTTTTCATTCATGAACGCGCCGCTATAAGCGCGCCTTCCCGCTGGGGCGTCGCCAAGTGGTAAGGCACCGGTTTTTGGTACCGGCATTCGGAGGTTCGAATCCTCCCGCCCCAGCCAGCTTCCTGTCGAGACGGGGCTGGGCAGGCTGCCAGCGCAGCGCTAGCGTGGTGCGCGATGACCGACCTTCGCCTCAATCCCATCTACGCTGAGATGCCCGTCACCGTGTTCGAGCACATGTCGGGCCTTGCCCGCAGCCTCGGCGCGATCAATCTGGGCCAGGGCTTTCCCGATACGCCGCCGCCCGCCGCGCTCACCGCTGCCGCGATGCGCGCGATGGAAACCCGCTCGCAGCAGTACCCGCCGAGCATGGGCGTGCCCGAACTGCGCGATGCGGTCGCCGCATTCTATGCGCGGACCCAAGGCCTTGCCCTCACCCGCGAGCAAGTCGTCGTCACTTCAGGCGCGACAGAAGCGATTGCCGCCGCGATCCTTGCCGTCGTCGGGGTAGGCGATGAAGTGCTCCTCTTCTCGCCCGCCTACGATGCCTATGCCCCGCTGGTGCGCCGTGCTGGCGGTGTGCCGGTGTTCGTGCCGCTAAGCCCGCCGGGCTGGCATTATGACGAAGCGGCGATCCGCGCTGCGATCAGCCCGCGCACCCGCGCCCTGATCCTAAACGATCCGCTCAATCCCACCGGCTCGGTCACGAGCCCGGAAGAACTCGCCCTCCTCGCCCGGATCGCCTGCGAGCATGATCTCGTCGCCATCTGCGACGAAGTGTGGGAAGCCGTCCGCTTCGATGGCCGTGCGCACCAGTCGCTGCTGGCCGAGCCCGGCATGGCGGAGCGCGCGATCAAAATCGGCTCGGCCGGCAAGATTTTCGGCGCGACGGGCTGGAAGGTCGGCTGGCTGGTCGGCGATGCCGCGCTCGCCGCAGTGCTGGGCAAGGCGCACCAGTTCCTCACCTTCACCACCCCGCCAATGCTGCAATGGGCCGCCGCCGAAGGCCTCGCCGATCCCGCGATCACCGGGGCGCTCCATGCCGAATGGTCCGCCTCGCGCGCCGTCCTCATCGAAGGCCTGAAGCGCGCGGGCTTTGCCGTGCTCGAAAGCAAGGCCACCTGGTTCGCCTGCATCGACCTGCCCGCCAGCGGTATCGCGCTTGACGACCGCACTTTCAGCGAACGCGCGGTGCGCGAGGCGGGGGTCGCCTCGATCCCGCTCTCCGCGCTCTGGGAAGGGGAAGGTGGCCCCACCACCATCGTGCGCCTGTGCCACTGCAAGCCGCCTGCGATGCTGGAGGATGCCGTTGCGCGCCTCAGCCGCTGGCGCGAAAGTCTTTAGGCGGCAAGTCCCGCCAGCCACTCCGCGATCATCGCCCGCCCGGCGGCAACTGCGCCCGGCCCATGCGCCGCATGATCTGTGCGCAGTTCGTTCGGGCACTTCCCGGCGGCAGTCAGGTAATCCATGTCCTGCGCGATCCAGTCCTCGAAGCGCTCGTCCTCGCCCATCTCGGCATGGAACTGCAGCGCCAGCACATTGCGCCCCTTGCGGAACGCCTGATGCGGATAGAGCGGACTCGAAGCCAGCAGCTCCGCTCCATCGGGCAGGGTGAACGTATCGCCGTGCCAATGCAGCACCGGCACCTCCGCCAGATGGCGCAGCGGCCCCTCGCGGTCGTGGATCATCACCGGCGCGAAGCCGATTTCCTTGACTGGCCCTGCATAAACATCCGCCCCCAGCGCCGCCGCGATCATCTGCGAACCGAAGCACACACCCAGCGTCGGCCGGTCTGCCGCCAGCCGCCGCGAGAGCAGCTTCAATTGGCAGGTAATCCACGGATGCGCCTCGCGCTCGTAGACGCCCATCGGCCCGCCCATCATCACCACCAGATCGGGCGAGACGAGATCAAGCGCATGAAAATCGTGGTCGATCACATCCACCCGGTTGATCACGTAGCCCGCCGCCTCGATCGGCGCGCGGAAACCGGCAACGCCTTCACGTGGCACGTGGCGGATGATCAGCGCGGTCTTCATCAATGTGGCTCCTGAGTCGGAAGTCTATTTCTACTAAACCGATAGACTAAGGCCAGCGAGTTCAGATTGGCTCCGCCATAGCCGCGCTTTCCGGCCCGCCGAACCACCGCCGCGAGCACGCCGAAACGCCGGGTCAGAGCCCCAGCTTCTGCCAGAAATCTTCGGCGGACAGCGTGCGGTCTGCGGTCGCAGTCTCTCCCGACAGGCGCCACGATGGGTGCGGCAGACGGGCAATTGCGGCGCTGGCGACGGGCGAACGGGCGGACGGCTTGCGGGCGCCACGGGGCGGGTTCGAAAGTCTCGACATATTCGGGGCTCCTTGATCGGAACACGAATCTGGCGAGGTCGCCCCGGTTCGTGCGCTTTAGCCGTTGGTGACGCGGAGCAAGCTGACATCCATCAAAAGCCGCGATGCGCCGAGGACGGGGAGAGGGACATCCCCGGCGCACGCAAAATCTCTACTAATTTAATTGGGTATTGTCACTTCAGAAATTCTGAAGCCCTGCCAAGGTTTGCTTGCTGCGCCCGAAAGGGCCCACCAGCATTTCCATCAGAAGTTGCACTTCGCGAACCTCTTCCGAGGCGTTAGCTAAGGTCATCTTTCAAGGAGAACCCTGTGCGCAAACCCTTCCTGAACCGCGCCGCTTTCGCGCTCCTGCTGCCGCTCGCCGTGGCAGCCCCCGCCGCCGCGCAGACGCCTCAGGCGCAAGCGCCCGCCGCACCGGCCCAAAGCGAAACCGGCCGGCTCTATGCCTTCCTCGATCAGGCCTTCGCCGAGCAGCTGCGACAGCAACCCCAGCTCGCCACCTACCTCGGCGACAAAGTGGCCAAGGATCAGTTGGACGACATCAGCGACGCGGCAGCGCTGCAACGCCTCGAATGGCGCCGGGCCAGCGTGGCGCAGATGAAGGCGCTGTTTGACCGCAGCAAGCTGACGGCGGAAGGACAGACCAACTACGACATCTGGGCGCTTGAGCTCGAGCGCGCCGAGCTGGCCTATCGCTTCCGCACCTATACGCCGCCGTTCTATTCCTTCCTCTATTCGCTCCATTCGCAATTGCCCGATTTCCTGGTCAACACGCACTCGGTCAAGGATGCGGACGATATGCGCGCCTATGCCGCGCGGCTGCGCGCCATTCCTGCGGTGCTGGACGAGGCGATCCGACGGAGCCGCGCAGCCGATGCCGCTGGCGTGCGGGCGCCGCGCTTCCAGATCGAGCGGGTGATTTCCGGCAGCGGTGCGATCATCTCCGGCGCTCCGTTCGGCGCAGGCAAGGATTCGCCGCTGTGGGCCGATGCGCAGGCCAAGCTTCAGAAGTTGCAGGCCAGCGGCAAGGTCACCCCGGCAGAGGCGGATACCTTGCTGGCCGATACGCGCGCCGCCTTGCTGACGATCCAGCCCGCCTATGAACGGGTGATCGCCTGGGCAAAGGAAGACCTGCCAACCGCACCATCCGGCCGGGTCGGCGCGGTTTCGCTGCCCGGCGGTGCCAATTGGTACGCCGCCGCGCTCAGGCTCAACACCACCACCGATCTCACGCCCTCGCAGATCCATGAGATCGGTCTTGCCGAGGTCACGCGGATCGAGGGCGAGCAGGACAAGCTTGCGCAGGCAGGCGGGTTCAAGGATCGTTTTGCGTTCTACGCCGAGCTGGCACGCAAGAACCCGCCCCAGCCATGGACCGACGCACTGCGCGCCGATTATCTGCAGAAGGCCAATGCCGCGATCGCGCACAACCGCACGCTGCTGCCTAAATTCTTTGGCACCCTGCCGACACGCGCGATGGAAGTGGTGCGCGAACCCTCGTTCAGCGAAGTGACCGGCGGGGCCGCGCATGCCGCCGGGCCCAGCGCCGATGGTTCGCGCCCGGGCCGCGTCTATGTCCACCTGCTCGGCCAGACCAGCGATCCCTCACCCGATGCGATCGTCGACCTGATGTGCCACGAAGGTGTGCCGGGCCACGTCATGCAGGGCGATATCCAGATCGGCCAGACTGCGGGGCCGCGCTTCCGCCAGGCCACCCGCTATGTCGCGTTCGGCGAAGGCTGGGGCCTCTATGCGGAAGCGCTGTGCAAGGAAATGGGCGCCTATCCCGATCTTGCCAGCGATTTCATGCGGCTCGATGCCGAAGTGTTTCGCGCGGCGCGGCTGGTGGTCGATACCGGCATCCATTCGCTGGGCTGGGACGAGGAAAAGGCGGTCGCCTACATGATCGAAACCGGCCGGGCCACGCCCGACCAGGCCCGGTCCGAAGTGCGCCGCTACATCACGCTCCCGGGGCAGGCGACCGGCTACAAGATCGGCATGCTCAAGATCATGGAACTGCGCCGCAAGGCCGAGCGCGAACTGGGCGCGAAGTTCGACATCCGCTCGTTCCACGATCTGCTGATCGGATCGGGCAGCATGCCGCTTTCGATTCTGGAAACCAAGGTCGATGCGTGGATCGCCGCACGGCGCCAGTAGGCAGAGTTATCGGTCTGCGCGGGCGCCCAATCTGGCCACCGCGATAGGGGTCTTCTCGCAGCAGAGGCCCTTGAGTCCGATCTGACGGTGTGAGGACTTGCTTGCGGCCCCGGCTCAGCGCCGCAAGGCCGCAAGCACATCCGCCCAGGATACGAGCTTGAAGTTCTGCGCTGCAGGCGCATTGTCGCCGTCCTGCGCCACGAAAAGCCCGGAGGGGTAGCGTGGGCCAAATGCGCCGGGATGGAAGGCGATGCCATCGGTTTCCTCGGTCGATCCCAGCCGGCCCGCGGCAATGCGGAAGCGTCCGGCGGGCTTCATCCCGGGCAAGCGGAACAGCGCATAGGCATTGTCGCCCTGGCTCGATGCGATCAGCCAGCCGCCGCGCCGCCCCTGCGGTGCCAGCGCCAGTCCCTCGACATCGGCGACAAGCTGCGCGCCGTCCGCCGCCGCGACCAGCCGCCCCCGGCGCAAAGCCGTGGCCCGCGCATCGAACGCCCAGATGCCGCGATCTTCCTCGCCCACATAGAGCGTGCGGCTACGCGGATCGACCACGCAGCCCTCGGCCTGGCTTTCCAGCTTGAGCTGGCGCACGATCCGCCCGCGCGGCTTTCCTTGCCCCAGCGTAATCGCCACTTGCGCGACGGTCCCGTCCTTCAGCACCGAAAACGCATGAAGCCGCGCGCCGACGCGCATCAGGCACAAGCCGTAGGCTTCGCCCGCGCCGCCGCTCACCGTGCCCAGCGGCATCAGCTTTGCGCGGCGGGTATCGAGCCGGTAGAGCCGCAGCCGCGCCGCAGCTTCATCGTTGCGGTCGCTCGCCACCACAATCACGCCGCGCCGCCCCATGCCGATCAGATCGACATTGTTGAGCCGCCCATCGGGTGAGAAATCGCGCGCTTTTCCATCGAGCCCGTAGACATAGAGCCCGGCCTTCTTGTCAGTCGCCACGATCAGGCTGCGCAGTGGCCGACGCGGATTGCGCCAGATCGCAGGATCGTCGGCGGCATCAGCTGCCGCGGTGCCAACCGGCACAGTTTCAGCTTGCGCGGTGACCGATACCGTCACCGGCGCAGCCAACGCCGCCATCGGCAGCGCCGCCGCAGCAAGTGCCACCCAGAGCCGCATCAGAACGCGTACCGCGCGACGATCTGGAACACCGGGCCGCCAGTCTCGGATTCAAGCTCATACTCGTCAAAGCTGCGCGTGCGCTGATCGCCGATCGTGGTGAACTTGTTGAACACCTCATCCTTGGCGCCGTTGAGCAGGTTCGAGCCGACCGCACGCAGGGTGAAGCTCTTGCCGAAGCGCTTTTCGACGAACACCTCGAGATCCGCCCCATAAGTCGTGCGGATTTCCTCGCCGATAATCCGGTCAAACGCCGGACCCTGCTTGCGATAAGTCGCGCCGATGGTGCCGCCGATCCTGGGGAAATTCTGGATCATGCCGAAATTGTAGATGTACTTCGATTGTCCATTGAAGCGCCGTGTGCCGAACTCGTCACGGATGCTGCTCTGCATCAAGGTCAGGTTGCCGAAAATGCCGGTTTCACGCAGTCCGATGAAACCGAGGCTGGCCGAAAGATCGAACTCCACGCCCCAGACTTCACCGCTCCCGGTGTTGCGGGGCTGCAGCACGAAGGTGTTCTCGCCTTCAGAGCCTTCGCGCCCGGTGTTGGCCACTTCGACGACATTCTTGATCGTGCGATAGAACGCATTGACCCCGATCACGCCCGTCCGGCCGATGCGGTGTTCATAGCCCAGATCGCCGCCCCAGGATGTTTCCGGCCTCAGTTGCGGATTGCCCAGCAGATCGTTGTCGCCCAATTCGGCCTCGAGCAGCGCGGGCGAGATGAAATCGAAGCGCGGGCGGCGCACGGTCCGCGCGGCCGAAGCGGTGATCCGGCCCGCACCCAGTTCGATGCGCACCGAAGCCGAAGGCAGCAGAAAATTGTACTTCACCCGCGCCGAGGCATCCGCCGGATCGACCGTGAAATCCTCGATCCGCACCGCGGTGTTTTCCCAGCGGAGCCCTGCCTCGAACTTCACGCTCCCGCTCTTGCCTTCGATCAGGGCATAAAGATCGCGGCGATCCTCCTCGATCCGGTTGAAGCCGCCGGGGGTGGCTTCAATATCCACGAAAGGCCGGGCGAATTGTTCGGGATTGTCGGTCGCCTGTGCGTATCCCGAAAGATTGCCGGTCACGTTGAAACGGTTGCGCACAGCCGCAATATCGGTCTTGCGGATCTTGTTCTGCGCAAACCCGCCTACCGCAAGGTTGATCGCGCTGGTCAGGCGGAACGATTGCTCCAGTTCGCCAGCCAGTTCGGTATCGCGCAGCGCGGTCGTGCCAAAGTCGCCTGTGTAGCGCGGCCGGCTGCGGTCGAAATCGACCTCATGCTCGAACTCGCGCTCGTCATTCCGGAAGCTGGAGAAGCTGACGCGGGCGGTAGTCTTGCCCCAATCGGTCTCATGGCTGAACTTGCTGGTGAGAGCCATGCTCTCCTGCTTGATGAACAGCGGGTTGTAGTTGTCGGTCAGCAATGTGCCGCCTGCATTGAGGCGGACCGGGCCGGTTGAAACGACCGGATCGTTGAATTCGAACGAGCGCTCGATCTGCTCCCGTTCGGTGCGCACATAATTGCCCGCGATCTCGAACTTGGTGCCGCCCTGCTCCATCGCCCAGCTGACGTTACCGGCATAGTCGGTGCCGTTGCGGATGTCGGACTGCTCTTCGCGGTTGTTGAAATCATCGGTGGCGAAATTCGGATTGTTCTCGGGCGAATCGCCGTAGCGCAGGCTCTTCTTGGTTTTGGGAGCATAGCGTCCCTGCACGTTTGCGCCGATCAGCAAGCGGCCCGGTCCGAGCGGCCCGCCGTAGTAAAGGCCGCCGCTGGGCTTGGCCTTGCCATCATCGAAGAACAGCCCGCCGGCGCGAACATAGCCGCCGTCCATGCTGAAGGCGTTGCGCAGCACGATGTTCAGCGTGCCAGCGACGGCATCGCCGGTGCGGCGGGCCGAGGAGGAACGCACGATTTCGACCTGCTTGATCAGTTCGGCCGGAATCCGGTCGAGGAAGAACGAACGGTCGGCGTTCGCGCCGGGCACCCGGTCGCCGTTGATCAGGATCTGGGTATAGCCCGGATCAAGCCCGCGCAGCCGCGCTCCGTCGCTTTCCAGCACGTCGGAAAGGAACGTGACCGAAGGCACGCGCTTCAGCGCATCGCCAGCTGTCAGCGGCTCGAAGCGGCGGAAGTATTCCTCGTCATAGACCAGCTTGGGCTCGACTCCATCTGTCGCGCGGTTGCGAAAGCCGATCTCGGCCTGCACCACGATCTCGCGCGCGGCGCGGGTCGTCTCGTCGTCGGCCATTTCGGCTGCCGCGCCGTCCGCAGCTTCGTCCGCTGCCAGGGCCGGTGTGAAGGCGAGCACGCTTCCGGCCAGAAGCGTGGCACGGACCAGCAGGCGCGCGGTACGCGGCGCAAAGGCAAGGCGGTTGGCAGATGTGGTCACGTCAGGTCCCCCATTCGTGTTGACGAATGAGGGGCGGCTATGCGTGGCTGGAGACAGAACTGTTACAAGACGGCAACTCTCTCATCGAGCAATTATTTGTTATATTATACTTTTCTTACTAAAAAGGCCCGCCGCGCGATGTATCGCACGGCGGGCCAGCTTTCCTCCCCAGGAAAGTATCGTGTGGGGCGCGAGGGCGGATTACCTGCCCATTGCGCTCCCGAGCCGGTGGTAGAGGTGCGAGAACTTCACCGATTCCGGCTGGTCCTCGATCACCTTGAGGTAGTGCAGCACTGCCTCGCGGATCAGCTTGAAGTCTTCGGTGGAAAGGACCGCACGGGCCCGGGTCGGTTCAGCCATTGTCCTGCTCCTCTGCTCGGTGCTTATGCTGCGAACTGGTTCATGGTGTTATGCGCGCCGCCCGCCTTGAGCGCGGCTTCGCCGGCGAAGTATTCCTTGTGATCATCGCCAAGATCGGAGCCGGCCATGTTCTGGTGCTTCACGCAGGCGATGCCCTGGCGGATTTCCTCGCGCTGGACGTTCTTCACGTAGCCCAGCATGCCCGCCTCGCCGAAGTATTCGCGCGCCAGATTGTCGGTGCTGAGCGCCGCGGTGTGGTAGGTCGGGAGCGTGATGAGGTGGTGGAAGATCCCCGCTTCCCGCGCCGAATCGCGCTGGAAGGTGCGGATGCGTTCGTCGGCTTCGTCCGCCAGCGCGGTGCCGTCGTAGTCCACGCTCATCAGCTTTGCCCGGTCATAGGCGCTGGTGTCCTTGCCTTCCGCATTCCAGGCATCGAACACCTGCTGGCGGAAGTTCAGCGTCCAGTTGAAGCTCGGCGAGTTGTTGTAGACGAGCTTGGCGTTCGGGATCACTTCGCGGATGCGGCGCACCATGCCGCCGATCTGGCCGATGTGGGGCTTCTCGGTCTCGATCCACAGCAGGTCCGCACCGTTTTGCAGGCTGTTGATCCCGTCGAGCACGCAGCGGTCCTCGCCGGTGCCGGGGCGGAACTGGAACAGGTTCGAAGGAAGGCGCTTGGGGCGCATCAGCTTGCCGTCGCGGCTGATCAGCACATCGCCGTGGCCGAGCGTCGCCGCATCGACTTCCTCGCAATCGAGGTAGCTGTTGTACTGGTCGGCAATGTCGCCCGGTTCCTTCACGAAGGCGATCTGCTTGGTGAGGCCCGCGCCAAGGCTGTCCGTGCGCGCAACGATGATCCCGTCATCGACGCCCAGCTCCAGGAAAGCGTAACGAACCGCGCGGATCTTCGCGAGGAAGTCCTCGTGCGGCACGGTCACCTTGCCGTCCTGGTGGCCGCACTGCTTTTCGTCCGAAACCTGGTTCTCGATCTGGATGCAGCAGGCGCCCGCTTCGATGAACTTCTTGGCGAGGAGGTAGGTCGCCTCGGCATTGCCGAAGCCCGCATCGATATCGGCGATGATCGGCACGACGTGGGTCTGGTACTCGTCGATCTTGTGCAGCAGGCGGTGCGTGTTGACCGCGTCGCCCGAGGCCTTGGCGGCATCGAGTTCGCGGAACAGCATGCCCAGCTCACGCGCATCGGCCTGACGCAGGAAGGTGTAGAGCTCTTCGATCAGCGCCGGAACACTGGTCTTCTCGTGCATCGACTGATCGGGCAGCGGGCCGAACTCGCTGCGCAGCGCGGCGACCATCCAGCCAGAAAGGTAGAGGTAGCGGCCCTTGGTCGTGCCGAAGTGCTTCTTGATGGAAATCATCTTCTGCTGGCCGATGAACCCGTGCCAGCAGCCGAGCGACTGCGTGTACTTGGCCGGATCGGCATCATAGGCGGCCATATCGGCACGCATGATCTTGGCGGTGTAGCGCGCGATGTCGAGCCCGGTCTGGAAGCGGTTCTGCAGACGCATGCGCGCTACCGAAGCGGCGTCGATCCCGTCCCAGGGCTTGCCGAAGGGCGCGATCGCCTTGGCGGCTTCGTTGATGGTCTGGGAATAGGTCATGGGTCTCGCTTCCTGTCTGGGGTAGGCTTGATGCACCCCGGCTAGACCCGCGAACGCACCCGCGAAACCCGCAGCGCAGTCATGTTGTCAAACTTTACAGAATATGCTTGTAAAGTTGTACAGCCCTTACTTCGGCGAGACAGGACCTCTTAACCATATGGAATCGCGCCCGCTCTACCTCGGCCCTCGCCTGAAGCGCTTGCGCCGCGAACTCGGCCTCACGCAAGCTGTCATGGCCGACGATCTCGCGATCTCGCCCAGCTATATCGCGCTGCTCGAACGCAACCAGCGCCCGCTCACCGCTGATCTCCTGCTGCGCCTCGCCAAGGCCTACAAGCTCGATGTCAGCGAACTCGCGGCCGACGAGCGCGACGACTACGCCCGCCGCCTCGCCGATGTGCTCAAGGATCCGATCTTCGCCGAGATCGATTTGCCCGCGCTCGAAGTGGCGGACGTCGCCACCAGCTATCCCGGCGTGACCGAGGCCATGCTGCGCCTCCACACCGCCTACATGCGCGAACAGCAGGCGCTGGCCGGGCTTCGCGGCGGCGCGGGCAGCGATGTGGCCAATCCGCTCGCCGAAGCGCGCCGATTCGTCGCCCAGCGCCGCAACTACTTCCCCGCGCTCGACAGCAAGGCCGAGGCCCTTTCGGAGGAAATCGAAAAGCTCGGCGGCCTGCAGGAGGGCGGCCTTGCCGAATATCTGCGCGGGCAGGGCCTGCGCGTGCGCCTCATGCCGGCAGAGATCATGATGGACGCGCTGCGCCGCTACGATCGCCATGCCGAGCAGCTCCTGATCGACGAAACGCTGAGCCCGCAGGCCCGCCGCTGGCAGATCGCCCTCCACATCGCCTACACCGCGCTTCGCGGCGAGATCGCCGCCCTCGTGCGCGGGGCCAGCTTTTCGAGCGAGACCGCCGCCCAGCTCGTCCGCCGCGCGCTCGCCGCCTATGGCGCGGCCGCGCTGATCCTGCCCTACGACCGCTTCGCCCGCGCGGTGGAAGCCCGCGCCTACGATATCGAGGCGCTTTCGGGCCAGTTCGGCGCGAGCTTCGAGCAAGTCGCCCACCGCCTCACCTCGCTCAATCGCCCCGGGCAGGAACGCGTGCCGTTCTTCTTCATCCGTGTCGATGCGGCAGGTAATGTCTCCAAGCGGCTCGACGGCGCGGGCTTCCCTTTCGCCGCACATGGCGGCGGCTGCCCGCTGTGGAGCCTGCACGATTGCTTCCGCCGCCCCGGCGAAGTGCTCACCCAATGGCTCGAACTCCCCGGCGGCGAGCGCTTTTTCAGCGTCGCGCGCTCGGTCACCTCGGGCGGCGGCGGCCACGGCAAGCCCGCAGTCCTGCGCGCCATCGCGCTCGGCTGCACCGCCGAACACGCGGCCAGGCTGATCTACGCCCGCGGCGAACAGCCCGCCCCCACGCCCATTGGCGTCACCTGCCGCCTCTGCAATCGCGCCACCTGCACCGCCCGCGCCGAACCGCCCTTGGGCCGCGAGATTCTCCCGGACGACTACCGCAAGACGCCCGAGCCGTTCACCTTTGCGGAAAGCTGAACGCATTTCCAGCACGGTCCATTGCACAAAACCCGATTGACCCCGCCCATTTGCATCCCGAATGTGCCCGCAAAGGGACAATCCGGGGGCCGAATACATGATCACACGTCGCACACTCATGGCTGGCCTCACCGCCGCAACCACGCTCGCCATGCTCCCCCGCTGGGCTTATGCAGCCGCGCCCGCCGAAGGCGTCGATCCCGCGCTTGTCACCTTCATCAAGGGCCTGCCCAAGACCGAATACCACGTGCATCTCGAAGGCACGCTCGAGGCCGAAATGAAGTTTGCCCTCGCCAAGCGCAACGGCCTGAACCTCCCCTTCGCCGATGTCGCCGCGATGAAGGCGAGCTACCAGTACCACGACCTGCCGAGCTTCCTCGCGATCTACTACGACGGCATGAAGGTGCTGCTGAAGGAGCCGGATTTCTACGATCTCGCCTATGCCTACCTCGCCAAGGCCGCCTCGCAGAACGTGATCTACACCGAGATGTTCTTCGATCCGCAGGAGCACCTGAAGCGCGGTGTGCCGATGGAAGCGGTGATCATGGGCATCACCCGTGCCCGCCGTGACGCCGAGGCGAAGCTCGGCATCCGCTCGCAGCTCATCCTCTGCTTCGTGCGCGATCTTCCCGCCGATACCGCGATGGCCGCGCTCGATGCCGCGCTGCCCTTCAAGCAGCACCTCGTCGGCGTCGGGCTCGATTCGGATGAAGCCGGCCACCCGCCCGAAAAGTTCGCCGCCCATTTCGCCAAGGCGCGCGCCAACGGCCTCCACGTCACCGCGCACTGCGATGTCGATCAGGTCGATACGCTGAAGAACATCCGCACCGCGCTGGTCGATCTCAAGGTCGATCGGATCGACCACGGTGGCAACATCGTCCAGTCCCCCGAACTCGTCGCCATCGCCAAGCAGCGAGGGATGTATTTCACCGTCTGCCCGACGTTCTCCGGCACCTTGCGCCGGGGCATCAACCCGCCGGTCGATGTGGTGCGTTCGATGCTGGATGCCGGCCTCAAGGTCACGATCTCGTCAGACGACCCTGCCTACATGGCGAGCGAGTATATCAACGAAGTGCTCCTGCGCGCCGTCACCCGCAGCAACCTCACCCGCACCGATCTTGCCGGAATCGCCCGCAACGGCTTCGAGGCAGCGTGGCTACCAGCGGCTGACAAAACCGCGCTGATCGCAAAGCTGGAAGCTTATCTCGCGGGTGCCGCCTAGCTGGCTCCATTCCCAAAACCGCTCATGCTGAGCCTGTCGAAGCATCACGCACAACGGTTGCGCCAGCACCCTTCGGCAAGCTCAGGGTGAGCGGGGTTGCGAACGGTCTCTTCACGAAGTTGAGCCCACTTCCCCGTCCAACCTTCTCGCCACCGGCATCGCCGCGACAATCGCCAACGCACAGATCACCCCGCCCACCGGCCCGATCAGCGTATAAGCACCAAAGCCCTGCGCCATCGCGCCCGCCGCCAGCGAGCCGAGGCTCTGTGAAAGCAGCCACGTCCCCGTGGTCATCACCGCCAGCCGCTCTCCGGCGGGCTGCGCATAGGCAAGCCGCAGCAGCAGCGGATAGGTCAGGAACCAGCTCACCATGAACGCGACGAAGGCCGCACCGAACGCCGCCTCGCTCCCCACCGTGGTCAGCAAGCCGCACATCAAGGCGCACATGCCCAGCGCCGTCGCCAACGGCCAGGCGCGCGGCAGGCGGCCGATCACCATGGCCAGCCCGGCATTGCCCACCGCACTCGCGAGCACCGCCGCGCTCTGATAAAGTCCGAACTGCGTCGCCGGGATGCCGATGGCATGCGCGGTCCGCTCGATGAACGGCCAGATCGCCAGCGAGCCGAACGCGAACAGCGCCATCGCCGCCAGCACGCGCCATCCTTCCGCGCCGATGGGCGCCGCCGCTTGCGCGTGTGCCTCGACAGCACCCTTGCCCCCCGGCAGCAGCAGCGCGCACAGGCCAAACAGCACGGAAATCCCCGCCAGCCCAAGGAACATCCCGCTCGCGCCAAAATCGCGCCCGACCAACGGCACCACAATTGCGATCCCGCTATAGAGCAAGGTCTGCACCGCAATCCCCAGCGAGATCCACCGCGCCGGATTGCCCGTGCGCCCCGCCGCCAGATTGAGCGCACTGTTCATAAGACCGAAGCCCAGCCCCGTGCCGATCCGCCCGGCGAGCAAGAGCGGATAGGCCCCTGTCAGCGCTGATCCTGCCTGCGCCGCAATCACCACCACGCTCGCGATCATCGCCAGCACCCGCGCATCCAGCCCGCGCGCGCGCGGCGCGACAAGGAACATCGCGGCAGCATAGCTCAGCGTCTCGGCCATGTTCCACGCGCCCATCGCAAAGGGGGTGAAACCGAACCGGTCCATCAACCCGCCGACCAGATAGGTGGTGAAGTTGTTGCCGATATGCGCCGCTGCCGTGGCCGCGCCGATGCCGATCAGGGTGGGGGCGAACGGGGCGGTGTCCCGCGCCGGGCCGGACGGCCTGCCATGCGAATGATCCATCGCCCGCAGGGGTGGCATGCTGCGCAGCAAGTGGCAATGAGGGCAACGCTTGTTTTACAGTTGTCCAACCAAACGATACGCCATACGCTGCAGTATTATGACAGTTATCTGCTCAGACCTGATCCATGGCCGGCGCCCCGCGTCGTTCCGCTATGGCAAGGTGCAGGATTGGCGCCCGCCGCCACGCAAGGGCTGATCGACATCGTCAGCTGACCCTTGCTCCATGACGGGACGTTCCCATGAAAATCTCATCCTTTGAGGTGCGGGCGGATGCCCTCCTCGCGACCTGGTCCCAGTCGGGCCCCGTGACCTATCCCACGCTCTGGCTTCGCGACAATTGCCCCAGCGCCTTCCACCCGCAGACCGAGGAGCGCGTGCTCGATCTGCTGACGCTCGATCCCGAGCCGGTCCTGCTGAATGCCGAGCGCGCGGGCGACGAAGTGATCCTGCACTTTGCCGATGGCCATGTCAGCCGCGTGCCCATGGCCCTGCTCTTCGAGCATCGTCCCGGCTGCGCCACAAAGGACCCCGCCGCGATTGTGCCCCGGCTCTGGCGCGCGGATCTCACCCCGGCCAGCGTGCCGCGCTATGCTGCGGCCCAGCTGCTTGAAAATGACGGCGCATTGCGCGCGTGGATGCAGGATACCGCCGCAGTCGGCCTCTCGATCGTCGATGGCCTCGACGACCGGATCGACGCGGGCGTGGAGATTGCCTGCAAGATCGGTTTCCTGCGCGAAACCAACTTCGGCATGACCTTCGAGGTCGTCAGCAAGCCCGATCCCAACAACCTTGCCTATACTGCCGTCACCCTGCCGCTGCACACCGACCTGCCCAATCAGGAAGTGCCACCGGGCTTCCAGTTCCTCCACTGCCTCGCCAACGAGGCCGAGGGTGGCGGCTCGCTCTTTGCCGATGGCTTTGCCCTGGCCGAGGATCTGCGCGCGAAGGATCCGGAGGCTTTCCGCCTGCTCAGCGAAATCGCCATCCCCTTCCGCTTCCACGATGCAGACGCCGATATCCGCACCCACGCCCCGGTGATCACGCTGAATGCCACTGGGGACCGCGCCGGTGCCATAAGCGAAATCCGCTGGAACGCCCATATTGCCGCCACGTTCGATATGCCGGCGGACGTCATGCCCGCCTACTACCGCGCCTACCGCGCCTTCATGGCGATGACGCGCGACCCCGCCTACCGGCTCACCTTCAAGCTCAAGGCGGGCGAGATGATCGTGTTCGACAACCGCCGCGTGCTGCATGGGCGCGAGGCATTCAACCCGGCAACCGGCTTCCGCCATCTCCACGGCTGCTACGTCGATCGCGGCGAATTCAACTCGCGGCTGCGGCTGCTGGCGCGCAAGACGCACTGATCGAGCGCCCTGCCGTTCGAATTCCTCATATACAGCGTCCGCAAGGGCGCAGTATCGTGAGGACTCAAGACCGCCGGTGAAAGCTGAGACGGTCACCGGAAGAGGAGAACAGCGCATGTCCGCCACGCGCCCCGTCGCGCTCATCATCGGCATGGGGCCCGGTCTTTCCGCCGCGCTTGCCCAGCGCTTTGCCGCCGGCGGCTATGCGATCGCGGGCTTGGCGCGCAGCCCCGAAAAATCCGCTGCGCTCGCGGCCGCCATGGCAGAACAGGGCCACAAACTCGATCTGCGCGCGGTCGATGCCGGTGATTTCACCGCCCTCGGTTCCACCATCCACGCCGTCGAGGCCCAATTGGGGCCGATCGAAGTGCTGATCTACAATGCCTACAGCGCCACGCCTGCGGTCCCCTCGCAGATCCCGCTCGATGCCTTGGTGGCGGACTTCCGCGTCAACGTCGGCGGCGCGCTGGCGGCGGTGCAGGCGGTGCTTCCGGCCATGCAGGCGCGCGGGAAAGGCACGGTGCTGCTCACCGGCGGCGGCCTCGCGCTCGATCCCACCGGCTGGCTCCCGGCCGCCTCGCTCGCCATCGGCAAGGCCGGGATCCGCAACCTTGCCCAGACGCTGCACAAGGAACTGGAAGGCTCGGCCATCCGCGTCGGCACGGTCACCGTCACCGGCCAGATCCTCCCCGGCACACCGCTTGCGCCCGATACGATCGCCGGGCATTTCTGGGATCTCCACACCATGCCCGCCCCCGCCCCGGTGGAAGTGATCTTGTGAGACACTGCGGTTGCCTGTCCGTAATTGTCTGCTAGACTTGGAGTAATGGAGCCAGATTGGTGTAGAATAGGTCTGCCGGTACTCACGGCTGCATTGGCGCTATCCGGGCGGCATTCACCTCTCCTGCCAGTCGAGGGCGGCCTGCATGGATGACGATATCGTCATTGTCGAACGCGTGTCGAAGTCGTTCGGCCCCAAGACCGCACTGACCGACGTTTCTTTCCGTGTCCCGCCCGGCCAGATCTGCGGCCTGCTCGGCCCCAACGGCGCGGGCAAGACCACGCTGTTCCGCCTGCTCATGGGCATTCTCAAGGCCACCTCGGGCACGCTGCGCGTCGCCGGTCTCGATGCGTTCGAGGATCGGGTCGAGGTCAAGCGCGCGATCGGTTTCCTGCCCGACGAGCCGGTGTTCTATTCCTACCTGTCCGGCCGCGAGGTTCTTGCGCTCAGCGCCGGAATGCACGGCCTCGACGTGCCGGAGGCGATGGCGCGGATCGAAGCCCTCGCGATGCGCATGCGCCTTGCCGACGATCTCGACAAATATGCCGAAGAATACTCGCGCGGCATGAAGAAGAAGCTCGGCCTGCTGCTCGCCATGCTGCACCAGCCGCGCCTGCTCGTGCTGGATGAGCCGACCAACGGGCTCGACGTAGAATCCACCCGCCTGTTCTATGATCTGGTGAACGAGGCAGCGGCCACCGGCACCACGGTCCTCTTCTCGACCCATCTGATGGATCACGTTGCGCGCCTGTGCTCGCACGCGGTGATCGTGAACGAAGGCCGCGTGGTCGAACAGGGCGAGCTTGGCGCGCTCGCTGCCCGCCATGGCGAGCCCGATCTCGAAGCACTGTTCCTGAAGCTGACCGCCCGGCCCGCGCAGGAATGAGCGCCGCCTCTCCCCCCGGCTATTGGGGCACCGTGCGCCTGCTGCTGGCATCGGCGCGTCGCCGCCAGAGCGGGCGCAGCAAGCGGCAACAGCAGTTGCTCAGCCAAAGAAGCGACGGCAAGGGAACGGATTGGTCGGGCCTCGGCTTGCTGGTCGGCCTGATCATCAGCGTTGTCATCCATGGCTTCGCGGCAGGCTCGGTGTTTGTTGCGGTAACCGCCGGCCAGCGCGCCGAAGCAGAGCTCCACGGGCATATGGTTGTCAGCGAGGAATTCCTCGAACAGGTGCAGGAAGCCGATCAGACTCGCTTTGCCTCGCCGCGAGTCCGCAGCGATTCGCTGGCGGAGGCCATCGGCGACGAGGCGGCAAGGATCGCGCGGGATCAGCGCGGCGAGGACGAAAAAGAGATCGCGGCAAAGCTGCGCGCGCGCGTCGCGGCACCAGGCAGCAGCGGACTTGTCCTTGCCGAAAGCGCAGAACCCGGCCTCACCCCGCAAGGCCTCTCGCAACCCATCCCCGCGCTGCTGGGATCGCTGCTCGTCCTGCTCTGGCTGGTAACGCTGGTATGCCAGGGCGAGGGACTGGAGCTCGACATCCAGCGCCGCCGTCATCCCATGTGGGAATGGCTCTTCTCGCATCCGGTGCAGCCCGGCGCGGTTTTCCTTGCCGAGATGATCGCGCCGCTTGCCGCCAACCCTACCTATTGGGCCGGACCACTGTTCGTCGGCGCCCTGCTCGGCCTCACCTACGATGTGCTGCTGGGCCTCATCGGCGCGGTGGTGATTGGCATTCCCCTCACCATTGCGGCGGGCTGCCTGGGCAAGGCGCTTGAAATCTCGGCGGTGCTGCGTCTGTCCCCGCGCACCCGCGGCGGCGTGATCGGCGTCATCAGCTGGTTCGGTTTTGTCGGCACGGTTGGCCCGATTGTCGGCGCCGCCACGATCGACTGGCTGGTCGGGCACTTTGCCGGCACCCTTGCCATCGCCGCGCGCCTGCCCGCGCCCCTGCTCGCCCTGCTGCTCGGCTTTGATGGTGCGGGGGGCCGCTCGTTCCTGCGTGCCATCGCCTTTGGCTGGCTCGTCGCTGCCGCCATGCTCGGCTTCGCCGTCTGGCTCAGCGTGCGCGCGCTGCGCAATGGCCTGTCGGGCGCTTTCGCGGCCGAAACCCTGAACACAGGCCCCGTACGGCAGACGCGCTTCGGGCGCGAGCCGCTGTTTCGCAAGGAAGTCCTGTGGTTTTTGCGCGATCGCAGCGCCATCGTGCAGACCATCCTGATCCCGCTCACCGTCGCTGGCTACAACATGTTCCAGCTGCGCGGCGCACTCAGTCTGGCCGCCCAATCCTGGAACCTCCTCGCCGGTGCCGCAATCGCGCTCGGCACCTATATGCTCTGGGTTCTCGGCCCCAAGTCGCTGGTCTCGGAAGGCTCCGCGCTGTGGATCGCGCTGACCTGGCCGCAAGGGATCGAAAGCGTGCTCAAGGCCAAGGCCTGGCTGTGGTCGCTGATCGCGACGCTGCTGGTTGCAGTGGTCCTGCTGCTGGGCTGCGCGCTGTTCCCGCAGGATTGGTGGAAGATCGTGCTGGTTGGCGTGGGCTGGTACCTTTTCGCCCGCAGCATGGCCGAAAAGGCTGTCACGCTGGTCACCGTCGTTTCGGAATCGGGCGAAGCGCAGCCGATCCCCTCCGGGCGGCGCTGGGCCGCACAGCTCGGCATGCTGACCTTTGCGATCGGCATCTGCACGCAGGTCTGGTCGCTTGCCATCGTCGGCATCGTCTATTCATGGGTCACCGCCGCCGCGATGTGGGAAAACTTCCGCGCGCGCCTGCCCTATCTCTATGATCCGTGGTCGGAAAAGCTGCCACCGCCGCCCACGCTGATGCACGCGATGATCGCGGTCAGCGCAATGCTGGAGCTTTCCTCCGTGATCGCCGCCTTCGTCGCGGGCATCGGCGGGCGTGAAAATCTGCCGCTGGCAATGGCCGTCGGCTATTCGGCCAGCGCCGTACTCGTCTCGATGGTGACCGCGCGGGTCCTTGAGGATCGCGGCATGAATCCGGCAGCCGCGTGGCTGTGGTCTCCTCCGCCCGCGCAGGCCGTGCACATGTTCGTCGCACCGTGGGAGACGCTGTGGAACCTCCTGCGCCATCACGGGCGAGCGATGGCGGAAGGCCTTGCGGTCGGCCTGCTGCTCGGCGGCTTCGCCTGGGCCTACATCCACATCCTCGCCATGTTTCCCCCGTTCGCGCACGACATCGCGGCGACTCACGCCCAGTGGGCCGCGAACCCGTCCTTGCGCTTCAGCTACGCCTTCATCGCGATCCTTTGCGCGCCATTTGCAGAGGAATATCTGTTCCGCGGCCTGCTCTACCGGGCGCTGGATCGGCAATGGGGCGGCTGGAAAGCGGTGCTTGCCGCCGCCGCCTTCTTCGCGATCTATCACCCGCCGATCGCATGGCTCCCGGTAGGCCTGCTCGGTGCGCTCAATTGCGTGATGTTCAAGCGCACCGGCAGGCTCGCCCCCTCCGTGGTGCTCCACATGGCCTACAATACGGTCGTCGTGCTGACCGGATCGTGACCCCGCGCTTGCCCCCGGCTCCCTCGCCCGCTATCGGCGCGCCTTCCGCCATCCACCCGAAAGCCCGCATCACCTTGGCCACGCTGATCCCGCTTGCCGATATCGATTCCGCGCTGATCGAAGACGTGCTCGATGCCGCCTTCGGGCCGGACCGCTTCGCGCGCACGGCCTACAAGGTGCGCGAGGGGACCGAGTGGCTCCCCGGCCTGTCCTTCGCTGCGCTTGATGAAGGCGAGCACATCGCCGGCACGATCCAGTGCTGGCCTGTCGCGCTGAACGATGAAAGCGGCCGCGCCCACCCGATGATCATGGTCGGCCCGGTCGCTGTCCTCCCGGGCCTTCAGGGCCAGGGCTATGGCAAGGCGCTCGTCACCGCCAGCCTCACCGCAATCGATCCGCGCGCACCGCTGCCGCAGGTGATGATCGGCGATCTGGATTACTATGGCCGCTTCTTTGGCTTTTCCGCCGCGCACACCGGCGGATGGAAGCTGCCCGGCCCGTGGGACCCGGCGCGCCTGCTCTGCCGCACCGCCAATCCGGCCGTCCTGCCCACAGAGGGCATGCTCGGCCCTTGGCGCGGCTGATCTGATCTGGCATCGGCGGTTCGTGCCCTATGAACCGCCCCCCGAACTTGCAGCGCTTTCGCTGAGTGAACTGGCAGAGGCCATCGCATCGCGCCGCTTGCCGGCGGTAGAAAGCTGGTCCCCCGCGAACATCGGCGAAAGCCACATGCGCATCGCGGCAGACGGCACGTGGTTCCACGAGGGCGGCAGGATCACCCGCCCGGCCATGGTCCGCGCCTTCTCATCGCTCCTCACCCGCGATGCAGCAGGCCAGCACTGGCTCGTCACTCCGGTCGAAAAGCTCGCCATCGCGGTGGACGACGCCGCCTTCATCGCGACCGACATGGAAGTCCGCAGCGACGAGAACGGCCACCCGGTCATCGCGTTCCGCCTCAATAGCGACGATGTGGTCCTCGCCGGCCCCGATCATCCCTTGCGCGCTGCGGGCACGCCCGAAGTCCCCGCCTTCTACCTCGCCGTGCGCCATGGCACCGAAGCGCGGCTCAACCGCAGCACTTACGGCCAGCTGATCGACCACGCGCTCACTCTATCCGAACCCGAAGCGCTCGCGGTCGAAAGCCGGGGCACCCGCTTCAGCCTGCTGCCCGCATGAGCCTGCGCGAACGCCTCGCCGAACTTTTCGACGTCGGGCATGCCCTCCCCGTCCCGCCCGCTTACGAGGACTGGCGCCCGCTTCCCGATACGCCCTTGCGCGCCGCCGCCGTGCTGATCGCCGTCACCGACCGGCCAGACCATGCGCAAGGCCCCGGCGTGCTCCTCATCCACCGCCCCTCGCACATGCGCGCGCACCCCGGGCAGGCCGCGTTCCCCGGCGGCAAGATCGATGCGGGCGAAACCCCGATCGAGGCCGCGCTGCGCGAGGCGAACGAGGAGCTCGGCATCGATCCCGCGCTGGTGGACGTGATCGGCGCGACCGACCAGTACCGCACTGGCACCGGCTACGACATCACCCCCGTCCTCGCGATGGTTCCGCCAGACCTGCCCATCCAGCCCAATCCCGCCGAAGTGGCGAGCTGGTTCGAGCCCCCGCTTGGCTTCGTGCTCGATCCCGCCAACCACGTCCGGCGGGAGAGTGAATGGGCCGGGCGGCGCGGTAGCTACATCGATATCCAGTGGAATGAGCACCGCATCTGGGGCGTCACCGCCGGGATTATCGCCAATCTTGCGCAGCGGATCCGCTGGCATGGCTGAAACGCGCCTCCCTGCTGCCGACTGGACCCAGCGCGAAGACCTCGCCGCACTCGTCGCCGCGCTCGATCCGGCCGGAGAAGGCCTCGTCCGCTACGTCGGCGGTGCGGTGCGTGATACGCTGCTGGGCATCGCGGTGAAGGACATCGACATGGCCACACCGCTCGAACCGCCTGCAGTGATCGAGCGGCTCAAGGCCGCAGGCATCCGCAGTGTCCCCACCGGCCTTGCCCACGGCACCGTCACCGCCGTGCTCGCTGGCGGCCCGGTCGAGATCACGACCCTGCGCCGCGATGTCTCGACCGACGGCCGCCACGCCACCGTCGCGTTTTCAACCGACTGGTCGGAAGACGCGGCCCGCCGCGATTTCACGATCAACGCGCTCTACGCCGATCCGCAGGGCCTGACGGTTCACGACTACTTCGGCGGCCTCGCAGACCTCAAGGCCCGCCGCCTGCGCTTCATCGGCGATGCGGAGGCGCGCATCCGGGAGGATTACCTGCGCATCCTGCGCTATTTCCGCTTCCAGGCCCGCTTCGGCTCGCTCCCTGCCGATGCAGCCGCGGAAGCCGCCTGCAGTGCGCTGGCGCCGGGCCTCAAGGGCCTCTCGCGCGAACGCATCGCCAGCGAACTCCTCATGCTGCTGGCGCTGCCCAACCCGGCGCCCACCGTCGCGCGCATGGCTGAGCTCGGCGTGCTTGGCGTGATCCTGCCCGAAGCCGATCCCGCAGCGCTCCCGCCCCTCCTCGCCGCAGAAGCCGCCCGCGCCGTTGCGCCCGAACCGCTGCGCCGCCTCGCCGCGTTGCTCCCCGCCGATCCGCCGCTGGCCGAACTGATCGCCGCGCGCCTGAGGCTCTCGATCGCCCAGCGCAAGCACCTCGCCCTCGTCGCCGCGCGCACCGTTCCCGAGGAAGCCGCCCGCCCGCTCGCCTACCAGGTCGGCCGCGCAGCCGCGCTCGATCGCTTGCTGATCACCGGCGAAGACACCACCCCGCTCGATGGCTGGGATATCCCGCAGTTTCCGCTCAAAGGCGGCACGATCGTCGCCCGCGGCGTCAGCGCCGGGCCCGAAGTCGCCCGCATCCTCCGCGCGGTCGAAGCCCGCTGGGTGGCAGAAGGTTTTCCAAACGAAGCCCGCATCGCGGAATTGCTCAGCGAAGAACTCGGCTAAGCGAAAAACCAAGTCCCGTTTGTGTCGAGCCCCTCGACGTCGCTCGGGATGAACTTCCAGCCTGAAGGGCTGGAAGTCGAGACACCATGCGCCCGGCCTTCAGCCCGCGTCAGACCCCTTCCACTCGCGCCGCTCCTCGGCGGCGCGCAGCACTTCATAGGCCGTCTGCAGCTTCAGGAACTCCGCCGCCGCTTCGGCATCGCCGGGGCGCACATCGGGATGCACTTCCTTGGCACGGCTACGCCACGCCTTGCGCACCGCCTCGAAATCGGCGTCCACTTCCAGCCCAAGCGCTTCCAGCGCGCGCATCTCGTCGCGGCTGCGGCTGCCATCGCCGGGGCCTGCCCAGGCCTGATAGGCCGATTGCGCATAGCCCGAAGCCTCGCCCCGCTCGGCCTTCTCGCGTAGCTCGGCTTCTTCCTTGTCGAGCCCTTCGAAGTAGTTCCACCCGGCATTGTATTCGGCGGCATGGCGCTCGCAGAAGTACCACCGGTCCGGGTTGTTCGGCGATTTGGGCGCAGGCCGGTCGCCCTTCTCGTCGCAGCCGGCCCGGTCGCACAGGCGCACCGGGGCCGCCTCGCGCGAACCACCATAGCCGCGCCAGCGTGGGAAACCCCAGTCAGCCGATCTGCCTTGCCGTGCCATCGAAGTGGCTAATCCCTTTTCACTGTACGGTGATCGTCACCGCACGGCGGTTCTTCGCCCAGCTTGCCTCGTCCGAACCCAGAGCGACCGGGCGCTCCTTGCCATAGCTCACCGTGGTGATGCGCGAAGCATCGATGCCGAGGCTGACGAGGTAGTTCTTCGCCGCATTGGCCCTGCGCTCGCCCAAAGCAAGGTTATAATCACGCGTGCCGCGCTCGTCGCAGTGCCCTTCGATGGTCACGCGCTTGCCGGGATAGCGCGCCAGCCACTGTGCCTGGCTCTGCAGGATGCCCTGATCCTCGCTGTCGATGTTGTAGCGGTCCGTGTCGAACAGGATCGTGTCGCCCAGCACCGAGGCCATGAAATCGGCCTGGCTGCCCGGCACCGGCCCCATCGGCTGGCTGACCGGCGGTGGCGTAGTCGTCGTCGTGGTCGTCGCGCCGGTCGGCTGCGGCGGCAGTTCCTTGGGCTTGGTGGCGCAACCCGCGAGCGCAAGGCCGGAGGTGAGCAGCAGGCCAGTCAAGACTTTCGATGTGATGATCTTGCGGGTCACGGACGGGTCTCCTTTGGTCAATCAGCGCCAGAGTGCATTGCACAAGGCGAATCGGCAAACGGTTTTGGCACCGGTTCAGGGCAGAACCGGGCCCCATGCAGGGTCCGATGCATCGACCGGCGTATTCAGCCGCCGCTCGTTGCGCCCGGTCAGGTCCACCTGCCAGATCGAGGTCTTGCCAGTGGTCTTTGCCGTGCGGAAGAACTGCACGATGCGGCCGTTGGGCGACCATGTCGGCGCTTCATCCTGCCAGCTGTCGGTGAGATAGCGCATCTCGCCGCCCGATGGGTTCATCACCGCGATGCGAAGATTGCCAGCGATGTGGGTGAACGCGATCTGGCCACCGCGTGGGCTCCATTCGGGCGTCGCGGAGCGACCACCGAAAAAGCTGATGCGCTTCTGATTGGTGCCATCGGCGTTCATCACGTAGATTTGCTGGCTTCCCGAACGATCGCTTTCGAACACGATCTTGCTGCCATCAGGCGAATAGCTGCCGCCCACGTCGATCCCCGGCGAATCCGTCAGCTTCACCGATTCGCCGCCGGTTGCGGGCACGCGGTAGATGTCCGTATTCCCGGCAATCGCCATCGAGTAGAGGATGGACTTGCCATCGGGCGACCAGCGCGGCGCGAAAGTCGGCCCCTTGCCCTCGGTCACCAGCCGCTGCTGCCCGCTGCCGATATCATAGACATAGATGCGCGGCGTGCCGTTGAGGAAGCTGAGGTAGGCGATCTTCGAGTAGTCCGGCGAATAGCGCGGGGTCAGCGCGGTTGCCTGGCCGTTGGTGATAAAGCGGTGGTTCGCCCCGTCCGAATCCATGATCGCCAGCTGCTTGCGGCGATGATCCTTCGGCCCCGTCTCGGCGATATAGGCGATCTTGCTGTCGAAGAACGGGCTTTCCCCTGAAAGCCGCGAATAGACCATGTCCGCACACTTGTGCGCCGCGCGGCGCCACTCCTCGGGCTTCACCACATAGCCCTGCCGCGCCAGCTCGCTGCCCAGCGCCACGTCATAGAGGTAGCAGCCCACCGTCAGCCTTCCGTCGGCACCGGCCTTGACGAAGCCCTGCACCAGCATTTCCGCCGAACGCGCGCGCCAGTTCGGAAACGTGGGCGCGGTCACTTCGCCATAGGCAATGCCCGGCAATGCATCGGGGCCGACCGGGCGAAACAGCCCGTTGTTCTTGAGATCGCCATAGATCACCCGCGCAAGATTGCGCCCCAGCGCCTCGGTGTTCCCGCCATCGGCTGCGGTGGGCAGCATCTCGTTGGTCGGGAAGGTCGGGATCGCGATGGCAGCATCGTTGTTGATCGTGCCGACCACGTCCTCCTCTGGCGAGGAATCCGCCGGCGCGGCCGAAGCGGCGGGTTGGGGCGCAGGTGTGGCAGGCTGCGCCAGTGCAGGCGAGGCGGCAAGGAGCGCGCAAAGGCCGACGACAAGAGTGCTACGCAAGGGCTCTACTCTTTCCTGAAATTGAGCGTGTAGGTCTTCCAGAAATCATACGTTTCGACAGGAAGATTGAACGGAGCCGCCGTCCTGATCGCGCGAACCGCGCATTCGGTGAAGCGGCCCACCTGCGGCGTGTTGGCAGGAGTCTGGCCGGAAAGAACCGGCGTTGCAATGCTGACGATGTTCCCGCTGCGATCAAGCTGGAAGGTCACTTTCGCGCGCAGCTTCTCGATCTCAACGCCGCTCAGCGGACAGCTGTTCCACGGCGGCACCACCTTGCGGTTGATCGTGACGCGGATCGCGGCCTTGGCAGTATCGCTCAACGCATCGGCGGGATTGCCCGTCGCGCCCGGCCGGGTCCCCGTATTGATCCCCTTGAGGAAATCGGAGCCCAGTTGGCTGGCGCCGCTTGGCGCATCGGGCCGCCGCCGCTGGCGCGGGTCAAGCGGCGGCGCGGCGGCCGCCTTTGCCACCGGCTTTTGCGGCGGCGCAGGCACGGCACGCTGTTGCGGCTGCGGCTTGATGACAGGCTGCGGCCTCGCAACAGGCTTGGGCTGCGGCGCGGGCTTTGCCTGAGGCGGTGGCGGCGGCGCGGGCTTAGGTAAGGGCTGGGGCTGGGGCCGGGGCTGGGGCTGAGGCGGCGCAATCTGCGGCGCAGGCTGCGGCGGGGCCGGTTCCGGCACAGGCTCGCCCAGCACCGGCGCGACATCGGGCGCAGCCTCGGCATCGGGCTGCGGCGAGGTCGATTGGTCGGCAGTCTCTTCGGCGAAGGTCACCGTCATCCGTTCGGGGGGCGACAGGATCGATTTGCCCGGCGGCGAGAGCGTCAGCGCCGCAATCAGCGCCACGTGCGCCGCCAGCGCGATGCCAAGCGCCCCAAACGGTATGGGCGCTTCCTCGCGCGTGAGGCCTTGGGAGGAGGAAGAGGCCGTCATGCCCATCGCGGTTAAGGCGCCGTGACTGAACCGTTGGTGACCAGCGAGATCGACTTGAACCCCGCGGCATTGAGCGCGCCCATCACGGCGACCACCCGGCCATAATCGAGGCCGCGATCCGCGCGCAGCGTGACGACGGGCAGTTGGCCACCCGGCCCCGCAACTGCCAGCCCCGTCAGCCGGTCGGAAAGCTCACCCGGCGCAAGTTCCTGATCGTCGAGGAAGATCCGCCCTTCGCCGTCCATGCTCACCGTGATCACTTGTCTGTCGGTCTTGAGCGCCTCGGCCCGGCTGTCCGGCAAGTCGATCGGCACGCCCGCGGTCAGCATCGGCGCGGTCACCATGAAGATGATCAGCAGCACCAGCATCACGTCGACCAGCGGCGTCACGTTGATCTCGCTCATCGCCGCGCCGCGCCCGCGCCCCCGCCGCCCGCGCCGCCCGCCACCGCCACCGCCAGAGCCCATGCTCATCGCCATGGCGTTACTGCTCCAACTCGCGGCTCAAGGTCGCATGAAAGCGGTCGGCAAAGCGGAACAGCCGGGTCTCGAAGCGGTTCACCCGGTGCGAGAAGCGGTTGTAGGCAATCACTGCCGGGATCGCCGCGAACAGGCCGATGGCCGTGGCAAACAGCGCTTCCGAAATGCCCGGCGCCACCACCGCGAGCGAGGAATTCTGCTGCGCGCCGATGTTGAAGAAGCTGTCCATGATGCCCCACACCGTGCCGAACAGCCCGACGAAAGGCGCCACCGCACCAACTGTAGCGAGGAAATTGAGCCGCCCCGCCAGCCGGTCCGTTTCCGCCGTCACCACGCTTTCCATCGCCGAGTTGAGCCGCTGGCGCGTACCCTCGCGGTCGATCGTCTTGCCCGAGGTGGAGCGCCGCCATTCTGCCAGCGCCGCCGTCACGATCCGCGCGCTGGGCACGTCCTTGCCGCCGTTCTCCTTGTGGAAGGCATCGACATCGCGCGCTTCCCAGAACGCCGTCTCATACTTGTCGCACTTGCGCTCGGCGCTGCCCATGCGCAGCGAGAAGGAGACGATGATCGTCCACACCCAGACCGAGGCGAGCACCAGCGCGCCCATCACCACCTGCACCACGATATCGGCATGAAGGAACAGCGCGACCGGGTTGAGCCGGGTCGGCATGCCCGCAGTCGCCCCGGCGGCGACAGGCACGGCGGCAGCGGCAAGAACGGATAGCATCATGGATGGACGGACCCTTCAGGGGGAGGCGCCAGCAGCGCCGTGAAAGCGGAATGGAACGATGCAGGCAGCCGCCGCGCGCGGCCCAGCGGAGAGACGAACGCCACGCGGACCCGGCCCTCGGCCAGCAAGTCCTCGCCGCGCCAGGCCTTCTGCACCAGACTGCACGTGACGCGTGAAACCTCGGCGACGGTGCTTTCGATCACCACATCGTCATCGAGCCGCGCCGGGCGGAGGTACTTCAGCGCAAGGTCGGTCACCGCAAAGGCACCTTCCCCCGCTTCATGCGCACCGCGCTGGTCGATGCCAAGCAGGCGCAACATGTCCGACCGCGCCCGCTCGAACCAGCGTAGGTAATTCGCGTGATAGACCACGCCCGAAAGATCGGTGTCCTCATAGTAAACGCGTATCGCATAAAGATGGCGCGCGCCGTCAAAACAGCCGGAAGGAGGAAGCGGAGCAGGCATATGCCGCGCTGTCCTAGCCTTGCCGCGACTCGCGAGGCAAGATCAAACGCGGCAATTTGTTAACCGCTTCAGGAAGGTTTCAGTCCACCCGCGCCAGCAGCGGGCCAAGCTGACGGCCCGCAAACACATGCACATGCAGATGCGGCACTTCCTGATGGGCATTCGTGCCGGTGTTCGCCAGCAGCCGGTATCCCGGCGCGACCAGCCCCGCCGCGCGCGCCACATGCCCCACCGCGCGCACGAACCCGGTGATCTCGCTGTCCGAAGCCTTCGCCGAAAAATCGTCCCAGCTCACGTAAGCGCCCTTGGGGATCACCAGCACATGCGTCGGCGATTGCGGGTTGATGTCGTGGAAGGCGAGGCTCCACTCGTCTTCGTAGACCTTCCGGCAGGGGATTTCCCCGCGCAGAATCTTCGCGAAGACGTTCTGGTCATCGTAAGGCTGGGTGGCATCGACCGCCATGGTTCAACTGCTCCTGCTGGCTTTCTCGGCAATCCCTGACGTGCCCTCGCGCCGCTCCAGTTCGGCCGTCACCTGGGCCAGCGAAACGCCGCAATCGCCCATCAGCACGAAGAGGTGGAAGAGCAGGTCCGCCGCTTCCCCCACCAGCGCCTCAGGGCTGCCGGTGAGCGCGGCGATCACCACTTCGGTGGCTTCCTCGCCCACCTTCTGCGCCATCTTGCCGCGCCCTTTGGCGTGCAGACGGGCGACATAGCTAGCATCGGGGCCTGTAGCAGAACCGGCAGCGCGGCGCGCAGCGATCGTGGCTTCAAGCCGGGAGAGGAGCGTGGTCGGATCGGTGAAGGAAGACATCGCAGCGGGCATGGCGCGCGGCGATGGGAAGGTCAAGCGGGCCAGAAGCTATCGCTCGCCGCCTCCGTTCGCCCCCACCTCCGTTGGTGTCGAGCGGAGTCGAGGCACCCGGCGCTGAAGGCTGCCTCAGTCCTCTTTGCGTCGCGCGACGCGGCGGCCGATGATCAGGCCTGCGAGCCCGATGGCGAAAAGCGCGCCGTCGGTCGGTTCAGGAATGGCGATGCCACCGCTCGCCTGCGCAAAGGCAGGGACGGTTGTGGTGGCAAACACGACAAGGGCAATGGGAACAAAACGGAGCACGCGGGGGATTTCCAATACAAGGCCTTGCTAAAAGGTTAAAGCAATCCCTGTGCCAACATCCCGAAAATCAAGGAAATAAGCCTATTTCGCTAGTTAACGTCCGCAGCGTTCAGACTGCATTTGTCAAGAATTCCGACACTAGCGGGACCTATCCCCGCGCCGGAATCCCCGCCGCGCGCAAGGCGGCATGCGCCTCGGCAATCGAGTGCGTGCCGAAGTGGAAGATCGAGGCCGCCAGCACCGCGCTGGCATGCCCCTCACGCACACCCGCAACGAGGTGGTCAAGATTCCCGACACCGCCGCTGGCAATCACCGGCACCGGCACCGCATCGGCAATCCGCCGGGTCAGCTCCAGATCATAGCCCGCCTGCGTGCCGTCTCCGTCCATCGAGGTGACGAGCAACTCGCCCGCCCCCAACTTGGCCAAGTTTTCCGCATGGGCCAGCGCATCAATCCCAGTGGGCCGCCGCCCGCCGTGGGTGAATATCTCCCACTTGCCCGGCGCCACCCGCCGCGCATCGACCGAGCCGACCACGCACTGCGCGCCGAACCGCTCGGCAATATCGCGCACCAATTCGGGCCGCGCAACGGCTGCGGAATTGACCGCGACCTTGTCCGCACCGGCCAGAAGCAGCGCGCGCGCATCCTCAGGCTCACGCACCCCGCCGCCCACCGTCAGCGGCATGAAGCACACCTCGGCCGTCCGCGCGACGACATCGAGCAGCGTCCCGCGCCCCTCATGCGTTGCCGAAATATCGAGAAAGCACAGCTCGTCCGCGCCCGCCTTGTCATAGGCCCGCGCCTGCTCGACCGGATCGCCCGCATCGCGCAGATCGACGAAGTTCACGCCCTTCACCACGCGCCCATCGCGCACATCGAGGCAAGGAATGACACGGATGCGGACGGTCATGCCCCCACCCTCACGCCTCAGCCATCGCAATCGCAGCGGCCAAGTCCAGCCGCCCCTCAAACAGCGCCCGCCCGGTAATCACCCCCTCGATCCCGTCAGCCTCGTGGATCTTGAGCATCCGGATATCGTCGATGCCCTTCACCCCGCCGCTCGCGATCACCGGCAGCCGCGTCGCACGCGCAAGATCCAGCGTCGCGTCGATATTGCAGCCCTTGAGCAGCCCATCGCGCCCCACATCGGTAAACAGGATCGAAGCCACCCCCGCATCCTCGAACCGCCGCGCCATATCGACAATCGAAACGTCGGAAACTTCCGCCCAGCCTTCCGTCGCCACCATGCCATCGCGCGCATCGACCGCCACCACGATCCCGCCCGGATAGGCCTTGGCCATATCCTTCACGAACTGCGGGTCTTTCAAAGCCGCCGTGCCGATCACCACCCGGCTCACGCCCAGATCGAACCAGCCATCGACGGCAATTGGGTTCCGAATGCCGCCGCCCAGCTGCACGTGCCCCGGAAACACCTTGAGGATGCCTTCCACGGCCTCGCGATTGACCGCCTCGCCCGCGAACGCGCCATCGAGATCGACGACATGGAGGTACTGCGAGCCCGCATCCGCAAACAGCATGGCCTGCGCCGCCGGATCATCGCCATAGACCGTTGCGCGCGCCATATCGCCCTCGGCCAGCCGCACGACCTGCCCGCCCTTGAGGTCAATTGCCGGAAAAACGATCATCGCAGAGCACCACCCGTCGATTTATACATGGCAAGCCCCTCCCCCGTTCGGGGGAGGCTGGGTGGGGGTAACCACGCCAAAGTCGAGGCGCGACCGCTCAAGGCTTCCACTCCAGAAAACGCCCCAAGAGCGCCAGCCCGTAGTCCTGGCTCTTCTCGGGGTGAAACTGCACGCCCAGCACATTGTCCTGCCCCACCGCCGCAACCAGCCCGCCGCCATGGTCGGTCATCGCCGCAATGCTCGCGCCTTCCTCGGGCACGAAGTGATAGGAATGCAGGAAATAGGCCTCGCCCGGCACGATCAAAGCATTGTGGTGCATCGGCGCGACATCGTTCCAGCCCATGTGCGGCACCTTGATGCTGGGATCACTCGGCTCGATGGCCCGCACTTCGCCGCCGATCCAGCCCAGCCCTTCAGTCACGCCGAACTCGATGCCCCGGTCCGCCAGCAGCTGCATGCCCACGCAAATGCCAAGGAACGGCGCGCCGCCAACCAGCACCCGCTCGCTCATCGCCTCGACCAGCCCCGGCACGCCGCGCAGCGCCTCCACGCAAGCCTTGAATGCGCCGACACCCGGCAGCACGATCCGGTCCGCCGCGCGCACCACATTGGGGTCCGCCGTCACCGCAACGCCTTCCGCCCCCGCCGCCTTCAGCGCATTGGCGACCGAGCGCAGGTTCCCCGCGCCGTAGTCGACCAAGGCAATGACTTCAGCCACCCAGAATGCCCTTGGTGCTGGGCACCGCATCGCCCTTGCGCGGATCGATCTCCACCGCACTTCGCATCGCGCGGGCAAAACCCTTGTAGATGCCCTCGATGATGTGATGATTGTTCGAGCCGTAGAGGCATTCGATATGCAGCGTGATGCCGGCCGCCTGAGCAATCGACTGGAACCAGTGCTCGAACAGCTCGGTATCCATCTCGCCAAGGCGTGGCTGCGTGAACTGCGCCTTCCAGACCAGCACCGGCCGCCCCGAAATATCGAGCGCCACGCGGGCCAGCGCCTCGTCCATCGGCGAATAGGCCGTGCCGTAGCGGGTGATGCCCTTCTTGTCGCCGAGCGCCTGCGCAATCGCCTGCCCCAGCGCGATCGCGCTATCCTCGGTCGTGTGGTGCTGGTCGACGTGGAGGTCGCCCTTCACGCGGCACGTCACGTCGATCAGCGAGTGGCGGCTGAACTGCTCGATCATGTGATCGAGGAAGCCGATGCCGGTGCTGACGTCGAAAGTGCCGGTGCCATCAAGGTTCACCGAAACCTGGATGTCGGTTTCGTGCGTGGTGCGGGCGATCGATCCGGTGCGCATGGCCCTCGCCTATAGGCTGGTTCCGCACAGAATCAATTGCCTGCACGCCGCACCCTCTTGACCCGCGCGGCGCTCCAAGCCACCCTAGGCAGGATGAGCGATGCACCCGACAGCCTGATCCCCTACGATGAAATCGTGCAGGAGGCCCTGCGCGCGGTGGTCGGCCGCGTGCTCGGCCAGGTTGAAAACACCGGCGGCACGCTCCCCGGCGCGCACCATTTCTACATCACCTTCAAGACCGGCGCCCCCGGCGTGTCGATCCCGACCCGCCTCAAGGAACGCTTCCCGGACGAAATGACCATCGTGCTCCAGAACAAGTTCTGGGACCTCAAGGTCACACCCGAAGGCTTCAGCGTCGGCCTCTCGTTCAACCAGATTCCGTCCACGCTGGTGGTCCCGTTCAGCGCGATTACCGCTTTCGTCGATCCGGCGGTCGATTTCGGCCTCCAGTTTCAGACGGCGGGCGACAGCGACGACGAGGACGAACCGCTGCACGACGCGGAAAACGATTCGCCCGATGGCAGCGGGCCTGCAAGCCCGGATGATGGCTCCAACGTCGTCACCGTGGATTTCGGCCGGAAGAAATGACCGGGCCCACCGCAAAGGCCCCGGAAACTCCAGCACCCGAACCCACCACTGATTCGGCGCCCGATCCGGCTGGTCTGGATCCCGTAGGCCCGGTCGCGCGCGCGATCCTTGCCGGCGTTGCCATGCGCGCCGGTTCCACCTTCCTGAAGCGCAGCGTTGATCGCGGTATCCTCGGCGCTGCACCCGAAGCGCTCAAGGCCGCCGCGAAAGCCGCCGGTGCCTCGGCTGCCAAGGCTGCCGCGCCCAAGAAGCGTTTCGGCCTCGGCGCGCGCATCCTCACTGCCGCCGCCACGCGCATCGCCACGCGCTCGGTCCCCGGCGCGATCGTCGTCGGCGGCGCGCTGCTGGCAAAGACGCTCCACCAGCGCCGCAAGAATCGCAAAGCTTGACCATCCGGCCCCCCATGCGCCAACAGCGCGCATGGTCCAGCCGACTCCCCAAACGTCCGACGCACTCCACCGCCGCGGCCTGATGTTCATCATGTCCTCGCCCTCGGGCGCGGGCAAGACGACGATCTCGCGCATGCTGCTGGAGGCCGATCCCGCCATCTGCCTCTCGGTCTCGGCCACCACGCGCCCGATGCGCCCTGGCGAGGTCGACGGGAAGGACTACCATTTCGTCACCCATGCCGAATTCGACCGCATGGTCGAAAACGAAGAGTTCCTCGAATGGGCCCACGTCTTCGGCAACAGCTACGGCACGCCCAAGGCCCAGGTGAAGGCCGGCCTGCGCGAAGGCCGCGACTACCTGTTCGATATCGATTGGCAGGGCACGCAGCAGCTTTACCAGAAGCTCGAAACCGATGTCGTGCGGGTGTTCCTGCTCCCCCCCAGCATCGATGAACTGCGCCGCCGCCTGACGGGTCGCGGCACCGACAGCGCCGAAGTCATCGCCGCCCGCATGGAACGCGCCCGCGCCGAAATCAGCCACTGGGACGGCTATGACTACGTGGTGGTCAACGACGATATCGACCAGTGCTTCGCCAAGGTCCGCGAAATCCTCCACGCCGAACGCATGAAGCGCGCCCGCCAGACCGGCCTGATCGGCTTCGTCCGCGAGCTTATGCGGCCCTGAGGCGCTCAGATCTCCAGCAACGCCGCCAACTGATCCAATTGCAGCGGCAAAGCCGAAGCAGAACTCACCAGCGCCTCGTCCCGCGCCTCGCGCGAAGGGTAGCGCTCGTGATAGGTCAGCACAGTTCCGCCATCATGGTCGGCGAGAGTCACCGTCGTCACCGCCCCATCGGGGTCTTCGGCATTGGTCCAGACGATTCGCGCATCGGGCACCACTTCGGGATACGTGCCGTGGAACGCCATGTTTTGCGTCTCTCCAAAGGCATAGACCAGCCGGTACGAACCCCCGGTGCGCAGATCGAGATCGCATTCCAGCAAGGTCGCGCCCAACCCCTCCGGCATCCACCACTGCCGGAACAGCGCAGGCTCGGCCCATGCCCGGAACACCTGCGGACGCGGCGCGGCGATCTGGCGCGTAATCGCAAGCTCGCAGTCGCCGATGCCCCGCACCGCGTCTGAATCACGCGCGGTCACGGCCGCCCAGCACGCGCTGCATCCACCTCAGCCACCAGCACCACGCCCTTCGCCGCGCTTTTGGCCACGTCCGCATCGCTGCTCGGCGCGCAGAGCATGAACAAGTGCCGCCCCTCCGGCCCGCCGAGCATGCACGCAAAACACGGCATCTCGCCGGTCGAGACGACCTCCAGCACCGCCCCGCCCTCGCCGATCCGCGCGCATTCGGGCGCGATCGGGTTCGCGATCCACACCGCGCCTTCGGCATCGAGCGCAATGCCATCGGGCACGCGCGGCATGGTATCCGCCCACACCCGGCGGCCCGAAAGCGCCCCGCCTTCGCCAATATCAAACGCCGTCAGCCGCCCGCCCAGCGTCTCACCGATGATCAGCGTTTTGCCGTCGGGCGTGATCACCGTGCCGTTGGGAAAGCTCATATCCGGCGCCGCGACCGAAACCGATCCATCAGGCTGCACCAGCACCAGATTGGCCTTGGGATGCTCCGCCAGCACCGCTTCCACGCCCCGCGCGCGCAGCTCGTGGTCGAGATCGAAGCCGAAGTTGCCGACATAGGCCCGCCCCTCGGCATCAACCACCATATCGTTGCACAGATGCGCCGTCAGGTCCGCCAGATCGGCATGCATCGCCAGCCGCCCGTCCGGCCAGCGCCGCCACACCTGCCGCTTGCGCATGGAAACAAACAGCAGCGAGCCATCCGGCATCCAGCCCAGCCCCGAAGGCTGGTCGTCCAGTTCAAGCTCGATCCGGTGGTCGCCCGCAAGGTACACCGAGCGGATGGTGCGGCTGTAGAAATCGCTGAACCACAGCCGCTCCTCATGCCAGCGCGGCCCCTCGCCGAAGTGGAACCCATCGGCAAGCTGGCGGACCGCGCGGCTCATGGCTTTACTCCCCCAGCGGGTTGATATGGTTCTCGGGGATATAGGCGTTCACGATCCCGCCGTCGATCGGCAGCGGCGTGCCGATCACATAATCGCCCGCGCGGCTGGCAAGGAAGATCGCGCCGCCCGCCATGTCTTCCAGATTGCCGATGCGCTTCAGCGGGATGCCGCGCGCCGAAGCTTCGGGGTTCTTCGCCGCCGCCTTGTTCATTTCCGAGGCGAACGCGCCGGGGCAGATCGCGTTGACGATGATGTTGTCCTGCACCAGCCGCGCCGCCATGCGCCGGGTCAGGTGCACCAGCGCCGCTTTCGAGGCCTGATAGCTATAGGTCTCCCACGGATTGACGCGCAGGCCATCGATCGAGGCGATGTTGATCACCTTGGCCGCCTGATTCACCGCGCCCGCCTTAAGCAGGCCGTGCAGCTTCTGCGTCAGGAAGAAGGGCGTCTTGACGTTGAGGTTCATCACCTTGTCCCAGCCCATTTCCGGGAAATCATCAAACTCCGCGCCCCAGGCCACGCCAGCATTGTTCACCAGAATGTCGATCCGGCTCTCGCGCTGCGCCAGATCCTCGGCCAGCGCCTCGATCCCCGCGTAAGTCGAAATATCGCCCGGCAGCGCGATGCACTTCGGCCCCAGTTCCGCCGCCGTCGCCTCGACCACCGCAGCCTTGCGCGCGGTGATATAGACCCGTTCGCAGCCCGCCGCGATAAAACCCTCGGCAATCATCCGCCCGATCCCGCGCGAACCGCCCGTCACCACCGCTACGCGGCCTTCAAGGCTGAAAAGCTTGGCAAAATCCATCTGTCTGATCCTTAGTAGCCGCTGAGCTGCGCAACGCGCTCGGCATGGTAGTTCGCATCACCCATGAACTCGGTCAGCGCGCGCTCGCGCTTCATGTAGAGCCCGATGTCGTATTCGTCGGTCATGCCCACGCCGCCGTGCATCTGCACGCCCTCGCGCACCGCCAGATTGCACGCCCGCGCCGCCTTGGCCTTGGCGACGGAGACCATCAGCTCGGCCCGCTCGGACCCACCATCGAGCAGTTGCTGCGCCTTGATCACCACGGCCTCGGCAATCTCCAGCTCGGAATAGAGGTGCGCCGCGCGGTGCTGTAGCGCCTGGAATTCGCCGATCAGCTTGCCGAACTGCTTGCGCGTCTTGAGATAGGTCTTGGTCATCGCGAAGGCTCCGCCGCCAACGCCCGTCTGCTCCGCCGCAGCGCCGATGCGGCCTGCGCTCAGCACCTTGTTAAGCACCGCGCGCCCGCCATCGACTTCGCCGATCACGGTCGAACCGTCGAGCTCGACGCCATCAAACCGCACATGGCTGGCGATGGAACTATCGACCAGCCGCACCGCGTTGTGCCCGATCCCGGCCGCATCCTTGGGCACGGCAAACAGCGTCACGCCATCCGCATCGCTATCGCTGCCCGAGGTGCGCGCCGCCACGATGATTGCGTCAGCCGACGTGCCATGCACCACGAAGTCCTTCGCGCCCGTCAGCCGGAACCCGTTGCCCGCACGCTCGGCACGGCAAGCGATCTTCTCAGGTCTGTGCTTCGCACCCTCGTCGATCGCGACGGCCAGCACCGTCTCGCCCGCGATGATCCCCGGCAGCCAGCGCCCGCGCAGCTCGTCCGATGCGTCCTTCAGCGCCGTCACGCCCATCACCGCCGTGGTGAGGAACGGCGACGGCGTCAGGTTGCGCCCGATCTCCGCAAGCACGATCCCCGCCTCGACATGGCCCATGGCCAGCCCGCCATCGGCTTCCGCCGCCAGCATGCCCGTCAGCCCCATCTCGGCAAACTGCTTCCACAAGGTGTGGCCGAAACCGTCCTTGCAATTGATGTCACGCCAGTGGCGCAACTGCTTCTTGATCCCGCCTTCATCGGCCATGAAGCCGGTGACGCTATCGGCCAGCATGGCCTGATCTTCGTTGTAATACAGCGGCATGGATTTGCTCCTAAGCCCTAGAAATTCAAAAACATCTCTAAACCCCGCTCACCCTGAGCCTGTCGAAGGGTGCTGGCACCACGGTCGGGCCAGATGCTTCGACATGCTCAGCATGAGCGGGGCCTCGAGGATTGCGCGTCAGGCCCCCGGCAGCTCGAGAATGCGCTTGGCGACGACGTTGAGCATGACCTCGCTCGTGCCGCCCTCAATCGAGTTTGCCTTGGTGCGCAGCCACGACCGCGAAGGCGCCCCGCCGCGCGTCTCCTCGCTCTCCCACTCCAGCGCGGTGCTGCCGCCCGCCGCCATCAGCAGCTCGTGCCGGCGCTTGTTGAGCTCGGTCCCGGCGTATTTCATCATGTTGGGCTGCGCAGGGTGCGCCTTGCCCACCTTGATCTCGTCGAGGAACTTCTCGCCCATCGCGGCAAAGGCCAGCGCATCGATATCGAATGCGGCAAGCTCCGCGCGCAGCATCGGATCGTCGAGACCATTGCGCGTCAGCACCTTGCCGATCGTGCTCGTCTGCTCGCCGCCGCCCGCGCCGGAAATCATCTCACGCTCATGGCCAAGGAGGTACTTCGCCACATCCCAGCCGCGATTGAGCTGGCCGACGATCTGGCTCTTGGGCACCACCACGTTGTCGAAAAACGTCTCGCAGAAGGGCGAGCTACCGCTGATCAGCTTGATCGGCTTGGTCGTCACCCCCGGCGTCGTCATGTCGAACAGCAGGAACGAGATTCCCTGATAGACATTGGTCTTGTCGGTGCGGACCAGGCAGAAGATCCAGTCCGCCTTGTCGGCATAGCTGGTCCAGATCTTCTGGCCATTGACCACCCAATGGTCGCCCTTGTCCTCGCCATAGGTCTGGAGAGAGACGAGATCCGAGCCCGAGCCCGGCTCCGAATAGCCCTGGCACCAGCGGATTTCCCCGCGCGCCACCTGACCCAGGTAATGGACCTTCTGCTCCTCGGTGCCGAACTTCAGCAGCGCCGGCCCGAGCATCCAGATGCCGAAGCTCGAAAGCGGCGGCCGCGCCCCGGCCCGCGTCATTTCCTCGCGCCACACCTTGGCCTCAGCCGGGTTCATCCCCGCGCCGCCATAGGCCACCGGCCAGTCCGGCACGGTATAGCCCTTGGCCGCGCAGACCTCCATCCACTGCTTCTGCGCTGCGCTCTTGAACACGAAATTGCGCCCGCCCCAGCAGATGTCATCCTCGCCCTGCACGGGCCGGCGCATCTCTTCCGGGCAGTTCGCCTCGATCCACGCGCGGATCTCCGCGCGGAAAGTCTCCAGGTCCGACATCGTTCGTGTCTCCTCTCTTAATCGGAAGGTTAAGGCGACTCAGCGCACGCTGGCAAGCACCGATTTCGGCACGGTTTTCTGCCAATCCGCACCACTCCCGCATGCCGTAGCGTCAACCCGATCGGCATTGACGAAGGGGCGCAGCAGCCTAAGCTCACGCCAAAATCAGAAACACGGAGAGGTTCCAATGCGATTCCACAACAAGACCGTCGTCGTCACCGGGGCCGCCTCCGGCATCGGCCGCGCCACTGCGCTCCTGTTCGCCGCCGAGGGCGCGAAGGTCTATGCCGCCGATATCGACGAAGCCGGCCTTGCCGCCACCGCCGCCGAATCCAACGGCGAAGTCCACACCGTGCGCTGCGACGTCTGCAACACCGAGGACATCAAGGCCCTGATGGACCGCGCCGCCGCCGAAACCGGCGGGATCGACGCCGTGTTCAACAATGCCGGCGCGGGCGGCGACATGGCCAAGATCGACGAGATCGAGCCCGAGGGCTGGGACCGCACGATGCACCTGCTGCTGCGCTCGGTTGCCTTCGGCATCCGCTATGCCGTGCCGCACATGATCGGCCGCAAGGGCGCTGCCATCGTCAACACGTCCTCGGTCGCCGCAGTCGGCCCCGGCTACTCGCCCAATGCCTACGCCGTCGCCAAGGCCGGGGTGCTCCATCTGACCAAGACGAGCGCCGCCGATCTCGCCCGCCACCAGATCCGCGTGAACGCCGTCCAGCCCGGCTTCATCAACACCAACATTTTCACCACCTCGCTGGACGTCCCAGCCGAACTCGAAGCGCAGGCCAAGGGCGCCATCGCGATGATGAGCCAGGCCGCCCAGCCCGTGGCGCGCGGCGGCCAGCCCAATGATATTGGCGAAGCCGTGCTCTATCTGTGCAGCGAGGCCGCCAGCTTCGTGAACGGCACCTCGATCATCGTCGATGGCGGCCTCACCATCGGCCCGCGCCATTCGTGGGATCCCGAAGTGCCCGATCTGTTCGAAGCGCTGCGCCAGATGAAAGCGGCAGCCGAAGCAGCGGCCTGACAAAACTGGCGCTTGATCTGGCGCAAGGTTTAACCGACAGATTAAATCAACAAACAAGAGCGGTGCCACACGCCCGCACCGCAGGAGAGCAAACATGGATTTCGAACCCACCGAGCGGCAGGTCTACTGGCGCAACCGCGTCCGCGATTTCATCGAGAGCAACGTTCGCCCGCGCCACAAGGACTACAAGGCCGAACAGGCCAGCGGCGGCCGCTGGAAGGTGCTGCAGGTGGTCGAGGAAGAGAAAGCCAAGGCCAAGGCCGCCGGCATCTGGAACCTGTTCATGCCGCCGCAGAACTCGGGCCATCACCATGTCGATGATACGTTCGAGTTCGAAGGCCCCGGCCTCACCAACCTCGAATACGCGCTCTGCGCCGAGGAAATGGGCCGCATCTCGTGGGCCAGCGAAGTGTTCAACTGCTCCGCGCCCGATACCGGCAACATGGAAGTATTCCACCGCTACGGCACGCGCGAGCAGAAGGAGCAGTGGCTGCGCCCGCTGATGAACGGCGAAATCCGCTCGGCCTTCCTGATGACCGAGCCGCTCGTCGCCTCGTCGGACGCGACCAACATCGAAACCCGCATGGTGCGCGAAGGCGATGAATACGTCATCAACGGCCGCAAGTGGTGGTCCTCGGGCCTCGGCGATCCGCGTTGCAAGATCGCCATCGTCATGGGCAAGACCGACACCAGCGCCAAGCGCCACGCGCAGCAGTCGCAGGTGCTCGTCCCGATGGACGCGCCGGGCGTCAACATCCTGCGCCACCTTCCCGTCTTCGGCTATGATGATGCGCCGCACGGCCACATGGAAGTCCTGCTCGAAAACGTCCGCGTCCCCGTCTCCAACGTCGTGCTCGGCGAAGGGCGCGGGTTCGAAATCGCGCAGGGGCGCCTCGGGCCGGGCCGCATCCACCACTGCATGCGCACCATCGGCGTTGCCGAAGAAGCACTCGGCAAGATGGCCAAGCGCCTCCAGTCGCGCGTCGCCTTCGGCAAGCGGATTTCCGAACAGTCCGTGTGGGAAGAGCGCATCGCCCGTGCCCGCATCGATATCGAGATGACCCGCCTGCTCTGCCTCAAGGCCGCAGACATGATGGACAAGGTCGGCAACAAGGCCGCCGCGCTCGAAATCGCGATGATCAAGGTGCAGGCCCCCAACATGGCGCTGCGCATCATCGACGATGCGATCCAGGCCCACGGCGGCGGCGGTGTCTCGGAAGACTTTGGCCTCGCCGAAGCCTACGCGCACCAGCGCACGCTGCGCCTGGCGGACGGTCCGGACGAAGTCCACGCCCGCGCCGTCGCCCGCATCGAATATGCACGCCACACCGATCTGCCGAGCGACCCGGGCTTCACCTCGGGCGACATGGCGATCTCACGCTGACAACCTACTCCCCTCCCGCAAGCGGGAGGGGCTGGGGGAGGGCATGTTCACGCCATCCCCAACACACCCTCCCCTAACCCCTCCCGCATGCGGGAGGGGGACTGTGCAAGGTAGACCCCATGAAAGCCGCCATCCTCGAACAAGCCGGCACCCCGCTCGTCATCGACCAGCTCACCGTGTCCAAGCCCGGCCCGCACGAAGTCCTGATCCGCACCGCCGCTTGCGGTCTGTGCCATTCGGACCTGCACTTCATCGATGGCGCCTATCCCCACCCGATGCCCTGCGTCGCGGGCCATGAAGCCGCCGGCATTGTCGAGGAAGTCGGCAGCGAAGTCCGCACGGTCAAGAAGGGCGATGCCGTCGTCACCTGCCTCTCGGCCTTCTGCGGCCACTGCGAATTCTGCGTCACCGGCCGCATGTCGCTCTGCCTCGGCGGTGATACCCGCCGCCGCCCCGGCGAGGCACCGCGCCTCACGCGCTCCAGCGATGGCAGCGTCGTCAACCAGATGCTCAATCTCTCGGCCTTCGCCGAAATGATGCTGATTCACGAACACGCCTGCGTCGCGATCAACCCCGAAATGCCGCTCGATCGCGCCGCCGTCATTGGCTGCGCCGTCACCACCGGCGCGGGCACGATCTTCAACGCCTGCAAGGTCACGCCGGGTGAAACCGTCGCCGTGATCGGCTGCGGCGGTGTCGGCCTTGCCACGATCAACGCCGCCAAGATCGCCGGCGCAGGCCGCATCATCGCCGCCGATCCCATGCCCGAAAAGCGCGAACTCGCGATCAAGCTTGGCGCGACAGACGTGATCGACGCGCTCGATCCCGATGCCGCCAAGCAGATCCAGGAAATGACCAAGGGCGGCGTCCACCACGCCATCGAAGCCGTCGGGCGACCCGCCTCGGGCGATCTCGCGGTCGCTGCGCTGCGCCGCGGCGGCACCGCCACGATCCTCGGCATGATGCCGCTCGGCCACAAGGTCGGCCTCTCCGCCATCGATCTGCTTTCGGGCAAGAAGCTCCAAGGCGCGATCATGGGCGGCAACCACTTCCCGGTCGATCTCCCGCGCCTCGTCGATTTCTACATGCGCGGCCTCTTGGACCTCGACAGCATCATTGCCGAACGCATCCCCTTGGAAGGCATCAACGAAGGGTTCGAAAAGATGAAGCAGGGCCACTCCGCCCGCTCGGTTATCGTGTTCGACTCATGACCGAGCCTGTCATCGACGCTCAGGCCGCCTTCACCGGCACCGTCTCCCCCGAAGGCGCGGACAAGCTGGACGAGGCAAAGCTCACCGCTTGGTTCGAAGCCAACGTGGCAGGCTTTCAGGGCCCACTCACCGTCTCGAAGTTCAAGGGCGGCCAGTCGAACCCCACCTACCGGATCGACGCGCCCTCGGGCCCCTACGTCCTCAGGCGCAAGCCGCTGGGCAAGCTGCTCCCCTCCGCCCACGCGGTGGACCGTGAATTCAAGGTCCAGTCCGCGCTCGGCCCCACCGGCTTCCCGGTCGCCCCGCAATATGGTCTGTGCACCGATGAATCGGTCGCGGGCGCAATGTTCTACGTGATGGGCTGCGTCGATGGCCGCACCATCTGGGACGGCGCGATGCCCGGCGCGAGCGCCGAAGACCGCCGCGCCACCTACTTCGCCATGGTCGATACCCTCGCCCAGCTCCACAGCGTGGACGTCGACTCTGTGGGCCTCACCGAATTCGGCAAGCCCGGCAACTACTTCGGCCGCCAGGTCGATCGCTGGACCAAGCAATACCGCCTCTCCGAAACCGAACGCATGGAGCCGATGGAGCGCCTCATCGAGTGGCTCCCGCGCACCCTGCCCGAACAGACCCGCGTGAGCGTCGTCCACGGTGACTACCGCATAGACAACATGATTTTCGCACATGGCGCGCCCAAGCCGCTCGCCGTGCTCGACTGGGAACTCTCGACACTCGGCGATCCGCTGGCCGATTTCACCTACTTCGCGATGGCATGGTCCACCGAAAACGGCGGCCGCTCCGGCGTCATGGACCTCGACCGCGCCGCACTCGGCATCCCCGAACTCGATGAAGTGATCGCGCGCTACTGCGAGAAGACAAACCGCGACGGCATCGCCGGCATGGATTGGTACCTCGCCTACAACTACTTCCGCCTCGCCGGCATCATCCAGGGCATCAAGAAGCGCTATCTCGACGGCACCGCCAGCAGCGCCCACGCTGCTGCGATGTCCGACCGGGTGGGCCCGCTGGCAGACATGGCGTGGAACTACGCGGTGAAGGCGGGCGCCTGACCCATCCCTCCCCGAGCTTGTTTCGGGGAGGTGGTAGCTCCGCCCATCCTGAGCCTGTCGAAGGAAGGGTGGACGGAGGGGCTGCAAGGCTTGCCCCTTAACCCGGGATATGCCATGATATCCCAAATCGAGGTGCAGCCATGACTCAAGTCATCGTCGGAAAATGGGGCAAGAGCCTTGCCGTGCGCGTTCCCAGCGACGTCGTTCAGGCCGCCGGTCTGACCGATGGCGAAGCGGTCGAGATCGAGGCTGTCGATGGCACCATTGTCATCCGCCGCGATGCCGCGCATGCCGAAGCCCGCCGCAAGGCCGAAGCGGCCAGGGCAGGCATCCTTGCCTTGTCGCAAGGTCTGACGCTTGGCGGTCTCTCCATTCGCTCCCTGATCGAAGAAGGGCGCCGCTGATTGCTGCTCGTGCTCGATGCCTCGATGGCAGCTGCGTGGCTCTTCGCTGACGAGCAGACTCCCGAAGTCCTTGCCGTGCTTGATGAAGTGACCGTGGGCGGCGCCCTTGTCCCTGCCCTCTGGCACCTCGAAATGGCCAGTGTGCTCCGGGCCGCCGAGCGGCGCGGACGCTGCACCGCTGCACTTGCGGACCAACTTCTCGCCAGCCTTGCCTGTCTGCCCATCGCGGTCGATCCCGAAACCGACCGACACGCATGGCACGCAACGCGCAGACTATCGCGCGACCAGGATCTTACGCCGTACGACGCGGCCTACCTGGAACTCGCACTTCGCCGCGGCCTCCCCTTGGCCACCCGCGATGCAGCTCTCATTGCCGCAGCACGGCGCAGCGGGGTTGCCCTGCTTGCGGCCTGAGCGTCTGTCGAGGGACACCGCTGACCATGGAGCAGGCTGGCATTTCACTGGCAGCCCCCCTAAGCCAAGAACAGCGGGCAAAAGTTCCGCGAAAGGATGAGGATGACCGAACTAGCCGGGCAAGCGCTTAAATCCGTCGCACCCAAGCCCCAGTCCCTGCGCCTCGTGCTCGCCGTCCTGCTGGTCGTCTACATCTTCAATTTCCTCGATCGCCAGATCGTCAACATCCTTGCCGAACCGATCCGCCGCGATCTTGGCCTGTCCGATACGCAGATCGGGCTGATGACGGGCATCGCGTTTGCCGCCTTCTACACTTTCCTCGGCATTCCCATCGCGCGCTATGCAGATCGCCCTGCGACCAACCGCGTCGGGCTGATCGCCGGGGCGCTGATCATCTGGTCGGGGATGACGGCGCTGTGCGGGCAGGCGCAAAACTTCGTGCAATTGCTGCTCGCCCGCATCGGCGTCGGCGTGGGCGAGGCCGGGTGTTCGCCCGCCGCGCATTCGCTGATTGCCGATCTCGCGCCGCCCGAAAAGCGCGCCTCGGCCCTGTCCATCTATGCGCTCGGCATCCCCATCGGCACCCTGCTCGGCATGCTGATCGGCGGCCAGCTGGCGGATGCCTATGGCTGGCGGGCGGCGTTCGTCGTGGTCGGCGTGCCCGGCATCGTGCTGGCCGGCGCGGTCGTCCTGCTGCTGCGCGATCCGCGCCGCGCGGGCGAAGCCCTGCGCGCGGCCAATGCCGCCCCGCCGCCCCGCACCTTGTCCAACCGCGAGGCGCTGACCGAAATTCTGGGCTCGCGCGCCTTCGTGCTGTTGCTCGCGGCTGGCTCGGCGGCTGCGTTCCTCAGCTATGGCAAGGCGACGTGGACGACGATCTTCTTTCAGCGCACCCACGGCCTCAGCCCGGGCGATACCGGGTTCTGGTTCGGCATCTGGGGCGGGGTCGCAGCCATTATCGGCACGCTCGCAGGTGGCTGGCTGGCGGACCGGTTCGGCAAGGTCAACCGCCGCCATGTGATGACCGCGCCTGCCATCGGCTTTGCCGTGGCGGTCCCGCTTTCCATCGCCGCCTATTGCATGACCGACTGGCGCTGGGCCCTCGCCTTGCTGATGCTCCCCACCGCGCTCAATTCGCTCTACTACGGCCCCTGCTTCTCCAGCGCGCAAGGACTGGTCAAGCCCGAAGCGCGGGCGATGGCGAGCGCGCTGCTGCTGTTCAGCCAGAACCTCATCGGGCTGGGCCTCGGCCCCCTCTTCTTCGGGATGCTGTCAGACGGGATCAAGCCCATGGCCGGGGAGGAAAGCGTGCGCTGGGTGCTCTATGGCGCGGCGGTGATCGGGTTCGTCCCGGCCTTTTTCTTCTGGCGCACGTCGCTGCGCCTCAACGAGGAGCTCGACCGCAAGGGGCCGTGAGAGCGCCAGACGCCCCCACGGCCCCTCCGTCACGCCCTTACTTGCCGAGCGGAATGCGGAAGCCGACCGAGACCAGCGACTGCCGGCTCTTCGCCTGCAGATCCGCCGGCACGAGGTCGAGCGGCAGCGTCGTCTTGCCGCCATCGCGGTAGTTGTACTGCCCGAACAGCTCGAACTTCGGCCCGATCTTGTAGGTCGCGCCCGCCATCAGCTGCCACGCGAAGTTGGTTTCCTTGCCCTGCCCGACATCGATGTTCGAGGGGCGATAGTCGAACTTCGTTTCCTGGATGCCCACACCGCCACCGACATAGGGCTGGAACGCGCTGCCAGTGTTGATGTCGTAGTAGGCATTGACGAAACCGGCGATGCCGCGCTGGCTGCCGATCCCGCTGTCCACCACCTGACCCACGGTCGAACCCACGGTCGGGCCGCGCGTCAGGATCGAGGCGTCGATGGCATCGATGTTGGTGCCGCCCACGGTCACGCCGCTGTGGCGCCGCACGTTGGCGCGCGTGAAGGCGAACTCGCCCTCGATGCGGAAGCCGTTGTCGAAGCGGTGGCCGACCTGTGCCGCGAAGTTGTAGCCCACGTCGAAGCTGGTCTTCCAGCCCAGCGGCGTGCCCGAAGGAATGGCGCCATAGACCGGCGCGGCAGTTGTGGCAGGCACATCGGAAGTGAATGTACCTTGGTTATTCGAGTTATGCGGAGCAGAAATACCTGCCGATACACCGACATAAGTCTGTGCATTTGCACTGTTAGCCATCGCTACAGCAACACAAGCCGAAGCAAGCAGCAAATAGTTATTCCTCATTACGCAACCCTTTCTCTTGGATACACGCTTACATTCCAGAAACACTTCGCAAATGTTGCGAGTCATAACTGTCTGTGTTCGCGATGGCCTGTCGATACGCCCGGCGCCTGTACTGAAAATGAACAGCGCGACGAGCCGAGTGCGGCATGCCCAAGCAGGCAGATTCGTCTGTTTTTCTTCCGCGCAAGTGTGGCGAAAATGCCCCAGCCGGCCACTCTTGCCGCGCGGGCGCAATCGGCTCTAGGAAGCAAGGCCATGGCCGAACCCGCCTCCATCACTGTTGCCGCGCTCTATCGTTTCGCCCGCTTCGCGGACCCGGTAGCGCTGCGCGCGCCGCTGCTCGAAGCCTGCGAGTCCGCCGGCATCAAGGGCACGCTGATCCTGGCCGGAGAGGGCATCAACGGCACCATCGCCGGCACCGCACAAGGCATCGCACGCGTGCTTGCGTCCATCCGCGCCCTGCCCGGCTGCGCTGACCTCGATGTGAAGCTTTCCACTGCCGAGGCGATGCCCTTCGGCCGCCTCAAGGTCCGCCTGAAGCGCGAGATCGTGACGATGGGCGAGCCCGACATCGATCCCCTCGCCGCGGTCGGCACCTATGTCGCCGCGCACGATTGGAACGCGCTAATTGCCGATCCCGAAACCATCGTGATCGACACGCGCAACGCCTATGAGGTCGCGGTCGGCACTTTCGCGGGCGCGATCAATCCAGAGACGCGCAGCTTTCGCGAGTTCCCCGCCTGGTTCCGCCGCGAACGGGACCGCCTTCTGGGTGCCGGAAAACAGCCAAAGGTCGCGATGTTCTGCACCGGCGGCATCCGCTGCGAAAAATCGACCGCCTTCCTCAAGGCCGAAGGCGTCGAGGAAGTCTACCACCTTCAGGGCGGCATCCTGCGCTATCTCGAAGACGTGCCCGCCGAGGAGAGCCTGTGGCAGGGCGAATGCTTCGTGTTCGACGAACGCGTCGCGCTCGGCCATGGGCTGACCGAGGGCGAACACACGCTCTGCAAAAGCTGCGGCTGCGCGGTTGCAGCAGGCGAGGACTGCGGCTGCAAAGACTGAATTCGCGCAGAGGCGCAGAGGCGCAAAGAGGAATGGGTTTCGCGCAGAGATCGCCGAGTCCGCAGAGACCTTGGAGTTCACGAAGAAGCCGCTTCTTGTCCTTCGGTAAGGAGAAGGCTTCAGGGCCTCCGGCCCGAATTCTCTCTATCTCTGCGATCTCTGCGATCTCTGCGCGAACCCCCTTCCCTTCTCTCTTCTCAGCGCCTCCGCGCCTCTGCGCGAACCAATTTACCCCACCACAAACGTCAACGCGCCGTCGCCCTCGTCGATCTTCACCGTGCTGCCATCGGGGATCTCTCCCCCCAGCAGTCGCTCGGCCAGCGGATCCTGCACATAGCGCTGCACCGCGCGCTTCAGCGGCCTTGCGCCATAGACCGGATCATAGCCCACCCGGCCCAGCCAGCGCTTCGCCGCATCGGTCAGGTCGATCACGATCTTGCGGTCCTTGAGTAGCTGCTGCACCCGCGCCACCTGCAGATCGACGATCGGCGCCATGTGTTCGTGGCCCAGCCTGTGGAACAGGATGATCTCGTCCAGCCGGTTCAGGAACTCGGGCCGGAAGTGCCCGCGCACCACGTCCATCACCTGCGGCTCGACCGTGCTTACGTCCTGCCCCTCTTCCAGATTGGCAAGGTACTGGCTGCCAAGGTTCGAGGTCAGCACGATCAGTGTGTTGGTGAAGTCCACCACGCGGCCCTGCCCGTCGGTCAGGCGGCCATCGTCGAGCACTTGCAGCAGCACGTTAAACACGTCCTGGTGCGCCTTCTCCACCTCATCGAACAGCACGACCTGATAGGGCCGCCGCCGCACCGCCTCGGTCAGCACGCCGCCTTCATCATAGCCGACATAACCCGGAGGCGCGCCGATCAGCCGGCTCACGGAATGCTTCTCCATGAATTCCGACATGTCGATGCGCACCATCGCGTTGTCGTCGTCGAACAGGAAGCCCGCGAGCGCCTTGGTCAGCTCGGTCTTGCCCACGCCCGTGGGGCCGAGGAACAGGAACGAGCCCAAGGGCCGGTTCGGGTCCTGCAAGCCCGCGCGCGCCCGGCGCACCGCCTTCGAAACCGCAACCACCGCATCGCGCTGGCCGATCACCCGCTTGCCGATGGTCTCTTCCATCTTGAGCAGCTTCTCGCGCTCGCCCTGCAGCATCCGCTCGACCGGCACGCCGGTCCAGCGGCTGACCACGCCGGCAATATCGTCCGCGGTCACTTCCTCGCGCAGCAGGGCGTTCTCGGCCATGCCCTGCGCTTCCGCCAATTGCTTCTCCAGCTCGGGAATCCGGCCATAGGCCAGCTCCCCCGCCTTGCCGAGGTCGCCCTGCCGCTGCGCCTGCTCCAGCTCAAGCCGCGCCGCATCGAGCGCTTCCTTGATCTTGCCCTCGGCCGCGATCTTGTCGCGCTCGTTCTGCCAGCGCGTCGTCAGCTCGCTCGATTGCTGCTCAAGGTTCGCCAGCTCCTCGCGCAGCGCCGCCAGCCGGTCCTTCGAGGCCGCATCGCTTTCCTTGGCGAGCGCCATTTCCTCGATCTTCAGCTGGATGATCCGCCGGTCGAGGTTCTCGATCTCCTCGGGCTTGCTCTCCACTTCCATGCGCAGCCGGCTCGCCGCCTCGTCCATGAGGTCGATGGCCTTGTCGGGCAGAAAGCGGTCCGCGATGTAGCGGTTGGAAAGCGTCGCCGCCGCCACAATGGCACCGTCGGTGATCCGCACGCCGTGGTGCAGTTCGTACTTCTCTTTCAGCCCGCGCAGGATCGAGATGGTGTCCTCCACGGTCGGCTCGCCCACGAACACCGGCTGGAACCGCCGCTGCAGCGCGGGGTCCTTCTCGACGTACTTCTGGTACTCGTCGAGCGTGGTCGCCCCGATGCAGTGCAGTTCGCCGCGCGCCAGCGCCGGCTTCAGCAGGTTGCCCGCATCCATCGCGCCTTCCGATTTGCCCGCGCCGATCAGCGTGTGCATCTCGTCGATGAACAGGATGATCTCGCCCTCGGCGCCCTTCACTTCGTCGAGCACGGCCTTCAGCCGTTCCTCGAACTCGCCGCGATACTTCGCGCCCGCAATCAGCGAACCCATGTCGAGCGACATCAGGCGCCGATGCTTCAGGCTGTCGGGCACGTCGCCATTGGCGATTCGGATGGCGAGGCCCTCCGCAATCGCGGTCTTGCCCACGCCCGGCTCGCCAATCAGCGCGGGGTTGTTCTTGGTCCGCCGCGCCAGGATCTGGATCGTGCGGCGGATTTCCTCGTCGCGCCCGATCACGGGGTCAAGCTTGCCCTCGCGCGCCGCTTCGGTGAGGTCGCGGGCATACTTCTTCATCGCCTCATAGGCGTTTTCCGCTCCGGCGCTGTCTGCCGTGCGGCCGCCGCGCAGCGCGGTGATCGCCGCCTCCAGCGCCTGCGCGGTCACGTTCGCGGTCTTGAGTGCCTGCCCCGCCGCCGTCGTGGTCGCCAGCGTCAGCGCCACGAGCATGCGCTCCACGGTCACATAGGCATCGCCGCTCTTCGCCGCGATCTGCTCCGCCGCATCGAGCACGCGCACGGCATCGTTATCCAGCCCGGGCGTCTGCTGCGCTCCGCCGCCGGAAACCGCCGGGATCTTGGCCAGCGCCTTGTCGGTCTCCGCGAGCGCGACAGACGCCGTGCCGCCAGCGCGCTGGATAAGCCCGGATGCCATGCCTTCGCTGTCTTCCAGCAAGGCCTTCAGCACATGTTCGGGGCCAATCCGCTGGTGGCTATTGCGGATGGCAACAGTTTGCGCCGCCTGCAGAAAGCCCTTGGCGCGATCGGTGAATTTCTCGAGGTTCATGGGGTAGACTTCCTCCTGATGCCCCGAAAGTAGTGTGTCATTTCAGCCACACAAGGACATGGATCAAAAATCCGTCCGTAGCTCTCCGGGTCCCCTTATGCCGGGTACCTCAGCGCCTTGGCTGAAGCAGCCGCCAGCAACTGCCTAGCGCCCACTAATTGCGCGCCTGTCGATGCACAAATGACGTTCGTCGGGCACCGCCTGTCCTACAGGCCAGCTTGCCGGTATGCTTGAACGCATGACGTTAGTCTGCATCGCACCGATCCGGTCCCTGATCGTTTTCATCGATCAAAAGCCCGTCAGTGATCGATTGCAATTATTCCTCAGGACAGTGTCAACTGTGTCAACTTGCCGCCCAGATGCCCGCCCATCGGGGCAAGTGGACGCCCGATTCGATTTTGCTTCTGTTCAGCCAAGCCATGCTCTGAAACAGAGCGACATCCCCTCCCCGCGCGGCCGCCGTCCGGCACGCCGCCCCAGCCGCAGGATCACCATGCCCCGTTCGCTGCACCGTTCGCTGATGGCCTCTTTGCTCGCGCTCCCTGTCCTCCTCGCCGCCGTGCCCGCACTCGCCGCCGATCCGGCTGCACCCCCGGTGCCTGCTGTTGCGATCAAGGCCGCGCCAGTCGCCGAACTCGTCAACTCGGTGAACATTCCCTACGAGCGCTTCACGCTCCCCAACGGCCTCACCGTCCTCGTCCACACCGATCGCAAGGCGCCCGTCGTGGCGCTGTCGGTGTGGTACAAGGTCGGCTCGAAGAACGAGCCGCGCGGCAAGACCGGCTTTGCCCACCTGTTCGAGCACCTGATGTTCAACGGCTCGGAAAACGCGCCGAACGACTTTTTCGGCCCGCTCAAGGAAATCGGCGCGACCGATGCCAATGGCACCACCTGGTTCGACCGCACCAACTACTACGAGACTGTGCCCAAGGCCGCGCTCGACCGCGCGCTGATGCTCGAAAGCGACCGGATGGGCCACCTGCTCGGCGCGGTGACGCAGGAGAAGCTCGATAACCAGCGCGGCGTCGTCCAGAACGAGAAGCGGCAGGGCGACAACGCCCCCTTCGGCCTGATCGAATACGAAGAGTACGAAACGCTCTACCCCGCCGGCAATCCTTATCACCACACCACCATCGGCTCGATGGCCGATCTCGACAGCGCCAGCCTCGATGATGTGAAGGGCTGGTTCCGCGATCACTACGGCCCCAACAATGCAGTGCTGGTGCTTGCGGGCGATCTCGATCTCGCCACCGCGAAGGCCAAGGTGGAAAAGTGGTTCGGCGCAATCCCTGCCGGTCCCGCCGTCCAGCCGGTCAGCGTGCCGGTGCCGACCCTGCCCGCGCCCATCGCGCGCACCGTGCAGGACCGTGTCGCCACCACCCGCGTCTACCGCATGTGGGCGGTCCCCGGGCTCGACAATCCGGACTATTTGCCGCTGCAGGTCGGCGGCCTGATCCTCGGCGGGCTGGCCAGCTCGCGGCTCGATGATGCGCTGGTGCGCGGTGCGCAGATCGCCGTATCGGCCTCCGCCCACGCCGATATCTTCGCGCAGGGTGGCCAGTTCGTGATGGAAGCCGATGTGAAACCGGGTGCGGACCCGGCCAAGGTCGGCGCGGCGCTCGATGCGCAGCTTACGCGTTTGATGACCGAGGGCCCCACGCCGGACGAGCTCGCCCGCGCTGCAACCACTTTTGCGGCGGGCGAGATTCGCTCGCTTGAATCGGTGGGCGGCGGCGGCAAGGCGGCGACGCTGGCCGAGGGGCTGATCTATTCCGGCGATCCGGCGCACTACCGCAAGGAACTGGAGGCAGCCGCGAAGCTCACCCCCGCCGCAGTACGCGATGCGCTGGCGAAGTGGATGAAGCGCCCGGTCTTCGCGCTCACTGTCGTCCCCGGCGAACGTACCAGTGGCGGCGAAGCGCGCGGCGGCGATGCCGCGCTGCCCCCGGCTGTCGCCGCTCCGGTTGCGCCTGTCGCCGTGGCGGCAACCACCGCCGATGCCGATCGCAGCAAGATCCCGCCCGCCGGCGACGTGCCCACGCTCGATTTCCCCGCCATCGAGCGCACCAGCCTCAAGAACGGCATGAAGGTCGTCTTCGCCCGCCGTAGCGCGGTGCCGATCGTGTCGGTGCGGGTCTCGTTCGATGCGGGCTATGCTGCCGATCCGCTTGGCGCGCGCGGCACCACTGCCTTGCTGCTGCGCCTGATGAATGAAGGCACCACCAGCCTCGATTCGTCCGCGCTCGCCCGCGCCAAGGAAACGCTGGGCGCCTCGATCAACGGCATGGGCATGCCGGATTCAACCGCGTTCGAGCTGAACGCGCTGGTCCCCAACCTCGCGCCCTCGCTCGATCTTCTTGCGGACTATGTGCGCCACCCGGCGCTCGATCCGGCGGAGCTTGAACGCGTGCGCGCCCAGCAACTGAGCACGATCCAGTCCGAGCGCACCGATCCCTATTCGCTCGCCAGCCGCGTGCTCTACCCCGCGATCTACGGTCCTGCGCATCCCTATGGCTATGCCCCGACCGGCACGGGCGAAGCAGACGTCGTCAAGAAGCTGACCCGGGCCGATCTCGCGGCCTTCCATGCCCGCTGGTTGCGGCCGGACCGCGCGACGATCTACGTCGTGGGTGATACCACGCTCGCCGATGTCGTGCCCTTGCTCGAGAAGAGCTTCGGCAACTGGGCTTCGAACCGCATGGCCCCGCCGGTCAAGGACTTCTCCGCCCCGATCCCCGCGCCCACCCCGCGCATCGTGCTGATCGACCGCCCCGGCTCGCCGCAGTCGATGATCCTCGGCGGCGAGGTGATCGCCGCCAAGGGCACCGACGATACCGTAACCCTGCGCACTGCCAACGATGTGCTCGGCGGCGATTTCCTCAGCCGCATGAACACCAACCTGCGCGAGACCAAGGGCTGGTCCTACGGCGTCGCCAGCCTGATCAACGACCGGGCCGACCGGCTGCTGTTCATGCTATATGCCCCGGTCCAGACCGACCAGACCGGCCCCTCGATCACCGAACTGCGCGGGGAGATGACGCGCTATCTCGGCGCGAAGGGCACCACGCCGGAAGAAACCGCGCTGGCCACGCAAGGCAGCGCGCGCGAACTTCCCGGCGCGTTCGAAACCTCGGGCGCGGTGCTGGATGGCGTTGCCAAGATCGAGACCTACAAGCGCCCGGACGATTACTTCGCCACGCTCCCCGCCCGCTACCGCGCGATGACTCCCGCAGACCTTGACGCTGCGGCGAGGAAGACCATCGATCCCAGCCGCCTTGTCTGGGTCGTCGTCGGCGATGCGGCCAAGGTCAAGCCGCAGCTCGATGGGCTGGGCCTGCCGGTGGAAGTGGTGAAGGGAGAGTGAGGGGCTAGCCCCTCACCGCCTTATTTCTTGATCCTGGCCCGGCTCACCAGCGTCGGGCTTTCGATCTCCTGCCCGGTGCGCAGATCGACCGGCGTGTCACGGTGATAGCCGAGCACGCCGGGCACCGGGGAGAGACGCGAAATGAAGATGCCGTAGTAGTTGTTGAGCTTGCCGCTGGCATGAAACTCGGCCTGAACCGAAGGCCAGTCCTTCAGGCTGGCGGGCACGCCGAACCGAGGCTCGGACGGGGGCAATGGCAGGCGCGGCTCCTTGCCGGCCGCCACGCGCTTGTCGTTGGCTTCCTTGAGCGCAAGCCGCGCAACGTCCATGTCCTCGCCGCTGTGGGGCGCCGATTGGAGCCAGTTGCCGGTATCGGTGACGACCCCGGCCTTCACCTCGAACTGCACCGTACCCATGCACATGCAGGTGCCGCCAGCCGGCAAGCCCGCACCGCCAATGACGTTGCCGTACCAGCGATAGGTGCCGGGCTTCACCGCCTGCAGATAAGTCACCGTCTCGCCCTTGGTGTAGACGAACTGCGGACCGAACGCGGCCACATCGCGCAGCTCGGGCGGATCGACCTGTATGGTTTCCAGCGTGGGTTGGACAGGCTCTGCCGGCGGCTTGGAGTGGTCTGCCTTGGCGTTGTTTGCCAAGACCTGCCAGTTCGCATGTTCGGTCTTGTAGGCGCGCAGTGCCTTGTCGAGGGCCTTCTGCCGGTCCTTCTCCCAGGTAGCGAACGTGGAATCGTCCGGCACACGCAGGAACATGCCGAACTGCCGGGCCGGCCCGCTGACAAGGATATAGCCCTTGGCAGGATCAAGCGTGGTCTTGCCCGAGACGACATTCTTTTCCTCGACCGGCTCGGCGCGCAGGGCGCCTCCGGCCAGGCAGGTTGCTGCGAGCGCAGCGGCGATCAGGGTGCGGATGATCTTCACAGCCCCAGCTCCCTCGTGGTCGGCGCGGGTCCGGAAGCGACCAGCGCCTGCAGCGCCAGCGCATCATTGCGGACGCCTTCCTTCTTGCGGCCCATGCCTTCCTCGAAATTGAATTCGGTCCACAAGTCGCGGCTCAGGCCATAGCGCTTGTAATCCTTGAAATACATGCAGTTGCGCACGTTCTGGCGCCGCTGCGCGCGCCGGGCGGAGGAGCCGAAAATGGCATCCATCATCGCCCCGGCAATCGCCCCGCCGACCCCCGCAGCAAGCACGCTCGAATTGGCAAGCGCGGCTGCGGTCGCGGTGGAGGAGTTGAAGTAGATGCTGCTCCCGCTCGCCAGCGCATCGCATTCGTGGATGTCGACATAGGCTTCGGCAAACGAAGTGTTGGCGCGGTGGAAATAGAAGTACTTGTCGAAGTCCTGTTCGATCTCCGGCGTCGCGGTGAAATCGAGCTTGGGCATCGCCAGTCCTTCGGGCGAGGGGATCGTTGCCTCCGCAGCGGCGGGCGCTGCCGCCGCCTCAGCAGCCGGAGCGGGGGCCGATACTGGCGCCAATACTGGCGTCGGTACGGCTTCCTGCGCGGCAGCCTGCTGCGCCATGGCAGGCACAGACGCGATAGCGACGGCCAGCACGGCCGTCAGAACATGATTTCGAAGCAAGCATCCCCCCTCTTGATGGCGGGAATAGCAGCACATCGCCTCCGGGATTGGAAGCCCGATTCGGCTTCTGCCGGGGAAATCGCCGGGTCCGGATCAGCGGACCCGGCGGTTCAAGCGAGCTTCGCTTTCAGCACTTCGTTGACCAGCTGCGGATTGCCCTTGCCCTGCATCGCCTTCATCGTCTGGCCGACGAAGAAGCCGAACAGCGCTTCCTTGCCGCCCTTGTACTGCTCGACCTTTTCGGCATTCGCGGCGAGCACGGCATCGACCGCCGCTTCGATCGCGCCGGTGTCGGACGTCTGCGTCAGGCCCTCGCGCTCGACGATCACGCCAGGGGCGTCACCCGTTTCGAGCATGATCTCCAGCACCTGCTTGGCCGCGCTGCCGGAAATCGTGCCCTTGCCGACGAGCGCGAGCAGTTCGCCGCCCGCTTCGGGGCTGACAGGGCTTTCCAGCAGGCCCTTGCCGAGCTTGTTAAGCGCGCCGAACAGTTCGGAGGTCAGCCAGTTGGCCGCCTGCTTGGCGACCTCACTCTCCGGCTTGCCCTGCTGCGCGGCGCTCTGCGCCAGCAGCGCCTCGAACCAGCGCGAGGTTTCGACCTCGGCGGTCAGAACGCCGGCATTGTAGGGCGAAAGGCCGAGCACCGTTTCATAACGGTGGCGCTTGGCGTCGGGCAGTTCCGGGAGGCTGGCACGGCATTCGTCGACGAACGCATCATCGAGTTCCACTGGCAGCAGATCGGGATCGGGGAAGTAGCGGTAATCGTGCGCATCTTCCTTGCTGCGCATCGAACGCGTCTCGTTGCGGTCCGGATCATAGAGCCGGGTTTCCTGCACGACCTTGCCGCCGTCCTCGATCAGCGCGACCTGACGCTTGGCCTCCTGCTCGACCACGGCCATCACGAAGCGCACCGAGTTGACGTTCTTCGTCTCGGTCCGCGTGCCGAACGGCTCACCGGGCTTGCGCACGCTGACATTGACGTCTGCGCGCATCGAGCCCTGGTCCATGTTGCCATCGCACGAACCGACATAGCGCAGGATCGTGCGCAGCTTGGCGAGATAGGCTCCTGCCTCTGCGGGCGAGCGCATGTCCGGACGGCTGACGATTTCCATCAGCGCCACGCCCGAACGGTTGAGGTCGACATAGGACATCGTCGGATGCTGATCGTGCATCAGCTTGCCCGCATCCTGCTCGACGTGGATGCGCTCGATCCCGATGGTCTTGGTGCTCTCGGGGTTCTTGTCGTCGAGCTGCACCTCAAGGCTGCCCTCACCCACGATGGGGTGGTAGAGCTGGCTGATCTGGTAGCCCTGCGGCAAGTCCGCGTAGAAGTAGTTCTTGCGGTCGAACCGCGACCACTTGTTGATCTGCGCGTTGATCGCAAGGCCGGTGCGCACCGCCTGCCGGATGCACTCGCGGTTCGGCACGGGCAGCATGCCGGGCATAGCCGCGTCAACGAGGCTGACCTGCGTGTTGGGCTCCGCGCCGAACGCGGTGGCCGCGCCGGAAAACAGCTTCGACTGCGTGCTGATCTGCGCATGGACTTCGAGGCCGACAACGACCTCCCATTCCCCGGTTGCGCCCTGGATACGATAGTCGCTCATGCTTACCACCACTTCGCCGGACGCGCGGTGAACCCCGCGCGGGCTTCGATCGCGAGACCCGCATCGAGCACGCCCTGTTCGTCGAACGGACGGCCGATCAACTGGAGCCCCAGCGGCAGACCCTGCCGGTCGAGGCCCGCAGGCACCGACATGGCGGGGAGGCCAGCCAGCGAGGCAGGCACAGCGAACACGTCGTTGAGGTACATCGCCAGCGGATCGCTCACCATCTCGCCAAGGCCGAAGGCAGCGGTCGGCGCGGTGGGGGCGAGGATCACGTCGACGGTCTGGAACGCGTCCATGAAATCGCGGCTGATCAGCGTGCGGACCTTCTGCGCCTGCGTGTAATAGGCATCGTAGAAGCCCGCCGAGAGCACATAAGTGCCGATCATGATGCGGCGCTTCACTTCCGCGCCGAACCCGGCGGCGCGGGTGGCGGCGTACATGTCCTGCAGGCCAGCGCCCTGCGGCAGATCGCGCAGACCATACCGCACGCCGTCATAGCGCGCGAGGTTGGACGAGGCTTCGGCGGGCGCGATGATGTAATACGCGGGCAGCGCGTACTTGGTGTGCGCGAGATTGATGTCGACGATCTCGGCGCCCGCGTCCTTGAGCCAGGCGATGCCTTCGTCCCACGTGCGGGCAACGTCGGCGTCCATCCCATCCATGCGATATTCGCGCGGGATGCCGACCTTCTTGCCGCGCAGGTCGGCGTTGAGGTTCGATTCCCATGCGGGCACGGGCATGTCGAGGCTGGTCGAATCCTTGGGATCGAAGCCCGCCATCGCTTCCAGCATGATCGCACAATCGCGCACATCGCGCGCCATCGGGCCTGCCTGATCTAGGCTAGAGGCAAACGCGACGATGCCCCAGCGCGAGCAGCGGCCATAGGTCGGCTTGATGCCCGAAATGCCGGTGAAGGCGGCCGGCTGGCGGATCGAGCCGCCGGTGTCGGTGCCGGTTGCCGCCGGGGCAATGCGCGCCGAGACTGCTGCCGAAGAACCGCCCGAAGAGCCGCCGGGGGCCAGCTGTGCCGTACTGCCCTCACGCCGCCATGGCGAGACCACATTGCCGAACGCGCTCGTCTCGTTCGAGGAGCCCATCGCGAACTGATCGAGATTGAGCTTGCCGAGCATGCCCGCGCCCGCATCCCACAGCTTCTGGCTTACGGTGGATTCGTAAGGCGGCACGAAGCTGCCAAGGATGTTCGAGGCGGCAGTCGTCGTGGTGCCGGTCGTCGCGAAGAGGTCCTTCATACCGATCGGCACACCCGCCAGCTTGCCGAGCGGCTTGCCGGCGGCGCGGTCGGCATCGACCGCTGCTGCGGCCTCAAGCGCCTTCTCGGGCGTCAGCGTGATGAAGGCGTTGAGCGCAGGCTGCGCTGCGGCGACGGCTGCGTTGAAAGCACCCGCCACTTCGGTCGCGGCGAAATCACCCTTCGCCACGCCATCGCGGATCGCGGCGACGCCAAGGTCTGTAAGGTCGCTCATTATTCAATCACCTTGGGCACGCCAAAGAAGCCATGTTCGCCCGCCGGCGCGTTGGACAGCACCTTGCCCTGCACGCCGCCGCCGGTCAGCGGATCGGCGCCCACCACGTCATCGCGCAGGCGCTGCTTGTTGGGGATCACCGCCGTCATCGGCGCGATCCCTTCCACGTTCACTTCGCCGAGTTGTTCAACCCAGGCGAGGATGCCGTTGAGTTCGGGCACCATCGCCGCGATCTCGTCTTCGGTCACCTTGATGCGGGCCAGCGAGGCGATTCTGGCCACCGTGGCGGTGTCTACGGACATGGCTGTCTCTCGAAAGTCTGGGGCCAGCGGGCGCGCCGCTGGCCGGGAACCGGAAAATCAGGGCTGCGGCATGCTTTCAGGCGCGGCGCCAGCACCAGAACCGGCCTTCGGCGCGCTGCCCATCTGCTGCTGCATTTGCTGGAGCATCTGGCGGCGTTGCTCGATCTCTGCCGCGCTCTTGAAATCGAGCAGTTCGACATCGAACGTAAGATCGCTGTTCGCTGGGATCACGACTTCACCCGTCGAGGGGTTCTTCTGCTCCGCAGCGCCATAGGCGAGCGCAGCAGGGATGATAAGCTTGTACTTGCCCTTGCGCTGCATCTTCTGCAACCCCTGGCTGAAACCGGGGATCACGCCTTCGACCGGCATCGCAACCTGCGTGCCCTTGTCGAATTCCTTGCCGTTGGCGAGGTGGCCGGCATAGTTGACCAGCACGACATCGCCCACCGTAGGCGATGGGCCGGAGCCCGCCGTGAGGGTTTCAACGACGAGGCCCTGGTAGCGCGTGGCCCAGGCGGCAGTTGCGCCGATCAGCAGCGCGAGAATCACGCCGATCCAGATGCGGGTGAGCGATCCCTTGCCAACCGGCTGGAGCGGAACGCGGGTGATTTCCGACATGTCTTCCCCTTTTGTGGGACCGGCGGGACGGCCCCGATTCCATGCCCTTGAAGCGCGGCCGACGTGTGCCGGACAAGCGAAAGGGCGCCGCGAATACGGCGCCCTCTTGGCCCAGCCGGACCCTTATCGCAAGAGGCTAAGGGCCGGGATCGTCCGGCCCTTATGGCAGCTTACTTGCCGCCGTCGCGCTCAAGCCGCTTGCGCTCCATCTTGCGGGCGCGGCGGACAGCCGCAGCCTTTTCACGGGCGCGCTTTTCCGAGGGCTTTTCAAAGTGACGGCGCAGCTTCATCTCGCGATACACGCCCTCACGCTGCAGCTTCTTCTTGAGCGCGCGAAGGGCCTGGTCGACATTGTTGTCGCGAACGAGAATCTGCATAAACCGCTACACCTCAATGCTGATGGCGAGAGCCCGCACCCAGCGGGAATCACCGTAAATGGCAGAAATAGAAAACGCGCCGAATCCGAATGGATCGGCTCTCACGCGGCGCCCGCTACCAAAAGCGCCCCCCCAAGGCAAGCAATCTCGTGCAATTGGCGCCCGCCTGCGTTAGGGGCTTGGCCAATGACAACCACCCCACCTCTGCTTGCCAGCGTTCCGCCCGGCCTTGCTGTCGCCGCGGGCGGCGCGCTGGGCGCGTGGCTGCGCTACCAGACCAGCCGCCTGTTTCTTGCCACCATCGGGCCGGTCGCGGCCAGCGCTTTCCCCTGGGCCACGCTCACGGTCAACGTGTTGGGCAGTGCCGCGATGGGCCTCCTCGTCGGCTGGCTGGCGCGGCACGGGACGGGGGGCGAGGCATGGCGCCTGCTGCTCGGTGTTGGCGTTCTGGGCGGCTACACCACCTTTTCCTCCTTCGCGCTGGAGTTCGCGGTGTTCGTCGAACGCGGCGCACTGGGCCTCGCGGCAACATATGTCGCGGTCTCGCTCGTGGCGGGTTTCGCCGCGCTGTTCAGCGGCCTCTGGCTGATGCGGGTGACGGCATGACCGGCCCCGGAAACGCGGATGACGTCCGCCAGTTCACTGTCGTCAAGGATGACGACGGTGTGCGGCTCGACCGCTGGTTCAAGCGCAACTTGCCCACCGTGGGCTTCGCCACCGTCTCGCGCTGGGCGCGCACCGGGCAGCTGCGCGTCGATGGCAAGCGCGCAGATGTCGATACGCGGCTCGAAAAAGGCCAGGTCCTGCGCGTGCCACCGGGCGGCAGCGCGCCCGCCGGGATCAAGGGCACGCGGCCCAAAAAGCCGCTGACCGAAGAGCAGATCGCGCTCGCCGAAAGCATGATCCTCACGCAGGACCGCGCCGCGATCGTGCTCAACAAGCCGCCGGGCCTCGCCACGCAGGGCGGCAGCGGCACGCATGAACATGTCGATGGCCTGCTCGATGCCTATGCCGAGGAGAAGGGCCCTCGCCCCCGCCTCGTCCACCGGCTCGACAAGGATACCTCGGGCGTCCTCCTCATCGCCCGCACCCCGGGCAGCGCGGCATTCTTTTCGAAGCGCTTTTCGGGGCGCACCGCGCGCAAGATTTACTGGGCGTTGATCACCGGCGTGCCCGATGTGAAGGACGGGTTGATCGAACTTCCGCTCGCCAAGCAGCCGGGCACCGGCGGCGAGAAGATGATGGTCGACGAGAGCGAGCACGGCCAATCTGCCCGCACGCGCTACCGCGTGATCGGCCGCGCAGGCAATGCCGCGTGCTGGGTCGAGCTGCAGCCGCTGACGGGGCGCACCCACCAGTTGCGCGTGCATATGGCCGCGATCGGCCATCCCATCGTGGGTGACGGCAAGTATGGCGGGCAGGCCGCGTTCCTCACCGGCTCGATCAGCCGCAAGATGCACCTCCACGCGCGCCGCCTGCGGATCGAGCATCCCGAAGGCGATCTGCTCGACGTGACGGCCCCGCTGCCCGAACATTTCGCGGCGAGCATGGTGCAGCTGGGCTTCGAGGAAGCCGATGGCGATCTGCCGCTGGAGCCGGTCAAGCTGATCCCCGACAAGGTGATCGAGAAGCGCGCCGCCAAAGCTCACGCCAAGGAATACCGCAAGGAACGCCGGGGCGAGCGCCGCAAGCGCATCGATGCCCCGCCCAGCGGCCGCACTGCGCCCAAGGCGCGAGCAGAGGTGAAGAAAGGCCCGGGCAGCAAGGCACCGACCGGAACTGCGCTCGCCCGTGCTTCGGCCGGGCGCGCCTCCGCCGAACGCAATGCGGCGGAACGCAGCGCCAACGGTGGCAAGCCGGTGCGCCGCGCGCCAGCAGCGGGCAAGAGCGGCGGCAGCAAGCCTCCGGCCGGCAAAGGCGGGGCGCCGCGCCGTAGCCCGAGGGCCTGATGCACCCCAATCCTGCCTTCCGCCCAAATCCGTCAAGCGATGACCGGTCGCTGTTTTCCGCGCTGATCGCGGAAACCGGCTTCGGCATGGTGTTTCTGACCACACCGGACGGCCCGCGCGTTGCCCATGTGCCGTTGCTACTGACCGAAGCGGGCACGCTGCGCTTCCACCTCGCGCTCGGCAACGCGCTCACCCGCCACCTCGATGGCGCACGCGCGCTGGCGGTGGTCAATGGGCCAGACGGCTATATCTCGGCGCGCTGGTACAGCGATCCCGATCAGGTGCCGACGTGGAACTACCTCGCGCTCGAGATGGAAGGGCCGGTGCGGCGGATGGACCGCGATGGCCTCCACGCGCTGCTCGAAGACGTCTCCGCCCATCACGAGGCGCGGGTCACCGAAGGCACGCCCTGGACCATGGACAAGATGGCGCGGATCAAGCGCGACCGGATGATGGACATGATCGTCGGCTTCGAACTCGCGATCGAGGCCTGGCGGCCCACGGTGAAGCTTTCCCAGAACAAGCCTGCTGAAGAACGGGCAAGGCTGATCGAGGGGCTGAAGAGCGAAGGCAAGCTCGCGCTCGCCGCGCTGATGGAAAGGCTAGCGGCATGACATCACGCCTCGCCATCTTCGATTGCGACGGCACGCTGGTCGACAGCCAGGCCGATATCTGCGCCGCAATGGATGCGGCCTTTGCCGCGGCCGGGCTGACCCCGCCAGACCGCAACGCCACGCGCCGCGTCGTGGGCCTTTCGCTGCCCGAGGCAATGCGCCGCCTGCGCCCCGATGGCACCAGCGATGATCACACCTTGCTCGCCCAGCTCTACCGCGACGCCTTCCGCGAACGCCGCATGGCGGGCCAGGTGGCCGAGCCGCTTTACGAAGGCATCGCCGGGCTGATCGAGGAATTGGCAGGCGCGGGCTGGCTGCTCGGCGTCGCCACGGGAAAGAGTGACCGCGGCCTTGTCCATTGCCTCGAATCGCACGGTCTCACCGGGCACTTCATCACGCTGCAGACAGCGGATCGGCACCCGTCAAAGCCGCATCCCAGCATGATAGAGGCCTGCCTTGCGGAAAGCGGCGCTGCGCCGAGCGCGACCGCGATGATCGGCGATACTGCGTTCGACATGGCGATGGCCGTCAACGCCGGGGTCCGCGCGATCGGCGTCGACTGGGGCTACCATCACCCGCGCGAACTGGTCGAGGCGGGTGCCGAGGCAGTCGCCGGATCGATCGCCGAACTGCGCCTGCTGCTGAAGGGCATGGAATGAGCGAGCCGACGGGAAAGGATCCCGCTGGTGATCCAGCCGCCGCGCGCTTTGCGGTGCTGCAACTGGTGCGGCTTTCGGGCGCATTGCTCGCCTTTGCGGGTGTTCTGATCATTTCCGGCAAAGTCGGCTGGCTGCCGAAGCTGCCCGAGGCGGCCGGCTATGCGCTGCTTGGTGCCGGCCTCATCGACTTCTTCGCGGCCCCCGTGCTCATCGCGCGGCGCTGGAAAAGCCGTCCGTGAAGCGGTTCTACAAGGCCGTTACTGTTGCCGCCGAAGGCACCGGCTTCCGGGTCATGCTCGATGGCCGCCCTTTGCGCACCGTCGGCGGACACGCGCAGATCGTGCCGAGCGCCCCGCTGGCCGAAGCGCTCGCCGCCGAATGGGCGGGACAGGGCGAGGAGATTGATCCAGCGCGCTTCGTCTTCCGCGATCTGGCCGACTACGCCATCGATGTGGTCGTCCCCGGCAAGGCGGCGGTGGTGGAGGAACTCGTCCCCTATGGCGAGACGGACACGCTGTGCTACCGCGCCGAGCCCGACGAAGCGCTCGGCATCCGCCAGCGCGCGGCATGGGATCCACTGCTCGCCACTGCCGAGGCGCGCTGGGAGGTACGCTTCGTGCGTGTCGCCGGAATCATGCACCGCCCGCAGCCCGTAGAAACGCTGGCGCGCCTGCGTGAGGACCTGGCGAGCCGCGACGGCTTCACGCTGGCGGCAGTGAAGACCACGGCCTCGCTCGCGGCCTCGCTGGTTCTGGGCCTGATGGCGGTCGAACCCGGTGCGGATATCGATGCGCTGTGGGATGCGGCCAACCTCGAGGAAGACTGGCAGGCCGAGCTCTGGGGCAAGGATGACGAGGCCGAGGTCCGCCGCGCCCGCCGCCACGCCGCATTTGCCGCTGCCGCGCGGTTTGCCGTGCTGGCACGGGGCTGACCATTCTTTGACCGATTTGTGACAAATTGTTGCGGATTGTCACACTTAGTGCAGATAGATCATTCAACATCAGATACTTACGCGACCGCGGCTGCAATATTACCGTCAAATTCGTAGCAAAAATGTCATAAAAGTGTCATGACCAGTGCCTAGCCGCCGACCCGTCAACGCGGATCGGAAGACAGTTTCGGGCATGAGTACCACGGCATTTCGCGCAGCACTGCTGGCCACCAGCCTGATCGGCGTGGCGGGTTCTGCCCAGGCGCAGGCCGATCCTGCCAGCCAGGACGCAAAGATCGCCGCGCTGCAAGCACAAGTCGATCGGCTGACGGCGATGGTCGAGGCCCTGCAGGCCGCCAACCATGCGCAGCCTGTGCCGGCGGCCCCAGCTGCGGTTCTGGCGGCAACACCCGCTCAGCCAGCGGTCGCGCCCGTGCAACTCGCCGCCGCGGCGGCTGCGGCACCCGCCGCTGCGCATGGTGCGGACAAGAAGAAGAAGGCTTGGTACGAAAAGATCATGCTGCGCGGCTACACCCAGCTGCGCATGAACGAGATCATCTCCGGTCCGAAATCGGCGCCCTCCGGCGTTTCGCGCCTGCGTTCGGTGCAGGATGCGGGGATCAATGAGAACGGCAATTTCTCGATCCGCCGCGCCCGCCTCATCGTGCAGGGCGATCTGTCCGACCGCGTCTCGCTTTACATGCAAGGCGATCTCGCCAGCGCCGTCAGCAACCAATCGGGCACCGAACGGCGCGAGAACTTCTTCCAGATGCGCGATGCCTATGCCGACGTGTTCCTCGACAAGGCCAAGACGCTCCGCCTGCGGTTCGGACAGTCAAAGGTGCCCTTCGGCTGGGAGAACATGCAGTCTTCCAGCAACCGCATTCCGCTCGACCGCACCGATGCGATCAACGCGCCGGTGCCTGGCGAGCGCGATCTCGGAGCGGTTGCCTACTACACCCCGGTGAAAATCCAGAAGATCTGGGACGCGCTCACGGCTGACGGGCAGAAGCTGTTCGGCAACTACGGCGCTTTCGGCGTCGGCGTGTTCAACGGACAAGGCACCAATCGCACCGAACGTTCTGGCGGGCTGATGACCGTAGCCATGATGTCCATCCCGCTGAAGCTCGATGGTCTGGGCGGCATCTTCGAAGGCCAGGTCGCCGAATTTGGCGGTGCGGCCATGCGCAACCAGTTCCGGCCCGAAGTGCGCAGCGGCGGGGTTTCCACCCTCGCCTACCGCGATGACCATGTGGCGGTGCACGGCATGATCTATCCCAAGCCTTTCGGCATTCAGGCCGAATGGACCTGGGGCAAGGGGCCGCAGTGGGATCCTGCGCTGGGCGAGATCGTGAGCAAGCGCGCCACGGGCGGCTATGTCATGGGCATGGTCCGCGCCGCGCACACGCCGGTCGGCCAGATCATCCCCTTCGTGCGCTGGCAGCACTATCGCGGCGGCTGGAAGGCAGCGATCAACGCGCCTCGGCTCGAAACGGACGAAACCGAGATGGGCGTCGAATGGCTGCCGCTGAAGGAGCTGGAAGTGACCGTCAGCTATGCGAACGTGAAGCGCAACGAAGCGGACGAGCGCCGCGCAGGCCGGGCGCAAGGCGATATCGTGCGGGCGCAGGTCCAGTGGAACTACTGAGCTGAAACCCAGTCCGCGATTTCGCCCGCGACCTTGTTGGCGGCGCGGTTGAGCGCAGGCCCGATCACGCCTGGCTCGGCATCGACACCCGGAACCGTGCTTTCAAAACGCCGCGTCTCGATCCGCCCATCGGGCAGCCACTTCATCGCATCAAAGCGCACCACGGCAGAGCGTGTCGGCACATCGAAGCCCATGGCGAGCAGGCGGCCGCCGATGCGCGTGCCGGTGGTGTTGCGATCGATCTCGACCACCAGCCCCTTACCGCGTGCGCGCAGCGTGTCGGCGAGCAGGTGCTGGAAGGCGCGGCTCGGCCGCTCGACCCACTGCGTCCCCTTGATATAGGCAACGCTGGTTGCATCGATCTGCACGGGAATGCGCAGCACCGAAACCGGTGCCGCCGCACCGGGTTCAACGACCACGGTCGCGTCGCTCAGCGTGCCGCTGCTGCTGGAACCGGCCGCAGGCACTGCGTCCGATGTCAGGCTGAGGAACGTACCGGGCGGCTTTGCCCCGATGCTGACGCAGCCCCCCAATCCGGCGCTCATCGCAGCCAGCACCACAAACGTTGCGGCAAAAGGTCGGGTCATGTGGGCGCTCATGGCTTGTAATCCGGCAGTTTGGGGCTCCCCACGACACTGCTGATGCCGCGGTCGCCGATCTGGTCGGTCATCGCGCGGATCGACCGCGAGGTCGCCTCGATATCGCGCAGCGTGGCCTCGAACGCCGGGAGGGTGCGCTCGTTGAATTGTTTCGCAGCGGGCTTGGTCTCGTCCATCGTCGCCTGTAGCGAATCCGCCGCCGCCTGCGCCGATTTGAGCGTGGCGCGCAGCTGCTTGGCAAGGCCGCTCGCCGGGTCGTTGATCGATGCGTCGGTCGAGGCCGCCAGCTTGTCCACTGTCGCCAGCGTGGTCGTCGCCTGCTGCAGGGTGAGTTGCAGTTCGGCGAGCGACTTCTTCACCTCGGGCGAGGCGCTGGCGAGATTGCCTGTAAGCTGGTCGGTATGCGCGAGGATATTGGCAAAGGCCTTCTGGTTCTGATCGGACAGCACCATCGTCAGCCGCTCTGACAAGGTCGCCAATCGCTCCAGCAGCAGTGGCGCGTTCGAGAGGATTTCGCCGAGCCCGCTGCGCTTGGTCGGGATGACAGGTGCGCCGCCCGGCCCCGGTTCGTCAATCGGCGGCGCGCCCTTGATCGCGCCGGAAAGCTGGATGGTCGAGACGCCGGTGAAGCTGCCCTGCAGGCTCGCCGTGGTGCCCTGGAGGATCGGCACCTTGCGATCGATCTTGATGCGCACGCGCACGAAGCTCGGGTCCTTCTCCCACAGCGTGATGTCCTTCACCTGCCCGACCGGCACACCGGAATAGGACACTTCCGAGCCCTTCGCGACGCCGTCCACCGATTGCTTGAAGAAGATGTCGTAGTCGTTCTGCTCGTGCTGGCTCAGCCGTGCGATCCAGATCAGCAGCGCGGCCAGCCCCGCCATGAGCAGGATGGTGACGATCCCCACCCAGATATGATTGGCGCGCGTTTCCATCGGCTATCCCTATGCCTGATCACCAGCAGTGCCAAGGGCACCGTTGCGCTCGTTTGCCGCCATGGCCGCGCGGCCCCGCGGACCGTTGAAGTAGGCCTTGATCCACGGATGGTCGGTGGCGATCAACTCGGGGATCGTGCCCACCGCGATCACGCGCTTGTCGGCAATCACTGCCACCCGGTCGCAGATCTCGTAGAGCGTATCGAGATCGTGGGTGATCAGGAACACGGTGAGGCCCAGCGTCTGCTGGAGGCTGCGAATCAGCTGGTCGAAGCCTGCCGCGCCGATGGGATCGAGGCCGGCAGTCGGCTCATCGAGGAACAGGAGCTCGGGATCGAGCGCGAGCGCACGGGCAAGGCCGGCGCGCTTCTTCATGCCGCCCGAAAGCTCGCTCGGATACTTGCTGGTCGCTTCCGCCGGCAGGCCCGAAAGCAGCACCTTGTAGCGCGCGATTTCGTGGCGCAGTTCGTCGGTGATCTCGGGATAGAACTCACGCAGGGGAACTTCGACGTTCTCCGCCACCGTCAGCGTGGAAAACAGCGCGCCGCCCTGAAACAGGATGCCCCAGCGGCAGCGGATATCGATATCGTCGTCATCCCGCGCGTCGGTAATCGGGCTGCCGAGCACTTCGATCTCACCCGCCTCGGGGATCTGCAGCCCGATGATCGAGCGCATCAGCACCGATTTGCCGGTGCCGGATCCGCCAACCACGCCGAGGATCTCGCCCCGCCGCACATCGAGATCGAGGTTCTCGTGGATCACATGCTCGCCGAACGCATTCTTCAGGCCGCGCACGCGGATCGGGAAAAGCTCCGCCTCGCTCCCCGGCGGGGGCGGCACGGCGCAGGCGGTAAGGAACCCCTCCTCGCTCATCCCCAGCCCACTTCCGAGAAGAACACCGCAAAGAACGCGTCGAGCACGATCACCATGAAGATCGCCATGACCACTGCCGCTGTCGTGCGTGTGCCGACTTCCTCGGCGTCGCTCTTCACCTGCAGCCCCTGAAAGCAGCCCGATGTGGCGACAATCAGGCCAAACACCGGCCCCTTGATCAGGCCCACCCACACATCGTGCACCGGCACCACTTCCTGGATGCGAGCAAGGAAGGTGAAGAAGGGAATGCCCAGCGTGAGCGCCGAAAGCGCTGCGCCGCCGATGATCCCGATCACCGCCGAATAGGTGCCGAGCAGCGGCATCATCAGCATGGTCGCCAGCAGGCGCGGGATCACAAGCGCTTCGATCGGCGAGACGCCGATGGTGCGCATCGCGTCGATTTCCTCGGTCAGCTTCATCGTGCCGAGCTGCGCGGCAAAGGCCGAGCCTGAGCGGCCCGCGACCATGATCGCCGTCATCAGAATGCCCAGCTCTCGCAAGGATAGCCGGCCGACGAGGTTCACCGTGTAGATCTCGGCGCCGAACTGCCGCAGTTGCACCGCGCCCTGCTGCGCGATGACGATGCCGACGAGGAAGCTCATCAAGCCGATGATGGCGAGCGCGTTGACCCCCATCAGCTCCATCTGGTGCACCAGCGCGCGCAGACGGAAACGGCTGGGATGGCGCAGCAGCACGCCGCTTGCCAGCACGATCTGCCCTAGGAAGCCAAGCACCAGCAGCATGCCCTGCCCCAGCCCGGCCATCACCTGCCCGACATGATCGGGCACGCGCAGCAAGATCGGCAGGCGGTGTCCCGCAACCGGGGCCGTATTGTCGTCAACCGCGCGGATAGCCGCGATCAGCCGCTCCGCCTCTGGCGAAGCGCCGGTGATCGGTGCGCCGAGGCGCTGCGACAGGCTCCACGCGGTCCAGGCGCCCACCGTATCGATGCGCGTTGCGTGGCTGATATCGATCGCCGCGAAGGGCCCTTCGAGCGCGCGCAGCCGGTGATCGACCGCGCCGAGCGCGGAAACGGTCATCGGGCCGGAGAATACCAGCGTTGTCGCGCCTTCGGCGCCCTGCTCGGTCGAAAAATCGGCTGATGCCCGCATGGTAATGGCTTCATGCGGGAAATCGGCCAAAGCCGCAAGCACGGGCCGAGACCCTGCCCATCCGCGCGAACGCTTGCAGCGCCGTCCCTGCGATGGCAAGGCCCCGGATCATGAGCGAAACAACCAATCCCGAAGCCAGCGAGGCCGGAGCCCTCGCCAAGACGTTCGAGCCCGCCGGGCTCGAGGCCAAGTGGTATGCCCACTGGGAAGCGAACGGCCTGTTCCGGCCCGAACGCCCCGATGCCGCGCCCTTCACCATCGTGAACCCGCCGCCGAACGTGACCGGCAGCCTCCACATCGGCCACGCGCTCGACAACACGCTGCAGGACGTGGTGATCCGCTATGAACGCCTGCGCGGCAAGGATGCGCTGTGGGTGGTTGGCACGGACCACGCCGGCATCGCCACGCAGATGGTCGTCGAACGCCAGATGGAAGCGCGGCAGGACAAGCGCACCAACTACACGCGCGAGCAGTTCGTGGAGAAGGTGTGGGAGTGGAAGGCGGAAAGCGGCGGCACGATCACCGGCCAGCTGCGCCGCCTCGGCTGCTCGATGGACTGGAGCCGCGAACAGTTCACGATGGACCCGCACTTCACCAAGGCGGTGGTGAAGGTCTTCGTCGATCTCTACAATCAGGGCCTGATCTACCGCGACAAGCGGCTGGTGAACTGGGACCCGAAGCTCAAGACCGCGATTTCGGACCTCGAGGTCGAGACGCGCGAGATCAAGGGTTCGTTCTGGCGCTTCCAGTATCCGCTGGCGGATGGCGCGGTGCGCGCGGACGGGCTCGACTACATCGAGGTCGCCACCACGCGGCCCGAAACGATGCTGGCCGACATGCTCGTCGCGGTGAACGCTGATGATCCGCGCTACAAGGCAGTGATCGGGCAGTTTGTCGTGCAGCCGCTGACTGGGCGCCGCCTGCAGATCGTGGCGGATGAGCACGCCGATCCGGAACTGGGTTCGGGCGCGGTGAAGATCACCCCGGGCCACGATTTCAACGACTTCGAAGTGGGCCGCCGCGCCGGGATCAAGGCGGGGGACATGCTCAACATGTTCGATGCCGAAGCGCGCGTGGTGCAGACCGCTGATGGGCTGGTGCCGGCCGAGTTCGTCGGGATGGACCGTTTCGACGCGCGCGCGCTGATCGTGCAGCGGATGAAGGAAGTGGGCCGTCTCGTCCCGCATCTGGTCAAGAACAAGGACGGCGAGGAAAGCGAACTCGACGCCGAACCGCGCACGATCCAGACCCCGTTCGGCGACCGCGGCGGCGTGGTGATTGAGCCCTGGCTCACCGACCAGTGGTACGTCGATGCCGAAAAGCTCGCCGTCGCGCCGATGGAAGCCGTGCGTTCGGGCGCGATCGAGATCGTGCCGAAGACCTGGGAGAAGACCTTCTTCAACTGGATGGAAAACATCCAGCCGTGGTGCGTGAGCCGCCAGCTTTGGTGGGGGCACCGGATTCCGGCTTGGTATGGCTCGGATGGCCAGTGCTATGTCGCCGAGAGCGAGGAAGAAGCGCAGTCCAAGGCAGGCGCCGGTGTCACGCTTTCCCGCGACGAGGACGTCCTCGACACCTGGTTCTCCTCTGCGCTCTGGCCCTTCGCCACGCTCGGCTGGCCGGATGAGAACGCGCCGCTGCTCAAGAAGCACTACCCCAACGACCTGCTCATTTCCGGGTTCGACATCCTGTTCTTCTGGGATGCGCGCATGGCGATGCAGGGCATCCACTTCATGAAAGAGGTGCCGTGGAAGCGGCTCTATCTGCATGGGCTGGTGCGCGCGGCGGACGGGCAGAAGATGTCCAAGTCCAAGGGCAACGTGGTCGATCCGCTGGGCCTGATCGACAAGTACGGCGCGGATGCGCTGCGCTTCTTCATGTGCGCCATGGAAAGCCAGGGCCGCGACGTGAAGATGGATGAGCGCCGGGTCGAGGGCTATCGCAACTTCGCGACCAAGCTGTGGAACGCCGCGCGGTTCTGCATGGCGAACGGGATCACCGGCAGCACCTCGGTCGCCGCGCCTGCCGCAACGAGCGCGGTCAATCGCTGGATCATCGGCGAAGTGGTCGAAACCGTCTCCGCGCTCCATCAGGCGATGGCGGACTTACGCTTCGATGCCGCCGCGAACACGGTCTACCACTTCGTTTGGGACCAGTTCTGCGACTGGTACATCGAGCTCATCAAGGGCAGCTTCGACGACGAGACCCGCGCCGTCGCGGGGTGGGTGCTCGATCAAATTCTGGTGATGCTCCACCCGTTCATGCCCTTCGTGACCGAAGAGCTGTGGCATGCGCTGGGTGAGCGTTCGGCAGAGCTGATCGTGGCGGAATGGCCTGCCCCGCAGGCCAGCGTCGATCCGGCGGCGAAGGCCGAAGTGGAATGGTTGATCGCTCTTGTCGGGCAAATTCGCTCTGCCCGAGCCGAGATGAACATATCACCGTCCGTGCGAACCGACATAATTGTCCACAATGACACGAAAGTGGTCAACGGTTCCGTCGATTACGGTGCTAGGTCTGATCTAATCGTGCAATTCAAGGCAAATGGCCCCGCACTTTCTCGAATGGCTCGGCTCGACGTTGTGCAATTTGCGATGTCAGGAGCAGCGTTTGTTCTTTCTACTGGCGAGGAGATTGACCGGACTGCTTATGTCTCTGGCAAAAACGCTGCATTTCAAATCGTCGTTTCAGACACGTCCTATTCAATCCCCCTCGAAGGCGTGATCGACATCGCCGCCGAAAAGGCCCGCCTCGAAAGGGCGCTCGCCGCGTCCGAGAAGGAAGCCAAGTCGCTTGAAGGCCGCCTCTCCAACCCGGCCTTCGCCGAAAAGGCCAAGCCCGAAGCGGTCGAAAAGGCCCGCGCCGACCATGCCCACCACCGTGCCGAGGCCACCCGCCTCGCCGCCGCATTGGCGCGCCTCGGATGAGCCTGACGCTCGCCACCACCACGCCCGGCGAGCCGGAAATCTTCCCCTCGCTGCAGGGCGAAGGCCCTTCGGCGGGGCGGCCTTGCGTGTTCGTGCGGCTCTCGCGCTGCAACCTGGCCTGTCGCTGGTGCGACACCGCCTATACCTGGCGCTTTACCGGCGATATCCGCCCGCACCGCGATGATGTGACGTTCGAGCGGATCGACAACCAGATCACGCTCGACGTGCGCGAGGTGGCCATGCGCATTCTCGCGCTCAGGCCGACGCGGCTGGTGATCACCGGGGGCGAACCGCTGCTGCAGGCTCCAGCGCTTGGCCGGCTCATCCCCATGCTCAAGGAAGCGGTCCCCGCGCTGGAGGTCGAGATCGAGACCAATGGCAGCGTCCCGCCGCCCCACGCGATCACCCAGCTGGTCGATCAGTTCAACGTAAGCCCCAAGCTTTCACACTCAGGCAATGCCGAGAACCTCGCCATCGTGCCCGATCTGATGCGCGAATGGGCTGCGAGCCAGAAGGTGTGGTTCAAGTTCGTGGTGGGCAGCGAAGACGACCTCAATGAAGTCGCCGAATTGCAGGCGCTTTACCACATTCCGCCTGAGCGGCTGTTCCTGATGCCCGAGGGCACCTCCAGCGAGGTGCTCCGCGAGCGGTCAAAGTGGCTGGCTGGCGCCGCGCTCACGCACGGCTGGCGCTTTACCGACCGGCTGCACATCCACCTTTATGGCGATACGCGCGGGACCTGATCCGCACACTTAAGCCTTCCAATTTCCGCTCACCCTGAGCCTGTCGAAGGGTGCTGGCGCAACGTTAGCGCTGTAATGCTTCGACAAGCTCAGCATGAGCGGTTTGGGAATTGGGCTGCAACTCTTCTGAGCCGCGGCTCAGAACGGGATATCGTCGTCGAGATCATCGCCGAAACCGCCGGCGGGCGAACCGCCGCCGCCCTGATTCCAGCCGCCACCGGACGAGGCACCGCCCGAACGACCGCCGCCGCTGGAGGAGCCGCCTTCGTTCCAGCCGCCGCCCGAGCGCTGGCCACCGCCTCCGCCCATGCCGCCGCCGCCCGAACCGCCCTGCGGACCATCAAGCATGGTCAGCGAACCGCCGACGCCGACCGAAATCTCGGTCGTGTAGCGGTCATTGCCGGACTGGTCCTGCCACTTGCGGGTGCGCAGCTGGCCTTCGATGTAGACCTTGCTGCCCTTCTTGAGAAAGCGTTCGGCCACGCCGACCAGCCCGTCGGACTGGAGCACGACGCTGTGCCATTCGGTGCGCTCCTTGCGCTCGCCGGTGGCCTTGTCCTTCCATTGCTCGCTGGTGGCTATGCGCAGATTGGCGATGCGCCCGCCGTTCTGGAAGCTCTTCACCTCAGGGTCCTGCCCGAGATTGCCGATCAGAATGACCTTGTTGACGCTGCCTGCCATTGATTCGCGATCCTGTACCGTGTGAGGCCAAGGCCTAGCGCTTGGCGCCGGTCAGAGCGAGTCTGGCACCGCCCCAATTTTTCCACAACTCACCCCAGCCCGAAGGCCACCGCGGTCCAGTAGGTGATGCCTGCCGCCAGATAGGCGAGGCCGAATAAGTAGGCGAGCATGAAGGCGGGCCAGGTCCACCCGTTGGTCTCACGCCGGGTGACCGCAATGGTCGACATGCATTGCGGCGCGAACACGAACCACGCAAGGAAGGCGAGCGCGGTAGCCAGGCTCCAGTGCGATTTGAGCTGGGCGCCCAGCGCTTGGCCCTGCGCGGCATCGTCGCTGGCGCCCACGGCGTAAGTCGTCGCCAGCGCGCTGACGGCCACTTCGCGCGCGGCCATCGCGGGAATCAGCGCGAGCGCGATATCGCGGTTGAAGCCGATCGGTTCGATCACCACGGCAAGCCCGTTGGCAATATGCCCCGCGACCGAGGCATTGACCTGATCCTGCGGATTTTCCGCGCGCGGGAAATTGAGCAGCAGCCACAGCACCACCGTGACGCCGAAGATCATCGTTCCCGCGCGGCGCAGGAAGACATAGGCGCGCTGCCACAGCCCGAGCGCGAGGTCCTTCACCGTCGGCAACTGGTACTTGGGCATTTCCATGATGAAGCCCGATGCCGCGCCTTTCGTGATCGTCCGGCGAAGCAGCAGCGCCGCGCCCATCGCGCCCAGCACGCCGAAGACATAGAGCCCGAACAGCACGAGGCCCTGCTGGCCGATGCCTGGCAGCACCTGGGCGTTGGGCACGAAGGCGGCGATGATTACTGTATAGACCGGCAGCCGCGCCGAGCAGGTCATCAGCGGGGCGATCAGAATCGTGGTCAGCCGGTCCTTCGGATCGGTGATGCTGCGGGTCGCCATGATCCCCGGCACCGCGCAGGCAAAGCTGGAGAGCAGCGGGATGAAGCTGCGGCCCGAAAGGCCGACGCCCGCCATCGCGCGGTCCATCAGGAAGGCTGCGCGCGCCATGTAGCCGGTCGCCTCCATCGTCAGGATGAAGAAGAACAGGATCAGGATCTGCGGCAGGAACACCACCACCGAGCCGACGCCCGCGATCACGCCGTCGGTCAGGAAATCGCGCAGGAGCGATGCAGGAAGCGCGCCGCGCACCGCATCACCGAGGGCGGAAGCGCCGCCGTCAAGCGCATCCTGCAGCGGCGCGGCCCAGCTGAACACGGCCTGGAAAACCACGAAGAGCAGCGCGAGGAGGATCGGCGGGCCGAGCCAGGGATGCAGCAGCACCCGGTCAAGCTGCGCGTGGATGCGGTGCTGCGCGGTTTCGGAAAGGATCGCCCCGCGCGCCATCTGACGGGCCAGCATGCGTCGCTCAGGTGCGGTGACATGGGGGCGCGGTGCAGGTGCCTGATCCGCCGGTGCGTCGCGCAGCGCGGCAACCGCTGCGATGAGTTCGGCCAGCCCGCGCCGCCGCACCGCCACGGTCGGATAGACCGGAACCCCCAGCGCCGAGGCTAGCGCACCGGCATCGATCACCAACCCGTCGCGCTCGGCCAGGTCCACCATGTTGAGCGCGACGACCACCGGCCGGCCAAGCTCGATGATTTCCTGCGCAAAGACCAGATGCTGTTCGAGGTTCGAGGCATCGAGCACGATCACCAGCACGTCGGGCTGGGTCTGCCCGGCCATGCGGCCCATGATCACATCGCGGGTGACTTCCTCGTCCGGGCTCGACGGATTGAGGCTGTAGGAGCCGGGCAGATCGACCAGTTCGACCGGTTCGCCGCTCGGCAGCAACATGCGGCCGGATTTGCGCTCCACCGTCACGCCCGGATAGTTGGCGATCTTCTGACGTGCGCCGGTCAGCGCATTGAACAGCGCGCTCTTGCCCGCATTGGGATTGCCGACCAGCGCGGCGATCATGGTCTGGCGGGTCATGCTGCGGGCACCGCCATGAGTTCGACTTGCATCGCCCGGGCATGCACGCGCCGCAGCGCCACTGTCATCCGGCCGATCTCGATCGCAAGGGGATCGCGCCCCAGAAAGACGCCGCGATAGGCAAGTCGCACTTCGGCGCCTTCCTCGATCCCCAGCGCCTTCAGTCGCTGCGCTTCTTCAGGCACGAGCGCATCCCAATCGGCGGAGATGATCCGAGCGGGCTTGCCAAGGGGGAGTTCGTCGAGTGTCACACCGCGAGCGCTGCCACAGCGCCCGCGCCATTGCAAGTCATTCGCAATAACTGCTGACGATCACCGTGTCGGATAGCGCAAGCGGCCGAGCAGCCGGGTCACGCTGAAGGTCTCGTCCGCCGGTTTCGCGGTAAAGCGCGCCTTGGCTTTCTCGAAGCGCATGATGCCGTCGATTCGGCGGGCGAGGAAGGCGCGGGTCTCCTCGCGGTCCTCGCTCTTGTCCTCCGCCATGACCGCCAGGGTCGCAGCGTAGATCGAGCCGAGGATCGCGCGCTTGGTATAGTGGTTGTAGTCGGTCGCGGTATCACCCGCGAGCCGCCACATCGCATCCGCGCTGCGCCAGGCAAGCTTCGTCGCGGCGGGCACGTTCCACGGTTTGGCCAACTCGATCAGCGCGCCGCGCAGCGCTTCCTCGCGCCCGGCAATCTGGTCGAGCCGGAAGGTGACGAGCGCGGTGATCCGCTCGCGCACTTTCATGGTGGCGAGATGCTCGGCCGGCAATGCCTCGGCCATCGCGCGGTCGATGCTGCCCGCCCACGCGGTTATCATCGCCATCGCCGCCGATTGTCCGCCCTCGCCCTGAAAGGCGAAGCGCGCCGCAGCGGGATCGATCCCGGCGATCTCCGCGGCCTCGTTCACCGCTGCTTCGGTCCAGCCGTCGAACGCGGCGGCTTCGGCGATATGCGGGGCAAGGCTGAGGCGAAGGTCCTCGAGCGAAAGGTCGGCAGTTGCTGCGTCGATCATGGTCCGTCCGTTCAGAACGAGGGGCCGTAGGTCTTCTTCTGACCCGCCGCGCCCCCCTTGGCCGAATTCGCGATCTCGTTTGCGACCGCACTGTCCTTGCCATCCAGCAGCGCATAATCGCGCGCGGACCGGCCCGAATTGTCCGGACGGTCCGGATTGGCACCGGCCTTCAGCAACAACCGCACCATGGCCAGATCGCGCCGATGCACGGCGGTGATCAGCGGCGTTTCCCCGGTGTTGTTGGGCTCGTCCACCTTGGCGCCCGAGGTGATCAGGTAATCGACCCCCTCGATGAAGCCGAGATTGCAAGCCAGCACCAGTGGCGTCGTGCCCCTGGCATCGCGCACGTTGACGTTGGCCCCGTGCGAGACGAGGAACTGCATCCAAGTCAGGTCTCGCCGCGCGGTCACGATGTGCAGGCCGCTCTCGCCGGTGCTGACATCGCGGGTGTTGACGATCTGGGTGCCCGGCTCATTGAGCGCGTCGGTCACCTTCTGGCCGTCCTTCTTGCGCACGGCTTCGAGGAATTTGTAGCTTTCGGAGAACTGCGCATGCGCGGGGAGAGCCGCGCCCAGCGCGCCCAGCAGCGCGGCGGCGGCCAGCCCTGCGCGAAGCCCGCGTGCGATCACCGTCCTGTCCCTCATCACGTCTGCCCCGTCCTTCTCGATAAAGCGCGCACTCTGCTCGTCGTGCAGCAGAGTCGCCCCTTGCAAGCCGCTGGTTAGCAGAGCATGAACCGCCGCGCCATGGACCCCAAGAGACCTATTCGTGCCCGCTTGCGCACCGCCCTCGCGGCTTCCGCGCTTCTCCTGCTATCCGCATGCAGCGGCGCATCCAGCGAACCGCCGCCGCTTGAAGGCGCAGCCATCGGCGGGGATTTCACGCTGGTCGACAAGACGGGGAAGATCGTGCACGCCGCTGATTTCAAGGGGCGCTACACCACGCTCTATTTCGGCTATTCGTTCTGCCCCGATGTCTGCCCGCTCGATGTGCAGGTGCTGATGCAGGGCTATCACCGCTTCGCCAAGGCACATCCCGATCTCGCGCCCAAGGTCGTTCCGCTGTTCATCACCATCGACCCCGCGCGCGACAAGCCCGAGGTCGTCGGCCAGTTCGCCGCGCATTTCGGCAAGGAGCTCATCGGCCTCACCGGCAGCGAGGCGCAGATCGCGCAGATCGCCAAGTCCTACGCGGTCTATTACAAGAAGGGCCAGGGCACTGGCCCCAAAGACTATCTGATGGATCACAGCCGCGCGGCCTATCTCATGGGGCCGCAAGGCCAGCCGATCGCGCTGCTGCCGGTCGACAAGGATGCGAATGCCGTGGCTGACGAACTCGCCAAGTGGGTGCATTGAGGCGCTGATGCCCGGCTCGCCGCCATCTTCCGGCCGTTTCTGGGACAAGCCGATCGAGGCGCTGACCCGCGATGAGTGGGAAGCGCTGTGCGACGGCTGCGGCAAGTGCTGCCTCCACAAGCTGGAAGACGAGGACACCGGCGAGGTCCATCACACCAACGTCGCCTGCCGCCTGCTCGATCTCTCCACCGGGCGCTGCTCGGATTATCGCCACCGCAAGGCGATGGTGCCTGATTGCCTGCGCCTCACCCCCCGGCTGGTTCGCGAGGTGCCGTGGCTGCCTGCGACCTGCGCCTATCGCCTGCGTGCGGACGGCAAGCCCCTGCCCGCCTGGCACTACCTTGAATGCGGAGACCGCGAGGAAGTGCGCCGCACTGGCCATTCGGTGATCGGCCGTGCGGTGAGCGAAGTGCTGGCTGGCCCGCTTGAGGAGCATATCGTGCCGGACGGCCTGGCCTTCGGGGCGAAGGACGCATGATATCGCTGCCGCGCCTGCTACCTCGGGGACGCGCGGCGCGCCCAACACCGCCGCCCCGCACGCTGATGGTGGGAGACCGCGAATTGCCGGTGGTGATCCGCCGCCTGCGCACCGCGCGCCGCATCACCTTGCGCCTTGCTCCCGATGGCAGCGAGGCCCGCATCTCGATGCCCGAATGGGGGCGCAGTGCCGATGCCTTGCGCTTTGCCGAGCAGCGCCGCGACTGGCTGGCCGCCCAGCTTGAGCGCATCCCGCCCCCGGCGCGGATCGAGCCCGGCTGCACGCTTACCGTTCGCGGAGAGGCGCTGCGGGTCGAATGGCGACAGGGTGCCCCGCGCCGCCCGGCAATCACGGACGGCCAGCTTTTGCTGGGCGGTCCGGCCGATGGCATGGAGGGCCGCCTGCGCCGCTGGCTCGAAGCCGAAGCGCTGCGGCTGGCGGGCGCCGACCTTGCCCACTACTGCGCCCGCGCCGGTCAACCGGTGCCGAAACTGGCGCTGTCGCGCGCGCTCCGCCGCTGGGGCAGCTGCAGCAGCCGCGGCGTGATCCGCATCAACTGGCGGCTGGTCATGGCCCCCGATTTCGTGCGCCGCTCGGTCGTCGCGCACGAAGTGGCGCACATGACCCACTTCGATCACAGCCTGGCATTCCACGCGCATCTCGACGAGATTTACGAAGCGCCGATCGAACATGCCAATCGCTGGCTCAAGGCGGAGGGGCGCGGCCTCTACCACCCCTTCGGCTAGTGGACACGCCAGGCACTGGCGCAGGACCGCACCAAGCTCTATCTAGGCTGTCATGAAAGAGTTTTTCCGCAACGTCTCCCCGGTGCGCGCCGCCAAGGACCTCTGGCAGATCCTCGGTGCGCCGAGCGAGTACCGCCTGCGCTCACTGGCGCTGGCGATGCTGGTCACGCTCGGGATCTTCTCGGTCATGTGGCAGCAGGGCGGCCGCGGCCTGCCGCGCCCGCCCGAGGTGATCTACTTCGAAAGCTGGCGCGCCGACCGCAGTGATGCCGAAATCATCGCCGGCAATATCGAGGCAACGAAGAAAGCCCGCGCCGAAGCTGCGGCCGAGCAGGCCCGCGCCGATGATGTGCGCAAGATGTACAAGGCCGTCGGTGCCGCCACCGGCCTTGATACCGAGGCAATGGACCGTAAGGCGCAAGCCGAGCGCGAGGCCGAAGCCCGCGCTGCGGCGGCGCGCGACAAGGCGCTGCTCGACCGGCTGGTAGTGAAGCCAACCGCCGCCCCCGCACCCTCGACCGCCAAGGCGCCCTGAACCCGGTGGCCTTCAGTGATGCCGACTGGCTGGATGCCGCCGCTGCGCTGGCCGCGCGCAGCCGCCCGCTCAGCAGCCCGAACCCTGCTGTCGGCGCGCTGATCGTCAAGCATGGCCGCGTGATCGGGCGCGGCTGGACCCAGCCCGGCGGCCGCCCACATGCAGAGGCGCAGGCCTTGGCGCAGGCCGGGGCCCAAGCGCGCGGTGCCACTGCTTACGTCACGCTCGAACCCTGCGCCCACGATAGCCCGCGCGGCCCTGCCTGCGCGCACAGCTTGCGCGATGCCGGGCTCGCCCGCGTGGTGATCGGTTGCGAGGATCCCGATCCGCGCACCGCCAGCGCGGGAATCGCGCTGCTGCGCGAAGCGGGCATCACGGCGGAGCTGGTCCCCTCGCCTGCCGCCCTGCGCTCGCTTGAAGGCTACCTCACCCGCGCCCACTTTGGCCGCCCGCACACGACCCTCAAGCTCGCCACCTCGCTCGATGGCTGCATCGCGATGGCCGATGGCACCAGCCAGTGGATCACCGGCCCCGAAGCGCGCGCCCACGGCCATGCCACGCGAGCCCGCTGCGATGCCATCCTCGTCGGCGGCGAGACGCTGCGCGCCGATTCGCCCCGGCTCGATGTGCGCCTCCCCGGCCTCGCAGCGCGCAGCCCCGCACGCTGGGTGCTCACGCGCGGCACCGCGCCTGAAGGCTGGCAGGCTATCGCCGATCCGGCGGACGGCCGCTTCGGCGAGGCGCAGTATCTCCTCATCGAAGGCGGCGCGGGCGCTGCCGCCGCTTTCCTCGCCGCAGACCGCATCGATCGCCTGCTGCTCTACCGCGCCCCCATCCTGATCGGCGCAGGCCAGCGCGGCCTCGGCGAGATCGGCCTCGCCTCCCTCGCCGAGGCACATGGCCGGTGGTGCCTGATCGATCAGCGGCGGCTTGGCAGCGATACGCTCGACGTCTACGACCGGACCCGCTGAAGGAGACCACAGACCCATGTTCACAGGCATCGTCACCGAAGTCGGCCGCATCCGCGCCATCGCCACCAAGGGCGATACGCGCGTGACGATTGCCTGCGCAATGGACTCGTCGAAGATCGCCATCGGCGCCTCGATCGCCTGCTCGGGCGTCTGCCTGACCGTCGTTGATCGCGGTGGCACGGCGGGGGACAGCTGGTTCGCGGTTGACGTCTCGGGCGAGACGATCAGCCGCACCGCCCCGGCGCAGTGGCACGAACATGCCCCGCTCAATCTCGAACCCGCGCTCAAGCTGGGTGACGAACTCGGTGGCCATATCGTCACCGGCCATGTCGATGCCGTCGGCCATGTCGTCTCGGTCGATCAGACCGGCGGCTCGTGGCACGTGGTCGTGGCGGCCCCGCCCGAACTGGCACCCTACATCGCGGCCAAAGGCTCGATCACCGTCGACGGCGTCTCGCTCACCGTCAACGATCTGGCTGACCAGCCGGACGGTGCGTGCCACTTCATGCTCAACATCATCCCGCACACCGCCGAAGTGACCACGCTGGGCACGCTCGCGCCGGGCCGCGAAGTGAACCTCGAGATCGACGTCCTCGCTCGCTACCTGAAGCGGATGCAAAGCCTCGCTTCGGCGGGCTGAGACATGGCGAGGATCAGCACCGAAGCCAAGGTCCCCGCGATCACGCTCGGCTTCTGGCTGATCAAGATTCTCGCCACAACATTGGGCGAAACTGGCGGCGATACCGTCTCGATGACCTGGCTGGGCGAGACGACGCCTGACGCGGGGGCTGCGGGGCTCAACGGATACCTTGTCGGCACGCTGATCTTCGGCGCGGCGCTCGCACTCCTTGTCTGGTTGCAGATCCGTGCGAGCCGCTTTGCGCCCTGGCTCTATTGGGCCACGATCATCGCCTCCACTACGGCGGGCACCACGCTGGCAGACTTTGCCACCCGCTCGCTCGGGATCGGTTACCCCGGCGGCTCGTTGCTACTGCTGGCCTGCGTGCTCGCCTCGCTCCTTGTCTGGTACCGCAGCCTCGGCACCATCGCGGCCGATACCGTGGCTACTCCTGCAGCCGAGCTCTATTACTGGATCACCATCACCTTCTCGCAGACGCTTGGAACCGCGCTGGGAGACTGGGTGGCCGATGCCGGCGCAGGCTATGGCGGAGGCGCGCTAGTGTTCAGTGCGGCCTTGGGCGTGGTTGCGCTGCTTGTCTGGTTCACCACCACCAGCCGCGTCGTGCTGTTCTGGGCCGCCTTCATCCTGACCCGCCCGCTCGGCGCGACCGTGGGCGATTTCCTCGACAAGCCCCTTGCAAGCGGCGGGCTTGAGATCAGCCGCCCGCTTGCCACCGCCCTGCTCGCAGCGCTGATCGCACTGCTGATCCTCGTGCTGCCGCAGCGCGCGGGGCGTCATCCGGAAGCGCGCGCCAACTAGCGCGCGCAAAACGCAGACCGTTCAGCCCGCGATATCGCGCAGCGCGCCGATGAAGCTTTCGATATTGCCGGTCGTCAGGCCCGCGATGTTCACGCGGCCCGATCCGGCCATATAGACGCCGTGCTTCTCGCGCAGCGCCATGATCTGCTCGCCCGAAAGCGGCAGCATCGAGAACAGGCCCTTCTGGTGCCCGAGCGGCGCCATGTTGATCGGCCCGATCTGCTGCGCGGCAGCCAGCCGCTCGCGCACTTCGGCCATGCGCGCGCGCATCGCGGTGAGTTCGTCGATCCACTGCGCGGTGAGCGTGGCATCACCCAGGATCAGCCGCACCGCCGCCGCACCGTGATCGGGCGGCATCGACCAGCTCGCGCGCGCAATCGTCGCGCCATTGCCCATGGCATTGGCCAGCGCCGCAGCATCGCTCGTCACCGCATAGAACGCACCGACACGGTCGCGATAGAGGCCAAAATTCTTGTCGCAGCTGTAGGCGACCAGCGCTTCCGGCACAGCCGCAAGCACCTTGCGCAGGCCATAGGCATCGGCTTCCATACCGTCGCCCAGCCCCTGATAGGCAAGGTCGATCAGCGGCAGCACGCCGGAAGCGGCCACCATCGGCGCGATCTCGTCCCACTGCGCCGGCGTGTAATCGACGCCGGTTGGGTTGTGGCAGCAGCCATGGAGCAGCACGACATCGCCCGGCGCGGCATCGGCCAGCGCGGCGCGCAGCGCCTCAAGGTCAGCCGTGCCGTCCGCCGTCATATGCTTGAAAGTCTTGAGCTCCAGGCCCACCGCCGCCACGATCTGCGCGTGGTTGGGCCACGAAGGCACGCCCATCAGGATCCGCTTCGCACCCGCGCGCGCAGCCACTTCCACCGCGAGGCGCACCGCGCCGGTGCCGCCGGGAGCCTGCATCCCCTCGACGCGGCTGCGGTCGAAATCGGTGCCGAAGACGTAAGGGATCAGCGCATGGACAAAGCCCATGTCGCCCTCAGGCCCGAGATAAGCCTTGGAATTCTGCGTCTCGAGCAGAATGCGCTCGGCCGCCTTGATCGCGCCGAACACCGGCGTGTCGCCGTCTCCTGTGCGATAGACGCCCACACCAAGGTCGATCTTGGTCGGCCGGGGATCGGCGTTGTGGAGCTTGATCAGCGCAAGCAGCGCATCGGCGGGCTGGGCGTTCAGGGTCTCGAGCATGGGCGCGCCTTTGCCCCCAAACCGCGCCGGGCACAAGGGGCTGTGGGCATGCACTAATCGCTCAGAACGGCATCCACTTCTGGGTGCGGCTGAACTTCATGTAGCCCGCATTCACCCCGAGCCGCAGCCCCGCGCCGAAGCGCACCGGGATCACCACCACATCGCCGCGCCGCAGATAGCTCACATTGAAGCCGCCGACGAAATAGGCCTGCCCTTCGCCTGCACCGAAGCGCTTGAACAAGTCCTCGGAGTCATTGAGGTTGTAGACGAGCACGAAGGTGTTCGCCGCATTGGCGCCAAGGTCGAAGCCCACCGAAGGCCCCGTCCAGTACACCGGCCGTTCGCCCTCGATCTTGTGGTGCAGCGTCCCCGAACCATAGCGCAGCCCCACGACCACCGCACCGCCCGCCTCGCGCCCTGTGATATAGGCATTGGGCTGGCCCTGCTTCTTGAGGATATCCTGGATCATCAGCGCCAGGCCCTTGGCACCCTTGCCGAACACGCCCTCGGCCGCGCCGATGAGATCGTCCTCGCGGTAGGTCGTGCCATCGGCGGCAGTGCCCTTGGCTGCACCGGCCGCCGGCGGAATCGAGGCCATGCCCGGCCCCGCCGCCGCACTGCCTGCAGCAGGGGAGGAAAATGCCGGATCGCCCGTGCTCGTCGTTCCGACAGGTGCAGCCGGCGCGCTTGGCGAGGGTGCCGGCTGAGCAGGAGTCGGCGGAAGTGCTTGCGAACCCGGCTTTGCCGGCAAGTCTCCATCGATCGCAGTGTTGGGATCGATCTGCTGTACTTGCGCCTGCGCACCGGTGCCAAGCACCAGTCCCAAAGCGGCGAGCGCGATCGCAATGTTCCGGCTCAGTTTCATCACCCAATTCCTATCCTGCGGCCGTTTGCCGGTTCTTCGGCGCCGATCACCCGGCACCAGCGCTTGGGCCAGACCCTTTGTCACCCTATCAGACCCTCATCTCTTCCCCCGGCACAATGAACCGGCGATGAGCCGAGTCGATTTCACGCCGAGGCGAATCCCGGACGTTTGCCGGAATCGCGACCGCAAACACCGCAGGAAGCCCCTTGCCGCCCCCCCACTCCCTCGCTATAGCGCCCCCTCGCCGCTGCGATCCGGAGACGTGGGTGAGTGGCTGAAACCAACGGTTTGCTAAACCGTCGTACTGGGATTACCGGTACCGAGGGTTCGAATCCCTCCGTCTCCGCCACCTTGCGATCTGCAAGGCTCCCCTAACATCCCATTTTCCTTGCGTTTCTGCCGTTCTGCGGCCAATATTGTTCCCTGTTTGTTCAAATTGATCCCTATGAAGCCACGCCCATCCGGGGGCGTTCAAGGGGCACTCAATTGCAATTCCGGGGGCATCAATGCTCACAGAACTCACCGTCAAGAATGCCAAGGCGAAGGACAAGGATTACAAGCTCTCCGATTCTGAGGGTTTGTACCTTTATGTGACCAAATTCGGCCATCGCAGTTGGCGGATGAAGTACCGGTTTGCTGGCAAGGAACGGCGACTTGTCCTTGGAAGCTACCCTGAAGTTCCGCTCAAGTTGGCGCGTGATCGGAAGATTGCGGCGCGCAAGCTTCTGGCCGAGGGACGCGATCCGGGACTCGAAGCCCGGAAGGCCAAGGTGGCGCGCACGGTTGCTTCGGGGAACACTTTCGAGGCGCTGGCACGGGGCTGGTATGACCTGCAGGAGAGCCGCTGGACGCCGATCCATGCAGGCGATGTCATAGGCAGCCTCGAGAAAGAGGTGTTCCCTTGGATCGGCAAACTGCCAATCCGCGAGATTGATGAGCCGCTGGTACTTTCGGTCTTGCGAAAGATCGAGAAGCGGGGCGCTATAGAGACGGCGCACCGAGTGCGCCAGAGGATCTCGGCAGTGTTTGTGCATGCGATTGCTGAAGGCGCAGCAGCACGTGATCCGGCAGGCGTGGTCACCAAGGCGCTGAAGCCGGTGCCCCGCGCCCGCAAGCGTCCGGCGCTTATCTCGATCGATGCTCTGCATGATATGATTCGCAAGACCGAGGCGGAGGCCGCCTCGCCGCTTACCAAGCTGGCTTCGCGCTTTCTGGCATTGACCGCGCAGCGCCCCGGCATGATCCGGGCCCTGCCATGGACCGAAATCGAGAACGTGGATTGGAACAACGAGGAGCCTTGCCCTGATGCGCTGTGGCGCGTGCCCGCCGCACGGATGAAACTCATGCTGGAGCTCAAGCACGACGACGGGTTTGAACATCTGGTGCCGTTGTCTGCCGAGGCGGTGGCTGTGCTGCGCGCAGTGCATGTGCTGACGGGACGCGGGCCGCTGATATTTCCCAGCAACCGCAATGCACGCATGCCGATGAGCGAGAACACGTTGAGCTATTTCTACAACCGCTGCGGCTATCAGGGCCGGCATGTGCCGCATGGCTGGCGAGCGTCGTTTTCGACCATCATGAACGAGTGGGCCGAACGCGGGGGCACGCCGGGGGATCGCCATGTCATAGATTTGATGCTGGCGCACATCCCTGAAGGTGTGTCGGGTTCGGAGGGTGCTTACAATCGCGCCGCATACCTCAAGCGCCGCCGCGAAATCACCGAAGCATGGGGCGCAATGTTGCTCGGGATTTTTCCTGAGCCAGCGAAGATGCTTGGTTGGCCGAGCCGATAAGGCAAGCCCGAAATCAAATACCCATCTCGAAAGGCACCACACGCGTGATCGTGCGTTCAAGCTCGGGCGGCCTTTTGGCCTCTGTCTCGGGCTCTGGCGGCTTGCCAGCTTCCAGCCCTTTGGCCGCCGCCGCACCGAGCCGCTCGGTCACCTCCAACGCCGAAGTCTTGTCACCCGTGTTGCGGCCGATGCCCAGCTCGACCTTGTCGCGGTTGTCGACGATCAGGGTTAGCTCGTCACGCAGGCGAGTGATCGTCACAAGGAAGTTGCGGGCGGAGAGCAGCTTGCGGGTCTGGCTGTCCATCACCGCGATGCCTTTGTCGGTGGTCAGCCCCTGCGCCATGTGGGCATTGAGCGCATAGGCCAGATCGATCCGGGCCAGCATCGGGTCGTCAGACTTGAGCGACTGCTCCATGCCTGTCGACGTACGCACGGTCACGCTGTCGGGCGTAATGGCGGTGATCGCGGCCCTGTCGGCATTGATCAGCGCGCGCTGGTGATCGTTGGCGGTCCACCGGATGGTATCGCCGGTGTAAAGCGTGAGCGGCTTACGTTCATGCAATTGTATTGCCTGATTGTTTCCGGTCGCGCCAAGGCGCGAGGGGGCGAACGTGTGATGTCGGCCGCCGACATCCCGAAGTTCGACAACGCCCCTGCCCGCGTCCACTTTGACGACGTCGTAGCGCCCTTTGGCCAGATGCTGACGTGACTGCCGGGTTGCCAGTTCCAGCACCATGCCAGGCTCATATGTCCGGATATGCCGAAGTTCCTCGCGCGTAGTATTGATGCGGGAGAGTACGGTGAGGCTCACGGCGTCGGGACCGATCTCGCCATTGGCTGCGAGGCCTGTCTGCACTGCGGCATTCACCTCATCGCGTAACTGCCGGCCCGAGACATAGATACCCGTCCGCTCGCGCTCGACGTGCGGGAGCGACAGCCAGCGCTCGGCAGCAAGGATAGCTCCGTTCTCGCTCACCTCGACGGTATGATCCCTGAGGTGCTCCAGCGCCTCACCGGTGCGCCCCTGCTGCGCTGCCGCCTGAGCGAGCCGCAATGTCTCCGATCGCGCCCTGAGATTGGTGTCCATGCGCGCGGTCTCGGTGCCCGCGGCCAGTGCCAGCGCAAAGGGCTTGCCCGCCTCGACCGCTCCCAGTTGCTTCGGGTCGCCCATCAGAACCAGGCGATCAACATTGAGAAGGTTGGCGAGCCGGACCAACCGGTCTTGATCGCGGGTTGAGACCATCGACGCTTCGTCCAGCACAATTACGGTGTCACGATAAGCAGTCCGCGCGTCCGCCAGCTCGGCCCTGCTCGCATTCCCATCGAGCAGCTTGCGGTGCTGCCCGAGAAACCGGTGCATCGTCATCGACGGAATGCTCGTCTCACGCTCCAGCATCCGCACCAGCGTGTTCTGTACGCCTAGCCCGATAACGCGTTTGCCGTTCTCGCTCAGGATCTGCGAAGTGGGGCGCAGCAAGCTGGATTTGCCAGCCCCCGCCACCCCTTGCACGGCGACAATCCGGTTGGTCGATGACAGGATCATCCTGCCAGCAGCTTCCTGTCCCGCATTGAGCGTCATGCCGAAGTTGAAGCTGGCTGCGGCCTGCAACTGGTGCCCTGCGACGTCGCTTGTCAGGATCGGCATTGCTGCGCCTTTGCCCTTCTCGATCTCGGCCAGCATGCGGCTTTCCAGCGCTGCCGCATCGGTCGTGGTGAGCCAGCCGTGCATGGTACCGCGCCCTTTGCTCAGCGCGCCCTGATCCGCAAGCTGCATGATGCGCTTCTCGATCAGCGGCATGGTCGTAGGCAGGCCAAAATCGAGCGCCGCCTTGGCAAGATCGGTGACCTTGAAGGCGGCCTCGCGCTCGGACAGGTGGCGCACGGCCGAGGCCACGGCATGGGCTGCGGCGATCTCCTGCGCGGGTCTCAGATGGATGCGCGCCGGGACCAAGGGATCACCTTGCTTGAGGCCAAGACGCTCGGCCAGTTCGAACACCATCACCTTACCGCGTTCTGCGATCGACGGGCGATCTTGGTCCCGCCGCTGCGCGACAAGTGCCATGGCTGCCGATCGCTCACGGGCATCGCGCACCATACCTTCAAGATCGAGGCCCTGCCCCCATGCATGGTTCTGCCACTGCGACTGGAGGGCACCTCGATCAACGTCGTGCTGCTTGGCGGAACGCGTCGCCAGAGTTGCGATCAACCCAGCCTCAAGCCCGCTGCCGCGCCGGGCTTCCAGCACCTCCTGCCGCCGCGTCGAGAACGCCATAACCGCCTCACGGCTGATCCCGCTGGCTTCGAAGTTACCGTGCTTGCCGACGTCGCCAATGCGGTATCCCAGCCTCTCAACTTCGACCCGGAAGCGCGCCATGGTCATGGCATTAAGCAGCGTATTGAACTCCCACAGCCGGTCATTGCGCAGCGCCTTCCATGTTCCGTCTTTAGCCTGCGTCATGTTTGCGACAACGGCGTGGAAGTGGAGATTGGGTTCCTGACTGCGGTTTGTGTCGTGCTGGAACAGCGCCACGGTCAGGTTGTCGGTCTGGACCTGACGTTCCTTGCCGGCCTGCTCCACGCGCATGAAGGCGGCGTTCCGTTCGGCCCATTGCAGCGTCTCGATCACCGCTTCGCGGTAGGCATCGACGATGCGCTGATCTTTGCCAACGAGCGCGAGCATCGAAAAGCTTTTGGGCAGCGAGAAGGTCAGGTCCGTGCCCGCGCGGTGGGCAGCGCCTTCTCTCCCGATGCGCCCGCCATTGGGGAGTTCGCCGCGCAGGATCGCCTCGAAGGCACGCGGCTCGACGGTGCCGGACAGGCCCAGCCGCTCGGCACCCTTGCCGACCCATAGGCCCGACCGATCCGCATCGGCAGAGGCATAGTAATTGTCCTTGGCGAAGTAGCTCGCAGCACCGCCAGCAGAGCGCACATTGGCGACCGAGAGCATGGCTCAAGCCCCCCGCTTGGTGGGAGCTATCCGCTCGCGATATTCGCGCAGCCGCTTGCCATGCGCGACCTGAACTCGCGTTCGCAAATCCTTGTCGGCATGAACCAGCAGAAGGCCTTCGGTCGCAGTGGCTGCGAAGAGCACTTGGGACATCAACCGGTCCCGAAACGCAGCCTCGTCGTGACCTTCGATGGTCCCGATCACTGCCAGTTTTAGCCATTGGCTGACGCTCATGTGGGATGCCGCAGCGGCGGCCTTCACCGCTTCGTGCAGGCTCTCATCGACGTAGCATTGAAGCGCAAAACGCATTGGTTCCAACTTACGTTGGCCGCCGCCTCGGCCGGAAACCCCTCCAGATCGAGACCTTACGATACTGCCAGTGCCGGGCTGTAGGAAAGCGCCACTTTATGTCTACAAAACAAAGCTGTATTCAGATTCAAATCACTCTGATTTGCAGATTCCGGGCTGACATTAGATGACATCATGCAGGCGCTGCGCCGCCAAACACAGAAAAGTGGCGGATTTCTGCGCAATACAGCACACCGGGCTCCCGGGTACGGTGTGCCGACTTCCCCACTTATAATCGGCGCGGTTTCATGTTCCTGGAGTATGGATCGAACGGAACAAGGGCAGCAGGACCAGCGGATCCTCAGGCCGCCCTCAGGCGCTGGCCTGTCGGTACGATTGCCACCGGCTCACGGCGGCGTGTGGGGCTCGGTGCCCCCGCGCTGTCGATTGCTGCCCAAGCACAAAGAAGGCCCTGGCAGATCGCTCTGCCGGGGCCTTGTTCGAGAGGGATGTGCCCTTCAGTCTTCGTCGATGTCGAGCGCGCTGTCGCCGGAGGTGCCGCGGCCCTTGGTCAGGAAGTCGACCTTGTCGGCGAGGATCTCGCAGCCGTAGCGCTTGGTGCCGTCCTGGTCTTCCCACTGGGTGTAGTGGATGCGGCCCTCGACCGTGACCAGCTGGCCCTTGCTGCAGAACTTCGCGACGTTCTGGCCGAGGCCATTGAAGCTGGTGATCCGGTGGAACTCGCTGTCCTTGGCGGTGTAGCCGTTCTCTTGCCTGTAGGTCTTGGCGTCCTTGCGGGCGGGCCGGTCGGTCACGACCGAGAGGCTGGTGATGCTGGTCCCACCGGCGGTGGTGCGGGTCTCGGGATCGCGTGCGATGCGGCCGACGAGGATAACGAGATTGGTCATGGGTCTTCTCCTGATCGCGCAGGTCCGGGGCCATCCCGGCTGCGAACTGACCGTCAGAAGGGGGCGGCAGACGCTCGCACCGGACGACGCCGAAGGCGACGGGAGGGGAACCTCGATCAGGGCGGGTGGTGCGGGCAGCCCGGCAAAGCCGGGTAACACGGCCGGCCGGATCGGGGTTGCGAGGGGCTGACGGCGCCTTCAGGGAGGGGTTCGCGAAGAGCCGGATGGCCCCGGGGTGTCCCGCATTTGGCGGCTATGGTTCGCCCTGAACTTGCCCCGCTACCGGGCCACGCGTCTCACCTCGGCGGTGCGCTTTCGTGCCCCCCCCCGATGTCGTACGCGATGACGAGATACTGGCGCATGGTCTCCCCCTGTTCAGCCATTGCTGTGCGAGTCCATGCTCAACTCAGCTGTCCTTCGATGGGACGCATTTTTGCCTTATGGCCGCGGGAAAGCCACTAAGAATGTTTCGTGGGAGAACTCATGTCGACCGGCATATCCCTCCGCGGTCGACGCGGTAATTCGAACCCGACGACGTGAGATAGGGATGATGGTGACGGGACTGGAGTGCTCGTCGGCTGCCGCATGACGCCGGCAGGATCAGACGTCCGCTCGGCCATGTTAGCGCAGCATTCGCGGTTTTCCGAAGAACTTACTGTACACTTGTTTACTGGTTGTGATATGATTCGTTGAAGGCATCGGCGCGCGGGTCAGCGAGTACGGGCAAAGAGGTGAGTGATGTGGTTTTGTCTCGAACGACGGCCATCAAGACCACAGGAACTCTCTGACTCACGGCGGCATTCCACGCGTCGCCAAAATGCGCGGCATAGCTCAGCCATTGCTATCTCACGCCCCGCCAAGATGCGATCCGTACCAGCAAAGATGACAAGGACCTAATGCCATGAACGCCATCGCCGCCGTTCTCAACCAGCCCAATGGCCCGTTCTCGATTGAGGCGGTCGACGTGGCGCAGCCGCAGGCCGGCGAAGTGCGCGTCGCGATCAAGGCAGCGGGCATCTGCCATACCGATCTGGTGGTCGCCTCGGGCGCGATGGGGCTGCAGTTCCCTGCCATTCTCGGCCACGAGGGCGCCGGCATCGTCGATGCAGTCGGCGAAGGTGTGACCGGCGTGAAGCCGGGAGACAAGGTGTTGCTTACGTTCAATTCGTGCGGCGCCTGCAAGCCGTGCGAGCGCCATGAACCAGCTTATTGCAGCCACTTCGTTACGCTCAACATGATCGCTGCGCGCGGCGACGGATCAAGCCGCGTAACCCGCGGTGGGAAGGAGATTTCCGACAACTTCTTCGGCCAGTCATCGTTCGCTTCGCTCGCAATCGCAAACGAGCGCAACGTCCTCAAGGTTGATGACGACACCGATCTCGCGGTCCTCGCGCCGCTGGGTTGCGGTATTCAGACTGGCGTGGGCGGCGTCCTGCGCTCTCTCGGCGCAAAGGCAGGCGAAGCACTCGTAGTGCTCGGTGCGGGTGCCGTCGGTCTCTCCGCTGTGTTGGGTGGACAGATTGCCGGATGCGCAACGATCATCGTAATCGAGCCGCAGAAGGGCCGCCGCACGCTAGCATTGCAGCTCGGTGCAACCCATGTGCTCGACGGACAAGGCGATATGGCCACTGCGGTTCGGGGCATCATTCCCGAAGGTGCGGACATGGTGATCGACACCAGCGGCTTTATGCCGGTCGTCGTGCAGAGTGTGAACATGATTGCCAATCGCGGCCGGATCGGGCTGCTCGGCGTGCCGGGCTCGCTCGATGCCGCGCTGCCAGTTCCCGTCGTACAGTTCATCACCCAGGGCGGCACGGTGCGCGGGATCATCGAGGGCGATTCCGAACCAGCGGTGTTCCTCCCCGAACTGATCGCGCACCACAAAGCGGGGCGACTTCCGATCGAGGCGTTTATCAAGACCTATCGCCTGGACCAGATCAACGAGGCCATCGACGATGCCCACCACGGGAAATGCGTCAAGGCCGTGCTGCTCATCGATTGAGGACACACCCATGTGGCTCTATCCCGAAGTCAGGACGCTCGGCGAATTCATCGAATACCATGCGCGCACCGCGCCCGGGCGGCGCGCGCTGGTTCAAGGGGATCGCACGATCTCGTTTGCCGAGTATGATGCGGTTTCCAACCGCATTGCGAACGGCCTGCTGGCGCATGGTGCGGAGCCGGGCGACCGGATCGGCTTCCTTGGCCTCAACAGCCCCGATTTCTACTTTGCGCTGACCGCCACGGCCCGCACGCGCGCCGCCTTCGTTCCCTTCAACTGGCGTCTTTCGGCCGCCGAACTGGCGCAGCTCATCGACGACAGCACAGCGCGAATTGTATTCGTCGAGCGCACGCTGGCAGACCTGTGGAACGCCGCAGCGGAAGTTTCAGGGTGTGCGGTCGAGGTGATTTGGTTCGATGGTGAAGACACGTTAGAACGCCGCTATTCCGGCGATAGTACGACAAAGCCCGACCTGTTCATCAGCGAGGAAGACGTTGCCATCCAGCTCTATACCTCGGGCACCACGGGCAAACCCAAGGGCGTGATGCTGAGCCACGGCGCGTTCAACCGGATGCGTCTGTGCGAGCATCTCGAGCCCGCCTACGAATGGCACGAGGGCGATATATTCATAAACCCGTTGCCCAATTTCCATCTGCTCTCGATCGGCATTGCGTTCCAGTGCCTGTATAACGGCGTGGCGGTCTCGATCGTGCGCCAATTCGATCCCGGCGTGATTTGCGAGACAATCGAGCGCGACCGTCCGACCTTGCTGACCCTTACCCCGACGATGATCCAGATGCTGCTCGATCATCCGCGCGCGGCCGAGACCGATTTCTCGTCTCTGCGGCTCGTGCTCTATGCAGGATCGCCGATTTCGCTGGGCCTAATCCGGCGCGCCATCGCGCAGATGCCTTGTGCGTTCATGCAGTTCTATGGTGCCACCGAAGCCTGCGGGGCGTTCACGATCCTCAGGCCAGGCGAACATGACCTAGAGGACGAGGCCAAGCTGCAAAGCTGCGGCCGCCCGCTGCCGCTGATCGAACTGCGCATCGTCGATGCCGCTGGGAACGATGTACCCGAGGGTGAACCAGGCGAACTGATCGCACGTGCGCCTGCCATCACCGCTGGGTACTGGAAACAGGACGATGCCACTGCCAAAGTTCTGCAAAATGGCTGGTACCGCACCGGCGATGTGGCGCGCCGCGATTCAGAGGGGCTTTACTACATCGTCGACCGGGTCAAGGACATGATCGTCTCGGGCGGCGAGAACATCTATTGCGCCGAGGTGGAGAACGCGCTTTCAACCCACCCGGAGGTGGCGCAAGTCGCAGTGATCGGCGTGCCCGATGCGCGGTGGGGCGAAGCGGTGATGGCCTGCGTTATCCGCCAGCCCGATAGCGGGCTCGATGAAGCCGCGCTGATCGCACATGCACGAACGCTGCTGGCGGGCTACAAAGTGCCCAAGCGAGTGACGTTCATGGAAAGCTTCCCGCTGGTGCCATCGGGCAAGGTTTCTAAGAAGGACCTGCGCGCGCCGCACTGGGAACGGGCCACGCGCCAGGTCGCGTGAGCATCATGCGCTAAACCGAACCGGCAAACAGCGGATAATCGGTATAGCCGCACGCATCGCCGACATAGGCATGGTCCATGTCCGCCACCGCAAGTGGATGCCCGCCGCGCATGCGCATCACGAGATCGGGATTGGCGATATAGGGCCGCCCGAACGAGACCGCATCGGCCTTGCCAGCCGCGATGCAGGCATTGGCTGCCGGAGCATCGAAGCTACCATTCTGAATCACGACGCCCCGGAAAATCGCACGGATGCGCTCGATGACCGGGTTGTCGGGCCGCTCCATGAAGCCGGAAGCAATTGGCTCGATCAGGTGCATATAGGCGATGCCGAATTCCTGCGCCAAGGCTGCGACGGCATCGGCCAGCGCATCGGGGTTTTCATCGCCCATGCCCTTGCGCGCGCTGGTCGGGCTGATGCGGATACCGACCCGGCCGGGGCCAACCGCCGCCGTCACGGCTTCCAGAACCTCGCGCAGCAGGCGCGAGCGACCAGCCAGGTCACCGCCATAAGCATCGCTTCGATGATTGGCGTTCGATTGCAGGAACTGGTCGATCAGATAGCCGTTGGCCGCGTGGATCTCCACGCCGTCGAACCCGGCGACCAGCGCGTTCGCGGCACCGGTGCCATAGGCTTCGACCGCATGGGCGATATCCCCATGGGTCATCTCGCGCGGTACGACATAAGCCTTCATCGGCAGGAAGCCGCCTACGTAGTCAGGCGGTGGCGGTGCAAACGTCTGCCCTTCCCCCGCAATGGGCGATGGGCCCAGCGGCTGCGCACCACCGATGTAGTCAGGCAGCACCAGCCGCCCCATGTGCCACAGCTGAGCGAAGATCTTCCCACCCGCCGAGTGGACCGCGCCGGTCACATGCGCCCAGCCTTCAACCATGTCTGACGTCCACAAACCGGGCACGCGGTACCAGCCCATGCCCAGCGGATCGACTGCGGTCGCTTCAGACACGATCAGCCCGCAATCCGCACGCTGGGCGTAATACTGCGCCATCAGCGCTGTCGGCACATTGCCGGGCGTGGCGCGCGCGCGGGTGAGCGGGGCCATGATCACCCGGTTGGGCAAGGTCAGCCCGCCAAGCTGCAGCGGCTGGAACAACGCATCGAGACTCATAGGATCAGGCTGCTCGCAGTCACGTGTTTCTCCATGTGATTTCGCCTCCATCGAGCACCTTCCGGTTGCCGACATAGGCGGCAAAGTGCGCGGCTGCGCCTTCACGTTGCCAGATCTGGAATTCCAATTCGTCGCCGGGCAGCACCACGCCCGAAAACCGGCACGCCAGCCGCGAGAGGTCAGCCGGATCGCGCCCCACTGCGCGCGAAACTGCCACACCGGCGATGCCATAGCTGGCAAGACCCTGCAGAATCGGTCGTTCAAATCCAGCCGCGCGCGCCACTTCCGGATCGAGGTGCAGCGGGTTCCAGTCGCCCGAGAGGCGATAGATCAGCGCGCCACGCGGGCTTGTCGCAAAGCTGACGGTCAGATCAGGGACGCGATCCGGTAATGCGATTTCGTTGCGCGGCCCGGGCGATCCGCCAAAACCGCCATCCCCTCGCAACATCAGCGTCTGATGCAGGCGGCAGTACATCGCACCACTGGCAACGTCGAAAATCCGCCGTTCGAGCACCAGCACCGCGCCTTTGCCCTCACCCCGGTCGGTCAGCGAGAGAACTTGCGCCTCACCCCGAACACATGCCTCGGGCGGCAGGGGCGCTATAAAATCGGCAGACTGCTCCGAATGGACCAGTTTGGCAAAATCGACGCCAAGTGCGGGATCACGGATCCACATCCCTGGCGTACACAGAGTGACAGCAAACGTCGGGAGGACCGCCAGGCTCCGCTCGTCGAGGAAGGCGAGAACGCCCGTATCGAGGGCATCGCTGCCCAGCCCCACACCCAGCGCATACAGGATCGCATCGCGCGGCGTATACGTCTGCTCCGGCTGCCCGAAATCATGCGCCAGAATTGCGGCGGGATCAATCACACGGGATCCCAGCTGAAGACCTCGGCCGAACGGTGTAGCGGATAAAGGTCGTTCGAGAACTGGGGGAAGACCCGGTCGACAATGGCTTCAGGCGTCCAGCCCTCGGCGGTGTGGGCAGCGCGCATAGGGCGCGGCTGCGAGAACAGGAAAATTTCGTTGTTGCGCACGCCGAAGATCTGTCCGGTGACCTTGGCAGCCCCGTCGCTGCACAGAGCGACGCACAAGGGCCCGATCTTGTTAGCATCGAGCTTCTTGAGGCCGTCCACGCGCTTCTGCTGCTCGGGCGTATCAGTCGGAATGGAGTCGATCATGCGTGTCCACGCGAACGGCGCGACGGCGTTCGAACGCACGCCGAAGCGCTGCATATCGAGCGCAATCGACTTCGAAAGTCCGACGATCCCGAGCTTGGCTGCGGAATAGTTGGCCTGCCCGAAATTGCCGATCAGCCCGCTGGTCGAGGTCATGTGGACATAAGCCCCGCTGCCCTGCTCTTTGAAAAAGGGCGCTGCTGCGCGGCTGGTGTTGAAGCTGCCCATGAGGTGCACTTCAATCACCGCGCGGAAATCCTCGGGGCTCATCTTGTGGAAGTAGACATCGCGCAGATTGCCCGCGTTGTTGACCACCCCGTCGATCCGGCCGAAACTGTCGATGGCCGCCTTGATCATGCGGCCCACACCGAGCCAGTCAGTCACGCTGTCGTGGTTGGCGACAGCCTTGCCGCCTGCGCTACGGATCTCCTCCACGACCTGCTCGGCGGGCGAGCCTTCGTCCTGGCCTTCTCCGCTCAGCGCAACGCCAAGGTCATTGACGACCACCGCCGCCCCCGCCTCAGCCATAGCGAGCGCGATCCCACGCCCCACGCCGCGCCCCGCGCCGGTGACCAGCACCGTCCTACCGTCCATCATCCCCATGGATTTTTCCTCAATAGCTCTTGGGCAGGCCGAGCACTTTCTCGGCAATGAAGCACATGATCAACTGTTCGGTGATTGGCGCGAGGCGGGTCAGCGCGCTTTCCCGGTAGAGCCGTTCGACGTGGTACTCCTTGGCATAGCCAAAGCCGCCATGGGTGGCGACCGCCTGCCACGCTGCATCATGGCAAGCGCGCGCGGCGAGGAACTTGCACGCGTTGGCTTCGGCCCCGCAAGGCAAGCCCTGATCATAGAGGTGCGCAGCCTTTTCGACCATCAGCCAGGCGCTCTCCAGATACATCCACTTTTCCGCTAGCGGGTGCTGAATACCCTGGTTCATGCCGATCGGCCGATCAAACACCACGCGTTCCTTCGCGTAGTTCACGCCCCGCCGCAGCGCATCGCGCCCGATGCCGATGGCCTCGGCGCCGATGAGGATGCGTTCGGGATTGAGGCTGTGGAGGATGTAGCCGAAGCCCTTCCCTTCCTCGCCGATGCGGTCCTCGTCTGGAATGAACAGCCCGTCGATGAAGATCGCGTTCGAATCCACCGCCTTGCGGCCCATCTTGTTGATCAGGCGCACATCAATCTTGGACCTGTCGAGATCAGTGTAGAAGATCGTGATGCCGTCAGTCGGCCGGGCGCAGTCCTCGAACTTGGTCGTGCGCGTCAGCAGCATGATCTTGTTCGCGACTTGGGCGGTCGAGGTCCAGACCTTTTGGCCGTGGACAATATATCCGCCGGGCACCTTCTCGGCGAAAGTCTTGATCCGCGTGGTGTTGAGCCCTGCGTCAGGCTCGGTAAAGCCGAAGCAGCACTGGTCCTCGCCCGAAACGAGCCGCGGGACCCAGCGCGCCTTCTGCTCAAGTGTGCCCTCCACCACGATGGGGTGCGGGCCGAACAGGTTGATGTGAATGGTCGAAGCCGCCGCGAACCCGCCGCCGCAGGCCGCAACCTCGCTCATCATTGTCATCGCCTCGGTCACACCGAGGCCGGAACCTCCGAATTGCTCAGGCATGGTAATGCCGAGCCAACCGCCATCGGCCATGGCGCGGTGGAATTCGCGGGGGAACTCGCCATCGTCATCGCGAGCTAACCAGTAGTCATCGCCGAACGGCGCACAAGCGGCGCGGACGCCTTCGCGAATAGCCTGAAGGTCTTCCTCGGTGGGAAGAGGGCGGACTTGGGTCATGCGGTTTCTCCGACGGCGGCCAGCGTCTTCAGCGCGGCCTTGAGGTGGGGGATATCGAACATCTTGCCGTCGATCCCGAGCGTACCGGCATCGGGATTGGCGGCGAAAGCGTCAACAATCCGGTGGGCATGCGCGACCTCCTCGTCCGAGGGGGTGAAGCAGCGGTTGATCGTGGCGACCTGATCGGGATGGATCGCGATCCGGCCAAGAAACCCGTCGCGACGGGCCCGGCGGCAATCGACCTCAAGCCCCGCCCCGTCGCGGAAATCAGCATAAAGCGTATCGACCGGCACCACCCCGGCTGAAGCCGAGGCAAAAAGGCATAACGAGCGCGCGAAGCGATAGGGCTCGGTCCACTGCCCATCCGGTTCCTTGTTGTCCGTCGCACCAATGGCGGCCGCAAGGTCTTCCGCGCCCCAGGTCAGACCGATCAGGCGCGGATGCGGCGGGGTATAACTGCCGAGCGCAAACATCGCCTGCGGGGTTTCGGTGGAAACGACCATAATCTTCACGCTGCCCGGCGCCATGCCGGCGGCAGCTTCCATCGGATCGATCATCCCGGCAATCGTGGCAACGTCCTGCGCGCCGTTGGCCTTGGGGACGAGAATGCCCGCGAGGCCCGGCCGCACCACAGCCGCTAAATCATCAGCGGTCAGGCCGGTATCCAGCGGATTGACCCGCACGAACAAACTGGCCTTGACCGCATCCGCCTCGCCAAGCCAGCCCGTCACCATGGCGCGTGCGGCCTCCTTCATCGAGGGGGCGACAGCATCCTCCAGATCGAGGATGAGCACATCCGCGCCGGCAGAGCGGCCCTTGGCGAACTTGCGCTCGCTGTCTCCTGGTACAAACAAAAGCGAGCGCAGCCTCATGCCGGCTTCTTCATCATCAGCGCGTTGCGCACGGTGCGGCACACCACTTCATTGCACTGGTTAAGCCCGATGTGCTCGAAGGTGACGATGCCCTGCGTGGGCCGCGATTTGCTCTCCCTAAGCTCCAGCACCTTCGTTTCAGCGCGAAGCGTATCGCCCGAGAAGACAGGCTTTGGGAAGGTCGTATCGGTCATCCCGAGATTGCCTACGGTGGTGCCCATCGTGGTGTCCTGCACGCTGAGCCCGATGACCAGTCCCAGCGTGAAGATCGAGTTCATCAGCGGCTGGCCAAACTCGGTGCCTTCGCAATAGGCGTGATCGATATGGATCTGCGCAGGATTGTAGGTGAGCGAGGAGAACAGGCTGTTCTCGTAGTCCAGCACGGTCTTGCGCACTTCGTGGCGAAACACCTGCCCCACCTTGAATTCATCAAACCACAGGCCTGCCATTGTCCCAATCCCTCTCAGTTCAGCCGGCCGAGGATCGCGACAGCGGCAACGCTGTTGAACGGCGATCCGCCAAGGTTGTGCGTCAGCCCGAAATCGACCTTGCTCCGCTGGCGATCGCCCGCCCGGCCTTGCAGCTGGGTATAGACCTCGTAGGCCATGCGCAGACCCGAAGCGCCGACCGGATGGCCGAAGCACTTCAGCCCGCCATCAAGCTGGCATGGGATCGCCCCGCCCGCATCATAGCGTCCGTCGAGAATGTCGACCGGCGCACGTCCTTCTTCCGAAAGACCCAGGTCCTCCATGATCACCAACTCGGTGATCGAGAAGCAGTCATGGACCTCGGTCATGTCGAGTTCGGCACGTGGATCGCGGATGCCGGCTTCTGCATAGGCGCGTGCGGCGGCGGCGCGGGTGTTGGGCACCGAAGCGCCGTCCCACGCGCCGAACTGCATTTCCCAGCCATTGCTCGCCGAAAGCTGGATTGCCTTGATCGTGACCGGATCGGCCTTGCCCAGCGCACGGGCAATTTCTGGCGTGGTGACAATGGCCGCCGCCGCACCGTCCGAAACACCGCAGCAGTCGAACAGGCCAAGCGGATCGGCGATCAGCGGGGCATTGAGGATCTTATCCATATCGACCGCGCCGCGCAGATGCGCCTTGGGTGAGAGCGCGCCGTTCTGGTGGCTCTTCCAGGAGACATGCGCCATCGCGCGCTTGAGGTCCCCTGCCGGAATCCCGTGGCGGGCGGCATAAGCACCCGCAAGCTGCGCAAATGTGCCCGGCGCTGAACCATACGGCATCCACAGATCGTTCTGCATGCCCTTGGTGCGCAGCGGGAGCCCACCGTAGCCGGTGTCCTTGAGCTTCTCGACGCCGATGGCAAGCGCGACGTCCACCGCACCAGAGGCGACTGCATAAGCGGCACCGCGCAGGGCCTCAGTGCCGGTGGCGCACATGTTTTCGACGCGGGTGACCGGCACCTTGTCGAGCCGAAGCGCATGAGCGGCCGGCAGCGCGCTGTTGCCGACGTTGATATCATCGAGCGCATTGCCGACCCAGGCCGCTTCGATGCGGGCGCGCTCGATTCCAGCATCTGCGAGCGCTTCGAGAAACGCCTCAACCATCAACCCGTCCGCACCCACATCCCAGCGCTCGCCGAACCGCGTGCAGCCCATGCCGATGATGGCCACCTTGTCGCGTATTCCCGTGGCCATCAGGCGTCTCCCAGCACGGGCCGCATCAGCGGCGCCGCCTTCCAGAAGTAGGTGCGAAAGCCGAGACGGCGGTTCTGGGACTTGATCCGGAGCCGCATCCGCACGCGGTCACCGACGCGAAAGCCTTCGGCGGGGCGATTGACCATTTCCATCAGGACGCGGGCGCCGTTTTCAAATTGTACGAGGCCGAAGTCGAAAGGCGGATCTGGGCTGAAGTTGAGCCGGTCGGCTGTGATCGAAACGATCGTCGCTTCAAGATCGGCCAGCCGCTCATCCTCCATCTTTTCGACCTCAGACAGCGCCGGATTGGCCGGGAAGGCGCTCTTGGGAAACTGCACATTGCCAGTGCTGTCGCGTCCGCCAACGAAACCGATCATATCGCGCCCCACCCGTTCGAGAACAGTCGCCTGCGCCTTCTGCTCGAATTCGGCGCGCATGCCCCAGTCGAGCTCGAGCGAGCCTGTCAGGCTAAGGAAGCGCGAGTAGCTCACGAGGACCTGCCCTTCCTTGAGCGCCGCCGCCATCGCGCTGGCCCCCGGAACCGGGCCAGTCACTTCGAACACCATGGCATCGGCGCCGCTGCCGAAGCCGACGAGGAGCACAAAGTCGCCAACTTCTGCCGTGTCGAGCGCGAGACCGAGCCCATAGATGGCATGGGCCGTGCCCAGATCGCCGACTATATCGGAAACCGCTTCACAATGATTGGGGGCCTTGCAGCCCAGAGCCTTGGCCGCCGCACGCCAGCAGCCACCAACCGGTTCATGCACGGCGGCATGGGCAAGTTGCCCCGGCGCAATGCCGGCGGCTAAACACGCTGTGCGCACCACCGGCATTATCACTTCGGCCACCGCCACATCGCGCACGAAGCGCTCTTCGTAGGTGTAGGTAAACGGATGATCGCGCGACGCGTAGCGGTCGACCAGATCGTGCGAGAAGCTGGCATGGCCCGCGAGCCTCGCGGGCGCATCAGGCCCGGTTCGCACAGCCGCCGCGCCGTCTCCGAAGGCGAGTTGCGCCGCACTGCCCGGTTGGGTGGGCCGCTTCTCTCCGGCCGTCACGATCTCGTCTCGCCCGCCCAACAGGGCATCAAGCATTGCCGAGGTGGCTGCGCGCCGCGAATTTGCGGCATCGCTGGTGCGCACCGTGCGCGGCATGGCTAGTGCATCGAGCGCCATCCCGCTTTGCGCGCGATCGGTGAAATAGGCTGAAGTCGAGGCAAACCGGAGCGCGTCCGGCGCGCTTTCCCGGCACAGCTGGCGGGCCGCTTCTACCGCCATCGTGAGCGCGTCCTCATCCCAATCGGCAACGGATCGCATTCCCGCTCGCGGCATCGGCAGGCCAGACCAGCCCAGTTCGCGGGACGCTGCCTTCCGGTCTAGCCGAAGCAGCGGGACATAGCCGCCGAGCGCGGCAACACCGAACGATTGCGCTAGCCCTGACACCCGCTTCTCCTCAATCCGATACCCTGCCTTATCGCTCCAAGGTGGCGGTTTTGCACCACTCGCGCTTGACAGTCTCAAATACAGTAGTAAACAGCTTCACATTGTCTGGCAAGAGCAATTGGCCTTGAGGCTAGGCTGGTGAGGCAAGGAGGGGCCGATGACCATTTTCACCGATGACACGCAAACTGGCCAACCCGCAGCAGTCGCCGCAGGTCAGCACTTCGCCGGCCCAACTCCTGCCACCGACCGCCAGCTCTCGCGTTTGAAGGCTACCCAATGATTGAACGTTCGATATTCCAGCCCGAGCACGAAATGTGGCGCCAGACAGTGCGTCATTTCGTCGAGAAAGAGATCGTCCCCTTCCACGATCAGTGGGAGAAAGACGGGATTGTACCGCGTGATTTGTGGCTCAAGGCGGGCGAGGCTGGCATGCTATGCTGCACAGTGCCCGAAGAATACGGCGGCCTTGGCCTCGACTATCTATTCGACGTGGTCGTGTTCGAGGAACTTTGGCGGGTGGGTGCAAGCGGCCCGGGTTTCCTGATCCATGCGGATCTGGTCGCCACCTATATCCTCAGCTCCGGCAACGAAGAGCAGAAGCGCCACTGGCTGCCCAAGATGGTGCGCGGCGAGGCTATCGGCTCGCTCGGCATGACCGAGCCGCATGCGGGCAGCGACCTTAAAGCTATCCGCACCAAGGCCGAGCGCGATGGCAACCACTTCGTCATCAATGGGCAGAAAGTGTTCATTTCAAACGGCCAGATGTGCGACGTGCTGGTGCTTGCCACCAAGACCGATACTGCGGCCGGCGCCAAAGGCGTGACGCTGTTTCTCGTCGATGCTTCGTTACCCGGCTTCAATCGGGGCAAGAATCTCGACAAGCTGGGGATGAAGGCGCAGGACACCTCAGAGTTGTTCTTCGACAACCTGCGCGTTGATGCAGATGCGATGCTGGGCGAGGAAGGCAAAGGCTTCTCGCTGATGATGACCAAGTTGGCGCAGGAGCGGCTGGCGCAGGCGATCCGCTCGGCCACCGTGGTCGAGACGGTGATTGACTACACGGTCGAGTACACCAGCGAGCGCCGGGCCTTCGACCAGACCATCGCGGACTTCCAGAACACCCAGTTCGTGCTCGCCGACTTGAAGGCCCGTAGCGTGATGGCACGCGTGTTTACCGACAAGTGCATCGAGCTGTTCATGCGAGGCGAGCTCGATCCCGTCGATGCCGCCATGGCCAAGATGGTCACGTCAGAGCTGCACTGCGAGACGGTCGACAAATGCCTGCAATTGTTCGGCGGCTGGGGCTACATGTGGGAGTATCCGATCGCGCGCGCCTATGCCGATGCGCGGATCGTCAAGATCGCCGGCGGCTCCATCGAGGTGATGAAGACCATCATTTCGCGCGACATGTTCAAGGGCAAGCTGAGCGCCAAAAGGTGAACCGGCTTACTCTCCCCCTTGCGCAAGGCGCGGCTACGGCTAGTCCGGGAAATGTCTCTCCCGGAGGTTCCTTGATGATCCAGAAAAATCTCGATTCCAGTCTGCGTTTCGGCTTCCTCATCCATGATGTCTCGCGGCTGCGACGAATCGTGGTTGACCGTGCGCTCAAGCCGCTCGGGCTAACGCGCTCGCAGTGGTGGGTTCTGGCTTTCCTCTCGCGCCGCGACGGCATGACCCAAACCGCGCTGGCGGCAGACTTGGATCTGACCAAAGTCGCGATTGGCGGCCTGATCGACCGGATGGAATCCGCCAGCTTTGTCGAACGGCGCGCCGACGAGCGCGATGCGCGCGCACGCCGGGTCTTCCTGACCCGCGCCGGGCTGAAGCTAGTTTCGACCATCCGCGAAAGCGTCGACGCGGTCGAGGCCGACATTCTGGCGACCGTCAGCGAGGATGAACTCGACGCTGCGGCGCTGGTGCTCGTGAAGATCAAGAACCGCCTGCTCGATCTGGCGGGCGGCGAAGCAGAGGGCGGTCAGGATCTGGATCTCTGACTGCAACATCCGAATGGAGGAATACGTGAGAGGATTGGACGGAAGGGTCGCCATTGTCACCGGCGGCGGACAGGGCATTGGCCGCGCCTTGACGCTGCGGCTCGCGGCGGAAGGCTGCAAGGTCGCGATCTTCGACCTCAGCACAGCAGCGGGCGAGGAAACCGCCCAGCTTGCGGGCCCCAGCGCGACCGTGCGCACGTGGCAGCTCGATGTCAGCGATCTGCCTGCCGTTCAGGCTGCAGTTGAAGCTGTCGAGGTAGAGCTCGGCCCGATCTGGGTTCTGGTCAACAATGCCGGGTGGGACCGCCCTGCCCCCTTCCTCAAGACCACGCCTGAATTCTGGGAAAAGGTCATCGCGATCAATCTCACCGGAAATCTCAATACGCATTTCGCCGTCGCGGGCAAGATGGTCGCGAATGGCGGAGGGCGCATAATCAACATCGCCTCGGATGCAGCCAAGGTCGGCACCGCAATGGAAGCCGTCTATTCGGCCTGCAAGGGCGGCCTCATAAGCTTCACCAAGTCAATCGCGCGCGAACTCGCGCGCAAGAATGTGCTGTGCAACGCCGTTTGCCCGGGGCCGACCAACACCCCGATGATGGCCGAGGTCGCCGGGACCGGCCCCGAAGCCGAAAAGTGGAAGGCGGCGCTCGAGCGCGGCATTCCGCTCGGCCGCATGGGCGAGCCTGATGACTACGCCGGGATCGTTGCGCTGCTCGCCTCTGATGACGGCGCCTACATCACCGGCCAGGCCATTTCGGTCTCCGGCGGCATGAACATGGTCTGATCGGCGCGAAGATCGACCCCAGGCCAAAAAAACAGGAAAGGATGCGCCATGAGCACCCCCGAATTCGAAGACATTCTCTATGAAGTGCGTGGCCGCGCCGCATGGGTCACGATCAACCGCCCCAAGCTTTACAATGCCTTCCGCGCGCAGACGATCGAGGAGCTGATCGCCGCGTTCAAGCTCGCCGCTGATGACAAGGGCGTCTCGTCGGTTGTGCTGACCGGCGCGGGCGACAAGGCCTTTTGCACGGGCGGTGACCAGAGCGCGAAGGACGGCCAGTACGACGGGCGCGGTATTGTCGGCCTGCCGATCGACGAATTCCAGTCGATCATCCGCGACATTCCCAAGCCCGTGATCGCCCGCATCAACGGCTTCGCGATTGGCGGCGGCAATGTGTTTGCCACACTTTGCGATCTGACCATCGCTGCCGACACGGCCAAGTTCGGCCAGGTCGGCCCCAAGGTCGGCTCGGTCGATGCCGGCTGGGGCACTGCATTTCTAGCCCGCCACATTGGCGACAAGAAGGCGCGCGAGATGTGGTTCCTGAACCTGCAGTACTCGGCGCAGGAAGCACTCGAAATGGGCCTCGTGAACAAGGTCGTTCCAGCGGCTGAACTCGATGCGGCGGTCGATGAGTGGACCGAGATGCTCGGCCAGCGCTCGCCCACGGCGCTGGCGCTCGCCAAGCGCAGTTTCAATGCAGACAGCGACAACATTCGCGGTATCTCGATGATGGCGCTGAATTCGGTGAAGCTGTTTTACGACACCGAGGAATCGAAGGAAGGCATGCGCGCGTTCCAAGAACGGCGCACACCGGACTTCCACAAATACGTGAAGTAAGCGGATTTGGGGCGCAGCACATGACGAATCGCCTGCTGCGCCCTGGAGACCTGCCCGGCGTTCTGCCGCCGGGAGGCCTCGCGCTCGTCTCCTCCTGCTCGGCGGAATCCGATTTGCTGATCGACGAGGTTGCTGCCGCCGGCAGTGCGCTGGGTGCGATGACGTTCTCGGGCATCTTTGTCCCCGGACTCAACAAGGCGGTCTGGCGCGCAGGGCATGACGCGCGCGTCCTGACATTTTTCCAGACGCCCGAACTGCGCCGCGAGGGCGCGCGCAGTCAGTTCCTGCCGCTGTGTTATCAGGATATCCTCGCACTCTATCGCCAGCAGAAGCCGGCCGCAGCGCTATTCATGTGCAGCCCACCCGATACCGAAGGAAATTGCAGCTTCGGCGCGGAGACTGCTTTCATTGCCGCCCTCTGGCGCGATATTCCGGTGCGCATTGCACACATCAATCCGCTGATGCCCCGCACGGCGGGTGATCCCGGCATTCCACTTGCAGAGCTGACCGGCTGGTACGAGAGCGAGCAGCCGCTGCGCACGATGGCCAGCGGCGAGGACACGACGAGCCTCGCTATCGCCGCCCACGTCGCGCCGCTCATCCCCGATGGGGCGACGGTTCAAACCGGGCTCGGCAAGATCCCCGATGCCGTGCTCCGCGCGCTCACGGGCCATCGCGGCCTGCGGCTCCACACGGGCCTCATCGGCGATGGTGCGCTGGAACTCGTGCGCTCGGGCGCGATGGCAGACGGCCCGTCAGCACTGGTCGGGGTCGCGATCGGCAGTACCGCGCTTTATGACGGGCTCGGCGATCCCCATTTCCAGTTCCGTCCGGTCAATGTCACTCATGATCCGGCAACGCTCGGCGCAATCGAGCGGTTCGTCACGATCAATTCAGCGATGGAAGTCGATCTTTACGGACAGGTCCATGCAGAAGCTTCGGCGCGGGGGTTCCTGTCGGGCCCCGGCGGCGGAGGCGACTATGCGCGCGGAGCGAGGGCCGCCGGCGGCCTTAGGATCATAGCGCTGCCGTCGGAGGCAAGGACTGCCAGCCGGATTGTTCCGGCAGGCGGAGGGCACGGTCCGGTCTCGCTCTCGCGCTTTGATGTCGATGTGGTCGTGACCGAGCACGGTGCGGCAGACTTACGCAATCTGGGGCATGAGGCGCGCGCGCAGGCGATCCTCGCCATCGCCGCACCGCACAACCGAGAGACACTGGCCCGGCACTGGCGCGATGCCATGCAGGGTCTGCAGGAGGCATAACGTGACACAGCACAAGGTCATCATCAGCTGCGCGGTTACGGGCTCGATCCACACTCCGTCGATGTCACCGCACCTTCCCGTCACCGCGCAGGAGATTGCCGAAGCCGCGCTCGGCGCAGCGGACGCTGGTGCGGCCATCGTCCACCTTCACGCGCGCGATCCGCAGGATGGTCACCCAGTCCACACGCCCGAGGACTTCGAACCGTTCCTGCGCGTGATCAAGCAGAGCAGCGACGTGGTGGTGAATCTCACAACCGGCGCATCACCCTACATGCCGGTCGAATACCGCGTGAAGCCCGCCGAAGTGTGGAAGCCTGAAGTCGCCAGCCTTAACATGGGCTCGATGAATTTTGGCCTGTTCCCGATGCTGAAGCGCTTCAAGGAATTCCAGCACGCGTGGGAGCCCGAAATGCTGGAGGGGAGCCACGATCTGGTGTTCCGCAACAGCTTCAAGGACATCCGTTATGCGCTCGACACGCTAAATGCTACCGGCACGCGCTATGAGTTCGAGTGCTATGACACCAGCCACCTCTACAACCTGCACTACTTCTGGAGCGAAGGGCTGGTAAAAGCCCCACTGTTCATCCAGACCTGCTTCGGCCTGCTCGGGGGGATCGGCGCGCATCCCGACGATGTGATGCACATGAGGCGGACCGCAGACCGGCTGTTTGGCGACAACTACCGCTGGTCCGTCTTGGCTGCGGGCGCGAACCAGATGAAAGTCGCCGCCATGGCCGCGAGCATGGGCGGTCATGTCCGCGTCGGGCTGGAAGACAGCCTGTGGATCGGGCGCGGGCAGCTCGCGCAAAGCAGCGCCGAACAGGTAACCCGCGTACGCCAGATCATCGAGGGACTCGGACTTGAGGTCGCCACGCCGGATGATGCCCGCGCGATCCTTTCCCTGAAGGGCGCCGATGCAGTCGGCTTCTGAGGCCTTCCTGCCGCTGGCCAACTTGTTTGCGCGGGTTCCGCCCGAACGCGAGGCGCTGGTCCATGGGACCGAGCGGTGGACGTTTGGCCAGCTCGATGCGCGCAGTGCGCAGCTAGCGACATGGCTCATCGGCAAAGGTGTGGAGCCACACGATCTAATGGCCTTCCAGCTTCCGAACGGGCCTGACTTTCTCGCGCTCACTTTTGCCATCTACCGCTGCGGCGCGACTCCTGCGCCGCTCTCGCATCGCCTTCCCCCCACAGAGCGTGATGCCATCATCGGCGTAATGCAGCCGCGCTGCGCCATCGATGCCGAGATGCTGCCCGCGCCCTCGTCCCACCATGCCCAGTTGGAGCCGTGCCCGGTTGCGGGGTCGTGGAAGGCCTGCACCAGCGGTGGCAGCACCGGCACGCCCAAGGTCATTGTCGATGGCCGCCCTGCCGGTTTTCCCGCTGGCACCGTCTTCATCGGCATCCCCGCTGACGGCAGGGTGATCGTGCCCGGGCCGCTCTATCACAATGCGCCGTTCAGCGCGGCGGTGTTCGCGCTGTGGAACGGCTGCGCGGTCCATACGATGGACCGCTTCGATGCCGCTGCCGCGCTTGAGGAAATCGCGCATGAGGGGATTGGCTGGGCGCTGATGGTGCCAACCATGATGCACCGGATCATGACCCTGCCCGAAACCGCGCGGCCACCTGCGCGATATGCCGCTTGGAAGCAGGTTGTGCACACCGCTGCGCCTATGGCGCCCTGGCTCAAATCGGCGTGGATCGACTGGCTCGGACCGGATCATGTCTGGGAAGTCTACGGCGCGACCGAAGGCCTTGTCCGCTGCTGGATCGGCGGGCGCGAGTGGCTGAAGCGGCCCGGTTCGGTCGGTCGCCCCATCGGTAATGCGCGCATCCGCATCCTGCGCGCCGATGGCAGCGATGCGGCACCGGGCGAGCAGGGCGAGGTCTATGCCATGCCACCCGGCGGCCCCGGATCGACTTACCGCTACATCGGGGCCGAGCGCCGTGCGACCGCCGAGGGCTGGGAAAGCGTCGGCGATATCGGCTGGCTCGATGCGGACGGCTTTCTCTTCCTGGCAGACCGCAAGGATGATCTGATCATCAGCGGCGGCATCAACATCTGGCCCGCCGAAGTCGAAGCCGCCATCCTGCGTCACCCGGCCGTGCGCAGCTGCGCGGTCTTCGGCAAGCCCGATCCCGATCTGGGCGCGCGTGTCCACGCCGTGATCGAAAGTGATGCGGCGCTTACGGCCAGTGACCTCGCGGGCTTTCTGGCCGACCACCTGGCCAAGGCCAAGCAACCCCGCTCTATAGACGTTACCACCCAGCGTGTCCGCGACGATGCAGGCAAGTTCCGCAAACCGCGCACGCCGATACCGGAGCCCACACCATGACCCCGCCCACTCTCACGCAGTTCCGTGCCGAGATGCAGGACAATGGCCTCGTGCACCTCGTGTTCGATTGCCCCGGCAGATCGATGAACGTCTTTTCGAACAAAGCTATCCACGAGCTCGGTGAATTTGCCGAATGGCTGCACCGTGCCGATGTGAAGGGCGTGCTCGTGCGATCGGGCAAGGCCACTGGCTACTGTGCTGGTGCCGATCTCTCCGAGCTTGGCGTTGCCTACGACATGATCGTTGCGGCCCCCGCTGCTGACCGGTTCGACATGGCGTTCAACCACTTCTTCCCTCTCAGCCATGCCATCCGGCGATTGGAGACGGCGGGTAAGCCTGTGGCGGCAGCCATCGCCGGAGTGGCGCTCGGCGGTGGCTGCGAGCTGGCGCTGGGTGCACACTACCGCGTCGTCACCAACAATCGCCGGGCCGTGCTCGGCCTGCCCGAATGCGCGGTGGGGCTCCTGCCCGGTGCTGGGGGAACCCAGCGTGTGCCGCGGCTCGTCGGCGTCGCGCTCGGCCTCGAGGTTCTGCTGTTAGGCCGCACGCTTTCCGGCGAGGAAGCGCGTGAGGCCGGCCTTGTCCATGCCGTGGTAGCAGAGGGTGAGGAGATCGCTGCGGCGGAGGAGTGGCTCCTTTCGGACCGCGCGCATGCGGTGCAGCCGTGGGACGACGCCGCGCAGCCGCTCGCCCATGCCGCCTACGCGGATGCCATCGCCGCGCATCGCACGCGCGAAATGGCGCGAATGCTCGGCCATGAACCAGCCCCGCTCGCGATCCTCGATTGCGTCGAATTTGGACTGATGCAGCCGATTGATGGCGCAATCCGCGCGGAAATGTCGGTGTTTGCCCACCTGATTCAGCGTCCCGAGCCGCGAAACATGATCCGAACCATGTTCCTGGGCAAGCAGGCCTATGACAAGGCCAGCCGGGAAGGCACGCTTTCGCCGGCGGTGATCCTTGCCAGCGAAGCGATCACGCGGCTTGTCGTCTCTGCCATGCCCGAGCATCCGGATCTGACCACGGCCCTTAGATCATTGGCGCCTGAAATCGGCCAGATCGCGGCGAAACTCTCGCCGGTCGAGATGCTTCAACTTGACCATGCGGTAACGCTGAGCGGTGCAATCCCGGCCTATGCGGGCGGTGCAAGCGGCGTGCTTGAACGGGCTGCGGCGTAGGCGCTTAGCCGCATCAGACCCCGCCCGCGCCAAGCGCTTTCAGCGTTGCAACTTCGGGCGGCGCGCCAAGATGGGCCAACACGGCCTTGAATGCCGCCTTGTCGATCAACTGGCTGCCCTCGGCGTAGTGCGCCGCCGATTGCCAGCGCTCGATGAAAATGAAGCGATTGGCATCCGCCTCGTCTTGCAGGAGATCGACCCCGACAACGCCATCAATCTCGGCAATTCGCTGTGAGAGTTGGCCAAGCTCCGCGCGCAAGGCCGAGACGGCGCCTTCCATTGCCCGCAGCCCATAATGCTTGATGAACAAATCCATGGGCACGTCTCGCTCTTGCGGCCAAGGCGCTGGGCAGAGCCAACCGCTCTGCCCGCAACCTTTCCCCCGCGGTCAGGCTTTTGGAGGCAACGCGGCGATGAGTTCGGGCGCAATGTCCTTCTGGCCATGCTCGTCGATATGGCGCTGGATGCGATCCTGGATGGCGGCACCGATCTGCCCGGCCAGTTCGGGCCGGTTGGCGCGGCACTCGGCTTCCGACACGGCGCGGTTGTCGACCATATCGTCGACCTGCGGCATGACGAAACGGGCAAACATCTCGTAGGAGCGCTTGGTCTCGGCCCAATCAGCCCAGTTGTGTGCGAACAGCACCAGCGTGCCAAAACCACCCGACTGCGCCTGTAGTCGCCTGATCTGCGCCACGGCGTCGTCGGGCGTGCCGATTACGGCCATGTGCGAGCTCATCAGCGCATCAATCACATCGCCGCCACCCGGAACGATCGGCAAGGCAGCCACGTTGCGCAAGTAGTCGGCCCAGCCTTCGACGCCGAACTCGACCTCTTTGCGGGCCTGTTCACGCGTCGGTGCAATATGCATCGGCGCAACCAATCGCCAATTCTTGCGATCAATCGTCTTGCCACTCGCTCTGGCCGTGTCCTCGGCGATATTCCAATTGGCCGAAAGCGCATCGAAAGCGCCGCCGGACGTCGCGCCGAATGAGAGCATACCGATGCCGTTGCGCCCGGCTGCGCGCGACCCGGTCGGAGAAATTGTGCTGGCCGCAATCATGTCAATGCTGGGCCGCGAATAAGGCGTCATGTGGATCCGCGCGTTGTCGAGCGTGAACCAGTCGGTCTTGGCCGTTACGGTCTCACCGCGCAGCAGACGGACGAGCACGTCCATGCCTTCGTCCATCATGTCGCGTTGCTTGGCGACGGGAATGCCCATCATCTTGGCATCGGAGGCCAGCGAACCTGGCCCCATGCCGAGCATGACGCGGCCACGGGTCATGTGGTCGAGCTGGCTGTAGCGCTCGGCGATCATGAGCGGATGGTGATAGGGCACCGAGGTCACTGCTGAGCCCAGCTTGATGCGCTTGGTCCGCTCGGCAGCGGCTGCGATCATCACTTCGGGGCTGGCGATCAGTTCCCACCCAGCCGAATGGTGCTCCCCATACCACAGCTCGTCAAAGCCGAGGTATTCCAGGTGCTCCGCCAGCTCGAGGTCGCGCTGCAAGGTGAGCGTCGGGTTCTCGTTCAGCGGATGGTGGGGACCGCAGAAGGCACCAAATCGAAGCTTGCCAGACATCCTTGTTCTCCAGTTTGATATCGTTCGACTGGGCCCCGTTATGTTCGGGGTTTTGCGAGCCGGGCGGGTGAGGAAACCCGCCCGGCGCTAACTTTAGAACTTGTAGCGCAGTTCGGCCATAAACGTGCGCGGTGCGCCCGGAACCACAGTGTTGAACTGGAACAGTTCGCCAGTGGCGATCCCGCCGACATAGTAGACCCGGTTGAAGGCGTTCTTGAGGTTGGCCGACAGCGACCAACCCGCCTTGGTGTCTGCGATGCCAAGGCGGAAGTTCACCAGCGTGTAACCCTTCACGTTGGCACCGGGGCTGCGGTTGCCGGTCGAGGCGAACCAGAACAGCGACTGCGAGTAGACATCCGACCGGAGGCTGACGTCGATTGAATCGCGGACCGGGACCGTGATTTCGCCAAACGCCGAACCTGACCATTCCGGCGTATCGGGATACGTGCCGAACGGGACCGGAGGAGCACCACCGATCGAGACGAGATTATCGGTAAAACGGGCATTCGTATAATTCAACGACCCGCCAACATTAAGCCATGTGGCCGGACGGATCGAACCATCGAATTCAAAGCCGGTGACCTTTGAAAAGGGCACGTTGACCGTGACAGCCGCCGGGGTCGAGCCTAGCAGCGTATAGGCCACACGCTGCCCGTTCTTGATCCAGTTCTGAAACCCGGCGAGGTTGAACTGGACCGGTACGCCGCCCATCCGACCGCGATACTTGATGCCGATTTCCGCATCGGTCAGAGTTTCGAGCCCATACTCGTTGCCGCCGGCGGAACCAAGACCCGGCTTGGGGTTCTGGATGCCGTTATAGCCGCCGTTCTTGTAGCTGCGGCGCGAGGCAAGGTAGATCAGCAGGCCAGGATTGACCTGATACTGCAGACCCAAGGTCCAGCTGAGATTGCCGAAGGATTTTCGCTGGTTGAAGTCGAACGTCGCCTGGACAGCGGGCGGTTCCTTGAATGCCGTATCAGCCGGCAGCGTATCGAACTTGATCTTCTCGTGCGTGTAGCGCGCGCCGATCGTGATACCGAGGCCTTCGAGGCCGGTCGCCTCGCTGAGATCATATGTGCCCTGCGCATAGCCCGCGATCATGTCGCGCGTGGTCAGCTTGTTGTAGTTGGTTTGCGACGTGAGCGGCGGGAACTGGAGCAACAGGCTGGTCGTCACGTTCTCGTTGGTCTCGTGGCTGAGGAAGCCGCCGACCACATAATCGAGATTGCCGCCGAACGCCTTCCCTACCAGCTGCAATTCTTCCGAATACTGGCGGGTATTGTCGTTCTTGCCGCCGGTGCCGTTGTCATCGATGCCGAAGGGCGTGCCGTCGATATCGCCCCGGATGCCGTTCTGAAGATAGGTATAGCCGAAAATGTTGCGGATCTTCGTGTCGGTCGCAACCTCGAAGGTGGTGATGTTCGAGACGATGATATTGCGGCCGCGATACTCTGCCGGACCATCGGACTCGATCTGATAGGGACCGCGGGCCTTCTGCGTCTTGAGATACGACACCAGACCACCAGGATCGAGCTTGGGGTTGGCGGCAGCGTAGGCGGCAGCGCAATTGTTGGTCGTGTCGTTGCAGCCGGCAGCGCCGCCAGTGAATGCGTTGATCAGGAAATTGTACTGCGCCTGATTGCCGAAGTTGGTCAGCGCGAGCAGCGGAACGAGCCCGGTCGGCTCGAGGCTGTCGATCAACCCGCTCAGGCTGTTGCCGCCCGAATGCAGATAATCGACCACGAGCTCGTTCTTGATCGTATCCGAGAGCTTGAATGTCAGGCTGCCACGAAGGCCATAGCGATCGACATTGCCAGCCCGCGTGTTGTTAAAGAGGTTACGCTGGTAGCCATCGCGCTTCTCGTAGAACCCGGCCACGCGGGCGAGCACCCTGTCACCCGCCAGCGGCACGTTGAGCGCGCCTTCCAGCTGGTAGGACTTGTAGTTGCCGACGCGCCCGCTGAAGTACCCGCCGAAGTTCTCGTCCGGCTTGACCGAGGTGAACAGCACCGCGCCACCGGTAGAATTGCGGCCGAACAGCGTGCCCTGCGGCCCTTTCAGCACCTGCACCGATTGCAGGTCATAGAAGGCTGAGGAACCACCACCAACGCCGTCCAGCTGGATTTCGTTGAAATAGGGCAGAACACCCGGGCGTGTATCGCTGAATGCATCGAGCGATTGGCCACGCAAGGCGTAGTTGAGCTGGTTGGAGTTATAACCCGCGCGGATGATCAGGCCCGGGCTGGCGGCCTGGAGATCGGACTCGGTCACGATGGCCCGCTTGGCGAGGGCATCACCACTGACGACCGAAATGGCCACAGGCGTGCGCTCGAGCGCTTCAGCGCGGCGCTGGGCGGTAACGATGATCTCGCCCGACGGATCGCTGGCAGCGGCCCCGTCTTGCGCCGCCTGAGCAGCCTGTGCGTATGCAGCGGTCGCATTTGCCAGAGCGAGTGCTGTCAACGCGGATGCAATGCCAATCTTATGCTTGGTCATGGAAATCCCCTTCCCTTGAATGCTTCGGATTTTGTCCTTGCCACCTTGACCGCCAGCTTTGTCCGGCTTTGCTCAGGTGTCGGGGGTTGCTTCCGCCCGAACGGATTTAGTTAGCCAGTTCATTACATAGAATCGGCCCGCCATTCTGTCAACACAATGGTTGAAAACCGGCAAGGCCCAGCTTGCTCCAGTTGCTCTGGCCCAGCATTCCAGCATGGATGTCCGCAACGAGATGGTTACCCGCAGACGGCGAAACGCAGAAATTTTAGGCTTAAAAATCAATATTTAAGAGGAATTATTGGGAAGTCAGGTCGGCCTGCCCAAGGATAAGACCACCGCTCCATGGACCTAGCGCCGGACACGCTTCCGCCTGCGGAAGCGGAACCAACGCGCCCTCGCCCAATGACGACGGCATTGACATTACACCAGTGAACGATATTCATCAGGCAGTAGATGGTAAGCGCACATATCGATTGGGCATCAGCGTCGGCATCCGAAAAGTAGGCATCAGTGCCGCGTAGGAACCAACGCTTCTGACCAAACCGCGCCATCAAACCAAAGCGGGATCAACCCGTTGGCCCATCAGGCGAGCAAGCGCCCGGCAAAATGGAGAGATGACATGGGTAGATTGTCCGGCAAGGTCGCTATCATTACGGGGGCGTCCCAAGGCATGGGCGAAGCTCACGCCAAGGCCTTTGTCGCCGAAGGCGCCAACGTGATTCTCACCGACCTAAACGCCGTAGCTGGCGAAGCGCTGGCCGAGGCGCTGGGCAGCCAAGCCATGTTTAAAAAGCACGATGTCGCCAGCGAAGCCGGCTGGGCAGAAGTCGTCGCAGCAGGAGAAGCGCGCTTTGGTCCGATCACCGTGCTGGTCAACAATGCCGGGATCATCGGCACGATCGCCAAGACGGCCGAACTATCAGCGGCCGATTTTGGGCACGTCTGCGCGGTCAACCAGACCGGCGTGTTTCTGGGCATGCGCGCGGTCCTACCTTCGATGATCGCCAGTGGTGGCGGCTCGATAGTCAACATCTCCTCGACCTCGGGCATGATCGCCAATGTCGGCACACCCAATCTTGCCTACGCGGGCAGCAAGTTCGCGGTGCGCGGCATGACCAAGCAGGTTGCCGTCGAATACGGCGACCAGAACATCCGTGCCAATTCGGTCCATCCGGGCTACGTCAAAACCCCGATGATGGTTGCCGCAACCGATGAGGATGGCGGCGGTGCAGCGGCAGGTATTCCGCTCCGCCGCTTTGCGGAGGCTTCTGAGATTTCGCCGCTAGTGGTTTTCCTCGCTTCGGACGAATCCTCGTTCATCACCGGCACCGAGCATGTCATCGATGGCGGCATGATCGTTTGCTGAGGCGGCTGGCGTTGGAGACCCTAAGATGATCACTGCTCAGGATTTCGCGTTCCACCCCCGTGACCCGGCGGATATGCAGTGGACCGAAACGCTGTTCCTGATCTTCTCGGTGCCCGAAGCGGGCATCAGCGGCAATCTCTACAATCTGGCGCGGCCCAATCTCGGCGTCTGCCACAGCTCGATCGAGATCCACAAAGGGCTCAGCCTGCATCCATGGCAGATCGAGTACAACGACGCGCAGATGCATTTGCCCTGCCCCGAGCGCTTCGACGATTTCACGCTCGCCAATGGCCTGTCGTTTCAGGCGCACAGCGCCCGCGTTTGCGCGTTCCAGTACCAGTCGCTCGATGGCAATTGCGCGCTCGACATCACCTACAGCGCGGTATGCGATCCCTTCGATCCTCACGATCCGGCGGAAAACCCGCTGATCGCCTCGTCCAAGCTCGCGGGCTATGATGGCTGGAACACCGGCCACATGGAAAGCAAGGGCCGCGTCACCGGCACGCTCTCGCTCCATGGCCGCGAGTACAGGGTCGATTGCACCGAGGGCATGAACAAGAGCTGGGGGCCGCGCAAGGACTGGGGCAGCAAGGGCGGCACCTGGGTCCATGTCAACTTAGGCCCCGACCTCGGCGCATTCCTCGTCCTGGGGCTTGAGTTCGAGAACAAGGAGGTCGTCTACGGCCCCTTTAAGTTCGGCTACGTGGTCGTCGACGGCGAACGCCGCCCCCTCGTTCGGGCCACCATGCGCGCGCAGCGGTTCGATATGCTGGTTACCCGCGCCGTGGTCGAGTTCGAAGACGACCGTGGCAATTGCTGGAACGCGGTCGGCACGACTGTTGCTGCCGCGCCATGGTACAACTTCAATCCATCGAGCGCGGCTTTCCAGACCCTGATGCGCTGGGAAAGCGGAACCCGCGTCGGACACAGCCATATCGCCGATTTTGCCGGGCTCTCGCACCTTTCGCGCGGGATGGCCGACCAGCATGACACCTGACCCAAAGAGTGGGACAAAGCAGCACACCATGACCGACGACACCATCCGGCAGCATCCCAGTGATGCCTTCATCGACGCGGTCCGCGCGCGGTTTCCCACCGAGCGCGAAGTGGACACCGTGCTCACCCGCAAGATGCGCCGCCGCAATGGTCCCTCGTTTCAGGCGGTTGCGCTGGATACGCTAGTGGATGGCACCGAGCGGCTGATCACCAATCAGGTCGGCTATCCGGTCAAGATCGCAGATGCGCGCTGGCTTTCGGGCGGTGCATCCAAGCTACAGATGCTGTTCAACCTGCATTGGCGTAGCGATGACGCCGATGGCCAGGCGCCAATGGTCACCCCGATGGTGTTGCGCATGGAACCGGCAGCCTCGGTCACCGAGTCGAGCCGTCGGCGCGAGTTCGAAGTGATCCGGGCGGTCGAGGGCACCGTACCTGTCCCACACGCCTACTGGATGGACCCGGAGGCACAGTTCCTGCCCTATCCGGCAATGGTCTATGGCTTTGCCACTGGCACGGCCAAGCCCTCGCACGATGCCGGCAAGGTCACGGGGCTGGGCCAGAACTATGGGCCAGACTTGCGCGCCAAGCTGGCGCCGCAGTTCATCGACTACCTTGCCCGCATTCACAATTTGCCGATCGGCGCGCCGCCCGTTCTCGCCAGCTTTGACCGGCCGGAAGTGGGATCGAACGCCTCAGTGATCCGGCAGGTCAATGCCGCGCGGCGCATCTGGGAGGAAGACCGCATTGAGGAAGAGCCGGTCATGGCGGTGGTCTACAAGTGGCTGAACCGCAATGCCCCGCCAATCGACCATATTTCGATTGTGCACGCCGATTATCGTAGCGGCAATTTCCTGTTTGATGAAGCTAAGGGCGAGATCACCGCATGGCTCGATTGGGAAGGTGCTGTGCTGGGCGACCGGCATCAGGACCTGACATACGCAGCGCTGCCGATTTTCCAGCACTATGCCGAAGATGGCGAGACGATCCTGGTCTCGGGGATGATGCCCGAGGACGAGCTCTATGCCGCCTATGAAAAGGCCTCGGGCCTGCCGGTCGATCCGGCCCGCATACGCTATTTCGGCGTGTTCAACCGCTATCTCGTCTCGGTGCTGTTGCTGGCGGCATCGACCCGGGCGGCGCGCGGCGCGGCAACCCATCAGGACGTGCTGCTCAACCATGTTGCCGGAATGGGCTACCTCGCCCTCTCCGATCTGGTCAGCTTTTTCCGGAGTGCGACGGCATGAACCAGGATTTCGAAACCCAGTTGCAAGTGGTCCAGCGCGCACTGGGCGAGGTGGTGCTTCCCGCTCTTGGGAACGCTGACAAGCATGTGATCGAACAGCTCCACCTCTCGCTCGCAGCCATCGGCTTCATGCAGAAGCGCGTGCCACTGGCGCGCCGCTACTATCGCGGCACACTCCAGCGCTATGTGACCATGGCGGACGCGGTAGCGGCGCTGCTTGACGCTGACGCGCTGAGCCTCGCTGACCAGTCGAAGCAAAGCAAAGCGGTGCTGGATGATCCAGCCGCCTCGGACGCCGATCTGCGCGCAGCGACTGCCACCTTGCGAGCCGGCGTTGCTGCGCTTGTCGAAGCTGCAAAGGATACGCCGCAAGAGTGCGCGCTCGATGCGCTGGTCTTAAAACACAGCGAGGCGATTCTCAGCGAAGACCGCTCGTGGTGCATCCCGCTGGGCTTCGAACTGCGGCCCGAGGATCTGCCCAAGGCTGACTGGCAACCGTGAGTAGCTAGGATCTCAAGCGAAGTGCTTCACGGCAAAGGTCAGCGGATCGGGGCCTGTGCGGCCATCCGCGCTGTCGAGTGTCGCAATCGCGGCGAGATCGGTTTCGTCGAGATCAAACGACAGTGAAGCCATGTTCTGCGCAAGGTGCAGCGCGCTCGTCGCCTTGGGCATAGCGGATGCGCCGGATTGCGTGAGCCAGCGCAGCACCACTTGCGAGGGTGTGCGCGCATGCTTCGCCGCAATCTCCGCAAGCACGGGCTCACCCAGAAGCGGGACTCCTCCGGTGCCGCCGCCTCCAAACGGCGACCACGCCTGCGAGATGATGCCATGCTCACAATGAAACGCATGTAGCGCGCGCTGCTGAAAGCGCGGGTGCATTTCGATCTGATTCACCGCCGGCACAATCCCGGTTTCAGCGATGAGCCGGCCAAGATGCTCCACCGTGAAGTTCGACACACCGATTGAGCGGACCAGCCCCTCTTCCCGCAGTGCAATAAGCCCGCGCCAGGTCTCGACGTAAAGATCATCCATCGGGAGCGGCCAGTGGATCAGATAAAGGTCGATCTGATCGAGACCCAAACGCTGCAAGCTGCCTTCCAGTGCTGCGCGGCATTTGTCCCGGCCATGTTCGGTGTTCCACAGCTTGGTCGTGACGAACACATCGCCCCGCGCCAGCCCACACTGGCGAAGCCCATCGCCCACCTGCTGCTCGTTTCCATATATGGCCGCGCTGTCGAATAGACGGTATCCAGCATCCGCCGCGCTGGCGAGCACCGCCGCGGTTTCCGCTTCCGAGCCGAACCGCATGAGGCCAAGCCCCAATTGCGGCATGTGATGGCCGTCGTTAAGGATGACCTCCTGGCTCATCATAGAAGTCTACACCCTCGCTGCTTTCGCGTAGTTCATGACCTTCGCCTGCGTGAACTCAAGCAAACCATGCATGCCCATCTCGATCCCGACGCCCGACATCTTGGCCCCCGCAAATGGCGTGTCGGGCCCGATATCGCCGTGCTTGTTGATCCACACCGAGCCGGAATCGAGCCGCGCCGCAACCGCACCGGCGCGAGCCGGATCCGCTGACCACACCGAGTTGCCAAGGCCGAAGCTGGTGTTGTTGGCCCGCGCCACCACATCGTCGATATCGGCAAAGCGCATGACCGGCAGCACCGGGCCGAACTGCTCGTCGGTCACGAGGCGCGCATTGTCTGCGATATCGCGCACAATGGTCGGGTTGATAAAGTAGCCCTCACCCTCCGGGCTGTCGCCGCCCGCGATGATCGTGCCCTCGGTGCGCGTCTCCTCGATCAGGGCTCTGAGCTTGTCGAATTGCACGCGGTTCTGCACCGGACCAAGCTGTGTGCCCTGCTGCGATCCTGGTCCTACAACGGCGGCATTCGCGATCTCGGCCAGCTTGGCGCAGACCGCGTCATACTGGCTTTCATGCACATAGAGCCGCTTGAGCGCGATGCAGACTTGGCCGTTGTTGACGAAGGCGGAATTGAACAGCTGCTGCGAGACAACCTCGGGATCACAATCATCGAGCACGATGCCGGAATCGTTGCCGCCCAGTTCCAGCGTCATGCGCTTGAGCGAGGCGGAACCTGCCGCCATGACTTTGCTGCCCGTGGTCGTCGAACCGGTGAAGCTGACCTTGCGCACCAGCGGATGGCCGGTCAGCGCATCGCCCAGATCATTGTTGTCCGTGACCACATTGACCACGCCGGCAGGTACCAAATCCTTCCACAACGCAGCGATTTCCAGCGTGGCCAGCGGGGTTGTGGCTGCGGGTTTTACGACGACGGTGTTCCCAGTGAGCAGCGCCGCGCCAACCTTGTTGACTGCGGTGAGGACAGGAAAATTCCACGGCACGATTGCCGCGACCACACCGAGCGGACGGCGGTGCAACTCGATCCGGCGGGCCTCGCTGTCTTCGATTAGCTCAACCGGGATAGTCTGCCCGGCATAGTAGCGAAGGAAATAGGCCGCACCGCCCACTTCGGCCTGCGCATCGGGGATCGGCTTGCCCTGCTCGCTGGTGAGCGTGCGGGCGAGTGATTCCAGATTGGCCTCAATCACTTCGGCCATTCGGATAAGCAAGGCACTGCGCGCTTCCGCAGTGCTCTGCGACCACGCAGGAAACGCAGCGGCTGCGGCCGTGACTGCATCCTCGAAGTCCTCACGCGAGCCCCGCGCGCAGCTGGCAAAGACCTGGCCCGTGGCGGGATCGATCACATCAATGCTCTGGTTTCCGGCGACATGATTGCCGCCGATCAACATCTGCAGATTCACTGGTCAGGCTCCTTCGCCAGCAGGCGGGCACGGTCGGCAACGTAGGCCCTTACGGATTCAATATCCTCAACCGACATCCATTTGGCGAAGCCGACCATGCCGTTTTCTTTGAGCGCGCCGTCATGCACGACCGACTGCCAGGTGGCCTTGTCGGCAAGCACGCCCGAGCGGCGCAGATCGGGCAGTACGCCTGAGGAGCGCACGCCGCCGCCATGGCAGACCGAACAAGTATTGCCATAGAGCTCGGCGCCCTTGGCCACCGTTTCTGGCGTCCATTCGTTCTGGACGATGACCGGTGGTGCCTGCGGGGCACGTTCGATCTTGTAGGAGGCCTTTCCGCCGAGCGCGAAAACCAGAAGGCGGCCATTGGGCCGCGGCCCCTGCAGTTCGGCAAACGCTGCCGGCAGGCCATAGCCGCCACCGTAGCCCGCCATTACGGCGACATACTGCACGCCCTTGACCGAATAGGTGATCGGCGGAGCAATGATGCCGATACCGGCATCGTAGGACCACAGTTCCTTGCCGCTTGTCGCCGCGTAGGCGACCAGCTTCCCCTTGGCATTGCCCGCAAAGACGAGGCCGCCCGCGCTGGTCAGCACGCCGCCGTTGCCAGGGCCGCCGAGATCGACGCGCCAGGCCTCTTTCTGCTCCACCGGGTTCCACGCAATGAGGTAGCCGCGCAGCGTGGCCCGGATGGCTTTGAGCGCAGCCTTGTCATCGGGCAACGAGTTGATCGCGAGGTTGACGCCGAGGTTCCAGCCGCCCGGTCGCGCCACGAAAGGCTTGTCGCTGACATAGGCGAGCGGCACTTCCTGCGCCGGGATATAGGCCAGCCCTGCCTGCGGGCTGTAGGCCATCGGCTGCCAGTTGTGGGCGCCGTGGCCCGAAGGCGTGGCGACGAACACGCCCTTTTCGTAGCGCGCATCGGGATTCTCCACGGGGCGGCCCGTCGCCATGTCCACGCCGGTCGTCCAGTTGACGGGCACGAAGTTCTTGGCGGAAATCAGTTTACCGTTACTACGGTCGATCACGTAGAACAGGCCATTCTTGGGCGCCTGCATCATGACTTTGCGGTCTGCGCCGCCGATCTTGAGCGTGGCGAGAATGATAGACTGGGTCTGAGTGAAGTCCCAGCTTTCGCCCGGTACGCCCTGATAGTGCCACTTGTATTCGCCGGTATCGGCATCGAGCGCAACGACCGACGAGACGAACAAGTTGTCGCCCTTGCCGTTCGAACGGAGGCGGTGATCCCACGGCGAGCCATTGCCGACACCGATCAGGACCTGGTTGAATTCCTTGTCATAGACGATCGAATCCCAGACCGTGCCGCCGCCGCCGAACTTGGACCAATCGCCGTCCCAGGTGGCCTGCATCTTGGCGATGATCTTGTCAGAGGCGGCGCCATCGGGGCCCGCACCCTTGGCAGGCGGTACCGTGTAGAAGCGCCAGGCCATCTTGCCGGTTTGGGCATCATAAGCGCTGACGTAGCCGCGTACGCCATATTCAGCGCCGCCATTGCCGATCAGCACGTTCCCCTTCACCACGCGCGGCGCGCCGGTGATCGTGTAGGGCTTGCTCTGGTCAACCGTCAGGGTTGACCAGATGAGCTTGCCGGTCTTGGCATCAAGCGCGATCAGCCGGCCGTCGAGCGTGCCGACATAGACCTTGCCGTCATAGAGCGCGGCACCGCGATTGACGACATCGCAGCAGGCCTTGAACCCGGTCTCGCCGGGGACCTTGGGATCGTATTCCCAGAGGAGCTTTCCACTCACCGCATCAAGCGCATAGACCTTCGACCAAGCGGTCGTCGTGTAGATCACCCCGTCAGCCACCAGCGGCGTAGCCTCGAGGCCGCGCGCGGTATCGAATTCGTGGCTCCAGGCCAGGCCCAGATTGCCGACCGTGCTGGCATCGATTGCAGTCAGCTGGCTGAAGCGCTGTTCTTCGGCAGTGCCGCCGTAGGTTCGCCATTCGCCCGACGATACGGAGGTGATTGGATCAGCGATGGCCTGCGCGCAACCGGCAAGCAAAAGCGAAAGAACGAGCGGGTGAAACTTGCGCATGAAATGCAGCCTATGTGCGGATGGGAAACGCTGAAACAGTGAGGGCACCTGCGTCGCAGGTGCCCTCGTGGTAGTGCATCAGAACTTGGCGCCGACTTCGATGCCGAACTGGCGCGGTGCCGCGCGGATCCGGTAGTCACTGCCGTAGCTGCCCTCGACGTTGATCGCGTTGGGGTAGTAGAGCTTGTTGGTCAGGTTCTTGACGTAACCGGCGATGGTGAAGTGCTGCGTCGTGTAGGAGATCCGGCCATTGATCAGCCAATACGGCGCCTGGCCTTCACCCAGCGGCCCCCTGCCCGAATTGACCGAGCTGCCCTGCAGCCCGACATAGTCGTACGAGCCGAACACGTCATAGTAGTACCTGCCCGTGTAGCTGGTATCAGCGTGGAACGTCAGCGTGCCGGCATCGGTCTTGTAGGCATCCCAGTCCAATCCGATGTTGCCCGAAACCTTGCTGGCGTAGGGGAACGGATTGCCGCCCACATCGATTTTGCCGCCGCCAGTCGAGATGCAGTTGCCAACCTGGGGCGGTGTGCCGCTGATCGGTGCCGTGGGGCAGGCGCCTTTGTCGAACTTGCTGTCGAGCACGCCGAGGCCGGCGTTAAAGCGGATACTGTCGGTGACAGCGAAGATGAGCTCGGCGTCGAGACCGGTCAGCTTCCCGTCGAGGTTGATCAGGAAGGTCACCGAGCTCGGATCGAGCAACTGCTGCTGCTGCGCCTTGTACTTGTAGTGGAACGCCGAAAGGTTGAACTGCAGGCGGTTGTCGAAGAAGCGGCTCTTGATACCCACTTCGAAAGCATCAACCTTTTCTGGCTGCACGAAGTAGACCTGAGCGGCATTCTGGAAAGCCAATCCGTTGTAGGTGCCCCCGCGATAGCCGCGGCTGTAGCTGGCATAGAGCAGCATGCTCTCGGTCGGCTTCCAGTCGATGATCGCACGACCTGTGAGGGCGTTCGAGCCATCGCGGCGGTTGAGCGGCTTGATGCTCTTGTCGAGCGCAGCGTTGTCACCAATGAAGTACTTCGAAAGCACGCCGCCGGGCGCATAGTCGGACACGGTGTAGAGGCGCGGCGCTCCGGTATCGTCGTAGAACGTGGTCAGCGCGTCGAGGTAGGCAAACTTGTCCTTGGTATAGCGCAGGCCAGCGGTGATCTTGACCGTGTCGGTCAGCTCGTAGCTGGCCTCGCCGTAGATCGCGTAGGACTTGCGCTCCTGGGTGTAGTTCTGCGTCGCCTTAAGCGCGGTCGCCATGCCGGCCTCGCGGCCGAGGCCAGCGGGGTTGAAGTAGGTCTTGGGGTTGCCGATCGCAGCGTTCACGTCGCTGAGGAAGCCGTAGAAATCAGGCGTGTTGTTGGTGACGATCTTGTCCCAGCCATAATAGACGCCCGCGATCGCCTTGAACCGGCCGCTCGAATAATCGAGGCGCAGATCCTGGTTGAAGCTGCGCGAGGTCGAGGCATAACCGATCGAGCACACGTTGTAGGGCGTGCCGTCGCAGTCGATGCGCGGCAGCAGGCCATTACGCGTGCGGTCGAAGCCGGTGATCGAGGTGAGGTTGACCTTGTCGCCCAGCTCGAACTTGGCGTTGAGTACGATACCGAAGGTCTTGGTCTCGGCCGTGCCGATCGAGTTGCCTTCGATCTGGCGGTCGGTCAGGCCGCGGCCCTTGGCGCTGTACGCGGGCGGCAGATATTTGGTGAGGTCCTGACCATTGCCGAACAACGTGCTTGCGAGCGGCGTGTAGAAGAAGCCGAACGCCGAATCTGCGAGGCTGATCGTGTCATTGGTCAGCGAGGGACCATGGTTCTGCGGTGAATCTTGCCCACCAACCGACTGAGCCACATAGGCCTTCAGGTTGAGATCGACCCGCTCGCTCGGCTTGAAGCGGATCTGCCCGCGAACTCCCCACGATTCATGGCCGCCTGGCGAAATACCGGCATTCTTGTCGCCGAAAGCAATGTTGTCGGGAACATTCGGATTAGACTTGATCAGGCCGACCGGCTGCACGTTGCGCACATAGGGGTCGGAATCGACGTAGCTGCCCGCGATGCGAATGCCGAGCTTGTCTTCGACCGGGGTCACTTCGATCGCACCCTGCGCGCTGATGCGGTTGAACGAACCATAGCCCAGCGTGACGGTCCCGTTCTGACCCTGCAGCTTGGGCTTGCGGGTGATAAAGTTGATCGCGCCGCCAGTCGTGTTGCGGCCATAGAGCGTGCCCTGAGGCCCGCGCACGACTTCCAGTTGCTCGAGATCGAACAACTGTTGGCCATGGCTCGCACGGAACGACTGATAGACTTCGTCGACGTAGATGCCGACCGGCGACGCGGCGTTGGAATTGTACTCGGTGCCGACGCCGATTCCACGCACGGTGAAGTTCGGCTGGGTTTCGCCGTAGGCCGAGCTGACCTGCAGGTTCGGGATCGAGTTGTTGAGGTCGGTCGTGGAGAACACGCCCTGCTTGGTAAGCTGGGCCGCATTCACGGCGGTGATAGCCACCGGCACGTTCTGAAGGTTTTCGCTACGCTTTGTGGCGGTCACGATGATCTCGCCAAGGCCTTCGCTGGGAGCAGCCTGCTCAGACTGGGGCGCAGCTTGCGCATGCGCAGTCGCGGCCAGCGACAGGACACTGGCCGAAACGAGCGCAGCGCGAAGGATGGTAGGTCTGGACATAGGCTAGTCTCCCCTTGGCGCGTGCAAGGCTTTCCTGCCTGCATCGAGTCGCCTTCCGTTTATCAACACCTTCGTAGATGAGGTAGGTCGCATTCGTCAACAGTGGTGTTAAAATTTTGGCTGAAACAGCCAAGACTAGCGGCGGCAGTCCGATACTATCCCTGTTTTTCCAGCAAAAAATGTTGAAAACTCGGGACTTCGCCTCTGAAATGAGCCACCCAGACCAAGCGCTGTCAGCCCCAGCAACGTCAAATCAACATATCTGTTGACTTTTACCTCGCTGTTGAGGACAGAGTTGTCAACGCCGCTCCGCTTATGGCGCGTGCAGGGAAATAACAGGCAGTGGCAGTAGCTGTGCAAGACACCGAACATCTCGATTGGCTGACCGAAGCGCTGGAGGCTGCAAATGTGCCGACTCTTGCCTGTCTGCTGGTCCAGCTGACGGGCGAACGGAGCTGGATCGAAGGCAAGTTCATCCCCACCCGCACGCGCGGGATGGACGACAACGACAGCGGCGGTCTGCCCGATGATGTGCAGCGCGAAATCCGCGATGCCGCCCACGCCGCGCTGACCCGGCATTTTGGCGGAGAGCTGGCTCCCCTGGTGAACCCGTCAGATTCGCTACTCGTCGAGATGATGAGCGTCTCGCTCGGCGAAACTGTCCCCGCAACATACGCCCCGATGATCCGCGCGGATCTCGATCTGCCAGCGGCTGACGGCAGAGAGACGGCACCTGCCCCGGTTCCGGAAGGTTTTCGCGCGCTGATCATTGGCGCGGGGATTTCGGGCCTGTGCGCCGCCATCCAGCTGGCGGAAGCGGGCATTCCGTATACGATCGTCGAGCGCCATGATCGACCCGGCGGCGTTTGGCTCGAGAACCGCTATCCGGGCGCAGCCTGTGACGTGCCGAGCCATCTCTATTCGTTCTCGTTCGCGCCCTACGACTGGTCGCGCTTCTTCGCCGGCAGCCGGGAGATCCACGGCTATCTCGAAAAGGTCGCAGCCGATCACGACATCACCCGGCACATCCGCTTCGGCGTTGAGGTGACCGAAGCGCGGTTTGACGAGGCTGCAGGCGAATGGACCGCCCTCGTCACCAACGAGACGGGCAAGAGCGAAACCTTGCGCGCGTCGATCCTGATCAGCGGCGTCGGCGCGTTCAACAAGCCCCGGCTGCCCGATATCCCAGGGCTCGAAACCTTCAAGGGCCCCAGCTTCCACACTGCCACTTATCCGGATGAAGGCGTGCCGATGGAAGGGCGCGATGTGGTGCTGATCGGCAACGGTGCGAGCGCGATGCAGGTTGCGCCCGCGATTGCGGACACCGTCGCGTCGCTGACAATCGTGCAGCGCACCCCGCAATGGGCCGCGCCCTTTCCGAAGTTCGGCAAGACCATCCCCGAACCGCTGCGCCGATTGCTTGATGCGGTTCCGCTGTACCGCCGCTGGTACCGCATTCGGCTCAGCTGGGCGTTCAACGACAAGCTCTACGAGGCGCTGCAACAGGATCCTGCGTGGGACGGCCATGGCCGTTCGATCAACCCGATCAACGATGCGCACCGCAAGGGGCTTGAGGCCTATATCACCTCGGAACTTGGCGGGGCGACGCATCTGCTGCCGCAAGTGCTGCCGGATTACCCGCCCTTCGGCAAGCGCATGCTCCTGGACAACGGCTGGTTCCGCACATTGGCGAAGGACAATGTCACGCTCGTCACCGGCTCGGTGGTCGAGGCCATGCCGGACGGGATCCGCACGCAGGATGACGCAGTTCACAAGGCGGATGTGCTGATCTGGGCGACGGGCTTTGACGTGGTCAACCTCTTGGCGCCGATGAAGGTCGTCGGGCTTGGTGGACGCGAACTGCACAAGGACTGGAAGGGCGACGATGCGCGCGCCTATCTCGGCACAGTCGTTCCCGGATACCCCAACTTCTTCTGCCTCTATGGGCCCAACACCCAGTTCGGGCACGGTGGCAGCCTGATCACCGTGCTCGAGCGGCAGATGCACTATGTGATGTCGCTCATTCAGCAGACTCTGGCTGCAGGCGCCACGCAAGTGGAAGTGCGCGAGGATGTCCACGACGCCTACAACGTGAAGGTCGATCAGACCCACGCCGGCATGGTGTGGACCTACCCCGGCGTCGAGACCTACTACAAGAATTCCAAAGGCCGGGTCGTCGTCAACAACCCGTTCCGGATCATCGACTTCTGGACCATGACCGAGACAGCGGATCTCGGCGAATACATCCTTGGGAGGCCTGCCCATGGATAGCCCAATGCACGGCCCCGTCGAGATCGAACAGCACGGCGCGGTCCTCGTCATCGCGATCAACCGCCCGCAGCAGCGCAACGCGGTGACGCATGCGGTGTCGCTCGCCATCGCTGGCGCGCTGGACCGGCTTGACGCCGACCTCGAATTGCGCGTGGGCGTGATCACCGGGCGTGGCAGCTCGTTCTGCGCAGGCATGGACCTCAAGGCCTTTGCCGATGGCGAGCGGCCCGAGCTCGAAGGCCGCGGTTTCGCGGGGATTACCGAAGCGCCGCCGAAAAAGCCTGTCATTGCCGCAGTAGAAGGCTTCGCTCTGGCAGGCGGCTGTGAACTGGCTCTGGCCTGCGATCTCATCGTCGCAGCTGAAACCGCCTGGTTTGGCCTCCCCGAAGTGGCGCGCGGCCTGGTCGCAGGCTCAGGCGGGCTGGTGCGGTTGCCGCGCCGCATTCCTGAGACGATCGCGCTGGAATATGCGCTGACCGGCGCACGCATGGACGCGGCGACAGCGCACCGCTGGGGCCTCGTCAACCGGATCACGCCCGAAGGCGGCGCGCTTGAAGGCGCACTTGCGCTCGCCGAGGCCATCACCGCCAACGCGCCGCTGAGCACGGCGATGACCAAGCGCATCATCCGCGAATCGCGCGAGTGGCCCGAGGCCGAAATCTGGGACCGCCAGCGCCCGCTCGTAGACAGCGTTCTTGCCTCTGACGACGCGAATGAAGGCGCACGCGCCTTTGCCGAAAAACGCCCTGCACAATGGACCGGACGATGAACGAAGCTTTGGCAAACCAGCAGATCGCCGTGGTCGGCGGCGGCACGATGGGCGTCGGTATCGTCTATGTCAGTGCCATGGCGGGGGCGCAGGTCACGGTCGTCGAGCCGGATGATGCGCGGGCGCTCGGGCTGCGGGACACGATCAGCAAGACGGCCGCCTCCGCCATCACGCGCGGCAAGCTTGATGCACCGGGTGCGGCAGCGCTTGAAAACCGGATCACGCGGATTGCGGCTGTGGACCTGTTGCAGGAGGGTCTCGATCTGGTGATCGAAACGGTCCCTGAACGGCTGGAGCTCAAGCTCGACATTCTGGCCCGGATTGCGCGCCGCGCGCCAAAGCTAATTGGTAGCAACACCAGCGCGATGTCGATCGACCGGCTGGCGCAGGCCTTGCCCGATCCCGGGATTTTCCTCGGCATGCACTTTTTCAATCCGGTCTGGTCGATCCATCTGGTCGAACTGGTCGAAGGCGCGAAAACCTTGCCGGAAACGCTGGAAGCCGCTCGCGCATATGTGACAGCTATTGGCAAGCAGTCGCTCACCGTGCGCGATGTGCCTGGTTTTGCCACAAGCCGGCTCGATCTGATCGCCAGCCTTGAGGCGATGCGCATGCTCGAATCGGGCGTCGCATCGGCCGAGGATATCGACCGGGCCGCGGTCGTTGCCTATCGTCACCCGGTGGGTCCGCTGCGCCTCAGCGATATCGTCGGCATCGACGTCCGGCTCGATATCGCGCGCACGCTGGAGGCCGCCCACGGCCCCCGTTTCGCCCCACCGCAAATCCTCATCGACATGGTCGCCGCAGGCAAACTCGGCGCCAAATCGGGCCAAGGCTTCTTCACCTGGCCGCAGTGAGCAAATTTCAAGTCTGGAGCTTTTCGAATGTCGTCTGATCTTTTCCAAACATCGCTCTGCGATACCGCCGACCACCACCGCGATCTGCGCGACAGTGTCAGCAAGCTCGTCGGTAAGTTTGGCCGGAAGTATTTCCAGGACGTGGTGAACAAGGGCGAGCAGCCTGAAGCGCTGTGGTCGGCGCTAGGCGAGGCAGGGTTCCTGGGTGTTCACGTCTCCGAGGCCTACGGCGGCGGTGGCGGCGGTCTGGCCGAACTCAACATCTGCATCGAGGAAACTGCAGCACACGGTTGCCCGATCCTCTCGATGGTCATCTCCTCGATCACCGCACCGATCATCGCGGCTTGCGGCAGCGACGCGATGAAGCAGGAATGGCTGCCCGGCATTGCCAGCGGCAAGCGCAAGATGTGCTTCGGCATTACAGAGCCGAACGCAGGCTCGAACACCCACAAGGTCACCACCCACGCGGTGCGCAAGGGCAATGGTTGGGTGATCAACGGCGCAAAGTACTGGACTTCGGATATCGATCAGTCGGACGCGGTCATGCTCGTGGCGCGCGACGGCGTGCCGGTGAACGACGGCTCGCGGCAGGGTCTGTCGCTGTTCGTGATACCCACCAGCACACCGGGCATTTCGATGACCCAGATCGATTCCGCACTGCGCACGTCTGAAAAGCAGTTCTCGGTTTTTTACGACAATGTCGAGGTGCCCGATGAAGCCCTGATCGGTGAGCCGGGTGCAGGCCTCAAGCAGGTGTTCTCCGGCCTCAACCCCGAGCGCATCGCCGCCGCCGCGATCAACAACGGCATCTCGCGCTTCGCGATCACGCAGGCCGCGCAATATGCCAAGGACCGATCGGTGTGGAACACACCGATCGGCGCCCATCAGGGCGTTGCCCACCCGCTGGCCGAAGCCTACATCAATGTGCAGGCCTCTCGCCTGCTCAATGCACGCGCCGCGCAGCTTTGCGATGGCGGGGAAGACGCGGCCGAGACCGCCAACATGGCCAAGTTCGCGGCGGCCGAATCCTCGCTCAAGGCGCTTGATCAGGCGATCCAGGTCCATGGTGGCAACGGGCTTTCGAACGAGTATGGTCTGTCCGACCTGTGGTTCATTGCGCGCCTGCACCGCACCGCGCCGGTGAGCCGCGAGATGATCCTGAACTACGTCTCAACCCACAGCCTGGGCCTGCCGAAGAGCTACTGATCCCTGTGGAAACCAACCTGCTCACCTTGCTGCGCCAGAATGCCGCGCTGACCCCGGATGCTCCGTGTCTGACTTTCGGCGACGAGACGCTGAGCTTTGGAGCGTTCGACACGCGGGCCAGCCGTGTGGCGCACGCGCTGGCGGCGCAGGGCGTGAAGGCTGGCGACCGGGTCGCGATCCTCGCGCGCAATGGGCCGGCGCAGTTCGAGCTGTTCTTCGGCTGCGCCAAGGCGGGTGCGATATGCCTGCCGATCAACTGGCGGCTCGCCCCGCGCGAGATTGCCGGTATTCTTGGCGACAGCACGCCCGCCTTGCTGATCGTCGAGGAAGAACTGCACGGCCTGCTGGCCGAAGCTCCTGCGCCCCCAGCCATGATCCTGCTGGCGGACTATCCCGCCTGGCGCGATGCCGGAAGCGCGGATGATCCGGGCACCCTGCCCACGCCAGACAGCCCGCTGCTGATCCTCTACACCTCAGGCACGACCGGCCTGCCCAAAGGCGTGGTGATGAGCCACCACAACCTCTCGTTTCTGGCGCGAATGGCGCGCGAGCTGTGGGATATGTCGGCCAGCAGCGTGAATCTGGTGGCCAGCCCGCTCTTCCATATCGGCGGGATCGGCTATGCCATGACTGCGATGAGCCAGGGCGGCCACACCGTGCTTATGCAGCAGGTCGTACCGGCCGAGATCGTCGCGGCGATCCAGGCCTACCGCGTCACCCACGGTTTCTTCGTGCCGACCGTGATCCAGATGCTGCTCGAAGTGCCGGGCGTGGCCGAGATGGACATGTCGAGCATCAACCGCATCGTCTATGGCGGCGCGCCGATTGGCGAAGCGGTGCTCAAGCGCGCGATCGCCGTGCTCGGCTGCGGCTTCATGAACACGTATGGCATGACCGAGACCGCCGGGACCGTGATCATGATGGCCCCCGAAGACCATGATCCGGGCGGCCCGCGCGCACACCGCCTGCGCGCCTGCGGCCTGCCGATGCCGTGGAACGAGTTCGCGCTGGTTGATCCGGCGACTAGCCAACCTGTTGCTGTCGGCGAAGTCGGCGAGATCCGCATCCGGTCCGAGGCGATCATGCTCGGCTACTGGAACAAGCCCGCGGAAACCGCGAAAGCGATCACCCCCGATGGCTGGATGTGTACCGGCGATGCTGCCTATCAGGACGCTGACGGCTACGTGTACATTCACGACCGCTTCAAGGACATGATCGTCTCCGGCGGGGAGAACATCTACCCTACCGAGATCGAGAACGTGCTCTATGATCATACGGCGATCGCCGCCGTCGCCGTGATCGGCGTGCCGCATGAGCGCTGGGGCGAAACCCCCAAGGCTTTTGTCGTCGCGCGGGCGGGCACTGGCCCGAGCGAAGCAGAGCTTATCGCGTTCACCCGCGCGCGGCTCGCGCACTACAAGTGCCCAACCGCCGTCGCCTTCGTGGCGGCGCTGCCGCAGAACGCCTCGGGCAAGATCCTCAAGAAAGAAATGCGCGATCCGCGCTGGTTGGAAGAACAAGCATGACCCTCAGCCCCTCCGCGCGCCTGCTGCGCGGCTTTGCCGTTGATTTTCTGACCTGCCACAATGTGGCGGCTGTCGAGACGATCATGGAGCCCGACTATGCGCTCAGCATCGGCGGTTTCCTGCTCGCTGGGCGCGACGACACCTATCTCCCAGCAACCGCCGCGCAGCTCGATCAGTTTCCCGGCCTCTGCGTAACGGTGCACGATACGGTGATCGGTCCCGACGCCATTGCGATGCGCTTTACCGAACACGGCGCGTCAAGCCGTCACGGCGGGCGGCTTTCCACCTGGGGCGGCGTCACGCTGTTTCGCATCCAGAATGGGCGGCTGCATCGCGGCTGGGCAGAGGAGGACTATTACGCACGCAAGCGCCAGCTCGCCGAAAGCACCTGCGACATGGTCCGCGCCCCGCATCCCGCCCCGTGGGACGCGCCTTGCGAAGCACCAGACGCAGCAGTGGAGGCGTTGGCTCAGGCTTGGCTGACGACCCCCGCAAATTGGGCCGACAGGACAGTGATCGACGAGATCAGCGCTGCAGGTCCGCGCTTTACCGAGCTGGTGGCCATCGACGCCATCGCCGTCGACCAGCTGTTTTCCGCCGGGCCGCGCGGCGCCTTCCACCTCACCTGCACCGGCACCTATCGCGGCGGGTTCGATGATATCGACACGGCGCAGATCGGCCAACCGGTCACGCTGGCACTGGCTGGCATCTTCGACTCCGAGGGAGACCAGATTGTGCATGTGCAAGTTACTGCGGACCGGCTCGGCCTCAACCGCGCGCTGATGCCGCCGCGATGAGCAAGGTCATCATCACCTGCGCCGTCACCGGCGGCGCGCACACCCCGACAATGTCGGACGCCCTGCCCTGCACGCCGTCCGACATCGCGGAGCAGTCGATCGCGGCGGCACAGGCGGGCGCGGCCATCTTGCACCTTCACGCGCGCAATCCCGCCAACGGCCAGCCCACCGGCGATCCGGCGATCTACGCGCAGTTCCTGTCGGTCATCAAACAGCAGACCGATGCCGTGGTGAATATCACCACTGGTGGTTCGGCGACGATGCCACTGGCAGAGCGGCTGAAGGCAGCGGTGCAGTTCAAGCCGGAGATGTGCTCGCTCAACATGGGCTCGATGAACTTCGCGTTCTTCGGCGCAGCGGCGCGCATCTCCGAATGGAAACACGATTGGGAAAAGCCCTATGTAACCGGTTCCGACGACTTCATCTTCCGGAACACCTTCCGCGATATCGCCACGATCCTCGAGGTGATGGGCGAGGCCGGCACCAAGTTCGAGCACGAGTGCTACGATGTCAGCCACCTCTACAACCTCGCCCATTTCGTTGATCGGGGCCTGGTGAAGCCGCCGTTCTTCATCCAGATGATCTTCGGCATCCTCGGCGGCATCGGCCCAGATCTCGAAAACCTGATGTTCATGAAATCGACGGCGGACCGCCTGTTCGGCCGCGACAATTTCCAGTGGTCGGTGCTTGCTGCCGGGCGGCACCAGATGCCGTTCCTGACACAAGCAGCATTGATGGGAGGCAATGTCCGCGTCGGGCTGGAGGACAGCCTGTTCATCGAACGCGGCGTGCTCGCCGCCTCGAACGCGCAGCAGGTGGAAAAGATAGTGCGGATCATCCGCGAAATGGGCCATGAACCGGCCACGCCCACCGAAGCCCGCGCGATGCTGGGCCTCAAGGGCGGCGACAGGGTGGAGTTTTAGAGCATGGCGCGCACGATTGTGGACTTGTCGATCTATCTCGAGAACGATGTGATCTCCGATCCGCCGCCGTATCAGCCGAAGATCAGCTACATAGACCACAAGACTTCGGTCCCCGATCTGATCGGCTTCTTCCCCGGACTGAAGCCCGGTGACCTGCCCGATGGCGAGGCATGGGCGATCGAGAAGATCGAGCTCATCACGCACAACGGTACGCATCTCGATGCGCCCTACCACTTCGCCTCGACGATGAATCGGGGCGAGCGCGCTATCACGATCGACGAAGTGCCGCTCGACTGGTGCTTTCAGCCCGGCGTGAAGCTCGATTTCACCGCCCTGCCGGATGGCTATGTCGTCACTGCAGCTGATGTCGAGGCAGAACTGGCGCGCATCGGCCACACACTCTCGCCGCTCGAAATCGTCGTCGTCAACACAGCGGCGGGCAAGCGGTATGGGCAGGATGACTACGTCACAGCCGGTTGCGGCATGGGCTACGACGCCACGATGTACCTGCTAGAGCGAGGCGTGCGGCTGACCGGCACCGATGGCTGGAGCTGGGACGCGCCTTTCGTCCACACGCGTGAGGCCTATGAGGCGACAGGCAATGCCGCCCTGATCTGGGAAGGCCACAAGGCGGGCCGCGATATCGGCTACTGCCACCTCGAAAAGCTGCACAATCTGGAAGTTCTGCCCGCCACCGGCTTCACCATCGCGTGCTTCCCAATGAAGATCCGCGCGGCTTCAGCGGGGTGGACCCGCGCGGTGGCGATCTTCGAGGATTAGGTCAGACAATCTTTTCCGTGAGGGCGAACATTACCGGCGCCGTTGCGCGCACCGATGGCCGATCGCGGTGGAACGCCTCGAACCGCGCTAGGTTGGGGTAGAGGTCGTGCCATGGCGCCATATCCGGCGCATAGGCCTGCCAAAGCGGGATCATGCCCGTCTCGATCACGATGTCCTGATTGCCGAGCAGCGCGATTACCGCGATGTCCGCCAGCCCGAAGCGGTCGCCGACCACATACTCGCGTGTCCCCACACGGCGGTTGAGTTCAGTCAGCCCGCCCTTGACCTTGCGCAGCTGCCGCTGCGCCCATTCAGCGCTCGGCTGGGGCCGCTGCATTTCCCAGAACAGCAGCACGGTTGCATCGAGCACCCCTTCGGCGATCACCTGCACCTGCTTGGCCTCCAGCGCCGCCTCGGGCGCATCGGGGAGCATCGGCGGCGTGGGATAGCGCCACTCGATCCAGTCCATGATGTGTGAGGATTCGAACACAGGGTCCGCTTCGTCGGGGATCAGGACCGGCAGCTGCTCCAGCGGGTTGTAGCGCGACGTCTGGGTATCGGCGTGCCAAGGTATCTCGTTCTGCAAGGTGAAGGGCACGCCCTTCTCCATGAGGGCGATGCGCACCTTGCGCGCAAACGGGCTCGGTGTGGCGCTGATCAGGATCATCTTGGGCTCCTCAGTTCATCCAGTGTCCACCGGTGACGTTGATCGCCTGTCCGGTCATGTAGGCGGCTCGGTCCGAAGCCAGAAAGGCGACGAGTTCGGCAATTTCATCAGGCTTTCCGGCGCGGCGCAGCGGAATCGCCTGAACCCGCGTGGCCACATCGGGCAGGCCCTGCGCGCGGTTCATTTCCTCTGCCTCTGCGCGCATTTCGGTATCGACGATGATGCCCGGGCACACTGCGTTGATGCGAATGCCCGAACTGCCGAATTCGCCTGCAAGGCTCTGCGTCAGGTTGATGATCGCCGCTTTGGTAGCGCCATAGGCAGCGTGGTTAGGCACGCCCTTCTTGCCGGTCCACGAAGAGACATTGACGATAGCCCCGCTCTTGCGCGCCACCATGGCGGGCAGCACCGCCTGCGAAAAATGAAACACGCCGTCGAGATTGATCGCGAATATGCGCCGCCAATCCTCCTCCGTCACGTCAAGGAAAGCAGCCGTGCGCAGGACTCCGGCGTTGTTCACCAGAACGTCGATCTGGCCCAGTTCACTGATGATTGCCTCGACTCCGCGAACCACCTCAACGCGGCTCGCAACATTGCCAGATGCTACCACTGCCCGCCGGCCAAGCGCGTTGATCGCCTCCGCCGTCGCGCTGGCTCCCGCAGCATTCAGATCGAACAGGCCCACATCGGCACCGCCCATCGCAAGCCGCAGCGCAACGGCCCGGCCGATGCCCGCACCCGCGCCGGTCACCAGCGCAACCTTGTTTGTCAGATCATCCATAGCCGACACCTTACCAGTGGGTATTGATTAAACCCAGCGGGTTTTCTATGTTTCAACATATGTGTTGATTCGAGCTCGTGTCGAGCGCAAAAATGCGGCTCGACAAGTGCCAGACCAAATGATTGAGGGGATTTCCGTCGATGTCCGAGCCTGTCAGCGTCCCGATCAAGACAGACTACGATGCTGTCGTCGTGGGTGCGGGCTTTGCCGGGCTCTACATGATCCACAAGCTGCGCAGCCTCGGCCTGTCGGTGCTCGCATTCGAGGCAGGCAGCGGCGTTGGCGGCACGTGGTTCTGGAACCGCTACCCCGGCGCGCGCTGCGATGTGTACAGCCTCGAATACTCCTATTCGTTCGACGAGGCGCTGCAGCGCGAATGGGTCTGGACCGAGCGCTACCCCGCACAGGCCGAGATCCTGCGCTATATCGAGCATGTGGCCGACCGGTTCGATCTGCGCCGCGACATCCGCTTCAACACACGTGTTGCTGCAGCGCACTACGACGAGCCCCAGAACCTCTGGCGCATCGAAACCGAAACCGGCGAGGCCGTCACTGCGCGGTTCTGCATCATGGCATCTGGCGCGCTCTCAGCGCCGCGCAAGCCTGACTTTGCGGGCCTCGATGACTTTGCCGGCACTTGGTATCACACCGGTCACTGGCCGCACGAGCCGGTCGATTTCGCGGGCCAGACCGTGGCCGTGATCGGCACCGGCTCATCGGGCATCCAGGTCACGCCAATGATTGCGCAAGCGGCTGACCACCTTGTCGTCTTCCAGCGCACCCCCAACTTCAGCATCCCGGCTTGGAACCACCCGCTCCAGGATGATGTGCAGGACGCGTGGAAGCGCGATGCAGCGCAGCTTAGGGCGAAGGCCAAGGCCACCAAATCCGGCGCACTCTATGAGTACAGCCAGCGCGGCGCATTCGAGGTGAGCGACGAAGAGCGCCAGCGCGAATTCGACGCGCGCTGGGCCCGTGGCGGCGCAAATTTCACCCATGCCTTCAACGACCTGTTCAAGGACAAGGCAGCCAACGATCTCGCGGCGGACTATGTACGCGGCAAGATCCGGGAAATCGTCAAAGACCCGGCCGTCGCGGCCAGGCTCACGCCCACCGACCATGCCATCGGCACCAAACGCATTTGTGTCGACACAGACTACTACGCGACCTTCAACCGCGAGAGTGTCACGCTGGTCGATGCACGCGAAACCCCGATCACCCAAATTACGCCGACCGGTATCGAAACCTCCGGCGGCCACTACGCGGTGGACTGTATCGTCTTTGCCACTGGGTATGACGCGGTGACCGGCGCGCTCACCCGCATCGACATTCGCGGGCGCGGCGGCGTCTCACTTGCCGAAAAATGGCAAGACGGCCCGAAGACCTATCTCGGCCTGATGGTCGCGGGCTTCCCCAACCTCTTCACGATCACCGGCCCGGGCAGCCCCTCGATCCTGACCAATGTCGTCATGGCGATCGAGCAACATGTCGACTGGGTCGGCGATTGCCTCGCTGATATGGCAAACCGCGATGTCACCGTGATCGAGGCCGAACCCAAGGCCGAAGAGGATTGGGTGAACCACGTGCGCGAGGTGGCCGAGGCGACGCTGCATGTGCAGGCGAACAGCTGGTACATGGGCGCGAACATCCCCGGAAAGCCGCGCGTGATGCTGCCCTATGTCGGCGGGCTTGGAGTCTATACCGGCATCTGCAACGAAATCGCGGCCGATGGCTATCGCGGCTTTGTGATAGGGAGCGGATACTGACATGCAACCGCCGATCAGCCGAACCTTCCCCGAACTGCTGCGCGCGCTCGCAGCGACTGAGCCGGAACGGTGCGCGGTCATTGATGGCGACGTGCCGGTCACCTACGCTGGGCTGGCGCAGCGTGCCCGCCTGATCACGAACGCGCTCAGGGCCGCGGGCGTCCAGCGCGGCGAACGGATCGGCGTGCTTCTGTCGAACCGGATCGAATGGCTCGAGATTTTTTTGGGTGCGAGCGCGGCGGGCGCTGTCGTCGTGCCAATCAGCACGTGGTCCAAGCCCGCCGAGCTTGCATTCATTCTGGGCGACGCTCACATTTCGGCGCTGTTCGCCATGCCGTCGTCGGGCAAGGAAGACTTCTTCGCTGCGCTGCAAACGCTGGTGCCGGAAGCTTTCGAGCACAACAAATGGGCCAGCGCGGGCCTGCCCCATCTCCGCCAACTGATTGCGGTTGCCCCAAATGCACCGGGCCCGGGCTGGCGCACCTATGAAGCTTTCTGCGCCGCCGCCCCCGATGCCGCCCCCGATGCTGCGCCCGGCGAGGGGCCGAACCCGGCGGATGACGCGCTGATTCTCTACACCTCAGGCTCAACCAGCAAGCCCAAGGCTGTCCGCCTCGCCCATGGCGCAGTGATCGAGAATGGTTTCAACATCGGCGAACGGATGGGCCTCGGGCGCGATGACCGGGTGTTTGTCTCGGCACCGTTGTTCTGGGCCTATGGCTCGGCCAACGCGCTTCCTGCCGCCATGAGCCACGGCGCTGCGATCATTCTGCAAGAGCGGTTTGAACCGGGCGAAGCGCTCGCGCTGATCGAGCAGCACCGCTGCACCGCGATCTACACTCTGCCGACAATGACCGCCGCCCTCGTTGCACACCCTGATTTTGCCACAGCCCGCACCGCCAGCCTCAGAACCGGGCTCACCATCGGCAGCCCGCAAGATGTGATCGCGGCGGCAACGCAGCTGGGCGCAGCGCATATCTGCAACATCTACGGTTCGAGCGAGACCTGCGGCAATTGCTGCGTCACGCCGTGGGATTGGCCGCTGGAACGCCGCGCGGCTTGCCAGGGCCCGCCGCTCCCCGGGGTCAGCTTGCGATTCATCGACGCCGAAACCGGCGTGGAAGCGGATACCGGCCAGCCTGGCCTCATCGAGGTGACCGGTTATCTGATGTCGGGCTACGGCGGGCAAAGCATCGCGCACAACGTTGCCGCCTTCACCGCAGACGGCTGGTATCGCACTGGCGACCTGGGCCAGCTAACCGATACCGGAGACCTGATCTTCCTTGGCCGCGCCACGGAAATGATCAAGCGCGCCGGGATCAATGTCTCGCCCGCCGAAGTCGAGGACGTGTTGCTGCAACACACGGCGGTGGCGCAAGCCGCGGTGGTCGGCGCGCCCGATCCCGCGCGCGGTGAGATCATCGTGGCTTTCGTGGTCGCGGCCCAGCCCGCAACCGAAGCCGAACTCATCGCGCACGCCCGCGGGCTTTCCTCGACCTACAAAGTGCCCGACCGGATCGTGTTCCGCAACGATCTTCCCGCCACGTCCACAGGCAAACTCCAGCGCCAGCCGCTCAAGGCGGAAGCCGCAGCCCTCACCGCAAAGGATAGAACCCATGTCGCGTGATGCTTGGGGCCGCTGGGGCGAAAGTGACGAGATCGGTGCGCTCAATCTCGTCGGCACGCGCGAAGTGCTCGCGGCTACGGGCCTTGTCCGGCAGGGCCGGGTCGTCAGCCTCGCGCAGCCGCTGTCTAAGAAAACTCCGGTGCCCAGCAACCGCACGGGCCTCCTCCATTTCATGGACCGCGACGGCGGGGACTATGCAGCCGGCGCGCGTGTCGCCAACGGCTTCCAGTTTGCCGACGACAGCGTGGTCATGCCGCTCCACATCGGCACGCACATTGATGCGCTGTGCCACGTGTGGACCGAGGACCAGCTCTACAACGGGCACCCCGGTTCAGGGACCAACAGCACCCATGGCGCAAAGAAATGCGGCGTGGAGAAGCTGCCGCCCATCGTCACGCGCGGGCTGCTGCTCGATGTGGCCGCGCTGCATGATGCGCCCCTACCCTTTGGTTATTCGATCGGGGTGGAGGAGTTGAGGGTCGCTGCCAGCCGCGCCGGCGTGGAACCCGCTAGCGGTGATGCTGTGCTCATCCGCACCGGATGGCAGGAAAACCAGGCGGGCAAAGCGGCGCACACCGTCGATTTCAACGAGGAACCGGGCATCGACGTCGAGGCCGCGCTCTGGCTGGCCGAAGCCAGCGTCGCGCTCGTTGGCGCCGACAACTATGCGATCGAGGCAATGCCCTTTCCCGCAGGCACGACCTTCCCTGTTCACCAGCGCCTGATCCGCGACTACGGCATCCCGCTGCTGGAGGGGCTTGTGTTGCAGGACTTCGCCGCGCTTGGCGTGCCGGAGTTCCTGTTCGTAGCCGCGCCGCTGCCTATCGTCGGCGGTACCGGCAGCCCGATCACCCCGCTGGCGATCTATTGATCCCTATGGCGACGGACGCTCACGAGACGGACACTACGGCACGGCTGGTGGCCGATGGGCTGGCGCAACTGGTGCGCCATGCGATCCCTTCGGCGCGCGATATCCAATTCACCGGGCTCACCCGCTCGGCGGGCGGCCTCAGCCGCGAGAACTGGTCTTTCGACGCGACCTGGAACGATGACTGCGGCTCCCACATGCACCGCCTCATGCTGATGCGCGATGCCAGCGGCACCCTGCTCAAGACCGAGCGCCGCCGCGAGTTCGATGTGTTGAGGGCGCTCGAAGGCAGCGCGGTGGTGGCACCGGCGGTGTTCTGGATGGACCCTGACGGACAGTTCCTCGGCGCACCTTCGCTCATCATGGAGCGTGTTTCAGGCCACTGCGACTACATGGTGCTGAATGGCGCGCGGCCACTGGAAGAGCGGCTGGAACTCGCCCACACCTTCCTGCGGCTGCTGACCGATATTCAGGCCATCGACTGGCAGGCGCGCGGCCTCGGTTCCAGCCTCGGCGTGCCTGCAGGCTCGCCGTCCCAGATCGCGCTAGGCGAGTGGGAGGCGGAATATCGCCGCGTCCAGCTCGAAGCCCATCCGGAGCTCGACTATGTGCTGGCGTGGATGCGCCGCACGGCCCCGCAAGCGCACGAAATCGTGCTCGTCCATGGCGATTTCAAACCGGGCAACGCGCTGATCGAGAGCACGCGAATCACCGCCAAGCTCGATTGGGAAACCGCGCATTTGGGCGATCCGCTCGAAGACCTCGGCTGGATCACCAATCCCGTGCGGCGACGCGAGCACCAGATCCCCGGTCACTGGGAACGCGCGCACATCGTCGAGGCCTTCACCCGCCTGACCAGCCGCGCCGTGGACGACACCGCTCTCACATGGTGGAACGTGTTTTCGTGCTGGAAGCTCGCGGTGATCCAACTGACCGCGGTGAACGAGTTCGTCTCGGGCCGGTACAACCGCGTGTTCCAGACCCCTTCGTGGCTCTTCCGGCCCATGTTGCAGATGATGGAGCGCGCGGCATGAGGCCTTCAGTCGAGGAGCAGCTGCTAGGCACCTGCCGCATTCTGGAAACCGTGGTCGCGCCCGCTGTCGCAGAACCCTTTGCGCGCACGATACTCGACAACCTCATCGCGAACTTACGCATGGTGACCGAGGCGCTGCCCGCCGTGCCGGGCTTCCTGCGCTGGGACAACGCGGCGACACTGAGCCTGCTGCAAGACATGCGCAGCGCATTGCCGTCCGGGCTCGCCGCCAACATAGACGCCGCGCTGGAAACCGCTGAACATGATATGCTCGACAGCGCCGCGCAGACTGCGCGTAACGACCAGCTGCGCGCCCTGCTTGCCGAAGCCGCCTGCAGCCCGGACCTGTCGCCTGATCTGCACCGCGCCATTCAGGATCACATGATCGCCCGCGCCTCACGCGTACCCATGCGCTACGTGCCGACCGCCACTCCTTCTTCAACGAGATCATAACCCCATGCTTACCGCGCTTGACGATACGCTGTGGCACCAGTTGCCGACCACATTCGACCACGTCTGGACCAGCGACCCCCGGTTCTTTGATCGCTACTGGTTCGCGATCTATTCGGGCGACGGGCGCGTCGCGATCCAGATCACGATGGGTGCCTATCGCAACATGAACGTGCTCGATGCCGGGGCGGTGATGATCGTCGATGGCAAGCAGTACAACCTGCGTGTCTCGCGCTCGCTCAACGGGAGCGTGGAGACCGTCTGCGGCCCGATCCGCATCACGCCCATAGAGGCGCTGCAGACGCTCGATATCGTGATCGAGCCCAGCGAAGGCGTGCTTCACGGCCGCATCCGCTGGGACGGTGTGGAGCCCGCGCACGAGGAGCATCCCCACTACACCCGCTTGCAAAGCCGCACAGTCGAGGATTATCGCCGCTTCGACCAGATCGGCGTCGCCAGCGGCTATCTCGAAGTCGAAGGTCGGCGCATCGAGATCGACAAATGGTGGTCGTGCCGCGATCACTCGTGGGGCGTACGGCGCGGCATGGGCGTGCCTGAACCGGTCACGGGCCCCAAGCTGCCACTTTCCGAGAAGGGCCATGTCATGTCCTTCCTGTTCTTCTCCACCACTGCAATGAGCGGCAGCCTGCTGTTCTCCGGACGCGGCGATGATACGCCCTACACCACCGGCGTGATTACATTGCGCGAAACCGAAACGGCGCACGATGTGACCCATATCGCGCTCGCAGTGGATCTCCACGAAGGGACCCGCCGCTTCCGCCGCGCCGTCGTGGTCGCCCAGCTGGAGGGCGCTGGCGAACTGCGGCTGGAGCTAGATGCGCAAGGCGCCTCAATCGCAATGCAGGGCCTTGGCTATAGCGGCGGCTTCAACGACGGGCGCGGGCTCGGCGCATGGCGTGGTGAGACCTGCCTTGAAACCGATGTGTGGGATGTGTCGCACCCCGCCAAGGTGATTTACCCCGATGGCACAGAGAAGGTCCACTGGCACCGCATCCAGCCTGTCTCCATCAAGGCAAGCCTGAACGGGGAAGCCAGCACGGGCACGGGCAGCATGACACTGACCATCGCCGGACAGCTGCCCGCGCATTTGCAAGTCCAGTCTGCTTCCAGCTAGATCACAGGAGGCCCGCTTGTCCGAATCCGTGCTTGCCGATGTGCTGCGCCCGGGCGACCGCGTGGTCGTGGGCCAGGCAACAAGCGAGCCGGTCGGGCTAGTGGAAGACTTGTTTGCAGCGGCAGCGCAGATTGATAGCCTGACGGCGTTCTGCGGTTTTTCGCTCAATCCAGCGTGGAAGGGGGCGGTGCCGGACGCGCTGCGGATCACCACCTATTGCGGGCTCGGTTCGATGGGGGCGCTCACCCGCCATGGCCGGGCCAAGGTCATCCCTTTTGCCATGTCGCAATTGAGCGCCGCGCTCGCCGCGCGAACCTTGCCGGCGGATGTGGTGCTGCTGCAGGTCTCCCCTGCCGATGCCGATGGCTATCACAGCCTTGGCTTTGCCGCCGATTATGTCTGGGAAGCGGCACATTTGGCGCGGGTCGTGGTGGCAGAGGTCAATGCGCGCGTTCCGATCACCCGCAGCCCCTGCCGCCTGCATCGCAGCCAGATCGTCATCGCGCGCGAGAGCAATACGCCACTCCCGGAAGCTCCGCCCGAGCCGCCTGGCGAGGTGCAGACCCACGTGGCTCGCGAAGTGGCAAAGCTGGTGCCTGACGGTGCGACCCTTCAGATCGGCATCGGTAAGCTTTCCAACGCGATCGCGCATGCGCTGCAGGACCGGCGTGGCCTCAAGATCCGCTCGGGCATGGTCGGCGACTGGTTCCCCGCGCTGGTGGATGCAGGGGCGATCGATACAGCCTCCCCCGATGCATGCCTCGCCTCGCTGGCTCTGGGTAGCGGCGCGCTTTACGATTGGCTGGGCCGAAGCGATCGACTTGGTTTCGCCTTGCCAGAGCAACTCGTTGTCCCCATCCGCGGTTCACCCTTCATGGCCATCAATTCCGGCATCGAGGTGGACTTGCGCGGTCAGGTCAATGCCGAGTTTCTGGGGGACCGCTATGTCGGGGCTTCCAGCGGCCAGCCGGACTATTTTCGCGCGGCGCGGCGTTCGGCCGGTGGCCTCGCGATCCTCGCCCTGCCCTCGGTCAACGAGAGCGGTGACGTGAGCCGCATCGTTTCCCGCATTGCCAGCGCGTACGTTACCTCCGCACAGAGCGATGTGGACGTGATCGTCACAGAAAACGGCGCGGCCGATATCCGCGCTACCGATTTCGACGAACGCCGCAGCCGTATCGCAGCCATCGCCGATCCGCGCCTGCGCGACGGTCTGGTTCTTTAAGCGGGCTGGTCCTTTAGGCGGGTCTCTACTGCCCCACTGGCACACCCGCCATGGCCAGGATCAGGCTCGAAACCTCATCCGCGAGAGCTTCCAGCGAAAGGCGGCCATCGGGGCGGTACCAGACATAGGCCCAGCTCACGAGCCCGCCGATCGACAGCGCCGCGACATAGGGATCGTTCAGATGAAATTCGCCCGCATCCACCCCTGCTTGCAGCAGTGCGACCAGTTTCCGGTCAAAATCGCGCCGGAGCACACTGAGCCGCTCGAAATCGGCAGGCTCAAGGCTCTTTTCCTCACGCGTGAGGATGGCGATGTAGCGCTGGTTGCCGAGCACCGCCGTCAGGAAACCGCGCGAGAGCATCCTGAGCTTATCGGTAGGAGAGACTTCGGCCGCGAGTGCGGCCTCCATCGCCACCAGTGAAGCGCTAACCCCGCGCGTGCAGATATCGGCGAGCAGTTCGGCCTTTGATTTGAAATGGTTGTAGATGAACGGCTTGGTGACGCCCATGGTCTCGGCGACGGCTTCGAGCGTGGTCTTCTCGTAACCGCGATCGTAAAACAGCTGTGCCGCCGCCTCGACCGTGCGCTCGCGCTTCAGCGCTGTCACTTCATCCCGGATCGTCGCGAATTCAGCCATCTCAGACCGGTCGCTTAACGCCATTGGCGGCATAGTCCAGAGCCAGCCGCCCCCGATAGCGGCGCGGATCGAGTTCCAGCCCATAGCGCGGGCTATCGGGGAACTGGCTTTGCGCCCAGGCGCGCTCGGTCTCGATCGCGGCGAGCATGGCGCTCTCGCTTGGCCGCCGGATCGCACCGGACGCCATGGCGGCGATATAGGCGGCCTGATCGTCCATCATCCGGATATTGCTGCCGCCGGTCACATCGAAGTAGCCGATGAAGAACAGCCCCGGCACGCTGGGATGCGCCACGCGGTTATAAAGCACGACGTGAGTCGTCGCGTCCTCGACCGGCGAGATCGCCGCAGGCAGGAACGGGATGGCGGTGGTGTAGCCGGTCGCAGCAATGATCGCGTCGAACCTGTCTTCGCTGCCATCGCTGAACTGGACCGTTGTGCCGTTTACTGCCTTGATCCCCGGCTTCACCGTGATCCGGCCCCATGCAATCTGGGAGATCAGCGTGGGATGGCTGATCGGGTGCGTGCGCGTTTTGGGTGTGCGAAAGCCCCACTGCTCCATCCGGCCATGGAACATCCGCGTCAGCGTGGTCCGGATCCACACCCGCAACTGCCAGGGCAGGAAGGGCCGCTCAAGCTTCAGCAAAGTGCGGGAATTGGGCACGCCAAACATCATGCGCGGCATGATCAGCACCGGCGAACGGGCGGAAAGCACCGTATGCTCGGTCACCGTGCAGATATCGGCGGCAATATCGACACCGCTATTGCCCGGACCAATCACCAGCACACGCTTGTCGGCATAGGGATCGGGCACCCGGTAGGCATGGGCATGCACATAGTGCCCGGTATAGCCCTCGATCTGCGGGGGGTGGCGCGGCACGCTCTGGTGCCCGCTGGCGACGACCACACCGTCGAAAGTCTCGGCGGTCCCGTCCTCCAGTTCGATGCGGAAGCTGCCGCCGACCGGCGTGATCTGCTTTACGCGCGCCTTGAAGCGGATGCGGCGCGTCAGATCGAAATGATCGGCATAGCGCGCGAAGTAGCGACTCATCTCCGCATGATCGGGGTAGAGCGGGGCATCGTCCGGAAACGGAAAGTCGGCGAGGTTGCTGACTTTCGCTTCGGAATTGATGTGTAGCGACCTGTAGGCCGGGCTCATCCCGCTGTCGTTGTTGTAGACCCAAAGTCCGCCGACCTGCGATCCGGCTTCAAACAGGGTCACCTCGATGCCCTGCCCAGTCAGATAGCGCGCGGCACAGAGCCCGCCCGCGCCCGCACCGACAATGGCGAAATGGCGGCTCATGCCAGCGTCTTCAGCCATTCGCCCGCTGCTGCCATGGCTTCGTCCGCGCGGGTCAGCGAGCCGGCCATGCCCATGAAGCCGTGGTTCATGTCGTCATAGTGCACCAGCGTGGTGTCCACCCCCGCAGCAATCAGCCGATCCGCAAAGGCTTTGCCTTCATCGCGCAGGAGATCGTATTCGGCGGTGATGACATAAGCGGGCGGCAGATCGCTGAGGTCGGGTACGCGCAACGGCGAGGCATGCGGATGCCCCCGGTCGTCCGGGTTGGTGATATAGAGATCCCAGCCCCAGCGCATGGCCTTGGCGGTAAGCCCGCAGTCTTCGCCCCGCTCGATGTACGAGGCGGGCAGAGTGTCGGGATAGTCGGTGACCGGGTAGATCAGAAACTGTGCGACAATCGCGGGGCCGCCCGCATCGCGCGCGCGCAATGCCGTCACGATCGCCATCGTCGCGCCCGCGCTGTCGCCTGCCACGACCAGTCGCGCCGGATTACCGCCGAAGCTGGCGGCATTTGCAGCTACCCACTGGGTGGCAGCGAAGCTGTCGTCGGGTCCGGCAGGGAACGGGGCTTCGGGCGCTAGGCCATAGTCGACCGAGACCACGACCGCGCCCGATTGCAGGCACAGATGGCGGCACAGCACATCATGCGTGTCGATACTGCAGATCACGAAGGCGCTGCCATGGAAGTAGGTGATAACGGCGTGGCCTTCATCCATGTCGGGCCGATAGATGCGCACACGAATCTCGCCGCGCGGGCCGGGGATCATCCGGTCTTCCACATGCGCCACATCCGGGCGCGGCGCCTTGGCGATCAGCGCCTCGTAATTGGCGCGCAGCACGGCGGGTGCGACGCTTTCCATCGGCGGCAGGCCGGCAGAGGCATCGACGATTGCCTGAAGCTGGGGATGCAAGGCCATGTCAGTCTCCATTCGCTATCTGAAAGCCGGCGTATCCGCTGGCCGCGACCGCGTCGCAAATCGCCCGGTAGCGGCCGATACCGCCAACAAAGGGCATGAAAACACGTGGTTTTCCCGGAATATTGGCTCCGAGATACCAGGAGTTCGCCTGCACGAAGAGCGTCGATTCCGCCGCATCGTTGACCTGCTGGACCCAGGCGTCTTCCGCTTCGGGTTCAGGCTCGATCCGCGTGGCACCGGTTTGCGCCAAGTGATGGATGCACCCGGCGATCCAGTCGATGTGCTGCTCGATACCCACCACCATGTTGACGAGCACCGAGGGGCTGCCCGGGCCGGTTACGACGAACATATTGGGGAAGTCCGCAGTCATCAGCCCGAGGTAGTTGCGCGGCCCATCAGCCCATTTGGCGCTCAGCGCCGCACCGCTACGCCCGCGGATATCGATCTGTGCCAGCGCACCGGTCAGCGCGTCGTAGCCTGTCGCACAGACGATCACGTCGACCGGCAAAACGGCTTCGCTAGTGTGGATCGAATGCGCATCGATCATCGTGATCGGGTCGAGCTGCAGATCAACGAGCGACACGTTCGGGCGGTTGTAGGTCTCGTAGTAGTCAGAGCCGACGCAAATCCGTTTCGCCCCCAGCGGATAGCCGCGTGGGCAGAGCTTCTCAGCTGTCTCGGGATCATCGACCAGTTCACGGATGCGGGCATGGACGAAATCGGCGGCTGTCTGGTTGGCGGCCAGATCGGTCATGATATCGCTGAACGCGTGGACGAAGTTGACCCCGCCCAGTTCCCACCGGCGGCGATACTCCGCCTCGCGCGCATCGGCGCTGACCGAAAGCGCAGGGGTCTGGCTAAAATCGTAAAGGGTGCCAACTTGCCGCGCCTGCGCGCGGTAATCAGCATAAGCCCCCTTCCAGGCCGTCTGCTTCTCATCACTCAGCGGCTGGTTGCGCGCGGGCACCACGAAATTGGGCGTGCGCTGCAGGACCACCAGCCGCTCGGCCGAACGGGCGATTTGCGGAATGGCCTGCACGCCCGACGAGCCCGTGCCGATGACTGCAACAGACTTGCCCGCAAAGTCCGCGCCGTGATGCGGCCAGGCTCCGGTGTGCAAGATCTGCCCGGCGAACGTTTCGATCCCGGGGATATCGGGCAAGCGCGAGGCCGACAGCGATCCGCTGGCCATGATGCAGAAGCGCGCAGTGACCGCATCGCCACGATCGGTTGTCACATGCCAGCGGTCCAGCGCCGCATCGAAATGCGCCGATGTAACCCTTGTACCAAAGGAAATCAGCGGCCGCAGTTCGAACCGGTCAGCCACATGATGCAGGTAGGCCAGAATCTCGCCTTGTTGCGCATAGCGCTCCGACCAGACCCATTCTTGTTGAAGCGCATCATCGAAGGAGTAGCTGTATTGCAGGCTTTCCACGTCGCAGCGCGCACCGGGATACCGGTTCCAGTGCCATACCCCGCCAACATCGTCAGCGGCCTCGAACGCTTGGACGGCAAGGCCTTGAGCCCGCAGCTTGTGCAGCGCGTAGAGGCCAGCAAACCCCGCCCCCACGACAACAACGTCCAGTTGACGTGTCATAGGCCCGGTTCCACGCATAGCGGCGCGCGCAGCGCGGGGCGCTGGCCATTGAAGGTGGCGGGAAACAGGGTCTGCAAGGCACCATCGGCACACTGGACAAGGCCGCGTGCGCGCACCTGCTCGGAAGAGAGCGCTTCGCTCAGATCGAGCACGGGTGAGAGGCAGCAATCCGCATCGGCGAACTGCGCCGCAATCTCAGCCAGGTTTCGCCCGGCAAAGAACGCGGTGATTTCTGCGATCAGACCCGTTTGGGGCAGCGAGTCGTTCTGCCGCTCTACCCAGTCGGGCCGTTCTGCCGCCGCGCAGAAGTTCTGCCAGAACCGGGGCTCGACCGGCCCCAGCATGACATGCCGTCCGTCGGCGGTCCGGTAGAGGTTGTAGTAAGCCGCAGCCCCGTTGAGATACGTCGAGCCACGTTTCGGCACGGTGCCGTTCGCGCCCCATTCGGCTACCTGCATCGATTGCAGCGGCATCAGGGTGTCGGCAAGGCCAAGCTCGATATGCGCCCCCTCGCCCGTCCGCTGCCGGGCATTGAGCGCGCCGAGAATGGCAATCGCCGCATAGAGCGCGCCCGCCATATCCGCGATCGGCGGGTCGAAGAACACCGGAGCATCGCGGCCGTTGCGGTCCAGAATGCCGCTTTCCGCCAGATAGTTGCCATCATGGCCGGCCGCGTTGGCCAGCGGACCATCGGTGCCATAACCGCTGATCGAGCAATAGATCAGCGCCGGATTGCGTGCTGCCAGCGCCGCGTAGCCAAACCCGAGCCGCGCCATGACACCGGGCCGGAACCCTTCGATCAGCACATCGGCATCGACCAGCAGGCCTTCCATCGCACTGCGCCCATCAGCGGATTTGAGATCGAGCCGTCGCAGCGATTTACCCGCATTCAGGCTGGCGTAGAACACCGGCTCTCCATCCGCGTCCCGCGGCCCCAGATCGCGCATCCCATCTCCGGCGGGGGGCTCGATCTTTATCACCTCGGCGCCCATGTCGGCCAAGATCTGGCTCGTGACCGGCCCCGAAATGTACTGCGAGAGGTCGAGAACTTTCACGCCCGACAGGAAGGAACCGACATCGCCCAAAGCGCTCACCCCAGCGGGATCAGCCCCCGCTTCTTTTAAAACATTCTGACTGGATAGAAACCATACCAACGGGTATTATGCAAGCGCGATTGCCATCAGTTCGACCATCCACCGTCGATTATATGGCACTGGCCGGTGGTGAAACGGGCAGCATCGCTGGCCAGATAGAGCGCGAGGCTGGCAATCTCGTCTGCCTGCCCAAATCGGCCGAGCGGTTGCCGCGCGGCGAAGGCAGCGCGGGTCCGGGCATAGTCTCCACTTGCCTGCATCCGCGCCTCCAGCGCAGGCGTCTCGATCGTGCCCGGACAGATCGCATTGGCGCGGATGCCTTGCGCCGCGTGATCTGCCGCGAGCGCCTTGGTCATGCCGATGATCGCCGCCTTGGTTGCGCCATAGGCAAAACGGTCGGGTACACCGCGAACCGAACTGGCAACCGACGACATGGTGATGATCGAACCGCCTCCTCGCGCGATCATCCCTGGCAGCAAGGCGCGGATCATCCGGAACATGGCCGTGACATTGAGAGCAAACGCCCCGTCCCAGTCCTCATCACTGCAATCAAGCACCGTGCCGTAGGGCACCGTGCCTGCGCATAAGAACGCAACGTCCACTGTACCCGCCGTCCGTGCAAACGCTCCGACCCCGGCGGCATCAGTCAGATCGAGGGCGAAAGGCTCGCATCCGCAGGCACTCTCAAGCGAAGCCAACGCATCCGCGTTGATATCCACCGCCAGCACGCGCGCACCTTCGCGCGCAAAGCGTTCGGCACTGGCCCTGCCGATCCCCTGCCCGGCACCGGTGATGATCGCGGTCTTGTCATGCAAGGCGCCGGGGCCGCTCAATAGGGCGATTCCAGCCCGGCCAGCACCATCTCAGCGTAGATCTTGCCGATTTCCTCGGCGCTGACGTCGCTTTCCGCCGGCCTGAACCAGCGGTGCGTCCACCCGACAATGCCGAGCACGCCATAGGCCACAACCTTGGATGAACCAACGTTGCGGAAGGACTTGTCGGCATAGCCCTGCTCGATGATCGCGATCACCGCCTCGGACATCTGGCTATTGAGATCGCGCATGTAGCGCGACCATTCAGACCGCTTGTCACTGACATTGCTGAGGTTTTCGCGAATGTAGATATACATCAGCGGGTAGTGTTCGCCGTAGGACGACATCAGCGCGATGATCAGGTCGCTGAGCTTGCGCCGCGGACGCATGTCGCTGGCCTGAATCTTCTGCGCCAGTGCCACGTTGCGCTCCACCACGGTACGCACGATCTCGTCGAAGAGCTCCTCCTTCGACGAGATATAGTAGTAGAGTGACGCCCGATCGATATTCAATTCGGCCGCGACAGCAGTCATGCTCGCCCGCTGGAATCCCATCCGGTTGAACACCCGGATCGCCGCTTCGCCGATTTCCTTGCGGCGTTGCTGGTGCGAAACGCTGGAATCTTCGCGCGCCGCAGTGCGCCGTTTGCCGATACCGCTTTCGGAGGGTGCCATCATTGGCTTGCCGTGTTTCATCATGCGCCGCCAATTACGCGATCATGCGCGCCATTTCCAGTTGCAGGGCTCATCCGCGTGGCCCTCCGGCAACATAGAGCACTTGCCCGGTTACATAGCCTGACCGTTCATCGACGAAGAATGAAACCGCATGGGCAATATCCTCGGGCTGGCCGACCCTGCCAACCACCGTTCCGGCAATCGCCTGTTGCTTCATGTCCTCGAACGTCATGCCGACCCGCGCGGCCACTTCCGCCGTCATGGCGGTCTCGACAAAGCCCGGAGCAACCGCGTTTGCCGTGATCCCATAGCGACCCAGTTCGATGGCCAAGGTCTTGGTCAGTCCCTGCACACCGGCCTTGGCTGCGGCATAGTTGGCCTCGCCGAGATTCCCGAGCGCGGCCGTGCTGGAAAGGTTGACGATCCGGCCCCAGCCCGCAGCGCGCATGTGCGCTTGCACCGCACGGCTCATCAGGAAGGCGCCGCGCAAGTTGACGTTGATCACGAGGTCCCAATCCGCCAGCGACATCTTGCCGATCGTGCGGTCACGCAGAATGCCTGCGTTGTTGACCACAATCGTGGGCGGCCCGAGCGCAGCGGTCACATCAGCCACTGCCTGCTCAACAGCGGTTTCGTCCGCGACGTCCGCGCCGACCGCAAGGGCCCGTCGCCCGAGTGCCTCGATCCCGCGCACGGTTTCGCTGCAGGCCAACGCATCGAGATCGATCACGGCAATGTCATGGCCATCTGCGGCAAGGCGGAGCGCAATGCTCGCGCCAATGCCGCGCGCGGCCCCGGTGACAATTGCGACCCGCGTTTTGCTAGCGCCTGCCTCGCTCATGCCGCCTCCACCATGCGAGCGACGGCTTCCGCCAACATGAACTTGCGGGCGCGGCCCGATGCGGTTGTGGGAATGTCCGTTGCCTTCACAAAAAACAGGTGACGCGGTACCTTGAAGCGCGCGAGGCGTTCTCGAACGAGAGCCAGCAGCGCCTCACTCGTAATCTCTGCACCATCACATGGCACAACCAGCGCCACGCCAACTTCACCCATGCGTTCATCGGCCAAGGGCACGACATGCGCCTGCATCACATCGGGATGCGAAGTCAGTACGTCCTCCACTTCACTAGGCAGCACCTGCTCCCCCCCGCAGCGGTAGGATTCCTTGAGGCGCCCGGCCAGCGTGAGATAACCCTCGCCGTCGATCCGCCCCAGATCGCCGGTGCGAAACCAGCCCTCGGCATCGAACGCAGCCGCTGTCTCAGCCGGCTTGTTATAGTACCCGCGCGTCACGCCAGGCCCCTTCGCGCGCAACTCACCTACCGCGCCGGCAGGCAGGACCGCCTCGCTGTCCGGATCGACCACCCTGTACGCGACCAGTTGGCCGCCAAGCGCCGGATCGCCGGCCACGCCCGCATCGCGCAGCCGGCCGTTGGTCTCGAGCAGCCGCTCGAACGGGTCATCGGGCCGGGTGACGGTGGAGGATGCGGTGACCTCGGTCATGCCGTAGCCGGTCGTGATCTCGGCCACGCCCAACACGCTGCCGATTTCCCTCCAGATCCGCTCGGGAGCACGGGTGCCGGAGGAAAGAACCGAGGTAAGAGAGGAGAGATCGCAAGCAGCATCCCGCGCCGCATCGATCACGGCCAGCGTCATGGTCGGCACCAGCAAGGCATCGGTGACGCGGTGCAGCGCGATGGCCTGAAGCAGATCCGCCGCTTCGAACCGCAACCGCGGAACGATTGCACCGCCGACGAACAGCACCGGCAGCATGCCCTCACCGTAGCCATAGACGTGGTACATCGGCAGCGCGAACACGATGCGCCGCGCGTCCTCGAATGCTCGCGCCAAGGCACTGGTGAAGGCAGTGCGCAAGACCTGATCGTGGCTCAGCATCACGCCCTTGGGCGCCCCGGTGGTGCCAGAGGTATAGATGATATCCGCAACAGCATCCGGGGACGAGGAAGGGAAGGCCAGCCCCTCGGGCGCGCGATGCTCCAGCGCGGCCAAGGGTGTGGCCTGGGCCCGGGCTGGCTCCGAACCCGTGGGAAACACGACGACCGTCCGCAACTTCGGAAAAGCCTGCCCGCCACCGTGCTGCTCCCAGCCAGGCATGAGCTGATCGAGCATTGCCAGGGTATCGAGGCCCCGAAAGCAGTCCATGGTCACAAGCATGACCGCATCGGATTGGGCCAGAACATAGCCCAACTCCGCCTGCCGGTTCAGGATATTGATCGGCACGGCCACTGCCCCGACCCGCGAAATAGCGAACTTGAGCGCAACGAACTCAGGGTAGTTGGCCATGAGCAGCGCCACATGGTCACCTGGCCGTACTCCTGCCGAAATCAGACCGGCAGCCAGCCGCAGTGACCAGTCCGCCAGCTCACGATAGGTCCAGGACCGTTCGTCCGTGATGACATACGGCCGGTCGGGAAACTCCCCTGCTGCCGAATCCAGCATGCCGTCCAGCGAGCGCGCAATCCATTTCGGAAAGCGCGTCGCCAGCGCGGCTTGTCGGTCCAAAGCGGACGACCGCAGGGCAGCCTCTGCCGTCACGCGTCCGCAGGGCCGCGATCTCGTTCGGCCTCATAGGCCTCAAGATACGTGCGATAGGGCGCGAAAGGCGCATCGCGCATGCGCACGGCCGGGCGGACCCCGCCCTCGCGCCACACCTTGGTGAACTCTTCCATCCCCGGCCCGGCAATGCCGAGCGCATCGAGATCGTTGGCCGCAGCCATGCCGGCCTGCATGCCGGCCGCCTCGAACCAGCGGTTGGTCACTTCCTTGTGACTGTAGATCGCATCGAGCGGCACATTGGATACGCGCTTGGCATAGGCCATCGCCACGGCTTCCAGTTCCTCGCGCGGCACAGCCCGGTTCACCAAGCCCATTTCGGCCGCTTCAACGCCGGTCATGTTGTCGCCGGTGAACAGCCACTCCTTGGTCTTGCGCATGCCGAGATGGATCGGCCACATCGCGAAGACATGAAGCTCACCCATGGCGCGTGCCTCGGGCTGGCCGAGCAAGGCATCTTCGGCGGCAAAGGCAATGTCGCACACGCCGATCAGATCGAGTGATCCGGCAACGCAGTGTCCGTGGACCACCGCGATCGTGCACTGGCGCAGGCGGAACAGGCGCATCCAGCGCTCGCGCGAGAGGTGGAACTCGCGACGCGACCAAACCGGATTACGGCGATGTGGGCGACGCTGCACTTCATTGATCGCGCTGTCGGCATCCCAGAGGTAGGAGAACTCCTTGAGATCATAACCCGTGCCGAAATGGGCACCGTTGGCCTTGATCACCAGGACACGCGTCTCGTCGTCATGATCAAGATCGTCCATCACCCGGTCAAGCTCATCGCGCAGCTGCACCGAAATCGCGTTGCCGGTGTGCGGCCGATTGAGGGTGACTGTCGCGATGCGATCAGCCTTTTCATAGATCAGGGTTTCAAACTGCATTGCCAGCATCCTTGGTTGTCATGTTCTCTGGTCACGATGGCTATCGCCGAGGAACGCCTTAGTCAACATATACGTTGATTTTATCCATCCGAGCCCGAAAACCGAGGCTTTAAATGCACCGAAAGCGGCTCGATCAACATAAGTGTTGATAGATGATCGCAGAAGAGATATCCGATTCGCCATGACGAATGATCTATCCCACGCCACTGTTGACATCCTGATCGTAGGCGCTGGCCTCGCCGGACTCCGCGCGCTCTATTCCATGCGCGAGGCCGGATTCTCGGTCGCCGTGCTGGAGGCGAGCGACGATCTGGGCGGGGTCTGGCACCACAATCGCTATCCCGGCGCACGCTGCGATGTCGAAAGCTACGACTATTCTTACATGTTCTCGCCCGAGCTTGAGCAGGAATGGCGCTGGAGCGAGCGCTACGCGACTCAGCCCGAAGTGCTTTCGTACATCCGCCATGTGGCGGACCGCTTCGACTTGCGCCCTGCCATCCAGTTCAACACGCGCATGGCGCGTGCCGAGTTCAATGAGTCCAGCAATCGCTGGTCCGTGACTACCGAGGATGGCCGCACTTGGGATGCGGACACTCTGATCATGGCGGTTGGCCAGCTTTCAACGACCAAGCAGCCCACTCTGCCAGGGCAGGAAAGCTTCACGGGCGCGATCTATCACAGCGCCGCCTGGCCGCGCGAGGGCGTCGATTTGGCGGGGAAGCGAGTCGGGATCATCGGCACAGGCTCCTCCGGCGTACAGATGACGCCGCTGATTGCCGCCGAGGCCGCGTATCTCACCTTGTTCCAGCGCTCTGCAAACTTCAGCATTCCGGCCGCCAATGCACCGATCTCGGCTGAAGAGGACGCGGCGATAAAGGCGGACTATCGCGCCCGCCGCACCCGCGCGCTCAATTCTCCCAGCGGCCTCGGCTTCGTGCCTAATGGCGCATCGGCCCTCGAAGCCTCGGCAGACGAGCGCCAGGCGGTCTATGAAGCGGCGTGGGTCCGGCTCGGCTTCGGCTTCGCCCTGGCCTACAAGGATATCCTGCTGGACGAGGCCTCGAACGAGACGGCTGCAACGTTTATCCGCGACAAAATCGCCGCGCAGGTGAAGGATCCGTCGACCCGCGAACTGCTGACCCCGCGCGGCTTCCCCTTCGGTGCCAAGCGGCCCTCGGTCGACAGCAACTACTTCGCCACCTTCAACCGCGACAATGTGGCGCTGGTCGATATCAAGGCCGATCCGATCGAGGCCCTGACCCCGACCGGCCTCAGCACCGGAAATGCACACTATCCGCTCGATGTCCTAATCTACGCGACCGGATTTGATGCGTTCACCGGCTCACTGCTGCGCCCCGACATCATCGGCCGGGACGGGCTCAGCCTCCGGGACAAATGGTCAGCCGGCCCGGCGACCTACCTCGGGCTTGGAGTCTCTGGGTTTCCCAACATGTTTGTTCTGGTCGGCCCCGGCAGCCCATCGCTTCTCAGCAACGTAATCCTCTCTATCGAGCAGCAGGTCGATTGGCTGACCCAGATGCTGGTCCATGCAAAGACACTGGGCGCAGCACGGATCGAAGCCAGCCCAGATGCCGAAGCGCGCTGGGTCGAACATGTCAACGAACGCGCGCAGGAAACCCTCTACCCGAGGGCGGCGTCATACTATGTCGGTGCCGAGATTGAGGGCAAGCCGCGCGTCTTCATGCCCTATTCGGGCGGCGTGCGCGGTTACCGGCGCGAGTTGGAGCGCGTGGCCGCGAACGGCTACGCCGATTTTGGGATACCAAGCAAAGCCTCAGCAGGCGGGGGCACACCTGGGGGCATTCAGAACAATTGAATGAGAATTCCCATTTTTTTACATTTGTTTAAGCCATTTTCTAGTCTCCCTCCGTCTCCGCCAGGCTTGTTTCCTGATCGAGCCGCAAGTATCCAAAGGGCCCCAGAAATGCGGCATTTATCGGATTTTGCGCATCAATAGCGTTCTTTTCTGCTCCACCCGATCCCACACCAAGTGTGAGTCTGGACAGCCAAACCCAATTAGAACGGGGATTGCGCGCGGGTGCACGCTGACAGAACAGATTGACGTTGAAGGGGCGGTCAGGCGGTACGCGAACCGCTGCGATCATTGTATTTGCGGTGGAAGCATCACCAGCCCTGAGGCAACCAATCCGAGTGCGCCCGCACCGGTGGCAGCCGCTGCCATGGCTGCGGATGAAGCGCGGGCCATCGGCGCTGCACGGTGGGTAGGCGCACCTTCAGCAGATCCAGCCGAGCGGTTTGTTGAGAACGTCGAGCAAGACCTGGCTCACGCCGCTGTATTGTCGAGCTTATTAAGCAGACCTTGCTTGGTCGTGAGTGGATGCTTCAGTATCCTGCAAACCGAGCTGAAATCCTAGAAGCCGCCACGAGCTTGCTTCGCTACCTGCCTTTGGCTCGGCGTTCCCCGCATTAAAGCGTAAGAGGGCATAGCCCTTGTCGGGAGCGGACTCGATGCGCCATTGCGGATAGAGCTTTCTGCGAAGTCTGGAGATCGAGAATTTGAGCGAACGCCTGAACTGCGCAGTATCTGGCGGTGCTACGAACCGGCTCAACCTCTGCACAGACATCGATTTGCCTCGTTGCTCCGCAAGCGCGCTCAGAAGTGCAAGCTCACGGGGTGTCAGGGTATTCGGGGCAGCGAATTGCGCCATGTCGGCCGCAATGCCCTGATCCTTGTTCCGGGTGGCCCAGCGCGCATGGTATCGGCGTATGACCGCCGCGACCCGAAGTCTGGCTTCTTCCGAGCTTACCCGTGTACTATCAAACACATCGTCGCAACCTGCCGTCAGCATCCGGGCGCGGCGCGGCGGAGAACTGTCCTGCATGATCGCAAACTTTGCCACGTTGCGGAGCAGTGCGCGGTTGACCCTTAGGTAGCGGGCCATACGCGCTGGATCGGCAGCATCAAGCATCAGGACATCATTGTCCTCGTCCGCGCGCGACAGCGCGAAAGTGCCCTCATCGGAGAAAGGAAAGCACACAAGATCATCAAACACGCTGCAGACATACGCCTGACGCTCGTCCGAAGCCTGATCGCGCGCTCTCAGATAGCGTGCACGGATCGGAAAGGGTGTCGCGCAAGTACCGATCGGCTGCTCAGGACGATCGCTGGACATCGGCGCTATTCGGCCGCTGTATCGGATTGCCATGGTGCGACTTACCTTTTTCTGGATCATGGAATGACCCGGCCTGTTTCAAGGTGAGCAGGTCATGGTTTTGAGTTGGCTTTCAGGGGTTCAGTCTGATTCTCTGCTCATGATCTCTGCCGAGACTGGGCATCTAACTGAACTTTTTCAGGTGTTTAATCGCAAGACTGTGCGCGCTTTGCACGCAGTCCCTGTATGCCGGACCGGTAGACGACACGTCGCCAACCGAAAAACTCTTCAAGGCTGAGGCTGTATCGTGCGCAGGCCTCGCCCAGCATGAGCAGTCCGCCATTCACCGCAGCCACCACTTCGGCCTTGCGACGTGGAGTCCAGCGATTGCAGTTCGGTGGCGGGAGCGACTCAAGGGTCAGCGGCTCGCCAAGTGGACCAATCACTGCCTTTGTACGCGAAGATTCATCCGGCATCACATGTTCCAGACCAGAGTTCGGAAAGGTCATCCCGTTAGCTTTCAAAAAGGCTTTCATCCGGGCAGTCCTGTTCTGACCTGGCTGATGACATCGGCGAGCAGGTCGTTGACGCAAAAGGCAATCATGAATGCGACGACGGCGCCAAAGGCGATCATGGCCGCGAACTGCAACTGGCGGGCTACAATGTGACTGTCGCGAGGGCTATGGACAGCCACGGGCATCGACATTGCCTTGCGACCCGGCTTGGGCATTCCAGCGATCGAACCGGTCTTCCCGCCCAGGATCGAACCCACGTCGATCGCGTTGCGCAGGGCAATGCCGACGCGGCAATCACTGGCCCATCGGACATGCCCGACCAGCGAATGGCTTCCGGTCACGATCTCCACAAACTCGCCGCGCCGCGGCGGTTTCGCCATCGAAAGCATGACCCCGCGCGGGGACAGGTTACGGATGCAGCCAGGTCTTTCGTCCTGTTCGGTTCGCACTTGCACCGCCATTGCGGCGCTAATTCGGGCCTCCGCCCTTGTGTCAGCACACGGGATGTCGGCGAGTGCGGCCTGTCCGGCAATTGTGCGCCGGGCAAAGCGCTGCGAGGCATCTGCAAACGCAGCTTGGTCACGGGTGGCGATGGATAGGTTCATGTGAGGAATCTAGGCCCACGGCCGTCGACCATCACTCCGCCTACATCTCATTCGCAGATAAGCGATTGGCTTATTGGATTCTAAGTCTTTGACTTAGAGTCTGGATTGGCAAGGCCCTACGGAAATCGCTTAGTTGACTCGCGCATTAGGATCAAGCGATTGTGCCGGCCTGTACCCATCGGGTCGCGAAATGCACTAGGGCGGCACTCGTCGGCAGATCAAGTTTGAGACGGATGTTGTTCCGATGCGTCGCGATTGTCTTGAGGCTTCGCCCAAGGTTCGCGCTGATTTCTTTGACGCTCTGCCCCGAGCCGAGCATCTGCAGGATAGCGAGTTCGGCCTGCGTTAACGCGCTGAGATTGCCGGCGGCAGAAGCGGGATGGCCGGCCGCCATGTTGGACAGGATCTCGCTCTGGATCCGGGCGCTGAGGTAGATGCGGCCGGCAGCGACTGTACGGATGGCATCTATCAAGGTTCCGCTGTCAGCCCCCTTCATGAGGTAGCCGTGCGCCCCGGCCTGCAAGGCACGTGTGGCGTAGACCTCTTCATCATGCATGGAGAACATGAGCATGCGCAGATTGGGCCGGTACTGCAAAAACCGCTTGATCGATGCCAGCGCCGAATTCTTGCCCAGCATCAGGTCGACCACAGCGACATCAACCGCCAACTCACGCAAATGCACAAGAGCCTGCGCCTCGTCTTCGGCTTCGGCGCACACTGTAAAGTCCGGCGTGCCATCGACGATGGCCTTGAGGCCAGTGCGGACGACGGCATGGTCATCGACAAGCAGTACGTTGCGACGGATGGGTTCGTTCATGCGCAGTTCCTAGGCCTTCAACGCCATCAGAAGTTTGACCCGTACCCCGCCGGATCGCGGTGATGTCACGCTCAGTTTCCCTCCAATGGCGCTGGCGCGCGCTTTCATGGTGGCCATCCCGATGCCTTGCCTTAGCCGCCTACGATGAGAGCGGACGATGCCGCGCCCGTCGTCTGAAACCGTCAGTCGAAGGGTGGCCCGGTCGCAATTCAACGAAATTACGATCGCTGAGCCTTGGCTGTGTTTGATTGCGTTCGCGGTGGCCTCCTGAACGATCCTGTAGATGTGCAGGAGCGTCTCCTCGTCCAGAACCGGTTCCAAGCCAACACAGTCGACACTCAATTCAATACCTGTGAGGGTACGCATCCCGCCAATCAGCGTCTGGATCGATCCGAACAGCCCTGCCGCATCGATCGCCACGGGATAAAGCCCATGGGTGATCGCACGCAGGCGATTGGTCGCCTGGCTGAGCATGCCGGTCAGAACCTCAGCCCGATCGCCGACGGCGCCTCGGCAGCAGGTGGAAATGGTTTTGCTGAGGTCTGCGGCCAGCATGGCTCCACCAGTCAGGATCTGCCCGATGTCGTCATGGAGATCGCGGCCGATCTGCCGCAATGTCTCTTCGCTGACGCTGGCGAGCAATTGCCGCGTTTCGCTGACCTGGCGCTCCTGCTCCCGATGCGATTTTCGAAGATCTTCAAGTTCTTGGCTCACTTCTTCGATGTCAGAGATGTTATGGAAAAACGCGAACATGCGCTCTTCAAGACTGTCATCGTACGTGGCGTGGACGCGAAAAGGCACCAGTGCGCCGTTCTTGTGCCGATGGAAGGTCGTGAACGAGAGCGAGCCGAACTTCTTTATGTATCTGATATCTTTTAATATTTCGCTCCTGCTAAAGGACTCACTCAAGAACGAAATGCTTTTCCCGATGAGTTCGGACTTATCATAACCGACATCACTGCAGTAGGCGTTGTTGACGTTGACGATATGGCCGTCCAGATCAGCTATGATGAAACCTTCAGAAGTTGACGACATTATGTTTTCAAACTGACGATAATGCTGGGCCATCTCGTTAAGTTGATCGATAATTATCTCATTCTTCTTGAATAGATCGATCGATATCTTGATCTTTCTGGCCAGATCAATGAAAAGATTGATATCGAGGCTCGAAAAAGCCCGCGGCTTCACCGCATAGACAATGAGGATTCCCGATACATCTCCGTCGCACATGATCGGCACGGAGATCGAGGAACGAATATTGTACTTCTGAGCCCGGCCACGCCATTGGGCGTAAAGCGGGTCGATCAACGCATCTTCAACGACTTGAATCCGGCCATTCCGCAAGGCTGTGCCGGTTGGACCCTGGCCGCTGGGAACGTTTTCGTTGATGCTGAGAACGAGACCGTCAGCATAGCCCTTGGCCGTGCCCGCAGATCTGATGACGTTGATGTCTCCCGACGACGTATCAATCAAGCCGACTAGCGCCAGAGCATATCCATCGTGGCGGACAATTTCCTGACAGACATGGTCAGCAATTTCATCTACTGAAGATGCCTTTAGAAGAACTTCAGTAGAACGCGCATAAGCCTCAAGCGCCCAATTCAGTCCAATAGATGCGCTCGCTCCGTCGGTCCAGCCAGCGCTCAGTCCCTGATAATTTCCGTCAGCAAAACTGCCTATCGACTGGGGCTTCTGCGGCATATTTTTACCTGACCGTTTTTACTTGTCACCGATTTATCATGAACACCATGATCTTGCCACCTTGCACTGGCCAGGCGAAAACCACCCGACCCAGTCAATGTCAGGGTCCAAACTCAATCAGGGCGCGTTCGGGGCGCCATGATCGAGTTAGCATCACAGGACCTCCAATTGCGGTGTGCGCCTGCCGATAAGACACCGGGGCAATCCGGAACAGCAACTGGCCAGGCTCCACATGATCGTTCTCGGCCACCGCGATCTCGGCGATGCGCCGCCCGAGCGCGGTGCCGGTTACCATCCCACGGAGATCGGACCAGACCGCCTCAAGCGCGAGCGAAGCCGCTTCGTTCGATAGCAAGTCGGTTATGGAAAGCGGCTCTCGGCCAATCGAGAAGCCGGTGAACAGGCTCGCTGGCGGCATCGTGATCCGTTCGATGCCGGCCACGGCCTCCTTCATAATGCAAGTGAACTGCTCTGCGCGAAACCCCGATCGCTTAGCCGCCCGTCGTACCCTTGAGGGTTAGACGCCAATCATTCATGGAGGAAAATCAGGAGAGCATGACAGCCACCTTGGTAAGCGCGAGGCGGCTGCGGTTCTAGGCTGTTGACGAAGACGCCGCCTCAAGACTTCGCAGAACGAAATCGGTGTCGCCGCAGGTTGGCTGCCATGCACTGGCGAGGAGTCCGTCACGCCCGAACAGCGCTTCGATAGGATCATCCAGCGCTGCCGCTGCCCCCAGCGCCGCAGCAAGCGGGTCCGACACAGGACCGTTGCCGCCGCGCAGATGCCGGACCCACGCGCCAATCGCGGTCAGGATTGCGGGGCACTGCCGGCCGCATGCCGCGTTGTCGGCGAGCGTGGCCAGCCAGCGTTGCGGGATCTTCTGGCTGCCATCCATGGCAATCTGCGACAGCCGGTGTTCGAGCGCGGGATTGGTGAAGCGCGCGAGCAGGTCTTCGGCATAAGCGGCAAGGTCCTGCCCCGGCTCGGTGGCAATCGTCGGGGCGGCTTCAACCAGCAGCAGCTTGCGCACCAGGTCGAGCAGCACCGGATCGGCCACGGCCTGATGGACAAAGGTGTGGCCGCGCGCGAGGCCGCAATAGGCAAGCAGCGAATGAGCGCCATTGAGCATGCGCAGCTTGGCCATCTCGTAGGGTGCGACGTTCCTGACGAACTGGGCGCCCACGGCTGCCCAATCAGGGCGCGGTCCGGCGAAGCGGTCCTCGATCACCCATTGGCTGAAGGGCTCGGTGAACACGGCCGCCTCGTCGCGCAGGCCGCCGAGTAGACCGGCAGTGGCATCGCGGTCCGCAGACGTGGTGGCGGGCACGATGCGGTCGACCATCGTGGACGGACAGGTACAGGCGCTGCCGAGCCAGTCCAGCAATGCCGGATCATGGCGCGCGAGATACTGGCACAACAGCCGTTCAAGCTGATGGCCGTTTTCGGCGAGGTTGTCGCATGAAAGCAACGTTAGGCCGGGCAGACCGGCATCAAACCGCCGCCGCAAGCCCTTCGCGAGGAAGTCGAACACGCTGCCCGCGCCGGCTGCTTCACCATCGAGATCGCCTGCCGAGGTGCGGCAATAGCCCTTCTCGGTGATCGTCAGGCTGACGATCCGGGTCTCCGGCGCGGCCAGTGCGGTCATCACTGCCTCGGGCTCTTCCGGAGCCACCAGCACGCCGCGCACCGCGCCGACGATCCCAGCGCTGGAGCCTGCCGCGCTGCGCTCGATCACGCTATAGAGGCCGCCTTGCGGGTTCAGTTGCTGCGCCACGTCTGCCGATCGCAGCGAAACGCCAAGGATCATCCAGCCCTGCTCGCCGCGGCGCATCGCGTGATCGGTATACCACGCCATATGCGCGCGGTGGAACGCCCCGATGCCGAAGTGCACGATGCCGACTGCCTGTGCGTCGCGGTCGTAACCTGGGCGGACGATGCCGTCTGGCAACTTCGCCAGCGCGGCTGACGAAAGGCGCGCGGCATCGCTCACAGGCGGTAGGCCTGCTTGGCGAGATTGTAGGTGAGGTCGCTCGCCAGCTCGGCCGCTTCCCAATCGGCAAGGCGATGTTCCGCCACGAGCTCGGCAAGGAAGCCGCAGTCGATCCGCCGCGCAACATCGTGGCGCGCGGGGATCGAGAGGAACGCGCGCGTATCGTCGTTGAAGCCGACGGTGTTGTAGAAGCCCGCCGTCTCGGTCGTCATCCGGCGGAACCGGCGCATGCCTTCCGGGCTATCGTGGAACCACCAGGCCGGACCCAGCTTGAGGCAAGGATAATGCCCCGCCAGTGGCGCAAGTTCGCGCGCATAGGCACTTTCATCGAGCGTGAAGAGAATGATCGAAAGCGCGTGGTTGTTGCCGAAGCAATCGAGCATGGGCTTGAGCGCGTGGACATAGTCGGTGCGCATCGGCATGTCCGCGCCCATGTCGCGGCCGAGCGTCTGGAACAGGCCCTCGTTGTGATTGCGGAATGCGCCGGGGTGGATCTGCATGACCAGCCCGTCATCGATGCTCATTGCGGCCATTTCGGTAAGCATCTGGGCGCGGAACAGTTCGGCGTCGTATTCGGTGAAAGCTCCCGAAATCACCGTCTGGAACAGCCGCTCAGCCTCGCCGCGCGACAGGTTGGCGGTCAGCGCGGTGGGGTGGCCGTGATCGGTGCTGGTCGCGCCCATAGATGCAAAGAAGGCGCGCCGCTTGCGATGCGCGGCGAGGTAGCCGCCCCATGTCGTGCAGTCCTCACCGGTCAGCTCGGACAGATGGTCGATATTGGCGCGGAAGCCCTCGTATTCAGGATCGATGACGGGATCGGGGCGATAGGCAGTGATGACCCGCCCGCCCCAGCCGCTCCCGCGGATCGCGGCGTGGTGTTCGAGGCTGTCCAGCGGGCTTTCGGTCGTTGCCAGCACCTCGATGTTGTAGCGTTCGAACAGCGCGCGCGGGCGCATGGCTTCGCTGGCCAGCTGCTCGGTGATGCTGTTGAAATAGAGATCGGCCGTTTCGGCGCAGAGCTGGACCTTGAAGCCGAAGGTATCGGCAAACACGAAGTCGAGCCACATCCGCGAAGGCGTGCCGCGAAACAGATGATAGCGCTCTGCCAGTAGCCGCCATGCCGCACGGGGATCGACGTCTGGATTGCCGACACCGAGGTCCTGCAGCGACACGCCCTGCGAATAGAGCATGCGGAACACGTAGTGGTCCGGCACGAGCAGGAACTCGGTCGCGTTGCCGAAGCTCTCGTTCTTCGCGAACCACGCCGGATCGGTGTGGCCGTGCGGACTGATGATCGGCAGATCGCGAACCGTACCATAAAGCTCACGGGCCAGCGAGCGGACAGCCGGGTCAGCCGGAAACAGCCGGTCGGGATGAAGGTCGAGACTGCGGATCACGCGGTGGCCCTTGCGTAGCGGTCGCGCTTGGCCTGCGCGGCGCGGCGCGCTTCCTCGATCTGGCGCTCTTCTGTGGCGAACAGCAGGCTGTCGATCACCTGGCTGAGATGGCCGCGCATCGCGAGCCGCGCGGCAACCGGATCGCGGGCGCGCAGCGCCTGCACGATTGTGGTGTGTTCATCGACCACCGGTTTGATATTGGCCGTGCGCGCCTTTTCGTGGAGCAGAGCCGCCTCGGGCGAAGTGGCGCGCAGGTCCCACAGCCGCTCGATGGCATCGTGGATCGCCCCGTTGCGCGTGGCCTTGGCAATCGCGAGATGGAACGCACGGTCTGCCTGCTCGCTGCCGCGCGGATCGTTGTTCTCCTGCGCGATCGCATCGACCAGCCGTTCGATCTCGGCCAGTTCCTCGTCGGTGATTTGGGTGGCGGCAAGCGCGGCGGCCTCGCCTTCGAACAGGAGGCGTGCTTCGGTCAGTTCGAAGGCACTGACATTGAAGCCGGGCATGTCCTCGCTGCCGGGCAGGCGGCGGACATAGGCGCCCGAGCCGACGCGCACTTCGATCAGTCCCTGCACTTCAAGCGCGATGATGGCTTCTCGCACGGTGGGACGGCTGACCCCATACTTGACCGCCAGCTCGCGCTCTGCGGGTAGGCGCGCGCCGATGGGGTAGGCCCCGCTCGCCAGTTCCTCGGTCAGGTTGCGGGCGAGGTCCTGGTAGAGTCGATCCGGGCCTTTCTCGATCTCGCTCATGTCGGTTCCTTTTTGGTATTACCAATTTTCTTGACAGGTATGGCAGATTTGGTCAAGTCGCATTGTACACGCTCCACTACCCAATGCACGGGGATTCGCATGAAGATTCAGTCCGCCCGCGTGATCGTGACCTGTCCGGGCCGCAATTTCGTCACGCTCAAGATCGAAACCGACCAAGGTGTCTACGGGATCGGCGATGCCACGCTGAACGGGCGCGAAAAGGCGGTCGTCGCCTATCTGGAAGATCACGTGCTTCCCTGCCTGATCGGCATGGACCCGCGCCGGATCGAGGATATCTGGCAGTATCTCTATCGCGGGGCCTACTGGCGGCGCGGCCCGGTTACCATGCGCGCCATCGCGGCAGTGGACATGGCCCTGTGGGACATCAAGGCCAAGATGGCGGGCATGCCGCTCTATGATCTGCTCGGCGGCCGCAGCCGCGACGGGATCATGGTCTACGGCCATGCCAACGGCAGCGACATTGCCGAAACGGTCGAGGCCGTCGGCCACTATATCGAGATGGGCTACAAGGCGATCCGCGCGCAGACGGGCGTGCCGGGCATCAAGGACGCCTACGGGGTGGGCCGGGGCAAGCTCTACTACGAGCCGGCCGATGCCGCCCTCCCCTCGGTGACGGGCTGGGATACGCGCAAGGCGCTGAACTACGTGCCCAAGATGTTCGAGGAGCTGCGCAAGACCTACGGCTTCGACCACCATCTTCTGCATGATGGGCACCACCGCTATACCCCGCAGGAAGCCGCCAATCTCGGCAAGATGCTTGAGCCCTACCAGCTGTTCTGGCTGGAAGACTGCACGCCTGCTGAAAATCAGGAAGCCTTCAAGCTGGTGCGCCATCACACCGTCACCCCGCTCGCGGTGGGCGAGATCTTCAACACGATCTGGGATGCCAAGGATCTCATCCAGAACCAGCTGATCGACTATATCCGCGCCACCGTCGTGGGCGCTGGCGGCATCACCCACCTGCGCCGCATCGCCGATCTCGCCAGCCTCTATGGCGTGCGCACCGGTTGCCATGGCGCGACCGATCTTTCGCCGGTCACCATGGGCTGCGCGCTCCACTTCGATACCTGGGTGCCCAACTTCGGCATCCAGGAATACATGCGCCACACCGAGGAAACAGACGCGGTGTTCCCGCACGACTACCACTTCGAGAGAGGAGAGCTGTTCGTCGGAGACACACCGGGCCACGGCGTCGATATCGATGAGAAGCTGGCTGCGAAGTACCCCTACAAGCCCGCCTATCTTCCGGTCGCCCGGCTGGAAGACGGCACGATGTGGAACTGGTGAGAGGACAAAGACCCATGCGTAAGACCCTGCTTGCCGCAACCGCGCTGGTTGCCCTCACCGCCGCTGGCCCGGCGCCATCTTCCGCCCCGCTCGGGCTTGGCGGCCTTGCCCGCGTAGCAACGGTGGATGCGCGCTATCAAGGCTACAACATCGAGATGGTCGAAGTGACTGGCGGCCGTTTCTGGGCTCCCTATGGCGGCCCGGCGGATGAACGCTACCGCCAGCGCCCGCCCATCGACCTTGCCGACGCTCGCTTGATCGCACTCGCCAAGGAACTCGGGCCAAGCTTGCTGCGCGTGAGCGGCACGTGGTCGAACAACACCTATCTGGAAGCCGAGGGCGAGCACCTTTCCGCGCCGCCGGCAGGCTTCGTGCAGGTGCTGACCCGCGACCAGTGGCGGCATGTGGTCGCCTTCTCCAAGGCGGTCGATGCCCCCATCGTCACCAGCTTTGCGGTCAGCAACGGCACACGCGGCGCTGATGGCGTGTGGACGCCGGTTCAGGCCCAGCGCCTGCTCGATCTCACCCGCGAGGCGGGCGGGACGATCCGGGCCGCCGAGTTCTTCAACGAAGCCAACATGCCCAGCGCCGCGCCGCAGATGCCCAAGGGCTATACTGCGACCAACTATGGCGCGGAGTTCCGCATTTTCCGCGATTGGGCGCGAAAGGCGGCGCCCGAGATGACGATCCTCGGCGTCGGCGGTGTCGGCGAGGCGGGCCTGCTCAAGGACGTTCCGGTCCCGGCGGAATTTGGCAGCCATGTCAGCACCGACGACATGATGAAGGCCAATCCAGGCAGCCTCGATGCGGTATCGTACCACTTCTACGGCACCGTCTCGCAGCGCTGCAAGGGCCTCGGCATCGGCACAGCGGCCAAGGAGGACGCCCTGACCGCGCGCTGGCTCGATCTGACGGTGCGCGACTACGACTACTATGCCGCGTTGCGCGAGAAGTATGAGCCGGGCAAGCCGATGTGGAACACGGAAACCGCGCAGGCCGCCTGCGGTGGCAGCCCCTGGGCCTCGACCTTCCTCGATACCTTCCGCTACCTCAACCAGAACGCCGCGCTGGCGCAGAAGGGGTTGCAGGTGATCATGCACAACACGCTGGCAGCCAGCGATTATGGGCTGATCGACCGCGACACCCTGACCCCGCGCCCGAATTACTGGGCGGCCGTGCTGTGGAAGCGCACGATGGGTTCCACCGTGCTGGCTGCGCCGCGTTCGCCCTCCCCGGCGCTCAGGCTCTATGCACAGTGCCTTGTCGGCAAACCCGGCGGTGTTGCGGTGATGGCGCTCAACACTGGCGAAGCGGCGCAGACCTTGCGCCTCGGCGGCAAGGCAACGGGGTGGACCATGACCGGCCAGCCGATCGACACGCGCGCCGTGCTGATCAACGGCAAGGCCCCCGCCCTGTCGCCGGATCTGAAGCTGACCGGGCTGGAAGGCGTAGCGATTTCCGGCAAGGCAGCCCTGCCCGGCCACGCCATCGCGTTCTACGCCGTCCCCGGCGCGGCCAACCCGGCTTGCCGCTGAATGGCCGGAAATGCCCCGCGCGCGGTTCTGGTGGGTGAGGCCATGCTGGAGCTGTCTCAGGACAGCTCCAGCTGGCGGCTCGGCTATGGCGGCGACACGCTCAACACCGCGATCCATCTCGCCCGCAGCGGGATCGATACGGCCTATCTGACCGCGCTCGGCACCGATCCGTTCAGCGATGACCTCAAGGCGCGCTGGTCGGCCGAGGGGCTGGATACGAGCCTGATCCTCGCCGATCCCGCGCGCAATCCGGGCCTCTATGCCATCACGTGCGACGAGGCGGGCGAGCGCAGCTTCACCTACTGGCGCGGCGACAGTGCAGCGCGGCGGATGTTTGCGTGCGCCGGGATCGATGCCGCATTTGCCGCTGCCGAATACGCCGATCTCATGGCGTTTTCGCTGATTTCGCTCGCCATCCTGCCCTCCGAAGGCCGCGAATCCCTTCTGGCACTGGCCCGCCGGGTTCGGCAGCACGGCGGCCTCGTTGCCTTCGATGGCAACTATCGCCCGCGCCTCTGGCCCGATGTGCGCACTGCCCGCTCGGCGCGCGATGCTGCCATCGCGGTTGCCAGCATCGGCCTGCCCACGCTGGAAGACGAAACCATGCTTTCAGGTCAGCAGACGGCCAAGGCGGTTGCCCAGCACTGGCGATCACTGGGCTGCGCGGAAACCATCGTGAAGCTTGGCCCGGCCGGCTGCCGCTTGCCCGATGGCACGATCATCGCCCCGGAGTGTGTGCTCACGCCGGTCGATACCAGCGGCGCGGGCGATGCCTTCAATGCTGGGTATCTCGCAGCCCGGCTGCGCGGTCAGCCCCCCGCAGAGGCAGCCCTTGGCGGGCACGCGCTCGCCGGTTGGACGATCATGCGGCGCGGCGCGATCCCGGCGCGGGATTCCTGAGCAGGCTCCACAGCACCGCGGCGGCCAGCAGGTCGAGCCCCGCCAGCGCCACGAACAGCGGGTTGTAGCCCAGCACATCGGCGCTCTGCCCGATCAGCAGGGTGAACAGCATGCCGCCAACCCATGCCGACGTTCCGGCCATACCGCTGGCCGTGCCGACGGTGCGGCTATCAAACACATCGGCACACAGCGTGATCAGCGCACCGTTCAGCATCTGGTGCGCAAACCCGCCGACGCAGAATAGCGCAATGGCCATTCCAGGCGAGGTGGCAAGGCCGATGCAGGCTGGCCCTGCCATGCACAGCGCGCCCAGTGTCATCGTGATCTTGCGCGAAGACAGCATAGAGCTGCCCCGCGCCATCAGCCAGGGCGGGAGCAGGCCCGCCGCAAGGCTGCCGAAATCAGCCGCGAGGAACGGCAGCCATGCCCACAGGGCGATGGATTTGAGATCGAGCTTCCAGACCGCCACAAGATAGAGCGGGATAAAGAAGTTGAAGGTCTGCCACGCGGGTTCGGCCAGGAAGCGCGGCACCGCAATCGCCCAGAACGCCCGGCTGCGCAGCACATCGCCGCGCGTTGCGGGCTTGCCGGCTTGAGGCTGGTTCATCGCGGCAAGCGCTTCGCGCTCTGCCTTCGAAAGGCGCGGATGAACGGCCGGATCGCGGTAGGCCACCCACCACATCACTGCCCAGACCAGGCTGAGCGCGCCGGTGACGATAAACGCCGCCTGCCAGTTCCACGCCAGAATGCAGAACGCGACGAGCGGCGGCGCAATCATGTTGCCGACACTCGTGCCCATCTGGAACAGGCTGGTGGCGAGTGGGCGTTCCTTGGGCGGGAACCACTGCGCGACGGTCTTTGTGCCGGCCGGAATGGCTGCAGCCTCGGTCGCTCCCAGCATGGCGCGGAACACAGCAAGGCTCATCCAGCCGGTGGCAAAGGCATGGGCCATGTTGCTGAGCGCCCAGCCAATGGCGAAAACGAAGAAGCCGACGCGTGTGCCCAGCGCATCGAGCACCGCGCCAGCCACCGTCTGCATCACGGTGTAGCTGGCCTGAAACGCTAGCACGACCAAGCTGTACTGCTCGGTCGTCATCGCAAACTCGGTCTTGAGCGTGGGTGCGGCGACCGAGAGCGTGGAGCGGGCGAGGTAGTTGAGGATGGTGCCAAGCGTGATCAGTCCGATGATCCACCAGCGCAGCGCGATGCCAGAGCGTTTCATGAACGATTTATCCCCGATCTGCGCGGCGCGCCTCGCGCCAAAAAGTCCGGACCGGAAGGCATGCGCTTTCCGGTCCGGCAAGGGTGGATATCAAGGCCTGGGGCAGCAGACCATGACGCTTCAGAACTGCACGCCGAGCTTCACCCCGGCATAGCGCTGCGAATCCCGCGTCTGGAACTGGTAAACGACGTGGGTGTCGTTGCTCGCACTGCCGCCCAGCACGCCGTAGCCGTCGGTGAGGCTGGAGGCATAATGCTTGTCGAACAGGTTGTTGACGAAGGCCGTGATGCGGACCCGGCCGAATTCGGCGCCAAGGCTACCATTGAGCACGCCGTAGCCTTCCTGCACCAGCAGCGGATTGCCGAGCAGATCGAAGTTGACCGAACTCTGGTGCTGATAAGTGAGGATCGCGGTGCCCTTGGCATTGCCGCCGAGCGGAAATTCGGCCGTTGCGCCAATGTTCCACTTCAGTCGCGGCGAGTTGGGCAGGCGCGCGCCCGAGCGGTCCTGCAAGGTGCAGGTCGTGCGCGGGCTGGCTGCCGTGGCCGGCGCTGCCGTAACGCAAGGGCCGACCAGCGCCGAAGCGGTGCCATTCCACACCTGGCCGGTTTGCCCGGCATAGCCTTGCGCCGCCGGGAAGCTGCGCATGATCGCATCGGTATAGCTCGCACCGCCATCGAAGCGCAGCCAGTCGGTCGGCTTGGCGGTCAGCTCCACTTCGAAACCCTTGGTGCGCAGCTTGCCCACGTTGTTGAGCACGAACTGCGGTGCAGGCGGTGTGCCGAGCAGCACCGCCGACTGGGCCTGGAAGTTGTCGTAATCGGTCAGGAAGCCAACCACGTTGAGCTGGATGCGGTTATCGGCAAAGCGGCTCTTGATACCCGCTTCCCACGAGGTCGAGGTTTCCGGGCGAACCGGGCCGACACCAAGCAAGCCTGGGCCTGTGCCGCCGAGCGCGCCATCGACCCGCGCCGGATTGAAGCCGGTCGTGATATCATAGGCAAAGCCCTTGTAGCCGCTCGAAACGCTGCCAAAGACCATGACCTGACGCGCGAGTTCCTGCGCAATCGAGACCTTGTAGGTCACCACGCTGTCGCTGTTGGTTCCCCGGCACAGCGGATTGCCGGAGAGGCAGGTGTTGGCGGTGGCTGAAGGCAGGTTGTTGTCGAAGGCAACCCCGATCTTCTCATGATTGTAGCGCACGCCGCCACTGATCGTGGTCTCGGTCGGCAGGGTGTAGTCCACCTGCGCGAAGATCCCGATGCTCTCGCTGCTGTTGCGCGCAGACCAGTCCGCCGTCGCGACAACCGGGCCACGCTGGAATGCGCGGCGGGTCTTGGCGTTCGAATAGAAAGCGCCGACGACATACTTGAGCGGCGAACGACCGCCCGAGACGAGCCGCAGCTCCTGGGTGAAGTTGGTCGAGTGATAGGGTCCGCTCTGCACCAGGCCACCCTTCAGTGCGCCGCCGGTAAGGCCACCAAGGACATTCAGATCGGTGCCGTCGAAGTCGGTCTCGAAGTTGAACTTCCAGTCCTGATAGGCCGTTACCGAAATCAGATCCGCGAACCCGAGATCGAGATTGACCTTGCCCGCGATGCTGGCGGTCTCGTTGCGGGTGGCGCCTGCGGTATCGACCCGCGCGTTATAGTTGCCCTCGCCCGGCGTGATCCCGGTCAGGCTGGGCGCCAGCGCCAGCGCCGGGCTGCCGAACACGCGGGGCGTGCCGGTGCCGGAAATGCTGCGGATGGTGTTGGTCGCCCCGTCCTGCACCGCCTTGCCGTAAGCGCCCGTCAACGTGAAGGTCAGGTTGCTGCCGAGTTCGGCGCGCAGCTTGGCGCGGAAGCCATAGTTTTCCTGGTCGTTGAGCTTGCGGCCGCTGGTGAGGTTGCGGACGTTACCCGGAAAATCATGGTAGAAGCCAGTAACGCGCAGGCCCACGCCATCGGACAGCGGAACGGAAACCGCCGCTTCCGAGCGCACATCGCCATCGGTGGCGACCGTAACGCTGGCACTGCCTTCGAAATCGCGCGCCGGATCCTTGGTGACGATGTTGACGACGCCCGCCGAGGCGTTCTTGCCAAACAGCGTGCCCTGCGGACCTTTCAGCACTTCGATGCGCTGAAGATCGGCGAGGTTGTCGAACGCCTGCGCCTGCTGCACCACCGGCATATCGTCGATGATCACCGCCACGCTCGGCTCGACCCCGATCGAGAAGGCGAACGTGCCGATGCCGCGCAGGATGATCGAGTTGTTGGGCGAAGTGGTGGTCTGCGTGATGGTCAGCGCGGGCGCCGCGCGGGTGAGGTCGGAGAAGTCCGACAGACGCGCATTGGCAATCGCCTGGCTTGAAAGCGCAGTCACGGCAGCAGGTACCGCCTGCAGGTTCTGCTCGCGCTTTTGCGCAGTGACGACGATCTCCTCGATGCCTGCCGAGGGCGCCGCAGGCTCTGCAGCCTCCTGCGCGTGGACGGGCTGCGAAAGCGCGAGGCCGGATAGGCCGGCCAGCAGGATAAACTTGTGCGTCATGACACCCTCCCAGAATCGGATTTACCTTCTGGCCTGACCAATTATTTATTTTGGTCATTTATGTCAATCTCTGTCGTAATGCCAATTTGCGTGAGGTGTTTCGCTGGAAAATGCAGAAGTTTATCAAGCAGATCCCTTCGGTGATGGCACATCGAAAAGTCTGAACCAGCCTGTCAGGCCAATTTGCGACTGCGGATGGAGTGCGTCTCTCTCGATCATCGTCAACCGTGGCCTTCCTTTGCGAAGATGGCTGCTCTGTCCGGTGACGCCCCGCGACATCTCCGAAAGCCATGGGCGACGACGTGACGTTGCCGGTGGCGTGCCTTCTTGGCGATCCTACCCGTTCCCTTTTTCGGCGACGTCTTCAAATCGTGTCAGCACTTCGTTGACCGCGACGACTTGCCGTTGGGGCGGCCATGCTTCGGGATCGAAAATCACCTGCGTGACGATCCCGATCAGCGCAGCAAGCAGCGCGCTGGCAACATCCGGGCGCTTAGCCGCTGTGAGGTGCGCGCAGCGCCGATCTGCGGCGAGGATCGCTTCGATCTGGGCGACGAAATCGCGCATACGCTTGCGCTGCTCGGCAGCAAATTCCGGGTCGGCGATGGCGAGGCCCCAGAAGGAGAACCAAACCCGCCAGTCGCGCTCGACCTTGGGATCGGTCGGCAGCAGGGCGTGGAGCAAGGCGATGATATCACCCCCGTCCTTGGGCTGCGAGGCATCGGTGCGCACCTGCGAGCTCAGCGCCGCATGGCGATAGGTGAGCAGCATCAGCGCGCGCTTGTCAGGGAAGTAGTGCGTGACCGCCTTGGTGCTGAACCCGGCTGCTGCCGCAACGGCGCGCACTGTCGCCGCTTCGGCGCCGCCGCTCGCGACCAGATCGGCGGCGATCTCGGCCAGCGCGGTGCGGCGCGCGGCGTGATCGATCACTGCGGGCATGGGGCCGCCAGAAGGTTCGCCAGTTCGGTGTTGTCCGCTACGATGACCCGATCAAGCCAGCGGTGAAAGTGCTGCAAGCCGCCCTCGTTGCGCCCGAAACGCACCTCGCCGACCATCCCGGTCGCCATCACTTTCTGCTGGAACGCCGAGGTCGGCAGGTCCTCATCGCCAACAACGCGGGCAAGGAAGGCGCAGATCTCGCTCATTGCGGCACGGCCCGCTGCATCAGGCGGTGTTTCGGCGAGGAACGTCTGGGTAGTGGTGGACGTGCCGACTTCGGCGCCCGGAACGACGATCGAAACCAGCACGCAGCGGATGCCCCTAATGTAGAAGGTGTTGATCGAGGTGCCCGGGAACAGAATCCACTCGCCCATCAAGAGCGGATCCAGCGGCTCGCCCAAGGCCGGCAGACGGCCGAGGGCGTAGAGATCATCCGGAACCACCGAACCCGGGCGGCCTTGCGGCGCGATCACCCGCTGATGTGGTCCCTGTGCAAAGTAGAACGCCCGGTTGCTCCGCTCCGGCCCGAAGGTGTCGCGATGCAAGACAGGGACATGGTAGAACTCAAGGTGCGCGTCGAAGGCAAGCTTCCAGTTTGGCCCGTGGAGCGTGCGGCTTTCGATCAGGGTCCAATCGGCAAGGTTGAAGCCCGCGATCAGGTCATCGATCCCGCCCAGCATGGCTGCCGGATCCTGCGTGCTCTTGGAATCGAGGATCGCCCAGATCAGCCCCGCGCGCTCTGCGACCGCAAAGCGCTTCATCGCCAGCAGCGCCTTGTCGACCGTGCCGAAATCGGCCGGACTGGCCACACCGAGCAGCGCGCCGTCCTGAGCGAAAGTCCAGCCGTGATAAGGACAAGTGAAGCGCACCGCCGAGCCGCACCCGCTCGCCACAGCAGCGCCGCGATGGGTGCAGGCGTTCAGCAGGGCGTGGGCTTTGCCCTGTCGGTCGCGGACCAGCAGCACCGGGATGCCCGCAACCTCAAGCGTCTTGTAGGCCCCGGCACCGGGCAATTCGCACGAAGCGGCGAGCACCAGCGGGACACGCTGGAAGATGCGCCGCTTCTCGGCGGCAAACCGCTCCGGGGAGGTGTAGTGGTCGGCGCCCAGAACCATGACCTCGCCTGCCAGCGGAAATGTTCCCTCTGCAGTGTGGCTGAGCAGAACGGCGGCGTGCTGTTCGAGGGTCTTGCGAGCACCCGAACCAACCGCCTTCGCGGCTGGCGCCGACCCCCTTTCGATATCGGTCATCTGCATCGCGCCGCCCTCTCCCAAGACCATCCGGTTCTCGGGCTCTAGCAATCCAGGCACTATTATGCAACATTCGTTGCATAATAGCCGAGATGATTCGGATGGAGAGGTGCACATGGATGCCAGCACGATCGCGACACTGAAGGCCTTGATGGAATGGGAAGGGCAGCGCAAAGGGCCGCCCGCAGGCTTTCCGTCGCTGCCCGATGTGCCTGCGGCGCGCTACACCAGCGCCGAATACTACGCGCTCGAACAGGAGCACGTCGTCGGCAAGTCGTGGCTGTTCGCGGCGCATCTCGACGAAGTGCCCGAGCCCGGCAGCTTCATGCGCTGGAACAATGCGGGCGACCCGATCATCATCGTTCACGGGACCGACGGCGTGGTGCGGGCGTTCTACAACACCTGCCGCCATCGGGGCGCGCCGGTGGTGACGCAGGATCGAGGCTGCGCCCGGCGGCTCGTGTGCCCCTATCACGCCTGGACCTACAAGACGGACGGCTCGCTGATCGGGGTGCCCGAGCGGCAGGACTTCGTCGATCTCGAACTTTCAACGCGCGGCCTCATCCCGGTGCGCTGCGAGATGTTCGGTCGGCTGATCTTCGTCAACTTCGACGATGAAGCGCCGACCTTGCGCGCATGGCTCGGCCCCATCGCCGAGGAATGGGAGGAGTTCGGCTTCGACAAGCTGCGTCTGGCCGCACGCCATTCGTTCGACCTCGCGTGCAACTGGAAGGTCGCGATGGAGGCCAACATGGAAGTCTACCATGTGCCCTTCATCCATCCCGATACGGTCGCCCCGTTGGTGGATGCCAAGCGCAACGTCAATCATCTCTATCCGGGTGGCCACGGACGGATGCTCGCACCGCCCCCGCGCGAGATGCAGGGCGATCACGTGCGGGCCATCGACAACGCGCCCAACTGGACCACGATCGACACCGTGGGCGAACTGGGGCGCACCCACACGCAGAGCTACACGATCTTCCCCAATTTTGTCTCGCCGCAGTCGAACTACTTCGTGCCGCCGCTGATCTTCTGGCCCACTTCGCTCACGACCACGCGGCTGGAACTGATCACGATGGCGCCGGACTGGGGTGACGGCGAGGCACCCGATCTGTGGACCGTGCCAGATGAAACCGCTTCGAACGGGCGGGCAATGGCCAAGCTTATCCTCGAGGACACCCAGTTCGGTGAGGCTATCCAGCGCTCGATGGAAAGCCGCGGCTTCAAGAGCGTGCCGCTGAGCTATCAGGAATCGCGCATCTACTGGTTCCACCAGCATTGCGACCGCATGATCGGTCTGGATGCCGTGCCAGCGCACCTGCGGGTCGAGCAGGCGATCGGGAACGACTGGGTTTCACCCAATGATCCGCGTGTCGAGATGCTGGATACCGAAGCGCGGGACGCTGCCGAATAAATCAGGCGAGATCGTTCGCGTCCGATGTTCCGGCACCGAAGCATATAGCCCGCGAGGCCGAGGCGGCGGGAGGCCTGAGCGTCCAGATCGCTGTCAGTTGGCACCCAGCCCATTCCGGATGCCCAGCCCGCCGCGCGCCGACCGGGCGCAGCGCGTTGATCGGCACCTGGCTCAGCGCTCCATTTGCACGAGCAGCGATTCAAAGCCGACCCAACGGCGATAATCGGTTTGCTCTTCGTATTGGCGCTCCTCGCCCAGCACGGTGATCGCGCTGGTCTGTGTGGCCAGCTGCTGGATGAGGCTGCGCAGGATCGCGCGGGCCTGGGTTGCGCCGAGGCAGTTGTGCACCCCGCTGCCGAAGCCGAGGTGCGGATTTGGCGACCGATCGAGCCTGACCACCCCGGGGTCTTCGAACACGCGTTCATCGTGATTGGCCGAAGCCCAGCACAGCGAAATGCGTTCATCCGCCTGCACGTCGTGGCTGCCCAATTGCGTGCTATGGGCACAGACGCGACCGATGTGGGTGAGCGGTGATATGAAGCGGACAAACTCTTCGGTCGCAAAGGCGATCCGCTTGTGATCACCGGCGAGGGCGGCAAGCTCCTCGCGGTGTGCGGCAAAGTAGGCAATGATGCGGCTGACCGAATGGATCACCGTGTCACGGCCGCCAGCAAAGGTCAGATTCGCGATCCCGACCATCTCGTCGATCGTCAGCGCGCGGCCATCGACCGTTGCACGTCGCAGGATCGCAAAGAAGTCGGTGCCGTGGACGACATCGGCGGCATCGAGCGCTCCGCGGATATAGCGGTCAAGCGTTTCCCCCTTCCCCGTGCTGTCCTCGCCGTCGTGAAAGACATGGGTGCCCCAGCTGATCCATTCCTCGGCCGCCTTTTCCGGCATTCCCAGCAGATAGGTGAGCGCGCGCGATTGCAGCGGCAGGGCAAACCCGCGCACGATCTCGATCTCCGGCTGGGCCGTGGCCGCTTCGATCAGCCGCGCGATCAGCGCGTCGATGCGGGCCTGATAGTCCGCCGCCAACGGGCGCAGGAAAATCGGCTTGAGCAGATCGCGAAACTGGGAGTGGAGCGGCGGATCGGCCTCGATCGGCAGCTGGCGAACCGAGCGCACGCCCTCTTCCGACGGGATCGGCACCCGCATCGGCGCATCCGACGAGAAGATCGTCCAATCCTTCGCTGCCTGGCGGACATCGGCATGGCGCAGGATCATCGGGATGGTTTCGCCGACGAAATCGGCAATCAGGATGCCATGGGCCTGACGCTCGGCGCGAAACGGATCAATGCAATCTTGGTCTGACATGGAAAGATTATCGCACCGGCTGAGCCGGGAAAACCAGCGGACAAAACCGGTCAATTGCTTTCGTGTTCTTGACCTTTGCGGGCCTTGGCCCGGTACTCGCGCGGGCTCATGCCGAAGCGCCGGCGGAACTGGTCGGCAAGGTGCGCGGGGCTGGCAAAGCCGGTCTTGTAGGCGATTTCGTTGATCCGCTCCCCACCCGAAAGCAGCCGCTGCGCCGCCAGTCGCAACCGATAGGAGCGCAGGTAATCCGAAAAGGTGTTGCCAAAGACCAGCTTGAAGCGGCGCGAGAAATAGGCTTCCGAGAGATGGCAGGCGCTAGCCGCGCTGCTCAACGTTATCGGGCTTGCAGGGCTCCGCGCCACGAGGTCGAGCGCTGGCCTGAGCCGATCGAGCCCGCCGCTCTCGCCAGGCGCTTTCTCCGGGTGGCCATCACCGGCAAGCCCAATCATCCCGAGTATCAGTTCGATGATGCCCGCGGTTGTCGCTCGCGCAGGGGCGGGCTTGGCCGCAAGTTCCAGCAGCCAATCGAACAGCGTGTTCATGCGGCCGCGCATGGCGCCATCAAACGTGATCGCCGTGCAGCGACCGAGCGAGATCTTCGCCTCGCGCGCAGCAAGGGCCGCTGTCAGCGATGGATCGAGATGTGCCAGAACCCAGCTGTGCGCGCCCTCCGTTATGGCAAAATCGTGATGGCGCATGGAGGGCACGAACACGAGCGTTCCGGCACGTAGCGTGAAGACGCCGTCCTCACTGACGAGCTCGCCCGAAATCTCCTGAAACCAGACCAGTTCGGCGGCATCGTGAAAGTGCGCGAATCGTTCGGGCGCAGGGTCTGCCAAGGCCGCCACCACGCGCTCGGCGCGCACCAGTGCACGAGGGTGGACCTCGACCGGTTCACAGATTGACCCTCTTGCCATCCCGCAACGCTAACAGCGCTGCCGGGCAAGGTCCATGCGATCTGCGGGCGGCGGGTTCCGGCCTCCATTCGCCAAGTCTGAATTCGTATGTCGCTCTGTTTTCATCGCAGTGCCGGCAAGGCAAAGGGTGCCGCCGCATCATGGTGGCCGATTGGAGAGACAATGCCCCGCGCAAGCCAGTTCGTCGAATCCCGGGCCGCCATTACCACCGGTGCGGGCGACTTGCTGCTCCAGCAGGTCAGCGTAGCGCCGCCGGGGCCCAATGAAGTGCGAATTCGCGTGGTCGCGGCAGGGGTCTGCCATACGGACCACGCCAGCCTGTCATGGGGCCGGACCATGGTTCTCGGGCATGAGGGCGCAGGGATCATCGATGCCGTCGGGCCGGGCGTGACGGGCCTTGCCATCGGCCAGCCGGTTTGCCTGAACTGGGCCATTCCCTGCGGCGCGTGCCCGCAGTGCGCGCGCGGCAACGAGCACATCTGCGACCGCACACACGGTCGCTGGCCGGAACGGTTCGGCACGAGCGCGGCCCATGCCGGCAGCACCCTGTGGGGCGATCAGCCCATCGATCGATCCTTCCATCTCGGCGTGTTTTCCGATTTCACGATTGTCAGGAAGGAAGCGGTCAGTCCGCTGCCTGCGGCCATGGGATTGGGCGAAGCGGCCCTGCTGGGCTGCGCAGTGATGACCGGGGTCGGCTCCGCACTCAATGTGGCGCAGGTCCGCCCGGGGGAGACCGTTGCGGTCGTGGGCTGCGGCGGCGTTGGCCTCAATGTCATTCAGGGCGCCCGCATCGCCGGGGCCAGCCGGATCATCGCGATGGACCTGAGGAGCGAGCCACTCGAACGGGCCAGGCACTTCGGCGCGACCGACGGCATCCTCGTCCAGAGCGATGACCCCGCGTTTGCCGATCAGATCGGCAAGGTACGTGCGCTGACGGACGATTACGGCGTGGATGTCGCCTTCGAGGCGACCGGTTCAGCCCGCCTCAGTTTCCTGCCCCTGCACCTCGTCCGCAATGGCGGGCGCGCCATTCAGGTCAGCGGCAGCCACGGCGCCGTCACCGCGCACATGCCCGATTTCATGTGGGACAAGAGCTATTCGACAGCGCTCTATGGCGGCTGCTGTCCCACCCGGGATTTCCCGCGCCTGTTCACGATGATGGCTGAAAACAAGCTCCATGTCGCGGAACAGATAACCCACCACTACGGCCTCGAGAGCGCCGGTCAGGCCATTTCGGACATGCTCTCGGGCGTGAGCGGCAAGGGCTTGATCTGGCTGACAGGTGATGACCATGTTTCGCACGCTTGAATTTTCAGACCCGGCGCTGACGCCTCCCGGTTTCACGTTCGCAACGGTCAAGAGCGCGGCCTTGGGCCAGCGGGGCGATGTTACGATCTACGCGCCCCCGGGCACGGCGGCGGACTCGCCGATCGTGGTCCTGCTGCACGGCGTCTATGGCTCGCATTGGGCATGGGCCTTTCGCGGCGGCGCAGCTCCGGTTCTCGATGCGCTGATTGCTGCAGGAGAGGTGCGGCCGATGGTGCTGGCCATGCCTTCTGACGGATTGTGGGGCGATGGATCGGGCTATGTGCCCCATGGCGCGGCCGACTTCGAGCGATGGATCATCGACGAGGTTCCCGCAGTCGTGCGCGAGGTGCGGGGTACCGGCGATGCGCCTGCGCCCCTGTTCATGGCCGGCCTCAGCATGGGCGGTTTCGGCGCACTGCGTCTGGCCGGGCGCTATCCCGAGCGTCTGGCAGCCGTTTCCGCACATTCCGCGATCACAGATCTGGAACAGATGGACCCCATGATCGAAGAGCAGCGCATCGGATGGGGAGAGCAGGCCGAGGACCGCTCAGTCGTGACTTGCCTGCTGCGTGCGCGTGCCGCCTTGCCCCCGCTGCGGTTCGATTGCGGAGTGGATGACGCGCTACTGCCCGAAAACCGCCGTTTGCATGAGGCGCTGACGGCGGCCAACATCGCCCACCTCTACGAGGAGTTTCCGGGCGGCCATGATTGGCCCTACTGGAACCGGCACCTCGCTGACAGCCTGCGCTTCTTCGAAGGGCAGCTTTCCTCTCGCTCCTAGGGTCAGGACCTATCAACCGCGCGTTGGAGGCTTAGGGTCCCCTCCGCAATGACGGAGGACACGTCCGCCTCACCTCAGGCAAGCAGGCGCACACGCGGCTCACGCGACCAGTGCCGGGCCGGTGCGACATGGGGGAAGTCCTGGAGGTTGGTTACGCCATCGTCCGCGGCGATCCCCCATTCTCCGAGCAGCCGCAGCGTTGCCGGGCAGGCGCCGATCGTCTTGCAATGGGCATAGGCATCGGCGAACCACTCGCGCGCGGTGTGATCGCTGCGCAAAGCGCTGAGCGCTTCCGGCGGTATGATCGAGACCACTGCATCAAACAGCGCCGATGGGCTTCCCTCCAACTTGGCGTCTGCTTTCAAGGTGCCATCGCGGACTTCCTGTAAGCCGACCTTCTGCGAAACCAGTACCACCCGGCCCTGCTGCGCTTCGATCGCATCGCGCATCCGCTCGATGCTGTCACGGCTGGAGCCTTCAGCAAAGAGCAGCCCGATCGTCCGCCCGTTCATGCGCGGCTGGCCTGCGGACAGGATCGAAAGCGCGGGCGAAGGGTCCATGTCGAATACTGGCGCTGCGCTTTTCGCAGGAGCCGGCAGCGGCAGTGAAAGGCCTTTCGCAACGCGGTGCGCCAGGTCCATGTCGACTGCTGCGAGCCGGGTCAGCATGCGCTGCTGAACATGCTCAAGATCCACTTTCGACAGCTCGAACACAAAGGCGCTGGCAAGGTGAGACTGTTCGACCGGAGTTTGTGAACGGTAGAACAGCCGGGCCTGCGAGTAGTGGTCGTCAAACAGTTCGGGCCGCATGCGCAGACGCGCGCAGCTATCATCGCGCTGGGCTGCGTCCGGGAATGTGACGAAGCCGGTCTCGGCGCATTCCCGCGGGCCGGTTGGTTCGCCCTGCTCGAACAGGCTGTTGGGCTCGTAATTGGCGCGGCCGTGGGGGACGCCCATCTGCATCATGCCGTCGCGCTGAAAATTCTGAAACGGGCAGCGCGGGGCATTGATTGGCAACTGGTGGAAGTTGGTCGTGCCGAGCCGTGATTTCTGCGTATCGAGATAGGAGAACAACCGTCCCTGCAGCAGCGGATCGGCAGTAAAGTCGATTCCCGGCACCACGTTGGCGGGGCAGAACGCCGATTGCTCGGTCTCTGCAAAAAAGTTGTCGGGATTGCGGTCCAGCGTCATCCGTCCGATGATCGTGACTGGCACCACCTCTTCCGGGATAAGCTTGGTCGCATCCAGAACGTCGTAGGGCTGTTCCATGGCCCAGCCATCATCGAACACCTGGATGCTCAGTTCCCACTGCGGAAACGCGCCGCGCTCGATCGTCTCAAACAGGTCGCGGCGATGGTAATCGGGGTCTGCACCCGCGATCTTGGTTGCCTCGTCCCACGTCGTCGATTGCATGCCGAGCACTGGCTTCCAGTGAAACTTCACCAGATGCCCCTCGCCCGCCCCGTTTACCAGCCGGAAGGTGTGAATACCGAAGCCTTCCATGAAGCGTGGCGAGCGCGGCAGCGTGCGGTCGCTCATCTGCCAGAGCACCATGTGCATCGCTTCTGGCATGAGGCTGATGAAATCCCAGAACGTATCGTGCGCGCTGGCGGCCTGGGGATAGCCTTTGTCTGCCTCCATTTTCACCGCGTGGACGAGGTCGGGGAACTTGATCGCGTCCTGAATGAAAAACACCGGGATATTGTTGCCGACGATGTCCCAGTTGCCCTCATCCGTGTAGAATTTAACGGCAAAACCGCGCACGTCGCGGGGCGTGTCGATGCTGCCGGCGCCGCCCGCGACGGTCGAAAAGCGTGCGAAGACCGGCGTCTTCTTGCCGGTCTCGGCGAAAAGGCCGGCCTTGGTCAGTTCGGGAATCGCGCGCGTGCATTCGAACACGCCGTGCGCTCCGTGTCCGCGCGCATGGACCACGCGTTCCGGAATGCGTTCATGGTCGAAGTGGAAGATCTTCTCGCGGAGGACAAAATCCTCCAATAGCACTGGCCCGCTTCGACCTGCCTTCAGGCTGTTCTGGTTGTCGCTGATGCGCAGGCCTTGATTGGTTGTGAGATGAGCAAGCCCGGCATCGTGCGGGCCGCCGTTCGGAACATGCTGGTGCGTCTCGCCCGACGGGCCGGGCGTAGTCTCGAAGCTGGGGGAATCCTGCGACATGCCGTGCCTTTCAGATCATGAACAACCCGCGCGGTGCGCGCCAGAAGCATAGCCAGTAAAGCCGCCGGCAAGGTCAAGGTTCCCGCCTGCGTGTCGCGCATGACTGCATTCAAGCGCAGACCAGGATTATCCCAACCCATGTTGGCGTATGGGAACTTCATCGTTGCGGTCCGGTTTCGAGGGCACTTGCCCCGATGGAGCTATAATGACCACGAAATCCCATATGACCATTGCGCCCGAAGCCGCGCAATTCTGCGAGGTTCGCCTCGATTTTCTTTGCGTTGTAGGCGCAGGTTAGCCAGCACGCCCATGTCGATGGGATTTCCCCGATTGAGGCCAAGGCCCCGGGGAGCCGTGCAGACGCCGCAAGGGCCAGCGCGCGGTGTTGGGACAGCTCGTCCAGCGCAATGCGATCTATCGCATCAGCGGTTCCACGCATCCGCCCCCTGCTACACGGGCGGAAGGAAACCTGCGGCAGCTAATCGATCTGTGCCTGGCACTTCGGGCACTCAGGAGAGCGTTTTGGCGGCAATAGTTTGAACAATGACCTTCCGCCCCGGAACTTGCGTTGTTCGCGCGCGTTACTGCCGACCGAATTGTGTCTGTGGCCAGTGACCGCTTTGGGGACGATATCGGATTGCTGCTTCCTCGTCCCTTGCTGGACCTGCGCTGAAATGCCGACCGTCTGCGACAGGGGGAAATAGACGTTTATGCCCTATTTCTCGGACGTTGAGCGCAGATTCCGTATGCAGCAGCTGCGCAATATCATTTTGGGTTTCGCCGCGCTCGCCGGACTTATCGCACTTGCCGTTGGCCTCACCAGTGTGAATGAACAGCAGATGGGCTGGGTGACCCATACTTACCAGACCAGACGGCAAATTGGACAAATCAGCCTTGCGGTTGCGTGGCTTCAGGCCGGGCAGGAAGACGATCGGGCGCAGTTTGACCAGACGATAAACGATCTTGCGCGGATGACCGTCGATAACCAATCCCAGCAGGCCCGCATCGCGAAGCTGCGCGTACTGGTGGCGCAGTTGCAACACGGCCCGCGCGGTCGCCGTTCCGAGGCGCTGACAGCATCCCACCAACTGCTTGCCGAGATGCAGGAGGAGGAAGACTTGCTGCTCAACGGGCGCAGCAGGCGGCTCCATGATCTCCAGATCAGCTTCTACGCGCTGCTCGGCTTGGCTGCGACGACACTTTGCGTGCTTGCCGCGCTCATCTATAAAAGTCTGTGGAACTTCACGCAGGACATCATCGTCTCGCGCCAGGCGCTGCAGACGGCCAATCTTGGCCTCGAGCGCGCGGTCGGGGAGCGGACGCGCGAGCTTACAAGTGCCAATGACGAGCTGCGGCGCTTTACCTATACTGTCTCGCACGATCTGCGCGGGCCGCTACTCAACATCATGGGCTTTACCGCCGAACTGGAGACCGTGGCGCAAAAGCTGGCGGATATCCTCAACAAGGCGCGCGCCGTCCGTCCGGAAACCATCTATCCCGAAACCGATACGCTGGTGGAGCGGGACCTACCCGAAGCGATCCATTTCATCAGCGCCTCGACCCGCAAGATCGACGGGCTGATTCAGGCAATCCTTCAACTGTCGCGCCAGAACAGCCGCGAGCTCGTCCCGCAGCTTCTGGACATGCGGAAGCTGGTGAATGGGATTACCGAATACATACAGTCTCTGATCGAACAGGCCGGGGCAACGATCGAGATTGCAGGTCATCTCCCGGATATCGTTTGCGACCGCATGGTCGTCGAACAAATCTTCTCAAATCTTATTGAAAATGCGGTTAAATTTGCGCAACCCGGCCGCGCGCCGGTGGTGTCCATCGCTGGCCGGCGCATCGACGCGTTCGCCGAATTCAGGGTCAGCGACAATGGCAGGGGCATCATCCCTGCGGACTTCGAACGGATATTCGATCTGTTCCGCCGTTCCGGTCCGCAGGACAAGCCTGGCGAGGGCATCGGCCTTGCGCATGTGCGCTCCTCGATCGTCCGACTGGGGGGCTCGATCACATTGGAATCGGAACTGGGCATCGGCTCAACCTTCATCGTCTCGATCCCGCTGCGCATGCAGGATGAAGATGGGCAAACCTGACCAAGGTCCAATCCTCTTGCCCTGCGCCACAGCTGGCAGCGTGTCCGGCGCATCCTGCATTGCTGCGCGCGGAACATCATGGTCGACGCCGAACCGGCGCACTTGCCGGCCGCGACCGCGGTCACACTCGGGATCCTGATCAACGAACTCGTCAGCAATGCGTGCAAGTACGCCTATGCAAGGGAGGAGCCCGGCGAAGTGCGCATCGTGTTCAAGGACGAAGCCGAGGGAAGATATCGCCTGCGCGTGGAAGATAATGATGTCGGTCTTGGCAAGAGCGTCAGCCCTTCGGGCACCGGCCTCGGCTCGCAGATCATCCGCTCGATGGTGCTCTTCTTCGGTGCCCAGTTGCGCCAGTTCAGCCTCGGCCGCGGCCTCTGCGTGGAAGTCCACCGACCTGCGGGATCATCACCTTTGGCGCGCTCGCCGCAGCGCTAACCTTCGGCGGCGCTACCGACTAGCGCCGCCGAAGGACCTGCAGCCGTTAGCGCTCGGGTGGAGGGGGCGAGCTAGGACGGCCGCAGATTGCTTACGCTGCACCTTTCGCATGTTCAGGCCGCGCGGGTTGCGTATGCGGGGGCGATGGCGTGCAATCTCGCCAGAAAGGCATCGAAAACTTCTCCCTCCAGCACGAAATTCTTGCGCGCTTCCGGCACGATGCCTCCTTCAAGAATGGCAGAGAGCGCCGCGCGAGCGCGGGCTATGCGGCTCTTGATCGTGCCGACCGCCACGCCGCACACCAGCGCGATTTCCTCGTAGCTCATCGTGCCGATGGCCATCAAAATCAGGACTTCGCGCTGCGTCGCTGTCAGGCACTCCATCGCGCGCAGGACATCGATTGCCTCCAGCCGCGCTTCCTGATCGCCCTTGCAATGGAGGATGCGCTCCGCAGTGGCTTCGTCATACGCACCCGTAAAGCGCTCGCGCCGCAATTGGCCGAAATAGTGGTGCCTGAGGATCGTGAATGTCCAGGCCCGGAAACTCGTCCCTGCCCGGAAGCGATCTCGGGCAGCCCAGGCTTTGAGCAATGTCTCCTGCGCGAGATCATCTGCGATATCCCGATGGCCGCACAGGCTGCGCGCGAAAGCACGCAGGTGCGGTATCGAGGCGACAAGCTCTCGGTGAAAATCCGCGTCGGGCAAGGCATGGCTCTCCATCGCGCCGACTTTGGGCTCGGTCTGATTGGTCATAGGATTTTCCTGACAAAGGGTTTTGGGCAACTATTCTCCAAATAAAGCGACGGAATGCGGATCCGATTCCACAGTCGCGAAAATACTACCGAATCATTGCTTAGCTTGAAACTTTAGTTAGTGTGCAAACCTTGCGGCGAGGCGTGGCAATTGCCCCACAGGCCGCAGCCGCAAGTTTTTTGTCACGCGGGCGGGAACTACCCGCACGGCAACCGTTTATGTCGAAACCCCGCCACACTTGCGCGCCGCAGAGTGAACGGGCCGCGCTATATGGGACCAGTTATGGGCATGTCTTCGGATCCTTCACACCTTTCCGGCCGCAGCATATCGGCCGGCGATCAGGCCGGCGCGGAACTGGGACGAGCCCTGCCCTACCTCAGACGCTACGCTCGGTCCCTCACGGGCAGGCAAACTGCGGGAGACGCGTTAGTCCGGGCGCTGCTCGAGTCGTCACTCCATGACGGGGCCATCCGCGCCGAGATATGTAACGGACCAATCGCCCTGTTCCGCGCCTTCACCAAGCTGTGGATGTCGACCGAGGTCCCGGCGCCACCTGGATCGGTCTCCGAGCACGGCTCGCAAATTGCGCGGGTTCCGAGCCTGCAGCGCCAGGCCCTTCTACTCCATCAACTCGAAGGCTTTTCGGTCCTCCAAACCGCTGCGATCCTGAGTGTTTCAGAAAGATATGCGGAGGAACTCGTCCAGCAGGCGAAGACCAATCTCGGGTTCGACGAGCCGGTGCGCGTGCTCGTCATCGAGGATGAGGCACTGATCGCATGCCACCTCGAGAGCATCGTTGCCGAAATCGGTCACCAAGTTGTCGCCAATGCGACCACTGCCCAGGATGCGCGCGTCCTTTTCGATCTGGAAAAGCCGAACCTCGTGCTCAGCGATGTGCAGCTCGCAGACGGTAGCTCAGGTGTCGAGGCGGTCGATGCTATCGCGGCGCAGAGCGACGTACCGGTGATCTTCATTACGGCCTTTCCGGAATTGCTGCTCACGGGCGAACGGCCGGAGCCGGCATTCCTGATTGGCAAGCCGTTTCGCGATGAAACGGTGCGCACGGCGATCAGCCAGGCGCTCTTCTTCGGCTCACACGGCCGACAGTGAGGTATTCCCGGTAAGTGCGTTGCACTGCCGGGAATGGTACAAGACGACAATGGAATCCGGGAACGGAGTATGCTTTTCGGAGATTTCAATGGCCATAAGCGGGCTCTGTTTGTGCAGGCCAGCATGTGCGGTATCGGGCATGGGAAACGATACATGAACAAGGACCCGTTCTCGAAAGCGAAACCTGCTCCCGGCTTTGAACGAAAGCGGGCGGCGCCGGTCGATCTACAGGATGGCGAGCTTCCCGAGGCCGACTGGAACAAGGACATCCGCGCCTATTACGACGCCGTGGTTGAAGAGCCTGTGCCGCAGGAGTTTCTCGACTTGCTGGCGCAGATCGCCAGCGACATTTCCGAGTAGGTTGCGACATGGTGCTGCAATCCGATGGTCGGACCCGATCCGAACACGACAGCTTCGGTCCGATCGAGGTCCCTGTTGCAGCATATTGGGGTGCCCAGACACAGCGCAGTCTGGTTCATTTCGATTTTCCGGAACCGGAAAGAATGCCGCTTGCGATCGTGCATGCACTGGCCACGATCAAAGTAGCGGCTGCACGTATCAATCGCGCGCATGGCCTACCAGCCGATCTTGCCGATGGAATCGAAACAGCGGCGCAGGAAGTGATGTGCGGCGATCTCGACGACCATTTTCCCCTCACTGTGTGGCAAACCGGCTCGGGTACGCACACCAACATGAACGTCAACGAGGTCATTGCCGGCCGGGCAAACGAGATCCTGACTGGTGTGCGCGGTGGGAGCGCGCCGGTGCATCCCAACGACCACGTCAACCGCGCACAATCCTCGAACGACAGCTTTCCGAGTGCGATCCACATCGCGGTTCAGTCCAAGTTGGCGCGCGATCTTCTGCCCGCGATTGACAGCCTCCTGGCAAGCCTCATCGAACATCAGCGCGCCTGGAAGGATGTGGTCAAGATCGGCCGCACGCACCTCCAGGATGCGGTGCCGCTTACGCTCGGGCAGGAATTTTCCGCGCACGTTGCACAGATCGACCGGGCGCGGCGGGCCCTGGTGAAGGGAATGGACGACCTTTGGGAGCTAGCGCAAGGCGGCACCGCTGTTGGCACAGGGCTCAATGCCCCGCCGGGCTTTGCTTCCGCTGTGGTCGCGCAGATCGCCGCGATCACGCAGCTTCCTTTCCGCCCGGCGGCCAATTCTTTCGAAGCCGTTGCCAGCCGCGATGCGCTCGTCGGACTGCAGGGCGCGCTGGCCCAACTGGCAACTTCATTGACCAAGCTCGCCGGCGATATTCGCTTGATGGCCTCGGGCCCCCGGGCCGGGCTTGGCGAATTGGTCCTGCCCGCCAACGAACCGGGCAGTTCTATCATGCCGGGCAAGGTCAATCCCAGTCAGTGCGAAATGCTGATCATGGTTTCGATGCAGGTGATCGCGGGCGGACATGCGGTCACGCTTGGTGCCTTGCAGGGTCAGTTCGAGCTGAACCCCGCCATGCCCCTGATCGGCGTGAATGTTCTGCGCTCTGTCACCCTGCTCAGCCATGCGATAGCGGGTTTCACTCGCCACGCCCTCCAGGGCCTTCGCGCTGACGAGGGCCGCATCGCCGATCTCGTCGAACGCTCGCTCATGCTCGTTACAGCGCTCGCGCCGCATATCGGCTACGACAAGGCCGCGCGAATTGCGCACGATGCCCATGCTCGCGGCCTGACCCTGCGCGAAGCAGCGCTTGAAAGCGGGATTGTCGATGCAGAAGTCTTCGATCGACTTGTCCGCCCACAGGACATGGTAACCCCGCAAAGCTGAACCATGACTCAAATTACGCACCGACTACGGTCCCCCCGTGGGCTCGGCGCGATGTCGTTCGGCTGACCGTCCGGCGTGGGCAAAGGACGCTCCGGTGAGAGTGCCGAGAGGCGCGCTTACGTCCCACGCCGCACGCAGTCAGTAGTAGGTCAGGCCGTAGTGGGAGTAGATCTCCTTGCCATACTGACGGTCGAATTCCGGTGCTGCGGAATCGCCATAGTGCGGCGCATCACCGAGCTGCTCCTGATTGAGCTCGACAACATAGCCGCTCTTGTTCGGATCATAGGCCAGCATTTCCCACGGGATGGGGTAGTAATCGCTGCCGATGCCAAAGAACCCACCGAACTGAAGCACGGCATAGTGTGCCTTGCCCGAGCGCTTGTCGACCATGAAGCGCTGGATGGTGCCAAGGCGCTCGCCTTGCGGATTGTAGACTGCTGTGCCTTCAACCCTGTCGGAAGAGATGAGATCATGCGTCTCATAAGTATCGGACGTGTCGGACATGTCATGGCTCCTGCTGTTGAAATGGCCTCAGGGTGCCTGAGGACATTGCGACAACTTGGAGCGACTGGCGTTGTTCCGGCTCTACCCCCCTTCCGACTTTCTAACCCAAATCAGTATCTCCTGATGGACCTCTCCGGCTCGGCGAACGTTATCTGCGGCACTGGGCCCTCCTCTCTGGATGGGTCTGCGATGGCATTACCATGCCATTTTTCAGAGGAGATGGCTTATGGATCGTGCGTTCTGGATCGTGGCTCCGGCCCTCGCTTTGGCATTAGCCGGGTGCGACAAGAAGGTGGATGACGAGAGTCCGTCGGGTGACAAGGTGACGCTTGAAGCGCCGGACATCAAGTTGCCCGCGGCAGTTACCCAGACGACTGATGCACGCGGCTATCTCGACAAGGCGGCAGCCGGGGACAGCTTCGAAATCCAGTCCTCGCAGGCGATCCTGAAGACCACGGGGAACGCGGACATACGCTCGTTCGCCAAAACGATGATCGCCGCGCATGAGAAGTCCACCAACGAATTGCGCAGCGCAGCAGACAAGATCAAACTCGCGCCGGGCTTGCCGGCTCTGACCGATGATCAGCAGGAGAAGCTTGGCCAACTCGCCGCCGCAAATGGGGCCGACGCTGACAAACTCTACCTCGACATGCAGCACACCGCGCACAGGGATGCGCTGGACCTGCACCAGCACTACGCTTCTGATGGCGATACGCCGAACCTTAAGGCGGTCGCGGCAACGATCGCCCCCGTAGTCCAGTCGCATCTCGATATGCTGGACAAACTGCCTGGCTCGTCCCCCGCCCACTAGGCAGTCCGCGCCGGGAACCTCGCTTCAACCCTCGAAGCGTGATCTCCCGCGCGGGATCATACCGGCCACGACGCCCCTCGGTGTCGTGGCCGGTCTTTTTTGGCAGATTGGCACGGCTTACTGGCACGCGGGGCCGCACATGCGCCGCAGTTCTGCCGGGTCGAGCAATTCCAGCCGGCCCGTCTGGAGGGCGATCACCCCTGCACCGCGAAGGATCTGCAGCACGCGGTTGGCATGGACCGCCGAAATCCCCACGACATCGGCAATATCGTGCTGCGTCAGCGGCATTGGGCAGCGGTTGGCCACCACCTTGCCCGTCAGTTCCATGCGTTCGAAAAGATCGACAAGCAGCGCGCAGATGCGCTCGGTCGCGCTCATCCGCCCGAGGTTCACGATCCATGTCTCATGGTTTTTCAGCGTACGTGCGATCGCGTTCAGCACTTCCATGATGCCCAGTGCCCCGTGCGCGAGGTCGGCCCGAATCCGGGCCAGCGGGAGCTCGACGAACGAAACATCGGTCAGAGCCACGATCGGCCAATTGGCCCGGCCGGTAAGGAGCCACTGCGCTTCACAGTAGTCGCCAGGCAGGAACAATGAAATGATCTGGCGGCGGCCATCGGGCAGGAGCCGATACTGGCACGCCCAGCCGTCGACGACCCGGAACAGGCGGTCGGTCGTCTCATTGCGCCGCACCAAGTGTGCATGGCGGCGTATGTGCCGTACTTCGGCCGGTTCGATTGCAATTGCAGCCATCGACATTTCCTCCGCGTGAGGGTCTGTCACCATTCAATCGTTTCGCCGGGCGGCTGTTCCCGCCCAAACCGATGCTGGTCGCACGGCAATCTCTGCACATCGCGTCATGGCTTTCCCGCGGCCAACCCGACAGTGACTGGTGCGCCAAGAAGGATGGCGCCGACAGCAGGCTTGAAAACGACGATGGTCGGCGGCGCTCGTTTCTGGCGCGGACTGGATTTTTGCCAAGAGGGTCGAACCAATCGCAATTCGCGCTTGCGACTTCTGCGACGCATACCCGGATCGGCACATGAACTGCCACCCAGAGCAAACCTGCAATTGTGGGCGGCAAGCAGTATGTCGTCATCTACGCCGGCGGCCAAATTTCATGGAAACGCCGACAGGTGATGCCCTGTCAGGGTAAGGGCGGGGGTGGGCTTTGCGCCCGGCACGACCTGGCTCGTCCCACCCGCCTCTTTGCGGGCGATAGTGCCCGACCTCGCTGCCGCGGTCATCCCGCAGCAGCGAGGTCACTGCACGAGGTCACTTCCGGGCCGTGGACCGCGCTGGCGTTGCCTGCTTGGGCGCCGCGCTCTTCGCAGCGACCTGTTGCTGCTTGATCTGGCTCTCGCCCATCGCCGAAACAAGCGCATTGCCCTTGCCTGAGAAATTCGCAGCCGGCAGCGTGGCGGTTGCGCCATCGACCTTGACGAGGACCGCCTGCACTTCACCATGCGTATCCGCGATCACACTGCGGACCTTGCCGAGGCGGTTCCCGTCAGGGCCGAGGACGCTCATGCCACGGCTGACGGAGAAGGCTCCGTCGCCAGCTGCCGCCAGACTGCCCGCAGCGGCCAGATTGCCCGATGCGCCAGACAGCAGGCCGTTGGCGCTGCCGTTCGCCGTTCCCATCGCAACGCCGCTGGCCGAGCCGCCAGTCTGCCGCGCTGCAGAGCCAATCATCCCCGCGCTGCTGCGCGCGGTCATTGCGGCATCGGATGCAGCGGTGCGGGCCGTGGTGAGTGTGCCCGTGGCGGTCTGGGTCAGCGCATCTGTGCCGATGAGCTGCGCATCGGCGCTACCTGCGGCGTTGCCCGAAGCGCCACCCGAGGCGCTACCCGCCATCGCCTGTGCAGGCGTGGAGACAGCCTGCGCCGTCATCCCGGTCAGCCCAGCATTGGCGCTGCGATCGGCATGAACCGTGCCGCTCTTCGCGTTGACGTTCTGGCTGCCGGCGGTGCGGGCGCTGGACTTCGAGTTCGCGCGCGTGGCGGTCCCGACAGTGTCGACCGGCGAGCGGACGGTGTCCATCGTCGAGCCAAGGCTGCCCGGGCCGTTCAAGGTACCGCCCAGCGTTCCGCCCAAGGTGCCGCCCAGTGTGCCGCCGAGCGCCCCGCCGCCGCCGCCGATGAGCTGGGCGTGCGCGGGCACGATGGTGAGGAGCAGCGCGGAGGTCGATGCGAGAAGGATCTTCATGGCAATTCCCTTTCGTTCCGGTGCGGGCACGATCCCTTCGTGCCGCATGCAAGGGAAACGGATGGGCGTTGCGGCTTAATCCATCACAGGCGAAAATTTCATCGCGTGAGGCGGCAAAGGCCGCAGATGAGGCCGCGCCCGAAGACGGGATCAGGCCCGCGGCGGCCAAGATCGTGCGCTTCGCCGTCAAGCTCGGCCTGCCAGCGCGCGCCTGCGCCTGACAAGGCATGCGCGGCGCGCACCGCGACCAGAGGCGCGGCAAAGGATGTGCCGCGCACCGGCTTCCACACCCCGGCAGCGTTGGCCGCCAGCATATCGGCACCCGGAGCGGCATAATCGAGATGGAGCGCGCGGCCGGCTTCGATCAGGGCGCGGTTGCGGCCATCGACCGCTGTCACGGCGAGCACGCCGGGATAGGAGGCGGGAAACGACGGCGGCGCGGCAGGGCCATCGTTGCCTACCGCCGCCACCACGACCGCGCCGCGCGCCTGGACCGCCTTGATCGCGCGCTCCAGCACCGGATTGCGCGGGCCGACCAGACTGATCGAGACGACCCGCGCCTGCTGCGCGACCATCCAGCCCAGCGCCTGCGCGATGGCCATGGCATTCCCGCCGGCGGGATCGGTGCCATAGACATCAGCCGCCACGATCTGGGACGCGCCCGCATGCCGCAGCAGCGAGACGACCGCGCTGCCATGATCGCTGGCAAGCGGCGCACCGCGCGCAAAGCCGCGCAAGGCTGCGACGGGCGCGGAGGCCGCAGGCGCTCCGTCGATCACCCCGATCCGCGTGGACACGGCTTCGAGCGTCGGCGCCGCCTTGCCGGGCGAACCGGCTGCTGCCTCGCCAGATGCGAGGTAGAGCTGATCCGCAGCGATGGTCGCGCCAGGCAGCAGCCCGTGCAGCTCCCGCTGCGCTCGGGCGAGCGACTGGCTGGCTGGCACCGCAAGGCGAACGACCGAGATGCCAAGCTCGGGCACGTCCTCTCGGGCGATGAGGGTGAAACCGTACTGCAGCGCACGCGCGAGCGATGCATTGTCCGCACCCTCGAGCAGAAGCTCGCCGCGCCGCGCGGGCTGGCCATCCCCGTCGAACTCGATCGCTTCGCGGTGATCGCGCACCAGCCGGTCCAGCCGCAGGGTCCGGACCGAGGCGAGCCGTTCCACCGTCTCGAGGCCGGTGCTCACCGTCTGATCGACAAGACCGTCTATGCTGCCTCTCACCCGGCCCAGCGTCTGGTCGATGCCGGGCAGGCCGAGCTGGGCAGCAGCCGGAGCGGCAGCCACGACCAGCGTGAGTGATAGGAGCAGGCGCAAGTGCATGACGTTGAAGCCTTGATTCTTTTTGCTGAACTGCGGATTAAACGAGCGGGGCCGGGCGTTTCATCCATGAAAGGGCAGAAAGCTGGCCGAACGCTTCGAATCGCAGATACTGACGCACCTGCCGCGCCTGCGGCGGTTTGCGGTCGGGCTGGCGCGCGATCAGGCCGACGGCGACGATCTGTGCCAGATGACCATCGAACGTGCGCTCGTCCGCCGGGATCAATGGCAGGAAGGGACGCGGCTCGACAGCTGGATGTTCAGGATCATGCGCAACATCTGGATTGACGAAACGCGTTCCCGCTCACGCCGGTGGCAAACCTTCGTCGATGAGGAACACGGCGCAGCCGAAGGAGCCAGCGGCGATCAGGAAGCTGTTGTCGAGCTTGGCAACATCGATCGCGCCCTCGCGCGCCTGCCTACCGAGCAGTGCGAGGCGGTGCTGCTCGTGATGGTCGAGGGCTATTCTTACAAGGAAGCCGCCGAGATCGTCGGCTGCCCGGTCGGTACGCTGAATTCGCGGCTGGTACGCGGCCGCGATGCATTACTCACTTTACTTGGGACTACGCCATGACAATCACCCCGGAACAGCTTGCGGCCTTTGCCGATGGTCAGCTCCCGGAAGCGGAGGCGCGGGCCATTGCCGCAGTGGTCGCGCTTGATCCCGATCTTGTCCGCCAGGTGGTGCAGCATCGCGCACTGCGGGACAAGCTTTCCGCCCATTTCGCCCCGATCATGGATGCCCCGATCCCGGAGCGACTGACGGCGGCGTTGCAGGAGCCGCAAGGCCTGGTGATCGATTTCGCCGCAGCGCGGAAGGAACGGGCGAGCCGCCGGCCGGCTCCCGCTACGGACTGGCGGCAAGGATCCTTGCGGCGCTGGGCATGGATTGCCGGACCTGCGCTGGCTGCCACGCTGGTTCTGGCCGTCCTGCTGCCCCGGCTTGCCGATCGGGAAACCCCGATGGCGAATGGTCCGGATTATGCTTCAGGGCCACTTGCCGACGCACTCGGCAAGCAACTATCCGGCGAAACATCCGGTACGGCACCGACGCGTATCCTGCTCAGCTTCCGCGACAGGACCGGCACTTATTGCCGCGCCTTCGCGGGCAAGGCGCAGGCCGGGATCGCGTGCCGCGATGAACGGGGCTGGCAGCTGCGGAAGGTGTTTGGCGCCACGGCGGGCCAGTCGGGCGATTATCGGCAAGCGGGCAGCACCGATGCCGCGCTGATGGCCATGGCGCAGGACATGGCGCAGGACGGCGCACTCGACGCTGCGCAGGAACAGGACGCGAAGGCGCGCGGTTGGCGCAAGACGCCACAATGAACGCCGACACGATGGATTAAGCGGCGCGCGGCGTTCGTTTTCGCCACGAAGGCACGGCCCAGTGAGCCGCCATATCGTGGAGACGACCATGCGCAAGTTCATGATTTCCGGCGTTCTGACCGCAGCTCTCGCGCTGCCCCAGCCAGCTTCGGCGCAGGAGCCTTCCGCACTTGGTCCGCATGAGACCCCAAAAGGCCGAACTACTGCCGAGGTCTTTGGCGGTGTGGACTATGAGCAAGGCACTTACGGCACCGGTGCGAAAGTCGAAACCGCTTCGGCGAAGATCGGTGTGGGCCTGCGCAAGGGGCGGGTGAGGCTGGCAGCGGCCGTACCCTATGTGCGGACAACGGCGCCGATCGACGTGGTCGTCAGTCAGGGCGGTCTGTTTGGAAGCCCGCTGCTGGGCAGCAGCACCAGCCAGACGGTTAGGACGCGGCGCGAAGGGATCGGCGATGCGGCAATCGAGGCCGCCTACGACGTGCCAGCAGCAGGCTTCATCGCCTCGCTCGGCGCCGGGGTGAAGCTGCCCACAGCCTCGCGCAGCAAGGGCCTGGGTACCGGCAAGGTCGATTACGCGGTGAACGCCGAAATCGCCCGTCCCTTGCGCGGCGGCATTACGCCGTTTGCGGCGGTGGGATACACTCTCGTCGGCAAGCCGGAGGGGTTTGCCGTGCGCAACAAGCTCGCGGCCTCGGCCGGAACGCGCATTGCGCTCTCGTCGCGGGCATCGGCGGCGATTTCCTATTCCTATGAGCAATCCGCAGCGCGCGCGCTCGCTGATCGCCAGAGCATCGGCCTCGGGCTCGGCGTTGGCATTGCTCGCAAGCTGCAGCTCGGGCTGCAAGGTGACGTCGGGCTGAGCCGGGGCGCGCCCGATGTCAAATTGGGCCTGCGCTTGGGAGCAGGTTTCTAGGTCGCTGCGCTCAGCCCGGAGGCATCAGCCTGATCCGGATCGTGCCGACGCGGTCAGTCGGCACGATGCTCAGCCGTTCGTCACCATTCAGGTTTCGGCCGGGCTTCCATCCTTCGGCAGTCATGCGCCCTTCTTCGACCCGGTCGAGTTCGGCGAGCACCGAACCCTTGGAGAAGTCGGCGGTAAAGCCCTTGCCGATGATCAGGAATGTGTCTTTCCCCTCGGCAATGATGATGCCGAATGCCCGCCCATCCCCCGGCGCAGGCCGGGCCAGCGGCCCTTCCGTCTCGCTGGGGAGCGGCGGGGGTGGCGGCGGTGCCTGCAGTCCGACGTCGAGCAGCATTTGCCGCAGCAGTCCCATCGTCTCCTGAACCGTAATGCTGTAGCCGCCCAACGTGATCACGGCGGGCTTGCCATCGTCGAGCAGAACTCCCGCGATGCGTCCTTCCGCCTGCGCGCGCGCAATCACCGCGTCCAGGCCAGAAAGCTGGGACAAGGCCTGCGCGAGTTGGCTATCGACCCGCCCATCCTCGATCCCGAAAACCGAGTAACCGATCGCGCGATGCTGCCCGAGCGCCCAGAACAGGTTGCCTGTGCGAAATTCGGCCTCGGGCACGAATACGGGGTTTCCCGCATGATCGTAGTCGGCCAGCACCTGCTTGGCGTTGGGCGTGTAGATGTCGGGTGAGAGCATATCGAGCGAAGGCGCCGCTGCGCGCCAGACATCGAGCACGCGCCGCGCGGGACCCCCGCTGGGATACTGCCCTGCCGTGGGCTGGCCGTCCTGCGGACCCAGCCAGCCGTTGGTATACATCGGCAGCTTGAGTTCCGCTTTGCCCGCCGCAGCCAGAGCTTCCATGTAGCGGGCAAAGTGCCAGGCCATGAACACCTCGTCGGCCTGCCAGTCGGTTCCGAATACCTCGGCCCACGTGCCGGAGGAGCGGCGACCCTGACGGGCCCACAACGCATCGAGCTCTGGTTTCAGGGCGGAACGGTTTGCGCCAAGGAACCTCAAGAGTTCCGTCGGCACCGGTGCCCTCCACGCCGCTTCTGCCAGAGCCGAGCGATCGCGGCTGTCGCGTAGCAGTCCGGATTCGTTGTTCACCTGCACCATGATCACGCGGTGATCCGGATCGGCCGTGGCCAGATGCTTCATCAGCGCCGCGAAAGCTGTGCGATCAGCCTTGAGCAATTCGGGCGAGAACACGGAAAGCACCGGCTTGGGCATGGCGCCGGGGTAGGTGAACACCTCCTTCAGTGCGCCCTTGGCGACCGCACGGGGGAAGCGGGAAGTGTCTGCGCGGACCCATGTTGGCGCATAAGTCGACGAAGCATTCTTGAAGGCCCCGAACCAGATGAGCACGATCCGCATGTCGCGCCCCCGCGCCTCGGCGATCTGCGCGTCGACAAGGCTGAAATCGAACCGGCCTTCCTCCGGCTCAGAGTCCTCCCAGGACACCGTCGAGACCACCGTGCGCACGTGCATGGCCTGAAGCTTGTCCCACACCGAGGTCATGTATTCCGGGCTGGAAGCACTGGAATTGTGGAGCTCGCCGCCCAGCGCCAGATAGGGCTTGCCGTCCACCAGCAGCTGGCGATCGCGCAGGACGGGGAGCGGTTCGGCGGCCATGGCAACCGACACTGGCAACGCCGCCAAGGCCATGGCCAGTCCGAGCAGGCGTTTTTGCAAGACAGGATCCTCTTCGCGCTAGCGCATTTTTCACATAACTAGAATGCCCCTTCTCATTTGGCAAACTGTGGTTCAAAGTTGTATTGCTGGCAGGCTCGCTGCGTGCATTGACCATTTTGCATAGAGTTTAACGCAATTCGGCATTGTCCGGCCCGCCGAACTGGAAGTGCCGGAGCAGCGGGCTTTTCAGCATTTCCTCCCAGGGCCCGACCCCGGGGATCGACGCGTCCATCAGCACGAAATGCTTCACCCGGGTGCGGTCTTCCGCCGCGAACGCGAAGCCTGCCATGTCCGCCGTCAGCGAGCGGCTGTCCGAACTGGTACGCGCGATCGGGGTCTGCCTGATCCAGCGCACCACGCGGAAGCACGCGTTGACCGAGGGCGCGGAGCTGCTCGTCTGCTACTCGCTCGCCCGCAGTGCGTGCGCGAAAATGACGTTGCTGACCAACTGGTTAAGAGGCACCTTCGGAAATCCTCCCTGCTGGGACCTCAGGCTCTGCGCTCAGGTCGCGAGGATGAGAGTTGGGCAAGCTCTCTGTCGTTCAAGCGCGCCAAACCTGAACCTGCCCCCATGGTTAGTTCTGTCTGGGCAAATGGGGGGATGCCCCACCCGAACCGGTACAGCCGGGCCGGCACAAGTGAGATGGCGAACTGGTTCTAATCGCGGGCTGTGCAGCGGCCTATCCGTGCTGGCAGAGCCGCCTTCCGGTGGCCCGGATCAACCAAGGAGCCGCCACCATGTCCGCCCGTCTCGACTACACCGCCGCCAGCCCCGCCGGGGTCAAGGCACTCGGTCAGGTCTATGGCCATATCATGCAGTCCGGTCTGGATGGGGGCCTCGTCGATCTCGTCTATCTGCGGACCAGCCAGATCAACGGCTGCGCCTATTGCATCGACATGCACACCCGAGACCTTGCCAAGCGTGGTGTGCCAGCCGCCAAGATCGCTTTGCTTGCCGTCTGGCGCGAGGCAGACGCGCTGTTCAGCGCCGAGGAACGCGCCGCACTGGCGTGGGCCGAGGCCATCACGCGCGTGGCGGATACCGGCGTGCCAGAGGCTGACTATGTGGCGGCCAGCGAGGTGTTCAGCCCGCGCGCCCTGACCGATCTCACAATCGCGATCGGCCTCATGAACGCCTACAACCGGTTGGGCGTGGCATTCCGCGCGGTACCCGGCGCAGTCGCTGCGCTGGACGAGGCCGCCTGAGCGATTGGTGCCTGTTCGTCACCAGTCAATTGCCTGCCGGGCACATTATCGCTGACTGAACGGCGCCCTAGGTTCAACCATGTGCACATCCGGGCGCCCTCCCCTCCCCCCCCATCGCTGCCCGGATGTGTGCACCCCGTGCCAAAGGACGATGACCATGAAGATACTGTATCAGACGCAAGCCACCGCTGTCGGCGGGCGCAGCGGATCGGCTGCCAGTGCCGACGGTACGCTGCGGGTGCAGCTTGCAACGCCGCGCGAGCTGGGCGGAGACGGGGCGGTCGGCACCAATCCGGAACAGCTCTTTGCAGCCGGCTATGCGGCCTGCTTTCTCTCGGCGATCAAGTTCGTCGCCGGACAGTCGAAAGCCGCGGTCCCGGCCGACGCCAATGTCACTGCAACGGTCGGCATCGGCCCCAACGAGCACGGCCCCGGTTTCGCGCTCGATATCGCGTTGGCGGTAGATCTGCCCGGGCTTGAACGTGCCGAAGCGGAACGGATCGTTGCCGCCGCACATCAGGCCTGCCCTTATTCGAATGCCACGCGCGGCAATGTGGCCGTTCGCATTTCCATCGCCTGATTGATCAGGACTCGATCCCTTCGGCCCAGGATTTCGTCGCGAAATGCTGGCGGAGGAAATCGAGCAGGACGCGTACCCGCGCCGGTCGAGCCCGGCCGGGGGGCGTCACCACATGGAGCGGCGCCGGCCGCACCGGCCAGTCCTTGAGCACTTCCTCGAGCCGGCCGTCGGCCAGCTCCTCGGAGACATAGGCTTCAGGCAGCGACGTGATCCCGAAGCCTGCCACCAGCGCAGGAACCGCTGCCACGCCGTTGTTCACGCGCATGCGTCCATCGACCTGCACCGTGACTTCGCCGTGGACCGCATGGCGGAAGTGCCAGGTTTCCGAGCCCGCGATGTGCGAGAAAACCAGCGCCGGATAGTGCGCCAGTTCGGCCGGATGCTTCGGACGGCCATGCTTCTCGAAAAAGGCGGGCGAGGCGACCAGCGGCACGCGAAACGCGAAGAGCTTGCTGATCCTGAGCGATGAATCGGGTTCCGGCCCCGCCCGCAGCACCACGTCGACGCCTTCGGTGATGAGATCGATCCGCCGGTCGGTCAGCTCGAAGTCCACCATGATCTCGGGGTAGCGCGCCATGAACTCCGGCAGCAGGGGTGCAAGCTGCTGGATTCCGAACGCCGTCGTGCTCGCAAGGCGGATGAGCCCGCGGGGGATCGCCGCTTCCTCGAGTATCTCTGCCTCGACCGCCGCACCATCGGCAAGAATTCGCGCCGCACGTTCGAGCGAAAGGCGCCCGCTTTCCGTGAGCGACAAGGACCGGGTCGTACGGTGCAGCAGCGTCGTCTGCATCCGCTCCTCCAGCCGGGTGACGGCCTTCGATACTGTCGTCTTGGCGAGGCCCAGCTCTTCCGCCGCCTGACTGAAGCTGCCGCGCTCGGCGACCTTGGCAAAGATGGCCCATGCTTCGAAATCGGGCATGTGCGGCATCGCGGCCAACTCCTGCAAAAGGGCGCCCGGCCATGCCTGACCGCTTTCCCGATACCGGGCATATTGGGGCGTTTCGGGCAACAATCAAATGCCGCGCTGGCCGATAACACTTGGCGGGAAACGGGCTTAACTCCGCAACAGCAAAACGAGGTTTCGCCGATGCCGAAGACACTGCCATGAGCGACCTTCCCAGCGATCTTGCCCGCACCGCAGAGGCAGCCCATGCCGACCGCGATGGCGGACATCCTGCGCTTTGGCCCGCAATCTGCGGGGGGCTGGGCGCCTCGGGCAATGATCGCGGTCACCGCGGCCGAGAGCGGCCCTTGCGCTTTACTTTCGGCAAGCCAAGTACCGAAAAACACGATAAAAATGTTGCTGGAACGGGCGACTCCGGGCGGCATCGATAACACTTTGCATTTGCCTTGCACTGAAGGAGCGAGATCATGACCACCTGGCTTGAAACACTTGTGACCGACACGCCCGAAGCCGGCTTTGCCCTCGCGATGAAGCTGTCGCGCATGGCGGTGAAGCTCACCCAGCCTTCGGACGAAGTGCGCCAGAAGTTGCGTCCGATCTACGAGGACGACGCCAATGCCCTCATCGCCTCATCGCATGTCGTGGCGGTGAACTTCCAGACGATCGCCGCCGCCAATGCCTATTGGCGTTGAGCGCGGCAGCAATGCGGGCGGGCATTGAAGGGGCGCCACGATGACCGAGGAAGCGCCCTATGTCTTCAAGCTGCACGAACGGCCAACGCTGCCTGGTTCGCCCGCGAATCCCGATCATCCCGCATCGCGGCGGCGCGGCTATTTCGCGATTGGCGCGCTTGTCGGCATCACCGGCGGGCTGGGCAATGCGCTGACCCTTGTCAATCTGGGCTTCGCGCAAGGCTCGCTCGGACTCTACAGCGACGAGGCGACCTGGCTGACGGCAGCGTATTTCATGACAAATGTGCCGTCCAACCTCTTGCTGGTGAAGTATCGCCAGCAGTTCGGATTGCAGCCGTTCATCCGCTGGATGCTCGCGGCCTATGCGGTGTCCACGTTGCTGCACCTTTTCGTTCACGATTTCTGGTCAGCAGTCGCCGTCCGAGCGATCAGCGGCATCGCTGCGAGCGGCCTTTCGACGCTGACGATCCTCTATTTCATGCAGAGCATGACCGCGCCGCGCCGGCTGGCGGGCGCGATGATCGGCATCTGCGTGCCCATGCTGGCGACACCGCTCGCCCGCGCGCTCTCGCCCCGGCTGCTCGACTGGGGAGACTGGCACATGCTCTACTGGTTCGAGCTCGGCCTCGCGCTGGCCACGCTCGCGGCGGTCATGGCGCTCCCGTTGCCGCCTAGCGAGCGCGAAAAGGTGTTCGAGCCGCTCGATTTCCTCACCTTCGCGCTGTTTGCGCCGGGCATTGGCCTCCTCGTCGCGGTGCTCTCCGAAGGCCGCATCGAATGGTGGACCGAGCGCCCGTGGATGGGGATCGCGCTGGTGCTGAGCGTCGTGCTGATCGGCGCCTCGCTCATCCTGGAGCATCTACGGGAAAATCCGCTGATCCAGACACGCTGGCTCGGCACGCGCCACCTCGTGCGGCTGATCCTCGTTGCCGCCTCGATCCGCATCCTCCTCTCCGAACAGGCATTCGGCTCGATCGGCCTGCTCACTGTCCTTGGCATGAGCAACGACCAGATGGTGACGCTGAACCTGATCGTCGTGGCCGCCTCGCTCGCTGGCCTCGCGACAGCGGTTCTTACGTTCCGGCCCAGCAACCTCACCGCGCCGATCAACTTTGCCGTGCTGCTGATCGCGATCGGGGCGTTCATCGACGCCTCGGCCACCAATCTGACGCGGCCGGAAAACCTCTATTTCAGCCAGGCGCTAATCGGGTTTGCCTCGCTGCTGTTCCTGGCGCAGGCGATGGTCATCGGCATCTCGCGCACGCTACTGGCGGGGCCAAAGCACTTCATCAGCTTTGTTGTCCTCTTCGCCATGAGCCAGAGTGTCGGTGGGCTGGTCGGGACGGCGCTGCTGGGCACCTTCCAGATCGAGCGCGAGAAGTACCACTCGCACGAACTGGTGCAGTCGATCGTGATGACCGATCCGGTCGTCGCGGCGCGAATGCGCGGCAGCGCGGTCGTGCTGGCGCCGACCCAGGGTGACGCCGCGCTGCGCGGCGCGGCTGGTGGTGCGCTCGTTGCGCAGCAGGTTGCGCGCGAAGCCAACATTCTCGCCTTCAACGACGTTTTCCTGCTGGTCGGAGCGCTTGCGGTGCTGACCGAGCTGTGGGGCCTTGCCATTCGCTGGTCGATCTGGCGGCGGCGCGAGCCATCACCCGTCATCCTGTTGCAGCAGAAAATGGCGCAGGCTGCACAGGCAGCTGCGCAGCCAAAGCCATGAGGCCATAGCCATGACCGAGACCGCCACCATCACCGCTTCGCCGCCCGGTACCGCCGCCGATCCGCAAGTCGCGGCCACACCGCCCGCAGGCTGGAGCCCGCCCACCAAGAGCCGGACGACGGTGGCGATCATCATCGTGGTGGCGCTGCTGGCGATCATGGCGCTGCTCTATGCGTGGCGCCTCCCGCCTTTTGCCGGGATCACCGAAGCGACCGACAACGCCTATGTGCGCGGACGGGTGACGATCATCGCGCCGCAGGTCAGCGGTTATGTGACATCAGTGCCGGTGCAGGATTTCACTGAGGTGAAGGCCGGGCAGATCATCGCGACCATCGACGACCGCATCTACCGCGCGCGGGTGGCGCAGGCCGAGGCCAACGTCGCGGCACAGGAAGCCGCACTGGCCAATTCCGCGCAGGCCCAGCGCTCGCGCGAGACGGCGACGCTCAGCCAGGATGCCGCGATCGCCAATGCCCACGCGCAGCTCGATCGTGCCCGCGCAGACATGAAGCGCGCAGATGCCCTCGTGGCCGACGGATCGATCTCGGAGCGCGAACGCGACCAGACCCACGCTGCGCTGATGGCTGCGGAAGCCGGGGTGCGCCAGGCCGAGGCAGGACGCGCCATCGGGACGCAAGATGTGCGAACCGTGGTCGTCGGACGCGACGGCCTGCGTGCGGCGGTCGAGGCGGCAAAAGCGCAGCTGCGGCTGGCGCAGATCGATCTCGAAAACACCGTGATCCGCGCGCCGGCCGATGGCCAGCTTTCCGAGATCGGCGTGCGCAATGGCGCCTATGTCACTCCGGGGACCCAGCTCGTCTTCCTTGTTCCCCACGATGCTTGGATCGTCGCCAACTTCAAGGAGAGCCAGACGCGTGCCATGGCGGTCGGCCAGCCTGCCACGTTCCGCGTCGATGCGCTGGGCGGGAAGGTGCTGACAGGCCATGTACAGAACATCTCCCCCGCTGCCGGATCCGAATTTGCGGTGATCAAGGCTGACAATGCGACCGGCAATTTCGTCAAGGTCGCGCAGCGGATCGCGGTGCGCATTGGGGTAGACCCCGGACAGGCGGCGGCGCGGCGGCTGCGGCCGGGCATGTCGGTCGAAGTGTCGGTGGACACACGCGCGATGGGGCAATGATGATGCGCGCCGCCCTTCTCATGCCTGTCCTGCTTTTGGGCGCCTGCGTTTCCGGCGGGCAGCCGCAGAACGCGCCGCCGATAGCGCCGCCGCCTGCGTGGCGCGGCGCGGCCGATCAGGGTGGCGGCGCCATCGATGCGCAGTGGTGGCAATCCTTCGGCGATCCGGCGCTCGCGCAGCTGGTCGAGCACGCCGTCGCCAACAACCCGGATGTCGCCATCGCCGCCGGGCGAGTGCGCGAAGCGCGGGCCAATGTGGCGCTGGCGCGCGCGCAGCTTCTGCCCACGCTCGATGCAGGCCTGGCGGGCGGCCATTCGCGCACGGTCAGCGCCTTCGGCACCCCGCTCAATCAGGACTTCGCCCAGCCGCAGCTTTCCGCAAGCTACGAAGTGGACCTGTTCGGCCGCCTCGCTGATTCCGTGACGGCGGCGCGCGCCGCCTTCCTCGCGAGCGAGGCCGCGCATGACAGTGTGCGGCTGGCTGTGGCAGGGGCTGTGTCCAGCCAGTACATCGCTCTGCTCGGCCTCGATGCGCGGCTGCACGTCGCAAGAGAGACGCTGGCCGCCCGCGCCGAGTCCCTGCGCATTGCCCAATCGCGCGACCGGGCAGGCTATTCGCCGAAGCTTGAGCTGCAGCAGGCCCGCGCCGAATATGACGCGACCGCGCAGATCATCCCGCAGATCGAGGCCGCGATCCGGCGCAACGAAGACAGCCTGAGCCAGCTTTCCGGGGAAACCCCCGGCGCAATCGAACGCGGCAAGCCGCTCGCCAGCCTTGCCGTGCCTGCGGTACCCGCCGGGCTGCCTTCGGCCCTGCTCGAGCGCCGCCCGGACATTGCCCAGGCGGCAGACCAGCTCGCCGCCACCGACGCAGCGCTTTCCGCCGCGCGCAAGCGCTTCCTGCCGCAGCTGCGCCTCGGGCTGAGCGGGGGGCTGGCGATTTCGAGCCTGCTCGCTGATCCCATCACGCTCTGGCAGCTCGGCGGCAGCGCGCTTGCACCGATCTTTGCTGGCGGGCGCCTGCGCGCAGGGGCCGAAGCCGCGGCGGGGCAGCGCGATCAGGCCGCCTTCGCCTATCGCCGCGCCGTGCTGCAAAGTTTTCGCGAGGTCGAAGACGCGCTGGCCTTCATCAAGGGCATCGACGAGCAGATCGCGCTCGCCCGGCACCAGCGCGATACCTTGGCCGAGGGGCTGCGGCTCGCCACCAATCGCTACCGCGCTGGCTATTCGGGCTATCTCGAACAACTCGACGCGCAGCGCGGGTTGCTGAGCGCGGATCTGGCGCTCGTCAGCCTCGAAACCGATGCGCTGACGGCGCGCGTGCAGCTTTATCAGGCGCTGGGCGGCGGCTGGACAAGGACAGCGGCTGCCTTGGAAAGGTGATGGGCACGGACTGACCCGGCCAACCCGTGATCGGAGGGCTGCCATCGGCGCTTTGCTTCGCTGAGCGGCTAATTCCTGCGCTGGCAGCCTTTTGGCCGCATTCATCCCCCTCGTATGACTGCCGATACCGAGCGCTGAGTCCGCTTGGCACAGAGGTAGTCACCGGCCTCAGGGAGCATGATCATGGCGAGCGTTCGCGACGAGGTTGGAGTTTACGAATATAGCGGCGGCATCGTCGGGCCCGGCATCGCACCGGCTGCAATCGTGCGCGATGGCGGCGTCATCCGCACGGGGACGCCGCCCGGATGCTGGGGTCCGATGATCACGCCGAAGTTTCAGGGCGGGCACGAAGTAACCCGGCCCGTGCTCGTCGAAGGCGCTGAAGTCGGCGATGCGATCGCCATCCGTCTGCGCAAGGTTCGGGTCACTTCGCTGGCGACCTCGTCGGGCGTGATGGAGTTCGTCGATGGCCGCTATGTCGGCGATCCGTTCGTGGCCAAGCTGTGCCCGGCCTGCGGCACAACCGCGCCCTCCAGCCATGTCGAGGGCATTGGCGACGATGCCGTGCACTGCGACAGCTGCGGCGCAGAGGTGAGCGCATTCCGCTTCAGCAATGGTTACGTGATCGTCCTAGATCGCGAGAACCAGGTCTCGCTGACCGTGAACAAGCAGGTGGCAGAGGCGCTGGCGCAGGACGCGAAAGTCAATTCCGCCCTGCCTGAGGCTTCGGCCCAGCACTCGATCCTCTCGCTGGCCCGCGCAGACATCGCCGGCCTCGCCGCCCGCATGCGGCCTTTCCTCGGCAACATCGGCACATCGCCCTCACGCGATCTGCCGGATTCGCACAATGCCGGGGACTTCGGCACCTTCCTGCTCGATGCCCCCCATGGCTACAGCTTTTCGCAGGAGGAACTCGACCAGCACAAGACCGACGGCCACATGGACACGAACAGCGTCCGCGAGGGCGCGATACTGATCTGCCCGGTCAAGATTCCGGGGGGCGGGATCTACATGGGCGACATGCACGCCCAGCAGGGCAACGGGGAGATCGCCGGCCATGCCACCGATGTCGCCGGCGAGGTTGAACTACAGGTCGAGGTGATCAAGGGCCTCGCGCTCGATGGCCCGATCCTGCTGCAAAATCTCGACGATGTCCCGTTCCTCGCCCGTCCGCTCGATGCCGCCGAACGGGACGCGGTGATCGCACTCGGCGCCAGGTATGGCCAGAACGAGATCGAGGACAACGCACCCATCACCTTCATCGGATCGGGAGCAACCCTCAACGATGCGACCAAGAACGGCCTCGATCGCGCGGCGCGGATCACCGGCATTCCCTATGACGAAGTGATGAACCGCGCGACCATCGCGGGGTCCATCGAGATCAGCCGGCTTCCCGGTGTGGTGCGGGTCACCTTCATGTGCCCCAAGACGATCCTCGCCCGGCTCGGCATCCTTCATCTCGTCGAGGAACAGTACGGCTGAGCGCATTTGTGCGCCCCGCGTGCAGGGCGGTGCAGTCGCGGGATAGCGATGCAGCAGACCGCAAGGCTAGCTCATCGGCGCAGGATTGCTGAGGGGGAGGCAAGTCCCCGCGCAGCACAGGTCCAACCCATCAGCGCGCCCGGTTCGATCCGAGGGTGACAGGCGCAGGAGAGCGAGCATGGCAACAGAGGCACTTCAGATCGACAAGGAACCCGGCCGCTGGGCGCGCAAGTACCCCGATCTTGGCCAGGAACCGCTTCCGGTCGCGCCCTACATCGACCCTGCGTACTACGAGAAAGAAAAAGAGAAGATCTTCAAGAAGCAGTGGCTCTACGTCGCGCTTGAACGGGAAGTTCCGGAGGTGGGCTCGTACAAGGTCCGCCGGCTGGACCTCGCCGATGCCTCGGTGATCATCATGCGCGGGAAGGACAAGGTCATTCGCGCGTTCCACAACGCCTGCTCGCACCGCGGAAACACCGTGGTGACCGAGACCGGCCAGGAAACCTACGGGCGCAATCGCGCCGGGGTGGTCACCTGCCGGTTTCACGGCTGGGTCTACAACGCGCAGGGCGAGCTGGTGAACGTGCCGCAGGAAGAACGCTTCTACAGCTGCTTCGACAAGGCTGAGAACGGCCTGACCGAAGTCCATTGCGATACCTGGGCCGGGTTTGTCTTCGTCAACGTCGATCCCGGCCCGGTCCAGTCGCTCAAGGACTTCCTTGGCGGCTATGCCGATCATTTCGGCGGATTCGATTTCGCCGCCTGCGACCATGGCTTCACGTATCACACGACGCTCAACTGCAACTGGAAGGTCGCATCGGACGCCTTTGCCGAAGCTTACCATGTTGACACCATCCACGCCGGGTCCTTCCCCAACGTGTTCAAGGGGCCAATCGAGGATGTAGAACTGTTCGGGCCGCACCGGACTTGCTCGGTCAGGCTTCAGATCGAAAACCTGCCGCAAACCCCGATCGGCGATCTGGCCAACGAGCGTTCACGCGGATCGCTGGCCGCGCAGGGTGGAGCCTCAAGCCTGCCGCCAACACTCAACCCCAACCGCGAGCCGGACTGGGCGTTCGAGCTGAGCGTGCTGTTCCCCAGCGTGCTGCTGCACGTCTCCGAGGGCATCTGGTTCACCCACCAGTTCTGGCCGATCGCGCACGACAAGACGCTGTGGGAAGGCAAATATTACCTGAAGAAGCCGCGCACCTACAGTGAGCTGTGGGGCTTCGAACGGTCGATGGTTCTCCAGCGCAATGCCTGGCTGGAGGATACCGCGACGATGGAAGACACCTACCGCGCCATGCTTTCGGGCGCGAAGAAGGTCCAGCACCTGCAAGATGAAGAGATCCTCATCCGCCACAACTGCAAGGTTGTGGACGATTACGTCAACGCCTGATCCCGCTGGAAGGACCCTGATCATGAACCAGCCAATGACCGTCCCCGCCGGGTTCGAGGCGCTGATCCCCTTCGCACGCTGGAACCTTGGCACTGCGGACGAGCGCACCTGCGCGCGCCGCGAAGCGAGCGAAGCGGACCTTCACGCCCTTTATGGCGGCGTGCTGCCGCACATCGAGGCGATCCTTGATGCCTGCGACGCCTTCCCGCTCGGCGAGCTGCCGGAATCGCATCGTGGCATTTTCAACATTGCGCTGTCGATGGCCGAGGTCGCGCCGCACATCGAGTTCTACCGGGGCCAGGTGGGGGTGCCGTACGCCTTCGAGGAACAGCGCTTCGTAGCGGTCCACGGCCGCGACCAGACCTGGCAGGCGCTTGCGCCCAACGGACCGCGCTGATCGTGCCCGCCGAACTCGAACTGCGGCTGCGGCGCATCGAGGCCTGCGAGGCGATCCGGAAACTGATCGCGACTTATGCCGTGGGTGCCGACCGCAAGAACGATCCCGCCATCCTCGCGCCGCTGTTCCATCCTGATGCCGAATGGCAGCTCGACGGCGTTGCGCACCTGAAGGGGCGCGACGCGATTGCCGCCGGCTTGTCCGAACTGGCGCAGGGCTTCGTCACATGGTCGCTGCACTACATGGTCTCGCCGCTGATCGAACTCGGGCCGGATGCGACCACCGCGACCTGCCGGTGGTACCTGTGGGAGCTCGCAACCATGAGGCGGGACGACGGCAGCGCGTGCGATACCTGGTACGGCGGCTGGTATGACAGCGAACTCAGCGAGCACGGCGGTGAGTGGCGGTTCGACCGCGTGCGGCTCGATCCGCGCCTTTCCAGTCCGGCAGCGGCGCCGTGGGCCGGCAAAGTGCCCATGGCCTGAGCGTTCGTGGCTGACCATCCGATTTTAAGGAGACCTCTGTGTTGACACTGTGCCGGGCCGCCGACGTGCCTGCCGACGAGCCCTTGCGGGTGGAGCTGGACGATGGCCACGCGCTGGCTGTCTATCGCTGGAAGGACGGCTTCTACTGCACGGACGACCTGTGCAGCCATGGCGAAGCCTCGCTGTCGGAAGGCTATGTGGAGAATGGCCAGATTTTCTGCCCGTTCCACATGGGATCGTTCTGCATCAGCACGGGCGAGCCGCGCGCGGCGCCCTGCTCGGTGCCGATCCGAGCCTACGACGTGACCGAACAGGACGGCGAACTGCGCATCGAGCGCTAGAGCATCAGCCAAGAAATGCGAGAACAGCCTCGGCAAAAGCCGCTGGCTGTTCGATGTTGGACAAGTGGCTTGCATCGAGCGAAACGAGCGTGGAGCCCTCAATTGCCTGATGGATCAAGGCCGCATGCTCGGGCGGGGTTGCCGGGTCCTGCAACCCGCTGATCACGAGCGTGGGCTGGTCGATGAGCGGGATGATGCGGCGCAAGTCCATGTCACGGATCGCGGCGCAGCACCCGGCGTAACCCGCGGGGTCGGTGCCTAGCAGGGTCTGGAGGACTTGGGCCGTTGCCGGGCTGCCGGCAAACGCCGGGGTGAACCAGCGTGCGATCACCGCATCGGCAATCGCGGCCATGCCTTCGCAGCGCACGCGGTTCATCCGATCCTGCCAGCCGGTGGGCGGCCCCATGAAGGCCGATGTGTTGGCAAGCACCAGCCGCCGGACCCGTTCGGGCGCGAAAACGCCCAGCCATTGCCCGGTCATGCCCCCCAACGAGAGGCCGCAGAAATCGACCTGATCAAGGCCAAGGGCATCGAGCAGATTCACCACGTCGCGCCCCAGACGATCGAGGCCGTAATCACCCTGGGTAACGGCTGACTGGCCGTGACCCCGCGTATCATAGCGCAGGACGCGGTAGCGGGCGGTGAACGCCGGCAGCTGCGGTTGCCACATGGCGCGGTTGGTGCCCAGCGAATTGGACAGCATGAGGACGGGGCTATCGGCTGGCCCTTCGAGGGTCCAGGCGATGGCCGCGCCATCGTTCATCATCGCCAGGCCGCTGCTGTGTATCATTGTCTCACCTGTAGGAGTTGGTTCAGCCAGCCACGCCGGTCAAATCGAGCGACGCGATGGTGCGGTCGCGGACATTCTCGATCGAGACGCCGGGGGCGAGTTCAAGCACCTTCAGCTGGTCCTCGCCGCGCGTGCAGGCCAGGACCGCCAGATCGGTGATGATCAGGTCCACCACCCCGCGCCCGGTGAGGGGAAGCGAGCACCGGGAGACGATCTTGGGTGAGCCATCCTTGCTGCAATGGTCCATGATCACGACCACCCGCTTTACCCCGGCGACAAGATCCATCGCCCCGCCCATGCCCTTCACCATCTTGCCGGGGATGGTCCAGTTGGCGATATCGCCGCGTGCGCTGACTTCCATGGCGCCGAGGATGGCAACGTCGATATGCCCGCCGCGGATCATCGCAAAGCTGGCGGATGAGGAGAAGAAGCTCGACGAGGGCAGCTGGGTGATCGTCTGCTTGCCCGCGTTGATGAGATCGGGATCGACTTCATCGTCGAAGGGGAACGGTCCCATCCCGAGCATGCCGTTTTCCGATTGCAGCGTTACATGGACGCCCGGCGGAATGTGGTTTGCGACGAGCGTGGGGATGCCGATGCCAAGGTTGACGTAGGCACCATCGCGCAGTTCGCGGGCCGCCCGTGCGGCCATCTGATCGCGCGACCAGGGCATCAGGCCGGCTCCCGCTGGCGCACCGTGCGCTGTTCGATCCGCTTCTCGTTGATCGTGCTGAGAACCACCCGGTCAACATAGATGCCAGGTGTGTGCACACAGTCCGGATCGATCGCGCCTTCGGGGACGATTTCCTCCACTTCCGCCACGGTCACCCCGCCAGCTGTCGCCATATCCGGGTTGAAATTGCGCGCGGTCTTGCGGAACAGCAGATTGCCTGCCGTATCGGCCTTCCAGGCCTTCACGATGGACAAGTCCGCCCTGAGCCAGGTTTCCCGCACATATTCCTCGCCTTCGAACATCTCGGTCGGCTTGCCCTCGGCGACCACCGTGCCGACGCCGGTGCGGGTGTAGAACGCCGCAATCCCGGCCCCCCCTGCCCTGATCCGCTCGGCCAAGGTGCCCTGCGGGTTGAGTTCAAGCTCGAGTTCGCCTGATAGGTATTGCTGTTCGAACAACTTGTTCTCACCAACATAGGAGCTGATCATCTTGCGGATCTGCCGGGACTGCAGCAGCATCCACAGCCCGAACCCTTCCGCGCCCGCATTGTTCGAGATCACCGTCAGGTTCCGCACCCCGCTGGCGCGGATTTCAGGGATCAGACTCTCGGGATTTCCAGAGAGCCCGAACCCGCCCGACATGATCGTCATGCCATCGAACAGCAGCCCTGCAAGCGCCGCCGCAGGAGACGCAAAGACCTTGCTCACGCGGCTGCCCGTGGGCGCTGCGAGAAGCCTTGTTCATCGGCCGAGCGGGCCTTCTGCATGCGGAAGTCGAAGGCGATATGGGCGCCGTCGCCGGTCCGTTCGGGCACAGGCAGCAGCCCCTCGCGCGTGCCGAACGCGAAGTCGTCGCGTGCGTGCGGATCATCGCCGAAATTGATCTGGGTGGTCAGGGTGCGATACCCCGGCGCTTCAAGGAAGAAATGGACGTGGGCCGGGCGGTTTCCATGCCGGCCGAGCGCGTGCATGAGCTGCTCGGTCGCGCCGCCGGGGGGGCAGGCATAGCCGCGCGGCATCTTGGAGCGGAATGCGTAGCGGCCATCGGAACCGAGCTTGATCCGGCGGCGGTTGTTGAACGGCGATTGCGCGCCGGTCGGGTCGAAGTGCGAGTAGAAGCCCTTGGAGTTGGCATGCCAGACATGGAGCACCGCATCCCTCACCGGTTCGCCGTCCGGCCCGGTCACAGTGCCCGACATCGTCAGGGTTTCCGTATCATCGGGATCGGTGGTCAGGTTCACGTCGTTGGTGCGGGTAAGGTCACCATCGACGAGCGGGGCCCCCGCCACATAGAGCGGCCCTTCGATCGTGCGCGGGGTACCGCCGCTGACGCCGGCCTCTGCGTCCTTGGCATCCATGTGCAGATCGAGGAAGTGCTCGATCCCGATCCCCGGTGCGATCAGCCCGAACTCCTGCGCGCCGTTCTGGAGGAAGGACAGTCCGGCCCAGAACTCGCCTTCGGAAATGTCGTGCTTCTCAATGGTGACGGCGAGCGCCTCAAGCAGATCGCGCAGGATCGCCTTCAGCCGCGCGTTGCCGCCGGTCTGATCCAGCCCGGCGGCGCGGTCGAACAGGGCCTGCACGGCCGGTGATTTCACGATGTCGGTCATGGCATCCTCCTCGTTGCGGGTCAGTCGGCGGAAATGGCAGAAGGGTGGCGGCACAGGGCCGTCACCTCGGTGGTCATGTAGGGGAACAGCGGGAGGCTGATCATCAGTTCGTGGAGTTCGGCCGCATCGGCGACATCGAAGATGCTGACGTTCGCGTATTGTCCGGCGATGCGCCAGAGGTGCCGCCACTTGCCGCTGCGCTGCAGTTCCTCCGCCCGCGCTTTCTCGATGGCCTTGAGTGCGTCAAACTTCGCAGGATCGAGCTCGTGGGGCACGTGCACATCCATTTTTACCATGAAAAGCATCAGGTGTTCTCCTGTCGTCCGGGCGTGCTGACCGTTCTTGACGGCGCATCGCGGCGAAAGCGGTTGATCTTGTCGAGATCGAGACTGAGTCCGAGCCCCGGCGCAGCGGGTACCGTCAGGGCAAAGTCGCGATATTCGAGCGGTTCGGTCAGAATGTCTTCGGTCTGGAGGAGCGGCCCGAACAGTTCCGTGCCCCAGCCGAGCGAGGGAAGTGTCGCGAACAGGTGCGCCGATGCTGCGGTGCCGATGCTGCCTTCCAGCATCGTGCCGCCGTAGATGCCGATCTGCCCGGCCTCTCCGATCGCCGCAACGTCGCGCGCCGCGAACAATCCGCCAGCCTGCGCCGGTTTGATCGAGAAGGCATGGCAGGCCCGGGCGGCGACGTAGTCGATCGCATCGACCGGGCCGCGCAAGGCTTCGTCCGCCATTATGGGGAGGGGCGAATGCCTTGTCAGGTGAGCCATCCCCAGGCGATCGGCGCGGGGCAGTGGCTGCTCGATCAGATCGACGCCGGCGTCGGCGAGCATGGCGGCGCCGCGCAGAGCCGTGACCGCATCCCATGCCTGATTGACGTCGACCCGCACCGAGGCCTCGTCGCCCAGCGCCCGCTTGATCGCGGCGACATGCGCGACATCCTGACCCAAAGCACGCTTGCCGATCTTCAGCTTGAAGATGTTGTGCCGCCGGCCGGCAATCAGGGCCTCCGCCTCGGCAATATCCTTGGCGGTGTCACCACTCGCAAGGGTCCAGAGTACCGGGATCCGGTCGCGCTGGCGCCCGCCCAGAAGCGTGGTGAGGGGTACCCCGAGCCTCTGCCCCTGAATATCCAGCAGCGCGGTCTCCACCGCGTTCCTGGCGAAGTGGTTGCCGACAATGGTGCTGCGGATCGGCGCCAGCTGCGCGGCCGGATCGATCAGCATCTGACCTATCAGCAAGGGCGCCATGTACTGGTCGATCGTCAGCTTGATCGATTCCGGGCTCTCTTCGCCATAGGCCAGTCCCCCGATCGTCGTGCCTTCGCCGAGCCCGATGACGCCATCGGAGGTGTGAATGCGGACCAGCGTCATGCTCTGTCGGCTGATCGAGGTCATGGCCAGAACATGGGGTCGAATTGTCGGTACATCGACAATCCAGGTATCGATGTGCGTGATCTTGACTGTCATGACAGGATGGTCTTTGAAGCTGAGAGAGACTGAAAACAGGTCAATTTTTGCCAACTGACCGTGAATGACCCCCGCAAACGGCAAGACCTTGAGGGTATGATATGGATCTCAGGCGCCTCAGGTACTTCGTCGCCGTCGCCCGGGAGCGGAACTTCACCCGCGCGGCGCAGCTCCTCAACATGGCCCAGCCGCCACTCAGCCGGCAAATCCGCCTGCTCGAGGAAGAGGTCGGGGCCGAGCTGGTCGACCGGTCGAGCCGCCCCTTGAAGCTCACCGAAGCGGGTCGTCTTCTGCATGAGCAGGCGGTCCAGGTGCTGGCCGGGATGGAGCAGATCCAGTCGATGGTCGGCCGCCTGTCCGATCAGGGCGGGCGCCGGTTCGTGATCGGGTTCGTCGGCTCGACGCTCTACGGCCTGCTTCCGCAGGTGATCCGCCGCTTTCGCGAAGAGTCGATCAGCGCGGACGTTTCGCTGCTGGAGTGTTCTTCGGTCGAACAGATCACGGCGCTCAAGGAAGGCCGGATCGATGTGGGCTTCGGCCGCTTGCGCGTGGAGGATCCGGCGGTTCGCCGCATCGTGCTGGCGGACGAACCTCTGGTCGCGGCGGTTCCGGCGGATCACCATCTCGTATCGGTTGGCCGCGCCGTGCACTTGTCCGAATTGCTGGTTGAACCGCTGATCGTCTATCCAAGGCCGGCACGCCCGAGCTACGCGGATCAGGTGCTGGGCGTGATCCATGACCTTGGCCTGACGCCCGCCAAGATCATGGAAGTGCGCGAACTCCAGACCGCGATCGGCCTGGTCGCCGCCTATGCCGGTTTTGCCGTTGTCCCGGAGTCGGTGCAGCGTCTGCGCCGGGATGATGTCCGCTATCTGCCGCTTGCGGACCGCGGCGCCCGCTCGCCGATCATGATGGTCCATCGCTCGGGCGACGTAACGCCAGAACTGGCGACGCTGATCCGGATCAGCTGCGAGATCCACGCGAGCGCTGCGCACGGCCACGGCTAGGCGAACGCCCGGAGGGAGACGGAGGTGTCGCTGACAAGCTCCCGGTCAAGGCTTGCCCGGGTTCCGATCAGCTTGCGAGCAGCCATGAACTCGCGGGCATTGTTGATGCAATCGACCGCGATCATCCGGCCTTCGCGCAGATAGACGATCGAGAACGGGCCGTGGTCCAGATCGCCGCGCACCACAAAGTCGTCTGCATCCCGCGCGATCCCGGCCGATTGCAGCCTCAGGTCGTACTGTTCTGACCAGAATGTCGGCACGTCCTGATAGACCCGCGTTTCGCCCATGATCGTCATGGCGGCCACTGCGGCGGAATCCTGGGCATGCTGCACGGATTCGAGGCGCCACATGCCACCCGCGAAGTCGTTGGGATGGCGCGCGCAATCGCCGATCGCGAGGATGCGGGGGGCTGAACTGCGGAAGTGGGCGTCCACCACAACGCCGCCATGGCAGGCAATGCCGGCAGCCTCGGCAAGCGCGGTCTCGGCATCGATCCCGATCCCGACGATGACCGCATCCGCCGCCACTTCGGTGCCATCATCCAGCACCACCGCCTCGACGCGTTCATGGCCTGCGAGCGCCGATACGGCTCGCCCGAGGTGGAAATCCACGCCATGGCGCCGGTGCACGTTTTCGAAGAAGCGGGATACGGGCGCGGAGGTCACCCGCGAAAGGACCCGCTGCTGCGCCTCGATCACCGTGACGGACTTGCCCAGAGCGCGCGCGGATGCAGCCACTTCAAGCCCGACATAGCCGCCCCCGATCACCGCGATGTTCTGCGCGGTGGCAAGGTGCTCGCGGAGGCGCTCCATATCGGCGTGACCTCGCAAAACATGGCTGCCCGGCAGATCAGCGCCAGGACAGGTAAGCGCCCGCGCCCTTCCGCCCGTGGCAAGGACGCACCAGTCGAACGCAATGGTCCGGCCATCGGACAATGCCGCCTTTCGCTCCAGCGGATTCAGGGCGACAACTTCCACGCCGCTCACAAGGTCGATTTCGGCATCAGCCCAGAAGTGGCGGGGACGCAGCAAGGGCGCTTCCGCTTGCGCTGCATCGAGCAAGCAGAACTTCGAAAGCGGCGGGCGCTCGTAGGGCAGGCGCGCCTCGTCATTGACCAGCATGATCGGGGCGGCATAGCCAGCCTGACGCAACTGCGCAGCAACGGCCGCGCCGGCGTGCCCTGCCCCGACCACGAGCACGCCCGTTGTCATAGTCTTCCGCATGGCCACTCCCGGATCTCTCGGCGCGTCAGCTCAGGCAAGGCCGCGGACGCAGCGCTCAACCCCATTGCCGAGGTGCCGGACCAGCGTTTCCTCATCCTGGAAATGGATATGCTGCTTCGCGCCGGATTTGAGCTGCGCGCAGATCAGCTCATGGGTGAAGCAATCTTCCATCATCGGATCGCGCAAGCCCACCTTGGAGTATTCGCGCGCGAAAAGCTCTCCGGCGGTCGTGACCGGCGGATAGTACCCCTTGATCTCCCACACGCTGCGGTCGACCGCGACGGGCCAGATATTGAAGGTGAAATAGAGGCCGTTCAGCAACCCCACGAAGAAGTTGGGGAAGATGTGCCAGAAATCGAACGAGCCCCGAAACTTGTAGCCTTCACCCTCATTCTCGACCTTCGCGCCGAAGGCCTGGACGGTACCGGTGCCAAAGCGGCTGGCCAGTTGCGCCACGGGCGAGGGCGTGAAGCTGTCTGGCGGCGGCGAGCCGAGCACGCCGTGCAGTCCGTAAAGCTCGATGCTGGCGTGCCGATACTGATTGCCATCGGTCTTCACGGCGCGGGCGAGGGTCTTTTCATGCAGGAAGGGCAGGTGCCAGCCTTCCAGCTGCGCTTCCTGCAGCGTTTTCCAGTTCACTGCCTCATCAATCCGGTAGGAGAACGCCGGGGTGAAGCCGCTGAAGTCGTATCGCCCGATCTCGCCCGCCACCGGGGCGAGGAACTCGGCCAGCGTCTCTTCAGGCTCGGCGGCCAGATTGACGAAGACGAAGCTCTGCCAGACTTCGCAATGAACCGGGGTCAGGCCATTGTCCTCCGGCTTCACGCCGGGGAAGTTCTCGGCATCCGAGATATGCACCAGCTTGCCAGTGGTATCGTAGACCCAGCCATGGAACCGGCAGGCCAGATAGCCCTTGCACGAGCCCTGCGCATCCCACGCCACCGGCGCGCCGCGGTGCGAGCACTGGTTGTGGAAGGCTCTGAACTTGCCATCCTTGCCATGAATGACCAGCAGCGAAGTATCGAGGATCTTGAGGTCGGCGACAAAGTAGTCCCCGGGCTTGGGTGCCTGGAGCACATTGCCGACGTTCAGCCATTTGCGGCGGAATACGCGTTCGCGCTCAAGATCGAAGTATTCCGTGGAGGTATAGCGCTCCACCGGGACGGGATCGCGGCCTTCCTCCGGATAGCGGTCCATGAAGCGGCACGGCGCGGTGGTCATTGCGTTGCTCCCCGGTTTGCAGCATCCCATGTGTCGTGCACCGGCACGAACCGCTCGATGGGAAAGACGTATTTGGGCTGCGGATTCTCGTACATCTCGATGGTCGCCGAACACTCGGCGAGCGCGAGGCACAGGTTCAGCAGGGTACGATCCGGTCCGCTGATGGCATCCAGCGCGAACCCGCCGAGATACTCCAACGCCGCCGGTCCGCGCTCGAGCATGGTGTCGTAGAAGCGCTGGCTCTCTTCCAGCGAGGAACGCCACCGCTTGGCGTTGCGCCCGACTTCGGTTGGCTGTGCCCATTCGAGAAACGGAGCGAGATCGGCGAAATGATCCGGCAACTGACTTGTGCTCGTCATACCCTCTCCATGACTCTGCGTATTCGCCCAAGGCTGCGCCCTGGGATCAGGTGGGGCTATCCCGAAGGCGCAAGGGCTGGCCGCTGACTGCGGAAATGGGTCAAGGCGGCAGAAAGCCGTCCTGCCGGGCGACGATCGGGGAGCGTCAGATCATACCTTTTGGGTCTGGTATGATGCCCCATTCAGTATTGGACCTGATTTCACGCGCGGGTCACCTTGGTATCACCGAGTGATCAGGCTGCAGCGCGCTGCCTTGCATCGCCGCAGAGGCCGTTACCGGCTGAGCCAGCTATCCAGTGAGGTATGGCGTGAGCGACCGAAGAATCAGGATGATCATCCCCGTACCTGTGCCGGAGGAAGGCCTGCGCGCCTTTTCCGCGCAGGTTCCACCGGAGCTGGCGGCTCGCGGGGTGACGGTCGAGATGACCTGCGCAGCCAGAGGCGGCGGTGCGCTCGGCTCGATCTATGAAGGTTCGATCGCGGATGCCTTCTGCCTCGAAGCCGGTGCGACGGCCGAAGCCGACGGGTGCGCTGCGGTCTGCGTCAATTCGATGAGCGACTCCGGGGTCGCCGCACTCCGCTCGCGGCTATCCATTCCCGTCGTCGGCGCAGCGCAGCCGACATATGCCCTCGCCGCACAGTTGGGGCGCCGCTTCTCGATTCTCAGCATGTGGGACCGGTGGCGCTGGCTTTATGACAAGGTCCTCGCCGAGAACGGTCTCGCTGGACGACTTGCGTCGGTCCGCTCGATCGGCGTGCGTCCCGATACCAGCGAACTGCTGGCCGGCAAGGAGGACAGCGTGTTTCCGCTTTTGCTGGAAGCAGCGCAGCAGGCCATCGAAGAGGACGGCGCCGATGTGCTGATCCTCGGCTCGACGACAATGCACCAGTCGCACCGCTATCTGGCCGAGCATTTGCCCGTGCCTGTTTTGAATCCCGGGCTGGTAGGTCTGATGACTTGCGATATGCTGCTGAATCAGGGACTCAGCCACAGCAAACGGGCCTATCCGAAGCCCGATCTGATCATGGATGGAGTGGTTCTGGGAGCCTGACCGGCTATTGGATAACAAAGGGGGGAGCCGCGCTTATGGTACCTGCACTCGCATCAAGCCGCTGGGACGGCAGCGGCATGCCGCTGGCGAGTTTTCCGCGCCTGCTGTCGCACGACATCGACCAGGTACATCACCACATGAGCGAGATGTTCTGCCCGCACGATTTGCGCCTTGAAGGCGGCAGACCGCCCATCGCCTTCCGCCACCACCATGCGTCGCTGCGATCAGTTTCCTTCAACGCCACGGACTATGGCAATCCCTACGGGCGGGTCATCGTCGACATTCCCCCGATGGATAATCTCTATCTCGTCCAGTTCTCGCTGTTCGGCGCGGTGAGGATCACGCAGGGCAAACGGACTTTCGAGATGGAGCCTGGGCACATGTGCGTGCTCAATCCCGGAGAGCGGGTCCAGCAGGTCTTTGGCGAAGGCTACAAGCATTTCACGGTGAAGCTGTCGAAGGGCGGTCTCGAGGCTGCGCTTTCTCAGGAACTCGGGTTCAAGGCGGCTGACCTGCGGTTCTGCAACACACCGGTCTCGCTCGCGGGCGCTGCCGTCAGCTTCGCGCAACTGGTGCGCACGATCTGCGACGATCTCGACCGGGGATCTTCCGCCTTCAGCCATACCCGCGTGGTTGGCTCGGTCGAACAGGCACTGCAGCGGCTGCTGCTTGCTGCCGTGCCGCACAATCATTCCGAGCTCTTCGATACCCCGGCCGCAGCGCCGGCTCCTTACTATGTGCGCCGGGTCGAGGAGTTCATCCGGCACCATGCCGCCGATCCGATAACGCTTGACGAAATGATCGCGGTATCGGGCGTATCGGCGCGCTCGCTGCACACGGGCTTCCGCCGGTTCCGCGGGACGACACCCATGGTATACCTCAAGAACTGCCGCCTTTCGCTCGCGCATCGCCAGTTGCAGGAGGCCGCCGAAACCGGCCTCACGGTGACCGAGGTCGCCCTCTCCTGCGGGTTTACCCACCTGTCGAAGTTCGCGCGCGACTATACCGAGCGCTTCGGGCAGCGCCCTTCGGAGACGCTGAAGCGCATCGGCTTCCACTGAGCGCACCGGCGGCGCCAGACCCGGAACGGTCAGCAGGCGAGGATATTCGTACCGTTTGAGCAACAAGGGGGCAGTCGCAAGGCTGCCCCCTTGTTCGTGGCGCCGTCCCGCATGGCTGCCTTCAGTTTACGCGCGGACGGTTCTCCCCAAGCAGTATGCCATCCATGGCCATGTTCGCGGCGCTGACATGTCCTAGTCGGCGTTCAGAGGCTAGCAGCTTTGCAGGCACTCAAGGCATCACACTTGCATAATCGGGCTTGGGGTCCGGACTGTCTGGCAAACCATCGCCACTGGCCCGTTCTGCTCCGGTCGCACACAATCAGGTAATGACGGGGAGTTAATTATGCAAAGATTGTCGGTGATGTCCGGGGGGATGCCGGTCAAGCAGATCCGTGCGGAAGCGATCAAGCGCTGCGGGTTGCTGATGGGCGCATCGCTGTTTGGAGTGCTGGTTGGGACCGGGACTGCGCACGCACAGGCCGCCGATGCGCCCCAGCAGGCACAAGCAGCCGACAACACCGGGGTCGAAGAGATCACCGTCACCGCCCGTCGGCGCGCTGAATCGCTGCAGGACACCCCCATCGCCATCTCCGCAGTTACCGGCGCTGGCCTGCAGGAGCGCGGGATCGACAACGTCACCCAGATCGGCGACTTCACCCCGAACGTGAAATTCAACAGCTCGGTCCCGGTTTCCGCCAGCAACGCCACCGCCGCGATCTTCATCCGCGGCATCGGCCAGAACGACTACCAGCTCTCTGCCGATCCCGGTGTCGGACTCTACCTGGATGGCGTCTACATCTCGCGCGGTGTGGGCAACGTGCTGGATGTTCTCAACGTCGAGCGTATCGAGGTCCTGCGCGGGCCGCAGGGCACGCTGTTTGGCCGCAACACCATCGGCGGCGCCGTGAGCGTGGTGACCAAGAAGCCGGGCCGCGATCTTGGCGGTGCGCTGGAAGCCACGACAGGCAGCTTTGGCCGGGTCCAGATCAAGGGCAACATCGATGTCCCGCTTGCCGAGGGCGTCTACTCCAGCTTCGCCGGCTTCGTGCACAAGCGCAACGGCTATGTGAAGGGCGTGATCGCGGGCGCGCCGGATCTTGGCGATACCGACAATCTGGCGGGCCGGTTCGCGCTCAGGCTGGAGCCCAGCAGCGATTTCACCATCGACCTTGCGGTGGACGGTTCGCGCACCCGCGAGAATTCGGCGCCCAACGTGGCCATCGCCATCAACGAGAACGCACCGGCTGCCCAGTACTGGAATGCCGCCTATTCCGGCGCGCCGAGCGTCTGCCTTGATACCAACAACCCGGCGCGGCTGACCAATACCTCCTGCTATAACAGCCAATGGGTTGTTGGACCCTACCGGCATGGCGGCACTTTCACGACCGTCTCGAACGTGTTCAACCGGTTCAATCCAAAGCCCTATCAGTCAGCCTCGAATGTGAACATCTGGGGCGCTTCCGGCACGGCCGAGTGGAAGGTTGCTCCCAACTTCTCGATCAAGTCGATCACCGCCTACCGCAAGGTAACCGGCTTCTGGACCCGCGATTCTGATCACAGCCCTGCCTCGATCATCCAGACCAACAGCGACTGGAAGCAGCACCAGTTCTCTCAGGAAGTGCAACTTCTGGGCGATTTGTTCGACAAGAAGCTCAACTGGGTGATCGGCGGCTACTACTCCGACGAGAGCGGCAACCATCGCGATCTGGTTGAGATCGTTGACGCCGTCTTCCTCAGCGGCGCGGCGCTGAAGGGCCAAAGCTTGGCGTTCTTCGGCCAGGCGACCTACGAAGTGGTGCCCAATCTCAACCTGACTGCCGGCATCCGCTGGACGCAGGACAAGAAGTCCTTCAGCAACGAGAATCAGTTCGTGGTCGAAGCTGGTTTCCTGACCGGCGCGCCGCTCAATCCCGATGGGTCAGGGCTCAAGAACGGCGATCCGCTGATGGGGCCGCTTGGGCAGACTGCCTCGATCAAGGACAAGGCCTGGACGCCGATGACCAGCCTGTCCTATCGCTTCAGCCCTGAGCTCCTGACCTACGTGTCCTACTCGAAGGGCTTCAAGGGCGGCGGCTTCACCCAGCGTGTGTTCCCGCCCTTCGCGTTCATTCCCTCGTTCCGGCCCGAGACAAGCGAGACCTACGAGTTCGGCTTCAAGAGCGATCTGTTTGACCGCAAGCTCCGCCTGAACGGCGCAGTGTTCCTCAATAATTACAAGAACCTGCAGATCACGGTGAACGATCCTACCCTCGGCTTTGCACCGATCATCCAGAACGCTGCCGAAGCGCGCATCCAGGGCTTCGAACTGGAATTCCAGGCGCGGCCCGTGGATGGGCTGCGGATCGAGGGCGGCCTCGGCTATCTCGATGCCAAGTACCGCAATGTCGACATCCGCGCGCTAAATGCCGGTGTCACGACCGCGACCAAGCTCCAGAATGCCCCGCGCTGGACGATGAGCGCGGCGGTTTCCTACAACATCCAGGCTGGCAACATCGGCAGCTTCCAGCCGCGCATCGACTGGTCGTACCGCACCCGCGTCTACAACGATGCGATCAACACGCCGCTCCTGATCCAGGACGGCTACCACCTCGTCAACGCGGCGATTGCCTACACCGACCCGACAGAGAAGTGGGGCGCAACGCTCGGCGTCAAGAACCTGACCAAGGCACTCTATCTCGGCTCGGGTTACGCCGATTCCTTCGGAGGAGTCACCGAGGGCGTCTATGGCCGTCCGCGCGAATGGTACCTCTCGGCACGGTTCTCGTTCTGACGAGTGCCGGGGTGGCCCAAGGCTGTGGCCCCGTGCCACCCCGGCAGCGACAGGGAGAAAGACAATGGACACAGGCAATCTCGAACAGCGCCTGCGCCAGCTCGAAGCGCTGCGCGCCATTGACGACCTGATTGCAGACCTCGGGCGCGCCTTCGACGGCGGCCCATCGGCAGCAGCGCTTCGCCCGCTGTTCACGGCTGACAGCCGGTTCGTGATCGATCAGTACGGCAGCTTCGAGGGAAGCGAAGCGATCGCCGCCGGGGTCGCGGGCAATGCCGATGCCGGCTTCCGGTGGACACTCCATTTTCTGGTCTCGCCCAAGGTTGCCCTGGCCGAGGATCAAACGGCGGGAACAGTCGACTTCTATCTGTGGGAGGCGGCCACGGCGGCCAGCGGCAAGGCCTACTGGATCGGGGGCCGTTACAAGGCGCAAGTCAGGCTCGACGAGGGCCGATGGCGCTTCGCCTACCTCGAACTCGAGGCGGACCTGATCTCGCACTACCCGGACGGCTGGCAGCCCAAACCGATGCAACTGTCGGACGCCTGAGTCCGCCCCAATCTCTGACATCCAGGAGACTGCACATGAATGATCTTTCCGGAGCAACGCTGCGTCCGGGCGCGGAGAAATTCGCCCATCTCGGCCGTTCGATCGATCAGATCAGAACGGAGCTGGGCGTCGGCCCGGTCGCGATCGATGCCATTCGCGATCCCGAAATCTATGCGCTCGAGCGGGAGAAGGTCTTCGGTCGTGCCTGGCTCAAGGTCGCGACGGATTGGGAGATTCCCGAGCGGGGCGACTACAAGGTCAAGGAAATGCCGGTCGCCGATACTTCCGTGCTGATCGTGCGCGGCAAGGATGGCAAGGTCCGTGCGTTCCACAATGTCTGCACCCACCGCGGCAACAAGGTCGTGCCGACGAGCGGCTTCGAGAGCTTTGGCAAGGCGAGGGCCAATGTCCTTTCGTGCCGGTTCCATGGCTGGGTGTTCAACACGGACGGCCCACTGCGCTCGGTGCCGCTGGAAAGCGGCTTCGGGCAGCTCGACAAGGCCTGCCTCGGCCTGCGGGAGATTGACTGCGATACGTGGGAGGGGTTCATCTTCATCAACTTCGCGGATCAGCCTGAACAGAGCCTCGCCGACTATCTGGGAGACTTCGGCGCCTTGTTCAGCGGTTTCCCCTACCACGAGGCAACCACGGCATTCCGCTATTCGACCGTGCTGGAATGCAACTGGAAGGTGGCCCTCTACGCGTTCTCGGAAGGGTACCACGTCCCCACCATCCACGCCGGATCGCTGCCGGGCTTCACCGGCATCGAGCACGCCGATTTCAAGCTGGTAGGGCCGCATGCCTCCTCGACGATCTACGGGGGCGGGATGGACGCGGCAGCCTCGACGGCGCAGTTTGCCGGGGTTCTTCATGCCGACCGCGAACATGGCCCGCGGCCGGAACTCGTGCCGCCCGGGATCAATCCCACGGGGCGTAGCGACTTCCAGTTCGAACTGCCGAACATCTTTCCGAACTTCCTGATCCACCTGGCGGCGGGTTGCGGCTATCCCGGCATGGCCTTCTTCACGCACCAGTTCTGGCCGCTCGATCATGGCCGCACCTTGTGGGAGGGGATCAACTACTTCAGGCCTGCCCGCAATGCGGCTGAGCGGATCGCGCAGCTGCACGTCAACGCGCTTCACCGCAATGCCTGGCTGGAGGACACCGGCACCATGGAGGACACCTTCCTCGGCATTCGCTCGGGCGCGATCGATACCATGCAGCTCATGGATCAGGAGTTCATGATCCGTCACGCCGCGCGCACGCTCGACCAGTATCTTGCGCGCTGAGGAGAACGCCGATGACGACGACACTTGCGCTGCCCGCAGCGTTTTCAGACCTCACCCCCTTCGCGGAGCAGTGGGGGCGGGCCACGGAGAATGATCGCAGCCGGATCCGCTGGGGCGCGAGCGCGGCAGACTTTGCCAGCCTCTATGCGGCGGTCATGCCTCGGCTGCCGGATATCCTGGAGGAACTGGCCAACTGCGCACTGGACGGGATGGACGAGGCGCAAACCAACCTCTTCAACCTCGCCGCCGCGTTCGCCGAAGCTGCTCCGCATCACGAGCTCTATGGTGGAAGCGCCGACGTGCCGTTCAGCTTCGCCGCCCCGCGGTTTCAGCCGGGCCACGGTGACGCAGCATCAACTGCCACGCTGCTGCGATAGCGCCGAGCCAGTTGGTGGCCGGAACACCAGCAATGGGATTGACCAGATTCAGCGCTGATCGGATGCGCAGTCGCCCTGCCGATATCGTCAAGCAATGTTCTGTCGTCAGAATCGCCGCTACTTGAACATCGTTCCGGCGACAGGGATGGGCAGGTTCATCCGGATTCCCCCAGATTCCAGCGTATTCTGCGTGTTCGAGGCTGGACGCAGGGCGCAGGCCAAGCTAACCGGCGCGTCCAACCGTTGGAGAATTGGGATCATGAATACTGCTGAACTCGCCGAAGCCGTTGCTGCCAGCGCGGGCCTCACCAAGGCCGATGCCAAGAAGCTGGTCGACACCGTGTTCGCGGCGATTGCCGATGCGGCTGCCAAGGGCGAGGAAGTCTCGCTGAGCGCGTTCGGGAAGTTCAAGGTCAAGGAAAGCCCGGCCCGCGAAGGCCGCAACCCCTCGACCGGCGCCCCCATCCAGATCGCCGCTTCGCGCAAGCTGACCTTCGCTGCCGCGAAGTCGGTCAAGGACAAGCTTAACGGCTGATCCGTCATGCGCCCGCAAGGTGCGCTGATGATGCCAGAACGGCACGCGGGGGACCTTCTCTCGCGTGCCGTTCGCGTTTTGGGGGAGGAACAAGGCTGATGGGCTTCGATGATCTCATGCGCCGCTACTTCGGCACGGCGGACCTTGGCGGCCTCAGCGCTGCCGAGCTTGCTGCCGGGGCCGAGCGCCTCTCCGTCGATTTCGGGCTGGAAACCGATCCGGCACGCCGCTTTGCGCTTTGGGCGCTGATGCACATCCTGGGCAGCGCGCCTGATCTCGACATTGCCTTCAAGGATCTCGCCGAACGCGATGCGGCGCGCAATTTCATGGATCTCTACGGCGGGATGTCGCAGCCTCCGCAATAAGCAGAGGTGCATGGCCCCGCGCGCCGTGGTCAAAGCGGCCCTGCCTACTTAAGGATCACGCCATGACCGATCTCATCCTCGTCGATATCGCAGACGGTGTCGCCACCGTCACGCTCAACCGGCCCGAGGCGATGAATGCGCTGTCGAAGGCCCTGCGCGCGCGCCTTGCCGAAGTGATGACCGCGCTCGATGCCGATGATGCCGTGCGCGCCGTCGTGCTCACCGGCGCCGGCACGCGCGCCTTCACCGCCGGGCTCGATCTCAAGGAACTCGGTTCCCAGGCCGGCGCGCTCGGGGCAGCGAATGCTGAAGGCGCTTCCGAAAATCCGGTCAAGGCGATCGAAATCTGCCGCAAGCCCGTTGTCGGCGCGATCAACGGTGTCGCCATCACCGGCGGCTTCGAAGTCGCGCTCGCCTGCGATGTGTTGATCGCCTCCACCAACGCGCGCTTTGCCGACACCCACGCACGCGTCGGCGTCTATCCCGGCTGGGGCCTCTCGCAGAAGCTCCCGCGCCTGATCGGGATCAGCCGTGCCAAGGAACTCTCGTTCACCGGCAACTTCCTCGATGCCGCAACCGCCGAGCGCTGGGGCCTCGTCAACCGGGTGGTCGAACCTGAGGCCTTGCTATCCGCCGCGCAGCAGATCGCGCGCGACATGGCCTCGATCGACCCCACTTTCCTGCACAATTACAAGGCACTGATCGACGATGGCTATGCCCTGCCCTTTGGCGAAGGCATGGCGCTGGAGGCCAGCCGCTCCTCCGCTGCAAACTCGGCGGTCAAGCCGGAAGAAGTCGAAGCCCGCCGCCTCGCGGTGCAAGCGCGCGGCCGCAGCCAGTAGGCCGTAGCGTTAGCAGGCCAGCGCCTGCGCAGCAGCGTGGAACGCAGCGGCCACTGGACCCGCCGGGCTTCCGGCACCGAGCAGAAACGCCCGGTGGCGGCTGATGGCAGCCTGCTCTGCCAAGCCCGGAGGTGCGGCAATCCAATCCCGCACCAGCACGACAAGGGCAAGCGCCTGCAGATAGACCGGCAACGCAAGCACCCCGGAATGCTCCACCGCGCCGCTATCACCGGGCAGGAATGCGCCGACACAATCGATCAGCGCGCCCAGAAATGCGGTCTTGTCCGCTTCGGACATGTGGGGCAATTCCTGCGCGGCAAGGCGCTGCAAGCGCCTGACTTCGCCCAGCAACCCGGCCCTGCCATCGAGTCCGAACAGGCGATCGACCCGCTGCTTGTTCTTGTCCTCAGCCACTGTCAGCGCGCTCCGCGCCAGATCCTGCCACAAGGGCGCGATCCTGGCCTCGATTGCCGCAGCCATGGTCTCCAGCCGCAGCAGGCCCTCGATCAGCGCCGCGGCGTTGCCGCCTGCACCGGTGCCATAGGCAAAGAAATCGGCATAAGGCTCTACCAGCGCGCCAAAAGCTTGCGCCGGCCGGGTTCCCGCCGAGTCGCAAGCCTCTACCAAACGATAGTTTGCATCCCGCTCCGGCGCTGAATGCGCCCGGATTGGCAAGGTATGCCATACCATACAACAAGTTCCCGACGGTCCGACCAGATGGGACTAGCGGATTCCTGCTATGGAAACCAGCACTGACACATACCTTTAGTTATATTTCAAATCATATAAGGAGAGTGGGCGGCGATAGGCGGCACCAGCCGTCCGTTCCGCGTGCATTCTCCGGCACCCCACTGCCACGCCACCCCGGATGCGATCCGGGGTGGCGCCTCCGGCAGGGCCTAGACGGCCACCGCCAGTTCGGTCGCCTGCAGAATCGCCCGCTTGGCATCGAGTTCCGCCGCCTCGTAGGCGCCGCCGATCAGCTGCGGCGCAAGACCGCGCGCCACCAGTTCGTCATAGAGCCCGCGCGCGGGTTCCTGCCCGGCGCAAACGATCACGGTATCGACTTCCAGCAGCCGAGGCTCTCCCTCCACGCGGATGTGGAGGCCGGCATCGTCGATCCGGTCATACTCCACCCCGCCCAGCATCTGCACGCCGCGCCGCTGCAAGGTGATGCGGTGCGTCCAGCCGGTGGTGCGGCCCAGCCCCTTGCCCACCGCGCTCGCCTTGCGCTGAAGCAGCCAGACTTCGCGCCCGCTCGAGGCCACTTCGGGCACCACCCCGGTCACCCCGCCGCGCGGGTGGTTCTTGAAATCGATGCCCCATTCCTTGGCGAAGACATCGACATCGAGCGAACCCGGCGTCCCCGCGTGGGTGATCAGCTCCGCTACATCGAAACCGATCCCGCCCGCGCCCATGATCGCCACTTTCTGGCCCACCTGCGCCTTGCCGGTGATCACATCGACATAGCGCACCGCCTTGGGGTGATCGATGCCCTCGATTTCGGGCTTGCGCGGCGTGATGCCGGTGGCAATCACGATCTCGTCGAACCCGCCCGCCGACAGCATGTCGGCATTGACGCGCGTGGCGAGCTTCAGCTCGATCCCGTTCACCTCGATCATCCGCCCGAAATAGCGGATCGTCTCGTCGAATTCTTCCTTGCCCGGAATCTTGCGCGCCAGATTGAACTGCCCGCCGATCTCGTCCGCCGCATCGAACAGCGTCACCTTGTGCCCGCGCCCCGAAGCGATCGTCGCATAGGCAAGCCCCGCCGGCCCCGCGCCGACCACTGCGATCCGCCGCGCGGCAGAGGCCGGCGCCACCGTGATCTCCGTCTCACGGCAGGCCCGCGCGTTGACAAGGCAACTGGTCAGCTGGCCGGTGAACGTATGATCAAGGCAGGCCTGGTTGCACGCGATGCAGGTGTTGATCTCGTCCTCGCGGCCTTCCCACGCCTTTTTCACGATCTCCGCATCGGCCAGCATCGGCCGCGCCATCGAAATGAGGTCGGCATCCCCGCGCGCCAGCACCTCTTCGGCCACATGCGGCATGTTGATACGGTTGCTGGTGATGAGCGGGATAGAGACCGCATCGCGCAGCTTGCCGGTCACCTGCGCAAAGGCCGCGCGCGGCACCATCGTCGCAATCGTCGGCACCTGGCTTTCGTGCCAGCAGAAGTGCGTGCTGATCACATCCGCACCGTTCGCTTCCAGTGCTTTTGCCAGGCTCGTCACTTCCTCCCAGGCGAGGCCACCTTCGAGCATGTCCATCGCGGAAATGCGGAAGATCAGCATCTTGTCATCGCCGAGTGCGGCACGGGTGCGGCGCACGATCTCGATGGGAAAGCGCATCCGGTTTTCCCACGAGCCGCCCCAGCGGTCGGAGCGCTGGTTGGTCTTCTCGACGAGGAAGGTGGAAATCAGATAGCCCGCCGAGCCGATGATCTCGACCCCGTCGTAGCCTGCCTCGACGGCCAGCGCCGCGCAGTTGGCAAAGGCGGCGATTTGTTCCTCGATTCCCGCTTCATCGAGTTCGAGCGGCGCATGCTTGGCGAGGCGCGAACGAACCGGCGAGGGACCGACCGCTTCGCGCACGTTAGCCATTGGTCCTGAGTGCAGGATCTGCATGCAGATCTTGACCTCCGGATCGGCGGCATGGACCGCTTCCGTCACCGCGCGGTGCATCGGCACTTCGCTCGGCTCGCTCAGCTTCGCGCCGCGCCCGCCGCTGGGGTGCGGGGTGATTCCGCCGGTGATGATCATGCCCACCCCGCCCTTCACGCGCTCGACAAAGTAGGCCGAAAGGCGCTCCGCCGCATTGGGCAGATCTTCGAGGCCAGAATGCATCGAGCCCATGATGATGCGGTTCTTGAGCCGGTTGCCCCGGATCGTCAGCGGGGAGAACATCAGCGGATATTTGGCGTGCGACATGGTCCGTTGTCCGTTCAGTCTGGAATGTAGTTCGGGCGGCGCTTCTCGAGGAAGGCGCGCATCCCTTCGGCGAAATTGGGGCTGGCGGCGGTCATCAGCTGGTTGCGGTTCTCGATCGCCATCGCTGCTTCAAGGCTCGGCGCATCCACCGCGAGGCTCAACCCCTCCTTGGTCATGCGCAGCCCGCGCGGTGAGGCCGCGAGCATATCCGCAACATAACCCTCGGCCACGGTTTCGAGCTGGTCGTCGGGCACCACCTCGCTCACCAGCCCCGTCGCCAGCGCGCGCGGCGCATGGATGAAGCGCCCGGTCAGCATAAGCTCCGAGGCAACCGAAGTGCCGACCAGGCGCGGCAGGAAGTAGCTGACGCCCATGTCGCAGGAGGAAAGGCCCAGCTTGATGAAAGCGGCATTCATCCTGGCGCTCTCGCCCGCAAGGCGGATATCTGCCGCCAGCACGAACGCAAAGCCTCCGCCGCAGGCCGCGCCGTGCACCAGCGCCAGAATCGGCTGCGGGCAGCGCCGCATCTTCACATAGACGTCTGCCAGATGGCCCTGAAAGCCGAAGCCCCCGCCAAACGGATCGGGGCCATTCGCCGCTTGTCGGTCCTTGATATCGAGCCCGGCGCAGAAGGCCCGACCTGCCCCGCGCATCACCACCACGCGCGTTTCGCGGTCGTTGAACAGGGCGCCGAAATAGTGGGAAAGCTCGTCCACCATCTCCAGCGAAATGGAATTGAGCTGATCGGGGCGGTTCAGCGTCAGCCAGTCCGCCGCGCCGCGCTTCTCCACCGTGATCGTGCGATAGGTCATGCCGCCTCGCTCCCCCTGCGCGCCCCTGCGGGCGTAGCCGCCGTTTCTGTCATGCCGCGCCGCGCGGCAAACCTGCCCATATTGACAGCCAGCCCGGTCATGCGCCGATCCCGCCGATCAGCAGGTCCGCCACCCGCGCCGCATAGGCCGTAATCGCCGCCTCGCTCATCGTCTCCCCCGGCCCGAGCCGCCCGGCATGCGATTCCATGGCCGAAAGCAGCATGTCGGACGCGAGCGCCGCGCTCACGCCATCGCGCAGTTGGCCCCGCGCCCGGCCTCGCCGCAGAATCGCGATGGCCTGCGCCGTCACTGCGCCCAGCACTGGCCCGATCCGGGCTGCCAGCTCAGGATGCCCCGCCAGATCGCGCCGCAAGTGCCGCGCCACACCGCCACCCGTCTCCAGATAGCGCGCCAGCACCAGCGCGCCGAACGCGGTGAGATCGCCGTGTAGGCTTCCAGTATCGATCGCCGCCAGCGCCTGCCAGCGCTGCTGGATCATCGCGCAGAGCAGGTCCTCCCCGCTCGTCCAGCGCGCGTAGAGCGTCGACTTGCCGATCCCCGCCGCCCGCGCCACCGCATCAAGGCTGAAGCCCGCCCAGCCCCCCGCGCCATAGACTTGCGCCGCCGCCGCCAGAATGCGCGCCTCGAAATCCGGATTGCGCGGACGCCCCCTCGATCGCGGCTCCGCAGCAGGCGCAGAATCGGGCGAAGATCGTTGCATGGGCTCCTTGTATCTTTTATGGACAGTCTTCGTCCAATAATAATCGAGAGGGACCCGGAATGCAGCCAGAGGCCATCGACCGCCCGCTTTCCGGCCTCGTGGTGGTCGATCTCGTCGCCAGCCCGCTCGCGGGAATTGCCCGAACCTTGCGCGAACTCGGCGCCGACGTGATCCGCCTTGAACTGGGCGGACGCGGCGGCTGCCCGCAGGATCAGCCCCGCGCCGAACTCGCATACTGGACGGCCAATCTCGGCAAGCGAATCGAGGCGATCGAGGAAGCAGACCTCCCCGCACGCCTGGCCTGCGCTGACCTGATCATCGAAGATCTCTCCGCAGAATCGGACAGCATCGATTGGGCCGCGATCCGCGCCGCCAACCCCGCGCTCGTCCACATGACCGCCACCGGCTTCGGCCTCGGCAACGTCTTCTCACACTGGCAGTGGACCGACGGGGTGCTCCACGCCCTCACCAGCGAACTCTCGCGCTCGGGCATCAGGGGCCGTGCGCCGCTGCTACCGCCGGGCGAGATCGCGCTGCAGTGCGCGGTGGCGCAAGGCGCCTTCGTCGCGATGGCCGCGCTCACGCAGGCGCTCGTCAGCGGCACTGGCACCCATGTCGATTACGCCGCGCTCGATGGCGCGATGCAGGCGCTCGATCCCGCATTCGGCATTTCCGGCAGCGCCACCAATGGCCGCCCCGCCGCCTCGCTTCCACCCGGCCGCCCGCCCAAGGGCGTGCAATATCCGATCATCCCGGTCGCCGATGGCTATGTCCGCCTTTGCGTGCTCGCCCCGCGCCAGTGGCAGGGGATGCACGCGATGATGGGCTCGCCCGCCGAATTCGCCGGGCCGGAATTCCGCGACATCATGATCCGCTTCAAAAGCAAGGAACTGCTCGCGGCGATGCAGGCCTTCCTTGCCGACAAGACCCGCGCCGAAATCGAGGCGCTCGGCCAGCAGCACGGCGTCCCCCTTGCTGGGCTCAACACCCTCGGCGATTGCCTTGCCGCCGATCACATCCGCGCGCGCGGCACCTTTGCCGAGGTGGACCTGCCTGGCGGTCGCCGCGTGCCCGTCCCCGATGGCCTGATGGTGATCGACGGGCAGCGCATGGGACCAATCCACGCCAGTGCCCCCACCCCGCGCCCGGCACACGCGACTGCAAAGCCCGGCCGGCCGCTTGAAGGCCTCAAGGTGCTCGATCTTGGCGTGATCGTTGTCGGTGCAGAGACCGGCCGCCTGCTCGCCGATCTCGGCGCGGATGTGGTGAAGATCGAATCCGCTGCCTTCCCCGATGGCTCGCGGCAGACCTGGCTGAAGATCGGTCTTTCGAGCAGCTTCGGCGCAGGTCACCGCAACAAGCGTAGCCTTGGCCTCAATCTCAAGTCCGATGAGGGCAAGGCCCTGCTGCGCCGCATGGTCGCCGATGCCGACGTGATGCTCTCCAATTTCAAGCCCGGCACACTCGAATCGCTCGGCCTCGGCTATGCCGAACTCAGCCGGATCAACCCGCGGCTGATCGCGGTGGAATCGAGCGCGTTCGGCGCGACCGGCCCGTGGTCGAAGCGCATGGGCTACGGCCCGCTGGTTCGCGCCGCCGCGGGGCTCACCGCAATGTGGCGCTACCCCGATGATCCGGAGAGCTTCTCGGACTCGGTCACGATCTACCCTGATCACGTCTGCGGCCGCATCGGCGCGAGCGCGGTCATGGCGCTCCTTGCCCGCCGCCAGCGCACCGGGCGCGGCGGGCATGTCGATGTGGCGCAGGCCGAAGTCATGCTTGCCCAACTCGCCACCGAAGTCGCCGGCACCGCGCTCGGCCTCGCAGACAGCGAGGACGCGCTATCGGGCGTGTTCCCCGCGAAGGGCGAAGATGAATGGTGCGTCGTCACCCCGCGCGATGAGGCCGACCGTCAGCGGCTCTCCGCCGTGATCGGCAGCCAGGACCTCGCCGCATGGCTGGCGGACAGGGGGGCTGCAGAAGCCGCGCGAGCTTTGCAGGCCGCCGGCATTCCCGCTGCCCCCATGCTCCGCGCTGCGGACCTTGCCGATCATTCCTACTACACGGCGCGCGGTCTCTTCCGCAGCGATCCGCACGATCTGCTCCCCGAACCGATGACCGCCGAGCGCCGCCCTGCGGTCTGGCAATCGATCCCGGATGCGGACGCCCGCCCTGCCCCGCTGATGTGTCAGGACACTTACGCCGTGATGCACGACTGGCTGGGTATGGACGAAGCCGAATGCATTTCCCTTGAAGCGGCGGGCGTGCTCGAAACGATCCCCGAGAAGATCCGCGAGATGGTCGCCACCAAATCCTATCTGGAGACTGCCCGATGAATGCGCCTTTGTCCGATTCTTCATGGGGGACTGATCCCGAACGCATCCCCGTAATCATCGGCGTCGGCCAGTTGAACGACCGGCCCGCGAGCCCCGAACTCGGGCTCGATCCGCCGGGCCTGATGGCCGCAGCGCTGCGCATCGCGGAAACCGATGCGGGCGGAAATCTGCTCGCTGACCTCGACAGCCTCGCTATCGTCGATCAGATCAGCTTCCGCCACCTCGGCAATCTGTGCGACCGCGTGGCTGCAGCCATCGGCGCGAACCCGGCGGTAAACTACCAGTCCGAAGCCCCGCATGGCGACACCCCGATCCGCCTGCTCAACGAAGCGGCCAACCGCATCGGCGCAGGCGAAGTGAAGCTTGCCGCCGTGGTCGGCGCGGAAGCCCTGCGCACCGCCGCCGGCCTTGCCGCGCTGGCGGCAAAAGGCGAGGACAAGAGCTACAACGCGGTCCGCAATGTCTCGACCCGCCGCGATCCTACTTACGCGCAGGCGCATGGCCTGACCGCGCCGGTCGATGTCTACCCGATCTACGAAAATGCCGGTCGCGCCGCTTATGGTCAGACCTTGGCCGAGGCGCAGGCCGAAAGCGGCGCGATCTGGGCGGGCATGAGCCAGGTTGCCGCCGCCAATGAAGGCGCGTGGATCAGGAAAGCCGTGAGCGCCGAAGACATCCTCACGCCGGGTCCGTCCAACCGTCCGCTGGCCTTCCCCTATACCAAGCTGACCGTCGCCAACTCCTCTGTGAACCAAGGTGCGGGCTTCCTTGTCGCCAGCCTCGCCGAAGCGCGGCGGCGCGGCATTCCCGAGGAGCGGCTGATCTACGTCGGCATGGGCGCCGCCGCGAAGGAAGACCCCAGCATCCTGCGCCGCGACCGCTATGATCGCTCCTCCAGCATGGACACCGCGATACGCCGCACGCTGGAGCTCAACGCGATGACCGGCGCGGATTTCGACCATGTCGAGCTCTACAGCTGCTTCCCCTGCGTCCCCAAGATGGCGCGCCGCGTTCTCGGCTGGCCGCTGGATAAGCCCGCCACGGTGTTTGGCGGGCTGACATTCGGCGGCGGCCCCATCGCCAATTACATGAGCCATGCGGTCGTCTCGATGGTGGACCGCCTCCGCTCGGGGGATGGCCAGACCGGCTTCCTGTTCGCCAACGGCGGCTACGCAACGGACAACCACTGCATCGTCGTCTCGCGCCAGCCCATCGCCGCCGCGCAGTTCCCGCAGGACTTCGACTATCAGGCCGAAGCCGACGCGGCGCGCGGGCCTGTGCCCGAACTCGACAAGGACTACGTCGGCCCCGCAATGGTCGAAAGCTACACGGTCTTCCACAACCGTGAAGGCGCGCCTTCCAGCGGCGTGGTCATCGCGCGCACGCCGGAAGGCAGGCGCACGCTCTGCCACATCGATGTGGCCGATGCCGCGATGCTCGGCTTCTTCATGGATGGGACGGTGGAGCCGGTCGGCACCAGCGGTGCGATTGCCGTGATAGGCGAATTGCGGGTGTGGGGGCGGTAAGGTCCCCCAAACCTGGCCCAACCACCTCCGTCACACCATTCCCTCGTCATCGCGAGCACAGCGAAGCAATCCAGAGCGTCACGCGCTACCGCTCTGGATTGCTTCGCTGTGCTCGCAATGACGAAGTTATGGTCGAGATCAAATTTGCCAGTAGCCGGTCCGCATCGCCGCCCTATCATTGCTCCAAACCAAGGAGGAAATGCATGAGCGGACGGTTCGCAGGCAAAGTGGCGCTGATCACCGGGGGCACTTCGGGCATCGGGGCGGGCACCGTGCGGCGGCTTGCGAGCGAGGGCGCGAAGGTCGTGTTCACTGGCTCCAAGGCTGAAGCCGCCGCCGCGCTCTGCGCCGAAACCGGCGCGCAGTTCGTCGCGCACCGCGTGGAGGACGCCGCCGCATGGGACGTGCTGATGGCCCAAATCAAGGCCGAGCATGGCCGGCTTGATGTCGCCTTCGCCAACGCCGGCATCGAAACCGGTGACAGCAGCGTTGAGGACATCACCATGGAAGCATGGGAGCGGGTCATGGGAGTCAATCTCACCGGTGTGATGCTGACCATCCAGCACGCGATCCGCGCGATGCGCGCCAATCCCGATGGGCCTACCGGCTCCATCGTGGTGAACTCTTCGATGAGCGCCTATCGGCCGCTGGCCAACTACGTCGCCTATTCGGCGAGCAAGGGCGCGCTGATTGCGCTGATGAAATCCTCGGCGCTCCACTGCGCCACTCTGAAGACGAAGATCCGCGTCAATTCGATCCACCCCGGCGTGGTCGAGACCGAATTGATCCGGGGCGTGATTGACCGGTCGCCCGACAGCGCCGCCGCGCGTGCGCAATTCAACGCGATGTCTGCCATCGGCCGCATGGGCCGGGTCGAGGAAATTGCCGCACTGGTGGCGTTCCTCGCCTCGGACGAAGCGGGTTTCATCTCCGGCTCGGAATACGGGATCGACGGGGCGAGCACTGCGGGGATGATGGGGGTTTAAGGTCCGCCCCAAGACCTCGTCATCCCCGCGAAGGCGGGGATCCAGAGCAACATTGCGCTGCGCCGGCTCTGGATCCCCGCCTTCGCGGGGATGACGAAATGGTGGTTGGGGTTTGGGCGGCCCTCAGGCCGCCGCCCCCAAATACCCCAGCTGCCCCGCCTTGAACACAGCCTGGCTGCGGTTCACCGCGTTGAGCTTCTCGCCCGCGCGCTGGATGTGATAGCGCACGGTTGCGTGGCTCAGCGCGAGGATCAGGCTGATTTCCTTGTCGGTCTTGCCGATGGCGGCCCAGCGCAGGCATTCAACCTCGCGCTTGGAGAGGCGGCAGTCGCTCGGGATCCACTGCTGCGTGCGCATCGTGCTGACGTAGCTCGCCACGAAGCGCCGGGTCAGCGCACCGAGGAAATCGCCGTGCTCGGCAAACACGTTCGACAAGTCATCGAGCGTCTTGTCCACCGGCACGAAGCTCGCTGCGGCGATCTGGCCGAACGAGAGGTGCGAGGGGATGACGATCATCGCCCGCGCCTTGCTGAACTTGTGGAACTCCGAAAAGTTCAGGTCTTCAAGGTAGTTGTTGCGGCTGACGGTGAAAGCACCGTGGGCGTTGCACCAGAAGGGCTCGCTTTCATACCGGCTGGCGCGCGGGAAGGGCGAGGAGAGCGCCAGCGTGCCGTTCTCCCACCAGCGCTCGCCATCGGCGGTCCAGCCGAAGATGTCCGCGTTGATGATCTTGCCATCGGCATCGAGCATCTGCTCCTTCGACGAAATGTCGGGGCAGACCGCTATGCGCAGGTCAAGCTTCAAGGCAACGTCGCGAATGGCAATTGCGGCGGGCCGCACGTCTTCAACGGCCCGAATCGTCACCTGCTCGAAGGTGGTGTTCGCCCAGTCCATGGTGCATCCTCTCGTCGGTGCCAGTTATTCCGGCATCCGGATCGATTCGCATGCTAACCTAGTGCGTGCCGTAGCGGAAGCCCCATCCGAAACGGTTCGGACATGGGGCTTCCGGGTAACAGGTCAGAGGCCCAAGACCTGCTTGGCGATGATGGTTTTCTGCACTTCGTCCGAGCCGCCGAAGATCGTGTAGGCGCGGCCGTTGAGATAGGCGGGCATCGAAAGCTGCGCAGCGCGGCTGCCGACATATTCGGGCGCCTCGTTACCATAGAGCGGGCGGGTGACGGGGAGCTGCAACCCATCGTAGCCGAACAGGTCCACGGCCAGTTCGTCGATTGCCTGCCGCAGGTTCGAGCTCGTGAGCTTAACCAGCGAGGTCTGCGGCCCAGCCGGGCGGCCCTTGGCGAGCTCGGCCAGGATGCGCAGCTCGGTCACTTCGAAGGCTTGCGCTTCAAGCCGCAGGCGGGCCAGGCGCTGCGAGATATTGGGATCATGGATCATGCTGCCATTGGTGCCCGAGGCTTCCTCGCGCGCCCAGCGTTCGATCCGGTCGAGTTTGGCCAGCAGCGCAGGCGCCGCGCACGAACCGCCGCGCTCGTTCTCGAGCAGGAACTTGGCGATCGTCCAGCCCTGCCCTTCCTCGCCGATCAGGTTGTCCGCCGGGGTTTCGGCATTGTCGAAGAAGGTCGCGTTGACCTCGTGGTCGTTCGCCATCGTGATGATCGGCGAGACGCTGACCCCCGGCTGCTCCATCGGGATGAGCAGGAAGCTGATGCCGCGCTGCTTCTGCACAGTGGGATCGGTGCGGACGAGCGCGAAGATCCAGTTGGCGTGGTGCGCATGGGTGGTCCAGATCTTGGAGCCGTTGACCACGTACTTGTCACCGACCCGTTCAGCGCGCGTCTTCACCGCAGCAAGGTCTGACCCCGCGCCCGGTTCGGAATAGCCCTGGCACCAGTAATCCTCGCCCGAAATGATACGGGGCAGGAAGCGCGCCTTCTGTTCGGGCGTGCCGAAGTGGCAGATCACCGGTCCGACGAGGCGCAGGCCCAGGATCGGCAGCGAAGGCGCGCCGGCAATCGCGCATTCCTTCTCGAAAATGTACTTCTGCGTCGGCGTCCAGCCCGGACCGCCATCCTCGACCGGCCACGAGGTGGCGAGCCAGCCCTTCTCGGCGAGAATGGCCTGCCATTCGCGGGTGATGTCGGGCTCGGTGAACACGCTCGGTGTGCTGGCCGCGCCCTCGCGCAGGCGGGCGTTGAGCTTGTCGTCGAGGAATGCGCGCACTTCCTTCTGGAAGGCGAGATCCTCGGGGGCAAAATCCATATCCATCAGGCTATCTCACTCATGGCCCAGCGAATGCCGCGGCGCAGCGTCTCGTAATACACGGGATAGTTCCAACTGCAGCGTTCGGGATGTGTCCAAAAGGGCAGCAATTCAATGACATCGAAATGGCTGCGGCAGTGGCCGAGCGTATTGTAGAGCACCCCGCCCTTGCCGTGATCGCGCAAGTAGAGGATCGGCACGACGACGTTCGAATAGTTCGCCTCGATGAAGCCGGTAGCCTCACCATCGAAGCGCGTCTGCATCAGGATCTTGATCGGCGCCTTTTCCTTCATGATGTAAAGCTCGTCGATCACGTCGAAATCTTCGAGGCCTTGCGTGAGCGCATGGGTCTTGTCGACCACCTCGACACGGAACGGCCCGATGGGCGGATGCGCCTTGAACTGGGTGCCGAGCACTTCCATCACGTCGTCGCGCTCTTCTGGGCAATCGACCCCGCCTTCGACAAACTTCAGGATCGAATTGGTGCCATGGAGCGCCAGCCAGCGCCCGCCGCGATCAAGGAATTCCTTGATCTTCACCGTCTCTTCCGGCGTCGGCAGCACGGTGCAGGTGTAGGTCACGAGGAACTGGCACTGCTCCAGCCGCTCGGTGTTCGAAAAGTCCATCGCCACGGTGGTGCGGATTTCCGGATGCTCGCCGAGCAGCTTGAGCACTTCGAGCCGGGCGAAGTCGATATCGTGGTATTTGCCGGCGGCCACGAAGTGGGCATCGATCCGCTTGGTCATTCCTAACACTCCAATTACCCGCCGCGGTCACGCCGCGCGGGCGTAATCCAGAATATCGCTCGCCGGATCGCCGAACAGCTTGGACAAAAGCACGATCCGCTTGAGCCCGTGGCCGATCCCAAGTTCGTCGCTCATGCCCATGCCGCCGTGCAGCTGCACCGCCTGATGACCGACCCAGATCGCGTTCTCAGCCACATGGGCCTTGATCGCCGCCATCGGTGCCGCAGGCTGCAGCAGCGCGCGAAGAATCGCGGACTGTATGCTCTCGACCCGCGCATAAGCATCCACCATGCGGTGCTGGAGCACCTGGAACCGCCCCAACGGCTGGCCAAACTGCTCGCGCGTCTTGAGATATTCCAACGTGTCGGCAAACAGGCGCTGGGCAATGCCGGTCATCTCTGCCGCCGCCATCAGCCGCGCCTCATCGATCACCGCGGCGAGGTCCGCCGTGAGCGGGCCTTCCGCCGCCGCATCGTGGAACGTCACGATGGCCGCGACGCCGCCATCCGCGACTGGATAGGGCCGCACTTCGACTTCCGCCGCCTTGGCATCGACCACATAGAGCCCGGTCTTGCCGCCATCCTCGGCGGTCACCACGAACACATCCGCCGCGCCGCCGCCCAACACGAACTGCTTGGTGCCGCTCAGCTTGCCGCCGCGCGCTTTCACGCCGCTCGCTTCCAGCACGAAGCGCCGCCCCGGCTCGGCAAAGGCAAACGCTGCGATCTTGTCGCCCGCAATCACGCCCTCGAGGTGCGAGGAACCCGCGAGCAGCCGCGCGGGAAGGAACCCGCACTCCAGCCACGGTTCCACCGCCTGCGCATGGCCCAGCGCCTGCGCCACCACGGCGAGATCGCCGTGCGATCCATCCATGCCGCCATCCGCCTCACCCGCAGCGAGACCGATCAGCCCCAGCTCCGCCAGCTCCTTCCACCGCGCCCGGTCGATCCCGCCGGGCAGTGCCCGCGCCGCGCGCCGTGCGGCCACGTCCTGTCCCTGGCAAAAGCGCTCGACCGCCGCCTTGAACAGCTCCTGGTTCTCGTCGAGATCGAAGTTCATGCAGCTGCCTTCTTGAAGGTAATTGGCACCGAAACGAACCCGCGCAGCAGCAGGTTCGGAGAAACGCGCAGCTCCGCGCCGTCCTTGATACGGATATCATCGAGCCGGCGCAGCAACTCGGTGAAGGCGACAGTCATTTCCTTGCGGCTCAGCATGTTGCCCACGCACATGTGGATGCCCTTGCCGAAGGCGAGGTGCGTGCGCGCATTGGTGCGCTCGACGTCGAACTTGTCAGGATCGGGATACTTGGCCGGATCGCGGTTCGCCGCCGCATAGCGCAGCATGACCATCTCGCCCGCCTTGTAGCTGTGCCCGCCCAGCTCGGTGTCCTTCTTCACCAGCCGCCACATGCCCGCCGTCGGCGTATCGAGCCGCAGCACTTCCTCGATCATGTTGCCGATCAGCGCGGGATTGGCGCGGACCTTGTCCTGCTGATCGGGATTTTGCGCGAGGTGGACGATGCCGCCTGCCAGCGAGTGCGTGGTCGTCTCGTTACCCGCAACCATCAGCTGCTGCGCGATAGAGAGGATTTCGGCGTCGTTGAGCGGCGTTTCGCCATCGAGCCGGGCATTGACCACGTCCGAAAGCAGATCATCGGTCGGCGTCTCGCGGCGGGCGTCGATCTTGACCTTGAGCTTGCGCTGGAAGTCGACGATCTCGTGCGCGCACTCGATCTCGCGCTCACGCGGGATCATGTGGCCGAGCCGATCGGCAAAGGCATCCGACCAACGCTTGACGTCTGCGCGCTCGGCCTCGGAGAAGCCCAGCTGCTCGCAGATCACCTGCACCGGCAGGCCGACGCTGAACGCGGTCACGAAATCACACTCGCCGTCTTCGATGAAACCATCGATCAGCTTGTTGACCTTGTCGCGGATGCCGGCTTCGAGCGCGTTCACGCGCGGCATCGAGAAGGCGAGGTTGACGAGCTTGCGGAAACGCGTGTGGACTGGCGGATCGGCGGTCAGCAGCGTGTTCATCTGCGGCCAGCCTTCGGCCAGAATGCCGCTCACTTCCGGATCCTCGGCCAGCGCACCCGAAAGCACGCCGCTGAAGTCGTTCGAAAAATCATCCGGACGCCCGGCCGCTTCCGAACACATCTCGTAGCTCATGATGATCTTCATGCCGGTTTCGGGCAGCTCGATCACCGGCGCATTGGCGTGGGCCCACTGGTAGAGCGGGAACGGGTTCTGCATCACCTCGGGATCGAGCAGTGATTTCGCGCTGGTCATTTCATTCATGGCAGTTCCCACTTGGTTCAGCTTGGATGTGGCACCGTCAAATACCCCGTGCCACGCGCGAAAATGCTAGGTTCGCTTGCCCTGCCGGGCAGGTTTTCAAGAGTGTACCATAACGCCGCCATCGACCATGATGCCTTGTCCGGTGATGAAGCGCGCATCGTCGGTGGCGAGGAACACCATGACATCCGCCACATCTTCCGGCTGACCGATCCGGCCAAGCGCAGAACGGCCCGCGTAATAGTCCTTCGCGCCCGGCGTGCCTTCGAACAGATCGCGCGTCATTCCCGTCGCAATTGCGCCCGGCTGCACGCAGTTCACCGTGATCCCGTTTGGCCCCAGTTCCATTGCCAGCGCGCGGGTCAGCCCCAGCACCGCATGCTTCGAGGTGGTATAGGCCACCAGCCCCGCATCGCCATAGCGCGACATGATCGAGCCGACATTGACCACCCGCCCATGGCCGGAAGCGGCCAGCATCGGCATCAGTGCGCGGGTCAGTTTCATCACCGCAGTCACGTTGATCGATAGCGCGGCGTTCCACGCTTCCTCGGTCATCTCGGTGAACGGGCCGTTGGGGCAGACGCCGGCGTTGTTGATGAGGATATCGCAGCCGCCGAGCAGGCTTTCCGCCGCTCCGGCAATCGCCGCGATGGCTTCGGAATCGCCAAGTTCTGCCACCAGCGTATGCGTGCCGACGATCCCCTCGCCCACCCGGTCAACGCCGAGCACCTGCGCGCCCTCGGCCAGCAGCCGCGCCGCCGCCGCTGCGCCCATGCCCGATGCCGCGCCGGTGACGACCGCGCGCCGCCCCGTGAGGTCACGCCCACGCGCAATCGTCATGTCAGGCAAACTCCCGCTGGAACTCGGCCATGTCGAAGTAATCACGCCACCGGCTGACCTTGCCTTCGGCGTTGATCTCGAACGTCCCCGAAACGCGGATCGCGCGCCAGCGCCCGGCGACGAGGAACTTGTCGGTCCGCTCGGTCAACACGACATTGCCGTTCGCAGCGATATGGTGCGTGATCCATTCGGTGCCTTCGATGGGCGGAAACTGCCCCATCAGCGCCTGAACCCCGGCGAGGCCCACGGCAGGCTCCATGGGGATGTTATGCCAGACGATATCTTCCGCCATCATGGCGAAGGCTGCGGGGGCATCACCCCGGTTCCATGCGGCGATGAAGGCCTCGACGATTTCCTGCGGGCTCATGCGCTTCTCCCTTAGCTCTGCGCTGTCCATTCCAGCGCATTGGCAACCACGCGGCGGACGACGGGGTTGGCATAGGTGTGCGGCCCATCGCCGAACTGGCAGTAGACCATCTGCGCCGCGCCGATCGGCTTCGTCCACGCCACCAGATTGCTCCCCGGCGGGTGCGGCCAATCGCTGTTGTCGAACATCCGCCCCGCCACGGCATGCGCCGCCGAATAGAAGTTTGCCGCCACGTAATCATGCTGCGCGCGGATCAGCGGCGTCACTTCGTCCTCGAACACTTCGCCGAGATAGAGTTCGTCATTCACCGGGAATGTTGCCGGGACGCCGACCAGCACCGGATGTTCCGCCACCAGTTCGGCCGTGTAGTCCACGTCGTGACGATAGCCCGAATCGAGCTTCATCTCCCCGCGCACCGGGCCGGGTTGATAGAGGAATCGTCCGCCCAGCCACTCGCTCCATTGCGGCCACTCGGCCCAGCCCGCAATCGCATGGTGCAGCATGACCGCGCCGCGCCCGCTGGCGAACCGCCGCTCCAGCGCCGCCTTGAAGCCTGGCGACGGCGCCGCCGTCTTCACCGTGCCGTCGGCAAAGGTATAGCCCGGCATATCGTAGAACAGCATGGCGTCCGCGTTATCTGCGGCCCCGGCGGCCACCCGCTCCTCGGCTTCGGGATGGACGTAGTGGGTCACCTCCCAATCGCCGAGACTTTCCAGAAACGCCGCGAACGGACCTTCCTCGTAAGGATGGCCACCAGAAAGGACGAGGAGCGTCTTCGCCGCCATGGTCTCAGCCGCCTCAGCTCAGCTTCAGGATCATCTTGCCGTCGTTCGAGCCGCTGAACAGCCGCAGGAACGCAGGCAAGGCATTGTCGATGCCTTCATCGACATGCTCATCGAACACCAGCTTGCCCTCGGTCACCCAGCCGGCCATCGCGGCGATGCCTTCGCCGAAGCGCGGCACATAGTCCGCCACGAGCAGGCCGGTCAGCGAGGCGCGCTTTACGATCAGTTGCCACACATTGCGCGCGCCGGTCTTTTCGCCCGCGTTGTTGTACTCGCTGATCAGGCCGCAGAGGCCGATGCGGGCATGCATAGCGAGGTTGTTGAGCCCCGCATCGAGGATATCACCGCCCACATTCTCGAAGATCACGTTGACGCCCTGCGGCGCGGCGGCTGCGATCTCGGCCGAAAGCTGGTCCACGCTCTTGCCGCGATAATCGATGGCGACATCGAAGCCGTAGCGTTCCACCAGCCGCTTGCACTTCTCTGGCCCGCCCGCGATGCCGATAACCTTGCTGGCGCCCTTTAGCTTGGCGATCTGGCCAACTAGCGAGCCAACTGCGCCCGCCGCCCCCGTCACCATCACGACATCGCCGGGCTGCGGCTTGCACACTTCAAGATAACCGAAATAGGCCGTCATCCCCACCGCGCCGAGCACCGAGAGGAAGTTAGTCGGCGAAGGCACGATGGTCGGATCGATCGGCGCGCTGAAGCCGCCCGCCTGCGAGACCGAGTATTCCTCGATCGCGTTGAGCCCCGATACCCACTGCCCCACCGGGAAATCGGCGGTCTTGCTCGCCACCACTTCACCCACGGTCGAGGCGCGCACCGAGGTCCCCAGCGGGATCGGCGGCATGTAGCTCGGCGCATCGTCCATCCAGCCGCGCATGGCAGGATCGAGCGAGGCGTAGTGATTGCGGATCAGGAACTGGCCGTCTGCCAGCTCGGGCAGCGGCTCGGAAACAAGGCTGAAGTCTTCGGCCACCGGCGCGCCATTGGGGCGGCGGACCAGCAGGAAACGGCGATTCACATCGAGCAATTCTGGCACGGACAAGCTCCTGATCGGGGGACTCCCCGAAACGCTAGAGCCTAGACCCCGCCACAGCCAAGACGACTCTCATTTTTGCCCATTGGAGCGAGGCTCACTCCCCATTTTGTCAGGTGAACGTGCCCCCCATCCCACCCACAGTGGAGGCAGGCCGCCAGCCAGCGCGGCGATGCGGGAACTTCACAAGGATTCTGGGGACCATGGCAGAACCGTTCTTCGATCACCCCTACCTTTCCGGCCACCATGCGCCGATCCGGTTCGAGGCCGATGCGCCCGATCTGATCGTGGTGGGCAAGCTGCCTGATGATCTCGCCGGCATGTTCTATCGCAACGGCCCCGATCCGCTCTATGCCCCGCGCGAGGGCGACTATCACTGGTTCGATGGCGACGGCATGGTCTTCGCATTCGAGTTCGCCGATGGCCGCGTCTCGCTGCGCAACCGCTGGGTCAAGACCGAGAAGCTCGAACTCGAAAAAGCCGCCGGGCGCCGTCTGTTCGGCATTTTCGGCAATCCGATGACCTCGGACCCCAGCGTGCAGGGCAAGCGCTACAACACCGGCAACACCAACATCATCCTTCACGGCGGCCAGCTTCTCGCGCTGATGGAAGGCGCGCCTCCGGTGGCGCTCGATCCGCGAAAGCTGGATACGCTGCACGAGGAAACCTACGGCGGCCTCGTCACCTCCAGCTTCTCGGCGCATCCCAAGATCGACTACAAGACGCGCGAAATGATCAACACCGGCGCAGCCATCCACGGCATGATGGGCCCGGCGGAAATGCGCTATGACGTGGTTGCGGCGGACGGGACGATCCGCAAGACCGAGATCATCCCGATGCCGCACTTCAGCCTGATGCACACCTTCCTGCTGACGGAAAACTGGGCGATCTTCCCGTTCATCCCGATCGACACCGACCTCAAGCGCTTTGCCGCAGGCGGGCCGATGACCGCGTGGGTCAACGACCGCCCGACCAAGTTCGCGGTCATGCCGCGCGAAGGCACGGCGGACCAGATCAAGTGGTTCGAGTTCGAGCCGCGCCACATGTTCCACGAGCTCAACGTGTGGGAAGAGGACGGCAAGATCATCGCCGACGTCGCCGCCGCCAATGGCACGGCCTTGTTCCCGGATGAAACCGGCGCGCGCCGCACCCATCTCGATACCCAGCAGAGCCTGCGCCGCTGGACCATCGACCCCACCGGCAACACCGGCTGGATCAAGGAGGAGGTCCTCAACGGCCGCGACATCCAGTTCCCCCGCCCCGACGACCGCCTGATGACGCGCAAGAGCCGCCACAGCTTTGCCAACATCAACCTGAAATCCCGCGATGGGCGGGTCGAAGGCATGGACGCGGTGCTGCGTTACAACACCGAGACTGGTGAGGAAGACATCTGGCACTTCGGCGCGGGCGCGGCGGCGGGCGAGCTGGTCTTCGCCCCGCGTCTCGGCAGCACTGACGAGGCGGACGGCTATGCCATGACGCTCGTCCATCCCGCGAACAGCGGCACCAGCGAGCTTGCCATCTTCGCCGCCAAGGACATCGCCGCCGGACCGATTGCCCGCGTGCTGATCCCCTTCCGCGTGCCGAGCGGCTTCCACTGCAACTTCTACGCCGAGGACAATCCGCTCTACCAGCAGGCTGTCACGAATTGATCCGATAACGAAAGCCCATCATGGCCACTATCCCTGCACATCTGGCCCAGTTTGCCGCCGACGGCAGCTGGACCAACATGACCATCGGCGATTACGCGCGCCGCTGGGCCCAAACCGATCCAGACAAGGTCGTATACCTCAATGATCCCGCCGCGCCGACTTACGCCAGCCTGCTCGCGGACGGCGAGGCACTCGCCCGCGCGCTCCACGATCTGGGCCTGCGCACGGGCGACGTGATCGGCTTTCAGGTGCCCAACTGGGTCGAAGCCTCGGTGATCAACCTCGCAGCCAATCTCGGCGGCTTCGTTATCGCTCCGATCGTGCCGATCTACCGCGACTCCGAAGTGATCCAGATGCTGGGCGACAGCAAAGCCCTCGCGTTCTTCGTGGCTGAGAGCTTCCGGAACTACGACTTCGCCGGGATGGTGGACCGCGTGCGTCCGCATTTGCCGGAACTGAAGCATGTCATCTATGTGCGGCCCACCGAGCGCAGCCCCGATTTTGCCGCGCTGGTCGAGCATGGGCGCGGCCTCAATACCCCGCTCGACAAGGTCGATCCCAACGCGCTGAAGCTCATCCTCTACACCTCGGGTACCACCGGCCGGCCCAAGGGTGTGCTCCATTCGCACAACACGCTGGATCGTGTCGCGCAGTTCGGCAGGCACTACAGCGGCGTGCCGAACGACATCACGCTGATGCCCTCGCCCGTCACCCACATCAGCGGCTTCTCCGGCGGGCTCGAGAAGCCCTTCGCCTCGGGCAGCCAGGTTGTCCTCATGGAAGTGTGGAAGGCCAAGGACGCGGTCGATCTGATCGACCGCTACGGGATCACCTCCACCGTCGCTGCCACGCCCTTCCTGCAGGAACTGTGCGACGCGGCGGAGGCAGTCGGCTCCAAGTTGCCCACCTTCCGCCGCTTCGCCTGCGGCGGCGCGGCCATCCCCTCGGAGCTGGTCTACACCGCCAACAAGCGCCTCGCGCACCCCTGCGCCTACCGCGTCTACGGCAGCTCCGAAGTGCCGCTGGCGACCCCCGGCATCCTGCCGGAAAACAGCCTCGTGGAAGCGGCTGAAACAGATGGCGCCGCGCTCGATTACGAACTGCGGCTGGTGGACGACGACGGCAACGAAGTGCCCCATGGCACCGATGGCGAAATTCTCGTGCGCGGCCCCGCCATGTTCCTCGGCTATGCCGACCCGGAGCAGACCCGCGAATCGCTGACGGAGGACGGCTTCTTCCGCACCGGCGATATCGGCAGGATCACCCCCTCGGGCGCACTCGTCATCACCGGGCGCAAGAAGGACCTCATCATCCGGGGCGGCGAGAACATCAGCGCCAAGGAAATCGAGGATGTGCTCCACTTGAACACCGCGATCAAGGAAGCCGCCGTCGTCTCGATGCCGCACCCGCGCCTTGGTGAAGGCATCTGCGCCTATCTCATCCCGATGGGCGAAGATCGGCCGGACATGGCCGCCCTTTCAGCCTTCGTCAGCGAGGCTGGCCTCGCCAAGCAGAAGTGCCCCGAACGCATCGAATGGGTGGACACATTCCCCCGCACTGCCTCGGGCAAGATCCGCAAGGACCAACTGCGCGCGATGATCAAGGCGCAGATGGAGGCTGAGAAGGCGGGGTAGGCGCAGACACCGCCTTTCTTCACCATCGTACCCCACAGTTCGTCATTGCGAGCGCAGCGAAGCAATCCAGAGCGGCCATGCCTAACCGCTCTGGATTGCGTCGTCGCTTCGCTCCTCGCAATGACGAGGGCGATGTGGAAAAGCCCTCCCTCCTTGCGGAGAGAGGGCTTGCGAACTCGAAACCGTAGGCGTTCGGATCAGCTCTGCGCCTGCAACGCCGCCATCGCTGCACCGATCGCAGCGCTGATTTCGCCCGGCCGCGGGTTGCGCCGCAGGGTCAAACCGCCGTTGATCTGCAGGTTCTGGCCCGACATGAAGCAATCGTCGCTCACCACCCACAGCGCCGCCTTGGCGATATCCTCCGAAGTGCCGACGCGGCCCAGCGGATATTCCTTGGTGAAGGCATCGACGAGACCGGGCACCGCGAAGGACTGCTCGGTCATCGGGCTTTCGGTGAAGCCGGGGGAAAGCACATTGGCGCGGATGCCCTGCGGGCCATACTGGTTGGCAACGCAGCGGATCAGCGCCTCAGACCCTGCCTTGGTCGCGATATAGGCGGCATGATCGTCGATCACGCACTGCGTGGTGGCCGAGGAGATCTGGATCAGCGAACCGCCGTGCGGCATTGCCCTGACGAACGCGCTCAGGAAATAGTGCACGCCCTTCAGCTGCAGCGCGATGATCTGGTCGAGCTCTTCCTCGGTGATCTCGTGGAGGCCTTTGAGCAGGCCCCAACCGGTCGCGTTGATTGCGATGTCCACCTTGCCGTGGCGGTCCAGCACTGTGGTCGCCAGTGCCTCGACATCGGCCTTTTTCGACAAGTCGCACAGCGCCCAATCGCCCGCGATCACGCCGGCAAACTTCTTGAGCTCCTCCGCCTTGCGCCCCGCGACGACGACTTTGGCCCCCGCATCGGCAAGCGTTTGGGCGATGTGCTGGCCCATGTTGCCCGCACCCGCCGCGCCGATCACGACAGCCACCTTGCCCGAGAGATTGGTCATCGCAGTCAGTCCTTTGCGGTGAGGAAGTTCGCCGTCGCGACCCCGTCCGGGCCATAGACCGGTTCCGAAATGTCGCAGCGATACTTGCGCGTATTGGCACCCAGGATGGTGAACCCGGCGAGATGCGCGCCCATCTTGAAGTAGGATTCGGCGAGCAGGTGAACGGCGAGATCCTCAGCGGTCTCCCACTCCTCGAACACGTGGATGCGGCCCGGATGGTGCGGATCGAGGCTCCACGCGTAATGGCGGCAGCCCTTCTCCGCGAGAGCCATGTCGATCAGCGGCTGGGCGTCCTTCAGAACCTCGTCACGGACTTCCGGCGCAAAATCGATCTCACCTGCGACAACCACGATCATCACGAATACCCCTTCAGAACTGAAAAACTGCGGCTCTGATAGAGCCAGGTTCCGCCGCGCTTGACGTATATGTCCTCGTAACGGCCGATGCTGCGGCGCAGGTTGCCTTCGAGGTCTTCGAGCGTCTCGTTGGTGTAGACGCGGCCGGTCGCCGTATCGCCATCGATAGCGATCGCGCCGGTCTGATAGAAGAAGCCGACGAAAGCGAAGGTCGACATCGCGCCGGTCCACAGGCCGACGATCGCGTCCTTGCCGTTCACGGTGTGCCCCGCCAGATCCCAGACGGCATCGTCCGCCCAGAGCGCGCCCCAATCGGTGGCGTCGCGCCGAAACACGGCGTCGGCATAGTTGTCGTGCAGCGCGCGGATGGCGAGCTGGTCCTCGATCGGTCCGGTGATAGCCATATTCTCTCCCAATTGGAGGGGAGCCTAAGGCGATTCAGAGGGCTCAGAAACTATCAATTCCGCGCGCTGTCAGCGCCCTCGTTTTGGCTATTCTGGCGTAGCAAAGGCCCGGGTTCACCGGGCGAAAGCCATGGATGGAGAGCGCGATGGATCTGGGTCTCAAGGGCAAGAAAGTCATCATGAACGGCGGGGCCCGCGGCATCGGCCTCGAAATCCTCAAGATCCTCACCACTGAAGGCGCCGACGTCGCGTTCTTCTCGCGCGATCAGGCCAAGATCGACACGGCCCTCGCCGCACTCGCCGGCAACGAGGGCAAGGCGCATGGCGACGCCTTCGACATGACGAACAATATCGAAGGCTACGTCGCGTGGCTGAACGGCGCGGTCGAAAAGCTCGGCGGCTGCGACATCTTCATCAACATGGCCAGCGTTTCCGGCGCCGGTGCCACGCAGGACTGGCAGAAGTGCCTCGACGTGGACATCATGGCTGCCGTCAAAGGCATCGAAACGCTCACCCCGGCGCTGGAGGCCTCGGGCGCAGGCTCGATCATCGTGATGTCGTCCACCGCCGCGATCGAGACGTTCATCATGCCGCAGGCCTACAACGCGATTAAAGCCGCGCTGATCACCTATGCCTCGCAGCTTTCGCAGGCGCTGGCGCCCAAGGGCATCCGCGTCAACACAGTCTCGCCCGGTCCGATCGAGTTCCCCGGTGGCAGCTGGGAGATGATCCAGGGCGCGATGCCGGACTTCTACAAGAGCATCAAGGCACAGATGCCGATGGGCCGCCTCGGCGCGCCGGACGAGGTTGCGCGCTCGGTCGTGTTCCTTGCCAGCCCCGCCTCGTCATACTCCACCGGCGTCAATCTCGTGATCGACGGTGGCTTCACCAAGCGTGTACAGTTCTGATCCGATGAGCAAAACTCCGCTCGAGCTCGCCCACACCATGCTCGGCTGCATCGACAAGGGTGATTGGGCCGGGGTGATGGCGATCACCTCTCCCGATTATGTCGTCCACGAACCGCCGGAGCTTCCCTTCGGCGGCGACTGGAAGGGGCAGGACGCGCTGATCCGCCTGTTCCCCCACGTCTGGAGCTACTGGGACGACGTGGTGGTGGACCGCCTCGGCATCCTGACGGACGAGAACTACTTCTGCCTGCAGCTGCGCATGACGATGACCTCGAAGCTCACCGGAAACCGCATCAGCACCTCGCTTGCGGAAACCACCCGCTGCGTCGATGGCCTTATGGTCGAATACACCATCCACTACCACGATTGTGCGCTCGTGGCCCGCGAAGCCGGCCCGCCGCGCCCCGGCGCGGTGAAGCTGGAGGCCTGAAATGGACCGTCTGAAAGGCAAGGTCGCCATCATCACCGGCGCCGCCAAGGGCCTCGGCGCGGCAGACGCCCGCCTCTTCGTGGCCGAAGGCGCGACCGTCATCCTCACCGATGTCGACGATGCCGCAGGCAGCGCGCTCGCCGCAGAACTGGGCAAGAGCGCGGAATACAAGCGCCTGGATGTGACGAGCGAGGCGGAGTGGGAAGCGCTGATTGCGGACATCGTCGCCCGCCACGGCCGGCTCGACGTCCTCGTCAACAACGCCGGGATAGTCGAATTCGGCGATCCCGAAACGCTGACCGAAGTGAACTACCGCAAGATCATGGCCGTCAGCCTCGACGGCGTCGTCTTCGGCACCAAGCACGCGATCCCGGCGATGGCCGCAAACGGTGGCGGCTCGATCGTCAACATGGCCTCCATCGCCGCGATTCAGGGCGAGCCGACGTTTGCCGCCTATAGCGCCGCCAAGGGCGCGATCGATGCCTATACCCGTGCTACCGCCGCTTACTCCATCAAGAACGGGCGCGGCGTACGCTGCAATTCGGTGCTCCCCGCCGGGATCGACACACCGATGGTGCAGAGCCTCGGCGGCAAGCTCGCCGAACTGGGCGCGGCGGCTCCGGTGCACGACAACGCCACCGCGATGAACCGCCTCGGTGCCCCCGTCGATGTCGCCAATCTCGTGCTCTTTCTCGCCTCGGACGAAAGCCGCTTCATCACCGGCCAGAGCCACGTGATCGACGATGGCGCATCGGTCATCGCGGGCAGCACGGTGCCCCGCACGGATCGCTGATTGCGCAGAGTTCCGCGCTTACCTATCACTTTTATGGCTTCTCAAGCGGTGCGCCGGGTGGCCAAGTGAAACCATGATCCGAGCGCGGCCTCCGCCGCCGCGCTGGCCAGCAAACCGGGAGATTGAAGGTGCAACTCAGCCGCGACGAATTGCTGCGAGCCTATCGCCAGATGAAGGTCATCCGCGAGTTCGAGGAACGTCTTCACGTCGATATCCAGACCGGCGAGATCGCCGGTTTCACCCACCTCTACTGCGGGCAGGAAGCCGTCGCGGTCGGCGTGTGCGAGCATCTTTCCCCTGATGACAAGATCGTCTCCACCCATCGCGGCCACGGCCACTGCCTTGCCAAGGGCTGCGACGTGAACGGCATGATGGCTGAGATCTGGGGCAGCCGCGACGGCCTGTGCAAGGGCAAGGGCGGCTCGATGCACATCGCCGATATCGACAAGGGCATGCTGGGCGCCAACGGCATCGTCGGCGCGGGCGCGCCGATCGCAGTGGGCGCAGGGATCGCCGCCAAGATCGATGGCAAGGGCCATGTCTCCATCGCCTTCTCGGGCGACGGCGCGTGCAACCAGGGCACCACGTTCGAGGCGATGAACATGGCCGTCGTCACCAAGGCGGCCTGCATCTTCGTGTTCGAGAACAACCACTATTCCGAACACACCGGCTTCGAATATGCGGTCGGCACCAACAAGGACATCGCCAGCCGCGCCGAAGCCTTTGGCATGAAGGTCTGGCGCGGTGACGGGACGGACTTCTTCTCGGTCTACGAAACCATGCGCGAAGTGCTCGATTACGTCCGCGTGCCCGGCAACGGCCCGGCGGCGGTCGAATTCGATACCGAGCGCTTTTTCGGCCACTTCGAAGGCGATCCGCAGCGCTATCGCGGCCCGGGCGAGCTCGACCGCATCCGCGAGACGCGCGATTGCATCAAGAAGTTCCGTGCCAGTGTGACGGGCGCAGGCCTGCTCACCGACGCCGATATCGATGCCGTCGATGCCGATGTGATGGAGGCGATCGAAACCGCCGTCGCCAAGGCCAAGGCCGCCCCGCGGCCCACCCCCGAAGACGTCCTCGAAGACGTCTACATCTCGTACTGATCTCCCCGAGGAGCGCGACCAATGGCAAGAATGATGTATCGCGAGGCGGTCCTCTCCACGATCGCCGAGGAAATGGAGCGCGACGAAAACGTCGTCGTGCTGGGCGAGGACGTGGTGGGTGGCAACGGCACCGCCGGTGGCCCCGAAGCGATCGGCGGTATCTGGTCGACCTCGGCCGGGCTCTACGGCAAGTTTGGCGGCGACCGCGTGATCGACACCCCGATCTCGGAAAGCGCGATCATGGGCGCGGCGGCGGGCCTCGCGCTCGCGGGCAAGCGCCCGGTGGCCGAGCTTATGTTCGCAGACTTCATCGGCGTCTCGCTTGACCAGATCTGGAACCAGCTCGCCAAGTTCCGCTACATGTTCGGCGGCAAGACCAAGTGCCCCGCCGTGATCCGCATGGCCTGGGGCGCGGGCTATAATGCCGCCGCGCAGCACAGCCAGGCGGTGCACCAGATCCTCACCGGCATGCCCGGCCTCAAGGTCGTGATGCCCAGCACCCCGGCCGACGTGAAGGGCCTGCTGCGCACCGCGATCCGCGATGATGATCCAGTGATCTTCCTTGAGCACAAGGCGCTCTACGGCGTGAAGGGCGATGTGCCGGACGACAAGGATTTCATGATCCCGTTCGGCCACGCGCGCCTCACCCGCGCGGGCAATGACGTCACGATCGTCTCGACCGGTCTTCTGCTCGGCTTCTGCGAAGCTGTCGCCGACAAGCTTGCGGCAGAGGGGATCGGCTGCGACGTCATCGATCCGCGCACGACCAGCCCGCTCGATGAGGAAGCGATCCTCGATTCGGTCGAAGTCACGGGCCGCCTCGTGGTGGTGGACGAGACCAATCCGCGCTGCAGCTTTGCGGGCGATATTTGCGCGATGGTCGCCGAAAAGGCCTTCGCCAGCCTCAAGGCACCACCGCTCAGTGTTACCCCGCCGCACACCCCCGTCCCGTTCGCGCGCGAGCTGGAATCCGCGTACCTGCCCTCGATCCCCAAGATCGAAGCGGCGGTGCGCAAGGTCCTCTCCTACCGCTAAGGAACGCCGTCATGGCTGATATTCGCCCCTTCTGCATGCCCAAGTGGGGCATCGAAATGACCGAGGGCACCATTGCCGAATGGATGGTCCAGGAAGGCCAGGCCTTTACGCGCGGCCAGGTCATCTGCCTCATCGAAACCGACAAGATCACCAACGAGGTCGAAGCGGAATACGACGCGGTGCTGAAGCGCGTGCTCGTTCCCGCGAGCGACCAGCCGCAACCGGTGGGTGCACTGCTCGGCGTGTTCACCGATGCGGCCACCACCGATGCCGAAGTCGATGCCTTCATCGCTGCGTTCAAGCCGGCGGAAACCGGTGTCGCCGCCAAGGCCACCAGCGCCGAGCCGGCACCGGCCGCGGCCGCCCCCGAACCTGCGCCGACCGCTGCGGCGGAACCCAGGAAGATCGTCACCAACCGCGCGATCAGCCCCGAAGCGCTCAAGCTCGCCGAAGCCCACGGCGTCGATATCGAACCCATCGCCGGTTCGGGCCGCGGTGGCCGCATCACCTATCAGGACGTCGTCCAGGCGATGCGCCCTGAGCGGGCGTACACGCCGGAGGGGCCCGCCGAACTCCCGGCCGAAACCCGCGCGGTCTACGCCTCGCCGCTCGCTGCGCGCCTTGCCGCGCAATACGGCATCGATCTCAGCACCCTCAAGGGCACCGGCCCGCGCGGCCGTATCTCGAAGGCCGACGTGCTTGGTGCGGTCAAGCCTGCCGTGCCTGAAGCCGCCCCCGCACCCGTGTTCGGCGCACCCTTCGTGGCGGTGGCGAACGCGCCGGTCGTCCAGCCCTTCGACAAGGTGCGCAAGGTCGTCGCCCGCCGCCTGACCGAAGCCAAGCAGACCATCCCGCACTTCTACCTGCGCGTCTCGGCACGGGTAGATGAGCTGGTCGCGCTGCGCAAGACGGCCAATGTCGTGATGGGGACGAAAGCCTCGATCAACGACTACCTCGTCAAGGCCGTCGCCATGGCGCTGGTTCGCCACCCGGATGTCAACGTGCAAGTCGCAGCCGATGCGGTGCACAGCTTCCCGCATGCCGACGTTGCAATCGCAGTCGCGAGCCCCAAGGGCCTCGTCACCCCGATCGTGCGCCAGGCGGACCGGATGCACATCGCGCAGATCGCGGCCACCACCCGCGCCCTCATCGACAAGGCGCAGGCTGGGCGCCTCAGCTTCGAGGACATGGACGGCGGCACGTTCAGCATCTCGAACCTCGGAATGTTCGGGATCGAGGAATTCGACGCGATCATCAACCCGCCGCAGGGGGCGATCCTTGCGGTGGGCGGCATCAACCGCGTGGCGACTGAAACGGCTGAGGGTGACATCGCCTTCGAAGGCCAGATCAAGCTCTCGCTCTCGGTCGATCACCGCGCGATCGATGGCGCGGCGGGCGCGGCCTTCCTGCAGACCTTGAAGGCACTGATCGAAACGCCGGAATCGCTGTTCGCCTGATGGCCAAAGTCAGCTAATGGGCCTGCCCATCCGGCAGATCGCCTATTTCTGCGCAGATGTGCGCGCGGCGGCCCGCGCGCACCACGCAGTCTATGGCTCCGGCCCGTTCTTCGTCGCGGACAATATCCCGGTAGCGCGGGCGGTTCACCGGGGCGTGGAGCGTCTGCACGATCACAGCTCCGCCTATGGGCAATGGGGCGATGTGATGGTGGAGTTCGTGCAGCAGAACAATCCCGGCCCCTCGCCCTTCCATGACATGTTTCCCGAAGGCTCGGGCCGCTATGGGCTGCACCACGTTGCGGTCTTCGTCGAGGATGTCGATGCAGTGCTGGCCGAGTTCGCGGCGCAGGGCACCCCTTGCGCGATGCGCGCGGAAATGGCCGATGGCTTCGTCTATGCCTTTGCCGATACCAGCGCGAGCCTCGGCCACATGACCGAGCTCTATGCCCCTCGCCCCAGTCTGCTCGGCTTCTACGCCATGATCGCCGATGCCGCCAAAGACTTTGGCCGCGATGGCGCGCCGGAGCGCGATCTCATCACCACCATCCGTTTGCGCTGAAAGCTGCTTCCATGACCACCAACCGCTTCTGGCAGCTCGATGCCCATCCCAAGGGCGACGACTTCGCCAGCGCGCTCTCGTTGCGCGAGGAACGGCTCCAGCCGCTCGCTGAAGGCGAAGTCCGCATTGCCGCTGAGTGGCTCTCGATGGACGCCGGCACGCGCATGTGGATGAGCCCGCGCACCGATGGTTACCAGCCGCCGCTGCCGCTCGGCTCGAAAATGTCCGGCCTCGTCATCGGTCGCATCGCTGAAAGCCGCGATCCCGCCTTTGCGCAAGGGACGCTGGTGCGGGGCTTTGGCCAGTGGGCGGATTATTCCGTCGTGACGCCCGCCGCAGCCGGGCTCATGGCGCTCGACGAAAGCCTGCCCGACCTGCGCGAGCATTTCGGCGCGCTCGGCATGAATGGCTGGACGGCGCTGCTCGGCGTGCGTGATACCGCGTGCATCCAGCCAGGCCAGTGGATCGCCGTCTCGGCCGCCGCTGGCTCCACCGGCAGCCTTGCGGTTCAGGTTGCGCGCAATCTCGGCGCGCATGTCGTCGGTATCGCGGGCGGACCGGCCAAGTGCGCCTATCTCACCGAGGAACTCGGCGCAGACATCGCCATCGACTACAAGGCCGACGACATTGCTGCGCGCCTCGCCGCCGAAGTGCCGGGCGGGCTGAACGCCTATTTCGACAATGTCGGCGGCCCGATCCTCGACGCTATCCTGCCCAACATGGCGCTGTTCGGCTGCGTCGCGGTCTGCGGCCTCGTAGCCGCCTATGATGCCGACAAGCCGCTCCCCGGCCCCGCGCGTTACGATCAGGTGCTGATGAAGCGTCTGCGCATCGAAGGCTTCTTCGTCCCCGATCACTTCGGCCGTGCGGAGGAGTTCATCCCCCCTTTGCGCCAGTGGCACGACGAAGGCCGCTTGGTCTCGCGCTTCGACGAAACCCCGGGCCTCGAAAACACGCTCGCCGCCTATGCAGAGATGCTGGGCGGCGGCGCGATCGGCAAAGTGCTGGTGAAGGTGGCCTGAGCCTTACTCCCCTCCCGCTTGCGGGAGGGGCCGGGGGTGGGCTTAATCCGCCATCCACTTTTCCAGATTCTCGTGGAAGTACCGCACCCGGCGCTCCTGCCAGGCGAGGTAATCGCGCTTGTACCCGCGCGAGTGCAGGCCGCGCTGCTGGGCTTCCCATACCGAAACGTCCTGATCGATGCCGGGCCCGGCGGAAACATCGCCCCACTTGCCCTGTACGTGCGGCGCGGGCACCGAAACGTCCACCCATTCGGACATCGACTGCGAGTAGTAGCGCGTCGTCCCGGCGGGGAAGAGCGTCATGTACCACATGTCGAAGTAGCACTTCTCGGGATCGGTCTCATGCGGCCGCGCGCGCAGCCAGATGTTGCCATCGGGCTTGAGGCTGAACGAGAGGTTCGGGAAGATCGTGTAGTGCCAGTGGTCGGTCAGCTGGTCATCGTGATAGGTCGAGAAGTCGAAGCCCTTCTCCGCACCCTTTGCGCGCTTGGCCTGCTGGAGCGCCTTGCGGATCTCGCCCGTTTTGCCGCCGCGGAACTGTTCGGGATCGAGATCCCAGAACACCAGCTCCTCGCGCAGCATTTCGAGCGTCTCGGCCTCACCGCCGCGCAGCTGCTTCGTCGGCCCCGCGCCCGGCATGAACATGCGCGCATGGCCTTCGGGATAGAGATCGAACTGGCAGTGGTTGTAGCCATATTCCATCACGAACTTCGTCTGCGGGTGGACGAAGGGCACGTGGTAGCTCTCGTTGAAGTTGTCCTGCACCAGCTTCCAGTTGAAGTTGCCCTCGATGGTCACCCAGTGCGTGCGGACCATCGCATCCATCGGATAGGTATCGATCTGGTCCGCAATCGGCCCCATGAACTGGCGCAGCGGGGCGGCGTCCTTGTCCATGTTGATCCACACGAACCCGGCCCAGGTCTCGCACTTCACCTCGACGAGGTTGAGCTTGCCGCAGGGCGAGCCCTGCACGAAATCAGCCTCGTCGGGCACGACCTTGAGCTTTCCGGTGAGGTCATAGGTCCAGCCGTGATAGGGGCACACAAGCCGCTTGGAATGGCCCTGCTCGCCCGTGACCACCGGCATCGCGCGGTGCTGGCACACGTTGTAGAACGCGCGCACTGCACCATCATCGCCGCGTACGCAGACGATGGTTTCTGGGCCGAAATCGGCGGTCAGCCAATCGCCTGCATTGGGAATCTGTGCCTGTGTCCCGGCGATCTGCCAGGTCTTGGTCCAGACCTTCTCCCACTCGCGGTCGGCCCATTCCTTGGAGAAGTAGCGGTCCGGCGTGATCGGCGCATTGCCGAGCGGCGGATCGGCGAGCGGCGAGATATCGGCCAGCGAAGTGGCGCGGGCGCGGGCGAGTTCGGCCGAAGTCGTAGTCTCAGTGGTCATGACATGGTCTCCTGTATCAGGCACCGGCAAAGTGATTGTAGGATGGATCGGCATGGCTGCGTGCGCCAAAGGCATAGTCCGGCATGGCCCCGCGGTCCCACATGTCGGTCGATGGCGCGACGGTGCTCCAGTCATAGACGGCATGGCGATGCGAAATCTTCCACTCGCCGTCGCGCCGTTCGAAGCGGTCCAGATAGCGCCCGCCGGCCACCATGAAGTTATCGCCGTTCTCGGCCGGAATGTGGTGATGCGCGATGAAATAAGTCTCGCCCTGCGCCCTGTCGCCTTCCACCTCGATCAGCACATTGCCGATCACATGCTGCGTGCGGCGCATGCCGGCGAGCACGTCCATCACCCACGGCACGAAGGCTTCGGCCGTGCCCTTGTACATCCCGTGGTCATCAGTTGCATCGGGGTGGAACACCGCGCGCACCAGATCGGCATCGCAGCGGTCGATCCCGCGTGCGAGGCGATGGACGAGCTCGGTGCAGGCCATCTTGTCGAGCAGCAGCGCAACGCGCGGATCAAGGTCAGCGGCCATATGTTCAGTCTCCGGTATAGAGTGGATCGTCTGGCAGGCGCTTCCCGTGCCGTGTCAGCGTGCCATAGAGCGGGCCATCCCACTGCGCGGTCGATGGCCCATTGCGGCTCCAGTCGAGCACATAGCGCCGGTGCAGCAGCCGCCAATCATCGCCGCGCCGCTCGAGCCGGTCGAGGTAGCGGCCGCCGACTTCCATCTCGTAGGGGCCTTCGGGGGAATCGACCTCATGCCACGCGCGGCAATAGGTCTCTGCCGTGGCATGCGCGCCGTCGATATCGATCAGCATGTTGCCGAGAAAATGCTGCGTCCGCCGCATTGCAGCAAGTGCCGGCACCACGCCGTCCGACCAGGCCAGCGCATTGACCTCTCCTGTGCCGTAATCGGCCACGGCTTCCGGCCACCAGACCTCGCGCAGCACCGCCAGATCGCAGCGATCGATCCCCCGCGCATAGCGGCTGAGCACATCCATGATCGCCAGTTTGTCGGCCAGTTCTTCGGGGCAAACCTTGCTCATCGCAGCCTCATCTCCTCGCGGCGGCAACTGAGATCGTGCGGCGCTCTTGCACCCCACGGAAACATCGTCTCTCCCCCCGGCAGATCGGCAGCCGGCTCGTCGCGTGCCCAGTCGACCAGTTCGCTGCGGTGCGCGATCTTCCACACGCCATCGCGCCGCTCGTATCGATCAACGTAGCGCCCCGCGACGAACATGTCCCGCTCCCCGCTTTCCGCCACGATCCGGTGGTGCGCCTGAAAATAGACTTCGCCGAATGCGACGTCAGCGCTCTCGAAATCGATGCGCACTTGCCCGATCATGTGGTGGTTGGCCTTGTGCGGCGTCAGCACCCGTTGCGCAAATTCGACAAACCCGGGCGCATCGCCCTGCCAGCCGGCGCCGTAGTCGGTCGTCGCATCCTCGTGGAACACGGAGATATGCAGCGCCGGATCAAGCCGGTCCTGCGCGCGCATATAGTCGCAGCTCAGGTCATAAATGGCCTGCCATGATATCAAGCGATCGATCGGGTCCATCATCAGTCCCTTGTTAGATAGTGATCGATCGTCTGATGGAACTGTCGAATTCGCGCTTCCTGATAGTTCCCCAGCGTCTGCCCGCGCTTCGCCGAACCCAGAAAGCCTTGGTATTGCAGCGCCAGATTGTCGGTATCCTGATCATAGACCCCGCCCAGCCCCGGGTTCATCCCCGGCGCCTCGGCATAGGATTGCTCGACCTTCAGGCGCACCGGCTCGGGCGGATGCTCCACCGGAGTTCCCGGCGGCACCAGCTTCAGGAACATCAGATCGAACAGCGAGCGCGAGGGATCGTTCCCGATCGGCCGGAACCGGTAGATCATCGGCAGCGAGACGCCAGGGAACAGGCACATGTTCGGAAACAGGTGATATTCGATCGAATCGAGCATCTCGCTGTCCGAATACTGATCGAGCGGCACGCCCAGAGCCTCGGACATCTGTTCGCGCAGCAATTGCGCAGCATAAGAACGCGCCGTTCGCCCTTCCGGAAGCGGGCCTCCACCTACCCGCAGCTTGTCGAACAGTTCCGCCTCGGTCTGCGTGCCGGTATAGTGCGGGCTCGCCACGCCGATGGTGTGCACAAACCGCGTCACGTGATCGCTGAACAGGTCATATTGCGCATTGGCATCCGCCGCCGTCGGCAGCGCCTGCGCATGCGTTTCATAGACGTGGTAGGCCTCGAGAAACGCCTCTTGCGCCGCTTTCCAGTTGGTCGGCAATTCCTTCTGCAAGTGCAGCGAAATCCGCCGGTCAGCGAGATCCCAGCGGCCCGAAAAGTGCTCGGCAAGCGGCCCCAGTTGCTCCTTGAGCGGACGCGCATCAGGGTCGAGGTTGATAAAAATGAACCCGCCCCAGGTCTCCATCCGCACTTGCGGCAGCTGGAATTCCTCGTCCTTCACATGCGGGAAATCCCACCGGCACGGCAGGTGCGAAAGTTCCCCCTCCAGCGACCAGCGCCAGCCGTGGAACGGACAGCGGATCTCCACCGCATTGCCGCTGGTGTCGGACCGCTTGAGCTGCGTGCCCCGGTGCAGGCAAACGTTGCGATAGGCGCGGATTTCGCCGTCATCGCCGTGCACGATCAGGATCGACCATGGCCCGATATCGTAGGTGATGTAATCGCCCGCCTCGGGAATATGCTCCTCGCGCGCAGCCCATTGCCAGGTGCGTGCCCACAGATGGGTGAACTCGCGCGCCATGAAATCGGGCGAGGTGTAGCGGTCGTAATCGATGTCGGCATCGCCGGCGAAGGCATAGGCCTCGGCGATCAACGCGGGCGGCACATCCTGCCCATCGGCGAGGATGATGTCGCGCGTGCTCGGCCCGGGGCAGCGTGCCGCGCCGGGCTCCGCAGGGAGAGGCAGACTGGTTTCAAGGTTCATGCCCGAAAAACTCCTTCATGCCCCTCCCTGTTCCGGTCAGTACCGGAAGGTGGCCTGCAGCCGCACCGTGCGCGGCATCGAACCATAGCCGATGATATCGCCCAGCGTGGCATTGTTCGTGCCGGTGCCCGCGCCTGTCAGCGGCGCGGTGCCGCCGCCGATGAAGTAGAACTTGTTGGTCAGGTTCTTGCCGATCACGGCAAACTGCCAGCGATCGTTCTGCGCGCCGATCCTGATACCCGCGTCGAGCACGGCGTAACCGTCCTGCCGGGTATAGGGATCGCCGAAGCTCGATCCGAGGTACGAGCTCGAGCTGCGCGCATCGATATTGCCGCCGATCTTCAGGCTCGATCCGATGTCGGTTTCATAGGAAACGCCCGCCGTCGCAGTCCATTCCGGTGCGGCCGAAGTCGGCGTGCCGCTCAGATCCTGCCGCTCGATACCCGCCACGCGCAGCGAACACCCTGCCGCAATGCTCTGGCCAGACCAGCACGGTGCGATGAAATCGATGTAGCGCGCCCGGTTGTAGTTCAACGTGCCGTGGAGCGAGAGACCGGGAACGCCGCGCGGCGCATATTCCAGCTCCAGCTCGACACCCTTCGAGCGCGCCGCGCCCGCGTTGTAGGTCACATAGGCGAAGACCTGCGAGTTGAAGAAGTCGATCTGCAGGTTGGTGTACTTGTAGTTGTACAGCGTCAGGTTCGCGCGCAGCTGGCGGTCGAACAGCGTGGTCTTGATGCCCGCCTCGAAGCCGCGGCCGCGCTCGGGGTTGAACGCAAGGTCAGCCGAAGGATTGTTCGTCACCAGCGCGGAGTTGATCGCGCTGTTCGAGAAACCGCCCGATTTGTAGGCAGTCTTGTACGCACCATAGACCATCACGTCCGAACTGGGCTTCCAGCTCAGTGTCACGTCCGGCGACCAGTCCTCGAACGTCTGGTCCCCGGTCAAGGTGCCGTTGGTCGCCGCGCTCTGCGGCCGGAAAATGCCGGTCAGTGCGGGATTGACGTAAGGCTGGGTGAAGACGCTGTTCTTGGTCTCGTGCGTGTAGCGCACACCCGCCGTCGCCTCGAGCGTGGGCAGGATCTTCCAGATCGCCTGGCCATAGGCCGAAAGGGTCTCGCCGTCGGTCGCCGAATCCTTGGAATAGGCGACATACCGCATGCCGGTCGGGGCCTTCGAGTTTTCGATATTGGCGAAGAGCACCGCCTGGAAGAACGTGCGCTTGGTCTTCTGGTAGAGCCCGCCGATCATCAGGTTGACCGGTGAATCGAACTTCGTCAGCGCGCGCAGCTCCTGGCTGAAAGCGTGATAGCTGGCGTTCTCCGTCGCCCACACGCCGCCGCCGAGGAAGTCGCAGTCGCAGCCGAACTTGTTGTTGTTCCAGTTGTAGTTGGTGACCGAGTTCAGCGTGACATTGTTCATGTCGTAGTTGACCGTGCCGGTCATCTGCCACGACTTGTAGGTGTTGTAGAGATCGCCGTTGCTGCGGCCATAAGGCGTCGCCTGCGCGATATCGACGGGGAAGTTGTTCTGGTAGAGCTTGAAGCCACCATCGCACTTGTAAGCCGGGTTCAGCGCCGTCGCACCGGTCGGGCAGCGCACCGCCGAATAGTTCCAGCCGTTGCCGATCGTGTCGTTCCACGAACCCGATGCCTTGAGCGTCGCGGTAAGGCCGCTGCCGCCGTCGTACTTCAGGGTGGCACGGCCGATCAGTTCGCGCTCCTGCGGCTGGTCCGCCGCTGCCGCCGCAGCGGTATGCGGATTGACCGTGCCAGTCGCCACGTCGAACGTGTTGTAGGCCTGCGAGCCTGCAGCATTGCGGTAGTACCCGCCGAACATCTTCGAACCGCGCACGGCAAGACGCAGGCCAAGCGTATCGCTCAGCGGCGTCGAGTAGATCAGCTCGCCATAAAGCTGGCGGGCATTCACTTCATAGCCGACGCGCGCCAGGATCTCGCGGTCCTTGCCCGGATCGGCGGTGGTCAGGCTGATCACACCGGCGGTCGCGTTCTTGCCATAGAACAGCGCCTGGGGTCCTTTCAGGATCTCGACGCGGGCGAGATCGAAGAAGCCCTCGTTGATGACGCGGCCCTGGCCGTAATAAACGCTGTCGACCACAATCGCGACCGACTGCTCGATGCCGATCGAGGTCGCGTTCGAACCGATGCCGCGCATGGTCAGCTGCGCGCCGGCGCCATTCGAGGCGCGCGCAACGGTGAACTGCGGCGTGGCCGCAGCAATCTTCTCAAGGCTGGTGAGATCGCGCGCCTGCACGGTTGCGGCGCTGATTGCCTGCACCGAAACCGGAATGCTCTGCACGCTTTCCGACCGGCGACGGGCGGTGACGATAATGTCCTCGACACCGCTCGCGGCGGGTGTTTCGGCCGTGGCACCGGACTGCGGCGGTGCGGCCGCTTCATCGGCGGCCAGCGCGGGGCTTGCGGCCAGCAGCGCGCCGGGCACGAGCATCGCAAGAACGGCGATGCGCGCCGTGCCCGCAAGAAATTCCTGTCGCACCGAATCAGTCTGGCGCATTTCACCTCTCCCGCTTGCATGTGCCGCCGCCCGGATTCTTGCGCGGGTCGGCGAACTGTAGCGAGGGTACCAATCCCGCCCGATGGCTCAACTGTTTATGCGGCTTTTCAGTACTTTTGATAGGGAAACCGGCAGCTGTGCCGGATCGCGAAAACCCCCTGCCACCCCTGTGCCGCGCGGGGCTTCCGAAGCAGAAAAGCCGGCCCTTTGGCGGGGCCGGCTTTTCGTGTTCAACTGCCTGTCAGTGGTCTCTGGCCGCACTTACCACTCGTGCGGCTCGCCGTTCCACTTGCGGAACGCGCCGGTATCGGCGAGCATCCATTCCGCGCCCAGCTTGCGCAGCCCTGCCGCGCTTTCTGTGGGGGTGATCTGCGCATGCGGACCGCCCATGTCGGTCTGCACCCAGCCGGGGTGGACCAGCCCGATCACGATTCCCTTGCCCTTGAGATCGATGGCCACCGAAGCCATGAGCCGGTTGAGCGCTGCCTTGGCCGAAGCATAGGCATACATGCCGCCCATCGCCCACGACGAAGCGCCCAGCTGGCTGGTCACGTTGATCACCCGGCTGCCTTCGCCAAGCCGCGGCAGGAACGCCTGCAACACGCGCAGTGGCCCCTGCACCATGATCGCAAAGGCCTCGTTCCACGCGTCCCAGTCCGCGCCTTCCAGCTCGTTGGCCATCGGCCCGGTCACGCCCGCAACGTTGTAGAGAACGTCGATCGCGCCGTCCCCGCTTGCTGCCGCTGCCGCGCGCACCGAAGCATCGCTCGCCACGTCGCAAGGATGGATCGTGAGCTTCCCGCCCGAGGACGCCGCAAGCGCCTCCAGCGCCGCACTCGCCCTGCGCGGCAGCGCGATCACGGTGTCGCCTGCTGCAACATGCTGCGCAGCAAGCTCAAGTCCGATGCCGCGCGCGGCCCCGGTAATCGCGACGGTTGCCATGGCGTTGTCTCCTTACAGTTTTACAGCTTGAGCAGCTGCTTGCCCTTGTTCGAACCAGAGAACAACCGCTGCAAGGTGGCAGGTGCATTCTCGAAGCCGTTCTGCACGTCCTCGCGGTAGGCCAGACGACCTTCATTCACCCACTTCACCAGGCGGCGCCGGATATCCGGGAATTCGCTGGCCCAATCGAGCACGATGAAGCCCTGCATCCGCGCCCGGCGGAACACGAGGTTGAAGTAGTTCTCCGGCCCGGCCGGCAGGTTGCCCGTTTCATAGCGGCTGATGCCGCCGCAGATCACCACGCGTGCATTGGTGGCGATGCAGGCCAGCATATCGTTCAGAATCTTGCCGCCGACATTGTCGAAGATCACGTTGATCCCGTTCGGCGCCAGTTCCTTCAGCTGCGCGCGGATCGGCCCAGCCTTGTAATCGATGGCGTGGTCATAGCCCGCTTCCTTAACGAGCCATTCGCACTTCTCCGGCCCGCCAGCGATGCCGATCACGGTGCAGCCCGCGATCTTTGCCAGCTGGCCCACGATGGAGCCCGTGGCGCCCGCCGCGCCCGAGACGACCACCACGTCGCCCGCGACCGGCTCGCCCACCTTGAACAGGCCGCAATAGGCCGTCACGCCCGTGGTGCCGAGGATCGAGAGCATCGCCGTCGGCGGCAGATCGGGCATGCAAGGGATCAGGCCCTCGCCATCATGAATGAGGTACTCGCTCCAGTTGATCGAACCCGCGAGCGTGGCGCCCACCGGGAACTTGCCGCCGTTGCTTGCGACGACCTCGACGATGCCCGAGCCGCGCATCACATCGCCAATCGCCATTGGCGCGACGTAGTCCGCAATGTTCTCCATCCAGCCCTTCTGCGCCGGATCGAAGCCGAGGTAGTGCGTCTTCAGCAGCATCTGGCCCGGCCCCGGTTCGGGCAGCGAGGTCGTCACCAGCTTGAGGTCGTCATCGTTGATGGGGCGGCCGCGCGGGTGTCCATTGAGCAGCCATTGGCGGGTTTCAGTCACGCGGAATCTCCCAGAAGCGTTGTTTCGGAGATGAGATTAGCGGCACCGCCGCGCATCCGGACCTACCGAATTGAATGAGCCCCAAAGGGCAGGATCTAGCGCGCCATGCCTGCCATGCGGGTAGCGAGCGCCGGATCACGCGGATCGTTCCAGTCCTGCCCCGCCGCCCACCGCGCCAGACTTGCCGGCTTGTGCTGGAAATGCTTCGCCATCTCCTCCGGCGTCACCACCAGCGGTGATTGCGGCTGCGCGTTGTACCAGCGGTAGAACTGCGCCATCCCGTCATAGATCGAAGCCGGCTTCACGTCCGGCGAACCCGTCACCAGCAGGCTCATGGCCGAAGCGAAGTCATCCGGCGTGAGGCTCTTGAACACGATGTGCTTGTCAGAGACCTCGCTCAGGATCGCTGCCACTTCATCGCCCACCAGCGCCTCCGGCCCGCCGACGCGGTAGCGCCCGCTCGGCAGATCGGGATTGGCCAGCGCCTCCACCATGAAGGCCGCCACATCATCAAGGCATATCCACGAGATCTTGAGATCAGGCTTGGCCGGATAGGCGAACACGCCCTTGTTGACGATGCCGGGCTTGTTCCAGCTGCGGATCATATTGTCCATGAACACGCGCGATTCGATGATTGCCCATTCGCAGCCACTGCCTGCAATCGCCGCGATGATATCGCGCCGTCCGTCCATCGCCGGGCTGCCGATATCCTCGTCCGCGATGTGGCAGCTGGTGTGGAAGACGATGCGCTTCACGCCATTCGCGCGCCCCGCCGCCGCGATGTTCGCGCCCATCTTGCGCGCAAGATCGCGGTCGAACACGAAGGGCAGATGCGCAGCGATCGCGTCCATGCCCTTGGCCGCCGCGATCATCGAAGCCTCGTCGTAGATATCCGCCGCCACGGTTTCGACATCGGCGAACTCGGTCCCCGCAAGCGCGGCCGGATTGCGCAGGGCCGCCACCGGGGTCATCCCCGCCGCCAGCAGCCGGGTCAGCAGCGGATGCCCCTGGTCGCCCGTCGCGCCCAGCACCAGAATGCGCATGTTCGAAAATCCTTCCTTATTGGTTGGCGAGCCGCGCGGCCGTGCGGCCCGCGATGCAGCCGAAAGTCAGCGCCGGCCCCAAGGTGCCGCCCGCGCCCGCATAAACACTACCCGTTGGGCAAGCGATCACATTGCCAGCGCCATAAAGCCCCGGAATCGGCTCGCCCTCCACATCCAGCACTTGCGCCGCCGCATTGGTCCGCGCCCCGCCATTGGTGCCAAGTGCGCCGAGCTTGAGCTGCACCGCATGGAACGACCCTTGGCTCAGCGGCCCCAGCGTTGCTGCGGCACCGGGCCGCGAACGGTCTCCATAGAAATGATCGTACGTGCTAATGCCGCGCCCGAAATCGGGGTCTTGAGCGTTGGCAGCATGCGCGTTGAAGCGCTCGACGGTTTGCAGCATGGCTGCAGCATCGACGTCGATCTTCGCTGCCAGCTCCTCCAGCGTATCCGCCGAAAAAACCCAATCCGGCAGCGCATCGAAGGGCATCACCGGCCCGATCGGATAGCGCGCGCGGTACTGTGCATCGAACACGAGCCATGCCGGATTGTTGGGATAATCGTAGGTCGCGGGATCGAAGAGGTGGAAGGCCCCCGCTAGCGAGGAATAGTTGATCGCCTCATTGCAAAACCGCTTGCCCGCCCGGTTGACCAGCAGGCTGTGCGGCAAGGTGCGCTCGATCAGCACCGGGCTGGCCCGCTGCTCGCCGCCCGCCCAGTGCGCGCCGCCGATGGAAAGCGTCGGCACCCACCACGCGCTCGTCATGTTGCCCAGCCCCGCGCCGACCGACATCGCCAGCTTCAGCCCGTCGCCGGTGTTCCCCGGCGGCGAGGCCGGCATATCGAGCGGCCCGCGCAGAAACGTCTTCTTCAGCGCCTCGTTCCACTCAAACCCGCCAGTCGCCAGAATGACCCCGCGTGCCGCATGTATGCTGCGCCCGCCTGCAAACGCGACGCCGACCACACGGCCCTCTTCCACGATCAGCCTGTCAGCCTTCATACCCAGCTGCGGCTCGATCCCGCGCGCCAGGCACGCTGCGAGCAATCGCCCGACCATCGCCTGGCCGAACCCGCGCAAGTCCGCGTCCGCGCGGCGCTTGAGCTCCGCCGGATCGACATAGCCGCTGCTCCCGCCCAGCGGCGTTTCGCGCAGCATCATCCGCTGGATCACGCCGTCGCTGAATACCTTCTCGGCCCAAGGCCCCAGCGTCGTGAAATCGAACAGCTCGTTATCCAGCGCGCGTCCGCCTTCCGGTTTCGCGCCGGGACGGTCGAGATAATAGTCCGGATAGCCCGGCAGGATGCTGACCGCGAGCGCACCCGCTTCCTCCAGAAAGGCCAGCGCGCCCGGCGCCTCGCGCACGAAGGCGCCCAGCACTTCGGGCTCCATCTCGCCGTGATCGAGGCTGCCGAAATAGGCGAGCGCGTCCGCCTCGCTGTCGGCCATTCCGGCGGCCTGCATCCGGGGGTTGTTCGCCGCCCAGATGATCCCGCCCGAAACCGCCGCCGTGCCCCCCAGCCGCTCGCCCTTTTCGACGAGCACAACCTCGGCGCCCGCCGCATGCGCCGAAAGCGCGGCTGCCATGCCCGCCGCGCCCGCGCCGATGATAAGCACGTCGGTCTGTTCGCTCACCTCACAGCCCCCCGGCGACATAGAGGCACTGCCCTGTCACCCAGCCTGAAGCGGGCGATACGAAATAGAGCGCCGCCGCCGCGATATCCTCCTCGCGCCCGAAACGCTGCAGCGGGATGCCGATCATTTCGCGCAGAGCCTCGCGCTTGGCTTCGTCGTCGGTGCGCATGCAGTCGTTGAAGTTCTCGGTCGGGATCGGACCGGGCGCGACGGCGTTGACACGGATCTTCGGCGCCAACTCGCGCGAAAGCGTCTGCGTCAGGCTGTTCACCCCGGCCTTGGCCGCCGCATAGGGACCGTTCTTGACTTGCGGCCCGAACGCAGCGCGTGAGGAGGTGTTAAGGATCACCCCGCCCGCTTCGCCCATCGCCTTGGCCGCGACCACGGCGCCCATCCACACGGCCTTGAGGTTGAGATCGACTTGCGCATCCCAGCTCGCCTCGGTGGTCTTGGTGAGATAGCGCGGATTGCCATCGGGGATGCCGCCGGCATTGCTCACCCAGATGCTGACCGGCCCCAGCTCCTCCGCCGCCCTGCTGGCAAGGTTCTCCAGCGCCGCCATGCTGGTGGCATCGGTCGGCACGGCCAGCGCCCGCCGCCCGCGCGCGCGGATTTCTTCGGCTACCGCCTCGATGTCCGCCGCGGTCCGCGCGCCGAGCGCGACATCAGCACCGGCCTCTGCCAGCGCAATGGCAATCGCCCGCCCGATGCCCTTGCCAGCGCCGGTGACGACCGCAATTTGCCCGTCGATGCGAAACCCGTCCAGAATGCTCATGCTGTTTCGACCTGCCGTTCCATCTGTGCCACCCGAGGATCATTCGGCCAGACCCATTCCTTGCCGATAACCTGCTCCACCGCGAGTTGCGGCGGCACCCGATCCAGCCCGATCATCTTGTCGCAGGTCTGGTGGAAGCTGTAGATGCGCGCTTCCTGATAGCTCAGCGGCACAGACTTGAAGCCGTCGCTTTCCATCGACTTCTGGATCGCCTCACCGAACTGGGTGTCTTCCTGGATCACCGGGCTCATTTCGCGCCCGCCCTTTCCATCCGGCACCGTCCACAAGTTCGGCACCGGCCCGTCACCCCAGTCGAGCGCCATGGTGATGAGTTCGAGCCGCGTGGTATTGAGGCTGGTCGGCCAGAAGATCAGCGGCGGAATGAAGAAGTTGGAGAGCGGCGAGACCCAGTTGGGGAACATTGTGTAGCTCTGGGTCGTCGTGCGCCCCAGTTCGCCCACCGTCTCGATCGACTTCCATTCGGGCGGACTGTCGAGCAGCCGCATATGCTCGCGGTTCGTCTCACGGGGTCCCGGCGCGATCATCCGCGCATGGCCGCCGGGGAACATCGTGTTGACGTTGCGCTTGTGATCGACCAGCGGCGCCACTGTGCCGGGATGGATGAAGGGCACATGGTAGACTTCCATGTTCGCCTCCATCGCCACCTTCCAGTTGCACTTGAGATCGAACGACTGGCGCGCCGCGAGCTTCACCTTGTCGAAGGCGAACTCCTCCCACTCGTCCCAGATCGGCCCCATCCAGTCGCGCAGAGACATGGCCTGGTCATCGAGGTTGACGAAGATCAGCTTGCCATACATCTCGCAGCGGACCGAAATGAGGCTGCGGCAGGACTTGTCGAGGCCTGTGAAGTCCTGTGCCTCGGGCACTCCCACCAGTTCGCCGTCAGTCTTGTAGGTCCAGTTGTGATAGCCGCACATCAGGCGGGGGCTGCGCCCGCGCTGCTCGGTAACGACCGGCGCGCCGCGATGGCGGCAGGTGTTGTAGAACGCGCGGACCACGCCATCCATGCCGTGGACGATGATCAGCGGCTGACCGGCATTGTCCCACTGCATGAAGCAGCCGGGCTCCGGCACTTCATCGAGATGCGCGGCGAAGAGCCAGCTTTTCTTCCAGATATGCTGCTGCTCGAGGTCGTAATACTCCTGGCTCGTGTAGCGCCCGGCGGGCAGGTCCGGCAGATGCGGGAAACCTTCGGGCGGGCGGGTGCGCGCCGCTTCCCATTCCATCAGCCGCTTGATCGTGTCGACCGTCTGCTGATCCATCATATGCCGATCCTTCCCTGCCGAGTGATCAGGCGTTACCCGCGATCACCGATTTCGCGTCATCCACGCGGATCGCCGCGCCGTTGATGAACTTGCTTTCGTCCGATGCGAGAAACACCACCGTGTAGGCGATGTCGTCGGGCTCGCCGAGCTTGGTGATCGGGCCGCCATTCAGCGCCTCTTCCGCCCCGCGCATGAGCGCCGCCTGCCGGCCGACCTCGATCACCATCGGCGTCAGGATGCCCGCCGGGTGGATCGAGTTGCAGCGGATGTTGTAGCCTTGGCGCGCACAATGCACTGCCACCGCCCGCGTCAGCCCCTCTACCGCGCCTTTTGCTGCGCAATAAGCGGCCACTGCGCTTTCGCCCTGCACCGATGCGATCGAGGCCATGTTGATGATCGAGCCGCCGCCAGAACCGCCATTGTTCTCCTTCATCACCCGCACCGCGTGCTGGCAGCCGAACCAGGTGCCGTCCGCGCTCACCGCCATGATGAAACGGTAGTCCTTCTCGGTCTGCGTCTCGATATCGCCGAGTTCGACCACGCCGGCATTGTTCACCAGCACATCGAGCTTGCCGTGCCGCGCCACGACATCGTCCACGAGCGCCTTCCATTCTGCATCGTGGCGCACGTCGAGGTAGCGGAACTCGGCCATTTCGCCGATCTCGGCCGCGACGCGCTCGCCATTCTCGCGGTCCACATCGGTCAGGATCACCCGCGCACCCTCGCGCACGAACATGCGCGCGTCTGCCTCGCCGAGGCCCTTAGCCGCGCCCGTGATGATCGCAACTTTTCCAGCTAGCCTGCCCATAACGCTGCGTTCCTCTCAATTATGCAAGTTCCCACCAATTCACCCCGGATGCTAGGCAGACGTTACTAGCAAAAGAGAGGGGCGAGGCCGTGCCAGTGACGACAGAGGAACTGCTGGCACGCGAGGAAGTGCGCGATCTGCTGCACCGCTATTGCAAGGGAATCGACCGGAAAGACTGGACTCTGGTCCGCTCGTGCTTCGCTGATGACCATGTCCATCGCCACTCCACCTTCGTCGGATCGCCGGACGAGTTTATCGGTTTTGCCAGTGCCGTACTGGGCACGATCCCCGCGACGCACCACACCATCGGCAACGTCCACTTCACCTTTGCGCCCGATGGCCTGAGCGTGGAGACCGAAGCCAACTTCGTCGCCTACCACTTCATCGAGGCCGGCCATTTGGAAGGCACCCCCGTGCCGACCCACGGCAAAGCGACCGACTGGATCGTCGCGGGCCGCTACTGCGACCGCATGGAAAAGCGCGACGGGCGCTGGATCATCGTGGCGCGGCAGGCATATCACGATTGGGAACGGGTCGAGCCGGCGAATGTGTGAAAACCCCCACCGATTCCCAGCCCCGCTCACCCTGAGCCTGTCGAAGGGTGCTGACGCGACGGTCGGGCATGATGCTTCGACAGGCTCAGCATGAGCGGTTTGGGGTTTGATCAGGTTTTTGAAAAGAGGATGAAACTATGCGACTGAACGGCAAGACCGCCCTCATCACCGGCGGCTCCTCTGGTCTAGGTGCCGCCATGGCTGCGCGCTTTGTCGCTGAAGGCGCTTCCGTCGTGATCGCCGATATCGATGACGCTGGTGGCGAAGCGCTCGCCGCGCAGCTCGGTGCAAACGCGCGCTACATCCACCTTGATGTCACGCAGGAAGCCGATTGGGCCGCGGCAGTCGACAGCATCGGAACGCTGGATTGCGTCATCAACAACGCCGGCATCACCACCGCCGGTAATATCGAGCAGGTCACACTCGAACAGTTCCGCCACGAGTTCGAGATCGATGTCGTCGGCGTGTTCCTCGGCTGCAAGTATGCCGTCGCCAAGATGAAGGGGACCGGCGGCGGCTCGATCATCAACATGTCCTCGCTCGCCGGGATCAAGGCAACCGCTGATCTTGTGGCCTACAACGGAGCGAAAGCGGCCGTCGCCATCATGACCAAATCCGTCGCCGCGCACTGCGGCAAGAGCGGCTACGGCATTCGCTGCAACTCGATCCACCCCGGCGTGATCCGCACCCCGATCCTCGACAAGGTGCTGGCGCAGGTCCCCAATCCAGACGAGGTCTACGCCGGCTGGGTCGCCGTCCACCCCATCGGCCGCATCGGCACGCCCGAGGAGATCGCTGCTATCGCGGTCTACCTCGCTTCCGACGAATCCACCTTCACCACCGGCGCCGAATTCCGCATCGACGGAGGAAGCTCGATCTGATGAACCCGATCTCCTTCGCCTCGGGCATCGTCCCCGAATTCGGCCCCGTTGAGACCATTCGCGCCGCTGCCGCTGGCGGCTTCGACATGACCGGCCTCTGGGTCGAGCCCGGCGATTGGACCGATACGAAGACGCGGGAGGCCCGCGCCGCATTGGCGGATACGGGCCTCCCGCTGCTCGACGTCGAGGTGATCTGGATCCAGCCCGGCAGCGACATGGCGCTCCACAAGAAGGTCATCGATGTCGGCGCGGAATTGGGCGCACGGAATGTCCTGTGCGTCTCCTCCGATCCCGACATGGCGCAAACCGCCGCGCGCCTCCAAGAACTCTGCGTCCACGCCGAAGGCTCTGGCATGCGTGTCGCGCTGGAGTTCGGCATCTTCACGGAAGTAAAGACGCTCGCGATGGCGCTCAGCGTGCTGGACGAGGTCGGCCACCCGCTGCGGGCGCTTCTGATCGATCCGATCCACGTTGACCGCTCCTTGAGCCCCGTCGCTGATCTTGCAAAGGTTCCGCGCGAACTCCTGCCCTACGCGCAGTTCTGCGACGCACCCGCCCAGCGCCCCGATCCGGCAGACTTCGGCGCGATCATCACCGATGCCATCGACCTCAGGCAGCAATGCGGAGAAGGCGCGCTCCCGCTGGCCGCGATGTACCAGGCATTCCCGCCCGGCATCCCGCTCAGCATCGAACTGCGCTCCAAGGCCCTGCGCGAAGCCTGCCCTGATCCCGCCGACCGCGCCAAGGTGGTCGTGGCGGCAACCCGCCGCTGGCTGGCCGCCAACGCTGACTAGTTCCCGCGCCCCTTCACAAACGCTGCCACGTCGTCATGCAGCGCCTTCAGCGAATCCTCGTGCGCATAGACCATGTGGCCTGACGGGTAGTATTTGTACGAGATGTTCCCCCGCAGCTCTTCCGGAACGGCCAAGTGCCGCATCTGGAAGCGCCCTTCGAAGTAGGGCGTTGCCGTATCGTAATAGCCGCCCAGCACCAGCACGCGCAGCGAGGGATTGGTCTTCAGGGAAAAGGCCAGATCGGGCAGCACGTTTGCCGCGCCTTCCACCGCGTATCCGGCGCCCGGCGGGGTGTGCTTGAGGTCCCAGTCACCGACGTTTGCGAAGAGCTTGAACGCCTTGCCCGCGCCATAGCGCAGCGTGCCGCGCGCATAATCGTTGAAGGCCGAGACATAGGCTGAACTGATCGCGGTCGATTGGGGGTCATACTCCGCCTCGCGGCTCAGCACATCGAGGCTCGGCCCGGTAAAGCGCGTATCGAGCCGACCGAGGGTCTGTCCGGCATCGTCGTTCAGATTGCGGTTGAACTGGCCCAGATTGACCCTGAGGTTCGAGCGCAGAATATATGCCACCGGAAGGCCGGTATAGCGCGACAGCTTCTCCGCAATCGCCTGCTTGCGCGTCGCAGGAAGGTCATTCCCCTCGATCAGCGCGGCCGCATATTCGCCGGTGGCAAAGCGCTCTGCCTCCGCCAGAAACGGCTCGAGCTGCGCGGGGCGCCCGCCCGGCACCCGGTTGTGATACCAGGCTGTCGCCGCATAGGTCGGCAGCGTCACCACGTAAGGCAGGTCATTGCCGGGATTCCACTGCGGCGCATCCGCCCAGAAATCGAACGCAAGCGTCACCGAAAGCAGCATGATGCCGTTGAGATCGACCGAATCCGACGCCTGCAGCCGCGCCGCCAAGGCCACCGCGCGCGGCGTGCCATAGCTCTCGCCGAAGAGATAGCGCGGCGAATTCCAGCGCTGGTACTTACTCAGGAACTGCTTGATGAACTCGGCAAAGGCATGGACGTCCTGATCGATGCCGTAAAACGCCTTCTCCTTGTCCTTCCCCGCGATCCGGCTGAACCCCGCCCCCGGCGCATCGATGAACACGAGGTCCGCCACATCGAGCGGGCTCTCGCCGTTGTCGACCACGCGGTAGGGCGCAGGCGGCGTATGGCTGCCGTCCGCCGTCACCACCCGGCGTGGCCCGAAGGCGCCCATGTGGAGCCACACGGTGGACGAACCCGGACCGCCATTGAACACGAACAGGAGCGGGCGATCCGCGGCGGGAGCGCCTTTCTTGAAATAGGCGGTGTAGAACATCGAGGCTTCGGCGGGTGCCTCGTCCCCAACCGCTTCGGCCTTGGGCTTTGCCGCATCGTCCCAGCCCTTGGCATGGACCACGAGCGTGCCTGCCACCGCCTTGTAGTCGATCCGCGCGCCGTGAACGGTGACGGACCCTTCGCTCGACACTTCGTCCGGCTCGAACAATGCAGAAGGCGCGGCCTTCGCCGCCTCGGCCGGCTTCGCCGCATCTGCGGGCTTTTCCGCCGCCAGTGCCGCCGTGCTCAGACCCAATGCCAAAGCCAGCGCAGAAATCCCCAGCAACCGCATGAAACGCCTCATTCGCAAACAAAAAACCGGCGCAGGTGGTCGCACCGCGCCGGTTTCTTGTCCAGCCTCTACACCGGAATATCCCACCCCCCACCGCTCATGCTGAGCTTGTCGAAGCATCCACCGCGACGGCCGCGCCAGCACCCTTCGACAAGCTCAGGGCGAGCGGGTTTGGGAGTGGTGCGGAACTACCCCGCCGATGGCCGGTGCGCCGTATCCGACCAATCCTGCCGCGCCACCCACTGGGCCAGCGTTTCGAGCTCTACGCCCGGCAGGCGCTCCATCATCGCTTCGGTATTCACCTCGAAGGGCTTGGTCGGCGCGTTGTTGTTGTAGTTGTAGAAGGCCGCGATCCCCGCCGAGAACGGCTTGCGCTCCGCCTCCGCCATTGAATCGCCCAGCGCGGCCACCAGCAGGTCGCCGAATTCCTCAGGGGTGCAGGGATCGTACTTCACCGTGTAGCCGAAGTGGTCCGAAAGGATCTGCGCGACCTGCGGCGGCAGCAGGCGCTCCGGCCCGCCGATGTTCATCCAGGTGCCTTCCATGTCCGGCCGGTCCATCGCGTGGATCATGATCTTGGCCACATCATCGAGGCTGATCCAGTTCGCGCCCAACGTCGGCTTGTGCGGATAGACGTAGCGGCGCTCGTGCATGATGAAGGGCCGCGCCCAGTTGGTCAGCAGGTTGTCCATGAACAGCACCGAGCCAAACACCGTGGCCGGCACGCCTGAGCGGAACAGCGCGTTGATGCCCGCCGTGTTGCCGGCATAGGTGAAGGCATCGCCGGGCTTGTCCGGGATCCAGCTCGACGTGTTCCACACGAAGCGCTTGGCATCGACTTCCTTTGCCGCCTCACCGATCCAGCCGGCGAGTTCGGCGCGCGAATCCCGCAGTTGCAGCGGGTGGTTGTAGAACACAGCGTCCGAACCCTCGAGCGCCTTGGTGTAGGTCGACCGGTCATAGAGATCGATCACCCGCGTCTCGATATCGGCGTTGGTCGGCCCGAGATCGGGCTTCTCGTTGCGCGAAAGTGCGCGGACCTGATGACCTGCGGCGACAAGCTGGCGCACCTGCGCCAGTCCCTGCCGGCCGGTTGCGCCCACGACGGATACCAGAGCCATTTCGCATCTCTCCTCTTTGGGTAGAAGCTGCCCGGCTCTCTGGCCCGATGCAGCCGGAATTTCTGGACCTAGCTGCGGATTGCGCTGGCCCCGTCGACATTGAGGTCGGTCCCGCTGGTGAAACTCGAATCCTCGCAAGACAGGAACAGGATCGCGCGGGCCACTTCGTCCGGCTCGCCCACGCGGCCCATCGGGTGCGCGGAGGCCATCACGGCCTCGATCTGCTCAGGGGTCGCGCCGCCGGCGTTGAGATAGCGGTTGTACATCGGCGTGCGGATCGCGCCGGGATGCACGGTGTTGGCGCGGATCTTCAGCCCTCGCTCGGCGCAATCGAGCGCCACGGTCTTCGTAAGGTGCGTCACCCCAGCCTTGGACGCGCAATAGGCGGCCATGCCCCCCGCTGCGCGGTGCGCGAGCATCGAGCCGATGTTGACGATGGTGGCAGGTTCATCGGATGCCGCCAGCGCCGGAAGCGCGGCACGGCAGCCGTAGAAGCTGCCCGTGAGGTTGATATCGATATGGCGGTGCCAGCTGTCGAGATCGACATCGACAGTGTTCCCCGGCTCTGAAATCCCTGCGATATTGCACAGTGTCGTCAGCTTGCCGAAGCGCGCCAAGGTTGCCGCCACGGCAGCTTCCCATTGCCCCAGATCGCGCACATCAAGCTGCACCGCATCGGCATTGGGGCCGAGCGTCGCGGCATGGGCCTTGGCCTTGTCGAGCTGCAGGTCGCCCAGCATCACGCTGCCGCCCTCGGCCACGAAGAGCGCCGCAACCGTGCCGCCAATACCTTCCGCGCCGCCCGAAATCAGGGCGACCTTGCCAGTCATCTTCCCCATGCGTCAGCGCTCCAGGATGCAGACACCGGACAGGCCGGGTGCGCCGTAGACATGGCTGTAGGCGGCCTTCGGATTGTTCGGCACCTGCCGCCCGCCGCCACGTCCGCGCAGCTGCACGGTGTTTTCATAGACCTGACGCAGGCCCGAAGCGCCGATGGGTTCACCGCAGGCAAGGCAGCCGCCGTCGGTGTTGACCGGCAGGGTGCCGGTCACCTCGGTGCGGCCCTCGCGCAGCCACTGCTCCTGATCGCCATCCTTGCAGAAGCCGTTTTCGGCCATGTGCATGATCTCGGCGCCGGATTCGGTATCCTGCAGCTGGGCGACCGAAATGTCCTCCGGCCCGATGCCCGCCTGCTCGAACGCCGCCTTGGACGCGAGGATCGTGGGCTTGCCGCCATTCTCGATATCGACCGAGGGCGCAAACACCTCGAACGAACCCGGTGGGCGCGTGCGGACGGCAACGCTGGCGATTTTCACCGCATCCGCGCCCAGTTCGCGCACCTTCTTGCCGCTCGCCAGGATCAGCGCCACCGCGCCTTCTGCGGGCGCGCAGAACATGTATTTGGTCAGCGGGTCATTCACCATCGGCGAATTCAGGATCGTCTCCAGATCAACCGGCGAACGGCGCCAGGCGTGATCGGCATGGACGCCGTTGCGGAACGCCTTTTCGGCCACGCGGCCCAGCGTTTCGCGGCTGATCCCGTAGAGCTGCATGTAGCGCTGGATCTTCAGCGCAAAGAACTGCGTCGTCAGCATCATACCGGTCTGGCCGTACCATTCGGGCAGGCCGTAATCGCGCGGCTTGGCATTGAACGCGCCGCGCGGGTGCTTGTCGAAGCCCACTGCGAGCGCGACGTCGAACTCGCCCGCTGCGATGGCGTTGCGCGCCGAAGCCAGCGCGGAGCCGCCCGTTGCGCAGCCGTTGGCGACGTTGATGAACGGCAGGCCGGTCAGGCCCAGTTCGTTGACCATGATGTCCGCGCTGCCCGCCGCGGCCGAACCGCCATAGGCGCAGCCCACGTCGGTCCATTCGATCCCGGCATCGGCCATCGCCTGCCGCACGGCAAAAACGCCCTGATCGCGCCCCGAACGACCATCAGTGCGGCCGAAGGGGTGAATGCCAGCCCCGATGATATAGACGTCTTCCATCACGCTTTCTCCGGACGAAACGCATAAGTTGCGCGGGTCGCATCAAACGGCGCGACGACGAATTCCATCGGCATGCCGAGCTTCAGGTCCTCGAGCACGCAATCGACGATGCGGGTCTCGACGATCACCTCGCCGGGCAATTCGACATAGCCGAGGAGGTAGGGCTGGAACGGTTCCGGGCCCTCAAAGGGTTCCTTGGGCTGGAAATCCTGCCGGGTCCACGACCACAGCGTGCCCTTGCGCGAAAGCCGCCAGGGCTCGACGCCCTCTGCTGCATCGCCGCTGGGATAGGGAAACACGATCTTGCCCGAAGGCAGCCGTCCGCCAATCAGCGCGGGTTCCGCCTCGTTGGTCCACAAGTTTTCCGCAATGGGCTCAAGCTGCACTATATTGCCTTTCCCGCTGGGTCGGACCGGTTGTCCCAAGGTCCCGTTGTTCCGAGCATCGTGGCACCAAATCCCGGGACCGACGATCATTGAAAATGGTAGGCAGGCCGCACGCCCCTCCCCCTTTGTGTTAGTCGCCCCCGGCCCCGCGAATGCCTAGCCCTGTTGCAAAGAAGGAGCGGGCGTCTTGGGAGAGCATCGCCACTACCGCCATTTCGTGCTCGCCGTGATCACCTTCGGCGGCATGCTCAACATCGCCGACCGGCTGATCCTTTCGATCATGCTCGAAGACATCAAGCATGCCTTCACGCTGACGGACACGCAAATCGGCCTGATCACCGGCTTCGCCTTCACCGTGCTCTACGTCGTCTGCGGGCTCCCCATCGCCTGGCTGGCGGACCGGATGAGCCGGCCGCTGATCATCGCGGTGTCGATCGCCTCGTGGAGCCTGATGACCGCGCTGTGCGGCACGGCGACCGGTTTCTGGACCTTCTTCCTTGCGCGGATGGGCGTGGGCATCGGCGAATCCGGCAGCGGCCCCGCCGGCACCTCGCTCCTCACGCAGACCTTCAAGGGCCACGAGCTTGGCCGCGCGATGGGCATCTATTTCCTCGGCCCCACACTCGGCACCGCCGCCGGGCTGATCCTCGGCGGCGTACTGGCCCATGCGGTCGGCTGGCGGATGACCTTCATGCTGCTCGGCATCCCCGGCATCCTGTTCGCGCTGTTCGTCTTCTTCACGGTCAAGGAACCCGGCGGCCGCCCGATCCCGCCCAAAGTCGGCCTTGCCGAGGGACTTGCCGCTTGGTCCACCGGGGTGCGCGAACTCCTTGCCAACCGCGTGTTCCTTGCCGCCTCGCTCGCCTTCGGCTGCATGATCGTGACGGGCTATGTCTTCGCCACCTGGCTCGCCGCGATCATGCTGCGGGGGTTTCCGGTCTCCACCGCCGATGTCGGGTTCTATCTTGGACTTGCTTTCGTGCTGGGCGGCATTCCCGGCCCGGTGCTGGGCGGCTACCTGACCGACTGGCTGGTCCGGCGCGATGCCCGCTGGCGCGCCTGGCTCCCGGCCATCGCCACGCTGGGCTGCCTGCCGTTCTACCTCGCGGCGCTCATGAGCACACAGTTCTGGGCCTTCCTTGGCCTGTTCTCGTGCGGCTATCTCGTGTTCCTAGTCGCCCAGGCACCCACCGTCTCGCTGATCCAGCTTGCCGTGCGCCCGGATGAGCGCGCGATGGCGATGGCGGTCGCGATGATCTTCAACAACCTCATCGGACAAGCGCTCGGCCTCTTCCTCGTCGGCTTTGCCAGCACCAGCCTCACCCCCATGTTCGGCACCAAGGCACTCACCTGGGCGGTGATCGGCGTGAGCACCGCCTTCGCCATCCCTGCCGTGCTGTTCTATCTCATCGCCGCTGGCGGCATTGCGCGGGGTCCCCTCAAAATGATCAATGGCCCCGACTCCCCGCAAGCGTAGACTGACGCCCAAGTCCAAGGGAGAGCGGACAAATGGTTGAAACCAAGACCGGACACGACCGCACCGCCGGCGTGACCTACAACGATGTGATCAAGGCGGACACCGTTCCGCCGCCAGCCGTCTACCTGGAAGATTCGCCCTATCCCGGCGGCGTGACCAAGGTCCCCACGCACCGCTACTGGACCAAGGAAGAGCACGAACGCGAAGTCGAGCGGCTGTGGAAGCGCGTGTGGCAGATGGCCTGCCATGAGGACGACATCCCCAATGTCGGCGATACCTATGTCTACGAGATCGCCGGGTTATCCTTCATCATCGTGCGCAATGCCCCTGGTGATGGTCCGGGCGCGGTCAAGGCCTTCCCCAACGCCTGCCTCCACCGCGGCCGGCAATTGTGTGAGGCGCACAAGAAGGGCCTCAAGGTCCTGCGCTGCCCGTTCCACGGCTGGTCGTGGCATCTCGATGGCCAGCTCAAGGAAGTGCCCAGCCACTGGGATTTCCCCTCGGTCACCGAAGAGGAATACTCGCTCCCCGCGATCTCCGTCGGCCACTGGGGCGGCTTCGTGTTCATCAATCCGGACCCAAACGCGGAACCGCTCGCCGATTTCCTCGGCGATATCGACCGCCACTTCTCGTTGCCGTTCAAGCGCCGCTACAAGGCCGCGCACATGGTCAAGCGTCTGCCGTGCAACTGGAAAGTGGCGCAGGAAGCCTTCATGGAATCCTACCACGTCGTCGGCACGCACCCGGAACTGCTGCCGATGTTCCTCGATACCGGCTCGAAGTACGATGTGTGGCCCAATATCTCGCGCGCGATGTCCGCCTCGGGCCCACCAAGCGCGCACACCGATCTTGATGCGCCCGATCCATCCGCCTTCCCGGAGGGCCAGGCGTTCACCAGCTTCCGCCATCCCCTCAGCGGCCACGTCTACCGCCGCATCGAGGAAAACCGGGTCGAAGTGACCCGCCCGGATGGCAAGACCGGCCTGTTCGACATGACCGGCGCCCACGTCGAAGGCGAAGTCGTCAGCGCCGACGCGCACATGTGCAACTGGATCGGCGGCAAGATCGCGCCGGGTGACGAGAACATGCCCACCCGCTTCGCCTCGGCCTCGACCGAGGACTTCCGCGCCGATGCCGCGCGCGACCGGCGCGAGCTCATGCGCCCGCAATGGGGCGATGCGATCGATCAGTTCAGCGATGCCGACATGATCGACGCGATCTTCTATTCGGTCTTCCCCAACCTCCACCCCTGGGCGGATTTCAACCCGATCTTCTACCGCTTCCGGCCGGACGGCGACAATCCCGAGCAGTCGCTGCACGAGGTGATGTACATGGTGCAGGTGCCCGAGGGCGCCGAGCGACCGGCACCCGCCAAATGCACTTTCCTCGATCTGGAGGACGACTACACCAAGGCCACCGAGTTCGGCAGCTACCTCAACAAGATCTTCAACCAGGACGGGCTCAACCATGCTGCGGTGCAGAAGGGCCTGCACAATCATCCCAAGGGCGAGGTGATTTTCGCGAGCTATCAGGAAAGCAAGATCCGCGATTTCCACAACAAGCTCAATCTCTGGCTCGACAGCGAAACTCCGCCCAGAAGCCGATAAGAATTAAACCGGGGTCTCCTCTTTTTGCACGGAGGAGACCCGATTGTGCGCCTGGTCTGAGCGCCGAAAAAGCGGTTCGCCGAGGTCTTTCAAACCCTGCCTGACCCTACGGAATCGCTGCGTTTTTGCGGTCACACCGCGCACAAAAAGCAACACTTCGTCACCCTTTTTGATAGTTGCTGTTCGCCCCCCGCACCCTAGCCTAGCATTTGGGATTGTGGGCGCAAAATCACGCAAAAACAGCACGATAAACGCCTACTGAAAGTTGGGAGGATTGCTATGGGGTTGAGGACAAACGCGTCGCTGTTTCGCGTCGCGCTTTTTGCAGGTGTTGCGGCAACGTCGCTGGCGCTGCCAGGATTGGCGCACGCGGCTGATGCTGCGGCGGCAGAAGCAACCGGCGGTGCCACCGTCGATGATGGCAACGCGATCACGGTTATCGCGCGCAAGTCCACGGAAACGCTGCAGAACGTGCCGGTGACGATCACCGCGATTACCGCCGATGCGATCAACCGTGATCAGGCGACCAAGGCCGAAGCGCTCGGCACGCACGTTCCCACGCTCAACATCTACTCGGGCGGCTCGGGTTCGGGCGGCTCGATCGCGCTGCGCGGCGTTGGCTCCTCGGCAATTTCCGCCGCGTTCGACTCTGCCGTCGCGCTCGATATGGACGGCATCCAGCTCTCCTCGATGCGCCTCCTCCAGGCCGGCTTCTTCGACATCAAGCAGGTCGACGTGATGAAGGGCCCGCAGACGCTCTACTTCGGCAAGAGCGCCACCGCAGGCGTGCTCGGCCTGCGCTCGAACGATCCCACCAAGCAGTGGGAAGTGGGCGGCAAGGCCAGCTATGAATTCGTCGAGGACGGCTATGTCATCGGTGGGTACATTTCCGGTCCGATCACCCCGACACTCGGCATCCGCGTCGCTGCGCAGTACAACGATATCTCGAAGTACACTCAGATCCAGCCGGGCATTCCGGCCAAGATCCGCAACCGCGGCATGCGCGATTTCAACAGCCGGTTGACCCTGCAATGGGATCCCTCGAGCGCGTTCACCGCGAACCTCAAGGTGAACTACATCACCAACCGCAACGATGGCGCCATCGGCCACCAGGACATCGATTGCGGCAAGAACGGCCGTGCTGACGAAGTCGTGCTGCTGGGCGGCGCCGTCGCAATCCCTTCGGGCGCGAACTGCAACATCGGCGACCGCTACTATGCGATCAGCGATCCCTCGCCCACGCAGGCCGGTGGCTATCCCACTGGCAGCGCCGCGGGTGATGGCCGGTATCCGGGCCACCCGTTTGGCCAGACCGATATCTGGCTCACGCGCCTGCGCATGGACCTTGATGTGACCGACAACCTCAAGCTGAGCTCGGTGACCGGCTACTTCAATATCAACTCGGTCGATTCCGATACCTACAGCTCGGTCGGCGTCGGTCCCGCGTTCAATCCGAACGGCGTTCCGCTCAATCTGATCGCGCCGCGCCTTGCCGCCGTGAACACCCCGGGCTCGGCCCAGGGCTTCGGTTCGAGCGACCCGCTCAACGCCACCAAGCAGTGGACCCAGGAAATCCGCCTGACCAGCAGCTTCGATGGTCCGTTCAACTTCATGGTTGGCGGTTTCTACGAACACCGCAACATCGACTTCAACACCTCGCAGCAGGGTGTGAACATCTCGATCATCGCGGCTGATCCGATCACCGGCAGCTCGTTCGACTGGTACAAGAAGCACCACACCACCACGAAGGCCTACTCGCTCTTCGCCAGCGGCAACTACAAGCTGACCGAACAGCTCGAACTTTCGGGCGGCGTGCGCTGGACCAAGGAAGACAAGGTCAACACGATCTCCGTGCCCTATGTCCATGCCTTCCTTTCGGCGACCCCGGCGTTCATCAGCAGCGGCTTCTTCTCGGGCCCGATCCCGTTCAAGGATCACAACGTCTCGCCGGAAGTCACGCTGCGCTACAAGGCGAGCGACGACCTCAACATCTATGCCGCCTACAAGACCGGCTACAAGTCGGGCGGCATCGACAACAGCGCGCTGCCTTCGAACAGCCTGCTCGGCTTCAACAACCCGGCCACCCGTGATGCCGTGGCGCAGGGCCTGATCTTCAGGTCAGAGCGCGCCAAGGGCGGCGAGCTTGGCGTGAAGTCGCAGATGGCGGGCCGCACGATCACCCTCAACGGCTCGCTGTTCTACTATGTGTTCAGCGATATCCAGCTGCAGGTGTTCGATGCGACCAAGGTCCAGTTCAAGACGTTCAACGCCTCGGAACTGACCACCAAGGGTGTCGATATCGACTTCTCGTGGCGGACCCCGGTCGAGGGGCTGCGCTTGAACGGTGCGCTCGCCTACACCAAGGCGACCTTCACCAAGCCGCTGGCTTCGGCGATCGACGGATCGCCGCTCCAGGGCCGTGCAGCTTCGCGCGCGCCGGAATGGGCAGGCAACGTCGGGTTCGACTATAACGTGCCGGTCAGCGACTCGCTTCAAATCGGCACTCACTCGAACCTCGCGTTCTCGAGCAGCTACTACACCGACACGACAAGCGTGAACGATCCGATCCAGAAGGGCTGGGCAACCATCGACGGCAGCCTCTCGATCGGCGATCCGGACGGCAAGTGGAAGCTGTCGCTGGTGGGCATCAACATCACCGACAAGCGCTTCGTCCAGTCGAGCGGCGCGCGTCCGTTCCTCGCCGGCCCCGGCGGGCTCGGCACTCCGGGTTCAGCAACTTACGTGCCGCAGGGCGACGACCGCAACGTGCTGCTTAACCGCGGCCGCCAGGTCTTCGTGGAAGCCAGCTTCAAGTTCTGATTTCCACACATCGGAACGAAAAGAGGAAAGGCCGTCCCGGGAAACCGGGGCGGCCTTTTTCTGTTTGGGGTTGGCCGGGTCAGCGCAATGGGGCTCTGGATTCCCGCCTTCGCGGGAATGACGAGAATTATGTCAAAGACAGTTCGTCGTCCCCGCGCAGGCGGGGATCCAGAGCGGCAAACGCGGCGTTAAAATGCCGTCAGGCAGCCACCACCCGCACCGGGATCGCACTCTGCAGCACCATGCCGGTGATCGGATCGGCATCTTCGGCATCATCGATCAGGCGGTTGGTCGAAGCGCCAACCGTCATCACGTCGTCCTTGCCGGAATCATCGTTGCCCCAGGCGTGCGACATCGAGATCACCCCGCGCCGCACTTTGTCGCTGGCGCTGGCCACCGCATGGATCGAGGCAACGCGGGAGGCAATCTCGATCACCGCGCCGTCCTCGACGCCAAGCTCAGCCAAGTCCTCCGGATTGAAGTAGGCCGGGTTGGTCGGCATCTTCTTCTTGAGGAACTCCGAGATGTGCCCGTTGCTGTTGTAGCGGTGCTTGGACCGGCGCGAGATCAGGCGGAAATCGAAGCCGTCCGCTTCGGGCCGCTGCGCCGCATAACCTGCAAACGCCGCCGGCATTTCACCTGCGCCCAGCTGGAACCGGTTTGCTGCATCGGGATCGGCAGGTTCGATCACCGCATGCGCCTCGGGATAGAACATCGCCCCGCCCGGGGTTGCGCTCGCCAGCGAATCCGCGCGCGCCTTGCTCGGCTTGACGAGGCAGCCGTGCGAGATGAGGTCGAGCATGGTCATCTTGTCGGGCACCGCGTCCATCGAGCAGGGACCGCCCGGCAGCTTGAGTTCCAGCCCCAGATGCTTGGCGAGCCACCACAGCATCTCGTACTCGTCCATCGTGTCGCCCGGCGCCGGCACCATCGCCTCGCCGTAATGCGCATAAGGCTCCTCGCAGAACGGCTGCGAGACATTGTTGATATCCTCACGCTCAAGGCACATCGAAGGCGCCAGGATGACGTCGGCGCGCTTGGCGCTGGCCGACATATAGGGATCCACCTGGACAAACATCTCCAGCGTTTCGAGCGCCTTGCGCACCTTGCGCTGGTTGGGGAAGGCGATCTCCGGATTGCCGCCGATCGAGATCAGCACCTTGATCTGGCCTTCGCCGGGAGTGAGGATCTCGTCCGCCAGCACCGGACAGGGCATTTCCTGCCCCAGCTTGCCGATCCCCCGGATGCGCGACTGGGCAAAGCCTTCGCCGAACATCGGCATCGGCGGCGCGACTTGCGCCTTCTTCGGCCCAGCGGCAAAGGGCATGAACACCATCGGGTTCGCCACTTTGTCCCCCGCCTGGTTGAACCGCGCGCAAACCACATTCAGCGCAGTCACGAGGTACTCGGTCAGCGTGCCGCGCCCGGCCATCTCCGGCCCTGTCCCCGTCACCACCCGGCCCTTGGCGGCGCGGGCGAACATGCGGGCTGCCGCCACGATCTGCTCCGCCGGAACCCCGGCGCGCGTTTCGGCGAGCTCGGGCGTGAAGTCCTTCACCGCGTCCGCCAGCGCGTCGAACCCGTCGACGTGCGCCGCCACGAAGTTGCGGTCGTAGAGCCCCTCCTTGATGATCACGTGCAGCATGCCGCCCAGCAGCGCCGGGTCTTCGCCCGGCTTCACCTGCAGGTAGAGATCGGCGAGGTTACCGGTGTCGCTCTGGCGCGGATCGGCCACGATCACCTTCATTCCCCGCGCCTTGGCATCGCGCAGGCGCCGCGATGGCGAGAACGGCGGAACCCCGCCGCTCGGCGTGTAGTGCGAGACGAGCGGATTGTTGCCGACGAACATGACGACGTCGGATTCCTCGAAGTTGTTCGGCCCGCCCATCCACTGGCCGTAGCGCGCCGTGGTGAAGACCTTCGCGGGCTGATCAACCGTCACGCTGGTATAGTAGTTGCGCGTGCCGATCGCCTCGGCCAGCGCGTAGGACGTGCCGAGTACCGCGCTGTTCTGGAACGCATTGGTGCCGCAATAGAGCGCCACGGCATGTGGGCCATGCTCAGCGATCACGGCGCGGATCTTGTCGGCCACCAGCTTGAGCGCCTCGGCGGTCGAAGTCTCCACGAACTCCCCGCCCTTGACGCCGTCCTTGCGCACCAATGGCCGCAGGTGCCGCTCTGGCAAGTTGTGCATCTCGGGCATCTGGCGGCCCTTCACGCACGTATAGCCATTGAACAGCGGGTTCTCGGGATCGCCCCGCACCGCCGTGACCTTGTCGCCCTCAATATCGACCAGCATGGCGCAGCTGGCATGGCAGAAGCGGCAGAAGGTACGCAGGGTCTTATCGGCCAAGACACGTCTCCCAGTATTTTGAGTGCGGAGGCTATCGGCATTCCTGCCCCCGGCCCACTGATGAAAGAGAGGGGGCCAAAGAACAGAGGCGCCGCTCATTTCCGCCAGTGGCCTTAGGGGCGAAAGGCGGGCTTGATGCACGGCAGCCCCAGCCGAAGGACACCGAATGAGCACCGCAAACCGCCACTGGATCCTCGCCCACCGCCCTGTCGGCAATGCTTATGCCGAAGCCTTCGCGCTGGAGACCGAAACGCTGCCCGCGCTTGGCGAGGGCCAGATTCTCGTCGCGAACAAGGTGCTCTCGATGGACAGCGGCACCCGCATGTACATGACCGACCGCGAGGATAGCTACCAGCCCGGCACGCCGCTTGGCGCCAAGCTGATCGGCACGGTGCTGGGCGTAGTCGTGGACAGCCGCCACCCCGAGTACAAGGCGGGAGACCGCGTGCGCTGCTACGGCCAGTGGGCGGACTTTTCGGTGGTTGAGCCGGATGCGACCTATTGCACCACACTGGACGACGCGCATGACGACCTGAAAGAGTATGTCGGCATCTACGGCGCCAACGGCTGGACAGCCTGGGTCGGCGTCGTCGAAACTGGCGCAGTGAAGGCGGGCGAGACGTTCGTAGTGTCCGCTGCGGCGGGCTGCACCGGGCTCATGGCCGGCCAGATCGCCAAGGCGCGCGGCTGCCGCGTGATCGGCATCGCCGGGGGCGCGGCGAAATGCGCGTTGCTCACGCAGGAATACGGCTTCGACAGCGCGATCGACTACAAGTCGGCCAATGTCGAAACCGAACTCGCGCGGCTCTGCCCCGATGGCATCGACGTCTATTTCGACAACGTCGGCGGCGAAATCCTCGATGCGGCGCTCGCCAATATGGCGCTGTTCGGCCGCGTCGCGGTCTGCGGGCTCATCACCAACTATATCGCCCAAGGCCCCGTGCCCGGTCCCTACCGCTTCGATCAGGTGTTGATGAAGCGCCTGCGCATCGAAGGCTTCTTCTCGCCGGACTTTTACGTCCGCGAGCCTGAATTCAATCCGCAGCTCGCCCGCCTTGCCGCCGCCAGCCAGCTGCGCCTGCCCTTCGAAGTCAGCCACGGCCTCGAGGAAACCCCCGCTGCCTTCACCAAGCTCTTCACCGGCGCGAACATCGGCAAGGTGGTGGTGGAGCTTTAAGCACTACTGCGCGGTCCACCCGCCATCGACGACAAGTTCCGCACCCGTCACGTAGCTCGCATCGTCCGACGCGAGAAAGGCGATGGCGGGCGCGATCTCGTCCGGTTCGGCGATGCGGCCCATCGGTGTGCTCGCGCCCAGACCCTCCATCAGCGCCTCGACCGAGGTGCCCATGCCTTTTTCCACCCACCCCGCCATGCCTTCCTCAAGCAGCCGCGTGCGCACGAAGCCGGGGTGCACGGAGTTGACGCGGATCGGCATGCGCTTCTGCGCAAACTCGATCGCCACCGCCTTGCAGAACAAGCGCACCGCGCCCTTGGAGGTGTTGTAGGCCGAGGCATCAGCGATGCCGACGATCCCCATGATCGAACTGATCGCGATGACCGAAGCGCCGCCGCGCGTGGTCCGCCCGGTCTCTTCCATCAGCGGCGTGCAGTGCTTCACGCCGAGGAACAGCCCGTCGACATTGACCGCCATGACGCGGTGCCAATCAGCCAGGCTGATCTCCTCGACCCGCGAAGTGCAGTCGGTCCCGGCATTGGCGACCAGCACATCGAGCCGGCCATGATCGGCACGAACCTGCGCCGCGACCGCCTGCCAGTCCGCCTCCTGCGTCACATTGAGCGGCAGATAATGCGCAGATGGCCCCAACCGGCCGAGCACGGCGACAACTTCCGTCGCGCCGGGATCGGGAAGGTCGGTGAGGACCACTAACGCGCCTTCGGCCAGCAGCCGCTCCACCGCCGCAAAGCCAATGCCGCGCAGCGCGCCCGTCACCAGCGCGACGCGCCCTTCCAGCCTTTGCATCACGCCGTCTTGGGCAGTTCGCCGGAAATGTACTTGTCCATGGTCTTGTGGAACTGGCGGATGCGGGTTTCCTGATAGTGGCCGAGTTCCAGCCGCTTGTTCTTGCTTGCCTTCATGCCCGCCTGCACATGCGGCAGGTTTTCCATGTCCTGATCGAACACCCCGGCCAGCGCCGCACCGATGAGGTGCGAGGCATAGGTGAAGGGCTCGCCATCCGGGATCATGAACATCTCGGGTCCGCGCGCCGGCTTCTTGCCCTTCTGCGCGCGCATCAGGATGCGCACTTCCATCAGGCAGTGATCGGCATCCTTCCACGGCCGCCAGCGATAGACGATGTTCGGCACGAAGCCGCCCCACGGGCTCCAGTTGGGGAAGATATTATAAGTCAGGTTGTCGAGCATCTCGCTGTCCGAAGCCTGCGAGTAATCATGCCCGTTCATCGCCGCGAAGCCTTCGCGGTTGGCCTGCGCCAGCACCTTGCGCGCCAGCAGCGGATCATCCGCATCGAAGCCCATGAGGTCGGTCGGTTCAGCCGCATTGCGGCGGCCGCGCCCGTCGCCCGCGCCAAGGAACTCGGCCAGCTTGTTGATCACATAAAGCTGATCCTTGCCCTTGAGGTGGGGCGAAAGCGTGCCATTGGGCGTGATCGCCCGGTTCATGTGATCGCCGTAGAGATCGTAGCGCGTGTTGGCATCTGCGGTGAACGGCAGGATCTGCGGATGCGTGACGACCGAGTGCCAGGCTTCCATGAACGCCTCGGACACGGCCTTCCAGTTGGCCGGCACCACCTTTGCCACCCATGCGCCAGTGGTGCATTCATCCAGCCGCCAGTTGTCGTAGTGCTCGACACCGGGGCCGATCCACTCACGGAAGCCGGGCAGATCGTGGTTCTCGGTGATGAGGATGAAGCCCTGCCAGCGCTCGACCTTCAGTTCGGGGAGCGAGAGGTCCTTGTCCTCAAGGTGCTTGAAATCCCATGCGCAGGGAATTTCCTTGAGGCTGCCATCGTTGTTCCAGGTGAAGCCGTGGAACGGGCAGCGCAGATTGATCGCGCGCCCGCTTTCCAGCCGCAGCTTGCGTCCACGGTGGAGGCACACGTTGTAGAACGCGCGCACGCCGCCGTCAGGCTGCCGGATCAGCAGGAACGACTTGTCGCCGATCTCGTAGACCACCGTGTCGCCGGGTTCGGGCATATCCTCCTCGCGCGCGGCGAACTGCCACACGTTGGGCCACATCTTCTCGTCTTCCAGCGCCATGAAGGCGGGGCTGGTGTAGCGATCCGGATCGAGTGGTTCGTCGCCCAGTTCCTGCGTCGATTCCATCACGAGGTAATCGGGCGCGGGCCGCGTATCGACGGCCAGCATGTCGGTATAGGTGATCCCCGGGCAGCGGTCGGAGCGGTCGATCTGGGGGTCAATATCAGCCATGACGTGTCCTGGTTTTGAAGCGCGTCAAGTGGGCGGGTCGAGTATCACCAGACGCAAAAATCTTGCACGACAAACATATTGCCATGCTGACGCCCTCCAACAAGCTGGCGCATTGAATAGGAGCGCAAAAAAGCCCCCATCCGCCGCGTGTTTGCGCGGGGCGGATGGAAAATCGGCGCGCCCGACCTATTGCTTTTCGAGCAGCGCCGCGCCTTCGGGCAGCGTCACCCAGTTCTGCTTGCTCGCCGTCCAGAAATGGACGGTGGGCGCCAGCTCGTCGGGATTGTCCAGCGTGCCCGCCTTGATGAAGATCATCCCCTGCGCCATCCCGTCCGGCGTTTCACTGAATACGGGCGAGCCGCATGTGCCGCAGAACTTGCGCATCACCGGGTTGCCGGATTCGCTGCCGTCCTCATAAGTGGTAAGCTCGCCCGAACGCTCCAGCGCGGCGAACGGCACGGCGACCAGCACCGAAAACGCCGTGCCCGCCTGCTTCTGGCAATGGCGGCAGTGGCACACGCCCGTCAGCAGCGGCGGCCAGGCGGTTTCATAGCGCACCGCTCCGCACAGGCATCCGCCCGAACGCCGTTCGCCTGTCGTTTCTGCCTCGCTCATCATCCCGTCTCCCCAATTCCTGTCATACCCATCGCACAGCCTTCAGCCCGCGCCATCTCACGTTTCTGCCAGCCCGGAAGCCGTCAGCATGGCCTTGAGCTCCTTCTTCAGGATCTTGCCGTTGGCGTTGCGCGGCAGGGTCTCAGCCGTGAAGGCGATCCGCACCGGCACCTTGAAACCCGCCAGCCGTGCTGCCACGAAAGCCTTGAGTTCGTCCTCGCTCGCTGCCGCTCCCGGCGCGAGATAGACCACGGCTGCCGGTTCCTCCCCCAAAGTGCGGTGCGGAATGCCGACCAGCGCCGCGTCGGTCACCGCGGGATGCTCGTAGAGCACGTTCTCGACCTCGATCGAGTAGATGTTCTCGCCGCCGCGGATGATCACGTCCTTGGCGCGGTCGACGATCGTGCAGAAGCCCTCGTCATCCAGCTTCGCAAGGTCGCCGGTGCGCACCCAGCCATCAACGAAGGTCTGCGCGGTCGCCTCGGGCCGGTTCCAGTAGCCCGCCACGATCATCGGCCCGCTCGCCCAGAGTTCACCCACGCTGTTCGGCGGCAGGACCGTCACCCCGTCGTCGCCGCGGATTTCGAGGCTGGCGACCGGCGCTGGCGGGCCGCAACTGGAGGGCCGGTTGAGGTAGTCCTCAGCCATGTGGTGGGTCACCGTGGCGCTGGTTTCGGTCATGCCCCAGCCGTTGCCGGGAAGCGCGCCGAAGGTCTGCCAGATCGCCGAGACCAGCTCGGGAGCGGAAGGCGCGCCGCCATAGGAGATCGCCTCAAGGGTGGAGAGGTCGAACTTGTGCCGTTCTGGATGCTCGATCAGCTGCCAGGCGATGAACGGTACGCCGCCGGTCATCGAAACGCGCTCCTGCTCGATCAGGCGCATCGCCTCCAGCGTATCCCACTTGTGGAGCAGCACGAGGCGGCTGCCGCCCGCGAGCGAGCCCATCAAGGTCGCCGAAAAGGCCGTGGCGTGGAAGAAGGGCACCGCCAGCAGGATCACGCGTGAGCGCGGTTCGGGCAATCCTTCGCCGCGCCGCCTTGCCGATTGCGCGGCGCTCCACGCGCTCGTCATGATATTGGTCGTGAGGTTGCGATGCGTACCAAGCGCGCCCTTGGGCCTGCCGGTGGTGCCGCTGGTATAGAATATGCCGGCGGGATCATCGCTGGCGATCTCAGCCGGGGGCAGTTCCGCATCGGCCAGCGCGGACCAACTGCCAGGCGCGCCAAGCGTGTCCTCCAGTCGCTCGGCACCTTCGCCAGCCCCGCGCGATACGACCACGTTCTGCAGCGGCAACCCCTCGGCGTGGGGAGCGATCCGCGCCCAGCGATCGGCATCGGCGATTAGCAACCGCGAGCCGCTGTCCTCCAGCGCAAAGGCCAGTTCCTCGCCCGTCCACCACGCATTGAGCGGCACGATGATCGCCCCGAGCGCACAGACGGCCATGAACGCCACCGGCCATTCCGGCAGATTGCGCATGGCCAGCGCCACCCGGTCGCCCTTGCCCACGCCGCGCGCGGCCAGCGCCGACATGAGCGCCGCGACTGCGCGGTGAAAGGCATCGAAGCTCACGCGTTCTTCGCCGTAGACAAGGAAATCGGCCGGGCCATGCGTCCGCGCCGCCGCCATGACGCCGCGCAGATCGGGCAGCGCATTCTTCCATACCCGCGTCGGCACGCCCCGGATCGTGACGGTTTCCATCTCGAACGGCATGCCCGGCGCGCAGAGTTCGGCGCGGATTTCCGGCAGCGTATGCACGGGCCAGCCGGCGGGAATCGCGGGAAGTGTGCCTGTTGGTTCTGGGCTCGGTTCGGTCATGGCATCCTCATGGGCATCGCTCGTATCGGCGGCACCTGCTTGCGGCGAGACTAGAGCCGCGCCCGGTTTGCAGCAAGGGCCCCGAAAGGCCCGGATGCCGTAGCGGAAGGCACCGAATCCGGCGGAATTGCTGCATTTTTTCGCCTGCGGGCCTCGCGCAAAGCGCTTCCCTGATCCCTCTCGATGACCTAATCCCGCCGCATAAGAAGATTCGTGGGAAGGACGCAGATTTGCCGGAAGCCGAGCACCCGCATGCTGTCACCAATGGCTCTGCCGAAGCGGATATGAGCTTCGGCGCGCTGGCGTCACGGCTCGAACCGCTGGGCAGCGGGCGCTTCAAGCTGGATGGCGCGGCAGGCTGGATGCAGGGCCGCACGATGTATGGCGGCACCGCCGCGTTCATCGCCTACTCCGCCGCGAAGCTGGCATTCCCCGATCTGCCACCGCTGCGCGCCGCGCAAGTCGGGTTTGTCGCGCCGGTGGGCGAGCATCTCGAAGTCGAGGTGGTGATGCTCCGGCAGGGGAAGAGCGTCGCGCAGGTCGAAACATCGCTCACTTGTGAAGGCGTATTGGCGCAGCGCACGCTCTGGCTGTTCGGCGCAGGCCGGGCAAGCAACGGGACCGTCGCGGCCGCCGTGTTGCCGAACCTGATCCAGCCCGAGGACTCACCCCGCCTCACTTCCAGCGACTATGCCCCCGCCTTCACGGCGCGGATGGACATGCGCCGCGCCGATCCGCCCGGTGGATCGCCCCCGGGCACGATCCGCCGCTGGGTGCGTCTCAAGGATCGCTCCGGCCTCGATCCGCAAGCCGAGCTCGTTGGGATCGGCGATGCACTGCCGCCCGGTTCGGCGCGCGCGATGGAGCGGATGGGGCCGATCAGTTCGATCACCTGGGCCCTGACGATCCTCGGCGATGTGCCTGAAACGCGCGAGGGCTGGTGGCTGCTCGAAACCAGCTCGAACCATATGGCCGACGGCTTCAGCAGCGAGACGCTGCGGCTGTGGAACAGCGAAGGCGTGGAAGTGATGCACGGCCTGCAATCGGTCGCGGTGTTCGGATGATCGAAATTGCCGATCCCGCCGCCCATGGCTTCGATGCCGCCCGCCTCGCCCGCATCGGTGCGTTTCTGGAGGAGCGCTATGTCACCCCCGGCCTGCTGCCAAATGCCGATCTGCTGATCGCGCGGGAGGGCCAGCCCTTCCACCGCCTGGCACTCGGCAAGGCCCGCGCGGACGGCACTCCGCTGGCAGGCGACGCGATCTTCCGCATCGCCTCGATGACCAAGCCGCTCACCAGCACCGCGTTCATGATGCTGCTGGAGGAAGGCAAGGTTGCGCTCGACGATCCCGTCGCCAAGGTGATCCCCGAGTTCGCCGGCCTCGGCATCTACAACGGCGGGGGCGGCGATGCGCCATTCTTCCCCACCCGCGCCACGACGAACCCGATGCGCATGGTGGACCTGCTCACCCACATGTCGGGCCTCACCTACGGCATCCAGAACCGCACCAATGTCGATGCCGCCTATCGCAAGGGCCGGCTCGACGGGCATGCCTCGCTGCCCGGCAACGATCATTTCATCGCCGAACTCGCCAAGCTGCCGCTCGAATTCGATCCGGGGACGAGCTGGAACTACTCGGTCAGCACCGATGTCCTCGGCGTGATCGTAGCGCGCCTCTCCGGCATGAGCCTCGGCGAATTCTTCGCGCACCGCATCTTTGCCCCGCTCGGTATGGTCGATACCGGCTTCCACTGCCCGCCCGAGAAGGCGCACCGCCTCACCGACAGCTGGGCGTGGAACCCCATGGGCGCGCCCACGCTGATCGATCACGCGGAAAAATCAAACACGCTGCGCGCACCGCGCTTCGAAAGCGGCGGCGGCGGCCTGCTCTCGACGACCGCGGACTACCACCGCTTCTGCGCCGCACTTTCAAACGGCGGTGCCCCGCTGATCTCACCCAAGACGCTCGCGCTGATGACCGCGAACCACCTCCCCGGCGGTGCAGACCTGACCACGCTTTCCAAAGCGCTGTTCAGCGAATCCGGCAACGCGGGCGTCGGCTTTGGCCTCGGCTTCGGCGTGGTCGTCGATCCCGCCAAGACGCTGATCCCGGGCACCAAGGGCGAATTCCACTGGGGCGGCATCCATTCCACCGCCTTCTTCATCGATCCGGTCGAAAAGCTGCACATGGTCTTCATGACCCAGCTCTTTCCGTCCTCCAGCTATCCCATCCGCCGCCAGCTCAAGACGCTGGTCTATTCGGCGATGACGCACAGTTACGCCTGATCGCATCCAAGGAGACAACGAAATGTCCGATCCCATCCCCGGCGCCAAGGACCACATCGATACCGCGCGCAAGCTCGCCGCGACGATCGACGATATCCCGGCCGATACCGCGCTGCTGCCCGTGAACAAGGTTGGCGTGATCGGCGCGGGCACGATGGGCGGCGGCATCACGATGAACTTCCTGACTGCGGGCATCCCCGTCACCATCGTCGAGATGACGCAGGAAGCGCTTGACCGCGGCGTCGCCACGATGCGCAAGAACTACGAGAACACCGTCAAGCGCGGCAAGATGGACGCCGCCCTCGCCGAAGCCGCGATGGGGCGCCTCACCCCCTCACTCGATTTCGGTGCGCTGGCCGATGCCGATCTGGTGATCGAGGCGGTCTACGAAAGCATGGACGTCAAGAAGGAGGTCTTCGGCAAGCTTGACGGTATCGTAAAGCAGGGCGCAATCCTCGCCAGCAACACCAGCTATCTCGACGTGAACGAGATCGCCGCCAGCACGAAGCGCCCCGAAGCCGTGCTCGGCATGCACTTCTTCTCGCCCGCCAACGTGATGAAGCTGCTCGAAGTGGTGCGCGGTTCCGCCACTGCCAAGGATGTGCTCGGTACGGTGATGGCGCTCTCGGTGAAAATCGGGAAGGTCCCGGTGGTCTCGGGCGTGTGCCACGGCTTTATCGGCAATCGCATGCTCGGCAAGCGGCAGGAACAGGCCAATGCCCTCATCATGGAAGGCGCGGACTTCGCCGAGGTCGACAACGCCCTCCTCGAATTCGGCTTCCCGATGGGCCCGTTCCAGATGGCGGACCTTGCGGGCCTCGACATCGGCTGGCACCGCGACCCCAACCGCATCGAAACCCTGCGCGAGGCGCTCTGCGCGCTTGGCCGCTGGGGCCAGAAGACCGGCAAGGGGTTCTACGACTACGATGCAAACCGCCAGCGCACCCCCAGCGACGTTACGCGCGGCCTGATCGCCGAATGGGCGGCCAAGGCCGGCAAGCCCCAGCGCAGCATTGATGCGCAGGAGATCCTTGAACGCCTGCTCTATCCCATGATCAGCGAAGGTGCCCTCATCCTCGAAGAAGGCATTTCGCAGCGCGCGTCCGATATCGATACCGTCTGGCTCAACGGCTATGGCTGGCCCGCATGGACCGGCGGCCCGATGTATTGGGCGAGCCATATCGGCCTTGCCACTGTCGTCGCGGGTCTGGAAAAGCACGGCCTCCCTGTCGCCCCGCTGCTGGCAAAGAAAGCCGCTGCGGGCGAAGCCTTCGACTAAGGGCAGCACCGGCCATGCGCATCGAGGAAATCGTCGAAGCCCCGTTCATCCCGCTGAGCGTGATCCTGCGCGCCCATGCGGCCCGGCGGGGAGAGGCCATCGCGCTGGCGGATGAAACTTCGCGCCTGTCGTGGACCGAACTCGATACGATGCTCGACCGCGTGGCCGCTGCGCTCCAGCGCGAAGGGGTTGAGGCGAACGAGCCCGTCGCCATTGCGGCGAGCAATTCGGTGAACACCGCGCTAGCCTTCCTCGGCGCCCTGCGCGCCGGGGCCGTCGCCGCGCCGCTCACCTCCACCGCCGCGCCGCCAACAGTGCTCGCCATGCTGGCAGACAGCACCAGCCGCGTGCTGCTGCTCGACAAGGCCATGGCCGAGGGGCTCGCAGACCTGCCCTTCCCGGATCACGTCAAGCGCATCGCGCTCGACGATAGCGATGCGGGCGCCCCTTTCTCGCAATGGATCGCCCCGAACGGCGCGAAGCCGGAAGAGCGCCTCCCCGCGCCGGAAGACCCGTTCAACATCATCTATTCCTCCGGAACCACCGGAGTGCCCAAGGGCATCGTCCAGTCGCACCAGATGCGCTATGAATATGCCCGGCGCACGATCATCGGCGGTTATGACGACGATACGGTAACGATCAATTCGACCCCGCTCTATTCAAACACCACACTCGTCAGCTTCCTCCCCACGCTGACCGCGGCGGGCAAGGTCGTGCTGATGAAGAAGTTCGATGCGCGCACCTTCCTTGCCCTCAGCGAGCGTGAGCGCGTCACCAATGCCATGCTCGTGCCGGTGCAGTACCGCCGGATCATGGAACTGCCGGATTTCGACAGCTTCGATCTATCGGCCTACCGGCTGAAGGGCTGCACCTCCGCGCCATTCCCGGCCTGGCTCAAGGCCGATGTGCTGAAGCGCTGGCCCGGCGGGCTCGTCGAAGGCTACGGCCTCACCGAAGGCGGGGCTACGACCACGCTCATCGCGCACAAGTTCCCGGATAAGCTCCACACCGTCGGCCAGCCCTCGCCCGGCCATGTGATGAAGATCATCGACGAGGACGGCAACGAACTGCCGCCGGGCGAAACTGGCGAGATCGTCGGCCGCTCCCCCATCATGATGAACGGCTACCACGGCCAGCCCGCCAAGACGCGCGAGATGGAGTGGTTCGACAAGGACGGCGTGCGCTACATCCGCCACGGCGATATCGGCAAGTTCGACGAGGACGGCTTCCTCATCCTGATGGACCGCGCCAAGGACATGATCATCTCGGGCGGGTTCAACATCTTCCCCACCGATCTTGAAGCCGAACTCACCCGCCAGCCTGCCGTGAAGGAAGCCGCCGTCGTCGGGGTGCCCAGCGATCAGTGGGGCGAAACTCCGCTTGCGGTGATCGTGCTCGCCGATACTTCCGCCGATCCCGAAGCAATCCGGCTTGAAGCCAACCGCGCACTCGGCAAGACGCAGCGCATTGCCCGCATCGAAGTGGTCGATGAACTGCCGCGCAGCCCGATCGGCAAAGTGCTGAAGCGCGAGCTGCGCGATCACTTCGGCGGCAACCCGATTGCCCAGAACCCCGTACCCGCATCCGATTCCAAGGAGACCAACCATGCGTGATGCCGTTATCGTTGCCGCCGCCCGCACCCCCATCGGGCGCGCCTACAAGGGCGCGTTCAACGCCACTGCCGGCGCCACGCTCGGCGCGCTTTCGCTGGAGGCCGCCGTCGCGCGCGCCGGGATCGAAGGCGGCGAGATTGACGACGTGCTGTGGGGCTCGGCGCTCCAGCAGGGCGCGCAGGCCGGCAATATCGCGCGCCAGGTTGCGCTGCGTGCGGGGCTTCCCGTCACCGTTTCTGGCATGAGCATGGACCGCCAGTGCTCCTCGGGCCTGATGACCATCGCCACCGCCGCCAAGCAGATCATCGTCGACCGCATGGATGTGGTCGCTGCGGGCGGGCAGGAATCGATCAGCCTCGTCCAGACCAAGGACATGCGCGTCGCGCCCGATCGCAGCCTCATCGCTATGCACAACGCCGTCTACATGCCCATGCTGCAGACCGCCGAGACGGTGGGCAAGCGCTACAGCATCAGCCGCGAGTCTTGCGACGAATACGCGCTGCAATCGCAGCAGCGCACCGCTGCCGCGCAGGCCGCCGGCAAGTTCGATGCCGAAATCGTGCCGACCACCAGCTCGATGGGCGTGCAGAACAAGGAAACCGGCGAGATCACGATGCACGACGTGACGCTCACCAAGGACGAGGGCAACCGCCCCTCGACCACGCTGGAGAACCTCCAGGCGCTCAAGCCCGTGATCGAGGGCGGCATCGTGACGGCAGGCAACGCCAGCCAGCTTTCGGATGGCTCAGCCGCTGTCGTGCTGATGGAAGCCGGCGTTGCGGCGAAGAAGGGCCTCGCGCCGCTCGGCCGCTATGTCGGCATGGCCGCCGCTGGCACCGAGCCTGACGAAATGGGCATCGGCCCGGTCTTCGCGGTCCCCGCGCTGCTGAAGCGCTTCGGCCTCAAGATGGACGACATCGGCCTGTGGGAGCTGAACGAAGCCTTTGCCGTGCAGGTGCTCTATTGCCGCGACAAGCTGGGTATTCCCAATGAACTGCTCAACGTCAACGGCGGCGCCATCTCCATCGGCCACCCCTATGGCATGACCGGCGCACGCGGCGTGATGCACGCGCTGATCGAAGGCAAGCGCCGGGGTGCGAAATATGTCGTCGTGACGATGTGCGTCGGCGGCGGCATGGGCGCCGCGGGGCTGTTCGAGGTTCTCTAGGCCCACCCCCAACCCCTCCCGCAAGCGGGAGGGGAGGAGAAGACCTTGCGCCCTCCCCCTTGCGGGAGGGCCGCGAGACTTGGCGAACGCAGTGAGCCTGGTCGCAGCGGGGTGGGTTGCCCGAAGCGCACACCCCGCCTACCCTTAAAACCATGACCGAAGATACTCGCCCCTGGCCGCAGGACGGCCGCGAACGCCTGATCTACCCTTCCCCGGTCGGCTGGAAGGGCACTGATTTCGTGGACAACGAGGGCGAGCTGCTCAAGCTGCTGAACCCCAAGACAGTGTTCATGATGGGCGACAACCCCGCCCTGCCGCGCATGCCCGAGCGCCCGCGCCTGATGGACTTCTTCCGCTGCCGCTTCGGCGATATCACCGTGCGCCACCTCCTCGTCAGCGCCAAGCGCGCGCTGGATGACGGGCTGCCGGAGAAGGTCGTGATGGCCTGCCTGCTGCACGACATTTCCAACGGCTGCCTGATCCGCTGCGACCACGGCTACTGGAGCGCGCAGCTGGTCGAGCCCTACGTCGATCCCGAAGTGGCCTTCGCGGTGAAATACCACCAGGCGCTGCGCTATGTGCCCGATGCCAGCGTCGGCTACGCCTACCCCGAGAGCTACCACGCCTTCTTCGGCCCGGACTATCAGGTGCCGGACTACCTGCTGCGCGACGCCGAGTACGCGAAGAACCACAAGTGGTACATGACCGCGCGGCAGATGACGCTCTACGACACCTACTTCTTCGACGATTTCCCGGTGGTGGTGCCCGAGGAATTGGAAGACGTGATCGGGCGGAATTTCAAGGAGCCGGCGGAAGGGCTCGGCTTCGATGGCTCACCCACGGCGCACATGTGGCGGACGATGATCTGGCCGAACAACTTTTTGTGAGGGGGCCGTGAACAATGGTCGAAGGTGTGCCCATCGCCGGCTTGTTCATTCTTGCCTGCACATTTCAGGATATAGACCCGATCCTCAACTCGCCGATCGGTGAACCTCATCCGGCGTCGCTCGTTGCTCGAGATGGGATCGGTACAATGATCGCTTGGTCCGAAATTGACGGCGACAGGCGCATTTCTGTCCGGCAGAATGACAAAGGTATCGTAACGCTGGCAGGGCTACGCTTCCGCTCAAACGGCGAAGAGACATGGGCGGTACTCAAGCCTCAGGACGATAGGAATTTCGCGGTCGAGTGGCTCGGATACAATGAGGTCGCGAAGGACGGTCGACAAACAGCGTATGTCTGGTCGCATGGTACTTGCGAAAGAATTGGTGCCACCTCGGCCAACGATTGACCGTCACCCCGCCTTTGATCCGGAGGCCCGCTTTGGCGGCACGGCGCTGACCTCGAAGAAAAGCCTAACCCCGTGTCAAGCACGGGGCGACGGGGGGCGCAAACCGTCCGATGCTCGGTCCTCCCTGTTTTTCCGAAGGACAAACGGGGAGGGGGACCGCCCGCGCAGCGGGTGGTGGAGGGGTAGAGGCCCCTCCGTCAGCCCTGTGGGCTGCCACCTCCCCATTTGTGCTGCGCAAAAACGGGGAGGAACTATGCCACCCCTGCCTCAACCTTACCCGAATGCCCGGCAAAGCCCTGCATTCCCAGCCACCACTGCAGCGCGATCACGCCGCCCTTGGCTGGGCGCAGTATGGCGGCGATCAGCGCGGCGGCCATGGTCAGCGCAATCAACATCATCGCCCACGCCGGCAAGGATTCCATCTTGCCAAGGCCGATGATCACCGGTGCCATCAGGTGCCCGGTGAGGAGGATCGCGATATAGGGCGGGAAATCGTCCGCCGCGTGCAACGTCCAGTTTTGCCCGCACATCCGGCAGCGTTCGACAGGCTTCAGCCCGCCAGCGAACAGATGCGTGCCGCCGCAGCGCGGGCACTTGCCCGCCGCACCGCGCATGATGGCAGCACCCGCGCTATGCGGCAGCATCGCGGGGTCAAGCGGCAGGGCGGTATCGGGCATGGCGCGTCCTACTTCTTCGCGAACGGATTGGTCGGGCTGCGCAAGGTCAGCCGGATCGGCACCGCATCGAAACCCAGTTCGCGGCGGATGCCGTTCACCAGATAGCGACGATAGCTTTCGGGAAGCTGATCGAGCCGCGTGCCGAACATCACGAAGCTGGGCGGGCGGATGCGCGCCTGCGTGATGTAGCGCAGCTTGATGCGCTTTCCGCCCGGTGCCGGCGGGGGATTGGCGGCGAGCGCATCGTCGAACCAGCGGTTGAGCGCCGAAGTCGGCACGCGCTTCGACCAAGCCGCGCGGATATCGAAGGCGGCGGTCAGCATCTGGTCGAGCCCCTTGCCCGTGCGCGCCGAAACCGCCAGCAGCGGCACCCCGCGTACTTGCGCAAGGCCTTCCTCCAGCGCGGCGCGGATCCCGTTGAACAGGCCGGAGGGGTCCTCCGCCACATCCCACTTGTTGATCGCGATCATCAGCGCGCGGCCTTCCTCCAGCACCATCGAGGCGATCTTGAGGTCCTGATGTTCCAGCCCGCGCGTCGCATCGAGCAGCAGCACGACCACTTCGGCGAAGTCGATGGCGCGGCGCGCATCGGCGACGGACATCTTCTCCAGCTTTTCGACGACCTGCGCCTTCTTGCGCATCCCCGCCGTGTCAATCAGCCGCACCGGGCGGTAGGCGTCGCTCGTCGGATCGAACCACTGCCAGTCAATCGCGATCGAATCGCGTGTGATCCCCGCTTCCGGCCCCGTCAGCAGCCGGTTTTCGCCGAGCAGCTTGTTGATCAGGGTGGACTTGCCCGCATTGGGCCGCCCGACGATGGCAAGCTTGAGGACCGATTCGGGATCGAACTCCTCTTCGTCTTCGATCTCGGCGTCAGGCCCGGCATCGCCTTCGCCGTCCGTGCCTTCGATATGCGGGCGCAGCGCCTCGAACAGATCGGCGAGGCCCTGCCCATGCTCGGCGGAAAACGCCACCGGCTCGCCAAAGCCCAGTGCGAAGGCATCGTAGAGTCCCGGATCGCCCGCGCGCCCTTCGGCCTTGTTGGCCATGAGCACGATGGGAATGCGGCTTGAGCGCAGATATCGCGAGATTTCCTCGTCGAGCGGGGTCACGCCCGCGCGCGCATCGATCACGAACAGCGCGACGTCCGCGCCCACCAGCGAAGCTTCGGTCTGCTGGCGCATGCGGCCCGGCAGGGTCTCGGGATCGAGATCTTCCCAGCCTGCTGTATCGACGATGGTGAACTTCAAGCCGAGCAGATCCGCATCGCCAAAGCGGCGGTCGCGCGTCACGCCGGGCTGGTCGTCGACGAGCGCGAGCTTCTTGCCGACAAGCCGATTGAACAGAGTCGACTTGCCGACATTGGGGCGACCGATGATGATAACCTGGGGCAACATGGCCCTCCCGTGGCCCCAACGCGCCCGGAACGCAAGCGCAGCGTGGACTCGCCGCGCGCGCCTCGAGGCCGAAATGGTTCGTTAACCAGCTTCGCTTGAGCAGCTTTAACCACGCCGCGGGCAAAGCTGCCTGCATGATCCCGGTACCCCTGCGACTCGCACTCCTCTTTCTGCTCGCAGCAGTGCCGCCCCAGGCGCAGGCACGGCCGATAGCGCCCGATCCAGCCGGTGCGAGCGACGATAACGCCGAAGATATCGGCCGAGATTTCGCCCTGCCCTACATCCAGTGCGTGCCTTATGCGCGCAAGGTCACCGGCATCCAGCTCTATGGTGACGCCCACACCTGGTGGAATCAGGCCGCCGGGCACTATGCGCGCGGCTCCCTGCCCAAGGTCGGCGCGGTCATGGCATTCCGCCCTTACGGTGCGATGCAACTCGGCCATGTGGCCGCCGTCAGCCGCATCCTCGATTCGCGTACCATCCTGCTGCGCCACGCCAACTGGTCTCCCATCGAGGGGCGTCGTGGCCAGATGGAAGACAATGTCCGCGCGGTGGATGTCTCACCCGCGAACGACTGGAGCGAAGTGCGCGTGTGGTATGCACCGCTTGGCGGGCTCGGCACGACGCACTGGCCGGTTGAGGGCTTTATCTACAACCGCAAGCCGCCAAAGACCCTCGGACCCAATGAACGGCTGACTGTGCTCGCTTCGGCTGACGCGCCCAAGGCCGCCTACACCTCACGCATCGGGCCCGACTTCCTCAAGGGCATCGTTCCCGAAACGAGCCGCACGTCCGCGCGGCGCCCGCTGGCTGCGCGGGAAACGGTGAAAGTCCCGGTCAAGGAAGACCGCACCCTTGCAGTCTCCCCCAACCTGGCCCGTGATCCCATCGGCCGCATCATCGCCAGCCGCGTGCGCTGAGCAGGCCTTCAGACCCACCATCTCCGGGTGGAGGCCATCAAAGCGTTTTGATGATCGCCGAGAAATCGAGCCCGCCGTTGCCCGCATCGGCAAACGCCGCATAAAGCTCCGCCGCGCGCGCACCCATCGGCACGTCAGCCCCGGCACCCTTGGCCGCTTCCATCGCGAGCTTCAGGTCCTTGAGCATCAGCGCGGTGGCAAAGCCGCCCTGATAGCCATTGTCCGCCGGAGTCGTCGGGCCGACACCCGGCACCGGGCAGTAGCTCGTCATCGACCAGCATTGGCCCGAAGCCTTGCTGGAGATGTCGAAGAAGGTCTGCAGGTCCAGCCCCAGCTTCTCGGCCATGGCAAAGGTCTCGCAAGTCGCGATCATCGAGGCGCCGAGCAGCATGTTGTTGCAGATCTTCGCCGCCTGACCCGCGCCGCTATCCCCGGCATGGATCACCGCCTTGCCCATCGCGGCCAGGATCGGCTCACCGCGCGCGAACGCGTCCGCGCTGCCGCCGACCATGAAGGTCAGCGTGCCGCCATTGGCCGCCGCGATCCCGCCCGAGACCGGCGCATCGACCATCGCATAGCCTGCGTCCGCCGCCAGCGCCGCCACTTCGCGCGCAGTGGCGACGTCGATGGTGGAACAATCAAGCAGCAGTGCGGAAGTCGGCGCATGGCCGATCACATCGGCGGTGTAGACCGCCTTCACGATGGCGCCGTTGGGCAGCATCGAGACGACAGCATCGGCGCCCTGCACCGCCTCCTTCACCGAAGTGTACGTGGCGCAGCCGCTTTCCTTCGCGCGCGCCAGCGCCGCTTCCGCCAGATCGAACGCGTGGACGTCATGCCCCGCCTTGACAAGATTTGCGGCCATGCCGCCGCCCATGTTGCCGAGGCCGATAAATGCGATTTTCATGGGTCTACCTTCCCTTCCACACGCCGGGGCGCTTTTCGATGAAGGCGGCCATGCCTTCGACCTTGTCCTCGGTCGCGGTGAGGATCTGGAATACGCGGCGTTCGAACAGCAGGCCCTGATCGAGCGTCAACTCGAACGCGGCATTGACCATTTCCTTGTTGGCGATCACGGCCACCGGCGGCATCGCGGCGATGGCTTCGGCGGCGGCGACCGCTTCGTCGATCAGCGAGGCCAGCGGCACGACGCGGCTGACGAGGCCCGAACGCTCGGCTTCTACGGCATCCATCATCCGGCTGGTGAGGCACATGTCCATCGCCTTGGCCTTGCCCACCGCGCGGGTCAGGCGCTGCGAGCCGCCCATGCCGGGGGCGACACCGAGCTTGATCTCGGGCTGGCCGAACTTTGCGTTTTCCGAAGCGATGATGAAGTCCGCCATCATGGCAAGCTCGCAGCCGCCGCCGAGCGCGAAGCCGTTCACTGCCGCGATCCACGGCTTGCGCGTGGTCTTCACCAGATGGCTGGTCCAGCGCGAGAAGAAGTCGCCGGTGTAGAAATCGGTTGCGGCCTTGTCGGCCATTTCCTTGATGTCCGCGCCGGCGGCAAATGCCTTCTCGCCCGAGCCGGTGAGCACGGCGCAACGCTGCGCCGGGTCGGCCTCGTAGGCAGCGAAGGCATCGATCAGTTCTTCAAGCACCTGCGAATTGAGGGCATTCAACGACTTGGGGCGGTTCAGCGTGATCAGCGTGACGGCGCCGCGCTGTTCGACCAGAATAGTTTCATACGTCATAGGGGGCTCCATTCTGCGCTATCAGTCAGGGGCGCGAAGATCGCGTCCAGCATGTCTTCGGTCACGCCTTCGGGCGTCGCCGGGTTCCACTTGGGGGCATTGTCCTTGTCCACGATCACCGCGCGCACGCCCTCGGCAAAATCGGGGCGCACCAGCACGCGGCTGCAGATGCGGTATTCCATCACCATGTTTGCGGCGAAATCGGGCAGGGTCAGGCTAGTCGCCAGCTGGCGCAACGCGACCTTGCAAGTTTGCGGGCTCTTGGTGTGCAATGTCGCCAGCGTGGCGGCGGCAAATTCGCTGCCATCGGCTTCGAGCGCGGCGAGAATGTCCTCGTAGCGGTCCGAAGCGAACAGCCGCGCGATATCGTCCGCCCGCGCCGCGATCTTGGGTTCGGGCGGCACGGCGGCGAAGCTGTGCAGGATCGCCGGAATATCGTCCGGGTTCGCCGCGATCTTTGCCTTCACCTCGGCCAACGCGGCAGACGGCAGGTAATGCGTGGCCGAACCCGCCCAGAGGCATTCGGCCCCGTCCATCCGGGCGCCGGTTAGCGCGAGGTACTGGCCCAGCCGCCCCTTCATGCGCGAAAGGAACCAGCCGCCGCCCACATCGGGAAACAGGCCGATGCCGGTCTCGGGCATGGCAAGCCGGGTATTCTCGGTCGCGACGCGGTAGCGCGCCGGATCGGCGATGCCCACGCCGCCGCCCATGGTGATCCCGTCCATGAACGCCACGATGGGCTTTTCATAGGTCATGATCAGGTGGTTGAGGCGGTATTCATCGAAGAAGAACTTGCGGCCCGAAACGCCTTCGTCAGTCAGCGCCGAATTGCGCAGGAAGGCAATGTCGCCGCCCGCGCAGAAGCCGCGCCCTTCGGAATGGTCGATGATCACCGCGCCGATCGCGGGATCATCGCGCCACGCCAGCAGCGCCTCGGTCATGCCGTCCACCATCGCCCGGTTGAGCGCGTGAATCGCCTTGGGCCGGTTGAGCGACAGCACGCCCATGCCCCCTTCGGTGCGGACCAGAATATCGTCGGTCATGCGGCCTTCCCCATTTCATGCGGGACCAGAGCTTCAATAAGATCCCAGCGGTTGCCGAAGGGATCGCGGAACACCAGCACCGCGCCATAGCTTTCGCGCCGCACGGGCGCCTCGATTGTCACGCCTCGCGCACGCAGCGCCGCCTCGCTTGCGGCAATATCGGCGGTGTGAAGGAAGAACCCCACGCGCCCGCCCGCCTGCCGCCCGATTGCGGCGGCCTGTGTTTGATCGGCGGCCCGCGCCAGCAGAAGCTTCGTACCCTCACCGATGGAGACGACCACCCAGCGCTTGCCTGCGCCAAGATCGGTGTCCTCGACCAGATCGAAGCCAAGCGTTCCCACAAAGTACGCCAGCCCCGCTTCGTAATCGGGCACCACAATCGTCACCATGGCGAGGCTGTGCGCAATCATTGGCGCAGCAAATCCCGGCCCACGATCATCTTCATCACCTCGTTGGTGCCCTCCAGAATGCGGTGCACGCGCAAGTCGCGCCAGAAGCGTTCGATCGGATAGTCCTTGAGGTAGCCGTACCCGCCAAACACCTGCAATGCGCGGTCGACCACCGAAGAGCCGGTATCGGTCGCCAGCTTCTTGGCCATCGCCGAAAAGCGCGTCTTGTCAGGCGCATTGCTCGTCACCTTGGCGGCCGCGAGATAGAGCAGCGCGCGCGCGGCCTCAAGCTCGATTGCCATATCCGCCAACTGGAACTGGGTGTTCTGGAAATCGGCGATTGGCTGGCCGAACTGGCTGCGTTCCTTGGCATACTTGATCGCTTCATCAAGGCAGCGCTGCGCTCCGCCAAGCGAGCAGGCGCCGATATTGAGCCGCCCGCCATCCAGCCCGGCCATGGCAAAGCGGAAGCCGTCGCCTTCCGCGCCGACGCGGTTGGCCACGGGCACCTTCACGTTCTCGAAAATCACCTGCGCAGTGGGCGAGGCGTTCCAGCCCAGCTTGCGTTCCGGCGCGCCGAAGCTGAGCCCCGGCGTGCCCTTGTCGATCACCAGGCACGAAATACCCTTCGGTCCCGCCTCGCCTGTGCGAACCATCGTCACATAAATGTCGCTCACCCCGCCGCCCGAGATGAACTGCTTGGTGCCGTTCACGACATAATGGTCGCCTTCCAGCCGAGCCGTGGTGCGCAGCGCTGCCGCGTCGGAACCCGAGCCGGGCTCGGTCAGGCAATAGCTCGCGATCTTGTCCATCGTGATCAGCGAGGGCAAATAGCGGCCCTTGATTTCCTCCCCACCGAAGCGGTCGATCATCCACGAAGCCATGTTGTGGATCGAGATGAACGCGCTGGTCGTGGGGCAGCCATAAGCCATGGCTTCCATGATCAGCGCCGATTCCAGTCGCCCGAGCCCGATTCCGCCGCTTTCCTCGCTCACATAGATCGAGGAGAAGCCGAGTTCCGCCGCCGCCTTGATCGTATCGAGCGGAAAGCTGTGCTCCTCGTCCCACTGCGCGGCAAACGGGGTGATCGCATCGGCGGTAAAGCGGCGCGCCATCTCCTGAATGGCGATCTGGTCGTCGGTAAGGGCGAACTGGTCGGTCATGATTCCATCACTTCGGCTTCGATCTCTACTTTCCATTCCGGCCGGATGAATCCGGAAACGATCAAGGTCGTTGTTGCCGGCCGCGCACCGCCAAACCACTTGCCGTGAACCCGCGCCACTGCATCGAAGTCCGCCCGGTCGGTCAGATAGATGCAGGTCCGCACCGTGTCAGCGATATCGCCGCCAAGGTCGGCAATCGCCTGCGCCACGATTGCGCAGCAACGCTCCATCTGCGCCGCCGCATCGCCGGGGGTACTCGAACCATCCGGCTCGATCGGCGCCGTTCCCGCGACCATGATCTGCTTGCCCGTGCGAATGGCCCGGGAAAACCCGATGATTGGCTCCATCGGCGAACCACTCGAAACACGTTGCTTTTCCATTACCTTACTCCATCGTCGGGATCACGAATGCGTTCCCTCCCGACGGCATACCCTCCGGCCAGCGCTGCGTCACGGTCTTCACCTTGGTCCAGAACTTCACGCCTTCCATGCCGTGCTGGTTGGTGTCCCCAAAGGCTGAGCGCTTCCAGCCGCCGAAGGTGTGATAGGCGACCGGCACCGGGATCGGCACGTTGATGCCAACCATGCCCACGTTCACCCGCGCCGCGAATTCGCGCGCCGCGTTGCCGCTGCGGGTGAACAGCGCCACGCCGTTGCCGTACTGGTGCTTCGAAGGCAGCGCGAGCGCCTCCTCGAAGTCCTTCGCCCGCACGATCTGCAGCACGGGGCCGAAGATCTCGTTCTGGTAGCTTTCCATGTCAGCCGTCACATGGTCGATCAGCGTCGGGCCGACGAAGAAGCCGTTCTCGTGGCCCTGCAAGGTGAAGCCGCGCCCGTCGATTACGATCTCGCCGCCTTCTTCCTCGCACTTGGTGATCCAGCGCTCGATGTTCGCCTTGTGTGCAGCGGTGACGACCGGGCCATAGTGGCAATCGGCGTCGGTCGAGATTCCGACACGCAGCTTTTCGATCGCCGGGATCAGCTTGGCCTTGAGCCGCTCGGCGGTTTCCTCACCCACCGGCACGACCACCGGCAGCGCCATGCAGCGCTCGCCCGCCGAACCGAAGGCAGCGCCCGCCAGATCATTCACCACCTGATCGAGATCGGCATCCGGCATCACGATGCCGTGGTTCTTGGCCCCGCCCATCGCCTGCACGCGCTTTCCGGCGGCGACGCCGCGGTTGTAGACATAGTGCGCGATATCGGACGAGCCAACGAAGCTCACCGCGCCGATCGCCGGATGGTCGAGGATCGCGTCGACCATTTCCTTGTCGCCATGGACGACCTGGCAGATGCCCTCGGGCAGGCCCGCCTCAAGGAACAGCTCGGCAAAGCGCACCGGCACCGAAGGATCGCGCTCCGAAGGCTTGATGATGAAGGCATTGCCGGTGGCGATGGCGACACCTGCCATCCACAGCGGGATCATGCCGGGGAAGTTGAACGGGGTGATGCCCGCGCCGATACCGATGGGCTGGCGCATCGAATAGATGTCGATGCCCGGCCCGGCGCCCTGCGTAAATTCACCCTTCAGCACATGCGGAATGCCGCAGCAGAACTCGATCACTTCAAGCCCGCGCTGGATATCGCCCTTCGAATCGGCGATCACCTTGCCGTGCTCGGACGAAAGCAAGCGCGCCAGTTCGTCGATATTTGCCTCGACCAGCCGCTTGAATTCGAACATGACGCGGGCACGGCGCTGCGGGTTGACCGCGGCCCAGGCGGGCTGCGCCGCCAGTGCGGCCTGAACAGCGCGTTCCAGCGTATCAGACGTGCCCAGCGCCACTTCAGCCTGCACCGCGCCGGTGTTGGGATCGAACACCGGGCCCTTGCGTGCTGGAGCCCCGCCCGAACCGCCGACAATGAAATGATCGATCTGGCGCATGCTGCATCCTTTCCTGACGAATTGGTCCGTGGACCTTGGGCAGTTCCCTGCACCCCCGACGATTTGCAAGCAAGGTGAGAAAATGCGAGGGATGCCTGCAATGATGCAGGCCCCAGACTGGAGCGATTTCCAGACCTTTCTCGCTATCGCCCGTGCCGGGCAGCTCGCCCGCGCGGCGCAGGCCATCGGCGTCGATGCCACGACCATGGGCCGCCGCCTGCGCCGCCTCGAAACCCGCATCGGCGCCACCCTGTTCGAACAGACGCGCGAGGGCCAGGTGCTCACCGAAGCGGGCGAGGCTATGCTGGTCGAAGTCGAAGCCATGGAGCGCGCCGCGAGCCGCATTGCCGAACATGGCGGCGGCGGCCCGGCGGGCCTGCTGCGCGTCAGCCTTTCCGAAGGTTTTGCCAGCTGGATCGTCGCCCCTGCGCTAGGCAGCTTTACTGCTGCACATCCAAGGCTGGTGATCGACCTGGTGGCGAACTCCGGCTTCCTCAGCCCTTCGAAGCGCGAGGCGGACCTTGCCGTCACCCTCTCGCGCCCGCGTGCTGGCCCCGTCATCGCGGGCAAGCTGTCAGACTACCACCTCAGGCTCTACGCCTGCCCGGATTACCTTTCCGGCCACGCCCCGCTGCGCCGCCCGTCAGACCTCGCCAAGGGCCACGCCCTCGTCGGCTATGTCCCCGATCTGCTCTACGCACCCGAACTGCGCTACCTTGCGGAGATCGAGCCCGGCCTCGCCGCCACGGTCCGCTCGTCCTCGATCAACGCGCAGCACCGCCTGATCGCCGCAGGCGCGGGCATCGGGGTGCTGCCCTGCTTCATCGGTGATGCGGACCCTAGCCTCGTTCCCGTCCTGCCCGAGCGGCGCATCACCAGATCGTTCTGGCTCGTCATGCACAAGGATACGCACGCGCTCGCACGCGTTCAGGCGTTCAAGACGTGGCTCACCGGACTGGTTGAGCGCGAAAGGGGCAGGCTACTGCCCCATTAGGGCCTTCCCATTTTTGCGAAGCATAAATGGAGAAGTGGCCTGCCGCAGGCAGGTCGGAGGGGGTTTTCTCTACAGCTTCGCCACTGGCGCGTCGTCGCCCAGATCCTCGTACCACGCCTCGACCGGCCCGGAGAGCTTCAGCGTCAGCGGGTTGCCCTTGCGGTCCATGGTCTTGCCCGCCTGCACGCGCACCCAGCCTTCGGAGATGCAATACTCCTCGACATTGCGGCGCACCGTGCCCTTGAAGCGGATGCCGATGCCCCTGCGCAGCTTCTCTGCATCGAAGAACGGGCTGCGCGGATTGATCGCGAGGTGATCGGGGGGCACATCCGGTCCGGCGGTGATGGCGGGAACGGCAGATTCGGGAGCTGAAGCTTCTTCGGTCATGGGGGCCGCAAATATCTTGATCCCCCCACTTGTCAATCAAGCCCCGTCATGGCAGAGGCCCGCCCCTGTCCGGCCGCCATGCCATGTGCGTGGCCCCGCCGCGCGGGCGCGTAGCTCAGTGGTAGAGCACACCCTTCACACGGGTGGGGTCGCAGGTTCAATCCCTGCCGCGCCCACCACCGGCCCGGCCGGTGGCGCCAGCCCTAGCTTGTCACTGGCATTTCCCCCGGCCCCGGCGGCGCATCGGGCACTTCCACCGCGATCCGGCCGCCTTCCACGCGCACCGCAAAGGTGCGCAAATCGGGATAGGCCGCGCCGAGGCACTTGCCCGTCAGCACATCGAACCGCGCGCCGTGGAGCGGACACATCACCGCGCCGCGCCGCACGCGGCCTCCGGAAAGCTGCGCTGCCTGATGCGTGCAGCGGTCGTTGACGGCGCGGAAGCTGCCGTCGTCCGCGCGCAGCACCAGCACGTGCCAGCCGGCCACCCGCGCCGCGAGCTTGCCCTCGGCCGGGAAATCGGCCTCGGGCAGCAGATCATGCCAGGTCGTGCTCATTGCCCCACTCACTCCGTCGCCGCCCACCATTCTTCCATCATCGGCGTGATCGCCCGCGCCACCAGTTCGATCACCGGGCTGCCGGGACGCGAGAGATAGGCGATCGCGCCGTGGCCCTGATCCGCCGGCGCGCCGCCCAGCACGAGCTCCCAGCCGTCTGCCAGCATCGCCGCCGCGCTGTCCGCCACCGAATCGACCCACACGCCAAGGTGTGAGGGGCCCAGCGCGCGCATCGCATCATAGGCCGAGCCCGGCACGCTTTCGATGAGTTCCATCCGCAGCGGCCCCTGATGCGAATAGACCACGCGCAGCTTCGCCTCGAGCTGCTCGCCCGCCGCGTTCCACACCGGCATCGGATCGAACGTGCGTACCGGGGTCCAGGTGCAGCCCATCGTCGCGCTGAACCGGGCCATGGCCGCTTCCAGATCGTCGACGATCACGCCATGGTGAAAGATGCCCGCCAAAATCTCCATTCGCTTCACTCCCGCTTTGCCCGCCATACCTAAGCAAGCCCATGTTTTATAGATTAAAAAATGACCAAATCAGACCTCTAAACCATCGCTTTACAAGCATACATGAATGTTTTTAAACTGCAAACGGAGCGCCGGCGTACTCGGGCGTTCCGGGAGAGCAACCGATGTCCGAAGCCCTGACCGCCAAGCCCCCCTTCGCATCGCCGCCTGCCGACGATCTCGCACGCATGACCTGGGAACGCGAGCGCAATGGCCCGCCCGTCGATTTCCCTGCGCTCCCCTCGATCCCCGGCGGCCGCTATGTCGATCCCGCCTTCCTTGAACTCGAGGAAAAGGGGATGTGGCAGCGCTCGTGGCTCTATGCGGGGCACGTGGACCAGCTTCCCGAACCCGGTTCATGGTTCCTCTGCCGCAACACCGGCTCCCCTGTCATCGTCACCCGCACGCTCGCGGGGGACATCCGCGCATACTACAACACGTGCCAGCACCGCGGCGCACCTCTCGTAAAGGAGGAGAGCGGCACTTCGCGCGGCTTCGTCTGCGGCTATCATGGCTGGTCCTATACGCTGGAAGGCAAGCTCACCGCCGTGCGCGACCGGCGCGATTTTGCAGAGGGCTTCGATTTTTCCTGCCACTCACTTAGCCAGGTGCGCTGCGAGCTGCTCGGCAGCCTGATCTTCCTCAACGCCGATCCAGATGCCGAGCCGCTCCTCCACCACATCGGCCCGATGGCGGCGGAGCTCGAACAGCTTCAACTTGAAACGCTGCGCCTCGTCGATAGCCGCACCTATGAGACCGAGTGCAACGTCAAGGTGCTGCTCGACGCGTTCCTTGAAGTCTATCACCTCAAGTCGATCCACGAGAACACGGTCGACCGCTTCCTCGATCACCGCGCCATGATCGTCACGCTCTGGCCCAATGGCCATAGCCGCATGGCAACGCCCAACCGCCGTGAAGGCTGGATCGATCCCGGCACCAAGGGCATGCCCGAAATCCCGACGATCTCGGAGTTCGTGGCGAAGAACAACGTCAGCTATTCGATCTACCCCAACTTCATCATGCCGCCCGCGCCGACCGGCATTCCGCTACTGCAATTCTGGCCGATGGGACCCAAGCGCACCCGCGTCGTCTCGACCTGGCTCGCGCCGGAGCATGATGCCGCCAATCCCCACCCGCTATGGGAGATGCGCATCAAGAACTGGGAGCGCATTCTCTACGAAGACCTGCAGTTCGCGCCGCAGATCCAGGAATCGGTCGAAGGGCCGGGCTTCAAGGGCATGTCGCTCAATTATCAGGAGCGGCGCATCTACAACTGGCACGAAGAGCTTGACCGCCGGATCGGCGTTGAGAACGTGCCGGAGAACCTGCGCGTGAAGCCGGTGCTCGCGCCCTTCATCGTCCGCGAATGACGGATACGCTATCGCCGCTCGGCACGCTCTGGCGGACCTTCGAGGACTTGCGCGTGGGTGAAACGAAACTCTCGCCCACACGCACCGTCACCGAGGCGGAAATCGTCGAATTTGCCCGCGCGCATGATCCGCAGTGGTTCCACACCGATCCCGAAGCCGCGCGCGCCTCGGTGTTCGGGCAAGTGGTCGCGAGCGGCATCCATGTGCTGGCGATCTGGCGGCAGATGGACCACGAGATCAATGGCGATATCGATTTCGTCTGCGGTGTGGGCTGGGATCGGCTGCGCCTCAAACGTGCGGTCCGTGCAGGCGATACCCTGCGCGTCTCCAGCGAAATCCTGAGTCTGGAGCCATCACGCAGCGGCAAACCGCGCGGCACCGCTGTCACGCGCTATGTCGTGAGCCTTGAAGACGGCACAGAATGCGTGACCTTCGAGAGCACCAACCTCGTCTACACGCGCGATGCGCGCGACAGGTCCGCCACCAGCGCTTCCGCCGAAGCATAAGCCTCGTCCATCGCGGCCTCGACCGCTTCGGGCGGGCCGTAAGTCGGCCGCAAGTGGACCACATGCACGTCGGTGATCCCGATAAAACCAAGCCAAGTCTGCATGAAGCGCACCTGATGATCCAGCTCCGCGCCGGGAGCGGCAGGCCGGATATCGAGCGCACCCGAGGCCACCAGAATGGCCCGCTTGCCCGCGCCCAGCCCTTCCACACCCGCTTCCGAAACGCGGAAGGCCATGCCAGGCTGGGTGATCGTGTCGATGTACTGCTTGAGCTGCCAGGGAATGCCGAAGTTCCACATCGGCACGCTGAACACGGCGCAATCGAACGAGAGGAAATGCGCCACCGCCGCGCCGATCTGCGCCCAAGCAGCGCGCACTTCGTCCGCCACTTCGCGGCCCTCGATCAGCGCATAGCGCCCCTCGATTACCGGGCCGGTCAGTGCGGGTAGATCGGCGTGGCAGACATTCAGCGTCTCGACCACCGCGCCGGGGCTCGCCGCCACCAGCCCTGCGATCAGCCGCTCGGCCACCTTTACCGAACGCGAGCGATCCCCGCGCGGGCTACCGATCAAATGGAGGATACGCTCGCTCACAAGTCACTCGCCTGCTTGCCGCCCGGCCCGTAGATGTAATCGTCGAGCACCTTGTGGAAATGGCGGATGCGCAGTTCCTGCTCGCCGATCCACAGGCCCGGAAAACCGCTGCTCTTCATCCCCGCCTGCACCGTGGGCAGGTTGTAGGCGTCCTGGTCGAGCACTTGCCCGATGCTGCGGTCGCCATGCTTGAAGCGGCGATGCTTGGCGCGCTCGGGCCAAGGCTCGCCCTCCGGCACCAGCTCGAACACCCACACGTCATAGAGCATCTTGTTCGGATCGCTCGCGTGCGGGCGCTGGCGGAACATCATGATGTCGTCCGCATGCACATTGAGCGCCACGTTCGGAAAGATCATGTAGTGGTAATCATCGGTCAGCTGATCGTCGTTCAGCGCCGAATAGTCCTTGCCCTGCGCTTTGCCGTTGGCCCGCTTGAACAGCTGCACATCGCGGCGAATGTCGCTCACGCGGCCTTCGTACTCCGCCGGGTCCATCCCCGCATGGCGCATGATCTCGTCGATCGCAGGCGGGATCGTGCTGGGCATGGCCACGCGCGGAGAGATTGCGGCAAACGGGATCAGATAGCGGTTGTGCCGCTCGTAGCAATCGATCTGCACGTTGACGTCATCGAGATACCATAGCAGCTGCGGGTGGATGCCCTGCACGTGATAGGTCTCGTTGAAGGCATCGACCGAGGCCTTCCAGTTGCAGTCCCACTCCACCGTCACATCGCGTTTCCACGCCATGCGCTCGGGGTGATAGGGTTCCAGATGCTCCTTCAGCGGCGCGATGAATTCGTCGAACGGCTCCACATCCGGGTTCAGCGAGAACCACACGAAAGCGTTCCACTCGGTCACCGGGAAGCTCGGCAAGGTCATCCCCGGAGGACCGCCCTGCGGAAACGTGCACAAGTCCGGCAGCCGCTCGATCTTGCCGTCGAGCCCGTAGGTCCAGTGGTGATACATGCAGCGAAACGCTTGCGCATTGCCAATGCCCTCTGGCCGCAGCCGGTTGCCGCGGTGGAGGCAAACATTGGGGAAGCAGCGCAATGAGCCATCATGCTGGCGCACGATCAGCACGCTTTCCTTGCCGATCTCGGTGCAGATGTAGTCGCCCGGATTCGGGATGTCGTCCGCCCGGCCGCCCAGCAGCCAGACTTTGGTCCACACCCGCTCCCATTCGAGCTTCATGAATTCTTCGGAGTAGTACCGCTCTGCCGGGATCAGATCATGCCCCAACTGCGGATCGGGCGCCTTGTCCACCGGCGTACGGCTGGGATTGTCGTCGGGCGAAACGCGGATCACATCGACGACGCGCTTCACGTCCATCTTCGACGTATCCCACGTGACGGGCCGGTGGGTCACGGGCTCACTCATCTCAGAAGTGCGTCCGGTTGGTGAAGGCGCCATCGACCACGAGGTGCGAACCGCTGCACCAGCTCGCTGCCTCGCTGGCGAGGAACACGATCGCGCGCGCCACTTCTTCGGGCTTCCCGAGCCGCCCCATCGGCTGCTGGCGCAGCTGCGACTGGTAGAACTTCTCCATCGTGCCCTTGATCATGTCCCAGTTGCCGCCTTCGAACTCGATGGGGCCGGGCGAGACGACATTGACGCGGATGCCGTCCTTGCCATGCGCCAGCGCCAGCTGCTTGCCATAGGTGATCAGCGAGGCCTTCATTGCGTTGTAGGCCTGCGGGCCGCCCATGGCCTCCAGTGCGCTAGTGGTGGCAACCAGCACGATGGAACCACCCTTGCGCTGCGTCATCACCGGGATCACGGCTTCGATGGCGCGGACCGGGCCCATCACATCGGTTTCGAACGCGTTGTGCCAATACTTCTCGCTGCCCATGCCGCCGCCGGCCGAGCTGAGCGGCACGAGCACGTCGACGCCTTCCAGCGCTTCGATAGCCCACTCCAGCCACGCCTTGTAGTCGTCCGCCTTCTTCACGTTGCAGGGCTTGCCCACCACGTGCGTGCCATAGCGCGAGAGCGCGGCCACCGCGTCCTTCACGCTGTCTTCGCCGCGCGCGCTGATCGCAACATCGGCGCCTTCGCGCGCCAGGATCTCCGCGACCGCATAGCCGATGCCGCGCGCGCCGCCGACGACGATCGCCTTCTTGCCCTGAAGTCCCAGATCCATGCCTTGTCCTTTCCTGCGGCGGGGCTACCATCGGCGCTCGCGCGCATGGCTCGAAATGCCCGCTCCTCTTGTTGCCGCGCACTCTATGGAGGCGGGGCTCACCCGCCAAGAAAAAAACATGCTTGAATGCTTTTTTATGGTCCTTCATAGCGAACTCAGCCGCCGCCGGACGGCAAGAAGAAACGGGAGAATCATGGGGCATTCACGGCTCATCAGCAGCACCGGATCCGGGGCATGAGCGGGCGCGGCAAAGGGCCCCTCGCGGGCGTGCGCGTGCTCGATCTCACAGCCGTGCTGATGGGCCCCTACGCCACGCAGATCTTCGCCGACTTGGGCGCCGATGTGATCAAGATCGAAGGCCCCTCGGGCGATACCACGCGCTTCATTCCGCCCGGCCCGGATCCCACCCGCGGCGCGATGTTCCTCAACGTCAACCGCGGCAAACGCAGCCTTGCGCTAGATTTGAAGCAGGCCGCCGCACGCGATGCCGTGCTGCGCCTCGCCAAAGACGCGGACGTCTTCATCCATTCGATGCGCGCGCAGGCCATCGCCAGACTCGGGCTCGATTATGCTGCGCTGAAGGCGGCAAACCCGAAGATCATCTACGCCAATCTCTATGGCTATGGCCGCACCGGCCCCTACCGCGACTATCCGGCCTACGACGATATCGTGCAGGCCGCCTCGGGCATCGTCGATCTGCAGGCCAAACTCTCGAACGGCGAGCCGACCTACAGCGCCACCGTCATCGCCGACAAAGTGGCGGGCCTCACCGGCGCCTATGCCGTGATCGCCGCGCTCTATGCGCGCGAGAAGACGGGCGAGGGGCAGGAAATCGAAGTCCCGATGTTCGAGACGCTGGTCTCGTTCGCCGCGACTGAGCACATCTGCGGCTCGCTGTTCGATCCTCCGCTCGGGCCCCCGGTCTACCCCCGCGCCACCTCGCCCTCGCGCCGGCCCTACAAGACGGCGGACGGCCATGTCGGCGTGATGATCTACAACGATAAGCAGTGGCAGGCCTTCTTCCGCGAACTCGGCAATCCGGATTGGTCGAACGATCCCATGTTCGCCTCGATGCGCAGCCGCAGTGAGAATATCTCGGCGGTCCTCGCGGAGGTCGAAAAAGTCATGGTCACCCGCACCACTGAAGCGTGGATGGAGCTCTTCCGTCGCGCCGAAATCCCCGCAACCCCCATCGCCTCGCTGCAAGACCTGCTCCACGATCCGCATCTGGTCGAGACGGGCTTCTGGCACAGCGCCGAAACGGAGCTTGGCACCTTGCGCTACCCCGGCATCCCCACGAACTTTTCCGGCACGCCCGGCGCAATCGGCGATCCCGGGCCAACGCTGGGTGCAGATAACAGCGCGGTGCTCGCCGAGGCAGGCTTCGCGGAAGACGAGATCGCGGCCATGGTCGCCAGCGGCGCGGTGCTGCCATGAGCGGCCCGTCTGCCGAATGGGATGCCGCCCTTGCCGAGGGCCGCTTCCTGATCCAGCAGCCGGTTGGCGGCGGCGCCACGGTGTTCCCTCCACGCGCCTTCGCGCCCGGCACCGGCGCAGACCTCGAATGGTTCGAGGCATCGGGCCACGGCACCGTCTATTCCGCCACCTGGATCCAGCGCAAACCGCCTGAGCCGCCCTACAACGTCGTGCTCGTCGATCTTGCCGAAGGCGTGCGCATGATGGGCCGCGTCGAAGGCGTCAGCCCTGAAACGCTCGACATCGGCATGGCCGTGAAGGCGCGGATCATCGCCGGGGAAACCCCCATGATTGTCTTCGATCCAGTGGAGCAGGCCCATGGGTGACACCTTCCCGCGCGGCCGCGTTGCGGTCGCTGGCGCTTCCACTTTCGGTGTCGGCGAAATGCCGGGCCACTCGACCATCGAGATGGCAGGCAAGGCTGTGCAACTGGCGCTCGCCGATGCCGCGATCGGCCTCTCTGAAGTCGATGGCCTGTTCATCGCCCTGCCCGATGATCTCTTCGCCGGCCTGAGCCTCGCGCAGTATCTCGGTCTGCACCCGCGCTTTACCGACAACAACCGCGCGGGCGGTGCCTCGTTCATGAGCCACCTCGTCACCGCGTGCATGATGCTCGACGCCGGGTACCTCGATTGTGCGGTGATCGCCTATGGCGCGAACCAGCGTTCGAGCGGCGGCAAGCTCTCCACCCCCGCACGGCCCGACCGGTGGGACGCGCCCTACAATCCGATGTATCCGCTTTCCTTCTACGCGCTCGCCGCCGCGCGCCACATGCACCAGTACGGCACGACGCGTGAGGAATTGGCGAGCGTGGCGGTTGCCGCGCGCCTCTGGGCCAACACCAATCCCGAAGCCTTTGCCAAGGGACCGCTTTCGGTCGAGGACGTCATCGCCTCGCGCCTCATCAGCAGCCCGATCCGCGCGCGCGACTGCTGCCTTGTGACCGACGGCGCCGCCGCGCTCGTCCTCACCCGCACCGACCGCGCCAAGCATGGCCCCCAGCCGCTCGTCCCCGTGCTCGGCGCCGCTGCCGCGACCTGGTACAACTCGGTCACGCAGGCCGACGACATCACGGTGACCGCCGCTGCCGAATCCGGCCCGCGCGCGATGGCCATGGCGGGGCTAACGCCGGGCGAGATCGACACCGTCCAGCTCTACGACGCCTTCACCATCAACACGATCCTGTTCCTCGAAGACCTCGGCTTCTGCGCCAAGGGCGAGGGCGGCAAGTTCGTGGCGAGCGGCGCGATTTCGCCGGGCGGTTCGCTGCCGGTCAATACCAATGGCGGCGGCCTCTCGTGCTGCCACCCCGGCATGTACGGCATGTTCGCGATGGTCGAAGCGGTGCGCCAGATGCGCGGGACGGCGGCCAACCAGATCGCTGGCGCGAAAACCGCCCTCGCGCATGGCAACGGCGGCACGCTTTCGGCGCAGGCGACGGTGATCTTCGGGAACGCCGAGACGGTTTAGTTCTGGCAAGGACAAAACCAACCCCGCTCACCCTGAGCTTGCCGAAGGGTGTTGGCGCGGCGGTTGTGTGTGATGCCTCGACAAGCTCAGCATGAGTGGCTGTGTGTGGGGGGGGGTGAGGCTCACCCCAGCCCCAGTTCCTCGATTAGCCCGGCGCGCAGCTTGAACTTCTGGATCTTCGAAGTCGACATCGGCCACTCGCTAACCATTCGCACATGGCGCGGGATCTTGAAGCCCGCGAGCTTGCCCTTGCAATGCGCGATCAACTCCGCCTCGTCGGTCGAAGCACCCTCGGCCAATTCCACAAAGGCCGCCGCCACTTCGACATAGCGGTCATCGGGAATGCCCACGACTTGCGCCAGCTTCACCGCCGGATGGGTCTGCAGCATGGATTCGATTTCCGCCGCCGCGACATTCTCGCCGCCGACCTTGAGCATGTCCTTGGTACGGCCATGGAACATCACGTTCCCGCCCACATCCACCGAGCCGACGTCGCCGGTGTAGAACCAGCCACCACGAAGCGCCTCGGCGGACTTTTCCGGCGCGTTGTAATAGCCCTTCAGCATATGCGGCCCGCGCAGCACGATCTCGCCGCGCTCGCCGGCACCGCAGTCACGCCCGGTTTCGGGATCGACGATGCGCATCTCCCAGTCCTCGAGCGGGAAGCCGCAACGCCCCGTGCGCACCTCGAAGCTGTCGTCCAGCCGACTCGTCGAAACCGTGCCCGCCGCTTCGGTCAGGCCATAAGTGCCCACCTGGATCGTGTGCGGCATCGCGGAAACCACAGCGTCCTTGATCCACGCCGGCTGCACCGCGAAGTTCGAATTCATCACGCGCAGCTTCGAAAGATCGGTGGTCTTGAAGGTCGGGTGATTGATCAGATCCTGCATGATCGTCACGAAGCTGGGGTACGCAATCGTCGCCCCTTCCGCGCCCAGCATCGCCAGCGCCTGCCCCGCCTCGAAATGCGGCACGGTCATGTAGACCCCGCCCAGATCGAGGATCATCGTCATCGGCAGGATGCCCGCGATGTGGAAGATCGGCAGCGGGGACCACACCTTGTCTTCGGCCGTGCAGAGGTAGCGCTTGCCGAGGTTCCGGCTGTTGCCCACTTGCGCGCGGTGCGAGATCAACGCGCCCTTGGGGTTCGCCGTTGTCCCGCTGGTATAGAGGATCATCGCGATGTCCTCTGCATCGACATCGTCGATCCGCCGGTCGATCAGCGCCGCTTCGGTGCCCTCGCCCAGCGCCAGCGCCTCGTCCACCGGCAGCATCCCGTCCGCGCCTGCGGCATCAAGCGAGATGATCGTGTGGAGCATCGGCGCTTCATCCAGGCTCAACCCCCGCGCCGCGTCCGCTTCAGCCAGCGATGGCAGTGCAGCACGCACTCGGTCGCGGTAGTCCAGCCCCTCGGCCACATGCCCTGCGGTCACCAGCACAACCAGATCGGCATCGCGCACCAGATAGGCGAGCTCGTGCGATTGATACCGGGCATTGATCGGCACGGCGACCGCACCAGCCATCGCAATGCCATAGAAAGCCTCGATAAATTGCGGGCATGTCGGCATGAACAGGCCGACGTGCTGGCCCGGCTGCACGCCCAGCGCGATCATCGCCGACGCCCAGGCCCTCGCTGCAGCATCAAGGTCTGCATAGCTGATGCGCCGATCGGGGAAGACCACTGCCTCGCGTTCGGCAAAGGCCTGCGCCGAAGCGCGGATCATGCCGCCCATGGTAAGCACAGGTGCAGTGGCGATTGGCTGCGCGTCGGTCATGCATCCCCCGGCCTGACAGGCCCTTATTGGTCTTGATGCGGAGATACACAGGATGCTGAAAAAGACAATCATATCTGTCTTTTTCTGCGCGATGCGTTACGCCTTGAACCAGCACGGCACGGAAGTGCAGTGCGGCTGATTCGATGTCTATCATGCCATCGGCAACCAGCCGCCGCGATGCAGGCCGGGGTACTTGTCCCCGAACCGGTCGAGGCAGCGGTTTTACGAGGCATGAAAACGCATTAAGGGTGTTTTCAAGGCGTACCGGACCCGGTGCGCAGCGGTTCAGGCAAGTAAAACGCATGGCTCTATCACGCACGCGGGCGGCACGGCCCGCCCCTCGGCCCCTACGCCCGGCGGCTGATCGCACGCGCACTCTGCAGGCAGCCAAGGCGGCCCAGACGCGTGCCCGCCTGATCGACGCAACGGTGCGCTGCCTCGTCAAATACGGTTATGCCAACACGACTACGCCCAAAGTGGCGGAAGAAGCCGGCCTTTCGCGCGGGGCGATGGTCCACCACTTCGAGAACGGCTCAGCCCTGATCAAGGCGGCGATCACGGAACTGCACGAAAAGCGCCTGCGCGCCTTCCGCCGCGCGGCTGACCGGCCCGAGCACGAGGTCACCGATCTCGTCGAAACCTACTGGCGCCAGCTTCAGAAGCCCGCGTTCATCGCGTTCCACGAGCTTGCGGTCGCCGCGCGCACCGATGCCGATCTCGCCTCGATCCTTTCGCCCCTGCAGGACGAATTCCGTGAAAAGTTCAACGCGCAGGCGGAAGCGCTTTTCCCCGAATGGCTCGGCTCGCCCAACTTTGCCCTCGCGATGACGCTCTCGCAGACGATCCTCGAAGGCATGGCGATCTCGCTGCAGACCGGCGGCATGGAACCCGCGCAGGTTGAGCCGATGCTGCGCCATCTCGAAGCCCAGATCCGCGCGCTCGCTCCTGCCGCCAAGGACTGATTGGCGGCGCGTTTGCGGGAGTGGGAGAGCCCCCACCAAGTCCCCGCGCGCCCTGCGCAAATCGAGGCTGCGGGGCACAAATCAAAATCAAACCTGTTTGTTTTTTCTGTGCGGGTGTTCTAGCTATGCGAGAACGAACGAATGGGGGATGAACCGTTGAACGCGCCCGATATACATACCCCGCGCATCTTCCGTCCCGAACCCGGCGATCCCGGCCGCCCCAAGCGCGGGCTTGATGAAGAGGCGCTGCGCACGCAGCAGACGATCTTCCGCGAGGACCTGCTCGACGGGCACACCATCCTGATCTCCGGCGCTGGTAGCGGCATGGGCAAGGCCGCCGCGTTTCTCGCCGCAAAGCTTGGCGCGAACGTCGCGATCTGCGGCCGCACGCGTGAAAAGCTCGATACCACCGCTGCGCTGATCCGCGAGGAAACCGGGCGCGAGATTCTCTGCCTCGAGGCCAATATCCGCGATCCCGAAGCGGTTGAGGCGATGATCGGCGCGGTGCATGATCACTTCGGCGGCCTCGATACGTTGGTCAACAATGCGGGCGGGCAGTTCCCGCAGGACGCGATCGATTTCAGCCGCAAGGGCTGGCTCGCGGTGATCGACACCAACCTCAACGGCACCTGGTGGATGATGCAGGAAGCCGCCAAGCGCTGGCGTGCGGATGGCAAGCCGGGCCATGTCATCAACATCGTCGCCAATGTCGAGCGCGGCATGCCGCAGGCCGCGCACACCTGCGCCGCGCGCGCGGGGGTGATCTACCTTTCGAAGACGGTCGCCACCGAGTGGGCGCCCCACAATATTCGCGTCAACTGCATCGGCCCCGGCGTGATCGAGACCGAGGGTTTCCGCATGTATCCGGAAGAAGCGCTCGCCCGCTTCCACAAGGCCAACCCCTTGAAGATGCGGGGCAATGCCTGGGATGTGGCAGAGGCGATCGCCTATCTCGCCAGCCCGGCAGGCCGCTTCATCAACGGCGATCTCATGATCATCGATGGCGGGCAGGCGCAATGGGGCGTGATCTGGCCGGCCGGAATGCCGGACTATTTCTCGGAAGACGGCGCGGCCTGAACCGCGCGGGCAAGACAGGAGAGCGAATATGGGCCGGCTTGAAGGCAAGGTGGCACTGGTCACCGGCGGCGGATCGGGATTGGGCGCGGCTGATTGCGAGGCGCTCGCCGCCGAGGGCGCCAAGGTCGTCGTCACCGACGTGAACCTAGCCGCCGCGCAGGCTGTTGCGGATCGCATCGGCGAGAATGCCATGGCGCTGGCGCTCGATGTCGCAGACGAGGCGCAGTGGATTGCCGCCTATGCCGCAACCGAAGAGCGCTTCGGCGGGCTGCATGTGCTGGTCAACAATGCCGGCGTCGTGCTCAATGCCGATGTCGAGGACACCAGCCTCGACAAGTTCCGCTGGGTCAATGCGATCATGATCGACGGCGTGTTCCTTGGCATGAAGCACGCGATTCCCTTGATGAACAAGAGCGGCGGCGGCTCGATCATCAACATGTCATCGGTCGGCGCGCTGCTCGGCTATCCGATCTTCTTCGCCTATTCCGCCGCGAAGGGCGCGGTCCGTTCGATGAGCAAGTCGGTCGCGGTGATGGCGCAGGTCAAGGGCTACAAGATCCGCTGCAACTCCATCCACCCCGGCGCGATCGAGACGCCGATGGTCCAGCAGGCCGAGGGTCGCCCGGGCGAGGCGAAGGACATCCCCGATGGCGTGCTGCCACATGGCTCGCCCGGTCACCCCAAGGATGTCGCCGCGCTCGTGGTATTCCTCGCAAGCGACGAAAGCCGCTACATCACCGGCGCCGAACTGGTGATCGACAACGGGCTGACGATCCGGCCGTTCTGAGGGCTAGGCGCCACCACGCACTAGCTAAACTTTCGTCATTGCGAGCGAAGCGAAGCAATCCAGAGCGTCAGTGCACGACCGCTCTGGATTGCTTCGTCGCTACGCTCCTCGCAATGACGAAGTGTGGAGTGGCCCTCAAGCCCCCATCAGCCTATCCAGCTCGGCATGGAAGTGCCGCAGCCGCCCTTCCTGCTCGCTCCACAGCGGCCCCTTGAACCCGCGCGAACGTGCACCTTTCTGCACCACCGGCAGCAAGTCGCTGTCCTGATCGAGCACTTCACCCAGGCATGGCGGCTCGCCCAGCCTCGTGTGGATCACATCCGGGCGCGTGCGGCCCGAAAGATCGACATCCTCGCCCATCCCCATCCACGCCGGGGCCGAGTAGCCGGGCGCATCGACATGGCGGTAGAGGATGATCGTGTCGTAGGTGAACTGGTTCGGGTCGGTGGGATGCGGCAGGAAGCGGTGGAGGAACACAGCTTCAGGATGGCAGCCGATCTGCACGTTCGGAAACACCGAGTAGACCACGGAGTCCGAAAGCTGGCTGTCGCTGAACCGCTCGTAGCGCAGCCCCAGCTCGTCGGACCGCTTGCGCTTGGCTTGCTGCACGGCGGTGCGGGTCTCGCGCGCGGAGCCTTCGTAGCTTTCGGGGTCGATGCCTGCATCGCGCAGCATCATCTGGATGCCGGGATTGACGCTCTCCTGGTCGGGGAAGCGCGGACTCGGCTGCGCAAAGGGTACGAACTGGCGGCTGAGCCCGCCCGGCCACAAGTCGATCTGGGTGCGATCATCCATCAGGCACTGCGTCTGCGGATGGACGGCGTGGAGGTGATAGATCTCGGCGAAAGCATCCACCCCGCCCTTCCAGTTCGATCCCCAGTCCGACCGGCGGTGCTGCACCACGTACATCTGGTCGATCTCGTAGAGCTCGAGCTGCGGCAGGATCGGCCCGAGAAACTCGGCGAGCGGCTTGATCTCCGGGTCCATCGAGACGAACACGAAGCCTGCCGCAACTTCGCAGCGCACCGACGAAAGATCGGTGCCGTGGCACAGCACTTCCGGCCGGAAGGTCTCTTCATCGGTGATCGCGGTGCACTTGCCATCAAGTGCGAACTGCCACGAGTGGAACGGGCAGGTAAACTGGCCGACGGAACCGAGATCGGCGCTGACGAGCTGGCTGCCCCGGTGCGGGCACACGTTGTAGTGCGCGCGGATCGTACCATCATCATCGCGCACCACGATGAAGCTCTCCGGCCCCACATCGAACTTCATGAAATCGCCCGGCTCGGGAATGTCAGAGAGCGGACCGGCCAGCAGCCAGCTTTTCGCGAACACCTTGTCCCATTCCTCTGCGGCGTAGGCGGGGCTCACATAGCGGTCCGGCGCCGGGCGGGCGGTGCCGTTATCGATCCGCGGCGCCCGTGCATCGAAGGGAAAGCGCTTGCCGGTGTGAATATCCCAGAGGTCCAAGGCGTTCATTGTCGTTCCCGATCATGATTGCGGGCCGCCATCGGGTTTCCCCACACGACGGCCCGCAGGCTTTTCAGTCTTGCCGCATGTTCCCTGCTCAGGGACCGCGGAACTTCACGCCGACTTCGACGCCGAAGTAGCGCGGCGCGCCGAAGTTGGAATTGAGCCACAGGCCCGCCACGTTCTGCGAGGCGATCCGGTAGCGCTCGTCCGTCAGGTTCCGGCCGATGGCCTTGACGTAGTACTTGTCGTCGATCTGCGAGAGCGTGAGCGAGGCGTTCACCAGCGTACGCGCGTTAAGGAAGGTGTTGCCGTCGATATCGGTGATCGACTGTGTGTTGAGGTTCTTCGCCGTATAGGCCGCCGAAGCGTTGGCGATGATCTTGTAGTTCGAACCGAGCGGCACTTCATAGGCACCGTCGATCGTCCACTGCCATTCCGGCGCGCGGTCCAGCGGTGCGTCGGCGAGGTTGTAGCCAGCGCCGGCGGCGGTGTACTGGTTGTACTTGCCGTTCTGGTAGCCGAGCACGCCGCGCAGGGTGAAGCCCTTGAACAGGCGTGCGGTCGCTTCCGCCTCGATGCCCTTGACCGTGGCGCTCGCCGCGTTGACGAACAGCGTGACCTGGTTCGGGTTGCCATTGACCACGATCGGCACGTTGAGCTGCTTCTGCAGATCCTTGTACTTCACGTAGAAGCCGGTGAGGTTGAAGCGCAGGCGGTGATCCCACAGCTCGGTCTTGATGCCAGCTTCGAACGAATCCGCCGTTTCCGGGCGCGTGGCGCGCGCCGCTTCACGGAAGGCGTCAAGGTCGGTCGCGAAGGCCGCGAAGCCGCCGATCTGGTCGTTGAACCCGCCGCTCTTGAAGCCGCGCGAGTAGTTCGCATAGGCGTAGATATCCGGCGTTGCCTGATAGCCAAGCGTGATGCGCCAGGTCGGCTTGTTCGACTTGTTGTTCACCGTCACCACATTGGCCGGGAACTTGAACACGCTCGCATCCAGCGCCTCGTTGATCTTGATCGTGGGATCGAAACCACCGCCAAGCTGCGGGATGAACGCCTGGTTGCGGCCATACCAGGTCTTGTTTTCCCAAGTATAGCGCATGCCGCCGGTCAGCGAGAGTTCGGGCGTGATCTTGTAGGTGCCCTCGGCGAAGACCGCCTTGGAATTGGAGCGCTGCGCGTTGCACAGGATGTAGGGCGTGTCGTTCCAGTTGCCGAAGGGCAGCGGCCCTGCGGTCAGATCGAGGAAGCCGAGGATCTGCGCAACGCAGAAATCCACCGTCTCACGCTGGTAGAACCCGCCGATCACCGCATCGAATGCAGTGCCGGTGTTGGTGGCAAAGCGCAGTTCCTGCTGGAAGGTCTTGCGATTGTCGTCACGCGTCGCATCGAAGAACGACAGCGGCGTGCCATCCTTTCCGATCGGCGCAGCGCCGGCATAGGAGTTCGGAATGCGCGAAAGCTGGCGGCGCCAGCCGGTAACCGAAGTCAACTTGCCGAAATCGAGATCGTAGTCGGCATTCAGATAGAAGCCGTCCACGGAAATCCGCTGGCCATTCTTCATCTTGATCAGGCCGTCCTGACGATAGGTCACGGCCGCATTGTCGAGCGGATCGCTGCTGGCCGGGTTCTGGCGGATCGTACCAAGCGCGTCGGTGGCGAAGCCGCCCGTACCCTTGTACAGGTAGTTCTCGTTGACCGAGGGTACCGTCTGCGAACGGTCGCGCAGCCATTCATACTGCGCGAGGATGTGCAGGCGGCTGGTCGGCTCCCACAGCAGCTTGCCGCGCAGGTTGACCACATCCTTGCCGCCGGCGGACTTGCCATCAAGGCAGCCCGTCTGGCCGAAGAAATTGCTCGTCGGCAGACCGCCGACCGGGCCGTAGCAGGCGCCGTTCTTGTAATATCCGTCCGACTTCTCGGCACCGGCCACAATGCGCAGCGCCATGTTGTCGAAGATCGGCACGTTGGCAGCGAGTTGCAGGCGCTTCGAGCCGAACGAGCCGATCTCGACGCGGCCGTCGACGCCAACGACACCGAGCTCGGGACGCTTGGTGCGCACCGTCACCGCGCCGCCGGTGGTGTTCTTGCCGAACAGCGTGCCCTGCGGACCGCGCAGGACTTCCACTTGCGCAATGTCGAACGTGTCGAGAAGCTGGGTCTGCACCGAAGGCACCACGAAGTCGTCCACGAGGACCGCGACCGGCGGCTCGAAGTAAACGATGATCGAGGTCTGGCCGACACCGCGCATCGCGAACGAGGCGGCATTGAAGTTGGTGATCGTGTTCGCCGAGAAGTTCGGCACGAAGGCGGCGAGATCACCGATATCGCGCGGGCTCGACTGGCGGATCAGGTTGGCATCGACCGCAGAGACCGCGACCGGGGTGCGCTGCAGGTTCGAACTGCGCCGCGTTGCCGTCACCACGATTTCGCCCAGTCGATCGCTTGCCATGTCATCGGCGCTGGACTGCGCCTGGCCTGCTTGCAGCTGCGCCGCCTGAGCCTCATCATTTGCCAGAGCTGGCGTTGCCAGCATCGCTGCAGCCATTGCGCCAAATGCCGCCGACCAGCGAAGGTCCCTCAGTGCCATCCCCATCTCCTCATGCCCCGCATTCGTGTGCGGTGTGGGCTCAAGGATAGACTCCGGGGCGTATTTTGCAAGCAGACATGTATGTTTTTTTAAAGAGGCGGGATGCCCTTCGGGAGCACCAGCGCGATTTGCCCCGCACCTCGCGAATGCCCCCGCGTCCAGCCCAGCAAACGGCGCATCTGCGCCGACCCGCCGCGCCCAGGCTGCAATCCTCGGATCAGATATGTGGGCGGCGGCAGCCTCCAAACATTCATGATTGTTTTCAGGCCAAGGCCCGGTATCATGATCACAAAGCAGGGCCGCGCGAAGCGGTCTGCGGGAGAGAAAGCACAGCCGCATGCCTGATCTTGAGGCGAGCCCAGGGGCCGATCTGGAAAAGCGTATCGCGCGGCTGGAAGCCGAATCGCAGATCCGCCAACTCGTCGCGCGCTACAGCTTCGATATCGATGATCGCCGCACCGATGCGGTACGCGCGCTGTTTGCCGATGATGCCGTGCTGCGCTCGCACGACGGGGTGATGCACGCGGCCGGGCCCGATGCGATCATGGCGCAGTTCGATGGCCGCTTCGCCGTGCTCGGCCCCGGCCACCACGTGATGCACGATATCCAGATCGATTTCGTGGACGACGAGACCGCCACCGGCCGCGTCGCCGGCCATGCCGAATTGATGCGTCATGGCCGGATGATGGTCGCCTCGATCCGCTACGATGATCGCTACCGCAAGACGCCCGCAGGCTGGAAGTTTGCCGAGCGCGTGATCGGCTTTCTCTACTACGTGCCGGTGGAAGCCTACCCCGGCATCCTCGCCCGGCCTGATCGCAACCACGCCTATGCCGAGCCGAAGCTGGCCGACTACCCCGAGCGGCTGCCCAGCTGGATTTCCTATGAACAGGCCCGCAAGGCCTGAACCCCGAAGGACCCCCAATGGCCTTTTCCTTCCTTTCCCGCTTCCGCATCCGCGCCGACAAGGAAGCCGAATTCATCGCGCTCGCCAAAGAGATGGAAGCGCTCGCCCCCGGTGAGCCAGGCACCCTCTCCTATCAGTTCTACCGGCTTGCGGAGCCGGGCATGTTCGCGGTCTACGAACGCTTCACCGATGAGGAAGCGGACAAGGCCCACGGGGCGTACCCCCACAACCAACCGCTGATCGAGCGGATGATCGCCTGCATGGACGGCTCCTACACGCGCGAACTGCTCTACGATCTCGAACCCGCTGCCCAAGGCTGACTGACACCATGACTGCAAAGAGCTTCATCGCGCAGCTGCGCACCAAGCCGGAAAAACGGGATGAGCTGATCGCGCTCCAGACCGAGCTCAAGAAGCTGGTGTTCGAGCACGAACCGGGCGCGCTGGTCTACGAACTGTTCCAATCAGAAGAAGACCCGGACCTGTTCCAGTGTGTCGCCACCTTCCGCGACGATGCGGCGTTCGAGACGCACATGCACATCGATTTCCACGACCGGCTGGTGCCGCCCGTCCTCGCCTGCCTTGCCGAAGACATGAAGCTTTCGTTCTACCGTTCGCTCGATTGAGATTGGGGTCTCACACCATGCTGTTCAAATCCAGCCGCATTGCGGTCCTGTCCGGCCTCGCTGCGCTGGCACTCGCCGCTGGCCTCAACGCGGCCACGCCCCAACGGATCAAGTCGACCGAAGACATGAATTCCCGCGCTGGCCCCTCGATCAATCCCGAAACCGCACCGGGCCGCCCGATCTTCGAACGGGCCTGCGCGATGTGCCATCTCGGCGGCGTGCCCAAGGCGCCCTCGCCCGGCTTCCTCGCGATGCTTGCGCCCGATGCTATCGTCACCGCAATGACCAGCGGCGTGATGCGCCAGCAGGCCGCGAGCCTCACCCCGGCGGAAAAGATCCAGGTCGCCGAGTATCTCACCCGCACGCCCTACGCCTCCTACCAGCGCCCCGCCCCGCCGCCGCGCTGCAAGGGCGCCGCCGCCAGGTTCGACATGACGGACGTGCCGGCCGATATCGGCTGGGGGCATGACAACCGCCGCTTCATCCCCGCCGGGATCGCCGGGCTCGCCAAGGCCGATGTGCCGAAGCTCAAACTCAAGTGGGCCTTCGCCTATCCGGCCGCGACCCACATCCGCTCGCAGCCCACGATAGGTTGGGGAACGCTCTTCGTCGGCAGCCAGGACGGCACCGTCTATGCCTTCGATCCGGACACCGGCTGCACCAGATGGACCACGCGCCTCAGCGCCGAAGTGCGCACCGCGATCGTGACCGAAGCTTCGACCAAGCGGCTCTATTTTGGTGATCTGCTCGGCAAGGTCCACGCGCTCGATGCCATGACCGGCAAGGAGCTCTGGGCCAGCAAGATGAGCGATCATGCCGATGCCACGATCACCGGCACGCCCACCTTGGGCGGCGGGCTGCTCTATGTGCCGGTATCTTCGCTTGAGGTCGTGCAGGCCGGCAACCCGGCCTACCCGTGCTGCACGTTCCGCGGCTCGGTCGTAGCGGTCGATCCGGAAACAGGCGCTGAAAAATGGCGCGCCTACACCGCCGGGCAGCCGGTGCCGCAGGGCAAGACCGTAGACGGCACCCAGATCCTCGGCCCCTCCGGCGCACCCGTATGGAACAGCCCGACCTATGACGCTGCCACCAACCGCGTCTACTTCGGCTCGGGCGAGAACTATTCCACCCCCGCCGATGATGGCTCCGACGCGATCTTCGCGGTCGATGCCCGCACCGGCGCGCGCGTCTGGCATACCCAGCTCACCCTCGGTGACGCCTGGAACGTCGGCTGCATGATGGGCCTCGGTTCGTGCCCCAAGGAAGGTGGGCCTGACTACGACGTCGCCGCCTCGCCGCTTCTCATCGATACCGGTACCGGCGCCAAGATGCTCGTCATCGGCCAGAAGTCGGGCCAGGCCTGGGGTCTCGATCCCGATAGCGGCAAGGTCAAATGGATGACCCGGCTTGGCCACGGCGGCACGCAGGGCGGCGTCCACTTCGGCATGTCGGCAGAGGGCAACCGCGTATTCGTCCCCATCAACGACATGGCCGATACCGGCGACGCACGCCTCTATGATCCCGCGATCCGCGGCGCGGGCCTCCACGCTCTCGATGCCGCTACCGGCAATGTGATCTGGCAGGCCAAAGCCAAGGACAATTGCGAGGGCCGCAAGTTCTGCGATCCGGGCATTTCCGCCGCCGTCACCAGCATTCCGGGCGTCGTATTCGGCGGCCACCTCGATGGCATGCTGCGCGCCTATGATGCCGATAGCGGCGCGATCCTGTGGCAATACGACACCACCCAGCCGATGACCGCGATCGGCGACCAGACGGCCAAGGGCGGCTCGATGAGCGGCCCCGGCGCTGCCGTGTGGAAGGGCAAGGTCTTCGTGAACTCGGGCTACGGCATGTACAGCCACGCACCCGGCAATGCGCTGATGGTGTTCGAAGCCGCGAAGTAAGCGGCAGACGCAAAAAGGGGGCTGGCGGCACACACCGCCAGCCCCCTTTTTTGTGCGAAGCTTAAGGCTTCTTCACCTCGAACTCGATATGCAGCGCCTTCAGGCTGCGCAGCAAGAAGTGCGGGTGGACCGAAAAGTCGTTCGCCCCGTCAGCGAAATGCATATCCTCGAACCGGTCGACCACCGCCTGGAAGCCCCACGCCAGCTCCCGCCGCGCGAGCGGCGCGCCGAGGCAGTGGTGCGTGCCTGAACCAAAGCCCATGTGCGCGCCCGCCTTGGGCCGGTCGAGATCGAGCTTCTCCGGGCATTCGAACACCCGCTCATCCCGGTTCGCGGCGGCAAAGCGCACGTTCACCAGCGCGCCCTTGGGGATCACGGTGCCTTCCAGCTCGGTGTCCTTCGCGCAGAACCGCATCAGGCTCTGCACCGGCGATTCCAGCCGCACCACTTCCTCGACGAAGGTCTTCATGTAGCGCTCGGGATCGGACTTCAGCTTGCGCCAGACGTCCTTGTTCTCGATCAGCAGCTTCATCCCAGCCGCGAGCGCGTTGGTCGTCGTCTCGCTGCCGCCGACGAAGGTATCCGCCATCATCTCGGCATGCAGCTCGTTGTCGCTCAGCGGCCGCCCCCAGCCCTCGATCACGGTGTTGACCAGCACGCTGATCAGCGAGTCATCAGGCTTGTCGCGCAGCCGCTCGAAGATCGGCTGGAAATAGTGCTGCGCCTCGATCTCGCGGTCGACCATCTCGATTTCGTCTTCTTCGGGCAGCATCATCGAGATGCGCTTGAAGAAGGCGTCGGTCCAGCGCTTGATCTTCCACATGTCCTCGCGTTTTGCGCCCATCTGCTCGCCGATGATGTAGAGCGGCAGCGGCACGCAGAACTGGCTGACCCATTCGCAGCGCCCATCCGCCACGAAGCCATCGATCAGTTCATAGGCGAGCGTTTCCACCAGCGGATCGATCTCCTTGATCCGGCTCGGCTTGAACGCCTCGTTGAACATCGCGCGCATCTGCTTGTGGTTCGGATCATCGCGCCCGCTCAGCGTCGGCTCGGGCAGCCAGCCGCGCTCCTGAAACCGCGCCACCACTTTCTTCTGCCGCTCGACATTGGCGGAGAGCGTCTGCAGCCCGATGCTCTTGGGGCTGCTCGGGAACGTCTCGGAATCGAGCAGCACCCGCCGCACGTCCTCGTAGCGCGTCACCACATACATGTTGGTGCCCGGCTGGCGATAGGCCGGGGCCTGATCCCTCAGCGTGCGATAAGCGTCATAGGGGCACTGCTGCACCGCAGGGTCGAACAGGTTGATCCCCAGCTCGTCCGCACCATCACTCATCGCACAACCACCCGTTCCTCGCCCCAGGGCGCAACCACGCCCTCCTGACGGAACGCATCGGGCAGTTCCTCCACCATGTGCAGTGTCGCCGCGAGCCGCCCGAAACCGACGAAAAACGCGCAGGTCATGCCGAGTTCGACAATCTCCGACTCGCTGAAATGCTTGCGCAGATCGGCATACATCGCCTCATCGATGCGCAGATGGTCGGTCGCCATCGCCTCGCCAAAGCGGATCGCCGCCTTCTCCGCCGGGGTCAGGTTCTCCGCTTCCTGCGGCCGCTCCAGCGAGCAGACGAGGTCCTCGGTCACGCCGTCTTCCAGCGCATCGGTATACCGGATCGCCATGCAGCTGCGGCACTGGTTGAAGAAGGCGACACGCAGCCGCACCAGTTCCACCAGCTTCTCGGGCAGCTGGCGATGGACTTTCAGCGCTCCGGCAAACTGCATCATGCCCAGCACCTGATCGGGACAATGGGCGAGGAAACGGATCATCCCCTGCTCGATCTCGGTCCGGTCTTCCGGCTTCAGCGCGGCGCGCAGGCGCGGATCCCAATCCTCCGGGGCAATCTTGGCGACGCGGGTCATGGTGCAGTCCCTTCCGTCCAGCGCTGCCATCTGGTGGTCTTGGCAAAAGTGAGCATGGCAGACCCCGCATTGGTCATGCACCATCCCCCCAACAACAACTGGCGATTTGAATAGAGCCAGGGGAGAGAGGCCATGCGCCACGTCAATCACGAACTGAGCCCGATGGCGTGTCCGCGCGCGCTGGCGGATGTCGATCTGTTCTCCCCCGGCGCTGCCGAGCACTGGTATGAGGCCTATGCAATCCTCCATGCCGAGGCCCCGGTGCTGCGCCTCCCCGGCGAGGGACTGGCTCCGGACCGCGACGCCTTTATCCTCTCGAAATACGAGGATATCGCCCGCGTCGTGCGCGATTGGGATCGCTATCCGCCCACGCTCTCGCTGCTGCTCGAGGCCCGCAAGGCCGATCCCGCCTCGGTCCGCGCGATGCCCGATATCGACGCAATGGTGAAATCCATCGCCTCGCTACGCCCCAATCCCGAACTGTGGCGCGCGCACCGCCAGCAGTTAACCGATCCGTGGGTCGGCCCTGGCGCCAAGCGGCACGAGGCGATGATCACCGGCCATGTCGATGCCCTGATCGACGCATGGATAAGCGGCGAGCAATTTGATTTCGTCGCCGATTTCGCCCGCCCCCTGCCCCAGCGCACAATGGCCAGCGTGCTCGGCTTCCCGCTGGAGGATGTGAAGGACCTCGAGATCTGGGGCAACGCGCAAGTCATGTCCTATGTCCACGGCTGCGGACACAACAACGTGCTCACCCCCGAGCAGAGCGCCGAGAAGTTCCGCCTGCTCGCCGGTTTCTCCGACTACGTCCGCGATCACGTCCGCCGCCGCCGCGCCAATCCGGGCGAGGACATGATCAGCTACCTCACGCAGGTCCACTACGAGGCGTTGGATCGCAAGCTGACCGACGACGAGATCGACGGCATCGTCTACGCGATGGTCATCGGCGGACTGGAGACCACGCAGTACGCCCTCGTCGAGCAAGCCCAGCTGCTGATCGAGCGCCCCGGCCTCTTCGCAAAGCTCAAGGCCGACCGCGGACTTATCCGTCCCTTCACCGAGGAAGGCATGCGCCTGCGCTCCCCCACGCAGGGCCTCTCCACCCGCATCACTTCGCAGGACGAGGTCTTCCAGGGTGTCGAGGTTCCGGCCGGCTCAACGCTCCACCTGCGCTGGGGCGCCGCCAACATCGATCCCGACGAATTCGACGACCCGCTCGACCTCAAGCTCGACCGCGCTGCCGTCACCCGCCACCTCGCCTTCTCGGCCGGCCCGCGCGTCTGCCCCGGCACCGGCCTCTCGCGGCTCGAACAGACGATCGCCTGGAACCGCCTGTGCGACCGCCTCGCGAGCCTCGACTACGCCCCCGGCAACACTTTCCTGCACCAGCCGGGCATCATGCTCGGCACGCTTGCGCTTCACTGCACTTTCCAAAGGGAGCCCGTCCAATGACCACCCTTCTCGCGCACATCAAGATCAAGCCCGGCTCGGAAGCCCAATGGGAAGAGATCATGGCCGACATGATCCACCAGACGTGGAGCACCGAAACCGGCGTGAAGCGCTACGAATACTGGAAGGGCGAGGCGCCAAACCTCTACTATTGCCTGCTCTCGTTCGATGACAAGGTGGCCTTCTATCGCCACCAAATGTCGCCGCACCATGAAGGCCACGATTTCGCCGCCGTGCTTGAAGACATCCGCCTCGAATATGTCGATCCGGTCAAGGGCTCCGGCGGCGGCCTCCCCGCCACGATCGATGCGCCGCTCCCCGCCGATGCCGACGCCGACCTCAAGACCGCCCAGGAACGTTTCCCGATCACCATTCCCGCATGGTGGAGCGGCCGCGCATGAGCGCTGCGACGTCGCTCGACGAGCTCCTCGCCAAGGATGCCATCGCCGACGTCCTCGCACGCTATTCGCGCACGCTAGACTGGCTCGATGATGAGGGGCAGGCGAGCTGCTTCTGGCCCGACGCTGCCATCGACTACGGCTTCTTCAAGGGCAGCGCAGCCGATTTCCTCCCCGTCGTCATGGCCATCGAACGCCGCAGCGCGCGGCGCTGGCACTTCCTCAATACCCCCGCGATCCGCTTCACCAGCGCCGCCCACGCCGAAGTCGAAACCTACGGCCTTACCGCCGGGGCACGGCAGGGCGAAGACGGCACTTACGCCGGCACACTCTACGGCGGGCGCTACCTCGATGCCTTTGAAAAGCGCGGCAGCGAATGGCGGATATCACGCCGCGATTACGTGCTCGATTGGTCGCACCCAATCCCCGATCAACCGGTGTTCGATCCAAACGCGGCCTTCCCGCTGCCGATCCTCGAAGTGCTGCAAGGCGGCCATCCGCAATATCGGGCGCTGTAAAGCCCAAGGCCCACCCTTCGTCATTGCGAGGAGCGCAGCGACGAAGCAATCCAGAGCGGTGATGCGCTTCCGCTCTGGATTGCTTCGCTACGCTCGCAATGACGAAGGGATGGATTGAGAAGCCACCCCCTTTGATCCGCATCAATGTCCGCCCCCTCTCGGGCAGGCATAAGCCCTCCACACCAAGCCAAGTGGAGGACCTGACCCATGTTCCAGAGCAATGTCGGTGATGTCGACCAAGTGATCCGTCTGCTGCTCGCCGCCATGATCATCGTGTTCAGCCTGATCCTCGGCCACCCCCTGATCGCGCTTGTGGCCATCGTGCCGATCGTGACCGCCTTTGCCGGCGTGTGCCCGCTCTACAGCGCGCTCGGCCTGCACACCTGATCGCCACACACTTGCTCCGGGCGCTGGCAGACGGCATAGCGCCCGGACCATGCATGACATCCGCCTGATCCGCGAGAACCCCGCCGGGTTCGACACCGCCCTCGCCCGCCGCGGCGTTGCCCCCCAGTCGGCAGCGATCCTCGCGCTCGATACCGCACGGCGCGATGTCGCCACGCGGATGCAGGAAGCGCAGGCCCGCCGCAACGAGGCGTCGAAGGCCATCGGCGCCGCCATGGGCAAGGGCGACAAGGACGCGGCGGAAGCGCTCAAGGCTGAAGTCGCCGAACTCAAGACCGCGCTCCCCGCGCTGGAAGAAGACGAGCGCCGTCTCACCGCCGAGCTCAACGCCGCGCTTGCAGCCCACCCCAATCTCCCCGCCGATGATGTTCCGGAAGGTGAGGATGAAGCCGGCAACGTCGAAGTCAGCCGCTGGGGCACGGCGCGCAGCTTCGAGTTTCAGCCGAAGGAACACGCCGATCTCGGCCCGCCGCTCGGCCTCGATTTCGAGACCGGGGCGCTGATCGCAGGCGCACGCTTCAGCTTCCTGCGCGGCCAGATGGCCCGCCTCCACCGCGCGCTCGCCCAGTTCATGCTCGATCGGCAGACCGGCGAGAACGGCTACACCGAGTGCAACCCGCCGCTCATGGTGAAGGACGAAGCTGCCTTCGGAACCGGCCAGCTTCCCAAGTTTTCCGAGGACTTGTTCAAGACGACCGATGGCCGCTGGCTGATCCCCACGGCCGAAGTCAGCCTCACCAACTCTGTCCTCGGCCAGATCCTCGCCGATAGCGCCCTCCCCTTGCGCCTCACCGCGCTCACCCCTTGCTTCCGCTCCGAAGCTGGCGCGGCGGGGCGTGATACGCGCGGGTTCATCCGGCAGCACCAGTTCGAGAAGGTCGAGCTCGTCTCTATCGCGCGGCCCGAGGATTCGGACGCCGAGCACGAACGCATGACCGAAGCGGCGGAATCGATCCTGCAGGCGCTCGATCTCCCCTACCGCAAGATGCTGCTCTGCGCGGGCGACATGGGCTTCACCGCGCGCAAGACTTATGATCTCGAAGTCTGGCTGCCCGGGCAGGGGGCGTTCCGGGAAATCAGCTCCTGTTCCAACTGCGGCGATTTCCAGGCCCGGCGCATGAACGCGCGCTATCGGCCAGCTGGGGACAATATGATGATTGGCCCTAGGTTCGTCCACACGCTCAACGGTTCGGGCCTTGCCGTCGGTCGCACGCTCGTCGCGGTGCTGGAAAACTACCAGCAGGGCGATGGCACGGTCGAGGTGCCCGAGGTGCTCAAGCCCTACATGGGCGGCGTGACCCGCCTCGTCGCGCTCGGCTGATGGCGCGGCTCCGGCTGGTTGCGGCGGCACTGCTGCTTCTGGCAGCAAGCCCTTCCGCACAAGCCCAGCCCGAAAACCTGCTCGATAGCGCGGGGCCCTACACCGTCCGGGCGGGTGACAGCTTCAGCGTGATCGCGCAGCGCATGGGCGTCAGCATAGAAGCGCTCGCCGCCGCCAACCATCTGCGCGCGCCCTATATCCTGCGCGTCGGGCAAGTGCTCAAGCGGCCCGCTACGGATAGCACGCCCCGGCGCGCCAACCCGCCCTCCGCCCCGGCCCGCAAACCCGCACCGCCGCCTGCCAGCCGCGAGGCCGGCGCTCCGCGCCTCGCCTGGCCCACCTCCGGCGCGGTCACCGCGAAGTTCGGCGCCCCGGTCAAGGGCCTGCCCAACAACGGCATCGACCTCGCCGCCTTCGCGGGGATGACCGTCCACGCCGCTGCCGCCGGCAAGGTTGTCTTCGCCGGGACCGAACCCGAGCGCTTCGGCCAGCTGATCCTGATCGACCACGGCGGCAGCTGGGTCACTGCCTATGCCTACCTCGGGCAGGTCCGCGTCAAGGAAGGCCAGACGGTCAAGGCCCGCCAGATCATCGCCCGCATCGGCAAGAGCGGCGAGGCCAAGCGCCCCGGCCTTCACTTCGAACTGCGCAAGGGCACGTCCCCGCGCAACCCGGCGCTGTATCTTCCGATCAGGCTTTGAACAGAAAGAACACGAGGCCCATCAGCAGGTAGCTGGCGATCCAGAACGCCGCGCCCCGGACCACTTTTCCCGCCGAAGCCCCGGCCCGCGCCTCGCCAATCGCCAGCGCGGGCGCCACGAAGGCGAGCGCCAGCCCGCCCGACATCATGAAATAGAGCCACGGCTTCACCGCCAAAGTCGCTGCGCCGACCCGCGCGAACATGTGCCCCATCATGGAGGCCGTCAGCAGCAGCAGCGCGCCCGCCAGCACCACCTGCGCTGGCCGCCGCGCCGCCGGGCCGTGCCAGATGAGCCCAAAGACGAGCGCGGCCAGTGCCGCCGCAACCACCGCCACCCAGTTTACCGGACCCATTGCATTCTCCTTGGCTGCAGCGCCGCGTCCTACACCCTTCGACAAGCTCAGGGTGAGCGGGAAATGGGGAAAGTGCGCGGACCCGTGACGCGCCGCCAAATATCGCGTAAGCGCCCCCGCCATGGCCACCACACCCATCATCCTTCCGGACGCCCCCAAAGTCGGCATGGTCAGCCTCGGCTGCCCCAAGGCGCTCGTCGACAGCGAACGCATCCTCACCCGCCTGCGCGCCGATGGCTATGCCATGAGCGCGGACTATGCCGGGGCGGATGTGGTGCTGGTCAACACCTGCGGGTTCCTCGATTCGGCAAAGGAGGAAAGCCTCGCCGCGATCGGCGAAGCCATCGCCGAGAACGGCCGCGTGATCGTGACCGGGTGCATGGGCAACGAAGCCGAAGCCATCCGCGCGCGCTTCCCCAGCGTCCTCGCCGTGACGGGCGCGCACCAGTACGAAGCCGTGGTCGAAGCCGTCCACGAAGCCGCGCCGCCTTCGATCAGCCCTTATGTGGACCTGATCCCGCAGGCCGATCCGGGCGACGTCAAGCTCACCCCGCGCCACTACAGCTATCTGAAAATTTCCGAGGGCTGCAACCACGCCTGCGCCTTCTGCATCATCCCGAGCCTGCGCGGCAAACTCGCCAGCCGCCGCATCGATGCCGTGCTGCGCGAAGCCGAGAAGCTGGTGGCCGCCGGCACGCGCGAACTGCTCGTCATCAGCCAGGACACTTCGGCCTACGGCGTCGATGTGCGGCATGAGACGCGGCAGTGGAAGGGGCGCGAGGTCCGCACCCACATGACCGACCTCGCCCGCGAACTTGGCCAGCTGCGCACGCCGGACGGTCACACGCCGTGGGTGCGCCTCCACTATGTCTACCCCTACCCCCACGTCGATGCCGTCATCCCGCTGATGGCCGAAGGGCTGCTCACGCCCTACCTCGACATCCCGTTCCAGCACGCCAGCCCCAGCGTTCTCAAACGCATGAAGCGCCCCGCCAACGAGGCCAAGGCGCTCGAACGCCTGAAAGCATGGCGCGCGATCTGCCCGGACATCACCATCCGCTCCAGCTTCGTCGTCGGCTTCCCCGGTGAGACCGAGGCGGACTTCCAGTACCTGCTCGACTGGCTCGACGAAGCGCAGCTCGACCGCGTCGGCGCGTTCCGCTTCGAACCCGTGGCGGGCGCCGCCGCCAACGACCTGCCCGATCCCGTGCCGGAGGAGGTCAAGGAAGAACGCTACGCCCGGATCATGGCGAAAACCGAAGCTATCAGCGCCGCCAAGCTCGCCGCCAAAGTTGGCCGCACCGTGCGCGTGATCATCGACGAAGTTGGCGACCCCGACGAAGACGGCGACGTGGGCGCCACCGCCCGCAGCCAGGCCGACGCGCCGGAGATCGACGGCGCCGTCTACCTGCGCAACGTGCCCGCCGATCTGAAGGCCGGAGACTTCGCCGAAGTGCTGGTGGAGGATGCCGACGCGCACGACCTGTTCGGGGTGATTTTGCCCGCAAGTTGACACGGTTGACACAGTCCTGAGCGAAAACTCACGAGCCCCCGGCAGACCCGCCCCTCTGCGCCGGAAGGTGCGGGAATCGTTGGATAACCGAGGCATGGGCATGACCATCCGAGGACCATGCCGCAGGTGCCTACCTGTAGGACAGCGGTTTATATCTGACGCGCGCGTCTGTTATTCGTTCCCCGGTCAGTCCCCGATCCCGTCCGCAAGGGTGTGGAGCATCGCGAAGAATGCGGTGTGGTCCGCCGGCGTGAAGGGCCCCATGCGCAGGGCATTGCACAGCCAGTAGCCATCGAGCGCGGTGCGGACCGCGAGGGCCAGTGCATATTCCGGGTGGGCGCGATGCTGGGCTAGGCGCTGCTGCATCATGCCGCCGAAGGGCGAAAGCAGCTCAGGCTCGTTCGCCGCTGCGGAAAGCAGCGCGGCAGCCATGCCTTCGACCTTGGGATCGGGCGTTTCTGCCAGACGAATCCACCCGTGAATCTGGGCCTTGAGGCCGGGGCCCGCAATGCGCTCGACCACGACCGAATCCGCCTCGAACACCGCCAGCAGCCGGTCCAGCATCGCCTCGATCAGGTGCCGCTTGGTGGGGAAGTGATGCAGCACCCCGCCCTTGCTCACCCCGGCGCGCGCCGCAACCGCATCCATGGTGAGGTGCGCCGCCCCGGTATCGAGCACCAGCGCCTCCGCCGCATCGAGCACGGCTTCGCGCCGCGCGCCGGGGCCTTTCCGCTTGGGGCTATCTGCCATGATCGTTCCTTACCTGGGTGCGCACCATAGCTGCGAGCACGGCGGGATCAACGCCGGTGGGAAAAGGCTGGCTGATTCCCTGTACAGTCTATATAGACGGTTTTAGAGATTATCTGGACTGATTCGATACCCGCCTCATCCGCTCCCGCTCGAAAGGTCCGCCATGCGCCTTCGGATCGAACCGTTTCTTTATGCGATTGCCGCCAGTGCCGCGGCGGTGCTGCTCGGCCAATGGCTGGGGCACGATCCTCTGCAGCGCGCGCTCTACATGGTGCGGTTCACCGCGCGCGTCGGCGTGCCGCTGGTGCTGCTGATCTACACCGCCTCCTCGCTCCACCGCCTGTGGCCCGGGACCTGGACGGCATGGCTCAGCCGCAATCGCCGCTCGCTCGGCCTCAGCTTCGCGCTGACGCACACGGTGCATCTGGCCGCCGTATTCAACTATATCGCCCAACCCGGCAGCCCACCACAGCCTGCTGCCGGGATCGTGGGCTATGTCTTCATCTATCTGATGGCCTTCTCATCGAACCCCGGTTCGATGAAGCAACTGGGCCAATGGTGGCACCGCCTGCACACGGCGGGCGTGCAGATCGTGTTCCTCTACTACCTTGCCGGCTACGCCTCGATGCTGGCTGAACCCGAACTGCGCTCGCTGGGCCTGACAGTGGTGCCGCTGCTACTCGCGGCGCTGGGGGTGCGGATCGCGGCATGGCGGGCGCGGCGGGTGGCTGGCGGAGTGGCTTGAACGCGGGCTGGCAGCATGCTGCTCGCAACCTCGCGTGATCCGCATAAGGCCGAGAACAAAGGACGCTGGCGCAACGTGTAGGGCGATGGCCCTTGCCCGCCGGAGGCTCCACTTTCATGATCCGCAAACCGATCAGGACGCGCGCCCGGAGCGGAGCGGCTTTCATCAACCGTGTGACGTGAAGACCTTGTTGGGCGTCGTGCCGGCTACGCGTCCACCGCTCGACAGTTCCGACCAGTTCTGGACGTAGGCGCGCAGATCGCGGAAGTTGAAGGTGGCGCCGTTGCCTTTGCACACCTCGACGATGCGATCATAGACGATCGTGAAGCGGATCGCTTCCGACACGCAGAAGACCATCGTTGCCAGATGTTCCTTGAGGTGCAGGTCGTTGCCGCCCGCGAAGGCGGCGAGGGTGGTCACCGATTGGACGATGTCCTTTTTCGCGCGCGGTTTCTTGGCGATGTCGGTGCCCCCATCGGTAAAGATGCCCAAGCTGTTGCTGCCGACATAGCTGCACCCGAAGCGAAGTTCGTTGGCGCCGTTGTTCTCGTCCTTGAAGTAGAAGGTTCCGTTGCCGTTGCGGAACCCCTTGCAATAGAGGCCTGATTCCTTGACCAGCATCGTGATCTGCGCCGCGCCAGTGGCGACGACATTGATATCGACCATTGCGGTGGAGGCCACACGTTGCACCCGGTGACCGCCGGGCACCGTGCTGGCATCGGTCACGAGCAGCGCGAGCGCCTTCATGTCTTGCGGGTAAGTGTCGAGACGAAGGTCTGGCATGGCGAACGAGCTCCCGCTTGGCGCAAACAGCGAGCGCTCCGTGGAGCCGGAGCCGCTGGATGACCGACGATGTTGCGCGAACCCGTTAGTAATGTGTGGCTTGATTATCAGTCCCGGCGCGGGCTGTCATGGCAAAAACAGGCTGCGGAATGGCGGACAAGCTGCGGCGCGCAGGCGGGAATGCGGTGTGGTTGGCGTGGGGATGGCGCTGACAGGGTGATGGGATGCAGGGGCGATGGCCCTTGCCCAACGGAGGTTGAATTACCCCTCCGTCAGCCCTGCGGGCTGCCACCTCCCCATTTGTCCCTTCGACAAGCTCAGGGGAAAAATGGGGAGGATCAATGGGTCAGCGCGGGAGTTCGGTCACGCCCATCAGGGCTTCGTCCACGGCGCGGGCGCATTGGCGGCCTTCGCGGATGGCCCAGACGACGAGGCTCTGGCCGCGGCGCATATCACCGCAGGTGAAGATGCGTTCGTGGCTGGTGTGGTAGTCGGCGGTGTTGGCCTTCACGTTGCCGCGCGCATCGAGTTTGACGCCGGACTGTTCGAGCAGGCCCTGCTTGCGCGGGCCGGTGAAGCCCATGGCGAGGAAGATGAGATCGGCGGGGATGACGAAGGTGCTATCGGGCACTTCTTCCATCTTGCCGTTCTTCCATTCAACGCGGACGCATTCGAGGCCGGAGACGTCGTTTTCACCGAGCACGCGCTTGGTGAGGACGGCGAATTCGCGTTCGACGCCTTCTTCGTGGCTGGAGGAAGTGCGCAGCTTGAGCGGCCAGTTGGGCCAGGTCAGCGCCTTGTCCTCTTTCTCGGGCGGCCGCGGCATGATTTCGAGCTGGGTGACCGAGAGCGCGCCCTGGCGGTTCGAGGTGCCGACACAGTCCGAGCCGGTATCGCCGCCGCCGATCACGACGACGTGCTTGCCGGTGGCGAGGAGCGAGCCGCGCGGGGCGGCGCGGATTTCATCGTCTCCGGCGACGCGCTTGTTCTGCTGGGTGAGGAATTCCATGGCGTAGCGCACGCCGGGGAGTTCGAAGCCGGGGATGCCGATGGGGCGCGGATCTTCGGCGCCGCCGGCGAGGACGACCTTGTCGAAGTTTTCGAGCAGGCTGGCGACCGAGACGGTGACGCCGACTTCGACCGAGGTGCGGAACTCGACGCCTTCGGCCATCATCTGCACAAGGCGGCGGTTGATGAGGTGCTTTTCGAGCTTGAAATCGGGGATGCCGTAGCGGAGCAGGCCGCCGACGCGGTCAGACTTTTCGAACACGGTGACCGAGTGCCCGGCGCGCGCGAGCTGCTGCGCGCAGGCAAGGCCTGCGGGGCCGGAGCCGACGACGGCGACAGTCTTGCCCGTCTTGTGCGCGGGCACCTGCGGTTCGATCCAGCCTTCCTTCCAGCCCTTGTCGACGATCGAGCATTCGATCGACTTGATGGTGACGGGCTGGTCGACGAGGTTGAGCGTGCAGGCGGCCTCGCACGGGGCGGGGCAGATGCGGCCGGTGAACTCCGGGAAGTTGTTGGTCGAGTGGAGATTGTCGAGCGCGGTGCGCCAGTCGTTCTCGTAGACGAGGTGGTTCCAGTCCGGGATCTGATTGTTCACCGGGCAGCCGTTGTGACAATACGGAATGCCGCAGTTCATGCAGCGCGCCGCCTGGCCCTTGAGCGTGCTGTCGTCATGCGGGATGACGAACTCGCGGTAGTGCTTCAGACGCTCCTGCGGTGCGTCGTAGGAACGATCCTTGCGATCGATTTCGAGGAAGCCGGTTGCCTTGCCCATGTTCTTGATACCTTGACTTATTCTGCGGCGACGCTGGCGGCTGCGGCGCGCTCGGCTTCGAGCTGGCGCAGCGCGCGGGCATAGTCGCGCGGCATGACCTTGACGAAGTGCGGCAGCGCCTCCGCCCAGTTATCAAGCAGCGCGCGGGCGTGCTTGCTGCCGGTGTGGAGGTGGTGGCGCTCGACGAGAATGCGCAGGCGTTCTGCATCGTGGCGGAGCATATCGCCCATGCCGAAGTCGGTGACGTCCACGCCGCGTTGCTGGGGCCTGCCGGTGCCTTCATCCTCGTCGCGCTCGGCCGAGACGGGGGTGAGATCGACCATTGCCGGATTGCACAGCGGGGCGAAACGGCCTTCCGGATCATAGACATAGGCGACACCGCCCGACATGCCCGCGGCGAAGTTGCGCCCCGTGTTGCCGAGCACGACGACCACACCGCCGGTCATGTATTCGCAGCCATGATCGCCGGTGCCTTCGACCACCGCGACGGCGCCCGAATTGCGCACCGCGAAGCGTTCACCGGCGACGCCGTTGAAGTAGGCCTCACCCGCGATGGCGCCGTAGAGCACAGTGTTGCCGACGATGATGTTCTCGTTCGCGGCGCGGTCCACATGCGAAGGCGGGCGGACGATGACGCGGCCGCCGGAGAGGCCCTTGCCGACATAGTCGTTGGCATCGCCGGTGAGATCGAGCGTGACGCCGTGGGCGAGGAACGCGCCGAACGACTGACCCGCAACCCCGGAGAGCGTGACATGGATCGTGCCGGAGGGCAGGCCGCGATGGCCGTGGCGCTTGGCCACTTCGCCCGAGAGCATGGCGCCGACGGTGCGGTTGACGTTGCGCACCTTGCTTTCGATGCGCACCGCCTCGCCGCGTTCCAGCGCGGGCTGAGCGGCGGCGATCAGCGTGTTGTCGAGCGCGGCGTCGAGACCGTGGTCCTGCGTGCCGCTCCAGCCGAGCGTGGTGCCGGCTGCGGGTTCGACGCGGTGGAGGAGGCGCGACAGATCGATGCCGCGCGCCTTCCAGTGCGTGATCGCGGCGCGGGTATCGAGGCAATCGACGCGGCCCACCATTTCGCCGACGGTGCGGAAGCCGAGTTCGGCCATGATGGCGCGCAGCTCTTCCGCGACGAAGAAGAAGTAGTTGATCACATGCTCGGGCTGGCCGGTGAAGCGCGCGCGCAGCACCGGGTCCTGCGTCGCGACGCCGACCGGGCAGGTGTTGAGGTGGCATTTGCGCATCATGATGCAGCCGGCCGCGATGAGCGGGGCGGTGGCAAAGCCGAACTCGTCCGCGCCGAGGAGCGCGGCGACCGCAACGTCGCGCCCGGTACGCAGGCCGCCATCGGCCTGCACCGCGATGCGGCTGCGCAGGTTGTTGAGCAGCAGGGTCTGCTGGGTTTCAGCAAGGCCGATTTCCCACGGGCTGCCCGCGTGCGTCAGCGAAGTGAGCGGCGAAGCGCCGGTGCCGCCTTCGTAGCCCGAGATGGTGACGTGGTCCGCCTTGCACTTCGAGACACCCGCCGCGACCGTGCCGACCCCGACTTCGGAGACGAGCTTGACCGAGACGCGCGCCTTGCCGTTCACGTTCTTGAGGTCGTGGATCAGCTGGGCGAGATCCTCGATCGAATAGATATCGTGGTGCGGCGGCGGCGAGATCAGGCCGACACCGGGCGTTGAGTGGCGGGTCTTGCCGATCACCTTGTCGACCTTGTCACCCGGCAGCTGGCCGCCTTCGCCGGGCTTGGCGCCCTGGGCCATCTTGATCTGGATATCGTCGGCATTGACGAGGTATTCGGTGGTGACGCCGAAGCGGCCCGAGGCGACCTGCTTGATCGCCGAGCGCATCGAATCGCCATTGGGCAGCGGGACGAAGCGATCCGGCTCCTCGCCGCCTTCACCGGTGTTGGACTTGCCGCCGATGCGGTTCATCGCGACGGCCAGCGTGGTGTGCGCCTCGCGGCTGATCGAGCCGAACGACATCGCGCCGGTGGCGAAGCGCTTGACGATATCGCTCGCGGATTCGACCTCTTCCAGCGGCACGGGATCGTTCGCGGGCTTGAAATCGAGCAGGCCGCGAATTGTGAGCATGCGGGCGGACTGATCGTTGATCGACTGCGCGAAATCGCGGTACTTTTCGGGCACATTGGCGCGCACAGCGTGCTGGAGGGCGGCGACGTTTTCCGCCGTCCACGCGTGTTCCTCGCCGCGCAGGCGCAGCTGGTACATGCCGCCGACATCGAGCATCTTGCGGTAGACCGGGCTGTCACCATAGGCGACCGCGTGGCGGCGCACCGTCTCTTCGGCGATTTCGGTGAGGCCCACGCCTTCGATCATCGTGGCGGTGCCAGTGAAGTACTTGTCGATGAAGGCCGAGCTGAGGCCGACCGCATCGAAGATCTGCGCGCCGCAATAGGACTGGTAGGTCGAGATGCCCATCTTGGACATGACCTTGAGGATGCCCTTGTCGATGGCCTTGATGTAGTTCTTTTCGACCTCGTAAGCCGAGAGCGGCAGTTCGCGGGAAACGCGAATCGATTCCAGCGTCTCGAACGCGAGATAGGGGTTGATCGCTTCAGCGCCATAGCCCGCCAGCACGCAGAAGTGGTGTACTTCGCGCGCTTCGCCGGTTTCCACGACGAGGCCGGTCTGCATGCGCAGGCCCTGGCGGACGAGGTGGTGGTGGACGGCGGCGGTGGCGAGCAGCGCGGGCATCGCGATGCGCCCCGCATCCTGCGCGCGGTCGGACAGGATGAGGATGTTCTTGTCTGCCAGCACCGCTTCGGTGGCGGCCCAGCACATTTCCTTGATCGCCATTTCGAGGCCGGCGGCGCCGGTCCTGGCGTCCCAGGTCGTGTCGATCGTCTCGGTGCGGAAGGCGCCGTCGAGTGCGGCTTCGACCGAGCGGATCTTGGCAATATCGGCGTTGGTGAGGATCGGCTGATCGACTTCCAGACGCTTGTGCGTGCCGGCATCGTGGCCGAGCAGGTTCGGGCGCGGGCCGATCATCGAGACAAGGCTCATGACCAGTTCCTCGCGGATCGGATCGATCGGCGGGTTGGTGACCTGCGCGAAGTTCTGCTTGAAGTAATCGAACAGCAGGCGCGAACGGTCCGAGAGGACGGCGATGGGCGTATCGGTGCCCATCGAGCCCAGCGGATCATCGCCGGTCGTCGCCATCGGTTCGAGGAACCGGGAAATGTCTTCCTGCGTGTAGCCGAACGCCTGCTGGCGGTCCAACAAGGACGAGGTCGGCTCGGGCAGTTCGCCTTCCTCGGGCTCGACCACGGCGAGCTCCTTGAGCTTGTACTGCGCGGCGGCAAGCCACTCCTCATAGGGTTCGTCGCTGGCGAGGCGGGCCTTGATTTCCTCGTCCTCGATGATGCGGCCTTCTTCGAGGTCGATCAGCAGCATGCGACCGGGCTGGAGCCGCCACTTGCGCACGATGTCTTCCTCACGGAACGGCAGCACGCCGCTTTCGGAGGCCATGCAGACGAGATCATCGCGCGTGATCGAGAAACGCGCGGGGCGCAGACCGTTGCGATCAAGCGTAGCGCCGATCTGGCGGCCATCGGTGAAGGCGACGGCGGCGGGGCCGTCCCACGGCTCCATCAGTGCGGCGTGGTATTCATAGAAGGCACGGCGCTTGGCATCCATCAGCGGATTGCCGGCCCAGGCCTCCGGGATCAGCATCATCACCGCGTGGGCGAGGCTGTAGCCGCCCACGAGCAGCAGTTCGAGCGCGTTGTCGAGGCTGGCGGTGTCTGACTGGCCATGCGGGATGAGCGGCCACATCTTGTCGAGATCGGGGCCGAGCAGCTCCGACTCCATGGTGCGGCGGCGCGCGTTCATCCAGTTGACGTTGCCGCGCACGGTGTTGATCTCGCCGTTGTGGGCGATGAACCGGTAGGGGTGCGCCAGCTTCCAGCTGGGGAAGGTGTTGGTCGAGAAGCGCTGGTGGACGAGGCCGAGCGCCGAGACGCAAAGCGGATCGCGCAGATCATCGTAGAACGAGCCGACCTGATCGGCGAGCAGCAGGCCCTTGTAGACCACGGTGCGCGACGAGAAGCTGGGCATGTAGAGCTGAGTCACGCCCGGCAGCCCATGCTTTTCGGCCATGGCGGCGAGCGGGTTCTGCGTCTGCTTGCGGATGGCGAGCAGCTTGCGCTCGAACGCGTCCTGATCGGGGCAGTTCTCACCGCGGCGGATGATGCACTGGCGCATCACTGGCATCTGTTCGATCACGGTCTTGCCGAGGCCATCGAGCGTGGTGGGCACATCGCGCCAGCCGACGAGGTGCTGGCCTTCCTTGGCGATGAACCGCTCGAACACCTCGATCACGAAGTCGCGCGCAGGCTCGTCCTGGGGCAGGAAGCACATCGCGACGGCATAGTCACCGGGCGCGGGAAGGTCCTTGCCTTCGCCTTCCGCCCAGCGGCGCAGCAGCGCATCGGGGATCTGGATCAGGATACCCGCGCCATCGCCCAGCAGCGGATCGGCACCAACCGCGCCGCGGTGATCGAGATTGCGCAGGATTTCAAGCGCTTGCTCGATAATTCCGTGGCTTTTGATGCCTTTGATATGCGCGACGAAGCCGACGCCGCATGCGTCGTGTTCGTTACGCGGATCGTAAAGGCCCTGAACCTGCGGAAAACCCATCACTTAAATCGCCCTGCACTCGGTCAAATGACGTCGGTTGATACGCCCAGCGCGAATCACGCTGTCCTGAGGACAACGAAAGTTGCGCGGAATCCCCCCATGACTGCAGGAATGTTATTTTGCAACTGCGCTGCGCGAATTGCCCGAAGGGTCCGGCGACGATCCGCCCGGAAATACGGATGCATGGCAGAACCCGGCTTTGACCGGGTGCTGCCATCGGCCTTGCCGTAGCGTCAGCCGCGGGCAGTCATGCGCTGGAGCGTGGCCAGCGCAGAGCGCAGGGCAGCATCGGCATCGGGTTGCGACGCAAGGGCTGCGGCCGCCGCTGTAGGGGCCGGGGCGGCGGGCTCGGCCAGCCGGAGCGGGACGACAGCTTCAACCGGCGCAGCGACTGACACGGGACGCGTGAACTGCCGCGGTGCAGGGGCCGCATCAGCCTCGCCGCTGGTCGAATCGCCGGCAGCAAGCGCACCGAGGCGGCGCAGAATGCCCTCGCGGGCGGAGCCGAATGCGGGCGCTTCTTCAGCGCCAGCGACACTTGCGATATGCGGGCGTGAGAAGGGACCGGGCACGGATACGGGCTGGACGGGTACTTCCTTGGCGGCGCGCGGTGCAGATTCGACCGCTGAAGCGGCAGCAGCGGCCTCGGCAGCGTCATCGGCCTTGATCACTGCTTCATTGGCAGCTTTCTGCGCGGCGATGGCGAGGGCGAGGCGTTCGATCAACTGGACGAGGCCAAGGCTTTCGAGCGGCGCTCCGGCGACGGGCGACCACTTTCCGTCCGAAACATCAGGCAGTGCGGCGGCGAAGCCGGCGGGGAGCTGCGGGGTCGCGGCAATCAGCGCGGGCGCGGCGGGGATTGCGGCTGCTTCGGGGGCAGGCGCCGGTTCGGCGGCGGGTACAGGCTGGGCCGGAAGCTCGGCGATTTCTGCTTCGGCGATTTCTGCTTCGGCGATGTCCGGATCGCTGAGATCGAGCGCGGCTAGATCGAGCGGGCGGATGGCGCCGATGCCGCCGGGGGTGAATTCGGGAAGCCACGGGCCTGCATCGCGCACCGGCTCGCTGTCCGGAAGGCTGCGCTTTCGGCGCAGCAGCGGCTCGGCCAGTTCCGGCTCCGGTTCGGCGGCAGCTTCGACGAGCGGTTCGGCAAAGGCTTCGGTCAGCACCAGCGGACGGCGCGGCGGCGCATCGGGGTGCGCATCGCGGGCGCGGACCTTGTAGACGTTGTCCGCCTCAGGCTGCGCGACCGGGACAATCGTTTCGGCGCTGCGGGCTTCGGTGGATCCCGCCGGGCGCAGGCGAAGCCCAAGGGCGAGGCCAAGCGCGGCGCCGAACATGGCAAGCGCGAAGGCGACCAGCAGATGCGCGGTAAAGCCCAGCGGCGGGGCGGCGGCGGGCACGAGCGCCGGCAGCCCGGTCTTGACCACGATTGCCCCCAGCAGACTGCCGGGAATGGCGAGACTGCCGAGGCCCAGCAGCGCCGCGAACCACACGGCAGCAAGGGCGGGGAACAGGCGATGAGCGGTGACCGGCGCGCTGGAACGCTTGCGCTTGCCCGCGCGGCGGGCGCGGCGCGGTGCCTCGTCCAGATCCTGCGGATCGGGCTTCACCCAGTTCGTCGTGGCCTGAACTTTCTGGCGGAACGTACTCATGGCGCGTTTCAGATCCCGGTCGAATGGTACCCCCGGAAAAGCGCGTCCCTGGATCAGGCCGCAGCGCCGGAGATTGCTTGCTTTCGGGTTAACAGGGTTTGGTAAACAGAATCATAACGCGCCGCATTGACGGACCAGTCATGCGCGCGTTCGACGAAGGCGCGGGCGACCGTGCGGCGGGCATCCCACATCCCGCGATCACCCAGCAGCGCGGCCATCGCGGCAGCAAGGCCGGCAGGATCATCGGGCGGGAACAAGGTGCCGGTCATCCCGTCCTCGATCAGTTCGCGGTGGCCGCCGACAGCGCTTGCCGCCACGAGCTTGCCTTGGGCCATGGCCTCCAGCGGTTTCAGCGGCGTGACGAGATCGGTGAGTCGCATCGCCTTGCGCGGATAGCAGACGACATCGACGAGCGCGTAGTACCGGTCCACTTCGTGGTGCGGCACGCGGCCGATGAAGTGGATCGCGTGCGCAGCCGGCGAAGCAGCAGCCTGGGCGCGCAAGGCCGCTTCTGCCGGGCCGCCGCCGACGAGCAGCAGGCGGGCATCGCTCTGGCGCGCGAGGATCATCGGCATCGCGGCGATGAGATCGTCGAGCCCTTCATAGGGATAGAAGCTGCCGAGGAAGCCGATCACCGGCCCCTCCCCCAGCCCGAGGCTGCGGGCAAACGCGGCATCGCGCTCCAGCGGCTGGCCGAACAGCGCAAGGTCCACGCCATTGGGCATGATCGTGATCTTGGAAGCCGGAACCCCGCGCGTGACGAGATCGCTGCGCAGGCCCTCGCAGATCGTGACAACGGCATTCGCGCCGCGCACCACGCGGTCTTCGAGCGCGCGGGTCAGCCGGTAGCGCAGCGAGCCTTCGCTGCCCGTGCCGTTGCCGACCGCCGCGTCTTCCCAGAAGGCGCGGATTTCGTAGACGACGGGGAGGCCGAGCCGGCGACCGGCGCGCACGGCGGCGAGCCCGCCGAGCGCGGGCGAATGGGCGTGGAGTATATCGGGACGCCATTCGCGGGCGACGCCCTCGATGCGCTGGGCGAGCGCGCCGATTTCCTGCCATTCGCTGAGGCCCGGAAGACGGGACCGCGGACCGGACGGCGTGCCGGGGGTGCGATAGAACTGCAGCGCGTCATGCGTCTCGGGCTCCTCGCCCGTCAGCGCGGCGGTATGGCGCTGGCCGGTCAGTCCGCGCACTTCGTGTCCCAGCCCTTCCTGCGCTTTCAGGATCGCGCGGGTGCGGAAGGTGTAGCCGCTCTGCAGCGGAAGCGAATGATCGAGGATATGCAGGACCCGGGTCATGCTGATTGCCATGGCACGGCAGGACTTAACGCCGCGTCAACCGAGTTTGCCTAAACAGCAGGATCAGACGGTTCGATCAGGGGCCGGATGTTAAGCCTGGGCATGGCCGCATGATCGATATCTTCACCGTGGTCTTGCCGCATGTGCTGATGGCGATTGCCGTCTGGCGCCTGCTGCACCGCGACGATCTCGATCAGGAACCGACCTTGCCCGGTTTCCGGCGCGGGCCGCTGCAGCGCAAGACGAAGGCGCCACTGCGCGGGGACGGCACCCCCGGTGCTTAATCTCTTCCTCACCGCCTTCGTGACCGCGTTTTTCGCTGCCGGGATCCGGCGGCCGTTCCTGTTCGTGCTGGCCTACGCCTATATCGATATCCTCGCGCCGCAGAAGGTCAGCTGGGGCTTCCTCCAATCGATCCCCATCAGCCTGATCGCCTTCATCGGCGCGGTGACCGCCTGGGCAGTGGCGGACGACAAGACCGGGATACGCTTCTCGCCGCGCCAGTTCCTGCTGCTGATGCTGCTGATCTATTGCGGGCTGACCACTCGCAGCGCCGATTTCCCCGAAGAAGCGCTCGAAAAGTGGAGCTGGGTGTGGAAGGCGCTCGTCTTTGCCCTGTTCCTCCCGCTGACCGTGCGCACGCGGCTGCGGATCGAAGCGCTGGTGCTGGTCATGGTGCTCTCGCTCGGCTGCATCGTGATCGGCGGCGGGATCAAGACGATCGCGTCCGGCGGGGGCGGCTATGGCGAGCTCAGGCTGCTGGTGAACGACAACACCGGCATCTACGAAGGCAGCACGCTGTCGATGGTGGCGGTCGCCACGATCCCCCTGATCGTCTGGCTGGCGCGGTTCGGCACGATCTTTCCGCCCGGCAAACTCGTCACGCTGTTCGCGCTGGCGCTGGGCTTCGCATGCTGCCTGATTCCGATCGGCACGCAGACCCGCACCGGCCTGATCTGCCTGGTCATACTCATCGGGCTCTCGCTCCGTTCGGTGAAGCGGCCGCTGCTCTACATCGGGGTCATCGCGGGGCTCGCCTGCGTGGCGGTACCGTTCCTGCCACAAAGCTATCTCGACCGGATGAACACGATCGAGAACCACAAGTCGGACCAGTCCGCCTCGACGCGCATGGCGGTGTGGATGTGGACGCTGGACTTCGTGAAGACACGCCCGTTCGGCGGCGGCTTCGATGCATTCCGCCAGAACCGGGTCAGCTATGACACGATCAAGGCCGAGAACGCCGGCGACAACAACACCGCGATCGAGACGCAGCGGATCGAGGAAAAGGCGCGCGCCTATCATTCGGGCTATTTCGAGATGCTGGGCGAACAGGGCTATCCCGGCCTTGCCATGTGGCTGCTGCTGCATGTCTCCGGCCTGTTCCAGCTTGAGCTGATCCAGCGCCGGCTGCGCCGCAAGACCGATGTGGTCAGCCAGGCGGACCGCTCGCTGGCGCTGGCGCTACAATCGGGACATTGCATCTACCTGTTCGGCGCCCTGTTCGTGGGCATCGCGTTCCAGCCCTTCATCTTCATGCTGATCGGCCTCCAGATCGCGCTTGCCATGCAGGTGGCGCGCCGTCTGGCACCCCCGTCGCAGTGGCAGCAGCGCAAGAAGAGCGTGGCGGCAGATGGCAGCGAACCCGCGAGCGGGCCGCCCCTGCCCGGGAGCCTCGCACGATGACGGCGCAGCCGCTGCGGCTCGAAGCGCTGACCGGCCTGCGCGGGCTCGCGGCGTGGCTGGTCGTGTTCTACCATATTCGCCTCTCGCTTGCCGCCATCCTGCCCGCCCCGGTGATCGCGGTCCTCGCCAAGGGGTACCTCGCGGTCGATCTGTTTTTCATGCTTTCCGGGTTCGTGCTTTGGCTGACCTACGGCCCGCGACTGGCCCGGTTCGCGCCGACAGAGATCGGCACCTTCTGGTGGCGCCGCATCGCGCGGATCTGGCCGCTGCATGCGGTGGTGCTCTCAGGCTTTGTCATGCTGGCCATCCTGCTGACGATCACCGGGCGCGATCATGCGGGCTATCCCTTCGGCGAACTGCCGCTTCACGTGGTGCTGATCCAGAACTGGGGCTTCACCGGCGCGCTGGCGTGGAACCACCCGGCCTGGTCGATCAGCACGGAAATGGCGGCCTACCTGCTGTTCCCGCTGCTGGCCGTGATGGGCCGCCGCGCATGGGGGCCAACGGGGCTGGTGGCCGGGCTCGGCCTGCTGCTGATGGGGCTTTTCGCGCTGTTTGCCGCGCTGGGCCATTCCAGCCTTGGCGATGCCATCACTTCGCTTGGCCTCGCGCGCTGCCTGATCGAGTTCACCGCCGGGACTCTGGCCGCTCGGCTCTGGCTGCACTGGCGCGCCCTGCCTTCAGCGCAGCGCATCGGCCATGCCTGCGGCGGCGCTGCTGCAGCCACTTGCGGTGCCGGGCTGTGGTTTGCCCTGCCCGAGACGGCGTGGGTGCCGCTTGCGCTGCTGCTGGTGCTGCTGGCGATGGCACTGGCGGATGGCCGCATCGCGCGCCGGCTCGCCAGCGGCCCGGTGCACTGGCTGGGCGAGGTGAGCTATTCGACGTACTTGTGCCACTTCGGCCTGTTCATCGTGTTCAAGCTGGCCTTTGTCGGCGCGGACCTGCAGCTCAATGTCTGGAAGCTCGCTGTGTTCATCGGCTTGCTCGTCGTGGTCTCGGGCCTCTCGCACGCATGGGTTGAGTTGCCCGCGCAGCGCGCGCTCAATGCGCTGCAACCCCGCCTGAACCGGAGCACCGCCCTTTCCCGCTGAACGCGTCCGGCAAGAGGCCGCCGCAAGTACCCTCACGCAACGAGATTGTTGAACGGTCCGCCACTTGCCGCCATGGGAAGGCGACAGACAATTCTCGCAGCGGGAGACGATGCAATGAAGACGATGGCACCGGGCGCAATCAAGGAGCTGGTCGGCGAGGTGGTGGGCACCTCGGCATGGGTCGAAGTGACGCAGGAGCGGATCAACCAGTTCGCCGAGGCGACCGGCGACTTCCAGTTCATCCACATCGACGCGGAGAAGGCCAAGCTGACGCCGTTTGGCGGGACGATCGCGCACGGATTCCTCACCCTCTCGCTGATCCCGCTGCTGACGATGGAAAGCGATTGCCCGCGCCCCGAAGGCGTGAAAATGGGCGTCAACTACGGCGGCAACAAGACGCGGTTCCTTGCTCCCGTCCGCTCTGGCAAGCGCGTGCGCGGCGTGTTCAAGCTGCTGGAGCTGGACGAAAAGCGCCCCGGCCAGTGGCAGCAGACCATGGAAATCACCGTCGAGATCGAGGGCGAGCCCAAGCCCGCGCTGATCTGCGAGTGGATTACCCAGTTCTTCGTGTAAACGCCCGGACGAGGTGATGGGCACAGTGGCGCAGGATCGCCGTGATCCTGCCCCTGGCCAGCCCCGGTGACAGGATCAACCCGCGCACCAGCATGTCGAGCCGCGGATCGAGGCGGCTTGCAAGGCCATGTTCGACGAGCGCCCGCGCGCGCAATGTCCGACTGGGCACCCGCGCCAATTCGCGGCGCATGACCTGCGAGCCCAGCCGGTGGATGCGCAGCGCGCGGCGACCCGTCAGGCTCGCCTCGTGGCGGCGGTAGAGATAGAGATCCTCGTCGAGCTTCACGAAGTAGAAGCGGCGCGAGGCGCGTAGCCAGAAGTCGTAGTCCTCGACGCCGAACAGCGCCTCGTCATACCCTGAAAGCGCCTTGGTGACTTCGGCGCGGTAGAGGAAGGCTGCGCCGATGCGATTGCCGAGCAGAAGATCGGAGGCGGGCCCCATCTTCTGGCAGCCGATCACCGCGCCGTTCGCGTCGATCACGCTGAAATCGGCATAGGCGATTGCGACTCCGGGATCGGCATCAAGCGCCGCCACCAGCCGCGCCAGCATGTGCGGCCGGGCAATGTTGTCGTCCGATGTCCACGTATGGAGCATCCCGCGCGCCGCCGCGAAGCCGGTGTTGAGCGCGCCGGGCAGGCCCTTGTTGGGGCGGTTGGTGATGATCCGAACCCGGCCATCCGCCTGCGCATGACGCCTGAGGATGCTCGGCGTTTCGTCGGTGGAGCCGTCGTCGACGCAGATCAGTTCGAAATCGCGGAAGGTCTGGCCGAGGATCGAACCGATCGCGGCATCGAGATAGGCGGCGCCGTTGTGGACCGGCAGCACGACGCTGACGCGCGGCAAAGGAGCTGCGCCCTGCGACCGGGCGCTGCCATCGCCGCCGGAATCAGGACCCGGCGGATCGTCGCCTTGGACGTGATGAGATACCATTTCCATGGATGAGCAGGTGCCAGACAAATGCAGCACCTGCTTTTCCGGACCGTTGCACTTTGTTTCGGACGCGCGAATCCGCCCCGGACAGGGGTCTGCTCAGCCCATGCGTGCCGTTTCAGTACAGAACCGGCGCGGTTTCCGGCTACAAGCGGCCGGTGATCCGCCCCGCCGCCCGGGCAGCGGGGCGGCGGATCAGGCCACCACGCTCAGCTTGCGCGCGGCGCTGTTGCTGCGGATCCAGCCTTCGACCACCGGGGCGATCGAGGTGCGCCAGCGCGAGCCGTTGAAGATGCCGTAGTGGCCGACTTCTGGCGCGAGGTGATACTTCTTGAGCTTTTCCGGAAGGTTCGGCGTGACCTTGAGCGCGGCCTTGGTCTGGCCGATGCCCGAGATATCGTCGCGCTCACCCTCGATGCACAGGATCGCGGTATCGCGAATCGCGGCGAGATCGACGCGGATGCCGCGGTGCACCAGTTCACCCTTGGGCAGCGCGTGGGTCTGGAACACGACGTCGACGGTCTGGAGGTAGAACTCGGCGGTCATGTCGCACACCGCGCGGTACTCGTCATAGAACGCCTTGGCCGCGTCCGCGCTCTCGCCGTCACCCTGGATGAGGTGCTTGAACAGGCCATAGTGGCTCATCATGTGGCTGCCGAGGTTCATCGACATGAAGCTCGCGAGCTGGACGAAGCCCGGATAGACCTGCCGGCCGGCGCCGGGATAGTTGGCCGGGACGGTGGTGATCACGTTGTGCTTGAACCACACGTAGGGCTTGGTGACCGCGTGATCGTTGACGGCAGTCGGGCTCTCGCGCGTGTCGATCGGGCCGCCCATCATGGTGAGCGTGACCGGGCGGCACGGGTTCTCGCGCACCGCCATCACACCCGTTGCGGCAAGCGCGGGGACCGAGGGCTGGCACACCGCCATCATGTGCGTGCCGGGGCCGATGTGCTCGAGATAGCCGATCAGGTAGTCGATGTATTCGTCGAGATCGAAGCGTCCTTCGGCCATCGGCACGTACTTCGCGTCCGCCCAATCGGTGATGTAGACGACGGAGCGTTCGAGCATGCGCTCCACCGTGCCGCGCAGCAGCGTGGCGTAGTGGCCGCTCATCGGCGCGACGATCAGCAGGCGCGGCGCATCGGCGGGGAGGCCTTCATGCGTGAACTTGCGCAAGTTGCCGAAGGGCTGCTGGATCTCCACCGTCTCGTTCACCGCGTGGGGCGTGCCATCGACGGTGATGACCTTGAGGCCGAACGTGGGCTTGCCCCGCGGCGCGGCGGCGTGGGCGAACACCTCCAGCGCGGAGGCCATCATCTGCGTGCCGCCAAAGGGCGCCCACGGGTTGCGCGGATCGGCCAGCATCTCGGCACCCATCGATGCCATGGCGCTGCCAGCATTGAGCATGGAGCGCTGGATTTCGTAAGCCTTGTAGAGCACTGCGAACACCTTTTTGTTGTTGCGGAGCCGTACGCTGCTCCGATTAGCCCCAGTGTGCCGCACATCTCGGCCTTGTGCAACGCACCATCGACCCAAGCTGGACGCGAATGCCCCGCTGCCCCCTTTCGGCCCCTCGCCGCTTGGGCTAGGGCGGGTGCGATGGACGCCAAAACCGAGAACACCGGCCCCGAAGCTCCGGCCGCCGAAGCCGCACCTGCCGCCCGGCCTGCGCGCACCTTGAGCCCGCTGCGCATGCTGCTGCGCGAAGGCGCGTCCTATCCCAGCGAACTGGCCATTGCGCTCACCGCGCTGCTGATCACATCGGGCGCGACCATCGCGATTCCGGCCAGCTTCAAGTCGATCATCGACAAGGCTTTCGGCAAGGGCGCCAATGCCGAGACGATCAACAGCTCGTTCCGCTGGCTGCTGGTGGTGGTGGTGATTCTGGGCCTCGGCACCGCGGTGCGCTTCTACTATGTCTCGTGGCTGGGCGAGCGCGTGGTGGCGGACATCCGGCTCAAGGTGCAGGGCAATCTTCTCCGCATGCCGCCGAGTTTCTTCGAGACGAACAGTCCGAAGGAAATCTCCTCACGCATGACCTCGGACACCGCGATCATCGAGCAGGTGGTGGGCACCACTGTTTCCATCGCGCTCAGGAATTCGATCACCGCGCTGGGCGGGCTCGCCTATCTCTTCACGCTGGCCCCGGCGCTCACCGCCGGGCTGCTGGTGGGCATTCCGGTCGTCGTCGGGCCGATCGTGTTCTTTGGCTCAAGGCTGCGCAAGGCTTCGCGCTCCAGCCAGGACCGCGTCGCGGACATCGGCGTGCAGATCAGCGAAGTGCTCGGCGCGATGAAGGTGGTGCAGGCCTTCGGGCAGGAAAAGCGCGAGGCGGGCCGGTTTGGCGAGGCGGTGGAGCGCACCTTCAGCGCCGCCAAGCGGCGCATCATGATCCGCTCGATCATGACCGCGATCGTGATCGTCCTGGTGTTCGGCGGGATTGCCACGCTGATGTGGCAGGGCGCGACTGCGGTGGCGAGTGGATCGATCAGCGGCGGCACCATCGCCGCGTTCGTGCTGACGGGCGGGATCGTGGCGGGCGCGGTCGGGTCACTCACGGAAGTCTATGGCGACCTGCTGCGCGGTGCGGGCGCGGCGGGGCGGCTCAACGAACTGCTGCTCGAACAGCCCGAGATCACCGCCCCGGCGCGGCCGCTGCATCTGCCGCAGCCGCCGCGCGGGCAGATCGCCTTCCAGAACGTCTCGTTCCGCTATCCCAGCCGCCCAGAAGTGGCCGCGCTGGAGGACTTCTCGCTGGCGGTGGAGCCGGGCGAGACGGTCGCGATCGTCGGACCTTCGGGCGCGGGCAAGTCCACGCTCTTCCTGCTGGCCGAGCGGTTCTACGATCCGCATGCCGGCACCGTGCGGATCGACGGCGTGCCACTGCCGCAGGCGGACCCCGCCGAAGTGCGCGCGCGCATGGCGCTGGTGCCGCAGGAAGGCGTGCTGTTTGCCGCCTCCGCGCGGGACAACCTGCGCTATGGCAACTGGGCCGCAAGCGACGCGCAGATCTGGGAAGCGGCTGAAGCCGCCAATGCGGCTGCGTTCCTGAAGGAGCTGCCGCAGGGGCTCGATACGTTCCTGGGCGAAGATGGCGCGCGGCTTTCGGGCGGGCAGCGCCAGCGCATCGCGATTGCGCGCGCACTGCTGCGCGATGCGCCGATCTTGCTGCTCGATGAAGCGACCAGCGCGCTTGACGCCGAGAGCGAGCGGCTGGTGCAGGACGCGCTCGACCGGCTGATGAAGGCGCGTACCACATTGGTGATTGCGCACCGGCTCGCCACCGTGCGCGCGGCAGACCGCATTATCGTGATGGAAAAGGGCCGCATCGTCGAACAGGGCACCCACACGGCGCTTTCGGCGCAGGATGGGCTCTATGCCCGCCTCGCCCGGCTGCAGTTCGACGGCGCCGAGGCCTGATCAGCCGCAAATCGGTAATACTGGTGGGTGCTGGACAAGCGCAGCGCGATGGCTAGTGTCCCGTTACGGTACATTCGCAATCGATTGGAAATCTCCGAGCCATGTTGAAGCACATCAAGGGCGCGCTCTCCGCTGCCTCGCTGTTTGCGCTGGCCATACCCCTCGCCGCCCATGCCGATACGGCAGCAGCCTCCGCCGAAATCGACGGTTATCGCATCCCGACCTTCGGCGGCTGGGGCGTCAATCCTGCCGATATCGACCCCGCCGTGAAGCCGGGTGACGACTTCTTCGCCTATGTGAACGGCAAGTGGGAGCGCAGCGAGGTGATCCCGCCGCAATATCCCTATAGCGGCGTGGCATTGGCCCTGGTGCTGGGAGCGGAAAAGTCGGTCAGGCAGATTGTCGAAGACCTTGTCGCAACGCCGCAGGCCCCCGGCAGCGACGGCCAGCGCATTGCCGACAGCTACCGCGCGTTCGTTGATCAGAACGCCATCAATGCTGCGGGCATGGCGCCCGCGCAGCCCTATTTCGACCGGATCAAGGCCGCCAGGACGCGCGCCGACCTCGCCGCGCTGTTTGCCGCGCCGGGCTTTCCTTCGCCAGTCGGTTTCTCGGTGCAGATCGATGCCGAAAAGCCGGGCGCCAATGCGGTCTATACCGGGGTGGGCGGGCTCGGCATGCCGGACCGCGATTATTACCTTGTCGACAACGAGCGCAACCGCGAGTTGCAGGGCAAGTACCGCGATCTGCTGACCTTCATGCTGGGCAAGGCAGGCTATGCCGATCCGGCCGGGACGGCGGCGAAAGTCTATGACTTCGAACGCAAGATCGCGGTGGTGGACTGGGACAAGGCGGTGCAGCGAAACCCGCTGCTGACCACCAACCGCGTCTCCCGCGATGACCTGGTGGCCATGGGCGGCGCGTTCCCGGTCCTGTCGCTGCTCGAAGGTTCGGGGCTGGGCAAGGTCAATTCGGTGTTCGTGGCCGAGATCCTGCCGAGCGCGGACAAGGCGGCAAAGCTGGGCCTGACCAAGGAGGACCTCGGCAAGCTGGGCGGCGGCTTCCCCGCGCTGATCAAGCTGCTGGGCGAGGAAGATATCGGCACCCTGCAGGCCTGGGCTGCGGCGCATTTCCTGATCACCAATGCCGCCGTGCTGCCGAGCGACATCGATGATGCGCGCTTTGCCTTCTACGGCAAGACGCTGCAGGGCCGCGAGCGCGACCGCCAGCGCTGGCAGCGCGCGCTTTCGGCGGTGCAGGGCCAGATGGGCGAGGCGATCGGCAAGGCCTATGTCGAGAAGCACTTCCCGCCTTCGAGCAAGGCGGCGATGGTCACGCTCGTCGGCAACCTGCGGGCGGCGTTGGCCTCCAAGCTCAAGACCCTGGCGTGGATGAGCCCGGCGACGCGCAAGGCCGCGCTGGCCAAGCTGGACGCCTTCACGGTGAAGATCGGCTATCCCGACAAGTTCAAGACCTATGCCGGCATGGACATCAAGCCGGGCCAGCCGCTGGCCAACGCGATCGAGGCGGGGCGCTGGGCGTGGCAGGACATGCTGGACGAGCTGGGGAAGCCCGTCGACAAGGCCAAGTGGCTGATGACGCCGCAGACGGTGAACGCCTATTACCAGCCGACCGCGAACGAGATCGTGTTCCCGGCTGCCTTTCTGCAGCCGCCCTACTTCAATCCGAACGCCGATCCGGCGGTGAACTATGGCGCGGTGGGCGCGACCATCGGCCACGAGATCGGCCACGGGTTCGACGACGAGGGTTCGCGCTATGATGGCACCGGCGCACTCAAGGACTGGTGGACCAAGGCGGACCGCAAGACGTTCGACGCGCTGGGGGCCAAGCTTGCCGCGCAGTACGACAAGGTCTGCCCCTATGATGACGGCAAGACCTGCCACAACGGTCGGCTGACGCTGGGGGAAAACATCGGTGACCTTGCCGGCCTTTCAATGGCCTATACCGCCTACAAGCTTTCGCTGGGCGGCAAGCCTGCCCCGTTGATTGACGGACTGACCGGCGACCAACGGTTCTTCCTCTCCTACGCGCAATCGTGGCGCGAGAAGATACGCGAGCAGTTGGCGCGCCAGCAGCTCAAGACCGATCCGCACTCGCTGGCAGAGGCGCGGGTCAACGCGGTCGTGCGCAATTTCGATCCCTGGTATGCGGCGTTCAAGGTGAAGCCGGGCGAGAAGCTCTACCTCGCGCCCAAGGACCGCGTGCGGATCTGGTGAGATTGCGCCGGGCTGCAGGCCCACCCCCAGCCCCTCCCGCAAGCGGGAGGGGAGCCTGTTGCCCATTCTTCCCCCCTCCCGCTTGCGGGAGGGGCCGGGGGTGGGCAGCGGCAAAACGACCGGATGACAGAACTTTAAGGTGGTGGCGGCTTGACAGAATGCTGCGCTGCGGCGACCCCTTGCCGCCATGGATACGACCATCACCGCCATCCTCCTCGGCATCGTCGAGGGGCTTACCGAGTTCATCCCCGTCTCCTCGACCGGGCACCTGATCCTTGCGTCGGAGCTGTTCGGCTATGACGCGAAGACATGGGAAGTGTTCAACGTTGTGATCCAGCTGCCTGCGGTGATGGCGGTGGTGGTGCTCTATTGGCGCACCTTCATGGACGTTGCGGTGGGCGCGCTGCGCGGATCGCGCGAATCGATCGCCTTCGTGCGCAACGTGCTCGCGGCGTTCATTCCGGCCGCGATCGTGGGCGTGCTGTTCAAATCGCGCATCGATCTGCTGCTGGAAAACCCGGTGGTGGTCTGCATCGCGCTGATCTTGGGCGGCTTTGCCATCGTGGCGGTGGAGCGGCTGGTCTCGCACCAGACTTACCGTCCGGTGGGCCAGATGCCGCTCGCGCAGGCGATCCGCATCGGCATGATGCAGTGCATCGCGGTGATCCCCGGCGTCTCGCGCTCGGGCGCGACGATCATGGGCGCGCTGGTGATGGGCGAGAACCGCAAGACGGCCGCCGAATTCAGCTTCTTCCTTGCGGTGCCGACTATGCTGGGCGCGACGGTGAAGCAATTGTGGGATCACCGGCACGAGCTTTCAGCAGGCGCGGGGCCGGTGGGCATGAAGGAAATCGCGATCGGCTCGGTGGTCTCGTTCGTGGTCTCGCTGATCGTGATCAAGTTCTTCATCGGCTTTGTCAGCAAGCGCGGCTTCACCCCGTTTGCCGTCTACCGGATCGTGCTGGGCGGCGCGGGGTTGGCCTGGTTGCTGTGGGTGTAAGTTTCAGGGCGTAGTGTCACAAGCGTGAATGGCGCGAATTGGTGGGAAGCGGAAGGGTCACTTTTCGGCGCTGCACGCGGGTGGCTTGCAATATCACCCTGCTTTACCGGTTTATAGCTTCAATCACGTTTATTAAGTCAGATGCAGTATGGTTCTCGAAGCTTTTACCTTGAAAGTTTACAGTGCCAGTATTGAATACGTTCATCACTAATCCACATGGAAAATCAAACTTTGTTTGAAGTCCCGATGGATGGGATTTTGTAGCTTTAGGATGCTTTTCTTCAACAAACTTAATCAGCATTGCTGTATTATTGCACTTCAACGGCATAAAGCCCTCCCACACATCGCCGGTATTTGTCAGGTTGAACCTGCACCTAAGGTAGCTCCGAAGCAAGTCGAAAGTGGACGTGAGTGACCAGAGTTGAGCGCAAGCCCACCTGCACCGCAGGTTCTAGACCGGCAAAGCCCCGCTCCCCCGCCCTCCGCGCAGGTGATACTCAAGCGTGCCGCGATGGAGCACATCGTCTACATCGATCACCGCGCTGCCGGCATAGGTGAAGCCTGCGCCCAGCCCGCGATAGAGCCGGTCGAAATCACGCTCGACGGTCTGGCGAAAGAGATCGGCGAAGCTTTCGATCACGAAGTAGGTCGGCTGGAGATCATCGATCGCGTAGTCGGTGCGCATCACCCGGTCGACATGGAGCATGATCCGGTTGGGTGACTGCGCCTCGAGCGCGAAAACCGCCTCGGTCGGGCCGGAGAGGATGCCCGCGCCATAGGCCCTGAGGCCATCGGCTTCCATGATCAGGCCGAATTCGACCGTATACCAGTAAAGCGCGCCGAGCGCCTTCAAGCGGTTGTAGCGCATCGCCTTCCACCCGGCGCGGCCGTATTCCTGCATGTAATCGGCAAAGACCGGGTCGGTCAGCATCGGCACATGGCCGAACACATCGTGGAAGACGTCCGGCTCCTCGATATAGTCGAAGCGTTCGCGCGGGCGGATGAAGTTGCCGGCCGGGAAGCGGCGGTTGGCGAGGTGCCAGAAGAACACGTGATCGGGGATCAGCATCGGCACCGGCACGACGCTCCAGCCGGTGAGCGCGCCCAGCTCTGCCGAGAGCCGCGCGAAATCGGGCACGCCGCCGCGGCCGAGATCGAGCCGGTCGAGCCCCTTGAGGAAGGCAGTCGCGGCACGGCCGGGCAGGATCTGCATCTGGCGGGCGAAGAGATCGTCCCACACGCGGTGCTCGTCCGCCGAATAGTCGGTCTGATGCGGCTCGAGCCAGTCCTCGCCGACATGCGGCGGACGCTGCAGCGGCGCGGTGAAGAGGCCGGCGGGCAGTTCGGGGAGCCGGGTGAAATCGGCTGCGAGTTCGATAAGGTCGGACATGGTTTCAGTTGCAACTTTTAACAGACGCGCTCACCGCGCGCAATCGGCGGCGATTGCCAAAGCCGCGGGGGTGCGACAGTCTGCCCTTTCAGAGCGAGAGGAACTGCCGTGAGCAAGGACGATTTGGGCCGCAAGGACTACGAAGAAGCGCTCGAGGCGATGCAGGCCGAACTCACCGCGATGGCGGGCTGGGCGCGGCAATGCGGCGCGCGGATCCTCGTGATCCTGGAAGGGCGCGATACTGCGGGCAAGACCGGCGCGATCAACGCGATCTCGCAGAAGCTCAACCCGCGGCAGGTGCGCACTGTCGCCCTGCCATCACCGACCGACCGGGAAAAGACGCAGTGGTATTTCCAGCGCTATGTGCCGCATCTGCCAGCGGGCGGCGAAATCGTGCTGTTCGACCGCAGCTGGTACAACCGGGCGGGGGTCGAGAAGGTCATGGGCTTTGCCACCGAGCCGCAGGTTGCGGCCTTTCTGGACGCGGCGCCAACGTTCGAGCGGATGCTGGTCGATGATGGGCTGCTGCTGTTCAAGTACTGGCTCGCCTGCGATCAGGAGGAGCAGGAAGAGCGGCTGGCCGAGCGGCACGACGATCCCACCAAGCGCTGGAAGATCTCGCCCATCGACGTAGCCGCGCGCGGCAAGTACCGGGCCTATACCGAAGCGCGCGAAGCGATGCTGCAGGCGACGCACACCAAGCACGCGCCGTGGACCCTCGTGGATTTCAACGATCAGCGCCGGGGGCGGCTGACGTTGGTGCGCGATCTGCTGGACCGGCTGCCGATCAAGCAGGTGGAGGAGACGGTTCCGGGGCTGCCGCCGCTGGCCGAACCGTGCGCGAAGGAGCACTTCGGGGTGCTCAAACCTCTGAGGCCCTATCCCGACGCTTGACTTTTGCGCGATTCGCTCACAACGACCGGCCCCTGTCTGGCGGCGTGGCAACGCGCCGCCGTATTCGTTTTTATGCGCGCTTTCGTGTTTCTGGCGCAAGTTCAGGATAAAGCCATGGCCAAGCCCACTACCGTCAAGATCCGCCTGGTCTCGACCGCCGACACCGGCTTCTTCTATGTCACGAAGAAGAACCCGCGCAACACCACCGAGAAGATGGTGTTCCGCAAGTATGACCCGGTTGTGCGCAAGCATGTCGAGTTCAAGGAAGCCAAGATCAAGTAAGCGGCTTATGGCCCGGCGCATGGCCCGAAATCGGGTTCACGCCGGGTTCAATGGCCCTTCGGCAGTGGTATAGGGATGACCATGAACCTCTCCCTTGCCCGCCGGCTTTCCGCCCCCCGTTCCTTTGTCGCCGCCGCGCTGTTTGCGTTGGCGGCGCCTGTCGTGACCGTGGCTGCCGCGCCGCCTGCTGCGGCGCCCGTGGCGAATCCGCAGATCGAGCAGGCGGTCGCCGCCCTGCGCGCGATCACGACGCTGCAGGCCGATTTCGTTCAAACCGATCGCAACGGCCAGCGCCTGACCGGCGTGCTTTCCATGCAGCGCCCCGGCAGGATTCGTTTCCAGTATCAGGCGGGCGTGCCGCTGCTGATCGTTTCTGACGGCGCGGCGCTGACGCTGATCGACTACGAAGTGCGGCAGGTGCAACGCTGGCCGATCCGCAACAGCCCGCTGGGCGCGCTGCTCGATCCGAACAAGGACGTGGCGCGCTTTGCCACGCTGAACCCGACCGGTCATTCTGATGTACTCAGCATGGATGTGCGCGATCCTCGCCACCCAGAATATGGCTCGATCACCATGATCATGCTGCGCAAGGCCGGCGCGCCCGGCGGGTGGGAGCTCAACAGCTGGATCGCGCTCGATTCGCAGAACCGGCGGACGACCGTGCGGCTTTCGAATCAGCGCTATGGCATCGCGCTTCCGTCCAACATCTTCCGCTGGAACGACCCGCGGACCGCTGGCCGCAAATAGTCGGCCGTTCATCGCAGTGCCGAAGGGCCATCGCGATCCCGCGACAATTTGCGACCAGTTTGGGACTTCCCTGACAACACCGTTCATCCGCCAGCAAGCGGCGGGGTCCTAGAAAGAAGGGGTCAAGACGGATCCGACCGGGTTCGCCCCCCCTGTTACCCGGTCCACAATCCCCCTTCCGTCATGACAGCGTGACGAACGCACAAGGAACCCTCGGACCACGCCCCCGGTCCGAGGGTTTTTTTGTTCGGTTGTTCAGGTTCCCCCGGAATCGGACTCATGGCCCCCCCCGCTAGCGCGACGATTGCACGACCATCCGCTTGCCGCTGTCGCCTCAGGACCGTAAAGCGCGGCCATGGCTTCTCCCACGCTCACCGTCGCCACCTGGAACATCAATTCGGTGCGGCTGCGCATCGATCAGGTCGAACGGTTTCTGACCGAGCAGGCACCCGATGTGCTGTGCCTGCAAGAGATCAAGACCGCCGAGGCGCTGTTCCCGCACGAGATGTTCGAGCGGCTGGGCTACACCTACCGCGCGGTGCATGGGCAGAAGGGCTACCACGGTGTCGCAACCGTAAGCCGCCTGCCGATCCGCGAGGTGAACCGGCACGATTGGCAGGCCAATGGCGAGGCGCGGCATGTGGGGGTCGAGGTGCTCGGCGCGGGCCAGGGCCTGATTCTCGAGAACGTCTATATCCCGGCGGGCGGGGACATTCCCGATCCGGAAGCAAACCCGAAGTTCGGCCAGAAACTGGCGTTCCTTGAGCGGATGACGCGCTGGGCCGATGCGCTTGACCGGCCGACGCTGATCGTGGGGGACTTCAACATCGCCCCGCTGGACTGCGACGTCTACAATCACAAGGCGCTGCTCAAGGTCGTCAGCCACACGCCGCAGGAAGTGGCGGCGCTGGGCGCATTCGGCGATGCGCATGGCTGGGTGGACCTGGGGCGCAAACATATCCCAGCGCCCGAGCGGAACTATTCGTGGTGGTCCTACCGTTCCTATTGGCGGGAAAAGGATCAGGGGCGGCGGCTCGACCATATGTGGGCCTCGCCGGAGCTTGCCGCGCAATCGCTCTCGCACCGCTTCGTCGAGGAGACGCGGCGCTGGGATCAGCCTTCCGACCATATCCCGCTGGTGACGGAGTTCGCGCTTTGAGCGGAGAGCCGCGTGCGGTGGCGCTGGCGCTCGATGCGCTGCGCCATGGCTGGGCGATCCGGGTAGAAGGTCCGGACGGGGCGCTCGATCTGCTGCCGGCGGAGACTGCGTTCGTGCAGCCCGGGCTCTATGCCGCGCGGCTGCTGATTTCCCACGCGCGCGCCGCCACGCTGAAGCTTGCCAACCAGCGCGATGCGGCGGAACCGCATATGCCGGTGATGATCCACGGCGCGGAGCCCTTTTCGCTCCACGCCGCGCGCCGACTCGCCGATCCCGCACTCGATCTGGCCGAGCCGATGCGCGGCCCTTTCCGCGCCGACCCCTGCCCCGCGCAGACGGCGGCAGTTGCGGCGATGGAGCTGGCGCGGCTGGCGGGGATCCTGCCGGCGTTCATGGTCGCGACCGGGGTTGAGCCTTCGGCCCATGTAACGCCGGCCGATCTTGGCGCGTTCAAGGATCCGATGGAGCTTACCATCCAGGCGCGCGCACGGCTGCCAGTCGATGCCTGCGAGCATGCCGAGATTATCGCCTTCCGCGCGCGCGACGATCTGCGCGAGCATGTCGCGCTGGTGATCGGCACGCAAAGCGGGGACCATGTGCCGCTGGTGCGGCTCCACAGCGAATGCCTGACGGGCGATGTGCTCGGCAGCCTCAAGTGCGATTGCGGGCCGCAGCTTGATGCGGCGCTGGCGCGCATGGCGGAGGAAGCCAATGCGGGTGGCTGGGGGCTGCTCCTGTATCTGCGGCAGGAAGGGCGCGGAATCGGCCTCATCAACAAGTTGCGTGCGTATGAATTGCAGGATCAGGGCTTCGACACCGTGGACGCGAACGAGCGGCTGGGCCTGCCGAGCGAAGCGCGCGATTTCCCGGTAGCGGCGCGGATGCTCGATCTGCTGGGCGTGAGGGCGGTGCGGCTACTGACCAACAACCCGGCCAAGGTGGCGGCGCTGGAAGCCGTGGGCGTGACGGTGAGCGAGCGCGTGGCGCACCAGTTGCCGGCCAATCCGCACAACGCGCGCTATCTTGATACCAAGCGCGACCGGACGGGGCATCTGCTGCGTTAAATGGGGACAGTCCCCATTTTGTGAGCTGGGATTCAGAGATCGCCGCGTTCGAGTTCGAGCAATTCAGGCGGCAGGCGCAGCGCGCGGGCGGCGAGGCGGGTTTCGAGCAGGAGCAGGACCAGCGCGCACATGAGCAGCGCGATGGCAGCGACGAATGTCAGCGCCGTCACCACGCGCAGATCGGCATTGACGAGTTCGCTGAGGAACAGCGCCGCGACCGTGGTGCCGATGGCGAGACCGCTGATCACCAGACACAGCAGCGCATGACCGATATGCGCGATCCGCTGGTCGATGATGCGCATTTCGACCACGATCACATCGTGCTCGCTGCCCTGGGTGCCGGGATGGAGCGTCTGCAGGTGGCGCGAACGATCGACCATGCGCGCAAGGCGCGTGGTGAGGATGTTCATGATATTGCCGATGGCCACGAGCACGAAGACCGGCGCCAGCGCGAGCTGGATGGTCTGTGCGATCATCCCGGGGTGTTCAGGCTGCACGGACGAGAATGCTCTGGCTTTCCGGTGTGAAGGTGATGGCGCTGGCCGCAGCGGCGGCGGCGCACTCGCCCGGACGGAGCAGATGGCCGCCCAGTTCCACCTCGCCCCGGCGTGGCAGCACGAGCATGGGGCCGGAATATTCCGCCAGTAGCGCGGCGTCCGGCACGCCTTCGACGCGGTGGGCGGTGAAGTAAGGCCCGCGGGCAAGCTCAACCGTCCCGGTGGGCGCAAGATGGCGGTGGAGGGCCGCTGCGTAGGGTTCGCCCTTGGCAACGCCGATGCCCTTGTCGAGATGGAGCGGGCGCGGGCGGCCATAGTCATAGAGCCGGTAGGTGATATCGGAGTTCTGCTGGATCTCGATCAGGCTGACCCCGGCACCGATGGCGTGGACGGTGCCCGCCGGAATGTAGAAGAAGTCGCCCGCCTGCACCGGGTGCCAGACCAGCAGGTCCTCGATGCTGCCATCCAGCGCGGCGGTGCGCATGGCCTCTGGCCCGATCGGTTCGTGAAAGCCGATGCCGAGGGTGGCGCCCGGCTCGGCATCGATCACCAGCCAGCATTCCTCCTTGCCCGTATCGTACTCGCCCAGGTCCTTCGCCTGCGCGTCGTCCGGGTGGACCTGGACCGAGAGCTTCTCGCTCGTGAAGATGTATTTGACGAGGAGCGAACTGACTTCCTCGATGGGTTCGAACCAGATCTCGCCGATACGCTTGCCGTATGGGGCCATGAACGGGGCGGGCAGCTGATCGCGCCCCCACGGCTTCTCCACGGTGCGCACGGCAAGCAGGCTCATTGGTTCACCGCGCCTGAAAGCTTGCCGACTTTCTGCGCGCCGTCAGCCGTGCAGACGAGCACTTCGTCCTTGTCGACAACGACGATCAGATCGCGCGCACCGATCACCGAAACGCGCGGTCCATCGCTTTCCACGAGGACATTCGTGCAATCGACGAGTTCGGCGCGTCCGCGCGATGCATTGCCTTCGTCATCGCGGTCGAGCGCTTCATGCAGCGCCTGCCAGTTGCCGATATCGGACCATGCCATGGCAGCGGGGACCATGGCGGCGCGGGCGGTGTTTTCCATGACGGCGTAATCGACCGATTCGCCTTCGATTCGCGCGAAGGCGGCCGGATCGGGATAGAAGCGCGTGCCATCCTCCCGGCCTTCCGCCACGGCGGCCTGCACCGCAGCAGCCAGCGCCGGGCGATGGGCGGCAAGTTCCTCGAGGAAGGTGCCCGCGCGGAACGCGAAGATGCCGCCGTTCCACGCATAGCCGCCATCGGCCAGGAAACCGATCGCGCGCTGCAGATCAGGCTTTTCGACGAACTGCGCAACCGCAAAGCCGCCGGAGCCTTCAATCGCATCGCCGCGGCGCAGATAGCCAAACCCGGTTTCGGGCGCAGTTGCAGCAATGCCGAACGAGACCAGCCAGCCGCCGCGCGCAAGGGCAGCCGCTTCCCGCGCGGCAGCCTGAAAGGCCGCCACATCGCCGATGTGGTGATCGCTCGGGCAGACCAGCATCACCGCGTCTTTGGGCAGGCGCAAGGCGGCAAGAGCAATCGCGGCGGCGGTGTTCTTGCCTTCAGGCTCGACGATCACCGTGCTGCGCGCTGGATCGGGAAGCTGCGCCTCGACATGCTCGAGATGCGCGGCGCCGGTGACCACGATGGGCGCGCCGAATCCGGCCTCCGCCGGGCAGCGCAGCACCGTCGCCTCGAACAGCGTGGTATCGCCGACCAGCGGCAGGAACGGCTTGGGGCAGGTCTTGCGGGAACGCGGCCAGAGGCGGGTGCCGCTGCCGCCGCACAGAACAACGGGAATGATAGTGTCCATCGGGTTCCTGTTTCGCGGCTCCGGACAAAGCCACCTTCGGCGGCAGCTCGGTCTATGGCAATAGCCTACGTATAAGTCACGGCAATGCTGTTAGGGTCCAAATTCAATCATGTCGTGTCTGATACGTCCAGATTGTGAACAGATCGCGGGAAGTGGCCTCGGCGTTGATCATTTGAGGCTTCTGACGGTCGCTTATGGCGCGAACCACCGCTGCTGCCAGCCGAATTCGGACGAAACCGGATTGCCGGCACGGTCGGTTGCCGGGCGAAAGCGGAAGCGTTCGGTCGCCAGGCGGCAGGTGATGGCATCGGCCTCCGCGTCGGGGCTCGGCTGGTGGATGCGGCAGCCGTGGACACGGCCATCGGTGCCCACGGTGAGCACCACGATGACGCTCTTGCCCAGCCGCAGGTTGCGGGTTCGCGCCGGATAATCGCGCGTGGCCGTGATCTCGCCCGCAATCTTGACCGCACGGCTGGCGCCCGCGCCCCAGCCATCGCCGCTGCCGCCGCTGCCCGTACCGGAGCCCGCGGTGCCGCCGCCGGTGCCGCTGCCAAGGCTGGTTGCACCCGATTTCGTTGCATCCCCGGTGGAAGCGGCGGGGGCGGCGATCATCGCCTTGGTGAGAATCTTCGCGGGCGCGGCGACCACGGGCTTGGGCTTGGCCGCCTTGGCAGCAGCACCTTCGGCTCCGGCTGGCTGGGGCGTTGGGACCGGGCTGGCCGGGGGCGGCGGAGGGGGTGGCGGCGGATCGAGCGGAACCGAATAGGCTGCGGTCGCCGCTTGCTGGATCGCCGTGATCGCGCTGCCCGCAAGGCCGGTGAAGATCGCGAAGCCGAGCGCGACATGAAGCAGCGCGACCGCCAGCATCAGCCACGCACGCGCGCGGCGGCTGAGGCCGGGGCGATCGGTGAAGCGGGTACTGGCGGGCGCGGTGGTCACCCGGGGATGTCTAAAGCATCCGGGGGTAAACCGGAATCCTAGTCGCTGAGAAAGCTGTCCTCGCGCGCCAGCGAGACGAGGCGCAGGCCGTGGGCGGCGGCCTGCTGCGCGGCGAGCGTCGAGGCGGCGGAGATCGTGACGAGCAGCGGGCAGCCTGCCAGCACCGCCTTCTGCACAAGCTCGAAGCTGCACCGCGCGGTGAGGACGATGAAGCCTTGCCCTGCATTGAGCCCGGTCTGCGCCATCGCGCCCAGCAGCTTGTCGAGCGCGTTGTGGCGGCCGACATCCTCGCGCACCAGATGCACGGTGCCATCGGGGGTGCAGAATGCGGCGGCGTGGACGGCGCGGGTGGCTTTGCCGAGCGGCTGGAGATCGGGGAGCGCGGCGACGGCGCGGAAGATCGCCGCGTCATCGACTTCGATTTGCGCCGTAATCGGCGGCAGCGGGCGCAGGACCTGTTCGAGGCTTTCGATGCCGCAGAGGCCGCAGCTGCCCTCGGCCAGGCGCAGGCGGGCGCGCTCCATCAGCGGCGCGGCATCATCGGCGGCGAGCTGAATCCGCAGCATCCAGCCGCCAGCGGGGACTTCGCTCGCCTCGGCGGACAGAAGCTGTTCGGGCGCGGCGATCAGCTGTTCGGAAAGGCAGAAGCCGAGCGCGTAGTCGCCAAGATCCGATGGCGTCGCCATCATCACCGCATAGCCGAGGCCGTTGATCTCGACCGCGATGGGCGCCTCGATCGCCAGCAGCCGCTCGCGCGGGGCGGGCGCGCGGCCATCGGCGAAATGTTCGGCGAATGTATGCTGCCGGGCAGCTTCAGGCAGCATGCGCGGCGAGCCGGTCAAGCGCCGCGCGCGCCACGGGATCGAGCGCAGCGCCTTGCGGCCCATCCAGCACAGCCAGCACATCGGCTATCATCCGGGGCGACCAGAAGGCGTGGATGTGATCGGCGATCATGGCAACGGGGTCCGGCTCGTGCGTCACGTTCCGCGCGATCTGGTTGGCCATGTAGACGAGCTTTTCGGCGGTATGCGCGCTCATTCGGCTGGCTCCATCGCACCTTCATGCCCCTTGATCCGGCGCGAACGCGCGGCCTGTGCCTCGTATTCCTCCTGCCAGTCGGTCGGGCCGTTGGACGGGGTGATCTGCACGGCAGTCACCTTGTATTCGGGGCAATTGGTGGCCCAATCCGAATAGTCGGTGGTGATCACGTTGGCCTGCGTCACCGGGTGGTGGAAGGTGGTGTAGACCACGCCCGGCGCAACGCGGTCGGTGACGGTGGCGCGCAAGGTCGTCTCGCCCGAGCGGCTGGCGAGGCGAACCCAATCGCCCGACTTGATGCCCCGGTTCTCGGCGTCGGCCGGGTGGATTTCGAGCAAGTCTTCCGGATGCCACACGACATTGGCGGTGCGGCGGGTCTGCGCGCCGACGTTGTAGTGGCTGAGGATGCGGCCTGTGGTGAGCAGCAACGGGAAGCGCGGGCCGGTGCGCTCGTCGGTCGGCACGTAGTCGGTCACCACGAACTTGCCCTTCCCGCGCACGAAGCCATCGATGTGCATGATCGGCGAGCCTTCGGGTGCGGCATCGTTGACCGGCCATTGCAGCGAGCCTTCGGCATCGAGCCGCGCGAAGCTGACGCCCGCGAAAGTCGGCGTGAGGCGGGCGATCTCATCCATGATCTCGCGCGGGTGGGTATAGGCCCAATCGAGCCCCATCGCCTGCGCCATGAGCTGGGTGATCTCCCAGTCCTCGTAGCCGTTCTTCGGTTCCATCACCTTGCGCACCGGCTGGATGCGGCGCTCGGCATTGGTGAAAGTGCCGTTCTTTTCGAGGAAGGTGGAGCCCGGCAGGAAGACATGCGCGTAATTGGCGGTTTCGTTGAGGAACAGGTCCTGCACGATCACGCATTCCATCGCGGCGAGGCCGGCGGCGACGTGTTTGGTGTCCGGGTCGGACTGGAGGATGTCCTCGCCCTGGATGTAGATCGCCTTGAACAGGCCGTCGGTCGCGGCATCGAGCATGTTGTTGATGCGCAGGCCCGGTTCGGGATCGATCGGCACACCCCACTCCGCCTCGAACAGCGCGCGGGCACTGGCGTCCGAGACATGGCGGTAGCCCGAAAGCTCGTGCGGGAAGCTGCCCATATCGCAGGCACCCTGCACGTTGTTCTGGCCGCGCAAGGGGTTCACGCCGACACCGCGGCGGCCGATGTTGCCTGTCGCCATCGCGAGGTTGGCAATCGCCATGACGGTGGAGGAGCCTTGGCTGTGTTCGGTGACGCCGAGGCCATAGTAGATCGCGCCGTTGCCGCCGGTCGCGAAGAGGCGGGCCGCGCCGCGCAGATCAGCGGCGGGAACGCCGGTGACCGGTTCGAGGAACTCGGGGCTGTTGCGTTCGAGCGAAACGAAATCGGCCCAGTGGCGATACTCTTCCCAATCGCAGCGTTCACGCACGAAGGCCTCGTCCGCCAGGCCTTCGGTGACGATCACGTGGGCGAGCGCGGTCAGCACCGCGACATTGGTGCCCGGGCGCAGCGGCAGGTGATAATCGGCGCTGACGTGCGGGCTGCGGACAAGATCGGTGCGGCGCGGATCGATCACGATGAGCTTGGCGCCCTGCCGCAAGCGGCGCTTCATGCGGCTGGCGAAGACGGGGTGGCCGTCGGTGGGGTTGGCGCCGATCACGAGGATCACGTCGCTGTCTTCGACCGAATCGAAATCCTGCGTGCCCGCCGAGGTGCCGAAGGTGGTCTTGAGGCCGTAGCCCGTGGGCGAATGGCAGACGCGTGCGCAGGTATCGACGTTGTTGGTGCCGAACCCGGCGCGGACGAGCTTCTGAACGAGGAAGGTCTCCTCGTTGGTACAGCGGCTGGAGGTGATCCCGCCCAGCGCATTGCGACCATACTTGGCCGAGATGCGTTTCAGTTCGCTAGCGGTGTGGGCGATGGCTTCGTCCCAGCTGACTTCCTGCCACGGCTCGTCGATCGACGAGCGGATCATCGGCGAAAGCACGCGTTCCTGATGCTGGGCATAGCCCCAGGCGAAGCGTCCTTTCACACAGGAGTGGCCGCGATTGGCCTTGCCGTCCTTCCACGGCACCATGCGCACGACTTCCTCGCCGCGCGTCTCGGCGCGGAAGGTGCAGCCGACGCCGCAATAGGCGCAGGTGGTGACGGTGGCGCGCTCGGGCTTGCCGATTTCCTTGACCGCCTTCTCCTGCAAGGTTGCGGTCGGGCAGGCCTGCACGCAGGCGCCGCAGGAGACGCATTCGGAACTGAGGAAGCTGTCTGACGACAAGCCCGCGCTCACCTTGCTGTCAAAGCCCCGGCCTTCGATGGTCAGCGCCAAGGTGCCCTGCACTTCATCGCAGGCGCGCACGCAGCGCGAGCACATGATGCACTTGGAGGGATCGAAATCGAAGTAGGGGTTCGAGATGTCCATCGGCTGGGCGAGGTTGTTCGCGCCCTCAAAGCCATAACGCACATCGCGCAGGCCCACGGCGGCGGCCTGATCCTGCAGCTCGCAATCGTTGTTGGCGCTGCAGGTGAGGCAGTCGAGCGGGTGGTCGGAGATATAGAGCTCCATCACCCCGCGCCGCAGCTTTTCGAGCTTCTTGGTCTGGGTGTGGACCTTCATGCCCTCGGAGACGAGCGTCGTGCAGCTGGCGGGTGTGCCGCGCATCCCGTCGATCTCGACAAGGCAGAGGCGGCACGAGCCGAATTGCTTGACGCTGTCGGTCGCGCAGAGCTTGGGGATCGAGCCGCCCGAGACGGCGGCAGCGCGCATCACGGTGGTGCCGGGGGCGACCGAAACTTCGCGGCCATCGATGTTGAGCGTGACGGTCGCGGCCCCGCGCACTTCGGGCGTACCGAAATCGGGCTGGGGGCGATAGGTTTCGCGTTCACTGTCCATCGAGGTGCTCCTGCGCGAGGGCGAGATCTTCGCGCGTGTTGATATTGGCGGGACTGGCCGAAAGATTGACGCGGCGCGCGCCGATCATTTCGGCAAAAGCGCGCATCGAATGCTTGGCATCGGAGGCGAGAAAGGCATCGAGCGCGGACGCGGCGCTGGCGGGCCAAAGGCCGATGACCGGCTGATCCGCCACGTAGGCCGGGGCGGGCGCAAGTTCGGTGCGGGTGCCGGAACCAAGGCCGCCGCAATCGACCCCGCAGGTGAGCACTTCGCTGTAGCCGTGACTGGCAGCATGGTGGAGCGCGGCGGCGATCCCGCCGAGCGGACCCATGCCGGGGCGCGGGCGGTCGGGGACGTCATCGCGACCTACCACGATCACGCCGTCGCATTGTGCTTCGAGCGAGGCGACCGCGCGTGCCAGCAGGGTGCGCCCGCCAAGCGCGGCCAGCGCCTTGTCGCTGCCGAAGCGCGAGGATTGCCCACCCGCAAGGACTGCGCCGAGGATCATGCTTTTCCCACCGTCGTGCTGTGGCCCTTCGACAAGCTCAGGGCGAGCGGGGTTTGGTGCATTGGGGAAGAGCCCCAAACCAAGACCCGCTCATCCTGAGCTTGTCGAAGGATGCTGGCGCGACGCCCAATCACTCAGCCGCTTCCTGATCCGGCACACCCACCCCGAAATCCTCGGGCCAATGCTTCAGCGCCGAGAGCACCGGATAGGGCGTGAAACCGCCCAGCGCGCAGAGCGAGCCGAACTTCATCGTCTCGCACAAGTCCTCGAGCAGCGTGACGTCTTCGGCCAAAGTGCGCGGCGCCTTGCGGGCGTTGTGCATCTGGGGGAGCGTTTCCACTCGGTCAGCCTGACGACCCGAGCGGGCGCGGATGCGGTCGATCAATTCGACGCCGCGCGTGCTGCCGATGCGACAGGGCGTGCACTTGCCGCAGCTTTCGGCGGCGCAGAAGCTCATGGCGAAACGGGCCTGCGCGCTCATGTCAGCCGTATCGTCGAACACCGTCAGCCCCGCGTGGCCGATCAGGCCTTCGGCTTCGGCAAAGCACTCATAATCGAAGTGGAGAGCGTAATCCGCAGGCGGGTGATAGGCCCCCAATGGCCCGCCGACTTGCACCGCGCGGACCGGTCGGCCCGTGGCAGTGCCGCCGCCGATATCGTTCACGAGTTCGCCGAGCGTGATGCCGAAGCCGACTTCGTAGAGCCCGCCGTGCTTGATATTGCCCGCAAGTTGGATTGGCATCGTACCGCGCGACCGGCCGAAGCCGACGTCGGCATAAGCCGCGCCGCCATTCGCCAAGATCCACGGCACCGCCGCAAGGGTCAGCACGTTGTTGACCACCGTGGGCTTGCCGAAGAGGCCTTCCAATGCGGGGAGCGGCGGCTTGGCGCGCACTTCGCCGCGTTTGCCTTCAAGCGAGTTCAGGAGTGAGGTTTCCTCGCCGCAAACGTAGGCCCCCGCGCCGACGCGGACTTCGACCTCGAACGGGGCGATATACGGCACCGCCAGCGCGATGGCGGCCTGCAGCTTGGCGATGGCGTGGGGGTATTCGCTGCGGACGTAGATATAGCCCTTGCCCGCGCCGACGGCGTGGCCGGCAATCGCCATGCCCTCGATCAGCATGAAGGGATCGCCTTCCATCACCATGCGATCGGCAAAAGTGGCGCTGTCGCCCTCGTCCGCGTTGCAGACGATGTACTTTACCGGGCCTGCCGCCTTGGCGACGGTGGTCCACTTGATGCCTGCCGGGAAGCCCGCGCCGCCGCGCCCGCGCAGGCCTGACTGGGTGACATCGGCGATGGTCGCGTCTGGACCGAGTTCACGCGCGCGCTTCAGCCCGGCCCAGCCGCCGGTCGCGGCGTAGTCTTCAAGGCTGAGCGGACGAGTCTTGCCCGCGCGGGCGAAGGTGAAGCGCTGCTGCCGGGCGATGAAGGGATGCTCGGCGATGGGGCCGATGGCCTTGTCGCTCGTTCCGGCGAGGACAGCGGCCACATCCTCAGATGTGAGCGGACCGAAGCCCTGCCCTTCGATCTCTGCCAAAGGTTCGAGCCAGTGCATGCCCCAGCTGGACACGCGCTCGACCGTGCAGCCTGCCTTGGCAAAGGCTGCGGCGACGGCGTTGGCGCCGCAAGCGAGCGCGGCGGCATCGTCGGAGATACGGACCACGGTCATGCCAGGCTCTCCACCAACGCGCCGAGTCGAGCAGCATCGAGCCTTCCGTGGACTTCATGGCCAATCATTGCAGCGGGGCCGACGCTGCAAAGGCCGAGGCAGTAGACAGTCTCGACCGCGACGCGGGGGTTATCGGGCAGCGCGGCAACCATGGCTTCGACGCCGCGTGCCTGGCAGCTTTCAGCGCGGCAAAGCTTGAGCACCGGGCGGCTTTCCGGGGCTTCGCGGAAATCATGGTAGAAACTGACGACGCCGTGGACTTCGGCGCGGGTGAGATTGAGCGCATGCGCAATGCGGCGGATCGCATCTTCCGAAACGTGGCCGAACGCGGCCTGCACATCGTGCAGGATCGGCAGCAGCGCGCCTTCGCGGCCGGTGTGGCCGGCAAGGATGGCATCGAGCTCGTCTTGATCTGTCATGCGCAAAACCCATGGGAATTCAGCGGCGCAGGTCAAATTGAATTGCCTTATGGTTGATAGATAATCTCTATTACAACGCGGGTCGCAGCCCTGCCGGTTCGAGCGCGCGGGCCGCCGCGAGCGCGGCGCGCGCCATGGGGCCGAGCGGATCGCGATTGACCACGACAAGCCCGACCCGGCGAGCCTCCTCCGCCTCATCGAACGGCAGGAAGCGCGCCCATTCCACACCCGCCATCAGCCGCGCGTAGCCATCGGGCACGATCGTGGCGAAGGCGCCCGAATGGACCAAGGCGAACAGCGCGAAGTGGCTGTCTGCCGTGGCGCGCGGCGCTGTGGCGAGCCCGCGCGCGGCAAGGCGCTCGTCAAGAATGCGGCGGTATTGCATGCCCTGATGGAGCAGGCACAGGTTCTGCGCGCAGGCTTCCTCCCAGCTGATCGCCGCGTGCTGATCGAACCCGCTGCCGCGCGCCACGAGGAAGACGTAGCGTTCCGCATAGAGCGGAACCGACAGCACATTCGCGGGCGGTTCGTGATCGAGGTAGGTGATCCCGGCATCGACTTCGAAGGCATGCAGCCCATGCTCAATCGCGCGCGAGGTGGCGGAACGGACGGAAAGCGTGATCCCCGGGTTCTGCGCCAGCAGCGCTTCTCCCAAGAGGCCGATAAGCGGAAGTGCGGCAGGGATCGCGGCAAGCCCGAACTCGCCCCTGAGCGGCGCGGCGGTAGCCGCCACCGCGCTCGCCATGCCGCTGACCGCGCCGAGGATCTGCTCGGCCCAGGGGAGCATTGCCTGCCCATATGGCGTGAGGCCGATGAAGCGGCGGTCACGCTCGACCAGACGGCGGCCGAATTCGGACTCCAGCGCGGCGAGCCCGGCCGACAGCGTGGGCTGCGAAATGCCGCAGGTGGCGGCGGCCTTGGCGAAATGCTGCTCGCGCGCGAGCGTGACGAAATAGCGCAAGTGGCGCAGTTGCATCGGAGGGCCATCCCTTGTGAGAGGAAGGGCCTATCACAGTTTGCGCCGAAAGGTCAGTCCGCCGTCTTGGCCATGTATTCAACGTACCACTTCACGAAGGCGGCAACACCGTCCCTCACGGTGGTTGCAGGCTTGTAACCCAGCTCGCGCTCGAGATCGGAGACGTCGGCGAAGGTATCCGGCACATCGCCCGGCTGGAGCGGCAGCAGGTTGCGGATGGCCTTCTTGCCGAGCGCGTCTTCGAGCGCTTCGATATACTCGGTGAGCTTTACCGGGCTGTTGTTGCCGATGTTGTAGATCCGGTAGGGCGCGTTGCTCGTCGCGGGATCGGGGCGGTGTGCATCCCAATCCGGGTTCGGCTGGGCCGGATGGTCGCAGGCACGGATCACGCCTTCCACGATATCGCTGACGAAGGTGAAATCGCGCGTGTGGTTGCCATAGTTGAACACGTTGATCGGCTCGCCCGCGATGATGTTCTTGGCAAACAGGAACAGCGCCATGTCCGGCCGGCCCCATGGGCCATAGACGGTGAAGAAGCGCAGCCCCGTCGTCGGCAGGCGGTAGAGATGGCTGTAGCTGTGCGCCATCAGCTCGTTCGCCTTCTTGGTCGCAGCGTAGAACTGTAGCGGATGATCGACGCCGACATGCTCGCTGAACGGCATGGCCTGGTTGGCGCCGTAGACGCTGCTGGTGGAGGCATAGACCAGATGCTCGACCCCGCCGTGACGGCAGGCTTCAAGAATGTTGGTGAAGCCGATGATATTGCTTTCGACGTAGGCGTGCGGATTCTCAATCGAGTAGCGCACGCCTGCCTGCGCGGCGAGGTTGATGACCCGGCGGATGTCGTTTGCGGCGAAGGTCTGCTCGACCGCGCCGCGATCCGCGAGGTTGGCCCGGACAAAAGTGTACTTCGCGTTGGTGCGGCGCGCGGTTTCTTCGAGGATCGCGAGGCGCGCTTCCTTGATCGCGGGATCGTAGTAATCGTTGACGACATCGAGACCGACGACATCATCCCCGCGTTCGAGCAGCGTTTTGGCGGTGTGGAAGCCGATGAAGCCGGCATTGCCGGTTACGAGGATTGCCATGTCATTCTCCGGCGCGGGGGAAGGCCGACCTCCGTTCCGGTGCCGGCAGTTGGTCTGACCTTAGAGGCTCCAGTACCGGATGTCATCGCGCAGACCCTGGGGCGCGACGACCGACTTGACGTCGATCAGGGCACCACCGGGGGCGAGCATCGCCTGGATCGCATCGATGCCCATGGCCGCGTAGTGATCGTGGGACACCGCGTAGATCATCAGGTCCATGCCGGAGAAGGCCTCGATCGGAGACAGTTCGATCCCGAACTCGTGGCGGGTTGCCTCCGGATGGGCCATCGGATCATGGACCAGCGGCGCGATGCCAAACTCGCACAGCTCGCGATGGATATCCTCCACCTTGGAATTGCGGATATCCGGCACGTTTTCCTTGAAGGTGAGGCCGAGAATGCCGACGCGTGCATTCTTGAGCGGGAGCCCGGCCACGGCGAGCATCTTGACCGCGCGCTGGGCGATGTAGCTGCCCATGCTGTCGTTGATGCGGCGGCCGGAGAGGATCACTTCGGGGTGATAGCCCAGCTGCTCTGCCTTGGCCGTGAGGTAGTAGGGATCGACGCCGATGCAGTGCCCGCCGACAAGGCCGGGATAGAACTTGAGGAAGTTCCACTTGGTTCCCGCCGCCGCGAGCACTTCCTTGGTGCGGATGCCGACGAGATCGCAGATCTTCGAAATCTCGTTCATCAGCGCGATGTTGATATCGCGCTGGGTGTTCTCGATGACTTTCGCGGCCTCCGCCACCTTGATCGAAGAGGCGCGGTGGATGCCAGCGTGGATGATCGAGCCGTAAAGTTCGGCGAGCGTATCGAGCGTTTCGGCGTCCTGCCCGGCGACCACCTTGACAATGCCTTCGAGCGGATGCGCCTTGTCGCCCGGATTGATGCGTTCGGGGCTGTAGCCGAGCTTGAAGCCCTCGCCGCTCTTGAGGCCGGAGGCTGCCTCGATGACCGGGGCGCAGACTTCCTCGGTTGCGCCGGGATAGACGGTGCTTTCGAACACGATGATCGTGCCGGGCGCGATAATCTGGCCGATGGCGGTGCAGGCGCCGACGATGTTGGCGAAATCGGGCCGGCAGCTTTCGTCCACCGGGGTCGGCAGGGTCACGATGAGAATGCTGCAGCCGCGCAGATCCTCGATGCTCGACGTGATGACGAGAGTGGAGGCCGCGAGTTCTTCGGGCGAGATTTCGTTGGTATAGTCATGGCCCGCGCGCAACGTGGATACGCGGTGCTCGCTCACGTCGAAGCCCACCACCGCATGCTTGCGGGCGAACGAGACAGCCAGCGGCAGGCCGACGTAGCCAAGCCCGATAATGCCGATTTTGCCGAACGCCTTCATACCAGAACAACCTGCCTCATGAACTTGGTTGTCCGGACGCTGCTCCATCCGACCTGATGACCGATGCAGGGCGCCGCTCGCATCTGCGCCGGACATGGGGCGTGTTAGCATCGGGGGTGTGAAAAAATTCCAAAGACTGGGCCAACGGCCGGGATGCCTGGCGCAAGCGAACTGGGTCCGGTTTCCAGACGTGAAATGTCCCACTGCATTTTCGGGGAAGGCAGGGCGATTCAACTCGGCTAGGAGCAAGTGTCTGATTCTCTTCCTCTACGAGCCTGACGGAGTGCGCCATGACCAACGCCGCGACTATCCCTGCCCGCGATCCGGCCAGCCGTGTCGCACCAGCGGCGCAGGCCGCAGACGGCGTGCGCACTGATTGGACGCGCGAGGAAATCGCCGCGCTATTCGACTTGCCGTTCACCGAACTGCTGTTCCGCGCTGCCGAAGTGCATCGGCGCCACCACCGGCCCGATGAAGTGCAGCTGTGCACCTTGCTTTCGATCAAGACCGGCGGCTGCCCGGAAGACTGCGGCTACTGCTCGCAATCGGTGAAGGCGGACAGCGGGGTCGAGGCGACCAAGCTGATGGAAGTGCAGGCCGTGCTGCAATCCGCCGCGCAGGCGCGCGATGCGGGATCGAAGCGCTTCTGCATGGGCGCGGCCTGGCGCAACCCCAAGGACCGCGACATGCCCGCGATCATCGCGATGGTGAAGGGCGTGCGCGAGATGGGCATGGAAACCTGCATGACGCTGGGCATGCTGAGCGAGCGCCAAGCCGCGCAGCTCGCCGAAGCGGGGCTCGATTACTACAACCACAACATCGATACCTCGCCCGAACGCTATGGCGAGATCATCACCACGCGCAGCTTCGAGGAGCGGATCGACACGCTGGCGCAAGTGCGCAAGGCGGGGATCAACGTCTGCTCGGGCGGGATCGTCGGCATGGGCGAAACGCGCGGCGACCGGGTGGGCTTCATCCATGCGCTGGCGACGCTGGAGCGCCATCCCGAAAGCGTGCCGGTGAATGCGCTGGTGCCGATCAAGGGCACTGTGCTGGGCGACATGCTGGCCGATACGCCGCTCGCCAAGATCGACGACATCGAATTCGTGCGCACCGTTGCGGCGGCCCGGATCACCATGCCGCGGTCGATGGTGCGGCTTTCGGCAGGGCGCGAATCGATGTCGGAGGCGGCGCAGGCGCTGTGCTTCATGGCCGGGGCCAACTCGATCTTCACCGGTGACCGGCTGCTCACTGCGGCGAACGCGGGCGACGATGCCGATGCTGCGCTGTTTGCCCGGCTCGGCCTCAAGCCGATGGAGGCCGAGGAGCCCATGCGCGCGGACAAGGCAGCGGGCTGCGGGCGCTAAGGCAAACGAAAGCCATGAGCGCGGGAATTGATGCTTGGGAGGCGCAGCGCGCCGATCTCGAAGCGCTAGAGGCGCGCGGACGCGGGCGCCGGCTGATCGCGCGCGAAGGCCGGGACTTCTCCTCGAACGACTACCTCGGCATGGCCCGCGCGCCGCGCCTTGCCCGCGCGGTTGGGGATGCCATCGCGCGGGGCGTGCCGATCGGTTCGGGCGGATCGCGCCTGCTGCGCGGCAATGATCCCGAGCATGAAGCGCTCGAGGCGGACGCGGCGCAGTTTTTCGGCGCGGAAAGCGCGCTGTTCCTCTCATCGGGCTATGCCGCCAACGTCGCCTTGCTGGCGACCTTGCCGCAGCGCGGAGACCTTGTGGTCTATGACGCGCTGATCCACGCCTCGATGCATGAGGGCCTTGCGCTGACGCGCGCGAACGCGGTTTCAGCGAGGCATAATGACGTTGGCAGCTTCGCCGATGCGATAGCGGATTGGCGCAAGACGGGCGGCAAGGGCCGCATCTGGCTGGCGTTCGAGAGTCTCTATTCGATGGACGGCGACCGGGCGCCGCTGGCGGACCTCGTCCAGCTTGCCGAACGGCACGAGGCGATCATGCTGATCGATGAGGCCCATGCGACCGGCGTGTTCGGGCCGGATGGGCGCGGCCTTGCTGCCGCGCTCGACGGGCGGGCGGACACGGTGGTGCTGCGCACTTGCGGCAAGGCGCTGGGATGCGAAGGCGCGCTGGTCTGCGCTCCGGCGGTGGTGCGCGATTTCCTCGTCAACCGGGCGCGCCCGTTCATCTTCTCGACCGCGCCCTCCCCGCTGATGGCCGCTGCGGTGCGCGAGGCGCTGAAGATGCTGGCGGATGAGCCCGAGCGGCGGACCGGGCTGATGGCGCGCGTCGCCCATGCCGAGGCGGCGCTGGCGCCCCATGGCGCGGATGCGACCGGCACGCAGATCATGCCGCTGATCCTTGGCGATGAAGCGCGCACCATGGCGGTTGCGGCGCGCCTGCAAGCGGCGGGCTTCGACATTCGCGGCATCCGCCCGCCGACCGTGCCCGCCGGAACCAGCAGGCTAAGGATTTCACTGACACAAAACGTCATGCCGGAAGATATTGACGCGTTGGCGGAAGCCTTGGCAGAGGCGTTGGCATGAGTGCGTTTGTTGTAACCGGAACCGATACCGGTATTGGCAAGACCGTCTTTTCCGCCGCCCTCGCCGGCGCGCTGGGTGCCCACTACTGGAAGCCGGTGCAGTCCGGGCTGGCCGACGGCGCGGACAGCGACAGCGTGGCGACGCTCGCCGGACTGGCCGCCGAGAAGATCCTCCCCGAAGCCTATCGCCTGACCGAACCGCTTTCGCCGCACCGCGCGGCAGAGCTGGACGGCACGGTCATCGATCCCGACTGGCTGATGCTGCCCGAAGCGCGGCCGCTGGTGATCGAAGGCGCAGGCGGCGCGCTGGTGCCGCTGACGCGCGAGGTGACCTATGCCGATGTCTTCGCGCGGTGGGGGCTGCTCACGATCATTGTCGCGCGCACGGCGCTGGGCACGATCAACCACACCCTGCTGACCATCGAGGCACTGCGCGCGCGGCGCGTGCCGATCCACGGCGTGGCCTTCGTCGGCGAAGCGAACGAGGACAACGAGGCGACCATTTGCGAAATGGGCCAGGTGCGGCGGCTGGGCCGCCTGCCCCTCCTGCCCACGCTCGAGCCGCAAACGCTGATCGGCGCCTTTGTCCGGGGGTTCTCCCTCGACGACTTCACGTGAGCGGCTCCGCCGTCTGGCACCCGTTCACCCAGCACGGGCTGGGCGAGCCGGTTCCGCTGGTGACGCGCGCCGAGGGCGCGGCGCTCTATACGGCTGACGGACGGCGGGTGATCGACGCGATCTCCTCGTGGTGGGTGACGACGCACGGGCACTGCCATCCGCGCATTGTCGAGGCGATCCGCGCGCAGGCCGGGGCGCTGGACCAGTTGATCTTTGCGGGCTGGACCCATGCGCCTGCCGAGCAAGTGGCAGCAGGGCTCGTCCAGCTGATGCCCCGCGAACTGACGCGGGTATTCTTTTCGGACAGTGGGTCGACCTCGGTCGAAGTCGCGCTCAAGATGGCGCTGGGATATTGGGCGCATACCGCGCGGCCGCGTTCGCGCATTCTCGTGCTCGAAAACAGCTACCACGGGGATACCATCGGCGCGATGTCGGTCGGCGCGCGCGGGGTGTTCAACGCTCCTTATGAGCCGCTGCTGTTCGATGTGGGCTGCATTCCTTTTCCCACAGGTGACGGCGCCAACACGCTGGAGGCGCTGGAAGCCGCGTGCCGCGAAGGCCCGGCGGCCTTCATTGTCGAGCCGCTGATTCTGGGCGCAGGCGGCATGCTGATGTACCCACCGGCGCTGCTAGCCGCTATGACCGAGATCTGCCGCCGTCACGAGGTGCTGCTGATCGCCGACGAAGTGATGACCGGCTGGGGCCGCACCGGCACCCTGCTGGCCTGCGAGCAGGCGAGCGTGGTGCCGGACATCCTGTGCCTTGCCAAGGGGATCACCGGCGGTTCGATGCCGCTGGCAGTGACCATGGCGCGCGAGGATATCTTCCTGGCGCACTGGTCGACCGACCGGGCGAAGATGTTCTTCCACTCCTCCAGCTACACCGCGAACCCGATTGCCTGCGCGGCGGCGGCGGCGAACATCGCGATCTGGCAGGAGGAGCCGGTGCTCGGGCGGCTGGCCGACCTTGGGGCGCGGCAGCAGGCGCTGCTCGACAGGCTGGCGCTGCTGCCCGGCGTGGGGGCGGTGCGCCGCTGCGGAACGATTGCCGCGCTCGATCTGGAGGTTCCCGACGGCGGCTATCTGTCCTCGCTCGCCCCGCGCCTGCTGACCCTGTTCCGCGAAGCGGACGTGCTGCTGCGCCCGCTCGGCAACACGATCTATGTCATGCCGCCCTATTGCATCGACGAAGCCGATCTCAGCCGGATCGGCGATGTGATCGAAATGGCCGTTCGCGCTGTTAGGCTGTAACGCCCTAAGGGAAAACCCCGAGCGTTCGGCCAGACTAGCGCAACACAGAAAAATGGCCGCTTAAGCGAATCCGCTGGGAGCGCATTAAGGCGCCTCCGGCACATCCTTGCCGCGTCCCCTTGCCGGAGAGCGTGCCATGGTCCGCCGTGCCCTGATCGATCCCTTTCGCCATGTTGCGAACCAGGTGCGCCCTACGCTGCGCATCGCCGTGCTGGTGGCCTTGCTTGCAGCCTGCGGGCCGGCGCACCTGCAGCGCACGGCCGAGATCACATCGCCGATCGGGACGGCGCAGGCGGCAGGTTCTGCGGCAAGCGGCGCGGCAAACATCGCCCAGCAGCCGCCGATGGTGCTGGGGGTGCAGACGCATTTCAGCCAAGGCTGGTCGCCTTCCACTCTCGCCCTCGCGCGGCAGGTCGGCGCGCCGATGCTTCGCGATTCGCTGCCCTGGGCCGAGAGCGAGAAAGTGCGCGGCAGCTACACCTTCACTACCCCGGCGGCACAGGCGCTGGCCTCGGCCTGCGCGGGCGGGCAGCGCCTGCTGCTGACGGCGGTCCCGTCCAACCCGCTTTATGATGGCGGCGGGTGGGTTTCGAGCACAGCCGGCAATGCGGCTTTTGCCAGCTACCTTGCGGCACTGGCGGACCGCTTCGGGTCTTGCCTCGCCGCGATCGAAGTCGGCAACGAGATCAACGGGCCGGGCACGCTGGTCTATCCCGCCGGGGTCGACCGCGCCGCCGCCTATGTCGCAACGCTGAAGGCGGTGCGGGCGCGGATCGGCGGGCGGGTGGCGATCCTCGGCGGATCGACCAACATGATCGGCACCGGGTTCCTCCGGACCCTGTTCGCTGCCGGGATGCTGGCGACGGTGGACGGCATCGCGGTGCACCCCTATCGCTCACGCGCGGAGGGGCTGGATATCGAGCTCGCGCAGCTCGGTGCCGCAATGGACAGCGCGGGCAAGCGCGTGCCGATCTGGGCAAGCGAATTCAGCATCGACAGCCGCAACCAGCCGTTGGCCGCCGGAGAACTGGTCAAGCAGGCAACCATGCTGGCCGCCGCAGGTGCCGCGCAGGCAAGCTGGTATGCGCTGATCGACCAGCGCTGGTTCCCGAACATGGGGCTTTATGCCGGCACTGCCGCCAAAGCGCAGGCGGGGGCCTTCCGGCTGATGCAGCGCCTGCTGGCGCGCGGGCGGCCGCAGCGGCTCGATCTTGGCGATCCGCTGCTGTTTGCCTATCGCTTCGGGACGGACACGACCGTGGTCTGGGGTGCGCCGCGATCGCTCAGGGTCGAAGGCGGGCAGATCAGCGACGCGAGCGGCACACCCGCCGCGCTCGCGCAGGTCAGCGAAAGTCCGCTGGTGATCACCGGCTCCACCGCGATCCGCTTTGGCGCCTCCACCTGGATCGCCGACACGCTGATGGGTTGGGGCACGCCGCAGTGGCGCTATGCAGCGCGGCTTAAGGCCGATACCAGCTACCGCCTGCCGCTGTTCGACGATCAGTTCACCAGCTACTTCGGCGACCGCTGGTATCGCCCGCTGCGGATCAACAACGCCTCTGCTGCGCCGGGCGGCACGGCTGCGGCGCCGATCCGCGCGGTGTGGCGACATGTCGCGCCGGTGGCCGAAGCCATCGACGTGGGAGGTTGCTTCGCCAAGGCCGCTGGCGGTGACGGCGTGGACCTCACCCTTACCGCAGGCAGCAAGGTGCTGTGGCGAGGGGTGTTGACCGGGCGTACGCAACTGCCGCCGCTCAGCGCCAATCTTGCCCCCGGCGATGCGCTGGAGCTCGTGGCCGGGCCCAACCAGACAGCGGGCGGGGACTCGTTCTTCGTGCGGCTCGTGCTGTTCCAGCGCGGCGCTGGGGAGCCGGTGGTCTGCCCGGAGTGATCGCGGATCAGGGGTGAGGCGGGGGCGGCAGGCGGCGCGCGGTGAGGATCTTCACCGGCGCTTCCAGCATCTGCCCGCGCATCGAACCTTCGCCTAGCGTTTGCGAGATCGGCGCTTCCCAGATCTTGCGCACGACATCCATGCCTGCCGTGACCTTGCCGAACACCGCGTAGCCCGCCTGTGCCTCCGGATCGGCGGACGCGGGGTTCGCATCGAGGCTGGTGAGGTCCGACAGCATGATCGAGAAATCCGCCATTGCCGTGCCCGGCGCATTGCGCGCCATCGAGATCGCGCCGGCCACGTGGCTGAGGCCGGTCTGGCTCGTCGGTTCATGCGCGATGGGCGGGAACAGGCGGCGCGGATCGCGCAGGCCGCCCTGCAGCAGGCCATTGGGCTGATCGCCCCAGGCAAGGTGCATCGCGCGGTAGAAACTGATCCCGTCGAAGCGCCGTGTATCGACATAGTGCAGGAAATTGGCGGTGCTGATCGGGGCATGCGCGCCATCGAGCGTTAGTTCTATCGTGCCCAGCTCGGTGATGAGCACAACGCGTTCGACTGCCGCCAGCGGAGGAGGCGGCGGGGGCGGCGGCGGGGCTGCCACGCGCTTTCGCGGCGCGGCGGCGACCAGCAGGGAGGCAAGCGGAAGCGCGGCGAGGACGAATCGGCGATGCATCATGGCTCCGCATTAACCTTCAAGGCGCGCAGCGAAGCAAGGGTTGCCGCTCGGCACAGTCCGAAATGGCATGAACGCCCCCTCCGGTGCCGCTCGTAAGGCGGCTTGGCGCGAATCTAACGGCCCTTGCGCCAGATGAAGGCACCCCACGCCACCATGGTCCGCCCAGCCCCATCAGGCTGGCGGGCCATCTTATTCGACGCCAATCGGAAGGACCAACGATGTTCAAGACTGCCAAGATCCTGGCCTTCGGGCTTTTCGCCGCCGCCTGCGTTACCGGCCCCGCCCACGCCCAGTCTGCCGACTGGATCCGCCAGGTCACCCGCACCATCGCCTCCAAGCAGACCTATCCCAAGGCCGCGGTTGCGCGCGGCGAGGAAGGCACGGCGAAAGTGAAGATCTTTGTTGCTGCCTCCGGCGCGGTCGAGCGCGCCGAACTGGTCTCGCCCTCGGGCTCGACCTCGCTCGATCGCGAAGCGCTGGCCTTGCCGAGCCGCACCGGCTCGGTGCCGCCGCCGCCGGGTGGGGCCACCTCGGTGACCGTGCCGATCACGTGGAAGCTGCTGTAAGCACGCCATTTTCAGTTGACGACCGGAGCCAGATGGCCCTCGGCCGAGGAAGGGGCGGAGCAATCCGTCCCTTCTTTTTTCTTCAGCCGATCACTTCGAGAGCGAGATCGCCTTCGCCGAAGAAGGCCTTGAGCGCTGAAAGCCCGCGATGGATGTTGACCTTGACCAGCGCTTCGGACTGGCCGGTCATGGCGGCGGCTTCGCGGACAGAGAAGCCCTGCAGCTTGACCAACCGGATCGCATCGGCCTGCGGGCGGCGCAGGCGATCGAACAGCCCGGCCATGACAATGCCGCTGAGCGAGGCGCTTTCGTGGCTGGGCACGCCGTGCTGGCCTTCATCCAGCTCCTCGGTGCGATTGCGCCCGGAGCTGCGCAGGCTATCCACGCCCTTGAAGCGGGCGATGGCTGCGAGCCAGGGCAGGAACGGGCGGCCCGGCTCGAACGTGGCGCGCTTGAGGTGAAGCGCGGTGAGCGCTTCCTGCACCGCATCGTCGACCATTTCGGGGGCAAGGCGGCGAGCGAAGTAGCGGCGCAGCCAGCGGCCAGCCTCTTCCAGCAGGCGGCGATACGCGGCGGCATCCCCGGCAAGGCTGGCTGCCATCGCGGCTTCCCAACCGAAGCCAACGCTCTTGCGGGGGCTGCTTGCAGCGTGCCGGGCGGTCTCCAGTTGGCTTGCCATGCTTTGCTCCTTTGCCTCTCGATGCACCAACAGTGCCTCAGTGCTGGCAAGCCGACCACGCACCTGGTGGTTATGCTATCAATGCATGCCGGGTATGAGCGAACTCAAACCTCTATTCGACAAGGATAAATTCAGACAACTCGGTGCGATTTCGCCGCAGTGCGGGCGCCAGTTCGCGCGTTGCGGGCAAGTCTGGCGCCACATCGCCAGTGATCAGACGGGCTCCGCGCTGGTAGGTAAGGTAGCTCCAGAGCCAGCTCATTCCGACTGAGAGACGATTGCGGTGCCCGGTCAGGAACCAGATATGGGCGACGCACCACAGCAGCCAGGCGGGCAGACCGGTCACGCGCAGACGGCCGAAATCGGCGATCGCGCGGCTGCGGCCGATCGTCGCCATGTTGCCATAGTCGCGGTAGCGGAACGGCGGCACGGCGCGGCCCTGCAGCGCCGCGCGAATGGCGCGGGCGGCGTGCTGGCCCTGCTGCTTGGCAACGGGGGCCACACCCGGCAGCGCCCGCCCCGCTCCATCGGTGCAGGCCGCGGTATCGCCAATCACGAAGATGGCAGGATCGCCATCGGGATGGAGGTCCGCGCCCACCGGCACACGGCCCGAGCGATCGCCCGCACACCCAAGCCATTCCGCCGCGCGGCTGGCCATGACACCGGCGGCCCAGATCACCGTACCCGCCTTGATCCGGTTGCCATCGACAGTAACGCCCTCGGCATCGATAGCGGTGACATCCGCTTCGAGCCGGACTTCCACGCCCAGTTCCTCGATCCCCTTGCGCGCTTTGGCCGAAAGCGCGGGCGGGAAAGATGGCAGCAGACGATCTCCGCGCTGGAGCAGCACGATCCGCGAGCAATGCGGAGTGATGTGGCGGAAATCGCGGCTGACCGACTGGCGGGCAAGTTCGGCAATCGCGCCGGCCATTTCGACCCCGGTCGGGCCGCCGCCGATCACCACGAACGTGAGCAGCGCCTTGCGCTTCTCCTCGTCGGTTTCGGTTTCCGCGCGTTCGAGCGCGAGGAGCACGCGGCGGCGGATGGCGGTGGCATCGTCGATGGTCTTGATGCCGGGCGCATGGGGCGCCCAGTCCTCGCGCCCGAAATAGCTGTGCGTGGCGCCGGTGGCGATGATCAGCCAGTCATAGGCCAGCGGCTCCCCATCGCCGAGAATGACGCGCCGGCCTTCCTGATCGACGCCGTAGACCCGGTCGAGCAGCACGCGCACGTTCGGCTGGCGGGCGAGGATGGCGCGGATCGAACCGGCGATATCTGCCGGCGAGAGGCCGGCGGTGGCAACCTGATAGAGCAGCGGCTGGAACAGGTGGTGGTTGCGCTTGTCGATCAGGGTGATCTCGACCGGCGCACCGGCCAGCGCCCTGGCCGCCGCCAGCCCGCCGAACCCGCCGCCCACGATCACGACCTGCGGAGGCCTGCCCTCCACCGTAGCGGTTCTTTCGCCTGCTTCACCGACCCCTGCTTCACCGACCCCTGCTTCACCGACCATTGTCTTGCTCCCGCCTTCAATGGAGAGCGTTTCGCCTGGGGCCGGTCGATCGTTACAGCGCTCAGGCCGAGCGCAGCAGGGGATCGGCGGCGAATGCGGCGATGAGATGATCGGCAACCGCCCGCACGCGCGCGGCGACATAGCGCCCCGCCGGCATGACGAGGTGGATCGGCATGTCCGCCGGGGAATGATCGGGCAGCACTTCGATCAGCCGGCCGCTGGCAAGGTCTTCCTCGAACAGCCAGCGCGCATTGACGGCAACGCCAATGCTCGCCAGCGCCGCCGCACGCAGCGCATCCGGGCTGTCGGCGCGGAAAGTCCCGCTCACTTCGATCTGCATGTCCTTGCCGAGCACCCATTTGTTGCCCGTCGCGAGCAGCGAGTAGCTGAGGCAATTGTGCGCCGAAAGATCGGACGGCTGATGCGGCACGCCATATTCATCGAGATAGGCGGGAGATGCGACCATGACACGGCGGCACACACCGATGCGGCGCGCGATCGAGCGACTATCGCCGATTGCGCCGACACGGATGGCGAAATCGAGATTGTCTGACACGAGATTGAGCGCGTGATCGGACACCCTGAGATCGATCTCGATACGCGGCTGGATGCGCTGGAATTGCGCCAGCATGGCGATGACGCGCGACTGCGCGAGCGTGAGCGGCGCGGTCAATCGCACTTGGCCGCCAAGCGCGCCATGCAGCCCGACCGCCGCCTCGGCCTCGTCGATCGCCGCCAGCGCGCGCAAAGCCGCCTCGTAGTAAGCCTGCCCTTCGCTTGTCAGCGCAATGGAACGGGTGGTGCGCTTCAGCAGCGCGGCGCCGAGATGACGCTCCAGAGCACCCACCTGGCGCGAGACAGTCGACTGCGGCAATTCGAGACGCGCGGCGGCGCGGCTGAAGCTGGCCGCATCCGCAACGGTGATGAAAGTGCGCATCCAGCCGGTGAGATCGTTCACGCCGCTGTCCTGCACCATCGGCTGATGCTGGTAAAGCACCATTCCAGTCCATTTCACCGCAGTTCAATGCAGTTTATGGATAAATCATATGTGGCATGCGCCGCTTGCGGCAAGGCCGGATGGCGCTCATTGTCGCCGGGTCAACCCGCTGTCGTCCGCGACTCCGGTGGCGCCCTTGCGGTGCCGGCTGGTCCGGGAATGTCCGGCGGTTGCAGGCACAGGGCAGCACAGCCATGGAAATGCATCAGGTCCGGTACTTCCTGGCCGCAGCACGCCTGCTGAATTTCACGCGCGCAGCCATCGAGTGCAACGTCTCGCAGCCCTCGCTGACCAAGGCGATCCAGAAGCTGGAAGACGAATTCGGCGCCCCGCTGTTTCGCCGTGAACGGGCGCGCACCCACCTGACCGAGCTGGGCAAGGCCATGTTGCCGCATCTCGAACGCAGCTTCGAGGCCGCGCAGACCGCCAAGCAGATGGCACGCGGCATGGGCCGGGCGGAGATCGCGCCGCTGGCGCTGGGCGTCGCGCGGACGGTCGAGCATGCCATGCTGGAACGCGTGCTGGCAGAACTGGGCAAGAGCCTTTCCGGTCTGGAACTGGCGCTGGCGGGCGGCTCCTCGCGCGAGCTGATCGAGTTGGCCATGGCCGGCTCGCTCGACCTGATCATCGTCGAGATGCCCGATGAAGCCCCCGAGCGGCTGGATTGCTGGCCGTTGTTCGCGGATGAATGGTGCATCGTCACCCGCGGCGATCATCCTTTTGCCGCCGCCCCTCCTGCCTCGGCCGCCATGCTCGAGGAGGAAGCCTGGATCGATCTCGCCGGTGATGGCTGCGCCGCTTTAGCGCGGATCGCCACGCAGGTCGGCGCGGCGATCGAAGTGCGGCATCAGGCGCAAGGCGCCGCGCAATTGCGGCAGATGGTGCAGGCCGGGCTCGGTTGCGGCTGGACACCGCGCAGCATTGCCGCGCCGCCGCTGGCGGCAACCGGGCTGCCGTTCGGATCGGTGGAGACGCGGTTCGTGCTCGCCTCCGTCGCCGGGCGCCGCCGCTCGGTCGCTGCAGAGGCATTTCTGCGGGTTGCACGCGCGCAGGATTGGGCGCTGGCAAACGGCAATGCGGCAGCGGGGGCGCCATAGGGGCCGCGCATGGACTCGATGCACCGCGGTGCGTTTCCCCTGCCCGGCAATCACGCCTATGAGATCATGATGGACCGCCCCACCACTTCCCCCGCGCCGCTGGCACCCCAGCTGGCGCAGATCCGGCGCCGCAATCCGGACCTCGGCCCGTTTTTCGACGAGATCGTGATTGCGCTGCGCGGTGCGGGCGTGGGGGCAGCCGCGCCCAAGGTGGGGGAGATGTTTCCCGATTTCTCGTTGCCGACCGCGCACGGCGGCTATCGGCGACTGGGCGACCTGCTCGATCAGGGTCCGGTCATCGTTAACTTCAGCCGTGGCCGCTGGTGCCCCTATTGCGTACACGAGGTTTCGGCATGGGCCGGCATGCTGCCCGAGCTGGCGGAGGCCGGCGTCCGTTTTGTCGAGATCACCGGCGAGACCGGCGGCGGCGCGCGCGCGCTTGGCGCCGTGCTCGAAGCCTCTCCCCATGCGGAAGTGGCGGACGTGCTGTGCGATATCGACCACGGCGTTGCGCTGTCGCTCGGCCTCGCGTTCTTTGCTGGTGATCCGCTGCTCGATTTCTACCGGGATGCAGGGCTCGACATGCATGAGCTCTATGGTTCGCCGAGCGGGTTCCTCCCGGTGCCGGCCACCTTCGCACTCGATCAGGCCGGCCGCGTGCGGTTCGCCTATGCCGATGTCGATTTCCGCGAACGCGCCGAACCGGCTGACGTGCTGGCCGCGCTGCGCGAAATCTGAACCCTACCAGCGCAGCAAACGCGGCGTGACGAAGCGGATGACGGTTGCCGTCAACAGCATCGCCGCAGGATAGGCGGTCGTGACGAAGGCCATCGTCTGCGAGGGACAGAACAGGCTATAGGCAAAGGTGCCGAGCCCTGCCGCAGCCCATCCGGTCAGCCAACCGGCGCGCGCCAGATCGGTAGGTGCCGCACGGCGCATCCACAGCACGAGGCCGGTGCCGACAAGCAGCGAAGTCGCCAGCGCGATACCGCAGCAGCGCAAGGTGCCGGAGGGGGTGAGTTCGGCAAAGCTGGGCCGCCGGCCAGCGACGATGCCATCCAGCAGCAGCCCCATGAGGCCCACCGGCAGGATGCCGAGGATCAGCGTTCCAAGGGCAGTGGCACCCTGATCGGCGCGGCCCGGAAGCGCGGCACGCAGCGCGGCCACGAGCAGGGCAAGGCTGCCCGCCAGCAAGACAGCCCCGCGCGCGATCACGATCGGCGCAGGATGCAGGGCAATGACATCGGGACGCAATCCGAAGGTGAGCCAAACCCCGCCGATAGCGAGCGCCGTCAACCCCAGCCCGGCGGCCATGCCGCGCCACAGACGCAGCGGCACGACCGGTCGCAGATCGCCGACCAGCGCCTCGATCGTCTGTGCGATGGACGGGTCGTCCGGATCGAGGGCCATCAGACTTCCTTCACTGCACCGCCGCGCCCGAAGGGAAAACGGCCGGGATCAGGATCGCCAGATGCGCTGGCTACCGGTTCCCGGCCACGTTGCATCTTTGCCCCGACCCCGCAAGACCACCTCGCAAGACCGGCCCGCAGTCACGCGGGCCGGTCGCTGCGCGGAGCAGGCGGCGCGGGTTCAGCCCCGGCGCAGCAGACGGTCGAGCGAGAGGGCTCCACCGCCCTTGGCGATGAGCGGCAGGAGTATGGCCGCCCAGCTCAGGTGCGTCGGCCAGGCATCGGGATAGACGAAAACCTCGATCACCGTGGTCATGCCGAGCAGGCCCAGCGCGGCAAAGCGCGTGCCGAGGCCCAGGACGAGCAGGATCGGGAACAGGTGTTCGCAATAAGTCGCCATGTGGGCGGCCAGATGCGGAGGCACGAACGGCAGTTTGTAATCGGTTTCGAACAGGTAGTAGGTGCTGTCGGTGATCGTCAGCAAACCTTCCACCTTGGTCCGGCCCGACTGGAAGAACACCGCCGCGATGCCGAGCCGCGCCACCAGCAGCAGCACGGTTTCGGGCAGCAGTCGCCCGGCCAGCTCGGCCAGCCGGTTGTAGACGGAAACGAGAGCGGTCATGCGGGGATACCTCGAAGGCTCCACCCGGGTGTTCCGGCCTGCCGGAACACCCGGCCGGGATCAGTGTGCTTTCGCGGTCAGCGAACCGTTGCCCTTGGGCGTCTTGATCGAGGTGCAGGTGCCGGCCTTGACCAGCATCCAGGCGTTGCCCTGGTAGTCGACCTTCGAGGTGCCGGCGCAGCTGGTGCCCGGACCGGCGGCGCATTCATTCTTGCCAGCCTTGGCAACGCCGTAGCACTTTTCCATCGCGGGCTTGGCATCGGCAGCGTGGGCGGCACCGGCAGCAAGGCCGAGAGCGATCGAGGCAGCGAAAGCGGTTGCAGCAATCTTCATGACAGGTTCCTTCGTGAACGGTTGCACCACGGGGGTGAGAATGGGGGAACAGGGAAGGCCGGGCGCTTCGTTTGCCGCGCCCTTGCCTCGTGTCCGGAAGTCTTCGCGCCGGCCACATTGACCAGTTCGCCGGGTGCCGAACGGCGGTTACACGGCGCAGCATTTTTTCCGCGCGGGTGGACCTCGTGAGCCACAAATCCTAGAGGGTGGCCAAACAAGTCACCGTGGTGAAAGGACAATCGGCTCGTGCGGAATTTTGCGCTGGAGGTGTACTTCTCGAAGTGGGAATTCGCCGCGAAGTATCACCTCACCGCGTCCGACGCGCAGAGCATGACCCTTTCGCAGCTTCTCGCGCATGCAACGCCTGCAGATCGCGAGCGGTTCGACAACCTGCACCTGGGCTATACCAAGACCTTCGGCGCGGAACCGCTACTGCACGAGATCGCGAAGACCTACGATACGATCCGCGAAGACCAGCTGCTGTGCTTTGCAGGCGCCGAAGAGGGCATCTATGTCGCGATGAAAGTGCTGCTTCGGCCCGAGGACCACTGCATCGTCATCACGCCCAACTATCAGGCCGCCGAGACGATCCCGCTCTCGATCTGCGCGGTGACGGGGGTCGCGCTGGATGAAGACGCGGGCTGGGCGCTTGATCTGGATGCCGTGCGCGCGGCGCTGCGGCCGAACACCAAGCTCATCTCGATCAACTTTCCCAACAATCCCACCGGGGCAATCCCTTCGCAGGAGACGTTTTCCGCGCTGGTCGAGCTGTGCCGGGAACGCGGGCTCTGGCTGTTCAGCGACGAGGTGTACCGCCTGATCGAGCACCGCAGCGATGCGCGCATTCCGCAAGCGGCCGATGTCTACGAGCGGGGCATCTCGCTCAACGTGATGTCGAAAAGCTATGGCCTGCCGGGTCTGCGCATCGGCTGGCTGGCCTGCCAGGACCGCGCGTTTCTGCAAGGCTGCGAGCGCTACAAGCACTATCTCTCGATCTGCAATTCGGCGCCTTCGGAGCTCCTCGCAGAAATCGCGCTGAAGGCGCGCGAGGTGATCGTCGGGCGCAACCGCGATCTTGCGCACGGCAACCTCGATCTGCTCGACAGCTTCTTCGCCGATTTCCCCGGTCTGTTCGATTGGCGCAGGCCCGATGGCAGCTGCGTGGCCTTCATCCGCTACAAGGGCGCGGACGGGGTGGAGCGCTTTACCGAGCGGCTGGTCGAGGAAACCGGCGTGCTGCTGCTGCCCTCCAGCATCTATCACTCCGAGCTTGGCCCCGTGCCACAAGACCATTTCCGCATCGGCTTTGGCCGCAGCAATATGGCGGAAGGGCTGACGGTGTTTCGGGAGTGGTTGATGCGCAACCGGGCGTAAGCATGGACTGCGCCCGCCGCAGAAAATTCCACCCGGCCTGTAACCGCACTGAGTCCAAAGCCGAATAGACCGATGCCAACCCGGCGCAATATTCGGAGACGACCCATGACCACCTTCAATTCCGGCCTGAAGACCGGCTTTGCCATTGCTGCCAACGCTGCCCTGATCGCCGCCGCCATGGCAGCGCTCCCTGCCCCCGCGATTGCCAAGGCGAAGTCCGCCGAGGTCGTGCACTGCTACGGCGTGAACACCTGCAAGGGCACTTCGGATTGCGCCGCCGGCGCGCACAGCTGCAAGGGCCAGAACGAATGCAAGGGCCAGGGCTTCAAGGCGCTGACCAAGAAGGCCTGCGCGGCCCAGGGCGGCAGCCTGACCGAGCCCAAGTAAGGCTCCACCAGTGTGCTGCCGGCACCCTCCCGGCTGACACTGTGATGACTTGACCGGGGCTCCTTGTCCCAACTGCCCTGCGGCGCCACCCCCTCCCCGGCGCCCGATGGAGCCCCGGCCTTCTTTCGCGAGACAACCCCTCTTTACCGAGACCTGAGATGACCGAGGCGCGCAATGTCTGACACGCTGGCCGGATTTGGCCTTGGCATGCGCCGCCCGCACTACCGGTCGTATATCGACGGCACCGCGCCGGTCGATTTCATCGAGGTGATCTCGGAAAACTTCATGATCGCGGGCGGCAAGCCGCTCGATACGCTGATGAAGGCACGCCGCAACTATCCGCTGGCCCTCCACGGTGTCTCGATGTCGATCGGCTCGGCGGACGGCCTCAGGGACGATTATCTTCGGGAGCTTCGCCGCCTTGTCGATCTGATGGAGCCTGCAGTGGTTTCGGACCATTTGTGCTGGACCCGGATCGACCAGTTCAATTCGCACGACCTGCTGCCGCTGCCCTATACCGAGGAAGCGCTCGAAGTGGTCTGCCGCAATATCGACCGTGCGCAGGAAGCACTCGGCCGCCGCATGCTGCTGGAAAACCCTTCGAGCTACATCGCCTTTCCCGGCGCGATGACGGAGTGGGAATTCCTCGCCGAAATGACCCGGCGCACCGGCTGCGGCCTGCTGCTCGATGTCAACAACATCTACGTCAGCGCGGTGAACCACGGGTTTGCGGCGTCCGATTACCTTGCCGGCATTCCGATGGATGCGGTCGGCCAGATCCACCTCGCCGGCCATGTGCAGGGCGAGCATCTGCTGATCGACACACACGACCAGCCGGTGCCGGACGAAGTCTGGGCGCTCTATCGCGCCGCGACTGCGCTCGCCGGGCCGGTGCCGACGATGATCGAGCGCGATGACAACATACCCGAGCTCGAGGCGCTTTGCGCCGAGCTCGATATTGCGCGCAGCATTGCCGCCGATGAAAGGATCGCGGCATGAGCCTGCTCGCCCTCCAACGCAACTTCCGCGACTGGCTGGTGACAGGCGAGGACAGTTCAGCTGCCGCGCTCGGCGGCGGGCCGGGCACGGCGGTTTATCAGAACAACTACCGCACCGCGCTGGTCTCCAGCCTTGCCGAGACGTTCCAGCGCCTTGTGCTGTGGCTGGGTGAGGAAGGCTTCGAAGCAGCAGCGGCACGCTATATCGATGCGCGCCCGCCTTCGAGCTGGACGCTTGATGCCTATGGGGAGGATTTCACCGACTTTGTCGCCACGCTCTGGCCCGATGATCCCGAAGTCGCGGAAATCGCGCTGATCGACTGGACCGTGGGCCAGGTCTTCGTCGGGTCCGATGCAGACGCACTCCGGCCCGAAGCGCTGGCCGTGGCCGATTGGGAAACCGCGGCGATCCATGCCGTGCCTTCGCTGCTCGTGCTGCCGATCACCACCAATGCCGATGCGATCTGGCAAGCGCTCGCAACCGCAGAGCCGCCCCCGCCCGCCGAGATGGCCGAGCGCGGCACGGCCTTGCTGGTCTGGCGGCAGGGCCTCGAGCCAGTGTTCCGCCGCGCCGAAGCGCACGAATGCGATGTGCTGGCGTGGTCTGCCGCAGGGGTAGGTTTTGCGGCGGTCTGCGCGCGCCTTGCCGATACGCTGGGCGACGAAGCAGCGGTGACCACGGCCGGGACGCTGCTCGGCCGCTGGCTCGCCGAAGGCATGATCGCCGCAGTCGGCTGAGCTATTCGAAGCAACCCGCGACTTCGCCCAGCACCTGCTGCAAGCGCGGCGCGACGAAATCGAGGAAGGCGCGCAGCTTCAGCGGCTGGCTGCGCTGGCGGCGGTGGACGAGGTGGACGGGCACCGGCTCGCAGCCGAGATCGCCGAACAGCGGCACAAGCCTGCCATCGGCGGCGGCGGCTGAGGCCTGATAGGACATGATCCGCGCCACGCCCACCCCTGCAGCAGCAGCATCGATGATCGCATCGGCGGTGTTGACGGAAAAGCGCGGCGTGATCTCCACACTGCGGGCGTTCACACCGGCTCCGATCCGCCAGCTGCGGGTGGAATGCAGGCCCTCGAACGCAATGCAATCGTGCCGCGCGAGGTCGTCCGGCTGCGTGATTGCGCCGCGCCGGGCGAGATAGCCGGGACTGGCGCAGACGACCCAGCGGATATCGCCCAGCTTGCGCGCGACGAGATCGCTGTCCGGCAACTGGCCCACGCGGACCGCAACATCGACATGCGCCTCGACCAGATCGATCGTCGAATCCGAAAGGACGAGGCGCACGGTGACATCGGGATAGGCGGCAAGGAACGTATGGACGATGGGGGCCACGTGGAGCTTGCCAAACATGATCGGCGCGGTGACCATGAGCTCGCCGCGCGGCGCACGGTACTCACCGCTGGCCGCGCGCTCGGCATCGGCGAGATCATCGAGCACGCGGCGCGTGGCCGCAACGTAGGTCTCGCCCGCTTCGGTCAGGATCAGCTTGCGGCTCGTCCGCACGAGGAGCTGCGCTCCGAGGTGCGCTTCGAGATCGGACACCCGGCGGCTCACCGTAGGCAGCGGCGTGTTCAGCGCGCGCGAGGCGGCTGAGAGGCTGCCGCCGTCGACCGCAGCGAGCAGGGTGCGCATGGCCTCGAACCGGTCCATCAGACATTCCGCTTTTTGGAAGGTAGAGTTGCCAAGGTAGCGGATACTGCCACCCGGCGGAAGGCCCTACTTGGAGGTCACCGGCCGATACCGGCCAGCTCTCAAGGAAAGGTCTCCCCCGAAATGTCGCGTATCCCCACCCCCGCCACCATCGCCGATGCCCCCGAAGCTTCGCAGCCGCTGCTCGAAGCCGTGAACAAGGCGATCGGCACCGTGCCCAATCTCCACCGCCTCGTTTCCACTAGCCCGGCCGCGCTCGAAGGCTATCTCGCGATGAACGGCGCACTGGCCAAGGGCAAGGTGCCCGCCGCCACCCGCGAGCGCATCGCCCTCGCCGTCGCCGAGATCAACGGCTGCGACTACTGCCTTTCGGCCCACACCTATCTCGGCAAGAACCTCTCGAAGCTCGATGACGCGGAAATCACCGCGAACCGCAACGGCGCCTCGAACGATCCCAAGGCTGATGCCGCCGTGCGCTTCGCCGTGCAGCTGGTGAAGACCCGCGGCCATGTCAGCGCCGCCGAAGTCGAGGCGCTGCGCGCCGCCGGCTACAGCGATGCCCAGGCGCTCGAAATCGTCCAGCATGTCGCACTCAACACCTGGACCAACTACGTCAACTCGGCCTTCCAGACCGTGATCGACTTCCCGGTCGTCACCGCGCGCATCGCCGCCTGACGCCGGGGGCGGGCGTCTGCAGCTCCCACTCCAGCAGGCGCCCGCCATCCCTCCCGCAGAAAGGACCAACCGCCATGTCGTTCAGATCCCGCCTGGTATCCGTCGCAGTCTCAGTGTCGGTCGTTGCCGTCAACGTGGTAGCCTCGTTCCCGCCACTCGCTTGATCCCGCCATCCTGAGTCATCCGGCTGTAGGATGGCGGAGGGCGTTACGGTATGCTGACCCCGCGCGACTCCGCGCGCCCATCGCCCCCCGGCGACAGCAGGACCCGACCACATATGGAATCGATTGGCGCCGATCTTCGCACCATGCAGCGCACCCCGCTGCACCCCAGCCATGTCGAGGCCCTGCGCGCGGCAGGCACGCCGAAACTCTACCCCGCCGGCACCATGATCGCCCGCCCCGGCGATCCGGCGGACACGTTCACCTATGTTGAAGAAGGGGAGATCGAAGTCGTCAATCCCCTCACCGAGGAACGCCACCGGCCTTCTTCGCTCGGCCCCACGCAGTTCATGGGCGAGATCGCGTTCCTCAGCGGCGGCACCGTTTCGCTGGCGATGCGCGCGGCGCAGGACACGCGGGTGATCGAAGTGCCGCGCGAGGTAATGCTCGAGCTGATGGCGCAGATCCCGGAAATGTCCGACATCGTGATCACGGTGTTCGCCGCGCGCCGCCGCCGCCAGCTTGATGAGCGCGACAGTTCGCTGCAGCTGATCGGCGAGGAGCAGGATCCGGCGGTCCGCCGCGTTGCCCAGTTCGCCAGCCGTAACCGCATACCCTATGGCTCGCTCAAACTTGGCAGCGAGGAAGCGCTGGCCGCTGCGCAGGCCTGCTCGATCAAGGGTTCGGTCCCGGCGGTGATCTTCGGACGCGATACGGTGGTGACCGATCCGACGCCGGACAAGATCGCGCACCTCCTAGGCATCAACCGCGAGCTGCAACATGATGAGGCGTTCGACGTGCTGATCGTCGGCGGCGGGCCGGCAGGTGTGGCAGCCGGGGTCTATGCCGGGGCGGAAGGGCTTTGCGCGCTGGTGATCGAGGATCTCGCTATCGGCGGGCAGGCAGGCACCTCCAGCCGGATCGAGAATTACATGGGCTTTCCGACCGGCATTTCCGGCGGCGACCTTGTGTGGCGCGGCGAAGTGCAGGCGATGAAGTTCGGCACACGCTTTGCCCTGCCGCGCCGGGTGACCGCGCTGGAGGAGCTGGACGACGGCATGTTCTGCGCCACGTTTGACAATGACCAGCGCGTGCGTGGCAAGGCTGTGGTCGTGGCGACGGGCGTGCAATATCGCCGCCTGCCGATCCCGCGCCTCGCCGAATTCGAAGGGGCGGGCATCTATTACGCCGCGACCGAGATCGAGGCGCGCTATTGCAAGGGCACGCAGGCAGTGATCATTGGCGGGGGCAATTCCGCCGGGCAGGCGGCGATGTACCTCAGCCGCTCCGCCCGCTGCGCGCATGTCGTGGTGCGCGGGCCCTCGCTGGCGCTGTCGATGTCGAGCTATCTTTCGGAACGGCTGGAGGCCGATCCCGGCATCCAGATCGCCTACAATGCCGAAGTCATCGCGCTGCATGGCGACGCGCATCTCGAAGGGGTGACCTTGCGCGATGCCAAGACCGGCGAGACGCAAGATATCCCGACACGCGCGCTGTTCATCATGGTGGGTGCAGCGCCCAACACCGAGTGGCTTTCGGGCCTGGTCGAGCTTGACGACAAGGGCTTCGTGAAGACGGGGCCGGCAGTCGGCGCCACTTCGCCCTACGCAACCTCGCACCCGGGTATCTTCGCGGTGGGCGATGTCCGCTCGGGCTCGGTCAAGCGCGTGGCTTCTGCCGTGGGCGAAGGCTCGGTCGTGATCTCCAAGGTGTGGGACTACGTCAACGGCGGCTAGCCGGGTCCGATCAGTTGCACCGGGCAACTTAAAACTCCACCAATCCGGTTGAGATTCTTCTCGCAAGGCCGCGCGGGCCGTGGTAATGTTATACCATAATAACGTCGTACGGCCCGTGTTGCTTGCATCGGGATTGTTCGTTTCGTTCCCGTTGCTCTCGCCCCGCAACCCGGGCTGTCCGGCACAGCCGAGGAGAGCATGCGATGGCCTACCTTACCCCTCACAACGAGCAGGGCATCAACCGGCGAAGGATCGTCGCGCTGGGTGCCGTTGGCGCCGTGCACGGCGTGATGGCGTTGGCGCTCCTCACCGGCTTTGCCGGCGGGATGATCCAGGAGTTCAAACGCAAGACGCTGCAGACGTGGAACTACATGCCGCCACCGCCGGCGCCGAGGCCCGAGCCCGATGTGAAGCCCGCACCGCATCCCCGCGATACCACACCGAGGCCGGACCCGATCCCGCAGATCCCGCCGACGGGTGATCCGGGCTTCCATATCGATCCCGGCCCGCTCCCGCCGATCGGATCCGAACTGGGCGGTGGGATCCTGCCGCCGCTGCCCCCGCCAACGCCCAGCCCCAGCTTCACCCCGCGGCTGGCCAAGCCGCTCGGCGCGCCGGGCAAATGGGTTTCGGACGCGGACTACCCGACCAGCGCGCTGCGGCGGGGCCAGCAGGGTGCTTCCGCCTTCGAACTGACCATCGGGCCTGACGGGCGCGTGCGCGATTGCCGGATCACCCGCTCGAGCGGCTCGGCCGATCTCGACGCGGCGACCTGCGCGAAAGTCAGCGAGCGCGCCAGCTTCACGCCTGCGCGCGATGAGCACGGCGATCTGGTGGCGGGACGCTATTCCGGCGTGATCCGCTGGCGTATCCCGGAGTAAGTTGCCCCAAGCTGCCCCCAAACTCCCGTTGCAATGCAGCAAGATCGCGGCTTACCATCCCGCTCTGGCATGGAGGGCATGCGATCTTGCCGTTTACCTGTGATCTTGGCGGCGAACGGCACAGCTTCGCGGACCTGAAAGCCGTGCTGGCCGCCGCGAGCCCGGCGCGATCCGGCGACGAACTCGCGGGCATTGCCGCCTCCAGCGCCACTCGGCGAGTGGCGGCACGGTGGGTTCTGGCCGATCTGCCGCTGGCCACGTTCCTGAATGAAGCAATCGTCCCCTACGAGAGCGACGAGGTGACGCGGCTGATCATCGACAGCCACGATGCCGCGGCCTTCGCGCCGATTGCACACCTCACCGTCGGCGGATTTCGCGACTGGCTATTGAGCGAGGCGGCAGACGAGGCAGCGCTGGCGGCTATCGCCCGGGGGTTGACGCCGGAAATGGCTGCGGCGGTTTCCAAACTGATGCGCAGCCAGGATCTGATCGCGGTGGCGAAGAAGATCCGCGTGGTGACGGCATTCCGCTCCACCATCGGCCTTCCCGGCCGGCTTTCCACGCGCCTCCAGCCCAACCACCCGGCGGACGATCCGCGCGGGATCGCCGCTGCCGTGCTCGACGGCCTGCTGCACGGGGTGGGCGATGCGGTGATCGGGGTGAACCCCGCGACCGACAGCGTGCCTGCCGCCACCACGCTCATCCGCATGCTCGATGAATTGCGAGGGGCCTATGCGATCCCGACCCAGACTTGCGTGCTCACCCACGTGACCAATGCACTGGCGATCATCGAGCGCGGCGCGCCCGTCGATCTGGTGTTCCAGTCGGTCGCAGGGAGCGAGTCGGCCAATGCAGGCTTCGGCATCGACCTTGCCGTGCTGCGCGAGGCGCATGCGGCGGCGCAGGCGCTGGGGCGCGGCACAGTCGGCAGCAACGTGATGTATTTCGAGACGGGCCAAGGCTCGGCACTTTCCGCCAATGCCCACCACGGCGTGGATCAGCAGACGATGGAGGCGCGCGCCTATGCCGTGGCGCGCGCGTTCGATCCGCTGCTGGTGAACACTGTCGTCGGCTTCATCGGGCCAGAGTACCTCTACGACGGCAAGCAGATCATCCGCGCGGGGCTGGAGGATCACTTCTGCGGCAAGCTGCTCGGCCTGCCGATGGGCTGCGACGTCTGCTACACCAACCATGCCGAAGCCGATCAGGACGACATGGACAGCCTGATGACCTTGCTTACCGTGGCGGGTTGCAGCTTCCTGATCTGTGTACCGGGCAGCGACGATGTGATGCTTTCCTACCAGAGCCTGTCCAACCACGATGCGCTCTACTTGCGCAGCGTGATGGGCCTGCGCCCCGCGCCGGAATTCGAGGCCTGGCTGGCGGACGTGGGGATTGCCGCGCCCGATGGCACGCTACGGGCGCTGGCGGACGGCGCTTCGCCGTTCGTGCGCCAACTGGCGGAGAACCTCTCTTGAGTGAAGTGGTGCCGGGCGAGCTTTGGGCGCGGCTGCGGCGGACGACACCTGCGCGGATCGCGCTGGGGCGTGTGGGACATGCCTTGCCGCTGGGCGAAGTGCTGGACTTCCAGCTAGCCCACGCTCGCGCGCGTGATGCCGTTCACGCCGCGCTCGATCCAGCCGCGCTGACAGCCGCATTGGCCCCGCTGCCTGTGCTGGAGGTCGAAAGCGATGCACCGGACCGGGCGACCTATCTGCGCCGTCCGGACCTCGGCCGCCGGCTATCGGCGCGCTCCGCAGCAGTGCTGGCCGATGCCGGCGGGGACTGCGATGTGGCTTTCGTGATTGGTGACGGGCTCTCCGCGACGGGGGTGCAAGCGGGTGCCGCCCAGCTGGTGCGGGCCTGCTTGGCCGGGCTGGACAACCTCAGGATCGGCCCGGTGGTGATTGCGCAGGCGGCGCGGGTGGCACTGGGCGATCCGATCGGCGAGGCACTCGGCGCCCGGGTCTGCGTGATGATCATCGGCGAACGCCCCGGCCTCAGTGTCCACGACAGCCTTGGCATCTACATGACGTACGCGCCGCAAACAGGCCGCACTGACGCCGAGCGCAATTGCATTTCCAACATCCATGGTGCGGGCGGCCTATCTCCGCATGAGGCCGCCCGCACGCTCGGCTGGCTACTGCGCGAGGCGCTGCGGCGCGAGCTTTCAGGTGTTGCGCTAAAGGACGACCAGACCCCGACGCTTGCCTTCGAAGGACAAGGCCCCGCATGACCACGCCGACCGGAGGCTCGCAGCAGCTTCAACGCACACTGGGCCCGTTCCAGCTCTGGGCGATTGCCGTGGGCCTCGTCATTTCGGGCGAATACTTCGGCTGGAGCTATGGCTGGGCCAGCGCGGGAACGCTGGGCTTCCTTGTGACCACCATGGCGGTGGCGGCGATGTACATCGCCTTCATCTTCTCGTTTACCGAGCTGACGACCGCGATCCCGCATGCAGGCGGGCCGTTCGCCTATGGCCTGCGCGCGTTCGGGCCGGTTGGGGGCGCGGTGGCGGGGTTTGCCACGCTGATCGAGTTCCTGTTCGCGCCGCCTGCGATCTCGCTCGCCATCGGCGCCTATCTTCACGTGCAGTTCCCGGGGCTGGAGCCCAAGCACGCCGCGCTCGGCGCCTATGCCGTGTTCATGGCGCTCAATATCTTGGGTGTGCAGATCGCGGCGAGCTTTGAAGTGGTGGTGACGCTGCTGGCGGTGGGCGAGCTCCTCGTGTTCATGGGCGTGGTGCTGCCCGCCTTCCGCTGGTCCAACTTCCTCGCCGGAGGCTGGGCCGGGCAGGATCATTTCAGCATGGCGGCGGTCGGCGGGATCTTTGCCGCGCTGCCTTTCGCGATCTGGTTCTTCCTCGCCATCGAAGGCGTCGCCATGGCGGCGGAAGAAGCCAAGGAGCCGCGCCGGACGATCCCGATGGCCTATATCTCGGGCATTCTCACGCTGACGGTGCTGGCCTTCGGAGTCATGCTGTTTGCGGGCGGATCGGGCAGCTGGACGGAGCTGTCGAGCCTCAACGATCCGCTGCCGCAGGCGATGAAGCGTGCGGTCGGTGCCTCCAGCGGGTGGCTGCACATGCTGGTGTGGCTGGGGTTGTTCGGCCTCGTCGCCTCGTTCCACGGGATCATCATGGGCTATGCGCGCCAGATCTTCGCGCTGGGGCGGGCTGGCTATCTTCCGGCAGTGTTCGCGCGGTTGCATCCTCGCTTCAAGACGCCGCATGTGGCGACGCTGGCGGGCGGCTTGGTGGGCATCGCCGCGATCTACAGCGATGCTTTCGTGAGCATCGCGGGCCAATCGCTTACAGCGAGCGTGGTAACGCTTTCCGCGTTCGGCGCGCTGCTCATGTACATCGTTTCGATGGCCGCGCTGTTTCGGCTGCGGCGCAGCGAACCGGACCTTCTGCGCCCGTTCCGCGCCCCGCTCTATCCGTTCGCCCCGGCCTTTGCGCTCGGCATGGCCAGCCTCGCGCTCGTGACCATGGCGTGGAGCAACCGCGAACTGGCGGCGATCTTCGCGGGGCTGATGGCGGTGCTGGTTGCAGGTTCGCTGCTGCTGCGCCGCCGGGATGCGGCCTGAACGTCCGATGCGAAGGGTGCGAATTGCGCGGCTGGTGGCAGCCCTGCTGATCCTGCCAGGCGCGGTTTCGGCGCGTGCCGAAACCCCCGCGTGGCAGGCGCGCGCTGCCGCTGCGGCCGACACGCTGGAACGCACATGGGGCACGCCAAACGGGTGGCAGGCCAGCGAGAACTGGCAGCGCTTTCCGATGACGGATGTGCTGATGGACTATCAGCGCCGCACCGGCGATCCGCGCTGGAGAGGCAAGATCGCCGCTGCCGTGCGCAACCGTGCCGGGCGCTATCTCAACGACGATGACCTTTGGGCGGTGATAGCCAGCGTGGATGCCTGGCAGATCGACCACGATCCCGAACTGCTGGCCTGGGCGGCGGCAAACTACAGCCGCATCGTGACCGATCACTGGGACGATCACTGTGGCGGCGGGCTGTGGTGGGACCCGAAGCACAGCTACAAGAACGCGATCACCAACGAACTGCTGCTCTTTGCCTCGACGCGGCTCTATCTCGCCACGGGGCAGGAGACCTATCGCGATTGGGCGCTGCGCACATGGGCGTGGTTTGCCGCCTCTGGCATGATCGGCCCCGATGCGCTGGTGAACGACGGGCTCGATTCGCAATGCCGCAACAATGGTGCGCCGCGTTATACCTACAATCAGGGCGTGCTGCTCGGCGGGTTGAACGACCTCACCGCCATCACCAGCGATCCGCAGTTCCGCGAGGCCGCCTTGCGAACCGCGCTGGCCGCAACGCGCACGCTGGTCACCCCGCATGGCCTGCTGACCGAGCCATCCGACGCGCTGGGCGCGGACGGGCCGATGTTCAAAGGCGTCTTTGTCTTCCACCTCGGCCGCCTTGCCGAGGCCATGCCCGATGGCCCTGAGCGCGCGGAACTGCGCGCCTGGCTTGCCCGCAACAGCGACGCTGTGTGGGCGTTGAGCGCCGGGGGCAGCCAGCCCTTGGACGGACTGTGGAGCGGCGGATCTGGGCAAGTCGGTGCGGCCGCGCAGGCTTCCGCCCTCGCGCTGTTTCTTGCAGCCGGATCGTGAACGCTGAATGCGTGGGCCCCAAAAGGGGTGACTTCGACATGTTCTGAAGGGTGATTGGTGCGCGACGCAGTCCGTAGCGAGCCGCTCTCCCGCTGATATTCCCTGTTTTCGAAGGATTATCAGGGAAATCATCAATTTTTAGGCAACCGGCACCCCCTCTGAGGGGTTCGCAACCCGCAGAAATCCGCCATTCGCGCGGCAAACTGGCGGTGCGCGGAACAGGGAATTCAGTCCTTCAGATCAGGGAAATCCAGCCAGCATAACTGGGAATCGCCAGTGCTGGAACAGTGAACGCTGCCGTGAAGACGGAGCCGCATTGAACGCGTGTTAAGCGTCTGCTCGCTCGACGCGCAGAAGCACCATCGCAAAACCGCTGGCCTGACCGAGAACCTGCTCGGTCATGACTTCGACGTCCAAACAGGTGCGAGGAGACAGCCAAGTCTCTGGCTCACATTCCTCGATCTCGGTCAGTGTGCCCGGCTGATGATTGTTCTCAGCAGCAAGCGAAGCCTGTGGGACGGGTCGGCCAATAGGCACTTCGATCCACGGAAACTCTGCGGACCGATACACACGCAGGATCCGGCCGTGCTGGAGGATGAGGACGGCGATATCAGCCCGCGAGGCCATGACATAGACACGCGCCATCGCTTCCTTGCTGACAGCGAAGTTGCGGGCCAGACTGACAATCTCATCTAGGCTGGGCTCGCGTGCGGTCATCGCTTTGCGGACCTTTGCTGCTGGCATCAGCAGTGCCGCAGCAAACCGATTGGCTTCGGCCTCAATGCGCTTGTGCCGATCGGCTGCCTTTGTATCCGTGTGGCTGAGATCATGCAGCGCGCAGGAGAGTGGCTGTCCGGGTACCGGGCGGTGGGTCTCGATCAGGAAGTGCCCCAACTCATGCGCGATGGAGAACCGCTCACGCTCACGCCGGCGGCCCTTGGCAAGCAGGATCGCTCCTTGCGCCTTAAGCCCGTCCATAACGATTGCCGCCTCGTACGCAGATGTCTCAACACGATTGATTGAGTGGATGTCGAACGCGGCGCACAGCGCGTCGAGGTCAAAATCAGGAGCGAGGTCTGGAAGCAGCTCGTGGATCTTCTCCGCCAGTGCCAACGGTGAACCAATCCCGTCGAGATCGATCCTGCTCAGGCTCAATCGCTCGAGCCCCGGCTTTTCTTCATTGACTCCATTAGCAGCCGGATCGTCTCGCGGTCCCGCTCGCCGAGCTGCTTGAGATCGCGAAACATCGCGATCATCTCGGGAGATTCCTCACTGCTGTCAGGCCCCTCGCCAACGAGATCAGCGACTCGCACCCTGAAATACTCGGCGAGCTTGACCACCAGTTCCATCGACGGGTTGGCGGTGCTGCCCTTCTCAAGGTTCCAGACATGCGCCTTCGACACGCCAACAGCATCCGCGACGTCCTGCAGTGAGCGTTTCTGGGCGATTCTGAGGTCGTGGAGCTTGCGGGCGAAGGACATGGGAAGCGGTGCCGTTCAATCGGGTTATGCACATGCATACGCCCGGGATTGACATTTGCAAGCGTTCAATCCATGCGTACGACATCGTCAAGAAAGAGGTCGCCATGTCCGCTCCCCAGGTTGTAGAACGCCATATCTCGTCGCTGAAGGCCTATGCGGGCAACGCCCGCACTCACTCCAAAAAACAGATTCGCCAGATCGCGGCCTCGATCGAGCGCTTCGGGTTCAACAACCCGGTGCTGATCTCGGACGAAGGTGAGATTATCGCGGGCCACGGCAGAGTTAGCGCCGCTAAGCTGCTGGGGTGGAAAGCGGTGCCGACCATCGCCCTCTCACACCTCTCGGAGGCCGAGCGCCGGGCCTACGTAATCGCCGACAACAAACTGGCGCTCAATGCTGGCTGGGACCGCGATATCCTTGCAATCGAGCTCCAGGCATTGGTCGACTTTGACTTCGATGTGGAGCTTACCGGCTTTAGCCTTGCCGAGATCGATATCGTCCTCGATTCGGCGAGCGAAGCGGACCCAGACGGGGTAGCGGACGAAGCGGATGGGGTTGTTGCTGCGGCAGGACCGGCCATCTCACGACTTGGAGATCTCTGGCAACTTGGCCGGCACAAGCTCCTTTGCGGTGATGCGCGCTCGGACGTCGACTTTGCCGCGCTGATGGGCACCGATCGCGCGGACCTCGTGTTTACAGACCCGCCCTACAACGTGAAAATCGATGGCAACGTTTGCGGCCTCGGGTCTGTGCGGCACCGCGAGTTCGCCTTCGCCTCGGGCGAGATGAGCGAGAACCAGTTCACGAGCTTCCTCGCCGAGACGCTTGGCAACGCCGCTGCAGTCATGCGCGACGGTGCCATTGCCTTTGTCTGCATGGACTGGCGCCACATGGGCGAGCTGCTCTCAGCCGGACGCTCTGCATTCACCGAGCTCAAGAACCTCGTCGTCTGGAACAAGACCAATGGCGGCATGGGCGCGTTCTACCGCTCGAAGCATGAACTCATCTTCGTATTCAAGCAGGGTACCGCCGAGCACACCAACAGCTTCGGTCTTGGGGAGACAGGCCGCTATCGTACCAACGTGTGGGACTATGCGGGTACCAGCTCGATCGGGTCCAATCGGGCTGAAGAGCTGGCGATGCACCCGACCGTGAAGCCGGTTGCGCTCATTGCTGATGCAATCCGCGACTGCTCCCGCCGCGGCGAGATCGTGCTTGACTGCTTCGGCGGCTCGGGCTCGACGCTGATTGCGGCAGAGAAGACGGGCCGTGCCGGACGCCTGATTGAGTACGATCCGCTTTACTGCGACACAATCGTGCGGCGCTGGGAGAAACTCACTGGCAAGCGTGCCACACTGGCGGTCACGGGCGACACCTTTGAGGACCTCGCCGACCTGCGGTTGGGTCCGGCCCTTGGTGCGGAGGCTGCCTGATGAGTGAGGGAACTCCGCTTGTCCCCTACGAGGTGGGTTATGGCCGGCCGCCCGAAGAGCACCGCTTCAGGAAAGGAGTATCCGGCAATCCCGCTGGCAGGCCCAAGCGTACAAAGCCCCAAAAGAAGCAAATCGACACCGGCTTCGGTATGAAGGCCGCTGAAGAGTACCTTCGGCTCGAGGCCTATCGCCCAGTCATGGTTCGCGAAGGTGAGCAGGTGATAGAACTACCAGCGATCCAGGCGGTGTTCCGGGCGATGGGCGTCGCAGCCATGAAGGGTAACCGCTTCGTCCAAAAGACCCTTGCTGACATGGTCGCGCGCATGGAGGCAGAGCATCACGCGTCGCGGTTCGAGCTGTTTGGGACAATGTTCGAGTACCAGCACAAGTGGCGGGAGGAGATCGAGCGCTGCCGCAAGGCGGGCCTCCCTGAGCCCCAGCCCATCCCCCACCCTGACGACATCCATCTTGATCCCAACACAGGGGATGCTCGGGTGCTGGGACCAAAGACCCATGAACAGAAGCAGCGCCTCGACGAGGCACTGGCCCGCCGCGCGGAGGCGCAGGAAGAGGTAAACTACTATGCAGACAAGTACCGCCGGGCCCGCGATCCTGATCGCAAGGCCCGGTATCTCGAGGAGTGGCACTTCGAGCAGCGCATCTTCGATATCATCAACGACGCGATGGGGCCGCGGTACAAGGCGAAGCTTGATAATCGCTCGTACGCCAAGAGGGCATCGCGGGAAGGCAAGGCCTTAGCCGAGTTCAGGACGAGCAAGAACCGGATCGGTCCCTAAAGCCAGCCCCATAAAGCTGCCGATTTGGGCGCCACGGAATATCCGGCATGCAGCGCACAGTCTCCAGCCTCCAACCGCTCGACTTGGGACTTAGTCGCCGTTCCGAGCTCGCAGGTTGGTCGGCTGGTTTCGGCGACAGCGGACGAGATCTGCTAAGCTGTACGCGACGTCAAAGATGCCATTCCACCGTTACAAACGCTTTGTCAGTGTCGGATGCGAATGTCCGGCTCACGTAACGCGCGAACCGGGCCGCCACCGAGCAGTCCTTGATCCGGGCCGAGAGAAGCACGTCGATCTCGTCCCCATAGCGCCGGGCAAGGCGATCACTGGTGAAGCGGTGGTAGGTAAGCCCCGCACCGATCTTGCTGATCAATCCGCGGTGCTGCCAAGAGCCGGCGAGCGTCGCATAAGCATCGTGCAGACCGTCCGGCGGTGTCGTCGTGAATTTTGATGCCCATCCCTGGAACCGGAACAACGAGGCGAGCGGCGTCTGCACACTGGTCAAAGGCGCCCCGCCATCTGCCCCAAGCACCTCGTAGCCAGCGGTGGCGGTTATAGCTTTGCGCGACAAGCTCAATTCCCCGAGCGCATAGGTCGCGGCATAGCGGTTGGGGTTGTGCGCATAGTCGCTCTGGCGTGCAGCACTGGCGATGTAGCCAAGCTTCCAACCCTGGCCGAGCGGCTGCGAACCGCTGAGCCTCAGGCCATACGTCTGGCTCGAAAGCCGGAACCCCTGCAGCGCTGCAGAATCCTGGTCGACCAGATAAGCGAAGCCCGACAGCGTTCCGATCGGGGCTGCATAGTTCAAGATGGCAAGCACGTTGTTGCCATCGACCGACTGCGGGCGGACTGGCGTACCTTTGCGGCCATTCACGGTCCGAACCGACCAGGAATAGGTGGCATCAATGGAAAGGCGGGGCCTGACGGTCCACTGCAGCCTTACTGCGTCAAACGTCTGCTCGTTCTGGCGCCATGGCGCGGGACCAACAAAGCGCTGGTCTGCAAGTTCCAGCCGCTGACGCCCGAACGTGAAAGTGACGTCCTTGGCGGCATATCGCAATTGCAGGCGGTTGAGTTCGGCGTTGCCAGCATCGCCGACCACAGGACGAAGTGCGCCGTTGAAGCCGTCGTTGTAACGGTCAACGATCACACCTGTCGCCTCGCCCTCCGCCAATAGCGAAAAGGAGCCGCGGGCCAACTGAACACCCGCCCGGCCGCGCAGCGTCAAGGCATCAGCCGGCGCGGCGATGCTGGCCTGATCGACATGTTCGTAATGCAGCCGAAGATCGAGCAACGGCGTCACCGTCACTTCTTGCCCATGCACCGCCGTGAGCGGCCAGAAGCCACAGGCAAGCAGCGCCGCCGCCCGGCGCGAGCGGCCACAAGGTACAGGCTTCACGCAGCTTCAGCCGCAAAAGCAGGTACCTTGTCGGACAACGCACCCAGTTCTCCCGAAGCGCGGGCGCGCCGGCCGTAGACGCGCTCGAACAGGGGGCCTGCCATCATGGTCGTCACGATCGCCATCAGCACCAGCATCGAGAACAGCGTCGGCCCGATGATGCCCTTCTGTAGCCCGATGTTGATGATGATCAGTTCCATCAGCCCCCGCGAGTTCATAAGCGCACCAATGCCGAGGGCCGTGTGGTTGTCTTCGCCAGACAGGCGGGCGGCTGCCCAGCAGGCGCCGAACTTGGCAAGAATGGAGATGACGAGGATCACCAGAGCGATCAGCAGCAGCGCGGGAGAATTGACCATGTCAAGCCGCGTGTTGAGCCCGGAATACGTAAAGAACATTGGCAGCAGCAGCACCACGGCGAGCGGCTCCGCCTTGCGTTGAAGCTCAGCGACGAACAGCCCGCGCGGCATGCAGGCACCCAACAGAAAACCGCCGAAGATCGCATGAATCCCAACCGCATCCATGATGAACGCCGACAGGCAGAACAACGCGAGGGTGATGCCGAAGACGGTCTGGCTCATCTCTCCTTCTGCTTCGACGATTCGGCCAAGCGGTTCGAGCAGCCGCCGGCCTACTGTGAGCATGAAGAGGCCGTAGCTGAGCGCGCCGCCGATCGCGAGAACGGCCACGCCCGGCCCGCCTCCGAAAGTTGCAAGCACGAGCGCAAGCACGCACCAGGAGGCCGCATCATCGAAGGCGCCGGCGGTCAGCGAGAGTGTACCCAGCGAGGAATTGGCCAGTCCCCGTTCGTTGATGATCCGCGCGAGCATGGGGAAGGCTGTGAGCGCGACGCAGGCACCGAAGAACAAGGTGGCGTCGATCTGGCTGATCCCCGGTGCAAACAGGCCATCCACCGTGAGCAGCCATGGCGTCGCCAGGAAGGCAAGCACGAACGGGAAGACGATGCCTGCAGCCGACACCGCCGCCGCATTTCTAGCTTTCGATCTGAAATGATCGAGCCGCAGGGTGAGACCGACGATGAACATGTAGAGCCCGACACCAAGCTGCGCGCCGGCATAGAGCACGTTGCGCGTTTCCTTGGGGAACAGGGCCAGCTGGAAATCCGGGAAGAACAGGCCAAGCAGCGAAGGGCCAAGCACGACGCCCGCGATCATCTCACCCACGACTTGCGGTTGACCCAGCACCTTGCGCCCGAGCCAGCCGACGAGGCGGCACGCGATCAGGATGATCGCGAGCTGGAGGAAGAAGTGCACGCTGAAATCCCCGGGTGTGTAGCTCTTAGCCGCCTCTACGGCAGGGCCATGCGGCGAAAGCACACCTCCGAGTGTGTCGACTACGCTCCCGATCAGGCTGGAATTTGCCATTCGCCTCCCCTTTGCATGCTGGTTCATCCAGCTCGGCGATGGATGCGAACATGCGGGAAGCGCTGGTTTCAACTGCGCATACGCATGCGCGTTGCGCCTCGATGCGCGATTTTCGCGACTGTGCGCAAACCTGTTGCCTCGGTGAGACGAAGTAGTAACGTACCTACATTAATATCAATCCGAGGACGACGAATGAAGGCCGTGACGAGCCGCGAGTTCAACCAGAATGTGAGCGAAGCCAAGCGCCTGGCGCGCCTTGAGCCGGTGTTTGTCACGGACCGCGGCAAGCCTACCCATGTCCTGCTTGATATCGATGCCTATCGCCGCCTTTCGGGCGAGACGGAGGGCATCGTGGACCTGCTGAAGATGCCCGAACTTGCCCTGCCGCAGCCGGCTACTGAACATGGACGTCACGCAGGCATGCGAAAGTGGCTGGCGCGGTGAACCTGCTCGATGCGCCAGTTGTGTTCGCTCTTCGTCTCGCCGGCGCCGGTCAGGCTGAGGCTGGCCTGACCCGGTGGGTTCGCAGTGCAGCCAAAGAAAGCCTTTTCTTGTCTGCGCTCAGTCTGCTCGAACTGGAGACGCACGCGGCTGCAGCGGCACAGGAGGACAAGGCAGCTGGCCTGCTTTGGCGCAAGTGGCTGGACGAACAGGTCTGCCGGGCTTTCGACGGCCGCATCCTGCCGGTGGATAGAGCCGTGGCGCGGCGGGCTGCCACCTTGCCATATGCTGACCAGCGCGATGCCTTGATCGCGGCGACAGCACTCGAAAACGCCATGACACTTGTCACGCTTCGGCCCGCGGCCTTCAGACAGGGGAAGGTCAGAACTTTCGATCCGACTGGGTATGAACCGGGCACGACAGCCGACGACTGGCGCAATGCAGCCCGCGCAAGTCCCGGATGGATCAAGAACCTTTTTGTGCGCACGTGAGCGTGGCATGGGACGGAGATGACGCAACCAACGAGCAGCATCCTGATCATCGGCGGCGGCACGGCCGGCTGGCTGACGGCCTGCTATCTGGCGCGCCACTTTGATATTGCCGGCCGCATTGATATCGCGATCACCGTCGTGGAATCGAGTGCGATCGGCACCATTGGCGTTGGCGAGGGCGGCTTTCCCACCCTTCGCACTACCCTGCAGTTTCTCGGCATCGATGAGCGCGCGTTCATCCGGCAAACGTCGGCGACGTTCAAGCAGGGCATCCGCTTCGACAACTGGCGGGCCGCGCCTGAAGGTTCGCCCCGGCACAGCTACTTTCATCCGTTCGAGGCACCGCTCTACGCGCAGGACCGGAACCTCGTGGAACTGTGGCTCGCTCTCGACCCGGCAGCGCGGCCCGCATTTGCAGAAGCAGTCACCATTCAGCAGCATGTGTCCGCAGGTGCGCGCGGGCCCAAGGGCGCGGGCGACGGCGATTTTGCCGCACCCCTCAGCTACGCCTACCATTTCGACGCGGAGAGATTAGCGGCGGTGCTGGCCGCTCGCGCAATCGAACTCGGGGTCAACCGCATCGATGACCGGATGCTGGCGGCAGAGCGGGGGCCTGATGGCCTCGATTGCGTGCGGTTCGAGCGGTCAGGAACGCTCCGGGCAGATCTCTACATCGACTGTACCGGCCTCAACGCGGAACTGATCGGCGGCGTGCTCGCCGAACCACTCACCTCTGTCCGCAAGCACCTGTTTACCGACCGGGCGCTCGCTTGCCGCATCGCAAACGATCAGAGCGATGCTGACTTGCCCAGCCACACGGTGGCGACGGCGCATGAGGCCGGCTGGTTCTGGGATATCGCGCTGCGTGATCGACGCGGGATTGGATGCGTCTATTCTAGCGATCATCTCGATGACGACCGAGCACTTGCGCTTCTTACCGACTATCCGGGTGTTGGCCCGGCGGCAGCCAAAGGGGCGCGGTTGATCTGCTTCGAGCCGGGTTATCGCAAGCAGCACTGGGTGGGCAATTGCGTGGCCGTAGGCCTCTCGGCCGGTTTCGTCGAGCCGCTCGAGGCGACGGGTATCGTAATGATCGAGGTCGCGGCCGCGATGATTGCCGAGTTCTGGGCTCCGCACAGGCCAGCCCCGGCTGCATCCGCACGCTTCAATACATTGATGACGGAGCGCTATGACAATCTGGTGAGCTTCCTCAAGCTGCACTATTGCCTGAGTGATCGCCCGGAACCGTTCTGGCGCGCCAACGCCGATCCGCAATCTGTACCCGCATCACTGACGGAGCTGCTCGAGGAATGGCGCTGGCGCTTCCCCAGCCGGTTCGATGTGGCGCACGGGACAGACACTTTTGCCCATTTCAGCTACCAGTACGTCCTCTACGGCATGGACTATGCAACAAACATGCGCACGCACGGCGGCGAAGCTGCCGGAGCTCAATTCGAAAGAATCCGCAGGTTCGCTGAGCAAGCCTTGCGGGACTTGCCGTCACATCGCGTGCTTATTGACCAGATCAACGCGAGCTGAGCGATGCCTCTGGAACGGCTGCCGCCTGACCAAGTCATGCTATTCGATCGGTTGGGGGATCGAATGACCAGCACTGAAAAGGGCGTTCGACCTCGGGCGCATCGCTAGTCAACTCTTGGATGGCTGACCCGCTCCAGCACTGTGAACGGCATGTTTCAACGGAAGCGGTCGTTCAGGCGCTCGCAGCCCAACGGCGATAACTGGTCGGGAGCTGAGGGCTGCGATTAGATGTTGCGTCTAGTGCCACTACGTTTGGCATAAGCTATTTTTCTGTCGTAAGTTGCCTGCGGCTGACGCGCCGGCCAAGAGTAACCTCTACCGAGAACGGGGGTTTCCCAATGAAAATGTACAGCCTTAATAAGCAAGAGCTTAGTTGGCTCGCCAAGCAGCCTGAATCGGCAATGGGCTTGCAGCTCGTGCAACTCCCTAATGGTGTGGGTCCCAATCCGATCGTGCAGGTCGTGGGCGGCCAAGTAGTGCTTGAGCAACAGATCGACAATGACCATTTGGTCAATCTCGAACCGTGGATGGAGGCGGGGACAGCAACGGAACGCGAAGCTCAGTTTCTAGAGTGGTTATCCGAACTACCTCGATTCGACACACCGATTAACAAAGGCAGGATTCTGAGATCCCGCATCATGAGCATACTTGCCGGTGCGTTACCCGTCTCTCTTGTGCCCAACACCGTGGCACATGGACATCTACCATTTGTGGGCACTTGTGGTGGCGGTGAAGTCTACTATCGCTGGGAGCCGTTTCCAACGAGCCGTCGGATAGATCAGAAGACTGGCAAAATCAGCGCAGGTACATTCACAGCCCCGGCTTCGGAGGTGCAATTTGTGGCTTCTGGTTTTGGAGCGGTGGGGCGCTTTGCCCTCCCAAACACTTCGCCCGCGAATTGGCGGTGGGAAATCCGTCCGCCTTCCGGCACGCTATTTCGGTGTGGCGCGAGCGTACCCCTTTATGGTCAGGCTGGCGGCGGTGTTGAGGTCGAATTCCATCAAGGCTTCGCAAACGTAGGGCCGATCGCCAATCCGGTGGTGATGCCCTCGCTTTGATTCCCATCGCAAGGCTCGGGCTTCGATCGTCCAGCTCCTCTCAGTCGTATCTACCTGCGCGAACTTGCCGGCTTCGAGTTCGACGCGCAGCTTTCGCTCGATCCGGGCCAAATTCGGGAACTGGCGACGTGCCGGTGGATAGCGCGTGGCGATACGACGCTGTTCCTGAGACCTCCCGGGACCGGCAAGACGCATCTGGCCGTTGCACTGGGGCGCGAGGCGATCTGGCAAAACTGCTCGGTCCAGTTCGTCACCGCGGCAACGCTGGTGGCGATGCCAGCGAAGGCCCACGACGACGAGACGCTCGACAAACAGCTGACACAGCTTGCGCGGACCAAGCTACTGATCATCGACGAGCTGGGGCATCTGCCGTTCGAGGCCAATGCCGCGTACCTGTTTTTCCAGTTGGTCTCACGCCGCTACGAAAAGGGATCGATCCTAATGACCTCCAACCGCTCGGTCGGGGAATGGGGCAGGGTGTTCGGCGATCCCGTCGTCGCCACCGCGATCCTGGACCGGTTGCCGATGCCGTTGAAGCAGGTGACGCGGTGCCATTCAGTCTAGGTATGGCGCTTGCCTTCGCTGTCCCGGAAGCTGTGGATGGTGGCAACGAAAAGGCCGGTGATCGATGCGCCGTTCTGGGTCGTGCGAACCTTGCAACACTACCCGATGAGGTAGCTACGATTGCGGACTCCATCTTCATCGCCTCGATTGACATCAGGCGATCCCCGCCTTGAACGGTATCGCCTAGAAGCGCAGCCACCAAAGGACCATGAAGAGCCTCGAAGTCGATGACAGCCACGAGCCGTCCCCGCGGATCGTTCGCCGCGTTCAGCACCAACTTCTGGGCTGAAAGAGCAATGAAACCCGGCGGACTAACCCTCAGGGCCTCGATCCATTGCAAACGCCGATGAAACTAGTTCGGCAAAGCCAATCACCCGGCTAGGGGCTCTTCGGGACGCCAGGGCTTGTCGCCGGTCCGATCGGTCGGCGCGATTGATCAGATCGCTGAAAGCAGCCAGATCCATAAAAATCAGATTTGAAACCAACGTCCTAGGCCGCAGGTGGCGCAGAGTTGACATGTATGATCTATCGAAATAGCCGAAAAAACTATATTCTCAATGCGATCAGCGGGGCTATCTAATCATAGCCTTCGTAAAATATATAATTTATAGTAATCGTTCCGGTATACGCATCATACAGATTTTCATTGCGCACTTTGAAAGATGAAAATGCCCCTCCTTTCTGTTGGATACTTAGCTGGACGCCTTGGTTGCTTGACTGATCGACACAAGCCCGTGAGAGTGAATCTTAATACTAGAACAAAATCTGCTGCTGTATTGAGCTCTAAATCAATATGTCGATTTTGCGGGGCGAACATCGTCAAAACTCGCGATAAAAAGAATCGCTCGAGTTGGCAGCGCGTCGAAAGCAAAGATAAAGGCCTCACGCCAATCGAGAAGAAGATCATGTCGGATACCTCGGATCTTTGAAATATTACCGGCAATCCGATAAACCTTAGGCGGCTTGGCCAAGTGGGTTAGCGTGTAGCGTCGTGGTTGATTCAAGCTTGCTTTTCGGAAACAGGCTTGAGCAGTGTAGTCTCAGCAAAGCTGATCCGACACCATCCTCTGGACAACCTTGGACTAGAGTTTTCCGGCCACGGTCACGATGACGGGCTGGATGCGCAACCGGAATGCATCAGCTTGATCGGTGGTTTGTTGCCAATGGCACCGTGCGGCCGAACCTCGTTGTCGTACCTGCGCCACTCCTCCAACTTTTCGCGGGCGTCTACAATCGTCAGGAACCAGTGGGCGTTCAAACACTCGGTCCGGAAGCGCCCATTGAACGCCTCGATGTAGGCGTTGTCAGTGAGCTTGTCAGGCGGAGAGAAGTCCAGCGTCACACCCCTCTGATAGGCCCATAGATCCAGATCCCGGCTGATGAACTTGGAGCCCTGGTCGACCCGGATCGTCTTCGGGTAGCCAACCACGGCAAAGGTGGCTTCGAGGGTCTGGACGAGGTCCTCGCCGCGGTCACTGAACCGCGGATCGAACAACGGCGAGAAGTGTGAGAACGTGTCCACGACGGTCAGCACGCGGGTCTTGCGACCCGTTGCCACCTGGTCATGAACGAAGTCCATAGCCCAAACGTCATTCGCGCGGGAGGGCGCGCAGCGATCTTCCCTCAACTTCGCCTTAACCCTGCGCTTGGGCGTCTTTTTGCGGAGCTGGAGGCCAAACTCGTTTAAATCCGGTGCGTTCGCTTCAGGTTGATCTCGCAGCCCTCACGGCGAAGAAGAACATGGACGCGGCGGCAGCCATAGCGGACACGCGTCTCGCAGATCTCACGGATGCGGGCTTCAATGCCGGCCTCCTCGCGGCGACGGGATTTGCAGTGGTACATCGAGGTGTCCAGTTTCAGACCCCGGCCAGCCCGGCGCGACGTGGCCAAGTCACTGCGAACCCCGTTCACCAGTTCGCGTTTACGAGCAGGCCTCACAACTTTCGGCGCAAGACATCCTGCAGCATCACCTTGCCCAATGAGAGTCCGCCACGAACTCGCGCAGATTACCGTTCTCGTCCTTGAGCTGCTTCAACCGGCGAATGTCCGGTGGCAGCATGCCGTCGTATTTCTTCCTCCACTTAAAGTAGGTCGCATGGCTGATCCCAGCCCTGCGGCAGATGTCCGCAACAGGAAAGCCGTCCGAGCCCTGCTTCAACCTAAACGCCTTCTGGGCGTCAGAAAACTTCGATGCCGTCATCGTCCTTAACTCCTCCCAGTAACAGAAATTACGGCGAGAAACAATAACTCAGAGCGATCCAACTCTTCGGGATCAAATCAATCAGAGCAGTTTCTAGAATCGCCCTCCATCGAACGCCATCCTTGGTCAAACCGGCCTATAGTCGTTTCGGCTATCGCCAAACCGTGGAAAGTGAACGATCTTTAACCAGCCGTGCAAACTACGGGCAAAGCGCTTGCGTCAGGAAGATCGGTAGCGATGTGACTAAAATGGCTAAAACAAGTCTCTCTGGCTACCTAATCATGGCCGTTGGGATACTGGTATGTCCAGCGTCGGCTGCTGCGGCCTCTGAGACCTTAGAGTTGCACGTGTATGGCGAAATTTCACCAAGCTGCTCCGTGGCGTCTGCGCAAAACATTCACTTCGAGAATATCGAAGCAGATCAAAATAGTACTTATTATCTTCCATTCAATTGTAACGCACCTTATCGTATAAGTCTCCATTCCGTATTTGGGGGAATGAAAACAGATTCAACTAGTACGAATGGAGATTTTGAGAATATTATACCATATCAAATATCAATGACCGTGGGCTTGGACAACGGGCAAAACCTGTCTATTGCTCAATGTCAATCATTTATGGCGATAAATGAAAGTTCCTGCAGCGCCATTTCTCCCAATGGTCAGACATCGATAAAACAAACGGCAATCATTTCTCTATCAACAAAAAAACCTTTGAAACCACTAATTGCAGGAAAATATACCGATTTAATAAAAATCATTTTTTCAACCGCAATCTGAGACTTCAGATCAACATTCTCAAGAGGGTATTTCATGCGCGCTATGACTTCAATGGGGCTTATCATCGCGTCGACGCTTTACGGCTTGGCTGGCAATGCTTATGCAGCAAGCTCAGCGTCTGCCGATTTGGCTCTTTCCGCCACCGTCCCAAACACGTGCTATATTAAGAACCTCGCGCCGATTTCGACGCCGAGCAATGTGAATGGAACATCGTCAGGTTCGACCACGTCGGCAGCGGTCACCATTAGCTATCAGAACGAACTCGCTGATTCGACCGATGCCCATGCGCTTCAGAAGGTTGTGACCTACAGCCTCGACGCGTTCTGCAACTACGCAAGCCACAACGTTGCGATCAAATCAGTTCAAGGTGGACTAGTCACCGCAAACAACCCCTCAACTGTCGGCGACTTTGATCATCGTATCAACTATTCGGCTAATTTCACGTGGGGTTCGGTTACACCGACTATTACCACCACTGGTAATCTCAACAATGGGAATGCCGAGCCAGCCGTCGATAATCAGGTCGCCGCTCTTCCGACTAACGTGAATTCCACTCTCACGATCACAACTGTGGCAGGCACGCGACCTCTGGTCGCCGGCTCCTACGGTGACACCCTCCGCATCAGCTTGGGCGCGTCTCTCTGATACTTGACCGGCCTGGTGTGCACTAGATGTGCGCTAGCTGCGCCCAGGTCGGTCCCTTTTTTAGACGTCGCCAATAAGCGTTACAAAACGAGCAAATCTTAATGCCGCCCAGACTTGGCCGTAATCGGATTATGAGAACGCTGAGTGCAATTGCATGCCTTAGCGGCGTGCTCGGCCCGCTCACCTCGTATGCTATGGGCGTAACACCAGTTACTCTTGTGCTTGAGAGTTCAGGCCGCCGGGCATCTGGGCAGATCAATGTTAGCAACAATGATCCACGCTCGCTTCCCGTCGAGATTACTGTCGCGCGTCTTGAGATAAACTCTTCGGGGGTAGTCTCACGGACTCCGGCGCCTGACCAATTTGTCATATTCCCGCCGCAAGCGGCCCTCGGACCACGCTCGTCTCAAGTTTTCCGTATCCAGTACGCGGGCAATCAACCGCTCCGTCAAAGCGAAGCATATGAAATATCGGTCGATCAGGTTCCCGTGGGCATCAAGCAGGACGCAGGAGGAGCGCAGGTCGAGATTGTCTACTCGATTGGTACGGTCGTTGTGGTTGCTCCTACAGGGTCCAGCGCGCGAGTATCCATCGCGGAAAGTAACCTACTGGTGGACAGGATTGATGGCGCCCACGCCTCGGTCATGTTTCAGAACGATGGCAATCGTCACGCATTCCTGAGCGAGGGTCGTTTGTCGGTCGTAGCGCGAGACAGCGATGGCAAGGTTGTTTGGCAGCGGAATCTGAATTCAGAACAGATTCGGCAGGAGATCGGTATTGGCTATATTCCACCAAATGGCTCTCGCTTAATAGACTTGCCGTTCCACCTTCCGGAGAAATCAAAGAGCGTTGCAGTTACATTTAAACAAAGCACTCGATGACATTCCATCGCCAAATTCTAGCACGCCTGCTAGGCAGTTCAGCTGGAATATGCCTGCTCTCCACATGGGGGGCGGGCGTTGAAGCGCACCCCGTATACCTAGCAGCCGGAGTTCCTCGTCTGACGGAATTACGGCAAGCCGTGAAGGTCGCTGGTTTGCAGCGACTCCCCCCTGCAATTCGCACGGCAGATCTTATCCAGCAACACAGCAGTGTAGTTGCCAGCACCAATCGAACCGATCAAGGTCTTCAAAGACTACCTCGCCTTGTTTGCAAGGTGGTGAAAGTTAATGGGCGCTCGAAAAGCGTTCAACGTTTGCGCGAGGCGCGAAAGTGGGTTCATCGCCGCCAATCCGCTCACGGGCTTGACGCTCAGGCGAAAGATACCAGGGCTTATGATGCCAGCGCTGTCGCAAATCCACCGCGGCGACGGAAGCAGATCAACAACCGTGTGGCGCTAAGAAGCCTAAAGCGGTCACATTCGCTCGCCTATGTCTGCACATGGACGGCGAAGCGGAGCGTCTGGGGCAAGTCTTTGGCAAATCTCAGCACCAGGAGCAACAAGGCGGTCGCGCATCAAACAACAAAACCCCCGAGATCGGCGCACTCGGTTGATAGGCGTGAGATGGGCGCGCCCAACGGGCTGGCATTGAGCCATGCGCGCCCCACAGGTCGTGGTGGAGCGCAGCAGCGTCTAGCAAGTTCAGCTTCGCGAGCGATAACTGGTCATACCGCAAAGCGATCATCGATTTCAAAGTTGGCGGGAACCGACAAGGTTGCGATCATAAGTGAGGACAACCTTATTCCAACATCATTGCGTTCAGCTGCCGCAGCAGCGGCTTCGCCCGCGCACTCCGTAACGCCCCCAACCCAAAATGGTATGGCTCGTGTCAATCAAACCGTGACGATCAATGTCCCTGTCAAGGAGCATGGTGTTACTATTGGCGAAATTTCATTGACGATCTCAGGGCGTAAGGAATTAAGCGTACCTGCGGCGGAGCTGGTCGCTCTACTCGGCCCCCGAATTAGCAGTTCGGAACGATCGCGCATGCTATCGGTCGCAAACAAGGCTGGCCATGTCCAACTCGAATACGTTAACCAGGGGCCGACCAAGCTAACCTTCGACGACCAGACGATGGAATTGCTTTTGGCCATGGCGGATGCCATCGAGAAGCCAGCTGCACTTTCGGTGGCGCCGCTTTCCCGGCAGATCGGAGAACCACAGCAGGCATCCGACGATCCTTCATTCTATGTCACGTTGCGCGGTGCTGTAGATTATCTGAGGCAAGGCTCACAAGGTCGCTTGGTGCCTCCTGCTGTTGGGGCTCAATTTGCTCTTCGTGCGGGCGGAATCGTCTTAGAAGACGAACACCAGTACCTTCCCGGTCGCGCAGCGCCTCCTTTGTTGAGGATTGGATCGCGCGCAGTCATCGACTTCGCCAAGCAGGACATCCGTGTGGTGGTCGGGGACACGCAGAATCAGCGGTCTGGCTTCCAGCAGACGATCAATATTCTTGGAGTCAATGTTGGTAGATTTTACCGTATTTTTGATCCTTCGCGAAATATATTCCCAAGTACTCTTGATTCTTTTGTTGTAAACAGGGCTTCTAACATTGAAGTAGTAGTAAACGGTACAATCGTCAAGCGCATCGCTTTAAATCCTGGTCGCTACAATTTGGAGGATTTTCCGTTTGTACGTGGCAACAACGATGTGCAGATTCGTTCCGTCGATATGGTCGGCAGAACCGAGCTCGCCCGGTTCAGCCGGTACTTCGATTTAGACCTGTTGCGCCCAGGTCTCGCCGAGTTCGGCGTAACTTCCGGCTTTATTTCCACACCCGGCATCACAGGCCCTGTTTACGATTTCAGGCGCCCCTTCTCGTCCGGTTTCATCCGGAAGGGTATCACGAGCCAATTAACCCTCGGGCTCAACTATCAAATGGACAAGCGTGCGCGGCAGATCGGCACTCAGGCGGTGTTGGCTACGCCTATTGGACTAGTTGGTTTGACAGGGGCGGTGTCGCAGACGCAGCATTTAGGGGTAGGGGGCGCTTTTCGGGTCGATCTGCAGCGTGTAAATCCATTTGCGCATAGCGGCGAGTTCAACACGATCAGCGCCACTGCCGAATATCGCACGCGCAATTTTACCATTCCGAACGGTTATCTATCGGGACCCGACCTACTGACCTGGCGCCTGACATCCAATGCGTCGGTTCGTATAAGCAAAAGCAGCCAGCTGAGTGTCACTCTCGGTGCTGCCCAGTTTCGAGACGCACCGCTCGCGTTGGACCTCGGGGGCAGATACAACTTCAGCCTCACGAATTCAGCCACGCTTGGTGTAGGAGTAAGCTACCGAAGCGGTGGATTGGGGCGCTCGGGCTTGAGCGCCCTTGCCAGTTTTTCAGCGAGGCTTGGCGGGCGTGGATTTGTTTCATCCTCGATTGATACGCGTGAGCGAACTGGATCGATAAGCTATAGCGAAGCCTCACCCCAGATCGTTGGCGCAACAGCAACCCGTTTCGTGGCGGCGTGGAACGACGATATTGGCAGCGTCTCCGGCAACTTGGATCTAATAACGAACCGCGCGGATATTGGTCTAGCACAAGTCCTTGATTTTGATGTCAAAAGCGGCAGTTTTCGTCGTTCACTTACATCTATCCGGGGTGCAACTTCAATTGCATTTGCAGGAGGCGCATTGGCTTTTGGGCGGCCGATTCGCGATGCCTTCGCTATCGTGACGCGGCACGAGACGCTCAAGCAGACCAAGATCAACATCGATCCTCAGTTCGAAGGTGTGCGAGCCCGCACCGACATCTTCGGCAATGCCCTCGTGTCGGACATCGGTTCATACAACGACCGGACGATAGTTATCGACGCACCGGACGCACCATCGGGATATGATCTCGGAAGTGGGACATTCAAGATACGTGCGCCATATAAAGCTGGCTATCGCATTCAGCTCGGCACAGATTATTCTACTAGTGCTGTAGGCGTGCTCAGGGACCGATTGGGCCAACCACTCTCATTGGCGATTGGGTCCGTCAAGTCGCTCGATGAGCCTGATCTTCCGTCGCGCGAGGTATTTACAAACTCGACCGGCCGCCTCGTCGTTGGTTCGCTGCGTCCCGGACGATGGTTGCTGACGTTCGGCGATGATGATGTGCTCGAGTATGAATTGGTCATTCCATTGGGACAAGCCGACGTTTTCAACTTCAATATGTTGGATCCAAAATAATGTTGAAGCTGACAATAGCGGCTTTGTGCCTGCTTTTCTCCGCCGCAAGCTCGGCCCATGCCACATGCGTTGCTGTTGCCGCAGGGGTAGTTCCGTCCATTACCTTCGACCCAATTTCACAGGTCCTTAGTGACAGCAATTTCTCCGTCGAGATCAACACGGCGAGCTGTTCTGATGGACGTAATCCCGGGGGCGAGATCTGGTTTGTCGATGAGGTTGGCACGATTGCCGACCGCGGGCAGCTTGGCGGAGTTTACATCTCGCTGAGTTATCAGGGCCGGAATTTGTTGGCACAGGGCACCGCAATTGATCCGCCAGCAGGAGTTATGATTTCTCAGCAAGACGGAGCGCAGTCGTTCCCCGTCCAGTTGTCTCTAGTCCGGGTAGTCGGCAGTCCGCTCCATTCGGAATCACGCGAATTTTCGCTATACTACCGGTTCGCTGATGACGGCATTCTGAATCGAATCTCCGTTCCGATCTCTCTTAAGCTCGCTCGGAGCTTTGAATTGACGGCAGAGGCAAGCGGATCAGCAACTTTGAATCTCGGAGAGATCCAGCCGGGAAAGACCGCGTCGGTCCTGATTCGAGCGCGGGGTACTGACAAGTTCAGAATCGAGATGCAGTCGGCGGCCGGTCAAGTCCTGCGTCGTGGTGCCGGATGCGGTGTCATTGCCACTCGACCAGACGATCTCGAGTCGATTTCCTACTCCGCGACAATCGGAGGCACGCAAATTTCATCTAGCTCGCCGTATGTCGACGTCTCTCCTCGGGAAGAGGATCTATTCGAAAAAATCATTCCACTAGAAATTAAGATCGATCAAAATTTAGTAATAGAGGAAAAGCGAGCCGGTTCATATTGCGACATTATTAGGCTACATATTGGATCTTTTTAATATTAATTTAAACCTAGCTAAGGTTTTGCTCATGAAAATTCCTTTTTTTAGGCGTCTTGTTGGCACGGCCAAGGCCCAGAGTCCCGATGAACGCAATCTCCTAAAGAAGGACATAAAAAAGGACAGTGATGATATGTCGCGGCTAGGCGAGTTCCAATTAGGCGGCCGTCAAGAGGCGTTTAATGGTTTCTTCGATGACATGTCTCAATTCATTGCGCATTTTGAAACAATTCGCAGAGAGCTCGAAGAAAAACAGCGGCAACTCAATGGCGAGTTCGAAGATCGGGCGCGCGAACGCAATGAGCTGAATGCGACAGCTAAGGCGCTTGAAGCAAGCAGAAACCAAAACGTTGAGCAAGGTAAGCAAATAGCTGCCTTGGCGGATCGTGTTGTAAAGCTCGAGTTGGACCTCGAAGCCAAAAATACAGTTACGGACCGGCTTAGGGACCAATTCAGCGAGAGTGAGATCCTTGTTGACGAGCAGCGCATCACGATCGTCAAATTGAAATCCGAGCTTGAAAACCGACAGGAGTTTGCTGATCGGGTGCTCGAAACCCTGCAGACGGCTCAACGCGAGCGCGACGGATTTGCCAAACAATCTGCCGAGGCGGACGAGCGGATCCGTAGTCTGGAAATCAGCTTGCAGGAAAAGGGCCATGCCCTCCGCTCTGTAGAAAGCGAGCGCGACGCCTTGCGGAAATTTTCTGACGAAGCAAGGCAGCAGACGGCGATGCTGCTTGGCCGAATCTCGCAGCTTGAGCACGACCACGCGCAGCAGGCCAGTTTGGTGGCGGCGCTCGAGGAGCAGGTTCGCGCATTGCAGGCAACGGGAGCACAGTTGGCGCTGGAGTACGAGGAATTCCAGGCAGCGGCTCAGGCTGAAGCTGCGCAGGCGGCCATACGAGTTGATTCCGCGACATCGAAACTGCGCCGACTTGAGCATGAGAATCTCGTGTTGTTGCAGCAGGCGCAGGAGGTAAACGGAGAGCTTCGTGCGCTGAGGCGACGGCATGTCGATGCTGACGTCGAACGGCAGCGCCTGTCCGAGCGTCTCGAAGGGTTTCAGATTGAGAATGAAATGTTGCGCCGTGAACATGGTGCCGCTGAGACGGCACGCTCCGCCGCAGTCGATCGGGCGGATCAGCTCTCTAGCGCGCTTGACAGGCGGCGAGTTGAAATCGAACGAATCCAGACCCGGTGCGCAACACTCGAGCATCGCATGAAGGAGTTGCAGCACTCAGGAGAAATTGCGGCAAAGAGCGCGGCCGACCGCGAAACCAATCTGAAGGATATGGTTGATCGACTTAGAGCCGAGAACGTGGTACTTAGCGGCGCTCTTGATGAATTGCGTAAAGAGCGCCAAAGATTGTCTAATGAGATCAACAGAGGTTGGAAATCACAGCTGGATTCTGATAGTCTGATATCGGACGGGTCGGATGTTTCTTGGAGGAAGGATCAGCTTCCCAGCGACAGGACGCTCAATATCATTTCCTAGCACTCGATCCTTGTTGGCTGGCGGCACTGAATCCCTTCGCTGCACATGGAACCTGGCGATGTGCTCCGGCATCGGTCGGCGCGATGGTTTCCTGCGGTGGCTGTGGCTGGTATACGTGTCTTTGGCGGTGTGGGCCTCCTCCTTCTTCGGCCGTTAGGCCGTAGCTGCCTGGACCCATTAGCCGATGTTATCCTTGCTGACCGGGTCAGGTAGCCGGGCATTATGATGACCATTGGAGTTGCTCGCGTCCCATTCGCGGATAAGTCCGTGGGCCCAGTCGATACCGACTTGATGCTTGTAGCCGAGCATCGAGGATCGAGGTCGACCGGCTTTGCTGCTCTGGGGGCCACTCTGGTCTCGGTTTACACTACGCTCAAGCGCCCACTGCGATCCTCTTGGCGTAGCTTGGCGGGCTTTGCTTTCCGGCAAGCCGGCATCCGACCTCCCCTGATCGCCGCCTTCTTTCCCCAGATATTGCGCTGCTTAGGCGTGGGCACCATGTCGCGTCGATGATCTGCAATCCCTTGGTGATTTAGCCTCGTCCGGTGAACGCCGCATTGAACCGTACGAAGAACTGATCGGCGGCCTTGATCACGACATAGGCCGGGCTGGTGATCAGATTGTGGGCCTTCACCAGTCGGTAAATCGTGGCTTCGGACACGAAGTAGCGCTTCTCGTCGGTGAAGCGCACGGCCAGCTCGCGCGGTGACAGCTCACTGTAATCCAGCGCCATCTCGACGATCTGGTCCTGGATGTCGTCGTTGATGCGGAGCCATACCCGGCTCGACGCTGATCGCCGATCTTCCAGCGCTTCCGGTCCGCCTTCTAGGAAGCGATCATACCAGCGGTAGAAGGTCTGGCGGGCGATGCAGAGCTGGTCCAGCGTTTGCTTGGCGGGCAGGTGCGACTGCTCGAAGATCCGGACGATTCCGAGCTTTTCGGATGCGGGATACCTCATTCGTCGTCGCCCCCATCCGCGATAATGCTTTTTTCAGCAGGCGGTTTTCCAGCGTCAGACCGGCGACGCATTTCTTCAGGGCGCGAGACTCCCGGCACAGGTCCTGCTCCTCCTCGGTAGTCGCGGCTTGGGCGGTATCACCGGCCAAGCGACGCTTGCCGGCTTCCATGAACTCCTTCGACCAGATGTAATACAGGCTCTGGGCGACGCCTTCCTTGCGGCACAGCTCGGCGATGCTGCCATCGTCTCGCAGACCTTCCAGCACGATGCGGATCTTGTCTTCCGCCGAGAAATGCCACCGCGTCTGTCGACGGATGTCCTTCACCACCTGCTCCGCAGGGGCCTTCGATGGCGATTTTGAACAGGGGGATTTGGGCTTCATCTTCGTTCCTTCGTCACAACGACGAAGCCCAAATCCTCCTTAAATCACAACCTCAAATCTGTGCCATCGGCGCCGACGGCGGAAATTCAAATAAACCATTGATCTATTTTTTGATTCTCGCTTTCCTGCGATGCGGGCGGAACGAGTTAGTTCTGCAGTAGGTTTCCACATATGCCTTGCGATCCCAACCTCCGCAACACCGGCGCATTGGAGCGGATCGGCCATTCACCCAGCGCGTCATCGCTGGACCAAGATTCTACCTTACTTTGGCAGCCTCCGGAATTGTCACAGATCGGTATTCGAGTGGTTGGTTTGCCAGACAGGTATTATGAAGCGAGGCTAGCTATTTTAAAGCGGTGGTTTCCTCACGCATCAACGCATGTGTTCGACGATTGTGATACTCAGGTACTCTCACAAGCGAATCGCTCACTTGACGTGCTAGTGATCCATGGTCGCGAAATTGAGCGTATTGGTCATATACTGCGCGAGTGGAAAAGCATACTCCCGAGCAAGTTGATTATCGCAGTCATCGAAACGGACAGTCCCCAGAAGCGTTGTAAACTATTCGACAACGGAGCTGACATGGTATTAGGAATTGATACTCCTGATGTTGTTATACCTGTTTGGCTGGGATCAATTCTTGGGCGGACTGCGCATAACAAGACCGTCGCAGTTAAACCTGATTTAGGGAAGGCAGCTTTTAACAGGCCATACTTAACATCAGTCGAGCGGACCCTGCTCAAGACTCTCCTCAGCAGCGAGGATGTCCCCGTACGATATTCGCAAATCCTTTCAGCTATTGGAAAGTGCGAGAATGACGATGGGCTGCGCTCGCTCAGGATAGCGATCTGGAGGCTACGCAAGAAGATTGGAGATAGTATCAAGATCCAGTCAGTGCGTGGGCTCGGCTATGGAGCGAGCTGGAGACCCACAAAAACCGGGTAGTTCCATGCGGATTGTTTTGTGGAGGACGGCCCCCAATGTTGCCCCACTATGATGGGCGCGCCGTAAGTCCGTTCCCGGCGGCATTTCGTGTGGTTTGCCGGACGGTAGGCAGAGTTATCTCACGCTTTCGCGGCGTTTCTGTAAGACCAGCCGATTGAAGTTATAGGCCAGATCGCAAAGGGTGAGTTTCGTTTCACCCCGGGCCAGGCCGATGGCGCGGATGAAGAGCCCGAATCGGTTCTTCTGATGCGGAGACATGTTCGACATGGGCCCTGATCGAGGACTTTGCGGCGTTGATCCTGGCGATCGCTCCCAGCATGGGCTTGCCCTTGGGTATGCGCCTGTGAACTCGGGATGTGAGCATCCGTTCCAACAGCCACTTTTCGTTACGCTTTGAGCGATAGCCGTTGTCGGCCCAAACGTCGGAGCCGGTGTTGTCGGTGCTCACGACGTGGCGAAGGAGCCATCCATCGGCGGCCGAGGCAAAAGTCACCGCCATCTCCCGGAGGAAGCCATAACGCCGGTCAATGCTGATATGCGATTTATAGCCGAAGACCGGCAGGGCAATCATAGGTAGCGACGTGCGATCCTCGCGATCGCGGACCTTCCCACCGACTTTGAGCGCCCAGCGCGCATCCGTGTCCTTCTGGGCGGCCTTGTTCGGCTCGTTTGGCCAGATTTCCTTCGCGCTCATGTCCGACTTGATCGCCTGGCGCTCGCCCTCGGTCTTACGCTGCTTGGGCGCTGGCACCAGCAAGGCATCGACGATCCCCCCGGACATCGGGATGTAGCCCTTCTTCTGGAGTTGCCAGTCAAAGGCCTTCATCACTCGCTTGAGCGTTCCGACCTCTGTCAGGCGGTTGCGGAAATGCCGGATCGTACTCTCGTCCGGCGTCCGGTCTCCCACGGACAGTCCCTGGAAGCGCAGCCAACTCAGGTGATCCCGGATCATGAAATCCATCCGCGAATCTGGAAGGTTGTGCTGCGCCTGCAGGATCAGCGCCTTGAACATCATCTTCGGATCGAACGGCGGTCGCCCGCCCGTGGCACCGTCGCCGTAGCCGAGCCACTCCACCAGCCAAGCGCGGAAATACTCGAAGTTCACAGTCTGCTGCAGAACTTCGAGCGGATCGCCGTCCTTGCTCAAGGTATCAAGATGGTCGCGCAAGCTTAACAGGGACTTGGGATCCACCACAGACCTCCATGATCGCTACCTTTCAATGAATCACCAGAGACGCCAAAGCGCTACAAGTTCCTGCGGGTCTCCAGCTTCAAGCATCCATCGCAGGTGTGAATCAGGCTTTTGCATCGTGGCAACAGCAGCGTTGGTGATGAACGACTGCAATCGCTGCCAATCAGCCACAGCCAAAATCCATTTCTTGCCGCACTACGGCGAGCAAAGATTCCGGTGAAAAAGGTTTCCTGATGAAGGGGATATCATCAGGAATGGGCATCTTGCCACGGTTATAGCCGGACATTAGTATTCGCCGGATATTTGGAAAGCGCCCCTTAGCCCAGTCAACGAGGTCTGCCCCGGAAAGCTTACCACTAAGTCCCACGTCACAGATGACCATCGCAAATTGGCCATGTTCGAGTTGCATTCGCGCGTCGAGGGCATCGGTGGACGTTGAGACTTCATATCCAGCCACCCCAAGAATTTCAGCGACGGTATTTGAGATCACGGGTTCATCGTCAACGATCAGAATAGTGGGAGCCATTAGCCGTTCATCCATCGTGTCAGCTGCCAACGCATCTACTGGGGGCCATTTGACCGGAAATGTCATTCGCGCAGTAAGTCCACCGCCAATTCTGTTTGATAGGGACAAGCGACCACCGGATTGCAGGACAAAACCATTTGTAATTGCAAGGCCAAACCCTGCACCATCCGACTTAGTTGTAAAATAGGGATCCGTGGCATGGCGCAGAGTGTGTTCATCCATGCCAGTTCCGGTATCTTCCACGCTGATAGCGACTCTGCACTCACCAGTACTAGGATCGTCGGATTCATCAAACGGAGCAACAATACGGGTCTTGATGCGTATCTCCCCTCCAGTCGGCAGTGCCTCCCGGCTATTCTTAATCAAATTCAATATTGCTTGATTCAAACCAGTCTTGTCGACGTATATTGGGCATGGCAATGCAGTTATATCATATTCTATCCGATTCATTGGACCAAGAGACGCCTTTGTTAAGGATTCCATTTCGGCAATTATTTCATTGGCATCGTAATAATTGGGCTCAAGCATCTGGCGGCTTGAAATCGAGAGCAAAAGTGCCGTGATCTCGGCACCCCGATCCACCGCGGCGTGAATGGAAGCAAGCCTCTCCGCGTGCTTTTTTGTTAAATCCTCTCGTCCGATGCCGTGTGCAGCAAGGTCAACAATTGTAAGTAGATTATTAAAATTATGGGCAAGATCCGCCGAAACTGCACCAATATTGTCAGCTGACTGTAGTCGTGCAAGTTCAATTTCGTGATTTTTACGTTCGGTAATGTCCTGAGCGGTGCCAATGTAAACATCGATGTTCCCGCACGCATCATAAACTGGCTGCCCCTTGTCCCAGATCCACCGCATGGCCCCGTCCTCGCGAAAAATGCGGTATTCGACATCGAATGATTTTCGGGCTTCTCGACACCTACGAACTTCCGCGATCACGCGCTCTTGATCATCAGGGTGCATCATCTCCCACCAGCTGCGACCGTCCAGCTCCAGTTGCTTGCGCGATACGCCCCAGATTCGTTCAAAGCTCGGGCTAACATAAAGAATTTGATCGCCCAGTAGCCGACTAACCCAGAAAACCGAGTCAACCACGGACAGCACATTGTCGAGCAGCGTAATCTGCCTCGCCTTTTCGGCATCGAACCCGTTGCTGTTATCGATCTCGGTCAAAGTGATTTCGCATGGTCTCGGTGCTCCGAGATGCCCTGTCGTCATCTTAATCTTCGCCCTCACCCAAAAGCCTTGCGCTTCCCTGCCCCCGATCTTGAGATCCTGGAACACTACGCCATCCGATGAACTCGCATTTATAGCGTTCAGCGCGTCAAAATAATCTGCGCCTAATTGAACAAAATCTAGAAATGATCGACCAATTATTTTTCTATCTTCCCAGTTTAGCATTTTAATAAATGCCGAACTAGCTTCAATAATCTCCCAATCATTACCAACTATGGCTACGGGAACATTTTCTATGTCGCTGATTTTATTCACAAAAATTGTCCGTTTATCATAAATATTAATAACCAGCATGACTTATTATGTTTGCTACGCTTGCAGACGAATGAATTTTTAGCTTACTAAATATCCTGTGTCGGTGTATTTTTACAGTATTCTCACTTCTGCCCAGGCTGGCAGCAATCAACTTGGTTGGATAGCCTTGAGCGAGCTTCTTTGCGACGACGAGTTCAGTCGGGGTCAAAGTGGCAACCATATCACTGATTTGCCTCACACTTTGCCTTGCGCAGTGGATCATGCGAGATTTGGCTACTGCAGCATTCACCGCCCTTAGCAGCGCCATTTCCGAGATCGGCTTTGCCAGAAACTCGATGGCTCCACCCTTCATGCCCTGCACAACGGTATCAACATCGCGTACCCCGGAAATGAAGATCACCGGAAGAGTTATCTCCGATTTTGTCAGCCATTCCTGGACAGCTATCCCGTCGAGTCCTGGAAGTTTGATGTCCAGAACAATGCAGCCGCTCTTGAAGCGAGGAACGACATCCTGAAGCTCGGAGGACGAACCACAGGGCACAGCGCTATAGCCCAGCGACTCGATCAGCTCGGCCAAATGCCTACACAAGTCGGCCTCATCGTCCACAACAATGACACCCTCAGCTCCCGTTTCACAAATAGATGCCATCGGATATGCCAATGGCGAAGCATCAGCAGCCGCATGAACCTGGCACGGACGCATGTAGCCCCGTTGCCCACAGCCGGTCACATCCACCAACGACCATCGGGTGCTGTCAGGCGTTCGCTCACTATTTTCATCACGAAGGGCGATATCCATACCTGCCGACAATTAAGTACTCCTCGAAAATTACAAGCTTAACATTATCTCATTTTTACAATGGCATTAAACTAGCAAATATACGTTCAGCAAATATGCTTATACGCAAGCCATTCCGACTACTTGGCATACTAAAATGTAAGTTTCAATTCATATTTAAAGGTAACAATAAATGAATTATGTCGACAATGAAAATTGTCGACTATAACCATAGCCGGTTTGGCTATAGATAATGAAAATATCTTCAGTCCCCAAAGAGGTTCTGATGCAAGAATTGCCAGATTAGGGCGTAAGCTCATTTTGCTGAGCACGAGGTGCGGGCAAAGATGAGTTTGACGGTGGCGAGGGGGTTTTTGCGGCTCTTGTCATGGCGAGTGGCCATGCCCCGGAAGCGCCTGATAAGGTTGAAGAAGCGTTCGACGAGATTACGCTGCCGATAAAGCCAGCCCGAGAAGGTGAACCGTTGTTTGCGCTTGGACCGCGATGGAATGTTGGCCCATACGTTCTTGGCAGCGGCAGCTTCACGGATAGCGCTGCTGTCGTATCCCTTGTGTCACCGAGCAGGCTTGACTCCTCCGGCACGGCCTCCGCCTCCTGACTGTCGTGGACCTGGCCGCCGGTCGGTCGCAGGGCGACGGGACGGCGATCACAGCCAATCGTCGCATTGGGAACTGTCGGTTGTGGATGGCTGTGCCTTCATGAAGCGTCACGGCGTAGCCAAGACCGCGCGGGCCAGTCCGCAAATGGTAATGTTGTCCATCAATCTTGCGTTTGTTGCCGTGCGGGCGGTCGCAGGACCGATCTGGCAACCGATCGGGTCTATTTCGATCTCGATGACTCTATCTGCCACGATGTGATGCGGCGGCATTTCGGTGTGCCGGTATTCTGCGGATCGCCGCACAACGAGATAGCCTTCGAAGAGAGCGAACTCGCACAACCCATCGCAACTTCTAATTCAACCTTGCTCCGCGTGCTTTCGCAGCATCTCGATCGGCTGCTTCATGCCATGAGCGAGAAGAACGATGTGACCAGTCAGGTGTTTCATGAAATCCGCTCGAACCTTGGAGATCACCGCTGCACGCTGGATTGGATTGCGACCAGGTTGCGCATGCATCCCCGTTCTTTGCAGCGTCAGCTGGTCGCAGAAGGCGCAACATTCAGGGATCTGCTGCGGGAGGCGCGGATTGAGCTTGCCGATTATCTGCTCCGATTGACCCGAACACCCATCTCAGAGATTTCCGCACTACTCGGGTATAGCAATGTTACCGCATTCTCGCGCGCGTTTGAGAAGGAACGCGGCTACCCACCAAGTCGGGAGAGGATGATCCCGTGCCAGTCCGCATCATTGGGACGTCGAACGCAAGTTTGACGCATTCAGGGCCTGCAAACCGGAGATTTTTGACCCAGGCCTGAAAAGGCATGCTTGAAGTAAATGAATGGCTGCTTCGGATGAACCACTGCCGGATTCGCCAGGCCCACTGATCAAAAACGGCCGATCTCGAAGCCGCTGGTCCGAAATTCGCCAGGTTGTCCGCGTCGCATCGCTGGTCTGGCGACCCACGGGTGTCGAGTTTTGGCAGGAACCTCTCGTTCGACTTGTCGCGAGAGAATGACCGGAAAGTCCCAACCTCAGACAATCCGCTGGACTTCCCACGCCCCTCGAGCATTGCTGTTCGCACTAAACCGACAGCCTTGGGCGTCGGCGATTGCCCTGCCCGGCTGACCGGCGGGGCTTCAGGTGGTGGGAGCGGCGATCCTGCTGTTCCATCTGGAGCACCACCTGTGACACAAACATACGATACAGATCTCGCCCCGGCTATCATTCCGCGCACTCAACCGAAGCGCCAGCGCCGGATGGCGCGCGAGCCGCAATCGCAGGCTCCTGACAAGCCCGGCACCACCTCAAATAGCGAACCTCGCACGACCAAGGCATCAATCGTAGAAGCGCTGCTTCGTGGTGAAGGCGGAGCTGCACTAGATGACCTGTGCAGCGCGACCGGGTGGCAACCTCATACCTGCCGTGCCTTCCTCACGGGCCTTAGGAAGAAGGGGCATTCTGTGAGCAAAACAAAGGGTGACGATGATGTGACCCGCTGGTCTGTCTCGGAGACGGGGGGCGTCTGATGGCCTCTCGCAACTATCTGCGGCTATCGCAGGTACCAGAACTGACGGCAGCCGACCTTAAGAAGGAGTGGGCGCGCCGCTATGGTTCGCCTGCCCCCGACCTGTCCCTGGAACTGCTCCGCCTCGGTGTTGGCTACAAGTTGCAGGAGCAGCGCCACGGCGGGCTGTCGCGCGGAACACGGAGCCTTCTGCGTCAAGTCAGCGAGCACGCTGCAGTGGGCAAGGACAATGTGGCCGCCCCCACTCCTCGCAAGCTGACGCCGGGGACGCGCCTCGTCCGCGACTGGCATGGCGTAGGCTATACAGTCATCGTTCTTGACGATGACTTCGAGTACGAAGGGGCGCGCTGGAAGTCGCTTTCCGCGATCGCCAGGGCGATCACCGGGACCAAATGGAACGGCCCGCTGTTCTTCGGCCTGACGGGGCGCAAGTCGTGAAGATGCTGCGCTGCGCGGTCTATACCCGCAAGTCGACAGAAGATGGGCTGGAGCAGGAGTTCAACAGCCTGCATGCCCAGCGTGAGGCTTGCGAAGCCTATATCCTCAGCCAGCGCCACGAGGGTTGGACGCTCGTTCCTCGGCACTACGACGATGGCGGGTTCTCGGGCGGCAACATGGACCGCCCCGGCCTCAAAGCCCTTCTAGCCGATATCGATGCGGGCCTGGTGGATGTGATCGTCGTCTACAAGGTCGATCGCTTGACCAGGTCGCTGGCGGACTTTGCAAAGATCGTTGAAAGGCTCGATGCAAAATCGGCCAGCTTCGTCTCGGTGACGCAGGCTTTCAACACCACCACCAGCATGGGCAGGCTAACCCTCAACGTCCTCCTCAGCTTCGCGCAGTTCGAGCGCGAGGTCACCGGCGAGCGGATCCGCGACAAGATTGCCGCGTCGAAGAAGAAGGGTCTGTGGATGGGAGGGCCAGTACCGCTCGGGTATCAGGTCATCGAGCGGAAGCTTGTTCCGGTTCCTGAGGAGGCGGAACGCGTGCGCACGATCATGCGCCTCTACCTCGAGATCAGGTCGGTCCCCACATTGATAGAGAGGCTGCGGGACGAGGGCATTGTCACCAAGATCCAACTGCGCACCAGCGGGCCGCACAAGGGAGGGATTCCGTTCGCACGAGGTAGCCTGTTCCATCTGCTCAAGAACCCGGTTTATCGCGGCAGGATCGTGCATAAGGGCGTGGAGTACGAAGGCGAGCACGAGGCCATCGTCCCGGAAGACCTCTGGGATGCTGTGCAAGCCCAGCTCAAAGCCAAAGCGCCGCCGCGGCGCTGGACGACAAACCAACCGCAGTTGGCGATACTGAGGGGGATCCTGACCGACCGCGAGGGAAGACCGATGGTGCCGACCTATGGGTCCAAGCAGGCTCGACGCTATGCCTACTATGAGACGCGGAAGGATCTCGCACGGCCAGACATGCCCTCGTCTATCAGAATCCAGCGCGGACTGATGGAAAAACATCTCATCCAGCACCTCATCGCGCTGCTGACCGACGAGCATGTATTGCGGAGGTTTGTCGGCCTCACTGACGCGGTTCAGCTTCAGCGACTGTTCCTGGCCGGCAGGAGCATTGCTCAGCGACTGCAGGAACCGGGCAACGCCGAGGATGCCCTGCGGTCACTTGTGCAAAACGTAGCATTCCAGGCGGATCATCTTGTGATCGCACTCGTGGATGCGGCTCTGGATATCGGCGGCGCTGGTATCAGGAGCTGGGCAATCCCCCTTCCTCAGCGCAAGCCCTTTCGGGAGGCGAAGCTGCGTATGGACGCTGATAACGGCGTCGCCGTACCCGATCGGGCACTGCTCGAACTCCTCGCGGACGCAAACGCAGTCCAGCAACTGGTGCTGGCATCGCCCGGCCTCACCATGAATCAGATCGCTGCAAACGCAGGCCGCTGCCGCACGCAGCTCACTCGTCTACTTCGGCTGTCGTGGCTTAACCCCCGGATCGTCGACGCGATCGCTGGCGGCACCCAGCCGCGGTCCCTGACGCGCAAGATCCTCATGGCGTCGCCCCTACCGATCGACTGGGCCGAGCAGGAACGCGCTTTCGGCATCCCGGCCTAAGCGCCAAGCGTCCGTCAATGCCTAGTGAAGACGCCTTCCTAGAAACGGAGAATCAGGCGATTTGCGGGGAGCATCAAGGAGAGTGCAACCACTTCTCCGTCTTCAATGCCTCGCGATCCAGCGACTGAGTCCCGCAGAACTGCGCCACTTCCCGAAGAGCAGGTGCCCGAAGGCAAAATCTGTTTCGATTGCCGGACTGTTTGGTGCGGTCGAGAAGACTCGAACTTCCACGGGCTTTCGCCCACAACGACCTCAACGTTGCGCGTCTACCAGTTCCGCCACGACCGCACATCGCAAACGGGGTTCACCTTCCAAAAAGGCTGCCCCGCCGGGGTAGAGGGGCGCCCCTAGCAAAGCCCCCCGCGCCGCGCAACAACTAGCCGAGGATTTTTTATTCGGGCTTCCAGCCGATCTCCGCGACCTTGGCGCTTTTTGGAACGTCGACCAAGGTTTGATCGATCTGCACGCTTTCACCGGGCATTAGCGGCTCGGTCAGGGCGGGGACATCAAATGTATAGATGACCCTATCGTCAGCATCGCGCAGCACGATGTGCAGTTGCGGCGGCATTGCCGATGCCTTCGAGGCATTGGTGATCGTGCCATGGATCAGCGCGAACTCGCGGCCATTCGGAAGCGTTCGACGATCAACTCCGCTGGCCGGGAAATCGAGGACAAATTCAGGGTGCGACGGACCGAAAGTCGGGGTAGCCCAATCTGAGTTCTCCTTGCCGGCCGGACATTGGACGCCCCCAAGCAACAGGGCTGCCGCAAGCCAGCAGGGGATCACTCCGGCTTCCAGCCGATCTCCGCGACCTTGGCGCTTTTCGGGACGTCGGTCACCGCTTCGTTGATCGTCACGCTCTCGCCGGGCCTCAGCATCTCGCGCGGGGGGGAGACATCCCAGGTGTAGACCACCTTGTCCTTGGCATCGCGCAGCACGATCAGGATCGGCGGGACTTCCTGCGGTTGCTTGCCGACATTGGTGACAGTGCCGCTGGCGCCGAAATATTCGGTGCCATTGGGAAGCGTGCGGCGATCCTGGCGTTCGGAGGGGAACGCCAGCACGAGATCGGGGTTGCCGGCCCCGAACGTGGCGTGTGCAGCAGGCAACCAGCGCGGCAGGCCGAGCCACGAGGCGAGCGCAATCAGCACCGCGACGAGCGCGGCGAAGCTGACTCCGGCGATCGTCCACAGCTTCGCGGTGTTGCGACGCGGGCGGAATGGCGGCTGGTGATCGAAGCTTGAGGCGTTATCGTCGAAACCATCGTCCGCCGAGCGCGTGGCCGGACGGATCACCGGCCGCGGGACGACGGGCGGTTCGGGCACCGGCTCTGCCGATACGGATCCGGGCTGGTCTTCGGGTTCCGGTGCAGGCGGCGGAGCGGAGATCGGTGTCGCCGAGGGTGCCATCTCCTCTCGCGGCGGCAGTTCAGGACCGTGCTGGAACCAACTGTGCCGGCACTTGGCACAGCGCACCGTGCGGCCCTCCACACCTATCGCGCTGTCGGGGAGGACGTAGCGCGTCGAGCAGGCGGGGCACGCAATGATCATGGGGCGGGTTAAGCATGGGGGGATGCAAGGAAACAATAGGGACGGACGGGGAGAAGTGCTCGCCTGCCCTTTTTTCCACATCGATTGCGCCGTATAGCCGCCGCAAGCAGTGCGCGGGCCCCGCGCGCACCAACCACCCTTCGGGACCGCAACGCCTGACATGAACCAGCCTGATGCCGAAATCGTCCAGTTCGACAACGTCGGGCTGCGCTACGGAACGGACAAGGAAATCCTGGCCGATGTCTCGTTCACGCTCTACCCGGGCTGCTTCTATTTTCTCACCGGTGCGAGCGGCGCGGGCAAGACCAGCCTGCTCAAGCTGCTCTATCTGGCGCAGCGCCCTTCGCGCGGGCTGATCCGATTGTTCGGCACCGATGCGATCACCCTGCCGCGCGAACGCCTGCCCGGATTCCGCCGCCGCATTGGCGTTGTTTTTCAGGACTTCCGGCTGGTCGATCACCTTTCCGCCTTCGACAACGTGGCGCTGCCGCTGCGGGTGGCGGGCGTGAGCGAGAAGGACATCGCGCGGCCGGTGGGCGAAATGCTCGACTGGGTGGGACTGGGCGACCGACAGCATGCCCGGCCCGCAACGCTTTCCGGCGGGGAGCAGCAGCGCGTGGCCATCGCCCGCGCGGTGATCGCCCGGCCCGACATGCTCGTCGCCGACGAGCCGACCGGCAACGTCGACCCGGACATGGCGCTGAAGCTGCTGCGCCTGTTTGAAAGCCTCAACCGGCTGGGCACGACCGTGGTGGTCGCCACCCACGATGTTCACCTGATCCGCAAAGTGCCGGAATCGCTGATCATGCGGCTCGACAAGGGGCGGCTGAGCGACCCGACGGGTGCGCTGCGCTATCCGCCCCGCCGCCCGGCCATGGCTGGCGCCGACGCGTCGCCGCCGCTCTGAGCGTTTCAGGAGATGGGCTTCCTTTCCTCCCTGTTCCTGCGCTGGCGCGGCGGTTCTGCGGCAAGCGACCCGCGACTGCTGCCCGAAGCGCAGCTTTCGGGGCCGATGCCGTGGGTCATCGCGATCATGATCGCGATGACTGTGGTTGCCGCCGCCAGCGGGCTTGCCCTGCGCAACGCGGCCGCAACCGCGAGCGCGGATCTGGAAGGCGGCGTCACCGTGCAGATCGTGACCGCCGCCCCGGCCGAACGGCTTCGCCAGGCCGCAGCGGTGGTCGCCGTGCTTGCAAAGGCGCCCGAAGTGGCCGAAGTTCGGCAAGTGGCGCAGGAGGAACTCAACACTCTGGTCGAGCCATGGCTCGGCACGCGGCCCGGCGACGATGTCGAGGCCTTGCCGATCCCGGCCTTGATCGACGTGCGGCTCAAGGGTGCTGCAACGGCGGACCAGGTGGCGCACTTGCGCGCGCTGGTGGTTCCGGTCGCCGCCTCTGCTCGCATCGATGCGCAAGCCGGGTGGCTGGCGCCGGTGTTCGCCGCGATCGGAACGCTGCAGTGGCTGGCTGGCGGCCTGATCGCGCTGCTGGCTATCGCGACGATTGCGGCCGTGCTGCTCGCTTCGCGCAATGCGCTGGGCAATCACCGCGAAACGATCGAGATCGTGCATATGCTGGGCGGCACCGACAAGCAGATCGCGCGGGTGTTCCAGCGCTCGATGGCCTTCGATGCTGCCGCCGGTGGCCTTGCGGGCCTGCTGTTCGGCGTGGTGACGATCGTCACGCTCTCGCGCCAGTTCGCGGGGCTCGGCTCGGGCATGGTGGCAGGCGCGGTGCTGCACTGGCAGGACTGGATCGTGATTGCGGCAATCCCGCTCGCCGGTGTCGCGCTCGCGGTGCTGACAGCGCGGGTAACCGTGCTGGCCGCCTTGCGGCGGATGCTCTGAAATGGCACGCGTGCGCAAGCCACCCGGCCTCTTTCGCCGCATCGGCGCGGCGGTGCTGCTCGCGTGGGTGCTCGGCTTCCTGTGGTTCGCCCTCGCCCTTCCGCGCCCGGCGGGTGCGCAGAAAACGGACGGCGTGATCGCGCTGACCGGTGCGGGCGGACGCATTCCGCGCGCGATCGACGTGCTGCGCGCCGGGCAGGCCCGCAAGGCGCTGATCGCAGGGGTGGCGAGCGAAGTTAAGCCGGGCGAGTTCGCCGCCGAATACAAGGTATCGCCGCAGCTCCTCGCCTGCTGCGTGACGCTCGGCTTCGAATCCGTCGATACGCGCTCCAACGCCCTGGAAGCCGCGCGCTGGATCGCGGCGGAGCACATCACCTCGGTGCGCCTTGTCACCACCGACTGGCACATGCGGCGGGCGCAGTTCGATCTTGCCATGGCCGCCCCGCGCGGGGTGGAAATCCTGCCCGATGCGGTGCCCTCGCGCCCGAGCATGAAGACGCTGTTCATCGAATACCACAAGCTGCTTGCGCGCATGCTCGCGTGGCTTGCGGGGTGGTAGGGCAGACCATGAGTCGCTACGAAGCCGCCTGCCCGCGCCTGCCCGATGTGCTGCGCAGCCTTGCCTTCTATGTCGCGTTCTACGGCGGCACGGTGTTGCAGGTAATCGCGGCGCTCGCCGTGATGCCGCTGGGCGGGGATCGCTACAAGCAGATGGTGCGGGTGTGGTCTGGCTGGCACCGGACCTGCGTCCGGGTATTGCTGGGCATCACCGTAGAAGCCGAGGGTTTCATGCCCCGTGCCGGCGTTCTCTATGCGATCAAGCACGAATCCTTCTTCGAGGCGATCGATTTGCCGCACATGTACCCCCTGCCGGTGGTCTTCGCGAAGGAGCAGTTGCTGCGCATCCCGCTGTGGGGTGCGATCGGCACGCGCTATGGCCTGATCGCGGTGGACCGCGCACGCGGCGCCAGTGCGCTCAGGGCCATGCTGGCCGAAGCGCGGCGCTGGACGGCGGACGGGCGGCCGCTGATCATCTTTCCCGAAGGCACGCGCGTGCCCCACGGCACCCGCCCTGCGCTGCAGGCAGGCTTTGCCGGGCTCTACAAGATGCTCGGCCTGCCGGTCGTGCCGGTCGCGGTCGATAGCGGGCCGCTCTATCACCGTCTGTGGAAGCGCTCCGGCAAGATCCGCTATCGCTTCGGGGAGGAAATTCCCCCCGGCCTCCCGCGCGCAGACATCGAAGCGCGCGTCCATGCCGCCATCAATGCGCTCAACCCGTGAGCGTTGAGGACGCCCGCCTCGACGAGAAGCACACCGAGGCCGATGCGCGCAGCTGGGGCGAGGTGCTCGGGCCCGGGCTGATCACCGGGGCGGCAGACGACGATCCGAGCGGGATCGGCACCTACAGCCAGGTCGGCGCGCAGTTCGGCTTCAGCCTCGCCTGGATCATGGTGTTCAGCTACCCGCTGCTGGTCGCAACGCAGATGATCTGTGCACGGATCGGCGCGGTGACCGGGCATGGCATCGCGCACAACCTGAAGCGACACTATCCGCGCCCGGTGCTGTGGTTTTCGGTCATGCTCCTGCTGGTTGCCAACACGATCAACCTTGGCTCGGACCTCGGCGCGATGGCAGCCGCGCTCAATCTGCTGCTGCCAGGGCCGACCATGCTCTACGTCGTGTTGTTCGGCGTGATCTCGGTGCTGCTCGAGATCTTCGTGAGCTACGCGCGCTATACCCGCATCCTCAAATGGTCCGCGCTCTCGCTGCTGGCCTACATCCTCGTGCCGTTCGTCGCGAAGCTCTCACCCGGTGAAGTCCTGCGCGGGGTGCTCGTGCCGCAACTGAGCTTTGACCGGCAGACCACGATGGCGGTGATCGCGACGCTAGGGACCACGATCAGCCCCTACCTGTTCTTCTGGCAGGCGGGGCAGGAAGTGGAGGAGCAGCACCGGCTGCACAAGCACCCGCTCGGCGTCTATCCGCGCGCGGCGGGCCCCGGCCTTGCCCGGATGCGGACCGACACCGTGGTCGGCATGGGCGTGACGAGCGTGACCGCGCTGTTCATCGTGATTGCGACAGCGGCGACGCTCCACGCACACGGCATCAATGAGGTTGCCTCCGCCGATGCTGCTGCCAGCGCACTGCGCCCGATCGCAGGCGATCTCAGCTTCCTGCTCTTCGCGGTGGGGATCATCGGGATCGGCCTGCTGGCAGTCCCCGTGCTGGCGGGTTCGGCGGCCTATGCGCTTTCGGAAACCTTCGGCTGGACCGAGGGGCTGGACCGCAAGCCGCACGAGGCCAAGGCGTTCTATGGCGCGATCGTGGTGGCGGTGCTGGGCGGTATGGCCCTCAACCTGATCGGCATCGATCCGATGCAGGCGCTCTATTGGACCGCGGTGATCAACGGCCTGCTGGCGCCGCCGCTGATGGTGATGACCATGCTGGCAGCCAGCAATCCCAAGGTCATGGGCCGGTTGACCCTGCCGCCGCTGCTCAAGATCGGCGGCTGGGCAGCAACTGCGGTGATGATCCTTGTCTCGGGAATGTTTCTCGTCAGCTAGTCCTCGTGGCTGCGCCCGAAGTCTGGCCGCGCATCATCCTGGCCCATCTCGATGATCGAGCGGCGGATGGCGCGGGTGCGGGTGAAGGTATCGAACAGCACGGCACCGTCGCCCTTGCGGATCGCCTTCTGCAGTTCGGTAAGATCTTCGCTGAAGCGCTGGAGCATTTCGAGCACGGCATCGCGGTTGCTCAGGAACACGTCGCGCCACATCGTCGGATCGGAGGCGGCGATGCGGGTGAAATCGCGGAAGCCGCCGGCGGAGTACTTGATCACTTCGCTCTGCGTCACTTCCTCGAGATCCGAAGCGGTGCCGACGATGGTATAGGCGATGAGGTGCGGCAGATGGCTGGTGACGGCGAGCACGCGGTCATGATGCTCGGCATCCATCACCTCGACCCGCGCGCCGAGCGCCTCCCAGAATGCGGTGAGCCGCGCAACTTCGGTCTCGTCCGCACCGGCGGGCGGGGTGACGATGCACCAGCGATTGCGGAACAGCGCGGCAAAGCCCGCATCCGGCCCGCTCTGCTCGGTGCCAGCAACCGGGTGCGAGGGGATCACGGTCACGCCGGGCAGAGCTTCGGCCAGCGCCTTGGCGACGCTGGCCTTGCTCGAGCCCACGTCCGTCACGATCACGCCGGGCGCAAGGTGCGCTGCGATGCTCGCTCCTGCCGCCCCCATGGCGCCGACAGGGACGCACAGCACGACCAGATCGGCTCCGGTGACGGCTTCGGCCACTGTCTCGGGCACGAAATTGGCAAGGCCGATCTCCCGGGCACGGGCGCGCACGGCTGGGTCGGCATCGAAACCGGTGGTGATCGCATCCGGCAAGTGCGCATGAACAGCGCGGGTGACCGAGCCGCCCAGGAGGCCGAGCCCGATGACAGCGACCCGCGCGAAGGGCGCAGGCGCGCTCATCGTGCGGCTTCGGCGAGCTGGCGCAGCACAGCGGCGACGCGGTCCATCTCTTCCGCCGTGCCGATGGTGATGCGCAGGCATTGCGGCAGGCCCTGCCCCGGCAGCCAGCGGGTGATGAAACCATGGTCCATCAGGCCCTTGTAGGCACCTTCAGCGGTCAGCGCGCCGGTGAACTCGATCAGCACGAAGTTCGCCTCGCTCGGCAGCGGACGCAGGCCGTGGTTGCCGAGGGCCGCAAGCGCGGCGACGAAGCGCGTCCGTTCGGTGCGGTTATGCTCACGCGAGGCCGCGATGAAGGCCTGATCGCCGAGCGCGGCAAGCGCCGCGGCCTGCGCGGTGACGGTGAGGTTGAACGGCCCGCGGATGCGGCCCAGCATGTCGATCAGATGCGGCGCCCCGGTCGCCCAGCCGACCCGTTCGCCGGCAAGCCCGTAGATCTTGGAGAAGGTGCGGGTGATCAGCACGTTCTCTGTCGTGGCGGCGAGCGCGAAGGCACCGTCGTCAGCATCGGCAGCGACATATTCCGCATAGGCCTGATCGACCACCAGCAGCACATCCGCCGGAAGCGCTGCGTGCAGCCGGGCCAGTTCGGCGCGAGGCAGGTAGCTGCCGGTGGGGTTGTTCGGATTGGCGAGGAAGACCACCCGCGTGCGCGGCGTCACGCAGCCGAGCAGGACATCGACGTCCGCCGCGTAATCCCGATCGAGGGCCTCGACCGGCTCCGCACCGCAGCGACGGGCGGCGATCTCGTAGACCGAGAAACCGTAGCGCTGATAGAGCACCTCGTCGCCCGGCCCGGCAAAGGCCTGCGCGGCCAGGTGGAGCAGTTCGTCAGAACCGGTGCCCATGACGATCCGCGCCGGATCGATGCCGTGAAGCGCGCCGAGCGCACCGCGCAACGCATGGCTATCGGGATCGGGATACCGCGCCGGATCGCCCGCGCCCTCACCGCTGCCAAGGCGGGCAGCCCGCGCGAGGGGGCTGGTGCCGAGGGGGTTTTCGTTGGCCGAAAGCTTGATCAGCACCTGCCCGTCGGTGCCGGTCGACTTGCCGGGCACATAAGGATGGATCGCCGCAATCCACGGCTTGGGCACGGGACGGGTGGCGGAAGCAGGTGCAGATGGCTCGGACATGACCGGCGCGCCTTAGCGGGCTTGCCGCGCCAAGGGAACCGTCTCACACGGGCGATTACGGATCGACGCGCAGATTGGCGCCCTTCCAGTCGCTTGCCATGGCGAAAGCGGGCATCGAAGCCTTGCCATCCTCACCCCCGCCGATGAGATGTGGGCCGACCGGCTGTCCGCCTTCGCCGCGCGGGCTTTGCGGCAGGCCGGCTGCGGCAAGCTGATAAGGCGAGGCGCGGTGGCGCGTGCACAGGCCGCCATTGCCATCGGGCACAAGCGCCTGCTCGAACTCAAGCCCTTGCTGGCGCTTGCGCGAGCGGCGGACGCGCGCAACCGCCAGCTGGCCTTCGCCGAGATCGATCACGAATTCGGCACCGACCGGCACATCGACAAGGCCCTCGATCAGCGCGCCGGAGACCGAGAGGTTGCGCAGCACGACCGGGTAGTAGTGGTTATCATGGATCGCGCCAATGCGGCGGAACATCGCCTGCCGATCATGGCGCTGGAAGGCTGGGCCCGAAGGCTCGATGATCCAGTCGCCTTCGTTGAGCTTCTGGACGAACTGATCGTTGGGGATCGGGTGGCTGTAGATGTAGCCCTGCACCAGCGTGACGTTGAGGCTTTTCATGAGATCGAACTGGTCGAAGCTCTCGACGCCCTCTGCCGTCGTGTCCATTTCCAGCGCCTGCGCCAGCGCGACAATCGCGGCGATGATGGCGCGGTTGCGCGAGCCTGCCTCGGTCGCGCCGCGCACGAAGGACTGATCGATCTTGATCTTGTCGAACGGCGCCGTCTTCAGATAGCCGAGCGAGGAATAGCCGGTGCCGAAATCATCGAGCGCCAGCCGCACGCCAAGGCCCTTGAGCGCCTTGAAGCGTTCGTTGGTTGCGCCGCCCTCCTGCAGGAACACGCTTTCGGTGATCTCCAGCTCCAGCCGTTCGGGCTCGATGCCAGAATTGGCCAGCGCGCTGGCGACGAGTGCCGGGAAGCCATCATCCGCGAATTGTACGGGCGAAACGTTGACGGCCACGCGCAGGCCGCCGGGCCAGGCCGCAACTTCCTCGCAGGCGCGGCGCAGGACCCATTCGCCGATGCCTTTGATGAGGTTCGATTCCTCGGCAATCGGGATAAACCGCGCCGGGCTGACCGGGCCATGTTCGGGGTGGTTCCAGCGCACCAGCGCCTCGACGCCGACGACATGGTTGTCCGCCGCCCGCACGACCGGCTGGTAGTGAATTTCGAGCTCGTCCCGCTGCAGTGCGTCGTGGAGGTCTTCCTCGAGCAGGCGGCGGTCGGCAGCGGCCTTGAGGAGGTCCGCGCTGAAGAACCGGAAACGGCCGCGCCCGCCGCCCTTTGCGGCATAGAGCGCAAGGTCCGCATTGCGCACGAGGCTGTCGCTGTCCTCACCATCGAACGGGGATACCGCGACACCGACCGACGCGCCGATCAGGCAGCGGCTGCCATCGATCGTATAGGGCTGCGAGATGCTGGTGATGATGCTCGTCGCCATATCGCCGAGCACACCGCGATCCTCGACCCCCGGCATGATCACCTGGAATTCGTCACCGCCGAGACGGCTGACCTTCTCCTTGTCGCCCACCACGCGGACAAGCCGGGCTGCCACCTGCTTGAGCAGGGCATCGCCGGCCGCGTGGCCCAGGGTATCATTGACCTGCTTGAAGCGATCGAGGTCGATCAGCATGATCGCGCAGGGGCTGCGCTGCTGGGTGCACTGGGTGAGCGTGCGTTCGAGCAGCTGCGACATGCGCCGCCGGTTGAGCAGGCCGGTCAGCGCATCATGCATCGCCATGTGCGAGCTTTCCTCGGCCGAGCGCCGTTCGCCGGTGATGTCCTCGCAGTGGCCGCGAAAGCCGGCGAATTCGCCGCGATGGGTGATCGGCTCGCCGGAGATGGCCCACCACAGCGTCTCGCCATCGCCGCGCTCGCTGCGCACGGTAATCTTCTCGAAGCGCCCTTTGCGCGCGAAAGCGAAGGGCAGCGTTCGTTCGCCTTCGCTCTCATTGCCGGTCTTGAGGAAAAGTTCGAGGAAGGTCTGCCCCGTGGCCGTTCCCTCCCCCACCAGCAGCGCATGGGCACCGGGCGAGAGGTAGGTCAGGCGCCCTTCCGCATCGGTGGACCAGAAGAAGCCGAGGCCGAGATCTTCGTAGGTGTGGCACAGCGCCGCCGCTTCGCTTTCGGATGTGCGGGATGGTGAGGCATCGACTGCCCCGATCCCGAAAACCTCGCGTGCCTTGCGCAGCACCACTCAGATATCCCCTAGCTAGCTGATTACTAGACATTAGGTATGTAACCCAAGGGCGTTGTGGGAAGGTTAACGGGGACTCCAAGCCTCTAGCTCGGCCGGCAACATGCTGTTGTAAAACAAAAAAGGGCCGGAAGTGCGGTTGCACTTCCGGCCTTAGTCTGTTCGCAGGAGGAACATCGTCTGGCGGGGCCCCGTCGGGCTAGAGGGAGAGGATCTCGCCCACTGGCCCCGCCAAGCTGGTTAATCAGTAGTTGTAGGCACGCTCACCATGGTCAGCGATGTCGAGGCCTTCGCGCTCGCCTTCTTCGCTGATCCGCATGCCCAGGGTCTTGTCGAGAACGAACCAGATCGCCGCCGTACCGACACCGGACCACACAAGGGTCAGGAGCACCGCCTTGACCTGGACAATCAGCTGGGCAGCGATGTCGTAGGTCGGAGCCGCAACAGCCGGGAACTGGGTGTAATCGATGACACCCTGGCCGCCGAGTGCCGGCGAAGCGACAATAGCGGTGGCGATGGCACCGGTGATACCGCCGATGCAGTGAACACCGAAGACGTCGAGCGTGTCGTCGTACTTGAACTTGTTCTTCACCGTGCTGACGAAGAAGAAGCAGAGCGGCGAAACCACGAGGCCGAGGACGATCGAGGTCATCGGCGCGCCGTAACCCGAAGCCGGAGTAATCGCGACGAGACCGGCGACGGCACCCGAAGCAGCACCCAGCATCGAAGGCTTGCCGTGCACGACCTGCTCGACAATCGCCCAGCTGACCGCAGCAGCGCAAGTGGCGAGCATCGTGTTGACGAAGGCAACCGCAGCGACGCCGTTCGATTCAAGGTTGGAGCCCGCGTTGAAGCCGAACCAGCCAACCCACAGCAGCGAGGCGCCGATCATGGTCATGGTCAGCGAGTGCGGCGGGGTGGCTTCCTTGCCATAACCCAGGCGCTTGCCGAGGAGGAGGCAGCCCACGAGGCCCGCAATACCGGCGTTGATGTGAACGACGGTGCCGCCCGCAAAGTCCAGCGCACCCATGGCCCACAGCAGACCGGAGTCGGTCGGCGCATCGACGAGGAAGTCCGGACCAGCCCAGTACCAGACCATGTGCGCGATCGGGTAGTAGACGAAGGTCGACCACGCCACCACGAACACCATCAGCGGGGTGAATTTGATGCGCTCAGCAAATGAGCCGATGAACAGCGCCGGTGTGATCATGGCGAAGGTCATCTGGAAGACGAAGTAGCTGAGTTCGGGAATGTAGACGTTGTTGGAGAACGTCGCCGAGTAGGTCCCGCTGGTAACGCCAGCCATGAGCGCCTTGCCGAAGCCGCCAATGAACGGCGAGCCGCCGGTGAAGGCGAGGCTGTAACCGTAGGTTGCCCAGAGCAGGCCCGCGATCGAGACGATCATGAACACCTGCATGAGAACCGAAAGCATGTTCTTGGTACGAACGAGACCGCCGTAGAACAGCGCGAGGCCCGGAATGCTCATCATCAGGACGAGCACGGACGAAACGAGCATCCAGGTGGTGTCACCCTTGTTCACCATGGTCGCCTGGGCCGCCACGTCGGGCGCCTTGACCATTGCCGCCTGGGCAAAGGCAGTGGAAGCGGCGCCGAGCGTCAAGCCTGCGCCCACGACCCCGCCGATCATCTTACGGATCATCGAAGTTCCCCTCATGTCAGAAGTGGCGGTCCCCACCGCGCTTGCCGACACTGCGTTGAAAGACAGGCCGCTCACAGCGCGGTATCCCCGGTTTCGCCGGTGCGGATGCGGGTGGCCGAAGCAAGATCGAGAACGAAGATCTTGCCGTCGCCGATCGCCTCGGTGCTGGCGGTCTGCTGGATCACCTCGATGATCCGGGGGGTCAGATCGTCGCTCGCAGCGATTTCGATCTTCACCTTTGGCAGCATATTGGTGGTGTATTCGGCGCCGCGGTAGATCTCGGTCTGGCCCTTCTGACGGCCGAAACCCTTCACTTCCGACACCGTCATCCCGGCAACGCCCAGCCCGGAGAGCGCCTCGCGCACTTCGTCGAGCTTGAACGGCTTGATGATGGCGATGATGAATTTCATTCATGCCCCCTTTGCGGCCTTCTCGCCGGGCGACCCGCCGGCTGACTAGGCTTCGCAAACACCGTGCCAAATGCGCGGAACGTTGGAATCAGGGGGTTTCTCTTCGCGACTGCGGAAAACTACGCAGTCGGCACGCTCGAATCTTGTGCAGATTCCTGCGTCTGCCCAAAAAATGGGCAGACGCCATGCCTCAATTCCCGCGGAAGAAGCGGTCCGTGGGCGTGGTCGGGAGGCCGTCAATGCTGGTTCTGCGGCCCGAGGTCTTGGCCATCCATGCCGCCTCGTCGGCCTGGGCGTGGTACTTGACCAATGTGTGCCGCTCGGTCTCAAGCGTCATGACCGGGACACCCCAACCGCAGCTGGTCTGCACGGTGTCGACCGCGATGTCGAAAATCTGGCGGGTGCCGGACAGGATGGTGAAGTGGGCCGCAAGTTCTTCCCACTCCGGATCCTGCGGCAGGACCGGGCGGCCGGTGCCGTAGAGGCGCAGGATCAGCGGAGGCTGGCCGAAGTTGCACATCATGATCGTGATCCGGCCATCGGCCACCAGATGCGCGTGAGTCTCGTTGCCCGAGCCTGCCAGATCGAGATAGGCGACCCGATTGGGCCCGAGCACGCGGAAACTGTCATACCCCTTGGGCGAGAGGTTGATCCGCGCGTCCGCCGCCGCCGTTGCCACGAAGAAAACGCTCTGCGCGCCCATCATCGCCTCATGCTGAGGCAGGATGCGGTCGGTGAAATCGGCCATCAGAGGAAATCGCGCAAGGTCGCGATGAAACGGTCGAACTGATCGTGGTGGAGCCAATGCCCGGCGTTCTCGAACTCGAGCACCTTGCCATCGCGGAAGTGCTTGATGCGGCCATCGCGCTCCGGATTGCCTGCCCACGAATCCGCGCCGTTGAGCAGCAGGGTCGGGCAGGTGATCGCCTCCCACAGCTCGTGCTTGCGTTCGGTGGAGATGTCGTAGGGGTGATCGATGTGGACGTAAGGGTCGAACTTCCAGGTGAAAGTCCCGTCCTCGTTACGGTTGATCCCGTGGATCGTGAGGTGGCGAGCCTGCACGTCGGTGAGGTAGGGATTCTCCGACTTCATGCGCGCATAAGCGTCTTCAAGCGTCGCGTAGCGGCGCGGCAGGCGGCCGGCGGCCTTGCGCTTTTCGGCGATATAGTCACGCACGCGGCGAGCGAAGGGCACGTCCTTCATGCGCAGTTCCCAGTCGGGCGTGGGGAAAATGCCCTCGATCGCGACGAGCTTGGCCACATCCTCGGGGAAAAGGCCCGCATAGCGCAGCGCGACGTTGGCGCCCCATGAATGCGAGACGATGGTGACCGGGGCCAGGCCGAGCTGGTGCACCAGTTGCGCAACGTCGTAGACCATGTCCATCGTGCGATAATTGCCGTCGGACGCCCACTCGCTGTCACCATGGCCGCGGTGATCGAGCGCGATGACATGCCAATCGTCGCGCAGGGCCTCGGCCGTCCAGTCCCAGCTGCGGCAATGGTCGCGCCCCCCGTGGATGAGGAGGAGCGGCGGCTTCTCCGCATTGCCCCAGTCAACATAGTGAAGGCGCAGGCGCTGCGAGATGAAGGTGTTCGAGGTGGGGCCGAGCAGTGTCATAGGATGTCTCTGCCGCAGGTGCGAACAGGCCGCAAGTGCGGTTGTAACGCGCAGGCTAGACGCGCTGGCGCCACGAAACACGCGGCACGTACCCGATCAGGTCGCCCGCGCGGGCCGAGGAGAGCAACGAAGCCTCGCCCGCAAGGCTCTCGGCCAGCGGCACGGCGGGGAAGTGCTCCGCCATCAGATCGCGCGAGGGACGGCCCATCAGATTCTCTGCAGCGGCGATGATCATCGCCTCGTGACCGGTTGTCTTTGCCTCCAGCGCGCAGCGGCAGGCCTCGGCAGCGTCCTGCGCGTCAATATAGCTCCACAGGTTCCACTTGCGGCTTGCCGGGTCGGCCTGGATCTGCGGCAGCAGCGCGTAGTCCTCAGCCACATAGACGTTGGAGAAGCGCAGCGAGACCACGGCGAGGCCGGCATGCCAGCGGGTGAACTCGTCGGCCATGGTTTCCCCCACCCGCTTGCCGAGCGCGTAGGACCAGTTTGGAAGCAGCGGGTGCGTCTCGTCGATGGGGGCGAAAAGCGGCGGCTCCGCAAAGGGGAGGCCGAGAATCGTCTCGCTGGAGGCCCAGACAACGCGGCCGATGCCGAGGCGCGCGGCAGCCGAGAACACGTTGTAGGTGCCCATCACATTGATGCGAAAGGCGGCCTCGTCGGTCGTCGCGCCGGGCTTGGGAATGCCGGCAAGGTGGAGCACGGCATCGAAGCGGCGGGCTGCCGTATCAACCCCGGAAAGTGCGCCCATGACCGCGCCGAAATCCGCGCAATCGAGCCGTACCGTATCGTCTCCATAGACCGAACTGACGATATCGAAGCCGGTGACGCGGTGCCCTGCTGCCCTGAGCGCCGCGACCGCAACCTTGCCGAGTTTGCCGCTGCTGCCTGTGACCGCGATGCGCATGGCTTTACCGCTCCTTGGTGGCGCTGAAGGTCAGCTCCGGATTGCGTTCCTGCTGGTAGCCGACATCCCACGCCGAGCGCGCCATGAATACGGGATCGCCGTCGCGGTCCTTGGCGAGATTCGAAAGGTTGAAATCGGCAAAGTTGCGCAAGGCAGCATCGCTACCTTTGATCCAGCGCGCGGTGTCGAACGGTGAGGGTTCGAGCACGGCCTCGACCTTGTATTCCGCTTCCAGACGGGAAATCAGCACGTCGAGCTGGAGCTGGCCCACCACGCCGACGATCGATTGCGCACCGATCTCCGGGTAGAACACCTGGATCACGCCTTCTTCCGAAAGGTCGTCCAGCGCCTTCCTCAGCTGCTTGGTCTTGGTCGGGTCCTTCAACTGGACTCGGCGGAGGATTTCCGGCGCGAAATTGGGCAGGCCGGTGAAGCGGACGGTGTTCTTTTCAGACAGCGTGTCGCCCACGCGCAAAGTGCCGTGGTTGGGGATGCCGATGATGTCCCCGGCCTCGGCAGTATCGGCAATCTCGCGGTCCTGCGCGAAGAACAGGATCGGCGAATGGACGGCGATCGGCTTGCCAAGTCCCGAGGGCGTGAGCTTCATGCCGCGCTTGAAGGTGCCCGAGACCATGCGCATGAACGCAATGCGGTCGCGGTGCATCGGGTCCATGTTGGCCTGGACCTTGAACACGAAGCCGGTGACTTCGGGGTGATCGGTCTCGATTGTGCCGCTGTCCGACGGCTGCGGACGCGGCGGCGGGGCATAGCGGGCGATGGCGTCGATCATTTCGGCGACGCCAAAGTTCTTGAGCGCCGAGCCGAAGTAAACCGGCGTGAGATCGCCGTTGCGGTAGGCGGTGAGATCGAATTCGGGATATCCGACTTGCGCGAGCTCGATTTCCTCGGCGATCTCGGCAGGGATGGCACCATCGACGAGCGGATCGCGCTTGCCGAGGAATTCGCGGCTGTCGCCTTCGGGGCGGGCGATCGTGCCTGTCGCAAAATCGAGCACGCCTTCGAAAATCCCGCCCATGCCGATGGGCCAAGACATCGGGCAGACATCGAGCGCAAGCGCATCGGCGACTTCATCGAGCGTTTCGAACACCGGGCGGCCTTCGCGGTCGACCTTGTTGACGAAGGTGATGATCGGCACCGAACGCAGGCGGCACACCTCGAACAGCTTGCGCGTCTGCGGCTCGATGCCCTTGGCCGCATCGATCACCATGATCGCCGAATCGACTGCGGTCAGCGTGCGGTAGGTGTCTTCGGAGAAGTCTTCGTGGCCCGGGGTATCGAGCAGGTTGAAGACGACGCCGTCTTTCTGGAAGGTCATGACCGAAGACGTGACCGAGATGCCGCGCTGCTGCTCGATCTTCATCCAGTCAGACCGGGCGCGCCGCGCCTGCCCGCGCGCCTTCACCTCACCGGCCAGGTGGATAGCGCCGCCCTGGAGGAGCAGCTTCTCGGTCAGCGTGGTCTTGCCCGCATCAGGGTGCGAGATGATAGCAAAGGTGCGGCGATTGGAACTCATGTGCGCCGCCTAGCCGAGGGGCGCGGCGGTGTCACGCCTCAGCCGCGCAGAGCGAGCAGCAGCAGGACCGGCCAGATCACCACGATCGCGGCGAAGGTTCCGGCGACGCCCCACGGCACCGGCGCCCCGGCACGGATCGCGGGCCAGACGAAGAGCGCAAGCCACAGCGTCTTGTAGAAGATCTGCACCAGGAGCAGCGGCGCGAAAAAGGCGGGGGCGAAGAGGCCGCAAACGGAGGCCGCAAGGATCGCCGACCACAGGCTGAGCACCAGCACACGCAGGCCGGCGCTTTCCGTCACGGCGCCCTGAAACACTGTGGCAGCGGCGGTGGGCGCGATCATGCCCCAGCAGACCGGGGCAAGGATCAGGATATTCGCCGCGAAGGCAACATGCAGGACATCTGGGTTGGCGAAAATGACGGCGCTCGGCATGCCTGAAGATTAGGCAGGACGGATGGTCACATCCATTCGGAAGTTGCAGCTTGCCCCTTGAGGCAGGACCATCACACCGGGTTTGTCACCGAACTCTCCAGCATAGCCCACCGGATCGGAATGGCCCTGCCACGGCTCGATGCAGATGTAGCGCGCGCCGGGGACCTGCCAGATGCCGAGCATTGGGCTATCCGGGAAGGCGATGTCGAGCCAAGTGCCGCCATCGGCTCCATAAGACAGGCGGCGGCTGGCGAGTTCGGTCCAGATCAGCGCATCGTGGCGGAAGAGTTCGGGTTCGAGCGGGAGTTCTCGGCCCTGCACCGGGCTGGGCACGCCATCCGGGCGGAGCAGGCCGCTTGCCTTGTCGAGTTGGCGGATAGGCTGCGGTTCGTCCGCCTCGAACACCACGCAGTGGGCGGCCTTGTCGGCACCGCCGGGAAGCGGCCAGGCGAAGGCCGGGTGGTAGCCGAAGCTGAAGGGCAGCGGGGCATCGCCGGTGTTGTGGACCGTCGCCGTCATCGCCAGCGTCATGCCGGAGAGCGTGAAGGCCATCTCGAGCGCGAAGGCAAAGGGATAGCTGGCCCGGGTCTCGGCGCTGTCTTCCAGCCGGAACACCACGCGATCCGCCAACTGCTCGGTCAAAGCAAATGCACTGCGGCGGGCGAAGCCGTGTTTGGGCATCCGGAATGCCTGCCCTTCATGGCGCAGCGTGTCTTCCGCCAGCGCGCCGACAATCGGGAACAGCAGCGGCGCGCGGCCCGACCAGAAGGCCGGGTCCGCATCGGTCATGTACTCACGGCCAGATGCATCGGTCAGCGAGGAAAGCTCCGCGCCGAACGGGTTGATCCGCGCGGTGAGGTCTTCGCTTGCAAGGACAACAAGATCGGTCATCGGTCCCCGGCTGGCAGGTGTTTTCAGGCGCGCAGCACGCCGCCGAGCTTCGCTCCGGCTGCCACGATCTTGTCCGTGATCGCCTTCAAGGTCGCCTCGTCGTAGCTCTTCTCGACCGGCTGCAAAGTGACTTCGACGGCCAGCGACTTGTGACCTTCCGGCACGCCCTGCCCTCGGAAATCATCGAACACACGCGCGGCGACCACGTTGGCCTTGTCCGCCCCGCGCACGGCGCGCAGCAGATCGCCAGCAGGGAGTGCGGCGGGCACGAGGAACGCGTAATCGCGCGTGACGGCCTGCAGCGCGGGCGGCGCGAAGTGCGGGCGCGCGAAGCTGCCGGGGCCCTTGCGCGCGGGGATCGCACCGAGGAACAGTTCGACCACCGCAACCGGCCCGGCCAGATCGAAGGCCTTGGCGGTGGTGGGATGCAGCAGACCGAAGCGCGCGAGCACGGTCTTGGGCCCGAGGCGCAAGGTGGCGGACTGGCCGGGGTGGAATTGGCTGCCTGCCTCACCCATCACCTGCAGGTTGTCGACCGGCGCACCAGCTTCGGCGAGGAGCGCAAGCGCCTCGGCCTTGGCATCGAACGCATCGAAGGCCTTGGCCTTCCCTGTCGCCCAGCCGCGCGGTGCAGCTTCGCCCGCGAGCACGACGGCGAGGCTGGGCTGCTCGTCGCTCGCGCCGCCTTCCCCGCGCAGATAGCGGCGGCCGATCTCGAACAGACGGACCGAAGTGGCGCCGCGATCGAGATTGCGCCGCGCCGCCGAAAGCAGGCCCGGCAGCAGCGAGGGGCGCATGGTCTTGAGGTCTTCGGAGATCGGATTGGCCAGCGTCCAGAGATCGCCATCAGCAAAGTGCGCGGCCTCGCTCGTGGGGAGAAACGACCAGGTCACTGCCTCGTTCAAGCCACGCGCGGCGGCGGCACGGCGGATGCGGCGCTCCTGCATCTGCGCGGGCGTGGCGGTAGGCTTGGCGACGCCGTCGGCGCGCGGCAGCGGGGTGGAGGGCACGGCATCGAGGCCATGCACTCGGATCACTTCCTCGACGATGTCGGGCGCGCCGTCGACGTCCGGGCGCCAGGTCGGCACCGTCACATCCCAGTGCCTGGCCAAGTCTTCGAGAACTTCGAAACCAAGCGCGGCAAGGATGCGCTTCTGTTCGCCATTGGCGACATCGATCCCGCCAAGATTGCCGGCGAGCGCCGGATCATATCCGATGCTCTTGCGCGCAAGCGGGGGCTGGCCGGCGCGGATCACTTCGCTCGGCTCGCCGCCGCAGATCTCGAGGATCAGGCTGGTGAGCAGGTCCATGCCGGTATCAAGGAAGGCTGGATCGACCCCGCGCTCGAAGCGGCCGCGCGCGTCGGAAGTGAGCGCCAGCGCCTGCCCGGTGCGGGCGATATTGGCGGGGGTGAAGTAGGCAACTTCGAGGAGGACGTCCGTGGTCGTCTCCGAGCACCCCGAATGTTCGCCGCCCATGATCCCGGCGATATCGTGAACGCCAGATTCGTCGGCGATCACGGTCATCCATGGTTCGAGCGCGTATTCCTTGCCGTTGAGGGCAAGGCAGGTCTCCCCTTCCCGAGCCTTGCGGGCGCAGACGGCGCCGGAGAGCTTGGCGAGGTCATAGGCATGCGCGGGGCGGCCATAGCCGAGCATCACGTAGTTGGTAATGTCGACCAGCGCCGAAATCGGGCGCTGGCCCGCGCTCTTGAGGCGGTCCTGCAGCCACTGCGGGCTGGGGCCGTTCTTCACACCGCGAATGACGCGGCCGTAGAAAGCGGGGCAGCCTTCGGGGTCTTCGGTGCGGACTTCCACCGGACAGGGGAAGCTGCCGGCGATCGGCGCGACGTCGATCGGCTTGAGCACGCCAAGGCCCGCCGCCGCGAGATCGCGCGCGATGCCGTGGACGCCCATGCAGTCCGGCCGATTGGGCGTGATCGCCACGTCGAACACCGGGTCGGAGCCGAGATAATCGGCAAAGCTGGTGCCGATGGGTGCATCGGCGGGCAGCTCGATGATGCCATCGTGCTCTTCGCCAAGGCCGAGCTCGCGCGTCGAGCACATCATGCCGTTGGATTCGACGCCGCGGATGGCGGACTTGCGAAGCTCCATGCCGTTGGCCGGAACCACTGCGCCGGGAACGCCGAGAACGCCGACGAGGCCCGCGCGCGCATTCGGCGCTCCGCAGACAACCTGCAGCGGGTTGCCATCACCCAGATCGACCGAGAGGACTTGCAACTTGTCCGCCTGCGGGTGCCGTTCCGCCTTCAGCACGCGGGCGACGCGGAACTTCTTGAGCGCGGCGGAGGCATCCTCGACGCCTTCGATCTCGAGGCCGAGCGAGGTCAGCTTCTCGGCAATGGTGCGGGCATCGGCCTTGGTATCAAGCAGGGCCTGGAGCCATGAGAGAGCAAACTTCATGCGCGCACTCCCACGCCGCCGGAAAGGGTCGGCACATCGAGCGCGCCGAAGCCGTAGTGCTGGAGCCAGCGCACATCGCCATCGAAGAAGGCGCGCAGATCGTCCATGCCGTATTTGAGCATGGCGAGCCGGTCGACACCGGTGCCGAAGGCAAAGCCCTGCCATTCATCGGGATCGAGCCCGCCGAATTCGATCACCTTGCGGTTGACCATGCCGGAACCGAGCACTTCCATCCAGCCGCCGTTCGCCGCATCGCCGCTGCCGCCGACCACGCGCTTGCCATTGATCAGGGTGTAGCCGACGTCGACTTCGACCGAAGGTTCGGTGAAAGGGAAGTAGCTGGGGCGCAGGCGCAGGACGATATCTTCGCGTTCGAAGAAGGCCTTGAGGAAGGTTTCCAGCGTCCACTTGAGGTGGCCGAGGTGGATCCCCTTGTCGATCACGAGGCCCTCGATCTGATGGAACATCGGGGTGTGCGTGGCGTCGCTATCTGACCGGTAGACGCGGCCCGGCGCAATCACGCGCAAGGGCGCGCCCTGGCTGAGCATCGAGCGGATCTGGACCGGCGAGGTATGCGTGCGCAGCAGCATCGAGCGGCCTTCTGCATCCTTGTCCGGGAAGTAGAACGTATCGTGCATCGCACGCGCCGGGTGCGTTTCGGGCATGTTGAGCGCGGTGAAGTTGTGCCAGTCGTCCTCGATCTCCGGACCCGTCGCCACGGCAAAGCCCATGTCGGCGAAAATCTCTGCCAGCTCGTCCATGACCTGGCTGACCGGGTGGACACTGCCGCGCGGGGCCGCCGGTGCGGGGAGCGAAAGGTCGGCAGTCTCCGCCGCAAGCTTTGCCTCGAGCGCGGCGCTTTCCAGCGCGGTGCGGCGTTCACCGAGCGCGGCGGTGACGGCCTCGCGCGCGGCGTGGATGCGCGGCCCGGTACTGGTGCGTTCCTCGGGGCTCATGCCGCCCAGCGACTTGAGCAGGGCCGAGACCCAGCCCTGCTTGCCAAGCGCGCTGACGCGGAGCGCCTCGACGGCTTCGATCGTGTCTGCCGCTGCAATCGCGGCGAGTGTAGGTTCAAGCTGTTCCATCGCGCCCGCCGCTAGCGCCAAACGGCGCGGAATCCAAGGCGCGCGTTCAGTCCCTTGAGGGATCGTGCAATGCCTGCACCGGTGCCCCGGCGGCCACCATGCGTGCGCGCATGACCCCGGCGAGCACCGGATGGGGCAGCGCGGCGTAAGCGCTAGGGCTCATCCCCATGAAGTGGTGGAACTCGCGCACGAACTGCGCCTGATCGTGATAGTGCGAATCGATGGCACCGATCCACTTCAGCGAGGGATCGAGCATGTACTGCGAGAGGCTGCGCATGAAGCGTTGGCGGCGCAGCAGCAAGCTGGGCGGAAAACCGAAGTGACGGCGGCAGACGCGCTCCAGCGTGTGCGTGGGCAAACTGGTCCGCTGCGCCATGTCCGCCACGCTGCCGACGTCGGGATCGACAAGTGCATGATGAACGGTCCGAATGCGCGCTTCCTCGGGCAGAGGACGGGCTGCGAGGCTTTCGAAGTGGCGGGTGATGCGCTCGAGCTCAGCAGCTTCATCAGGCTCAGGCCCGAACAGCGTATCCACCAGAGGACACAGCGGCGCAAATGCCGGTTCCGCCGCCGAATCGCAGAGGCGATCGGCATAGGCATTTGCCGGGGCGGCAACGAACTTGGCCCAGCCGAGGGGCAGCAGGCCGATCCCCCAGATGCGCGAGGTCCCTGTGGTGAAGCGCACCGCAGTGCTGGTCGGCCCGGTGACAATGCCGGTGACGCCGCCGAACGGGGCGGCACCGCGGATCTGCGAAACAGGGAGGGCTCCGCTGATGATGCGCAGATTGGCCCATTCGGGGTGGAGATGATCGGTGACCTGGCCTTCGGCGCCAACAACGATTTCGGTGATGTAGAAGGTTGTGAAATAGGGGCGCATGGCCGCGGGCGGCTGATGGAATCGTACCCTGACGGCACATGGACCGTTCACTATTGCGCCCCTCGTTATTATCCCCGTTGGTAGGATCATAACGCCTATGGGCCACAACGGGAACAGTCCAAAATGGCAAAAAGGGCACCGGTCCCAAGACCGGTGCCCCCTTGCATTTCAGCCAGATTCAGAAATCAATAACCGCCAAACGCACCAGATTGGAACGTCGGGCCGTTACATTCCGATCAGTTCGCCAAAGCCTGCTTGGCCTGCGCGATGATCGCCGTGAAGACAGCGCCTTCATTCATCGCGAGATCGGCCATGGCCTTGCGATCGAGTTCGATCCCGGCAAGCTTGGTGCCGTGGATGAACTGCGAGTAGGTCAGGCCTTCGGCGCGGACAGCGGCGTTGATGCGCTGGATCCACAGACCGCGGAACTCCCGCTTCTTCACCTTGCGGTCGCGGTACGCGTACTGGCCGGCCTTTTCGACGGCCTGACGGGCAACGCGGATGGTGTTCTTGCGGCGGCCCCGATAGCCCTTGGCCTGTTCGAGAATGCGCTTGTGCTTGGCGCGGGTGGTAACACCCCGTTTGATACGGCTCATGGTCTAACGCTCCTCAGTTCAGCCCGTAGGGCGCCCACTTCTTGATCACCTTCGCATCGGCGTCGGAAATCACGTCCATCCCGCGGTTCTGGCGGATGTACTTGGCGTTGTGGCTGATCAGGCGGTGGCGCTTGCCGGCGACGCCGTGCTTAACCTTGCCGGAGGCGGTGATCTTGAAGCGCTTCTTCACACCGCTCTTGGTCTTGAGCTTGGGCATTTTCGTCTCCTTGATAAGGGTGCGTCCGACCCGCCGTGGCAGCCCTGCATGGCCAGGCAAGTCATCGAATCCGCACCCGATGAAGTGGGCGCGCTTAGTGGCGCATGGCGCAAAAGGCAAGCGATTGCGCTTTGAGGGGACCGAATGGCCGAGTCAGCCGCCGATCTCCTCCCGGTCGAACGGGGTCGTCTGGTAGGTCTCGTTGATCCAGTTGCCGAACAGCAGGTGGCCGTGGCCGCGCCAGGTGTTGGACGGTGCGGCGGCAGGATCATCGCCCGGAAAGTAGTGCAACGGCAGGCTGCGCCCTTCATCGCGCGCATATTCGCCCGCAAGCGTCAGCGTATCGTATTCGAGGTGGTTGAGCATGTGGACCGCGTTGTTCGCCGGATCGCTGACAAGGCAAAGGCCGGTCTCCGGGCTGTCGGCCAGCACGGTGAGCCCGCGCCCGGCGGGAAGATCCGCACCGCGCAGCTCGCTCCAGCGCGAGACGGGGACATCGAACCGATCAGGCAGCCCGCGCATGAGCGGATTCGCCGGCGCACGGTTGACGTGGCTGAACACCCCGGTCGCCTTTTGGGTCAGCGCATGCTTTGGCACGCCGTGGAAGTGGTGCAAGGCGGCCATGGCGCCCCAGCACAGCGTCAGCGTGCGGTGAACATTGTGCCGCGACCAATCGAGGATGCGGCACATCTCGTCCCAATAGGTCACCTCCTCGAATTCGATCTGCTCGACCGGAGCGCCGGTGATGATGAGGCCATCGAACTTCTCGGTGCGGAGATCTTCCCAAGGCCGGTAGAACGAGGTGATGTGCCCGGCCGAGGTGTTCTTGCTGACGTGATCTGAAATACGCACGAGATCGAGTTCGATCTGCAGCGGCGTTGCGCCGAGCAGGCGGGCAATCTGGGTCTCGGTGGTGATCTTGTCGGGCATGAGGTTGAGCAAAGCGACGCGCAGGGGACGAATGTCCTGCCGCGCGGCCTCGGTCTCGCTCATGACGATAACGCCCTCGGCCTCCAGCGTGCGGCGGGCGGGCAGATTGTCGGCGATGCGGATCGGCACGTGTCGTAACCCTTCGAACTTCGCGGGAAACGACGCCTGCAGCCTTGTTCCGTTTGGTTGCCGGACCGGCCACATCCCTTCGCTAGCGAAGGCGCCACCTTGCCCGGAAACCGGCAGGTTGGCGTCGGGGCGTCATTCCCCAACTCTTGATGCGGGGCGAGACATAGGGCCACTGCCCTTGAAATGCAACGCCCTGCCGCGTCCGGACAAACGCGCAGATCCCACTTGCTATTGCAAATGCCTCGCATTAAGTATTGTGCGACACAGCGTGAGGATTCGCTCCCGATGTATATCTGCATCTGCAATGCCATCCGCGAAAAAGACCTGCGCCGCGCCGCCTGCGAGCAAGGCGGCGATGCCGAATCGCTCTATGCCAAGCTTGGCTTTGCCCCGCAGTGCCGCCAGTGCCTGGAAGATGCCGAGCAGATCGTCGCCGAAGCGCGGTCCTGCATTCTGGCCTGACTTGCCTTGCGCCGGATCGCTGGTCTGACTACTCTTGGCGCCTAGCGAGGAGACGCAGCGTGAAGGGTGATGCCAAGGTCATCGAATTCCTCAACAAGGCCCTGCTCAACGAGCTGACCGCCATCAACCAGTACTGGCTGCATTACCGCATGCTGGCCAACTGGGGCCTCAAGAAGCTCGCTGCATACGAGCGCCACGAATCGATCGACGAGATGAAGCACGCCGACCGTCTGGCGGACCGCATCCTGTTCCTCGATGGCCTACCCAACTTTCAGGCCATCGGCCGCCTGCGCATTGGCGAGGACGTCGAGGACGTGCTCAAGGCCGACCTTGCGCTGGAACATGATGCGATCCCGCTGCTGAAGGACGCGATTGCGCATTGCGAGAGCGTGCGCGATTTCGTCAGCCGTGATCTGTTTGCCGACATTCTCTCCAACGAGGAAGAGCATGTCGACGTGCTGGAAACCCAGTTCGAGATGATCGCGCGGATGGGCCTCGCCAACTATATCCAGCTCAACAGCGAGGCTTCGGAAGCCTGACCCATCAAGGCGCGGCGCGGACCACCACCTCGCCGCCCTTCATGACGAACGCAGGCTTTTCCAATACGCGCACGTCGGCGAGCGGATCGCCGTCCACCGCGACCAGATCGCCATAGCGGCCCGGCGCGATCGCGCCTACGTCGGCGGTCTTGTCCAGTGCCTCGGCCGCGCTTCTGGTGGCGGCCTGGATGGCCTCCAGCGGGGTCATGCCCCATTCGACCATCTTGGCGAACTGCTTGGCATTGTCGCCGTTGGGATAGACACCGCCATCGGTGCCGAACAGCAGCTTGACCCCGGCGGCGTGGGCGGCACGGAACGTCTCACGCTGCTTGCGGCCCACAAGGCGCTCCTTGGCGAGGCTTTCCTCGAAAACCCCGTTCTTCGCGCCTTCGGCAAGGATATAGTCGTCGTTGTAGATATCCATATCGAGCCAGGCGCCCTTGGCCTTGGCGAGCTTGAAGCTCTCGTCATCGGCAAGGCTCGCGTGCTCGATCGTATCGACGCCGCCGCGCAGCGCATCGTTGATACCGGCGGTGCCATGCGCATGGGCCGCGACCCGCATGCCGAGCATGTGCGCTTCGTCGGTGACCGCCTTGATCTCCTCAAGGCTCATCTGCTGGCCGCCGACGGAATCGGTCTTCGAGAGGACCCCGCCGGTCATGCAGACCTTGATGACCTCGGCACCATACTTGCGCATCTTGCGCACGGCAGCGCGGAATTCATCGGGCGAGTTGGCGATCCCCGGCGCCGGCACCGTGATCGAAGGCGGATACTCGGTCGAATCGCAGTGCCCGCCGGTCGCGCCGAGCGCATAGGTTGCGGGCACGATGCGAGGACCCGTGATGTAGCCCGCCTCGATACCCTGCTTGAGCGCTACATCATCGTAGTTGCTCGATCCGACATTGCGCACGGTCGTGAACCCGGCCTCGACGGTGCGCTTCGCATTGGCAACGCCGACGACGGTCCAGAAGTTATCGGTGTATTCAAGAGTGCGGTAGCCGCCGAAACGCGGATCGCCGGTGAGATGGACGTGCATGTCGATCAGGCCGGGAACGAGCGTGCGCGCGCCGAGATCGATCGTCTCCGCGCCGGCAGGAACAGCCTCTCCAGCCTTGCCGACAGTGGCGATGCGGCCATCGGTGATCACGACCTGGACATTGTCCACCGTCCGGCCGGCGAGGACATCGACCATGTGCGCGGCGCGGACCACCACGGTCTTTGCCGAGGCAGGCGTGGCGGCCAGTGCCAAACCGATGGTGATCGCCCCGATTGCGCTGCGCATCTCTCTTGTCTCCAAATATGTCAGAAGCTTGCTCGCATGCAGGCTCGAAGCTGACAAGGCCGCTTATTCAGCGAGCACGCGAAGGCCATGCGCGGCGGCATGGGCCGCAAAGTCTCCGCCGGGGACCGCCCGCAGACCCACTGGCGCGCGGCGGTTCGGCAGATAGGCGGCAGCGCGCAGCGGGCCAGCGCGCGTATGGACGACAAGATTGGCGCGCCGATATTCACCGCGACCGGGGCGGCGTGGATCACAGTATTCCCAGGCGTCAAAGGCCGCGAGGACCGAGCGCGGGATCGGTTTCAAGCCGCCATAGACCCAGCCCTTGACTCGGCCAGCCCCTGGCAACAGCACCGGATAGACCCCTTGGCGATCACGCCGCAGGAACAGCGCGCCGCGCACCCAGCCGCGCCGGGGACGCCCACCGAGCCGTGGCAGCAGCGTTTCGGTCAGTGTGTTGGAATGCTCGTGGGTCAGCGTGCCATAGAAGAACAGGCGGCGCGGGGCGTGCATCGAATTGGTGGAGGATCAGTGGTGGCAGGCCAGCGCCTCGACCACGTCCTCAAGCCTTGCGGCATCGCCCACCGCGATGACGTGGCCATCGGACCCGGCGTGGAGCGGTTCTCCGTTCCAGTCCGCCATGGTGCCACCAGCCCCTTCTACAACGGGCACGAGCGCAGCCCAATCATGCAGCTTGAGCCCGGCCTCGCAGACGATGTCGAGGAAACCCGATGCGAGCATCGCGTAATTGTAGCAATCACCGCCCATCACCATGCGCTTGTGATCGGTCTTTGCCGCGAGGCTTATGAAGTGGGCGCCATCGTGATCGTCAAAATAGTGCGGACCCGTCGTGGCGAGCGCGGCATCGGCGAGCTGCGGGCAGGCGCGGGTGCGGACAGCATGGCCGTTGAAAGTCGTCGGCCGACCGATGACGCCGACCCAGCGCTCGCCCAGGATCGGCTGGTCGATCACCCCGAGCACGGGAAACCCTTCGACCACGAGCGCGATCAGGGTTCCGAACAGCGGGCGGCCCGCAAGGAAACCGGTGGTGCCATCGATCGGATCGAGCACCCAGCTGCGCCTGGACGAGCCCGGCGTGGCACCCATTTCCTCACCGATCACCGTATCATCCGGCGCCTCAGCGATCAGGATGGCGCGCATGGCCTCTTCCGCCGCGCGGTCCGCAAGGGTGACGGGGGAGGCATCGGCCTTGCGTTCAGCCGAAAGGCCGCTGCGGAAAAACGGGCGGATGGCAGCCCCTGCCGCATCGGCGAGGCGAAGGGCGAGGGCGATATCGCGATCCAGATCGGCATCTTTCATGGAACAGCATTGGCGCGCGTTCGGGAGCACGGTCAAGGGGGGCAATTGCAGCTTCTCGCAGCCCCTGGCCTTGCCTTCGAGGACCTGATGCCTTGGCGAAGCGGCAGGATTGTGCTTATCGATAGTGATATTGCGCACACCCGGGGGATGATGGGGTGGCTAGACCGATCACGGGCAGCTCAATTCTGCCCGGGTGAGGGCAATGAGGGACATTGATGAACCGGATGAGCAGACCTGCCGTTGACCCGGCGATCGCCTCGGGCGCGGCGGCGACGCGGGATGGCCAGCCGATCTCCTACAGCCGTGCACCGGCGCGCGATCTGCAGCCGTGGATTGCCCGGCTTTATGTCACCATCGTCGACGCCCCGGCGGACTACGCGCTTTCTTGCGGCATCTTCAGCGATGCGGCGATGCTGCGCATCCAGCTGCGCGGCGACTGGACAGCGGAGACAGCGGAGGGACGGCGCGAAATGGGCCGCGCCGCGCTCTACTTCGGTCCGCAGACGCGGCGCATGCCGATCACCGTCAAGGGCAGCTTCACCAGCGTTGGCCTGTCTTTCCGCGCGGGTGCCTGCCATGCATTGGGAAAGCTCAAGCTCGACACGATGTGCGACAAGCTGGCACCCGTTGAAACGCTGGGGCTGTGCCAGCACGAATGGATGAACCTGTGCGAGGCCGGCGGCTCGCCAGAAGACTGGTGCACTGCCATGGAAGACGCCATGCGCCGCCAGATTGCGCGCGCCGGCGGGGCCGAACCCGATCCGACCGCCGCTGCGGTGGAAGCCGCAGCCTTCACCAATCCCGAGATTACCGTCGCCCTGCTGGCGCAGCAGTGCGGAACCGAACAGCGCAAGCTCGAACGGCAGGTACGGCGCGATTTCGGCATGCCGCCCAAGCAGGTGCTGCGCCGCGCCCGCGCGCTCGACATGGCAAGCCACTTGCGCGGCGTGGCCGATCACGACGAGGCCGAGGCACTGGCACTGCGCTACTACGACCAGAGCCACCTGATCCGCGAGTTCACCGCGCTGTTCGGGATGAGTCCGCGCCAGTTCGTCGATTCGCCGCAGCCGCTGATGACGCTCTCGCTGGAAACCCGGCAGGCGCGGCGGCTGGAAACGATCTCCCGAATCGCGCCGGGCGATATCAAGCCCTGGCAGTAGGGCCTTCGCGCCATTCGCCGGGCGCAAGCCCCTCGAGCGTCCATTCGCCGATCCGCCAGCGCACCAGCCGCAAGGTGGGAAAGCCGGCCGCTGCGGTCATGCGGCGCACCTGCCGGTTGCGGCCTTCGCGGATGGTGAGTTCGATCCAGCAATCGGGCACGCTCTTGCGGAAGCGGACGGGCGGATCACGCGGCCAGAGCGAGGGCGGATCGATGCGGCGCACGTCGGCGGGAAGGGTTCGCCCATCTTTCAGCACCACACCTTGGCGCAAGGGCTCCAGCGCGGCTTCGTCCGGATCGCCTTCGACTTGCACCAGATATGTCTTGGCCAGCTTGAAGCGCGGATCGGCGATGCGCGCCTGGAGCCGGCCATCATCGGTGAGCAGGAGCAGCCCCTCGCTATCATGATCGAGCCGGCCGGCGGGATAGACACCGGGGCGCTGGATGTAATCGGCAAGTGTCGGGCGCGGCGGGCCATTGGGCTCCGGGCTGAACTGGCAGAGCACGCCATAGGGCTTGTTGAACAGGATCAGCGCCATCCCGCTTCCCATGGGCTGCGATGGCGCCCGTGTCAAAAACTGCCAGTCCGCCTGATTGCGCGAACCAACCCGCGCGCTAAAGTCGCGTGGCGGCGGCAACGAAAACACGATGGGAGACGGGCGCCATGGAAGCCTTGCGTACTGATGACAGCCGGTTCGAGAACCTGCCCGGTTATGCCTTTGCACCGCACTACATCGACAGCCTCAAGGGATATGACGGACTGCGCGTCCACTTCATCGATGAAGGCCCACGCGATGCGGCGACGACCTTCCTCTGCCTCCATGGCCAGCCGAGCTGGTGCTATCTCTATCGCAAGATGATCCCGATCTTTGCCAATGCTGGTTACCGGGTGATCGCGCCCGACCTGCTTGGCTTTGGCCGGTCCGACAAGCCGGTAGACGAGGCGACCTATACCTTCCACTTCCACCGCGGCATGCTGATGGCGTTCATCGCAGCGCTGGACCTGACGCACATCACGCTTGTCTGTCAGGACTGGGGCGGCATCCTCGGCCTGACGATTCCGCCCGCCATGCCCGAACGTTTCGAACGGCTGCTGGTGATGAACACCGCAATCCCGATCGGGCAATCTCCGGGCCCTGGCTTCGAGGCCTGGCGCGCCTACAATCGCAGCCAGCCGGATCTCGACATTGCGGCGCTCTTCAAGCGGGCGCAGGTGGGCCTGAGCGACGCCGAAGCTGCGGCCTATGGCGCGCCCTACCCCGATGCGCGCTACAAGGCCGGGGTGCGGCGCTTCCCCGAACTGGTGATGACCAGCCCGGACATGGAAGGCGTTGCCGAAGCCAAACGCGCCGCTGCGTGGTGGCAAAACGAATGGAACGGGCCAACGTTCATGGCGGTGGGGATGATGGACCCGGTGCTGGGGCCGGACCATATGGCAAACCTGCGCGCAACGATCCACGGCTGCCCGCCGCCGCTGGAAATCGCCGATGGCGGACATTTCGTGCAGGAGCGCGGCGATGTGATCGCCAAGGCGGCGCTGGAGGCTTTCGGGCTCTAGGATCTGGAGTCCGGCCCGGTGCCCCGACCCCCTCCCCCGTCAGGGAGAGGGCCGGAACCTCTTGAAAATCAATCGAACAGGCTGGAAACCGAACTTTCGTCGGCGATACGGCGGACGGCTTCGCCGATCAAGGGCGCAATCGTGAGCACGCGGATGCGATCGGACGCCTGGGTGGCCTCGGTCGGCAGGATCGTGTCGGTAATGACAAGTTCCTTGAGCGCCGAGTTGTTGACCCGCGCCACTGCGCCGCCAGAAAGCACGCCGTGGCTGATATAGGCGGCAACGCCCTTGGCTCCGCTATCGAGCAGTGCCTGCGCGGCGTTGCAGAGCGTGCCGCCCGAATCGATGATATCATCGATGAGAATGCACATGCGGCCCGAGACATCGCCGATGATGTTCATCACCTCGCTCTGGCCCGGACGGTCCCGCCGCTTGTCGACGATGGCGAGGGGGGCGTTGTCGAGCCGCTTGGCGAGCGCACGGGCGCGCACCACACCGCCAACGTCGGGCGAAACGACCATGAGATCCTGACCGCCGTAGCGCGTCTGGATATCGGCGGCCATGACGGGCGCGGCGAAGAGGTTGTCGGTCGGGATATCGAAGAAGCCCTGGATCTGCCCGGCGTGGAGATCGACCGCGAGTACGCGATCGGCACCCGCCGTGGTGATCAGATTGGCGACAAGCTTGGCCGAGATCGGCGTGCGCGGACCGGGCTTGCGGTCCTGCCGGGCATAGCCGAAGTACGGAATGACCGCAGTGATCCGCTTGGCCGAAGCGCGGCGCAGCGCATCGGTGCAGATCAGCAGCTCCATGAGATTGTCGTTCGCCGGATAACCGGTCGACTGCACGATGAACACGTCTTCGCCGCGCACATTCTCGTGAATCTCGACGAAGACTTCCTCGTCGGCAAAGCGGCGGACCGAAGCTTCGGTCAGCGGCAGTTCGAGATAGGCAGCGATGGCGCGGGCCAGCGGCAGATTGCCGTTGCCGGACATGATCTTCATGGGCTTCCCCGAGTCCCTCGAATCTGGGCGATGGGCAGGGCCTTAGCCCAAGATGACAGCATTGCAACGTTCGGACACATGGTTTTGCACCAAGGCCAACCTTGCACCATTGGATATCCTTGAACTGCTGCGCCAATGCCGCCTAGGGTCTGCCCATGGCCGATACACTCATCATCACGCTTGCCCAGCTCAACCAGAAGGTGGGCGATCTTGCCGCCAACGCCGCCACGATGCTCGCGGTGCGGGAGCGGGCCGAGGGCAGCGACCTCATCGTCTATCCCGAGATGCAGCTGATCGGCTATCCGCCGGAAGACCTGATCCTGAAGCCAGCACTGATAGAGCGGGCAGCCATCGCGCTCGAAGCCATGGCGGCGGCAACTGCGGATGGCGGCCCGGCGATGCTGGTCGGATCGGTCTTCGTCCGCGACGGCGCGCTTCACAACGGCGTGGCGCTGCTCGATCAGGGCAAGGTGGCGGCGGTGCGTTTCAAGGTGGAGCTGCCCAACTACGGCACCTTCGACGAGAAGCGCTATTTCCTCCCCGGCCCGCTGCCCGAACCGGTGCCGTTCAAGGGCGCGATGCTGGGCCTGCCGATCTGCGAGGATATCTGGCAGCCCGAAGTGTGCCGGCATCTGGCGGCGCAGGGCGCGGACATTTTCCTGTGCATCAACGGCAGCCCCTACGAGATCGACAAGGACGTGCTGCGCATCGACGGTGTCGCCAAGCGCCGCGCGATCGATACGGGCATTCCGCTGGCCTACCTCAACCGCGTGGGCGGGCAGGACGAAGTGGTGTTTGACGGGGCAAGCTTCGTCGTCGGCCCGGAGGGTGCGCTGTGGGTGCAAATGCCGGACTGGGAAGAGGCGATCGTCGATACCGTCTGGCAGAAAGTGCCATCGGGCGCCCAAGGTTCGGGGGGGCATCGCTGGCGCTGCCAGCCGGGCGTGGTTTCCGAACTCGCCGAGCATCCCGAGGACATCTACTGCGCGATGGTGCTCGCGCTGCGCGATTATGTGAACACGAACCGCTTTCCCGGCGTGGTGCTGGGGCTTTCGGGCGGAATCGATTCGGCGATCTGCGCGGCGATCGCGGTCGATGCGCTGGGCCCGGAGCGGGTGTGGTGCGTGATGATGCCGAGCGCCTACACCAGCGCCGAGAGCCTCGAGGATGCGGAGGCCTGCGCGAAGATGCTGGGCGTCCGGCTCGATACGATCCCGATCAGCCCGGCTGTCGATGCCTTTGCCGATATGCTGGCCCCCGCATTTGAAGGCCGCCAGCCCGATCTGGCTGAGGAAAACCTGCAATCGCGCATTCGCGGCACCACGTTGATGGCGCTTTCGAACAAGTTCGGGCCGATGCTGGTGACGACCGGCAACAAGAGCGAGATGAGCGTCGGCTACGCGACGATCTATGGCGACATGAACGGTGGCTACAACCCGCTGAAGGACGCCTACAAGACGACGGTCTTCGCGATTTCGCGCTGGCGCAACAAGGCGCGGCCCAAGATCGGGCTGGGGCCGGAAGGCATGGTTATGCCGGAGCGGATCATCACGAAGCCGCCAAGCGCCGAGCTGCGGCCGGACCAGAAGGATTCGGATTCGCTGCCCGATTATGCCGTGCTCGATGCCATCCTGCTCGGGCTGGTGGAGCACGAGAAGAGCGTCGATCAGCTCGTGGCCGAGGGATTCGACCACGCGACCGTTTCGCGGATCGAGCGGCTGCTGAATGTGGCCGAGTACAAGCGCCGCCAGGCGCCGCCGGGGGTAAAGCTGGGCATGCGGAATTTCGGGCGCGACCGGCGCTATCCGATAACGCATGGCTTCCGCACCGGTTAGGCTTATTGCGAACGATTCTCATTGACGTGCGGCGCTTACCGACTAATTTGCGAATCGTTCGCAATTAATCGGAGCCTGACTCATGAACGCGCCTGCCGGAAACCGCGCCGCAACGATTGCCCGGCTCGCGCAGCCCCCGGTGCTGCGCGAGAGATCGCCTCTGGCGCAGGATGTGATCCTCGCCATCCGGCTCTGCGCGCTGGCGGCGCGGGACGGCAGCGATCCCCTGCCCGCCCTCGCCTTGCGGCTGCGGCACTGCGAGGCCGCGTTTGCGGTGCATGAACTGATCCGCACGGTGACAAGGCACTGGCCGGAGCCGTTCGGGGTTGGCCGGGCGTGCTGCCAGCGCCTTTCGCCGGACGAGGTGACGCTGGCACGCATGGTTGAAGCTGGCCATGGGCGAAGCCATGCCGATTTCATGCGTACGATCGATGGTTTCGTGCCTGCCGCCGCCCATGAACCGCTGTGGGAGGCCTGTACCCACGCCGTCGTGCTGATGGGCTGAGCTTGTCGGGCCATCGCGGGCCGCTATAGGCGGAGCCATGCCGAACACCACCATCACGGTCACCACTCGCTTTGCGCCCTCGCCCACGGGCACACTTCATGTTGGCAATATCCGCACGGCGCTGCACAACTGGCTGCTGGCCAAGAAGAGCGGCGGGCGGTTCCTGCTGCGGATCGACGATACCGACATTGCGCGCAGCCGCGAGGAGCATGTCGAAGCGATCCGCGCCGATCTGGCGTGGCTGGGGCTGCATCCGGAGCGCGAGGAGCGGCAATCGGCGCGCTTTGCGATCTATGAAGCCGCCTTCGAGACGCTCGTCGCGGCAGGGCGGCTCTATCGCTGCTACGAAACCGCGCAGGAGCTGGACCTCAAGCGCAAGGTGCTGCTCGGGCGCGGGTTGCCGCCGATCTACGATCGCGGTGCGTTGGCGCTGACCGAAGAAGATCACGCGGCCAGGGCCGCAGCGGGCGAGCGACCGCATTGGCGCTTCCTGCTCGATCACGAAACGCCGATCGAATGGGTGGACGGCATTCGGGGACCGCAGCACTTCGACCCTCGCCAGATGTCGGACCCGGTGGTGCGCCGGGCGGACGGCTCGTGGCTCTACATGCTGCCTTCGGTGATCGATGACATCGAGATGGGCGTGACTGATGTGCTGCGCGGGGAGGACCATGTTTCCAATACGGCAACGCAAGTTCAGATGTTCACCGCGCTCGATGCGCCAGTGCCGCGCTTTGCGCATGAGGCGCTGTTGACGGGGGCGGAGGGCAAGCTTTCCAAGCGGCTGGGCTCGCTGGGCGTGGCGGAAATGCGCGAACAGGGAATCGAGCCCGAAGCGCTGATCGCGCTGCTGGCGCGGCTGGGCACGAGCGATCCGGTCGATCCGGCACTCGATGCGGAGGCCCTCGCCGAGAGCTTCGACCTGACGCGGTTCGGGCGCGCGCCGGCGCGGTTTGATGATGCAGAGCTGGCGCGGGTGAATGCCTCGGTGATCCACCGGTTGCCCTATGCGCGGGTGGCAGGCGGCCTGCCTGCGGAAATGGGCGCAGCGGCGTGGGAGGCGATCCGGCCCAATCTGAACAGCGTTGCCGAGGCGGCGGATTGGTGGCGGGTGGTGACGGGGCCAATTGCAGCGCCGCAGTTCGACGCCGAGACGCGGGCTTTTCTGGATCAGGCAGCGACTGTTGCCGCCATGCTCGACTGGAGTTGCGACCCGTGGAGTGCCCTTACCGGGGCGCTCAAGGATGCGACCGGACGCAAGGGGAAGGCGCTGTTCCTGCCGCTGCGGCAGGCGCTGACCGGCATGGACCATGGGCCGGACATGAAGGCGCTGCTGCCGCTGATCGGGCGGGATGAGACCGTGCGGCGGCTCGGTTGAAGTTACCCCTCCGACCCGCCTTCAGCGGCCCACCTCCCCATTTGTGCTTCGCAAAAATGGGGAGGACCTAGGCCCGGCCGGTCTGGCTGACGAGGTGCGAGGGGTCTATGCCTTCGGCGCGCCAGGTGGCGGCCCAGCGCGCGGCGACGGAGGTTTCGAATAGGATTTCGCTGCGGCCTTGCGCGGCATACCAGCCGTGCTGGCGCATCTCGCCTTCAAGCTGACCCGCGCCCCACCCGGCATATCCGAGCGCGACCAGCCACTTCGAAGGGCCGCGCCCCTCGGCGATCGCGCGCAGCACGTCCATCGAGGCGGAGAGAGCGCAGAGGGGCTGGACCTCCACCGAACCGCTGCCACCCCAATCATTGCTGTGCAGCACGAACCCGCGCGAAGTTTCGACCGGGCCACCATTGAGCACCGGGCCATCGGGCGCCACGCCGGGATCGATGCCGATATCGGTGAGCAGGCTGTGCAGCGTCACGTCCTCGCGCACGCTGCCGATGCCGATCCCCAGCGCGCCGTGTTCATCGTGCACGCACATCGCGATGACGGCACGTTCGAAACGGGGATCGCCCATACCGGGCATGGCGAGGAGGATGCGCCCGGCGAGGTATTGCGCCTCGGTCATGCCGCCGCGGCCTTGGAGCGCCGATCCTCCGCCGCTTCGATCAGGCGCTTTTCGATGGCGCGCATGCGGCTATCCGCCTCCACCTTCTCGCCAAGAACGTCGGTGACGTAGAACGTATCGACGGCGCGCTCGCCATACGTCGCGATGTGGGCGGAGTGGACGACCAGCCGCGCCTCGAAAAGGGCGCGCGCCAGCTGGCTGAGCAGCGCCGGACGGTCGCGCGCGCCAACCTCGATCACGGTGAAGCGATTGGAGGCCTTGTTGTCGAAGATGACGATCGGTTCGACTTCAAACGCTTCGGCGCGCGGACGAGCGGACGGGCGCGCGGCGAGTTGGGGCAGGAGCTTGACCCGATTGGCAAGCGCATCGGCGATCGCGTTCTTGAGGCGGGCGATCTGCGCAGGCTCGTTGAGCGGGCGGCCGAGGGGGTCCTGCACCAGGAAGTTGTCGACCGCGAGCCCGTTGCGCGCGGTGTGGATGCGCGCATCGATGATGTTGCCGCCGGCGAGGTGGATGCCGCCCGCAATCCGGTAGAACAGGCCCGGATGATCGGCGGCGAGCACGGTGACGAGCGTGGCGCCGCGCGCCGCATACCAGTGCGCTTCGACCGTCAGCGGCTCGTCGAGCGAGATGTCCATCTGCTGGAGATTGAGCGCGATGATGTCTTCCGGCTCGGCAATCCAGTAGGCATCGCCAAGCTGCCGACCGACCGTGCCGATCAGCGCGTCGCGTTCCTTGAGCAGAGCGGCGACGGCCTTCTTCTTCGCGGCGATCCGCTCGGCGCGGCCGTGTTGCTTGTGGCCGAGCCGAAGGACTTCCTCGGCAGACATGAACAGATCGCCCAGCAGCTGGCGCTTCCACGAGTTCCAGATACCGGGGCCCACCGCACGGATATCGACGATGGTGAGGATGAGCAGCAGCCGCAGCCGCTCCTGACTCTGCACCCGGCCGGCGAAATCGGCGATGGTCTTGTAGTCGGCCAGGTCGCGCTTGAAGGCGGTGGCACTCATCAGAAGGTGCCAACGCACCAGCCAGGCGACAAGTTCCGTCTCGGCCGGAGACATGCCGAGTCGCGGGCAGAGCTTCATCGCGATCTCGGCACCGAGGATCGAGTGATCGCCGCGCCGCCCTTTGGCGATATCGTGCAGCAAGGTCGCGACGTAGAGCACGCGGCGCGAGGCGACCTTGGAAATGACCTCGGTCGCCATCGGGTGCTGCTCGGTCTCCTCGCCCTTCTCGATGCGCGAGAGCAGGCCGATGGCGCGGATGGTGTGCTCGTCGACCGTGTAGTGGTGGTACATGTCGAACTGCATCTGCGCGACGACGCGGCCGAAATCGGGCACGAAGCGGCCGAAGATCCCCGCCTCGCTCATCCAGCGCAGTACTGTTTCGGGATCGTGGCGGCTGGTGAGCAGTTCCATGAACATCGTGTTGGCGCGCGGATCGCGGCGCACTGACGCGTCGATCAGGCCGGCATCGCGGCGGGCAAGTCGCATCGCTTCGGGATGGATTTCCAGCCCTTCGCGATCGGCAACGAGGAAGATCTCGATCAGCCGGACGGGATCGGTCCGGAAGAAATCATCGCCATCGGCGCCGAGCTTTTCGGCCTGGATCGGAAATGCGCCGATCTTGCGCTTGCGGCGACCGCGCAGCGCCGCGAAGAAGCCGATCTTTGTCTTGGCGAACTGTTCATCGAGCTGGGCAAGGAACATCCCGGTGAGCGAGCCCACCTGCGTTGCCTGCAGGAAGAAGTACTGCATGAACCGCTCGACCGCGCTCTTGCCCGGGCGATCAGCGAAGTTCATGCGGAGAGCCACTTCGCGCTGGAGATCGAAGGTCAGCCGGTCTTCAGCGCGGCCGGTCACCGCATGGAGATGGCAGCGCACCGACCAGAAGAAGTTCTCGGCGCGGCGGAAAGCGCGGTATTCCGCCGCCGTAAGCAGGCCGACGCCGACCAGTTCGCTGGGATCGCGGACCTTGTGGATGTACTTGCCGATCCAGTAGAGCGTGTGCAGATCGCGCAGGCCGCCCTTGCCTTCCTTGACATTCGGCTCGACCACATAGCGGCTGTCGCCCAGCTTCTTGTGCCGCTCATTGCGCTCGCCCAGCTTCTCGGCGACGAACTGGCGCTCTGTGCCGGTGACGACTTCGGCCCAGAAGCGGCGCGAGCCTTCTTCGTAGAGCGCGCGGTCGCCCCAGACATACCGGCCTTCAAGGAGAGCGGTGCGGATGGTGAGATCGCTGCGCGCCATGCGCACCATCTCATCCAGTGAGCGGCTGGACTGGCCGACCTTGAGACCGAGATCCCAGAAGAAATACAGCATCGCCTCGATCACCTGCTCGCACCAGGAAGTGGGCTTGGTGGGGGTAAGGAAAGCGATATCGACATCGGAATGCGGCGCCATCTCGCCGCGCCCGTAGCCGCCGACGGCGACCAGCGCGATGCGTTCGCCGGTCGAGCGGTTGCTGGCGCGGTAGACGTGGCCGACGACATGATCGTGGATCACGCGGACCAGCTGATCGATAAGGAAAGCCTGCCCCTGCGCGCACTCCGCACCGTGCGAGGGCTTCTCGCGCAGGCGCCGGGCAAGTTCCTCCCGGCCCTTGGCGAGCGCCTCACGCAGCAGTTCGACAATCGCGGGCCGGGCCTTGTCGCCCTGCGCCGCGACGCGATCAGCAATGACATCGGCGAGCGCCCGGCGATCGATGATGGCGCGCTGGTTGGGAATCCGGGGGGTGATCATACCCCTTCCCTCTACCCTATCCGGCCTTGCGCGTCTCTTGCCATTGCGCCCCGTAACGCTGCTTGAGGGTGCGTTTGTCCACCTTTTCAGTGCCGAGCCGGGGCAGTGCTTCATGCTCCTGCCAGAAGCGGACCGGAATCTTGAACGCGGCGATGTGCGAGGCAAGGAAGGCGCGCAGGTCGTCGTCAGTCACCGTGCAGCCTTCCTTGGCGAGATAGACCGCGACCGGGACTTCGCCGTAGAGCTCGTCCGGCAGGCCGAACACGCTTGCCTCGGCGACGCCGGGGTGCGCGTAGATCGCGTTTTCGACCTCGATGCAGGCGATGTTCTCGCCGCCGCGGATGATGATGTCCTTCTTGCGGTCGACGATGAAGAGATAGCCCTCGGCATCGAGGTAGCCAAGATCGCCGGTACGGAAGTAGCCATCGGGCATGATCGCCTCGGCGGTCGCCGCCGGGTTGTCCCAATAGCCGAGGAAGTTGGCGACGCTGCGGATCGCCACTTCGCCGAGCTGGCCTTGCGGGACGGGATTGCCGGAATCGTCGAGGATGGCGAGATCCACCAGCGGGCGCGACGCGGTGCCGGTGCTGCCCGGCTTTGCGATATAGTTTTCGTTGAAGTTGCCGCAGCCGACACCGTTGGTTTCGGTGAGGCCATAGCCGAGGATCGGGAAAGCGTGCGGCAGCGCCTTGCGGATGCGGTCGACATGCTCGACCGGGCGCGGTGCGCCGCCGGCCGCGAAGGTGACACAAGTTGAGAGATCGTACTTGTCGTGATCAGGGTGCGTGGCGATCTCGTAGCTCATCAGCGGCACGCCGACGAAGTACGTGACCTTCTCGCGCTCGATCAGCTGCATCGCGGTGACGGCATCCCACTTGGGCATGAGCACCAGCTTGCGGCCGAGCGCATAGGACTGAAGCATCAGCGGCACTTCGCCGGTTACGTGGAACAGCGGCACGTTGACGAGCGCGATCGGCTGGGATCCCGCCGGCGGCGCTTCGCCGCGCGCGGTCATCAGGCTGAGCACCATGACGCTCTGCGCGAGGTAGCTGTAGGTGCCCTGCACGACGCCGCGGTGGTTGGAATAGGCGCCCTTGGACACGCCTGTGGAGCCCGAGGTGAAGAGAATCGTCGCGAGATCGTCCGGTCCGACATCGTGCAGCGGAGTGCTGGCATCCCCGCCCTTGGCGGTGAGCGCGGCAAGGCCTTCTGACGGATGGCAATCGTGGAGCAGCGGAATGATCTCCGCGCCATGTGCGAGGCCGGTGAGGCGTTCGGCGCGCTGGCGATCGGCAATGATCATGCGGCAGCCGACCATGTCGATACCCTGGGCCATCTCCTCGCCCTGCCACCAGCCGTTGATCAGCACTGCGCAGCCACCCGCCATGAGCACCGCCATGTAGGCAACGATCCAGTTGGCCGAATTGCGCGCGGCGATGCCGATACGGTCGCCCTTCTGCAGCCCGTGACCCGCCACCAGGCCGCCAGCGGCAATGCGCGCGGCTTCCAGCGTCTGGGCGAAGGTCAGCCGAACATCGCCATCGACGATGTATTCACGCGCACCGTGAAAGGTGCAGAACTGGGTGAAATAGGCACCCAGGGTGGGCGGGGCCGAAGCGATCATTGGAAGATCGCGGCCGAAAGCCTGAAACGGCGTGGTTGCGAGCATGCCGCCGGGGGCGGTCAGCCCGTCCATAACTTGGGCAAGGTCCCGATCAAGCTGGGTCAACATGGGTCTGCAATCGCTCCTCTCCGCCCAATTTCGGCATGGCCCAGACAATGGGTTACCGGTTTGGGGGCTATCTTGTTATTCGGCCCGTTATTGGGTTTGCTTCCCGGGTTTGCCCTGTGCCAGAAGGCCGCGCAAGGCCGCGGGGCCCGCGGCACAAAACAAAACCATTCTGTTACAAATGCCCTCGTTGGAAATTCTCTAGGGAGCCTGCCCCTTGCTGTCACTATCGGCCGCCGCGGCCGTTGCCGCCGCGGGTCACCAGCCGCTGCATTGGGAGAGCCTCGGCCTCTCTCCGATTGCGCTCGACCTCGGGTTCTTCGCGATCAAGTGGTACAGCCTCGCCTATCTGGTGGGGATCATGCTGGCCTATTTCCAGCTTAGCCGGATGATTCGTCAGCCGGGTGCGCCGCTGGCGCAGCGCCATGCGGACGACCTGTTCTTCTATGCGACGCTCGGCATCATCCTGGGCGGGCGTCTGGGCTATGCCATCTTCTATGCGCCCGAACTGCTGACCGATCCGGCGCGGCTGATCCGGTTGTGGGAAGGTGGCATGAGCTTCCACGGCGGCCTGATCGGCACAGTGGTGGCGATCGCATGGGTATCGTGGCGCGGCGGGCTGAACTTCGTGCGGACCTGCGATTACATCGCGGTCTGCGTGCCACCGGGCCTGTTCTTCGGGCGCTGCGCCAATTTCGTGAACGGAGAGCTCTGGGGCCGCGTGACCGACTCGAAGATGCCGTGGGTGATGGTGTTCCCCGGCGCCGGAGCCATGCCGCGCCATCCCAGCCAGCTTTACGAAGCGCTGCTCGAGGGCATTGTCCTCGGCCTTGTGCTGTTCGTGCTCTTCTGGCGCACCCGCGCGCGCTGGCGGCCGGGCCTGCTCGTTGGCATTTTCGGGCTGGGCTATGCGCTGGCCCGCTTCACAGTGGAGTTCTACCGCGAGCCTGACGTGCAACTGCATGACTTCGCCATGCGCACCGGCCTCTCAATGGGTCAGTGGCTCACGCTGCCGATGATGGCAATCGGCCTCGGCCTGGCGTTCCGCGCGCTGGTGAGCCCGCCGCTGGCGGTGACGATCCAGCCGACCGGGCAGCCGGCGGGGCAAACCGTCGTATCCTGAGCGCGGCGCGGAGCGGCGACGATGACGGGCGATGAGCGCGATGCGCCGGGCGGGCTGGCGGCCGTTTTCGCCCGGCTGATCGCGGCGACAGGGCCGATTTCCATCGCGCACTACATGGCCGAGGCCAACGCCCGCTACTATGCCTCGCGCGATCCCTTCGGCACGGCGGGGGACTTCGTGACGGCTCCCGAGATCAGCCAGATGTTCGGCGAGCTGATCGGATTGTGGCTGGCAGATATCTGGCAGCGCGCCGGATGCCCCGACGGGGTGTGCTATGTGGAGCTTGGGCCCGGGCGCGGAACGCTTGCGCGCGATGCCTTGCGCGCGGCATCCCGCGCAGGTCTCGTCCCCGAAGTTCATTTCGTCGAAACCAGCCCCGCGCTGCGGGGATTCCAGCGCGCGGCGCATCCCGGTGCGGTGTGGCATGACGATCTTTCGACTTTGCCGGCCGACCGACCGCTGCTGCTCGTCGCCAACGAATTCCTCGATGCACTGCCCGTGCGGCAACTGGTGCGAACGGCGGGTGGCTGGCGCGAGCGCATGGTGGGGCTGAATGCGGCCGGGGCATTCATTCCGGTAGCAGGGACGCGGCCGATGGATGCAGCGGTGCCGGACAGTTTTGCGCAGGCTGGCGAAGGAGCCATCGTGGAAACCTGCCCAGCAGCGGCGGCGGTGGTGCAGGAGGTGGCCGGTCGGCTTGCTTCACAAGGCGGCGCGGCGCTGTTCATCGACTATGGCTATGCCGAGCCGCAGCTGGGCAGCACGTTGCAGGCCGTGCGCGCCCATCAGAAGGTGAACGTGTTTGCCGAGCCCGGCGAGGCCGACCTCACTGCCCATGTCGACTTCGGCACAGTGGCGCAGGTGGCCGAGCAGGCGGGTGCACGCTGGCTGGGGACAAGCGGGCAGGGCGCATGGCTTGCCGCGCTCGGGATCGGTGCGCGGGCGGGCAGCCTTGCGAGAGCGGCGCCACATGCGGCGGACGCGATCGAGGCCGCGACGATCCGTCTGACCGCGCCGGCGGAAATGGGCACATTGTTCAAGGTGATGGGCCTTGCCGCGCCGGGATGGCCCGATGGGGCAGGCCTCAACCGGGTCAGCCCTGCCACGACTGATCGAGACTCCACCGCGCTGCCGTGAGACCGGTCTTGCGAATGACTTGCAATAATCATTCAAGTCACTGTTAAAAATGCGATTAGGCGCCTTGCATCCACGGCAAAATGCTTGTTGGCAAAGCAGCGCCTTTGCGTCTATCAGGCGCGCCCAAGGGGACCTGACTCTCGCGATTTAGCGGGGCTGGTGCGGTATGGCTGGGCGAGCGTCCCTTTGGGCACTTTCCCGCCAGATCGGTGTGGGACATTTTAGGACACGCTATCGCGCCCGATCCGTGGCGGCGGCAGCGCAGGCAGGGAATGGCAATGGCTGAACAAGCAAGCATCGCTGAAGCGACCATGACTGGCGAAGGTGTACGGCGGCGTGATTTCATCAATATCGCTGCGGTGAGCTTCGCAGGCGTCGGCGGTCTCGCCGCGCTCTATCCGCTGATTTCGCAAATGGCACCCTCGGCCGACGTGCTGGCCGAGAGCTCGACCGAAATCGATATCTCGGCAATCGCGCCGGGTCAGGCGATCAAGGCCGTGTGGCGCAAGCAGCCGGTCTTCATCCGCAATCTGACGCCCGAGGAAATCAAGGCGGCCGATGCGGTCGATGTGGCCAGCCTGCGCGATCCGCAGACACTGGAACAGCGCACGACCGCGAACAAGACCAACTGGCTGATCACCATGGGCGTCTGCACTCACTTGGGCTGCGTGCCGCTCGGCGCCGGCGAGGGTGAGGTCAAGGGCGAGTTCGGGGGCTATTTCTGCCCCTGCCACGGCTCGGTCTACGATACCGCGGCCCGCATCCGCAAAGGCCCGGCACCCAAGAACCTTGAGGTGCCCCCCCATGAATTCTCTTCCGACACTGTCGTGAAGATCGGCTGAGGACTGACACGATGAGCTTTCCCTGGGCGAACGAATACAAGCCGACCAACCCGCTGATGCAGTGGGTTGACAACCGGCTTCCCCTCCCCCGCTTTGTCTACAACGCCGTGGGCGCCGGCTATCCGGTCCCGCGCAACCTGAACTACATGTGGAACTTCGGCGTGCTCGCCGGCTTTGCGCTGGTTCTGCAGATCGTGACGGGCGTTGTCCTTGCCATGCACTACGCCGCGAATGCCGGCGTGGCGTTCGATAGCGTCGAGCACATCATGCGCGACGTGAACTGGGGCTGGATGCTCCGTTATGCCCACGCCAACGGCGCGAGCATGTTCTTCATCGTGGTCTACACCCACATCTTCCGCGGCTTCTTCTACTCATCGTACAAGGCCCCGCGCGAGATGATCTGGCTGCTGGGCGTCGTGATCTTCCTGCTCATGATGGCGACCGCCTTCATGGGTTACGTGCTTCCCTGGGGCCAGATGAGCTTCTGGGGCGCCAAGGTGATCACCGGCCTGTTCTCGGCGATTCCGCTGGTCGGCACGCCGCTGCAGGAATGGCTGCTGGGCGGTTTCGCACCGGACAACGCCGCGCTCAACCGCTTCTTCTCGCTGCACTTCCTGCTGCCCTTCGTGATCCTGGGTGTGATCATCCTGCACGTCTGGGCGCTGCACATCCCGGGCTCGTCGAACCCGACCGGCGTGGAAGTGAAGCAGGAATCGGACACCGTGCCGTTCCACCCCTACTACACCGCCAAGGACGGCTTCGGCCTGGGCATCTTCCTGATGCTCTACTGCGCGCTGGTGTTCTTCGCGCCGAACCTGCTGGGCCATCCGGACAACTACATCCCGGCGAACCCGCTCTCGACCCCGGCGCACATCGTTCCTGAATGGTACTTCTGGCCGTTCTACGCGATCCTGCGCGCCTTCACCTCGGACTTCATGTTCATCCCGGCGAAGCTGATGGGCGTCCTCGCGATGTTCAGCGCGATCCTGGTGTGGTTCTTCCTGCCCTGGCTCGACACGAGCCCGGTCCGTTCGGGCCACTACCGTCCGCTGTTCCGCAAGTTCTTCTACCTGCTCGTCGTGGACGTGCTGGTGCTGGGCTACTGCGGCGGTGCACCGGCGGCAGAACCCTACGTCATGATCTCGCAGATCGCGTCGATGTACTACTTCCTGCACTTCCTCGTGATCCTGCCGGTCGTCTCGTCGATCGAAACGCCGCAGCCGCTGCCGTTCTCGATCACCGAGGCCGTGCTGGGCAAGGACGAACACGCCGCCCTCTCTCCTGCAACCCCGGCTGTCGCCTGAGCCTGCCAACCCGGCACATCCAAAGGGAAACCTCATGGTCCGTCTATTTGGCCCGCTCGTTGGCCTCTTCTTCGCAGTCGCGCTGCTCTGGTCGTTCGGAAACGGCGCCTATAACGCAGTGACCCAGCCCTCTCCGCCCACCGCGGAAGCGCTGTTCCACAAGCATCCGAAGGAAGTCGCGTTCTCGTTCGACAGCGCCTTCGGCACGTTCGACAAGGCGCAGCTTCAGCGCGGCTTCAAGGTTTACCAGGAAGTCTGCTCGAACTGCCACAGCCTGAAGCAGGTGGCGTTCCGTGACCTGACCCAGCTGGGCTACAACGAGGCCGAAGTGAAGGCGATCGCGAAGAACTGGGGCAACAAGGCCCAGACCTTCGATCCCAAGACCGGTGACCGCGGCGATCGTCCGAACCTGCCTTCGGACCACTTCCCGCCGGTGTACTACGCCGGTCAGGGCGTGCCGCCGGATCTCTCTCTCGTCGCGAAGTCGCGTCATGGCGGTGCGCAGTACATCCACTCGCTGCTGACGGGCTATGTCGACCAGGCTGGCTACAAGAATGAAGCGGGCCAGGAACTGCTCAAGATGTTCCCGGATGCGAAGACGCCCGATGGGCTGTACTTCAACCCCTACTTCGCCAACCTGAACCTTGCGATGCCGGCCCCGCTGGTGAGCGACGGGCAGGTGACCTACAGCGACGGCAAGACTGCCACGGTCGACCAGATGGCGATGGACGTCTCGGCGTTCCTGACCTGGACCGCCGAACCGAAGCTCGACAAGCGCAAGCAGACGGGCTGGCCGGTGCTGGGCTTCCTGCTGGCGGCCACGGTCCTTGCCTACCTTGCCAAGCGGAACGTCTGGGCTGACAAGCACTAAGCTTTCCGGCACTAAGCTTTCCGGCACTGATCTTTCCAATCAGGGTAACAAACAAAGGCCACCGGCAACGGTGGCCTTTTTTGTGGGCGGGGCTATGGAGGGCACGCCATGACCGAGGACGAAATCAAGGCGCTTGTGCGCACGGTGCCCGACTTCCCTGCCAAGGGAATCCTGTTTCGCGACGTAACGACGCTGATCAGCCACGGTGAGGGATTTGCCGCCTGCATCGCCCATCTGGCGCGGTTGGCGGCGGCAGCCGGGGCAGAGGTGATCGCCGGCATGGAGGCGCGCGGCTTCATCTTCGGCGCGGCGGTGGCGGCACACATGCGACTTGGCTTCGTGCCAGTGCGCAAGCCGGGCAAGCTGCCGGTGCGCACCGTGGGCATCGACTATGCGCTGGAGTATGGCCGGGACCGGCTGGAGATCGATCCGGGCGCAATCGAGAAGGGTGCGAGGGTGGTGATCGTCGACGACCTCATCGCCACCGGAGGAACCGCTCTGGCAGCGACCGAGTTGCTGCGCGGCGCAGGTGCGCGGGTGGACCATGCGCTGTTCGTGATCGACTTGCCGGACTTGCACGGTGCAGAGCGCCTGCGGGGCGCCGGTGTGACCGTGGAAGCGCTGATGGATTTTCCGGGGCACTGACGCCCCGGTAAGGCCGCTTTACAAGTTCTGCGCCCCGCCCGCATCGGGCGAGAGCCTGAGGGCGACGCGATCAGAAGTTGGCGAGCGTAGCCGTGGCGCAGCGGACAGCCTCAGGATCAGTACCGCTGCTGCCGCCGGTCAGCATGCCGGCAAGCACGAATCCGCCGACGACGAAAATCACGAAGCCGATGGTCACAAGCCCAAGGTACTTGTCGATCACGCGCTTGATCGGGGCGCCGAACAGCTGGAACAGCCCGCCGACGATCATGAAGCTGATCGAACGGCTGATGATGCTGGCGAAAAGGAACGTCACCAACGACATCTTGATGAAACCGGCGCTGATCGTGATCAGCTTGAACGGTATCGGCAAGACGCCCTTGACGATGATGATCTCCCAGCCGTGGGCGCGCAGATAGCAGGCTGCCTGCGGAAAGCTTTCAGCCAGGTGGAGCATTTCGAGCAGCTGCTTGCCGACGCTGGCGAAGAGGAAATAGCCGATCGCATAGCCCAGCAAGCCGCCAAGCACGGACCCGGCCGTGGCGATCGCGGAGAAACGCACCGCCTTCTTCGGTTCGGCAAGGCACATGACCCCGAGCAGAGGGTGCGGCGGCACAGGGAAGAAGCTGGCTTCCATGGCAGAGAACAACGCCAGCCACACTTCGGCAAGCGGGTGCGTGGCCTTAGCCAAGGTCCAATTATAAAGGCTGCGAAGCATTGGGCTGGGTACTCGACTGATCAAACGTGCGCCTGCGGGCAGAATCGGGACAAGTCCCGCGGCCGTTCCCTAGCAACGCAATCCAAACATTCCCTAAGCGAGCACGCGCCAAAGTGCTAGGGGGCGCAGAGCTTAACCATATAGGTACAAATTCCTTGACATCGTCACGCTGTTTGAGTACATAACAGGAACATCGCGAAAGACCGAGTCGCCGCCCCGGCAGCGGACCGGTCGGTGCTCCCCCTCCCCCAGCGACGGAAACCTCATGGCCCAGCGACCCAATGCGCCGAAGCCGCGCACCGCCGCCCCTGCGCGTCGTGCCAGATCGGACAGCACCCCCAAGTGGGCCGGCGTCTTCCTGGCCGCGCTTGCGGATACCTCTAACGTCGCTGCGGCGGCCCGCGCGGCGTCCATCGATGTTTCGACTGCGTATAACCGCCGGCGGCATAATCACGAATTCAACCGAGAGTGGCAGGTGGCGCTCTGCGAAGGCTACGACAACCTCGAGATGGAGCTGCTCTGCCGGCTCCGCACTGGCGAAGTGAAGCCTGCCGCCGGCGCCAAGAAGGGCAACCGGACGTTCGACAATGCCACGGCGTTCCGCCTGCTGGCCGCGCACCGCGAATCGACCACGCGCGAACGTGCGCAGCGCCAGCATACGAGCGCGGAGGAAATCCGGGCTGCGATCGATCGCAAGGTCGATGAACTGCGCCGCCGGGTGATGGAGGCCAAGGCACAGCGCGAGGCTGCGGCGCTGGCAGCCGGGATCCTGCCCAAGCCGCAGGATCCCGCGTGAGGTCCGACCGGCTGGACTTTCTGCGCCATGACGAGGACCGACTCGCCCATGCGCTGCCGGATTGGCTCAACGAGAGCGAACGAAACGCGGTGCTGGCGGACTGGTCGCTGTGGGCCCGCGCCTCGCAGCTGCCGCCGCCGGGCGACTGGCGGGTGTGGCTGATCATGGCAGGGCGCGGGTTCGGCAAGACGCGCGCCGGGGCGGAATGGGTGCGGATGGTGGCCGAAAGCGACCATTCCGCACGGATCGCGCTGGTGGCTTCCTCCTTGCACGAAGCGCGCAGCGTGATGGTGGAGGGTGAGAGCGGCCTGATGGCTGTGAGCCCGCCGCACCTGAGGCCGCGCTATGAGCCATCGCTGCGCCGGATCGTATGGCCCGGCGGGGCGCAGGCGCTGCTTTACTCGGCGGCGGAAGCCGAGGCCTTACGCGGGCCGCAGCATAGCCACGCCTGGTGCGACGAGATTGCCAAGTGGGACGACAACCAGGGGCAAGCCCGGCGGTGCTGGGACAACCTGATGCTGGGCCTGCGGCTGGGGAGCGCACCACAGATCGTGGCGACGACGACACCGCGCGCGGTGCCGCTGGTCAGGCGGCTGGTGGCGCAGGTCGGCGCGGACGACGATGTCGTGCTGACGCGCGGTTCAACGCTGGAGAATGAGGCCAACCTGCCGGGTCGATTCCTTGCCGATGTGACGCGCGAATTCGGCGGGACGCTGCTGGGGCGGCAGGAACTGGAGGGCGAGCTGATCGATGATCTGCCCGGCGCGCTGTGGACGCGCGGGCTGATCGAGACTTGCCGCGACACCGGCGCGGCTCCGGCGATGACGCGCGTGATCGTGGGAGTCGATCCACCGGCCAGCGCCGAAGGCGACGCCTGCGGGATCGTGGTTTGCGGGCTGGGCGACGACGGTGTGGCGCGCGTGCTGGCAGACGCATCGGTCGAGAAAGCCAGCCCGGAGCGGTGGGCCCGTGCGGTGGCCGAAACGGCACGAGCGTGGTCTGCCGACCGCGTGGTGGCCGAGGCCAACCAAGGCGGGGCGATGGTGGGAGCCGTGCTGCGGGCGGCGAATGCCACGCTGCCGCTGCGGCTGGTGCACGCAACGCGGGGGAAAACAGCGCGGGCCGAGCCGGTCGCGGCACTCTATGAAGCCGGGCGGGTGCGCCATGCCGGCTTCTTCGCGCGGCTGGAGGACGAACTGTGCGGTCTTCTGCCGGGCGGAACCTATCAGGGTCCCGGCCGATCACCGGACCGGGCCGATGCCTGTGTCTGGGCGCTGACCGAGTTGATGCTCGGCCGCGCTGGAGAGCCGCGCATCTGGATTGATTAAGAGACCAGTGCCCGAATTCGGGGGAACACGCCCACCCCCAGCCCCTCCCGCAAGCCGGAGGGGAGATCATCGCTTCGAGCGTTTTGAAAGGCTGGACATGTCGATTTTGCAAAGCCTCGCGGCCGCCTTCAAGGGCGCCGCGGTAACCGACCGTGCGCCTCTGGCACGCGGGTTCATTTCCCCCTGGGCCGAGGCGTTTCAATGGCGCGGCGGCGAGGCGCGAGGGCCGCTCAACTATCCGGCCGCAATCCGCGAGGCCTATCTGAAGAACCCGGTTGCGCAGCGCGCCGTGCGGCTGGTGGCCGAGGGTGTGGGCAGCGCGCCGCTTTCTGCATCGGACCCGGGACTGGTCCGGCTCGTCGGCGCGACCAGCGCGGGGCAGGCGCTGCTCGAGACGCTGGCGAGCCAGCTGCTGCTGCACGGCAATGGCTATGTGCAGGTGCTGCGCGATGCTGATGGCCAGCCCGCCGAACTCTTTGCACTGCGGCCCGAGCGGGTGCGGATCGTGCCCGACAGCAAGGGCTGGCCGGCGGCGTTCACCTACACTTTGGGCGAGACGACGCTGCAGATCGATGCGGTGGACGAGTTCGGCCAGCCCAACCTCATTCACATCCGCGCCTTTCACCCCTCAGACGATCATTATGGCGCAGGCTGCCTTGAGGCGGCGGACGAGGCCGTGGCGATCCACAATGCCGCCGCGCGGTGGAACCGGGCGCTGCTGGACAACGCGGCGCGGCCTTCCGGTGCGCTGGTCTATGACCCCGGCGAGCCGGGTGCGGCGCTGAGCGCCGACCAGTTCGAACGGATCAAGACCGAGCTGGCGGCAGCGTTTTCGGGCGAAACCAATGCCGGACGCCCGATGCTGCTGGAAGGCGGGCTCAAGTGGCAGACGCTGGCGCTGAGCCCCGCGGACATGGACTTTGCCACGCTGAAGGCAGCGGCGGCGCGGGATATCGCTCTCGCCTTCGGCGTGCCGCCGATGCTGCTCGGGCTGCCGGGCGATAACACGTACGCCAATTACCGCGAGGCCAATCGCGCGCTGTGGCGGCTCACGCTGTTGCCGCTGGCGGGCAAGATTCTGGATGCACTCGCCGAGGGGTTGGCGCCCTGGTTCGCGGATGCGCGGCTGGCGGTCGAACTCGATCGGGTGCCGGCACTGGCCGAGGACCGGCAGGCATTGTGGTCGCAGGTGACGGCGGCGGATTTCCTGACACCTGCCGAAAAGCGGCAGATGCTCGGCATTGCGGAGAAGCTGGCATGAGACGCGAGGACATGCTGGCCGGGCTGCTGGCGCAGGCCGGGAGCGAAGGCTCTGAACTGATCACACTCAGGGCCGTGGTCGAAGAAGCAAGCGAGCTGGGAGCGGCGCGGGCGCTTGAGCAGATGGGCCTTGCCGACGAAACCGCGCATGAGGACCTCGCCGAACTGCGCGAACTGTTGCGGGCGTGGCGGGACGCGAAGGCGAGCGCCTGGAAGGCCGTGGTCGGCTGGGTGGTGCGCGGGCTGCTCGCGCTGCTGCTACTGGGCATCGCGGTGCGGCTCGGATCCGAGGATGTGCTGCGATGAGCGGCGCTTCGGAGCCGGCGCCTCCGGCCCTTCGCTTTGCGGGTTACGCCGCCGTCTTCGGCAAGCGCGACAGCGGCGGTGATGTGATCCTGCCGGGCGCATTTGCCGAAACGCTGGCGGCGCGCAAGGAGGCGGGCGTGCGGCTGCCCCTGCTATGGCAGCACCGCACCGGCCAGCGGATCGGCTGGGTCGATCTTGCCGAGGAAGACCGGCACGGCCTGCGCGTGATCGCTTCGCTTTCGCCCGGTGCTGGCCCTGCCGCCAAGGCTCTGGCGGCAGGGGCGGTGAATGGTCTCTCGTTCGGATATCGGGTGCGCGATGCCGCACCGCAGGGCAGCGGGCGCGAACTGCGCAGCATCGACCTGATCGAAGTCAGCCTGGTGACCCGGCCCATGCAGCAACTGGCCCGGGTCCACTATGTCGACAGCAATGGCGGCCGATTGGCGCCGGCGTAACCTCCAAGTCTTCGTAACCCCAACATTTTCGTGAACCCCGAAACGGCCGCCGCGGAGCGTGAGGCCCCGCAATGACGGCCGCCATCAAGAAAGGACGTTCGGTTCCATGGACATCAACACCCCCGAAAGTGCCATGAGCGGCGCAATCGAGACCAAGGCCGACGCGTTCGACGCGTCGTTCGACATCGCGCTGCGGCAGGATGAGGCGGCCGCCGCAATCGAGGCGCTGCGCGGCGACATTGCCGAAGTGAAGGGCCGGCTCGACAAGGTGAACCGCGCGGCGGTGCGGCCGGTGATCGGCAGCGCGGCAGATGGCGCGCTGGAAGCTTCGCCGGAGCTCAAGGGCTTTGTCGATGGCTATCTGCGCATGGGCCGGGAGACCGAGCTCAAGGGCTTCTCGATCGCTTCGCCGGCGGATGGCGGCTTCACCGTTCCGCGTACGATCGATACCGAGATCGCACGCCGCTTGCTCAAGATGAGCCCGGTGCGCAGCGTGGCCAATGTGGTGCAGACCAGCACCAGCGGTTTCCGCCGCCTGATCTCGATCGGCGGTACGGCGTCTGGCTGGGCCAGCGAAACCGGCGCGCGTACCGAAACGGCAAGCCCCAAGTTCGCCGAGATCGTGCCGCCGTTGGGCGAGCTCTACGCCAATCCCTCGGCCACGCAGCAGATGCTCGACGATGCCGCGTTCGATGTGAGCAACTGGCTGGCAGGTGAAATTGCCAGCGAGTTCGCCCGTGCCGAAGGCGCCGCCTTCATCAACGGCACCGGCACCAACCAGCCGCGCGGCTTCCTCACCGGGCCGACCGCCGCGCAGAGCGATGCGGCGCGCGCTTTCGGCACGCTGCAGTTCATCGCATCGGGCAATGCCAATGCGTTTGACACGACGCCGGAAGCGAAGCTGATCGACATGGTCTTCGCGATGAAGGCCGCGCTGCGCCAGGGCGCGGTGTGGATGATGAATTCGACAACGCTGGCGACGGTGCGCAAGTTCAAGGCGGCCGATGGCTCGTTCCTGTGGCAGGCGGGCATCGTCGATGGCCAGCCGAGCCGGCTGCTGGGCTATCCGGTGATCGAGGCCGAAGACATGCCCGATATCGGTGCGGGCAGCTTCCCGATCGCGTTCGGCAACTTCAAGGCCGGTTACCTCATCGCCGAACGCACCGCGACGACGATCCTGCGCGATCCCTACACCAACAAGCCCTACGTGCAGTTCTATGCGACGCGCCGCGTCGGTGGTCAGCTGCTCGATAGCGACGCGATCAAGCTGCTCAAGATTTCGACCTGAACGAGGCAGGCCTGACTGGTTGAGGCCTGAATGGTTGAGGGCTGGCGCGAAATCCCCTGTCGCGCCGGCCCCGCGTCCGCGGCGGTTCCCCTCACGCCGCGGACGCCCCTTTTTCCTGCCCTGGATGTTTCCATCCCCCGAACACCGGAGATTGCCATGAAGCGGGCAATAACCGCGCCGCCGACACTGGCACCGACGGCGCTCGCCGAACTCAAGGCATGGCTTGGCATCAGCACGACGCGCGATGACGCGGAGCTGACAGGTCTGATCAAGACCGCGCTGGAGTTGTGCGAAGGATTTATCGGCACGATGCCGCTGGTATCAGGCTGCGAGGAAGTGCTGCAGGCTTGTGGTGACTGGCAATCGCTGGCGACCCGGCCAGTCAAGGCGATCACCGGCGTGCTGGCGATTGCGGCTGATGGCACCCGATCTGCGCTGGCGGCGACCGACTACGATATCGACATCGACGCCGAAGGCACCGGGCGCATGCGGCTCGCGCGGCCGATCGAGCAGACCCGTGTTGCCGTGAGGTTCACCGCCGGAATGGCAGAAGGGTGGGACACGCTGCCCTATGCGATCCAGCAGGGTCTGGTGCGCTGGGCCGCATACCAGCACCGCGCGCGGGACAATGACAAGGCCATGGCCGGGCCGCCGGCCTCGGTGGCGGCGCTGTGGCGGCCCTGGCGGCGGATGCGCATCGCATGAGCGGAACTGGCAGCAACTTTGCCCAGGTGCAGCAGCAGCTGATCGCCGCCGCGCGCCGCATCGCCGAAGCCCGGGCCGCCAGCCGCCCCGCACCGGACAACACGGCCAACTGGCGGTCCGCGCGGTGGCTGTGGCCCTTGCTGTGACAGGAGTGAGCAATGGAACTGGCTTTTCGTGCCGCAGTTATTGCCTGGCTCGCCGCTGATCCGACGCTGGCGGACGGACTGAACGCGATTGTCGAGGAAGCGCCGATCAAGACCGCGCTGCCCTGGCTGGCGCTGACAGCGAGCGCAAGCACCGACTGGAGCAACAAGAGCCTGCGTGGACGCGAAATCCGCGTGGCGCTCGAGCTCAACTACCGCGGCTATGCGCAACTGGCGGAGACCGATCTGATCGGCGCCATCGAAGCGCGGATGGAAAGCCTGCCTGCCGACCAGAGCGCAGCCGGATTCCGGATCGCCAGCCTGACGTTCCTCAAGGCCCGCGCCGAGCAGCGCGGCGAGGCGCTGCGCTCGCTCGTGCTCGAATACCGGGCGCGGGTGCTGGCTGCCTGAACGCAGGCCCTGCCTTGCGAATGTGATGCCTAACTCTCAACCAGGAGAACCGAAATGCCCGCACAGAAGGGAAGCGCCTTTCTGCTGAAGATCAGCGATGGCGCTGCGACGCCGACCTACAACACCGTGGCCGGGCTGCGCACGACGCAGATGTCGATCAACGGCGAACTGGTGGTGGTGACCAGCAAGGATTCGGGTGGCTGGCGCGAGCTGCTTTCCGGCGCGGGAACGCGATCGGTGAGCGTGAGTGCAGCCGGAATCTTCCTTGGCAGCGCCGCCGAGAGCCAGGTTCGCGGCAATGCGCTGGCCGGCACCATCACCGACTACGAGCTTTCATTCGAGGGCGGCGAGAAGATGCGCGGCAAGTTCCTTGTCCAGAAGCTGGATTACTCCGGCGATTTCAACGGCGAGCGCAATTACACGCTGTCGCTCGAAAGCTCGGGCGTGGTGGTGCAGGTATGAGCGGCGTGCCGATGACGCCCGCGACCGCCAATCCGCATCGCGGCGAGGCTGGTCTGCCGCTGGACGGCGTGACGCATGTGCTGCGCCCGACTTTCGGGGCCCTTGTGGCCGCCGAAGAAGAACTTGGGCCGCTGTTTGCGCTTGTCGAGCGCGCGAGCGGCGGCGAGCTGAAGCTGGGCGAGATGGTGGCGCTGTTCTGGCATTGCCTGGCGCATCCTTCCGAACAAAGCCGCGAGGACTTTGCTGAGGCAGTTACCCGCGCCGGCCTCTCTGCCTGCGCACCGGCGCTGCGCAGCCTGCTCGTGCAGGTGCTGAAGGGCGGCGGATGAGCGAGCACTTCGGCGAGGCAGCGACACGGCTTTCGGGCCAGGCGGCGCTGCTGATCGGCTGGGCGCCGGATACCTTCTGGTCCGCCACCCCGGCCGAACTGGCGGCGGTTGTCATGGCCGCCGCACCGCCGCCGGCGGACGGCATCGACCGCACCACCCTGTCTTCAATGATGGAGCGCGACGCGCATGGATAGTCTTTCTACGCTGGTCGTCGATGTGCGGGCCAGCACCGACGGGTTTGCCGCCGACATCGGCCAGATGCGTAACAGCTTCGATTCGATCCTGGTCGATGGTTTCAGCCGGGGCAGCGATGTGCTGGAGCGCGGGTTGCTGAGCGCCGTGCGGCGCGGAAGCCTGGGGTTCGAGGACTTGCGCCGTACCGGTCTCAGGGTGCTCGACGACATTGCGGCGCAGGCCCTGCGCGGCGGCCTGGCCTCGATCGGGCTCGGGAGTTCGGGAGGCAGTGGCCTTGGCGGCGGGATCCTCGGCCTTGGCGGCCTGATCAGCTCGATCTTCGGGTTGCCGGGCCGAGCGACCGGCGGACCGGTCGCGCCGGGGCGGCCATACCTCGTCGGCGAGCGCGGGCCGGAGCTATTCGTGCCGACATCGGCCGGGCAGATCGACCCGGGCAGCGGCGGCGGCGGGCGGGCTGTCAACGTCTCGATCAAGGTGGTCGCGCCCGCAGGCAGCAGCAGCCCGGAAAGCCTGCGCCGCTCCAGCCGTCAGGTGGCGCAGGCGGTGCGCCGCGCCCTGAGCGAATACTGAGAAGGAACGAGAGGCCATGAGCTTCTGGCTGGCAAACCGCCGCACCGTGCAGGCGACCGACACGATCCAGCGGTTCGATCCGCGATTCTGGACCGTGGATTTCCCGCGCCCGGCGATGGCTTCGGTGGTGACCACGGCACCCGACGCGCTGCGAGTCGATGCGGTGTTCCAGAAGGCGGATGATCTGATCGGGCTGATCTGGGAGAGCGCAGACCGGTGGGACCACCCGCTGCTCGCCTATGACACCAACCGCGACTATGCGCGGCTCACCCTGTCGTTTCGCTGGCGTTCCAGCGGCGTGCTGCCGCTCGATGCCATCAATGGTCCGACGCTGACGATCGAGGGTCGCGACGCGGCTGGCAATCCGCGCGGTTGGTATGTGCGGCTGTGGAACTATGCCGAGGGGACCCCGACCGATGCGGTGGTGACGTTGCCATTCTCGGCGCTGGCGGGTGGGTTCCTGCTGCCGGGGGAAGCCGATCCGGTCCATCCCTCGGACATCGACCGGATGTTCATTTCACTCGTCGCGCCCGGCTATTCGGCGACCGCGACGACGCCGTTTTCACCGGCGTTGACGGGTTGGGCCGAATTGAGCGCCATGCGCTGCAGCGGGCACAGACCCATGCTGACCATCGGCGATGTGATGGTGCCGCCGCACGGGCTTTGCATGGCGACGGGCTATGACGACGGCTACAACCAGACGCCGGCGCGAATACTCCGCACCATTCGGGGCCTGGGCTATCGCGGCAGCATCAACCACTATGTCGGAATGAGCCACTTCTTTCCGCTGGCGCCGGACGGCGCGGGCGGTTTCGTGGTCGATCCGGCGCTGCCTGCACTCAATCCTGCGGCAGAACATTGGCATGGGGCGTTCCTGTCTGCCGCAAAGGCGATGGGATACACGGTCATCCTCTCGCAATCCTACGAGTTGCTGGCACAGCATTGTCCCGCCGCCTGGCAGCAGCGAACCGCCGATGGCGCTCCGGCCCGAACCGGCTGGTCGCCGCCTTCGGCTTTGCTTTCGCCGGCCAGCACGGCGGCGAATGACTGGCTGCGCAAGGTTGCGGTGCGGCTGGCCGGATTGTTGATCGAAGCCGGCTTGCCGGTGCGGTATCAAGTGGGTGAGCCGTGGTGGTGGGTCACCGCAGATCGCAAGATCTGTCTCTACGACGACGCAGCCAAGGCGGCACTGGGCGGCAGCCCGGTGGTCATTCCCGACCTTGGTGCGACGCTGACGGCTGCGCAGAAGGCGCTGCTTGATGCAGCGGGCGCGCTGCTGGCGAGTTCGACGACGAGCCTGGCGGCAGCCGTGCGAACGGCGGCGGGGAGCGCGCGGTGCGAAACGCTGCTGTTGGCATTCCTGCCAACCGTGCTCGATCCCGCGACACCCGAGGCGCGGCGTGCGAACCTGCCGACCGGATGGGCGGCGCCCGCTTTCGATGTGCTGCAGCTCGAAGACTACGACTGGCTGACGGCCGGGTTCGAAGCGCGGCGGACACGGGGGCGGGCCGAAGCGGAGGCTCGGCTCGGCTACCCGCGCACGCAGCAGCATTACCTTTCGGGCTTTGTGCTGAACGCCACCGATGCCGAGGCCATGTGGCCACTGATCGATGCAGCCGCGAGCGAAGCGCAGGCGCTGGGCGTGGCGGAAACTTTCATCTGGGCGCTGCCGCAAGTGGCGCGCGACGGCTTTACCCGCCTGCCCGATGCCACCGCCGGGGCGGCCAGCGAGGACGACATGATGCAACCCTTCGACGACGTGCTCTTCCCTATCGCGATTGGCCGGTCCGCGACCGTGACTCCTGAGTTTTCGACCAATGTGACGATCACGGCATCCGGGTTCGAGCGGCGCAGCAGCCTTTGGGCCGATGCTCGGTTGCGTTTCGATGTGGGCCCCGGCGTCCGCTCCGAAGCCGAGCTCGGCGAGCTGATCGGCTTCTTCCGGGCGCGGCGCGGACAGGCGCGGGGGTTCCGGCTGCGGGATCCATCCGACTACAGTTCCAATGGCATGACCGGCACGCCAACCGGGCTGGATCAGGTGATCGGGACCGGCAACGGGGCCAGGGCACGTTTCCCGCTGGTAAAGGCCTATGGCCTCGGCATCGATGCGCAGCAGCGGCGCATTACCCGTCCTCGCCCGGACAGCCTGCTGGTGAGCGTGGACGGCGCGGCGGTGACGAGCTGGACCCTCGATGGCCTGGGCGAGATCGTGTTTGCCGACGCGCCGGCTGCGGGCAAGACCGTGCGCGCAGGCTTCCTGTTCGACGTGCCGGTGCGGTTTGCCGAAGACCGGCTCGACATCTCCGGCGCGGCGTTTGCCGCGGGCGAGGCACCGAGCGTGCCGCTGATTGAACTGCGCGAGGAAGCCTGACATGCCCGAAAGCACGAGGGTCTGGTTCAGCCAACCGCTTGAGACCGTTGCCATCTGGTGGCGGCTCGAGCGGCGCGATGGCGTGACGTTGGGCTTCACGAGCCATGATCGGGACCTTGCGTTCGATGGGCTCGTCCATCGCACCGCGCCCGGCATGGTGCCCTCGGCGATCCGCCGCACCGCCGATTTCGAGGCAGACAGCGCGGAAGTGGCGGGCGCGCTCAGCCACGATTCCATCCGCGAGATGGACCTTGCGGCAGGCCGGTTCGACGGCGGTTCCATCGCGATGGGGCTGGTCGATTGGGAGACGCTTGAACGCATGACGCTCTATGCCGGCACGATCGGTACCGTGGGGCATGAGGGTGCGGGCTTTTCGGCCGAGCTGCGTTCGGTCAAGGACCTGCTGGCGCGCCAGATCGTGCCGCGAACCGCACCAACCTGCCGAGCAGAATTCTGCGGCGAAGGCTGCACGCTGTCTGCCAATGCCTTCACCCATCAGGCGGTTCTCGCCGCTACTTCGGCGGATGGGGGAGCCGTCCGCGTTTCAGGGGGGCCGGCTGCCGAATCGTTGGCCTTCGGAACGCTGCGCTGGATCGATGGCCCCGAGGCGGGGTTGATTCGCCGGATCGAGGCGGTCGACAGCACCTGGCTTGTGCTGGACCGGGCGGCGGCTGCGAATGCAGCCATCGGCACACGGATCGAGCTGCGCGAAGGGTGCGACCACACGCTTGGCACCTGCGCGACTCGTTTCGGCAACGCCATCAACTTTCAGGGCGAGCCGTTCCTGCCGGGAAATGATCTGCTGACCCGCTATCCGGCAGCGCAGCGGTGAACGCGGCGTTCGTTGAAGCCGCAGCGAGCCTGATCGGCGTCCGCTTTCGGCTGCATGGCCGCGATCCTGCGACGGGCCTCGACTGCGTGGGGGTGGTGGCGGAAGCGATGCGCCGCGCGGGAACCGAGCCGGTCGTACCGGCAGGATATCGCCTGCGCACCATCTCGGTGAACAGCCTGCTGCCCTTTGCTCAAGCCAATCGGTTCGAACCGGCACCGCCAGCGGATGCCGATGTCGTGCTCGTCATGGTGAGCCCGATCCAGCCGCACCTCGTGGTGCGTGCTGCGGGCGGCTTCATCCATGCGCACGCCGGACTGGGCAAGGTGACCTTCCTGCCCGGACCCCTGCCATGGCCGACCGCCGGTGGCTGGCGGGTTCCGACCTTGCTGCACACAATCAGGGACTGACACGTATGGCTACTTTGCTGCTCACTGCTGTTGGCACCGTGTTCGGCGGTCCGCTTGGCGGTGCGATCGGGGCGCTCGTGGGGCGCCAGGTCGATGCCGCTATCATGGGGGGACGCAAGGTCGAAGGCCCGCGCCTGAAGGATCTGACGGTCCAGACATCGAGCTATGGGTCTGCTTTGCCCCTGCATTTCGGCAAGATGCGGGCTGCGGGCAGTGTGATCTGGGCAACCGAACTCGTCGAGCACAAGGATACGGCGCGCGGCGGCAAGGGACGACCTTCGGTCACCAGCTATACCTACACCTCGTCGTTCGCGGTGGCGATTGCCAGCAGGCCGATCGCGGGGATTGGGCGAATCTGGGCTGACGGCAACCTGCTGCGCGGCGCGGGCGGCGATCTCAAGGTGGGTGGCACTCTGCGCATCCACCATGGCCATGGGGATCAGGCAGCCGATCCACTGATGGTCCAAGCGGAGGGGCTGACGCAGTGTCCTGCGCATCGCGGCCTTGCCTATGCGGTGTTCGAGGATTTGGAACTGGCGGACTATGGCAACCGCATCCCCTCGCTGACCTTCGAGATACTGGCGGACACGGCCGGCACTTCGATCGGTGCCATCGCGCGGACGATCCTGCCGGACGCGGCGGTGAGCAATTTGGACACCAGCCTTACGGGCTTCAGCATCGACCAGGGTTCCGCTGGCGATGCGCTGGCGGTGATCTCGGAAGCCGTGCCGATCGTCTGCGCGGTTTCCGGGGGCACTTTGGCGATCCAAGCGGCAGAGCCAGCCGGGTCTGTCACGCCAGTAGCCTTGCCTGGCCCTGCGGCCGCAAACACGGACGGCCAATCGGCGGAGGCCAAGGCCAGCGGCTGGTCACGCAAGCGCGAACCTCTGCCGCGAGTGCGCCAGTGCGGTGTCCGGTATTACGACGTGGCACGCGACTACCAGCCGGGCCTTCAGCGCGGCATCGGCCGGAGCGAGCAGGGCGACCTCGAGGTCATCGAACTTCCGGCGGCACTCAGCGCCGCAGAGGCGCAGACGCTGGCCGGCAATGCAAGTCGCCGGGCAGCGCGCCCTGCCGATACGATCACCTACCGGATCACGGAAATCGACCCCGCGATAACCCCCGGTGCATTCGTGAGCATTCCAATCGCCTCTGGCCTATGGCGGATTTCCCAATGGGAGTGGCAGCAGGACGGTGTGTTGCTGTCGCTGACCGCGAGCCCGTCAAGCGGAGCGACTGCCGTGAGTTCGGCACCCGTGACGGATCCGGGCCGGTTCAATCCCGCTGCGGATCTTGCCAACACACCGACTGTGCTGGAAGCGTTTGCGCTGCCATGGGATGGGACCGGGAGCGGAACGACGGCAGCGGTTTTCGCCGCGGCATCGGGAGCCAGTGCGGGCTGGACCGGCGCCGCCCTGCTTGCGGATCTCGGCGGCGATGGCGGCGCACTGACTTCCATCGGCTCGACCGGACGTAGCAGGGCGCGCTTGGGCCGCACCATTGGCGCGCTGCCCACCGCGTCACCGCTCTTGCTCGATCGCCAATCGACGCTGGACGTCGCGCTGGCGGGCACGGATCAAGTGCTGGTCGATGCCAGCCTCGCCCAGCTCCTGCAGGGGGCGAATCGGGCCCGGATCGGCAACGAGATCGCCCAGTTTGCAAGCGCCGCACCGCTGGGAAGCGGCGTGTGGCGGCTAGGCAACTGGCTACGCGGTCGCGGCGGAACGGAGTGGGCGGTGGGGACCCATGTCACTGGCGAACCCTTCGTTCTGATCGACGACAGCCTGGTGCAGCTGGATGCGGCCATGATCGGCGATCCGGCCGCAACCCAAATCGTTGCGGTCGGCCTGGGCGACACCGCCGCAGTCACTGTGCCGATCGCAGACCCGGAAGCCACGCTGCGGCCGCTCTCGCCTGTTCACGGTACGGCAGTGCTGCAGAACGATGGTTCCATCGCGCTGCGCTGGATGCGGCGGGCACGCGGGGCATGGGTCTGGCTCAATGGAGTCGATACGCCGCTGAACGAAGAGTCGGAGCTCTGGGAAATCACCGTCGGCGACCCGGATACACCGGCGCTGCGCTGGCAAACGATGGCCAGTACCTTCGTGGCGACAGCGGAGCAGATTGCAGGACTGCCCGCTGACGCGCCGCAATACTTTGCCGTTCGCCAGATCGGGCGAAATGCTGCCTCCATGCCGCTGCACATCGATTTCCCTTCCTGACGCCCGCGAGAGGACACGATGATGACCGACCCCCTGAGCTTTTCGTCTACTTCGCCGCGCTTTGCATTGCCCATGCTGTTCGCCGGGCAGAGCCAGAAGGAAGTGATTGTAAATGAAGCCTTGCTAGCGGCAGACGTGCTGCTCCATCCGGCCGTCGAAGCGGTCATCACGGCTCCACCGACAGCGCCAGCAAACGGGCAGTGCTGGCTGGTGGGAGCAAGCGCGACCGGCGCATTTGCCGGACAAAGTGGCCGGATTGCAGCCTGGAGCGAAGGCGGTTGGCGGTTTGTTTCTGCCAGAGAGGGGATGCGCGCCTACGATATCGCAGCAGCCGCCTACCGATTCTTCGCCGGAGGCACGTGGCAACTTGCGCCGGCGCCGACGATACCATCCGGAGGCGCGGTGATCGACAGCGAGGCCCGCACTGCAATTGCTGCGATAATCACGACACTACGCGCAGCTGGCGTACTGTCCTGACCCTGAATCCCCCTGATCATACTTCGATCATGCCGCCCGACGACCCCGCTCTGGTGTGGGATCTTTGCCTAGATGTCTGGTTTTAGTTGCCTTTTGGCAACATCCCGCACTCACGTTTGCTTGCAAGCAAAAACGAGAGCCGCTAATGGCGAGAACACCCGAGGCATGACTTCGAATAAAGGGGAAATGAGAATGCGGAAACTGCTCGTGGGCTTGGCCCTGGCGTCCACGGCGCTCGCAACGCCGGCACTCGCCAAGAAAGATTCCTGGTACGTCGAGGTCGATGCTGGCGCGATGATCGTCGAAAGGACTGATCTGGCCATCGCTGGTGTCGCTAACGCGGCCAACCTCAAGAGCGATACCGGCTACGACGTTGGCGGTATCGTGGGTTACGACTTCGGCGGCTTCCGCCTTGAGACCGAAGTCGGTTATCGCCGTGCACGCGCTGACCGCATCACCGACAGCACGGGCGCCACGGTTGATCGCGCTTCCGGTACGCTGGGTGGCCGCTCGCAGGCTCTCAGCTACATGGTCAACGGCTTGCTCGACTTCGGCGGCGACGATGGCCTTCAGGGCTTTGTCGGCGGCGGTGTCGGCGTTGCGAACGTCAAGTACTCCATCGCGACGGCCGGCTTCGGCGGTGTGGACGATTCGGCTACCAAGTTCGCGTGGCAGGCAATCGCAGGTGTTCGCGCCCCGCTCTCCAAGCACTGGGATGTGGGTCTGAAGTATCGCTACTTCAGCGTGAGCAACGTCAACGTCGTCGGCAACGGCGCGCTGACAGGTCAGGACCTTATGGGCCGCTGGCGCTCGCATTCGCTGCTCGGTACGCTGGCCTACAACTTCGGCGGCGCTGAGCCTGCGCCGATGCCGGAACCGCCCGCTCCGCCCCCGCCGCCCCCGCCGCCGCCCCCCCCGCCGCCTCCGCCGCCTCCGCCGGCGCCGGTCTGCAACAAGGGGCCCTACATCGTGTTCTTCGACTGGGATAAGTCGAACATCACGCCTGAAGCGGCGACCATTCTGGACAACGCGGTTACGGCCTATGGCAACTGCGCCAGCGTTCCGATCATGCTGGCCGGCTACACCGACCGTTCGGGCACGCCGAAGTACAACCTTGGCCTGTCGCAGCGTCGCAACGACTCGGTCCGCGGCTACCTGACCGCCCACGGCATCCCCGATGGCGCGATCACCAACCAGGCCTTCGGTGAAGCCAACCCGCGCGTTCCGACCGCGGACGGCGTGCGCGAACTTCAGAACCGCCGCGTGGAAATCACGTACGGTCCGGGTTCGGGCATGTAAGCTTCGGCAAATTGCCGATTGGAATTGGGGGGCCGGAGCAATCCGGCCCCCTTTTTCTTTTGGCGAAGATGATGCGCTGCATAAAACGGCCAAGGCCTGCGAGCTGCTTGCATCTATGGCGTGCGGGGGCGATTACCCACCAGGTGATGTCAGCTGACTTTGGGGTGCGGCCCTAGCGCTCGCGGCTGACCAGATCACGGCGGCACACTTCGAGAGCCACCAGTGCGAAAGGCACGACGACAAGAATACCGGCAAGCCCGATGCGCAGATTGGCACCGAACGCACCCGAGATCTTGCCCGCCGCATAAGGCCCGAGTGCAAGGCCCACCATGGTCGCAAACAGGAAGAATGCCGCTGTTGCAGTGGCACGACTTGTCGCCGGGACAATGTTCACGATCGTTCCCGCTGCACCGCCCAGCGCACAGCTTGCCAGGAACCACATCGGGAACACGCAGAAGTAGACGACCGTAAGCGAATGGGTCGCCAGCATGATGCAGTTCGGCACCAGCGACGTGAGCAGCGCCGCGATTACCACGAGGATGCGCCGGGAATGGTAGCGATCGCCTGCAAGGCGGTCTCCCAGCGCTCCGCCGGCGATCACGCCCAACGCGCCGCCAATCGCTGCCGATCCGCCGACAATCAGCGCCACGGCACCGGCTGATGCGCCAAATTCGCGGATCACCAGCGAAGGTCCGAATGCCGAATTGGCGTAAGTGATCACACACATCAGCCCGTAGCCGAGGTTGAGGCCCACGACCGACTTCGAGGCCCAGATCACCTGGAAGGCTTCGGGATCATCGTAGCGCAGGGCAACCGCCCAGGAAGCAATGGCATAAGTCCCGATGCCAAGCGCAATCCATTGTGCCGGATCGCCGATCAGCACTGACAGGATTGTCCCAAGCAAGCCCAGACCGGCCATGATGGCGAGATTGCCGAACAAGGCCGTGCGGCCGCGCCGGGCAGCAGCCAGCAGGGTGAACGGGGGGACGATAGTTGCCAGATCGCGCACGAAGGCTGCAAGCGTCGCGGGTTGAGGGGCGGGACGAGGCGCACCTTCAGCCTGGGGTGCCTCAAAGCGTCCACGAAGCGGCTCGCGCAGGCTGCGCACCCAGAACGCAAGAGCAAGGCCGGGAAGCCCAACGGCAAGAAACGCAGCCTGCCAGCCAGCGAGGCCGAATGGCCGCTCCCCCAGCGGAAAGGCGTGGTTCCAGCCCCCGGCGATCGCTGTTCCGATGTAGAGCGAAAAGCCGCCGCCGAGGTAAATGCCTGACGAAAAGATCGCCACTGCGGTCGCACGGCGGTGTGCGGGAAAGTAATCCGCCAGCAGCGAATAGGAACATGGCCCCGCAGTCGCCTCGCCCACGCCGACGCCGATCCGCGCGGCGCCCAGCTGCAGGAAACTGCGTGAGAGACCGGAAAGCGCGGTCATTATCGACCAGAGGGCAAGGCCGGCAGCAAGGACCCGTGTGCGCATGGCGCGGTCTGCCAGCTTGCCAAGCGGGATGCCGAACAAGGCGTAGAAAACGCCGAATGCAGTGCCGTAGAGAAAGCCGAACTGGGCATCCGAGATGCCAAGATCATGCTTGATGTCGACCGCAAGGATCGTCAGCAGTTGCCGATCCACGAAGTTGATGATGTAGACTATGACGAGGACAAACAGCGCGTACCAACTATAGCGGTCAACGCCGAACCATTGCTTCGGCTTATCCGTCATCTCCATACTTGGTGCCATCCTCTATCCCGGCTGCATCGAATCCCGCGCGCCGCAGACGGCAGCTGTCGCACACGCCGCAGGCCCGTCCATCGGGCAGCGGATCGTAACACGACCAACTGGCACCAGGATCGAGCCCGAGACGGGCCGCTTCTTGCGCGATTTCGCTTTTCTTCAGGTGTTGGAGCGGGGCGTGAACCCGCACGGTACCGCCCTGATCGCCAAGCTTGGTGGCGACCCGGGCGAGACTCTCGAAGCCGCCGATGAATTCCGGCCGGCAATCGGGATAGCCCGAATAATCGAGCGCATTGACCCCGATGAAGAGGTCTGATGACCCAGCCGCCTCAGCCCATGCCAGGGCCAGCGAGAGGAAGACGAGATTGCGGGCCGGCACGTAAGTGACCGGAATGTCGTCGCCCACCCCGTCTTTCGGCACCGCGATATCAGCAGTCAGCGCCGATCCACCGAATTGGCGCAGATCGAGCGGCAGAATGACATGGCGCTCTACGCCCAGCGCTGAAGCAATGCCGCGCGCCGCCTCGATCTCGACCCGGTGGCGCTGGTTGTAGTCGATCGTCAGCGCGAGAACACGGAAACCCTGCTCACGCGCGAGGGCGGCGCAGACCATCGAATCGAGCCCACCCGAGAGAAGGACAACGGCGAGCGGGCTTTCCCGGGAAACGGCTTCGGCGACCATGTAGCAGAGCTAAAGCCATGAACTGCTTGTGGCAATCCTCAGCGCGCAATCAGGATGTGCATGCGCCGATGCGCCGCACTTCCGCGCGGAAATTGAACGGCACGCCGTGTGCGATACCCTGCGTTTCCAACTGCACGAGCTGCGCACTTTCATAGCGAACGGATGTCTGTCCGTAGCCATTGCCCGGGCAGGTGTAATGGACCGTTACCGTGTCCGCAGTGTCCTGCACCGTGAAGCTGCGGCAGACTTCGCGCATATGCTGAATCTGGATCAAGCGGCGACCGTTCTCGATGCACAGCCTGCTGCGGCCGCCGGCGAGATCGCGATCCCGCACTTCCCATTGTCCCGGCTTGAGCTGGTCGAGCATGGCAAGCGAAGGGCGCTGCGCCGTAAGCGCAGGTGCGACAAACACGAGCGACATGAAGGCGCCGCCACCAACCAGCCGGACAAGTTGGCGGGCCGAGACTTCGGTTAGGGTGCGCAGCAGGCGGTCCATCTGGCAGGCGCGTCCAAAAAGGCGCCCCGACACCATGCCGGACCGCTGCTTGCAGTATACGCGGAATCTGGCTGCGTTAAAGTGTTCTTCGTCAGCGACGAACCGAATCGGTGGTATCAGTCGAGATCAATCTCGAAGACCTTCGAGCAGAATGCGCAGTCGACGAGGATCAATCCTTCCTCATTGCGCATCTCTGCGCGCTCTGCCGCCCCGAAGCGCGCCAGTACGGATCGATAGTAGTCGCTGCTGCAGCGGCACCCTTTGACGATCTGCTTGCCGCGTTCCACGCGCACCTCGCGTTCTTCGTGAAAGAGCCGCCAGAGGACCGTCTCTAGATCGAGGTCTGGATCGACCAGTTCGGTGGGTGAAACCGAACCGCCCATGATCCGCATGTGCTCCCATTCCGGATGATCGAGCTGGACATGGAGCCGCTCACGGCCTTCCTCACCCTCTGGCAAGTGCTGGATCAGCATGCCGCCCGCGACGCAGCCAGCTGAATCGCTGCGCACACCGAGGCGGATCAATGTGGGGATCTGTTCCGACTGCAGGAAGTAGCTCTCGCAGGCCGCTGCAAGTGTCTCTCCCTCAAGCGGAACGACGCCCTGATAGCGCTGCCCCGTCGCCGCGAGATCGAAAGTGATGGCAAGGTAGCCATCCCCGAACAGGGCGTGCAGCGTAGGGCTGGGCCCCAGTTCGTCCAGCCGCGCGCGGTCGAAACGGACATAGCCGCGCAGCTCGCCGCTGCGGTAGTCGCAGACGAGCAGGTCGATAACGCCATCCTGGGTCTGCGCCTGCATCGTCAGCTGGCTCTGCTCATCCTTGAGCAGGGAACCAAGCAGCGTTGCCAGCACCATCGCCTCGGCCAGCAGGTGGCGGATCGGCGCAGGATAGGCGTGCGCCGCGATCACAGCATCGAGCACAGGTCCAAGGCGCACGATGCGTCCGCGCGCATTACGCTCGGGCACAGTGAAAGTCAGGACCTGGTCAAAGCCGGTCGTCCCGGCAGAAGCGGCATCATCCGACATGGTCAGAGCTGCCCGAACGCCCAGCGCAAGATCGATTTCTGCGCGTGGATGCGGTTTTCTGCCTCATCCCACACGACCGATTGCGGGCCATCGATCACGTCGTCGGTCACTTCCTCCCCGCGATGGGCGGGCAGGCAGTGCAGCAAGACGGCATCGGGCTTCGCCAGCGCCATGAGGCCCGCGTTCACCTGGAACGGGGTCATCGCCGCAAGCTTGGCCTCGGCATGGGCCTGCCCCATCGAAATCCAGGTGTCGGTCACGACAACGTCGGCGCCGCGCACGGCATCCGCCGCGCTGCGAACGGTATCGATGCGAGCACCGCCGCCGCGCGCTGCGGCGATGAATGCGGGATCGCTGTCGTACCCCTCGGGCACGCCGATGCGGACGTTGAACTTCATCAGCCCCGCCGCCTCGACAAACGAGTTGAGCACGTTGTTGCCGTCACCAAGCCACGCGACCTCAAGCCCGGGCAGCGCCTTGCCATGTTCGAGCAGGGTCTGCAGATCGGCGACGATCTGGCAGGGATGCGAGAGATCGGTCAGCCCATTGATCACCGGCACGCTGGCGTAATGCGCCAGTTCCTCGAGCTTCGCGTGATTATCGGTGCGCAGCATGATGGCATCGGCCATGCGGCTGAGCACACGGGCCGTATCGGCGATGGTCTCCCCGCGGCCGAGCTGCGTGGTCCCGGCGTCGAGCACGAGGCCGCTGCCGCCAAGCTGGCGGATCGCGATGTCGAAGGAGACCCGCGTACGCGTCGAGTTCTTCTCGAACACCATGGCGAGGACCCGGCCGGCGAGCGGCGCATCGGCATCGTGTTGACCCTTGGGCAGCGCGCGCCGCGCCGCCTTCCGGTCCATGGCATCACCCAGAATGGCGGCGAGGGCATCGCCGCCGGCGTCGCTCAGGCTGAGGAAATGCCGGGTCATGCCGGCACGGCTTCGACCGCATAACTGGCAGTTGCGGCCGAGAGCTTCTCCATGAATTCGTCGATGTGGCTGTCATCGATCACCAGCGGCGGCAGGACGCGGAAGGTCATGTCACCCGCTGCGACGGTGAGCAGATGGTGGTTGTCGCGCATGTGGGCGACGAACGCGCGCGGCTCGATCTTCATCTTGACGCCGAGCATCAGGCCCCGCCCGCGCACCAGTTCGAACATGTCCGGGTAGTTGCCGATGAACTGCTCGAGCCGGCCGCGCAGCCGCTCTCCCTTTGCCTTCACGTCCGCGAGGAAGGCGGGTTCAGCCACCACATCGAGCACGGCTTCGGCCGCAGCCATCGCCAGCGGATTGCCGCCATAGGTGCTGCCGTGGGTGCCGATCACCATGCCGCGTGCGGCCTTTTCGGTCGCGAGGCAGGCACCAAGCGGAAAGCCGCCGCCGATACCCTTGGCGCTCGCCATGATGTCGGGCGTCACGCCGTACTGCTCGTAGGCATAGAGATCGCCGGTGCGGGCGACGCCGCACTGCACTTCGTCGAAGATCAGCATGAGGTCATGCTCGTCGGCGAGAGCGCGCAGGCCCTGGAGGAATTCGGGCGAAGCATCGCGGATGCCGCCCTCCCCCTGGATCGGCTCGACAAGGAAGCCCGCCGTATTCGGCCCGATCGCTGCTCGCGCCCCTTCGAGGTCGTCGAAGTCGACATAGCGGAAGCCTTCGAGCAACGGCAGGAAGCCCTTGTGCATCTTTTCCTGATTGGAGGCGCTGATCGTGGCCATCGTGCGGCCATGGAACGCGTTCTTGAACGTGATCAGCTCATAGCGCTCGGTATTGCCGGCATGCTGATGATAGGCGCGCGCGGTCTTGATCGCGCATTCGACGGCCTCGGCACCCGAATTGGTGAAGAACACCGTATCGGCGAACGTCAGGTCTACCAGCCGCTGGGCCAGATGCTCGCCCTGCGGGCTACCGTAGAGATTGGAGACATGCATCAGCGTTGCTGCCTGCCGCTGAATCGCGCCGATCAGGTGCTCGTTGCTGTGGCCGAGCAGGTTGACCGCGATGCCGCTGGCGAAATCGAGATAGCGCGTGCCGTCTTCACTGATCAGATGGCAATGCTCTCCGCGCACCGGACGCACGCCGCACCGGGGATAGACGGGCATCAACGGGGTGATCGACATGACACGTTTCCTTCCTGCTTCGGCTCCCGCTGTGCCGGGAGTGTTGTCGTAAACGACAAATGGCGACCCCGAAGGGCCGCCATCTAAAAATGCCGGTGGCGCAGGGCTTCGGCCATAGGCCGAAGGACCCCGCACCAATCTCAGTCTTGTCGGGGCGTCAGGTTGACCGCCGAGTACTTGCCCCGCCGATCGACCTCGAGATCGAACTCGAGCTTGTCGCCCTCGTTCAGCTCGCGCATGCCCGAACGCTCGACCGCGCTGATGTGCACGAACGCGTCAGGCTGGCCATCATCACGCGTGATGAAGCCGAAGCCCTTCATGGCGTTGAAGAACTTGACTGTGCCGGTAGCCTTCTCGCCCGTCAGCTGGCGCTGCGGCGCGGCGGGCTTGGCCGCGACCGCAATCACGTCACCCACGACCTGCAGATCGGCTGCGGAGATCTTGCCGCCGCGATCAACGAGGTTGAACTCGAGCTGCTGGCCTTCGGCAAGACCTTCAAGGCCTGCACGCTCGACAGCGCTGATGTGGACGAACACATCCTCACCGCCGTCTTCGCGCTGGATGAAGCCAAAGCCCTTCTGACCGTTGAAGAACTTCACCACACCCTTGCCGGTGCCGACGACCTGCGCCGGCATGCCGCCGCCGCGGGGACCGCCGAAGCCGCCGCGATCACCGCCGCCGAAACCACCGCGACCGCCACCGCCGCCGCCGAAGCCGCCGCGATCAAAGCCGCCGCCGCCGAAACCACCGCCGCCGCCGTAAGGGTCGAAGCCGCCCTCGTCACCGAAACCATCGCGCTTGTCGCGTCCGCGACCCCGCCGCCCTCTGTCAAAACCCATAAAAACCAATAAACCTTCGTTCCGCCCCTGCTTTCCTGGGTGCCGCAAGCCGGACGCGGCTGCCGACGGCACAACAAGGGAAATGCGCGAGACTCCGCTCGCCTGATCCTCTGCACTTGAGACTATAACCAACAAAAGGCTCCAGCGCGAACGGATTCGTTGCTTGGGAGGACTTGGCGGCAGATGGGTGTGGCCTTTCTACCATGTTCAGGCGGCACTTGCCCTCGCCGGAGGCTTTCGGCAAAGCTGATGTGATGCATTTGTCCTCGCCTTCGGCTGTCCGTTCGGTATGGGCCGCGTGCGCCGGGATGACGGCCACTGGCGCCCCGCTTGCGCAAGTCATAGGGACAACACCGCAACGGCGTGAACGGTGCGGCGGCACTGGAGAGAGATAACCTCATGTTTCGCAAGATCGACGACAAGACCTTCGCTAGCCCCCAGATCGAGCTTGCGGACGTGACTGAAGCTCAGGCGCTGGGCATAGGCTTGATCATCAACAACCGGCCTGAAGACGAGTCCCCGGACCAGACACCAGGTGCCGTAATCGAAGCCGCTGCCAACGCAGCTGGCATCGCCTATGTCGCGATCCCCGTCACACATGCGGGCTTCTCCATGCCGCAGGTCGAAGCGATGGAAGCGGCCCTTGCTGCAGCTGGCGACAAACCGGTGCTGGCCTATTGCCGCTCCGGCACCCGCTCCACGCTGCTCTGGGCACTGGCGCAAGCGAAGATGGGCATGACGCCGGATGCGATTGCAGCCCATGCCGCAGGTGCAGGCTATGACGTGAGCCCGATCACGCCGCAGCTCGATTTCCTCGCCGCGCAGGCGCGCTGAGGCAGGCGATCCGCGCAATGGCACTGGACGCCTTCCTTGCGCTCCCCGGCGCAGGCATTGCCTTGCAGGCGATCGGTTCGCTTGCAGCCGTGCTGCTGGTCTTCGTGATCGTGCGCGCGCTCGGCATGGGCAGCGACGTGCGGATAGCTGATGAAGCCGAGGCCCGCGCCCTTGCCGAGGAAGCGCGCTGCGGGTTCGATCCGGTCGATGTCGCGCTCGACCGCGCACGCATCGGCGCGCTGGTGCGCAATGCGACCGGCGAGGTAATGCTCATCCGCCGGCACGGTGCGAAGTTCGCCGGGCGGCTTCTTTCGTCGCATGTAGGCGCGCGGCTCGATCGCGGGTTCATCACGCTATCAACCGATGATCCGCATTTTGGCAGCATCACCCTTGATCTGGGCGATCAGGCGCAAATCTGGGCCGCCAGCCTGCGCCGACTGGGAACACGCGCATGAACGAGACAGTGGCCTCGGTCATCGCCGCGCTCGGCACGCCGATCACCCATCCGATCGACGTGATCGCCTATGCGGTTCCGGCATTCGTCGCGCTGATCCTGATCGAGATCGCATGGGCGCGCCGCCATGCACCAGACGCTTACGAAGCGCGCGATATGCTGACCTCGCTGCTGATGGGCCTTGGCAGCACGATCGCTGGTGCGCTGGTGTTAGGCGCGATCTACGCCGCCGCAACCTGGCTTTACGCGCACCGCATTGCCACCGTGCCCTATGCCTGGTGGTCGTGGATTGCGGTGCTGCTGCTTGATGATTTCAACTACTATTGGGCGCATCGTACCGGCCACCGCGTCCGCTGGTTCTGGGCAGCGCACGTCAACCACCACACCAGCCAGCACTATAATCTAAGCACGGCGCTGCGGCAGACCTGGACGGGTTTTATCGCGCTTTCCTTTGTCTTCCGCATCTGGCCTGCGTTCGTGGGCGTGCCCCCGGAAATGCTGCTGACTGCCGGCGCGGCCAACACCGTCGGCCAGTTCTGGATCCACACCGAAGCCGTGCGCCGCATGCCGGCGTGGTTCGAATGGGTGTTCAACACCCCCTCGCACCACCGCGTCCACCACGCGACGAACCCGCTCTATCTCGACCGCAACTACGCCGGCGTGTTCATGTTCTGGGATCGCCTGTTCGGCACGTTCCAGCCCGAGCTCGACGAAGAACCGGCGCATTACGGGGTGATCCGCCAGCTCGGCACCTTCAATCTGCTCCACAGCGTTTTCCACGAATGGAAGGGCATAGCGAAGGATTTTGCGGCGGCCCCGTGGCGCTATAAGCTGGCCTATCTGGTGCGCGAGCCCGGCTGGAGCCACGATGGCAGCCGCGACACAAGCGATGCGATCCGCGCCCGCTGGCTGGAGCGCACCGGCGGCCTAGTGCCCGATCAGCCCCAGCGCATGGCGGATGAAGGCGTCGCGGTCAGCCACCCATAGCATCTCGTCCGAAAGCCTCGGGTTGGCGTATGTCCAGCCATCTGCGGAGTAGACCTTGCTGAAGGTCCCGCGCGTGCCGAATGCGAGCGAGACAGCGCGCTGCTCAGCGCGAGTCGTAAGGCCCTCGCCTGCAATCGTTGCAGTCCCGGGCGTGAACCCCCGTCCCCATGGACGCAGCGCGAAGACATACGGCTCGGTGCGGAAGCTGTGCACCTCGGTGTTGAAGAACACCGACAGGTACACCTGATCAAGCGCGCCGAGCGCCGCAGGCGGCATCCGCCATTCGGACGTGGCAATCACTGGCCAGGGATAGTGCTGCGGATTGCCGTATAGGATCTCGCTGCGCAGATCGACGAGCGCATCGCGCGGCTCCTGCAGCGGCGCGACCCGATCGATCCGGAGGTTGTTCGCCCAGGTAAACCCGAACGAAGTCGCATCGATAAGCGGCATCGCCGAAGGCGAACCGCGGCCCGGGGCGTTCGACACGCGCACGTTCTCGTAGATGCGCAAGTAGGCCTTGTCCTTCAGTTGGTGCCCGCTTGCGATATTGCTCCAGCCCAGCTGGCCCTTCCAGCTTACATTGCGGAAATGGGAAACCAGCGTGCCGTTGATGTAGGTGCTGTGCTCCTGATCATTGTTGGTGCCGACATTGCCCTCGATCTCGCTGTCTTCGGCATAGAGCATGGTCTCACCGCTGGGCACGAAGATCGCGTTCTTGCCGCCGAACAGCCGCGATCGCCGGATGACCGCCGTGAACAGGCCGGGCGGCGCACCTCCGAACGTCTCCAGATGCAGCGCGCCCATCGGCTGGATCGCACCGGGAAAATCGAGCTCGATGTCACGCATTTCGAAATGAATGCGGCTTCGGCCCATTTCCAGCGCACGCATGCGCAGGACAGCCCATTGATCGCCGCTGCGAAACGTCACCCGCTCGCCGGGAATGGACGACCGGAAGATGTACTGCGTGCCATCGAGGTTGCCGACGATGTCCGGCAGGCTAGGCGCAAAGGGGTAGACGCAAGGCCGTCCAGCCCGGTCGCGGGCTTCGTAGATGAACTCGAGGCCGCCTTCGGCGCGGCCATAGAGCGAAGCTACATCGTTGCCCTGATAGACCTCGCGCCCTGCCGCCTGCGAGGCATCGCACTTCACGAAGAAGCTGTTGGTGGGCCGGCGCAGCCCCTGCATCGGCATGTAGGACGGGTAGGTCGCATCGTGTGTGGCATATTCGGCCAGCGTGCGCGGCGGCGGCAGCTCCAGCGGGACCACTGGCTGAAGCGGCGGCACAGACGTCTGCTGCCCAGTGCCGGCGCCGCGCGCTGTCGTTTGCGCGTTCGATTCGCTGCCGAGGCCGCTGCAGCCGATGGTGCCGAGGACCGCGAGACCGGCGGCCAGCCGAAGGGGTAGTCTCATGGCGATCCTTCCGGCCACGGGCAGGCTCGCCCGCATGAGCTCAGCTGGCGAGCCGCAGCGCGGTGCTGACGCTCTCCGCATCCGGCTGGTCCGGCCAGATGCCGCGCGTGTCGTAGACCACTTTGCCGCTGCGCTCAGCGAGCGGGACGACCTTGAACACGTCATGATCGACCAACACGACCAGCAGGTCGCAGGTCTCCAGCGCATCGTCGAGATCGATCAGGCTTGCGCCGGTGTCGGTGAATTCGACTGGCAGCGCGTTCGCATAAGGCTCCACGATGCTCACGCGATTGCCGTACTTGCGAGCGATCCGCGCTGCAACAAAGCGGGCCGGGCTCTCGCGGAAGTCGTCGATGTTGGCCTTGAACGCGAGGCCGAGGCACGCGATGCGAGCATTGGGCTGCGCTTCGATCAGCTCGGTGGCCCGCGCGATCACGTGGTGCATCTTCTGGTCGTTAACCCCGCGCGCGGTGCGGATCAGCGGGGTATCGTCGGGCGCGCTCGCCACGATGAACCAGGGATCGACGGCAATGCAGTGCCCGCCCACGCCAGGCCCCGGCTGCAGGATATTGACGCGCGGGTGGCGGTTGGCCAGCCGGATCACTTCCCACACATCAAGGCCCATGCGGTCCGCCACGATCGAAAGCTCGTTGGCAAACGCGATGTTCACGTCGCGGTAGGCGTTTTCGACCAGCTTGGTCATTTCTGCCGAACGCGCGTCGGTGGTGATGCAGGTTCCCCGGACGAAGCGCTTGTAGAAGGCGAGCGCCTTGCGTGCGCAGCGGGGGGTAATGCCGCCGATGGAGCGGTCGTTGTTGGTGAGTTCTTCCAGAATGCGGCCCGGCAGCACGCGCTCGGGGCAATAGGCGATCGACACGTCCGGTGTCTCGCGCGTCAGGCCGGGGAACTTGAGATCCGGGCGCAGGCCAGCCATCAGATCGCGCATTGCATCGGTCGTGCCCACCGGGCTGGTCGATTCGAGGATCACAACGTCGCCGGGCTTGAGCACACCTGCCACTTCGCTGGCAGCGGCCTGAACATAAGATACGTCCGGCGTGTGGTGACCGTCCTTTGCGAACGGTGTCGGCACCGCGATGACGAAAACGTCGGCGGGTTCGATCTGGGTCGATGCGCGCAGCAGGCCGCGCTGGACCACGCCCTGCACCAGCCCATCGAGATCGACTTCCTCGATATGGATTTCGCCGCGGTTGATCGTGTCGACCACGTGCTGCGTCACATCGAGGCCGAGCACCGGGCAGCCGGAACGGGCAATGATCGCAGCAGTGGGAAGTCCGATGTAGCCGAGGCCGACAACGCAGACCTGCGGCTTCTGATCGCCATTTCCGATTTTAGCGGACATTCCCCAAGAGCTCCACGATACGCTGCGCGGCGTGCCCGTCCCCGAAGGGATTGTGCGCGCGCGCCATTGCCGAATAGGCAGCCTTATCGTCGAGCAGAGTAAAGATTTCGGAAACTATCCGGCCTGTGTCGGTGCCCACGAGCCGCGCCGTGCCGGCCTCGACGCCCTCGGGCCGCTCGGTCGTCTCGCGCATGACGAGGACAGGCTTGCCGAGCGCGGGCGCTTCCTCCTGCACGCCGCCACTGTCGGTGAGCATGATTTCGGCCAGGCCCAGCAGGCGCGCGAAGTGCGGATAGTCGAGCGGCTCGATCAGCGCGACGTTGGGCAGGTCGCCCAGCGCGCCTTCCATCACCTTGCGCACGTTGGGATTGGGGTGGACCGGGAAGATCAGCGCCACATCGGGGCGCGCGGCAATCTGCCGAATCGCCTCGGCGATAGCCTCCAGTCCCCCGCCGAAATTCTCGCGCCGGTGGCTAGTGACGCCGATGATCCGCTTGCCCGCGAACCGTGCCTCAAGGCCCGCAAGACCACTTGCCAGTGCAGGTTCGGCCTCGATCCGGGCGCTCACCCATTGCAGCGCATCGATCACGGTGTTGCCGGTCACGTGGATGGCATTGGCGGCCACGTTCTCGGCCTTGAGCGCCGCAGCAGAGGTCTCGGTCGGCGCAAAATGTAGCGCGGCAATGGTGCCGATGATCTTGCGGTTCACCTCCTCGGGCCAGGGGTGATAGATATTGTGGCTGCGCAGCCCCGCCTCGACATGGGCCACGGGAATCTTGCGGTAATAGGCCGCCAGCGCACCGGCCATCGCGGTGGCGGTATCGCCCTGCACCACGACCCAGTCCGGCTTTTCAGCGTCCATCGCCCCGCCCAGGCCCGTGAGCAGCGCAGCGGTGAGGCCGTCGAGCGTCTGGTCGGGTTTCATCAGATCAAGATCATGATCCGGCACGATCCCGGCGATAGCCAGCACCTGATCGAGCATGCCGCGGTGCTGCGCCGAGACGCAGGTCACGACGCGAAAAGCGGGATCGGCGGCAAGTGCATGCACCACCGGAAACATCTTGATCGCTTCCGGCCGCGTGCCGAACACCACGAGAATTGTCTGTGTCATGCTCCTGCCCCTACCATGCGCCGGTTAAGGGGCGCATAATCAGGCCGCAGGCATCTGCTGACTGGAACAATGGAAACCCCCGCCGCCTGCAAGCACCGCATCGGCTATGAGCCCGATGACCGCACGCCCGGGAAAGAGTTCCGCAATCGCGGCGACGCCATCATCGTCATGCTGCGTTCCGAACACCGGAACGATGACCACCTCGTTGGCGATCACGAAGTTCATGTAGCTCGCCGGCTGGATCATCCCGCCCCATTCGACCAGCCCCGGCGAAGGAACCTCGACAACTTCCACTCCGAAATCACGCGCCCGCGCTGCCGCATCGGCATAGATCGTCGCATTGGGATCGCCCGGCCCCGTCGCGCGCGGCAGCGCCAGCCGGTTCGGCGCCACGAACCGCGCAAGGTTGTCGACATGGCCATCGGTATGATCGTTGATGAGTCCATCCCCGAGCCACAGCACGCGCTCGTAACCGAGATCGCGCGCCAGCCGCGCTTCAAGATCGGCCTTTGCCAGTGCTGGATTGCGGTTCGGATTAAGAAGGCACTGCACGGTCGTCGCAACAAGGCCCGTCCCGTCACCATCAAGCGCGCCGCCTTCAAGGATCCAGTCGCAACGGTCCGCAGGCAGACCCGCGCTGGCGGCCAGATCGGCGCCGATTGCCTCGTCCCCGGGCATCAGATACTTGCCGCCCCAGCCGTTGAAGCCGAACAGCCGCGCGCGTCGCTCTTCGCCCCCACACACCACCAGCGGCCCTGTATCGCGCAACCACACATCGCCATAGACCCGGCGCTCCAGTGTGACCGCGCTCGACACCAAGCTGCGCGCGCGCGCCTCGTTGGCTCCGTCGCGCACGATCAGGCGGACTTCCTGTCCGCTATCGGCAACGGCACTGGCAAAGGCGGCAATCTGCACCTGCGCGGCGTCGATCACGCCGGACCATTCCTCCGCCAGATGCGGGAAGCCGATCCAGAGCCAGTCCTGCGGATGCCATTCCGGCGGCATCCGCAGCGCAGTCGTGGTCATGGGTTACTTGCCCTTCGCTTCGGCGAGGCTCTTGTCGCGGATCGCCCGGAATTCGTCGTTCGGGTGCCAGTTCGGCCACACCGAGCTGTCGGCAAGCTCGCGGCCGAGCCGGTAGAACAGCTTCACATCCTGGACCATGCCCGAGATGTCCCAGCTTTCCTGATACTGGTCACTCGGCTGGTGATAGCGCACGTTGGTGTAGTCATCCGAAGCAGCCTGCCCGGCCGCTTTGCCGCCCACCACAAGATCGGTGCCGCGGGCGACATCGAACATCGGCACCCCGCGCTTGGCGAAGCTGAAGTGGTCGGAGCGGTAGTAATGGCCGCGCTCGGGATGCTCCTCCGGCGATTCGCTGAGGCCCATCTCGCCCTCGACCTTGCGCAGGATCGTCGTCAGTTCGGACTTGTCGCCCCCGGTAACGGTGATGTCCTTCGCTGGGCCACCCACCGCCAGCGCGTCCATGTTCACCCCGCCCACCGTCTTCGCGAGCGGGTAGACCGGGTTCTGCGCATAGTATTCGGAGCCCAGCAGGCCCGACTCCTCAAGCGTGACGGCAAGGAAAACCTGGCTGCGCGCCGTGCCGCCTGCGGCAGCGTTCATCTTGGCCAGCGCCGCCAGTGCGGCAACGCCGGTCGCGTTGTCGACCGCGCCGTTGCAGATGTCATCACCCGTCGCATCGGGCTTGCAGCGACCAAGGTGATCCCAATGCGCGCTGTAGAGCACGTATTCATCGGGACGCGTCTTGCCCGGCAGCAGACCTACGACGTTGTGCGAATTGGCTTTCTCGATCGTGTTGTCGAACGAGAGGCTGGCCTTGAGGCCGAGCGGCACCGGCTTGAAGCCCTTCGCCTGCGCCGCAGCCGTCAGCGCAGCAAGATCCTTGCCGGCCGCCTTGAGGATCGCCTCCGCCACCGGCTTCTGGATCCAGCCGTTCGCCACGGTCTGATCCGCGCCATCGTTGGCGGTCTGCACGAAATGCTGCGCGCCGGACCAGCTCGATTCGACCACCTGCCAGCCATAGGCTGCCGGGAAGGTATCGTGGATGATCAGCGCCCCCGTGGCTCCCTGCCGCGCAGCTTCCTCGAACTTGTAGGTCCACCGCCCATAGTAGGTCATGCGGCGACCGCGGAAGAGACCGTTCTCGCCTTCCATCGCATAGTCCGGATCGTTGACGAGGATGACGGCGGTCTTTCCGTGCATGTCGATGCCGGCATAGTCGTTCCAGCCCAGTTCGGGCGCGTTGATGCCATAGCCGACAAAGACCAGCTCGCTGTCCTTCACTTCGGTATGCGGCGTGATGCGATAGCTGCCTGCCACGAATTCGGTCGAAGGCTTGAAAGTCATCGAGGTGACGGTTGCCGATTGGGCACCGCCGGTGATGGTGAGCGGGCTGCGATTGGTTGCGGTGATCGTTGCCGTCGGCACATCCTGCAGCCACGTCGGCTTGCCATCTTGCCCCTTGTTGCCCGGCTGAAGCCCGGCCGCCTTGAACCGCGCGATGATCGCGTCGAGCGTCTTCGGCTCGGCAGCAGTGCCCGGCCCGCGACCTTCGTACTCGTCAGACGACAGCGTGCGGATCGTCTCCCGCATCAGTGCCTCATCGACCGGAGGCACTGCGGACGCAGCGTGGCTCGCTGCCATCGGCATTACCAGCGCAGCACCGCACATCAGGCCCAAGACCTTGCGACCAAACGACTTGCTGATCTTCATCCTCAATTCCCTCATGGCATTTAAAGCGCCGGTTCTGGCAGTGGCGGCACAGGTGGCAGAGCCCCCGCGTGCTGGCAAGCCGCACGCATGCGCTTGATCGCACTGCGCCGACCGGGCATCGCAGAACCATGACCGGCACCAGCCAGACAGCGGACTGGGCGCACGCCCTCCACCGCGCCCGCACCGAAGCGCCGTTCCTCGCCCGCGGCCTGGACCGGCTGCCCGATCTCGAGGCGCTGCTCAGGGCCGGCCGAATCGAGGATGCGCTCGCTGCCGCCCATCAGGCAGGGTCCGGGGAGCCTGACACCGGCATCGCCCTGCGCCGGCAGCGACTGGCGCTTGCTGTCGCGCTTGCCATCGGGGATCTCGCCGGCGCGCTTCCGCTCGACCGGGTGATGACCGAACTGTCTGCATTTGCCGATTGTGCACTTGATGCCGCGATCATCGCCGCCATGCGCCGCCGCGTACCCGATGCCGAACCGCGGGGTTTTTCAGCCATCGCGCTCGGCAAGCACGGCGCGGGCGAGCTCAACTACTCGTCGGATATCGACCCGATCCTGCTCTACGATCCCGACCTCCTGCCGCGCCGCGAACGCGACGATCCAGCCGAAGCGGCCCAGCGCATCGCGCGCACTGTGGTCGAGCTGCTGAGCACGATCACGAGCGAGGGATACGTTTTTCGCGTCGATCTGCGCCTGCGCCCTGCGGCCGAGGTCACACCGCTGGCGCTGCCCTTTGTCGCCGCCATCACACATTACGAATCGAGCGCGCTGGCATGGGAGCGAGCTGCCTATATCCGTGCGCGTCCGGCAGCAGGGGACGTCGTCGCAGGGCAGGTCTTTCTCGATGCGATCCGCCCGTTCGTCTGGCGCCGCAGCCTTGATTTCGGCGCGATTGCCGAAATCGGACGCCTGACCACGCGCATTCGCGACCACTATGCCGGAGGGCAGGCCGTCGGCCCCGGATATGACCTCAAACGCGGGCGCGGCGGCATCCGCGAGGTCGAATTCTTCGCCCAGACGCATCAGCTGATCCACGGTGGCCGCAACCCGGCGCTGCGCCTGCGCGGCACCCGCGCGGCGCTCGACGCTCTTGCGGAGGCCGGAATCGTCACCACCGATGACGCCGTGCTGCTTGGCGACAGCTACGACCGGCTGCGCACACTCGAACACCGACTGCAGATGATCGCGGACCAGCAGACGCACAGCCTGCCAACCGATCCCGCTCAACTCGATGCCGTGGCGCGGTTGGAGGGCCTCAGATCCGGCGCGGCGCTGGTGGAAGAACTTGCCCGAATCTCGGAGGCCGTCGGCAGCCGGTTCGACAACCTGATCGCCACTTATGCGCCAAGCGGGGCGGTCCCCGTCACCGCCCGCCCACTCGAACAGGAACTGCAGGCGCTTGGCTTTGCCGATCCAGGCCCGCTCGCCACACGAATCGAAAGCTGGGAAAACGGCCAGTACCGCGCCCTGCGCAGCGCCGAAGCCCGCGCCGCCTTTGCGCGTCTACGCGGCACGCTGCTCGGCGCTCTGGCCGCAGCGCCCGATCCCGAACGCGCGCTACTGCGCTGGGAAGGTCTGCTTGCCGGGCTGCCGAGCGCGATCAATATCTTCCAGCTGCTGGAGGCGCGGCCCGCGCTGCTCGGCGTCGTCATGCGCGTCCTCGCCCACGCGCCCACGCTGGCCGACGAGCTCGCCCGCCGTTCGGACCTGCTCGACACGCTGATCGATCGCAGCGCTTTCGATCTGCCCGGCAGTGTCGAAAGCCTCGCCACCGAGTTTCGGCGCTGCGAGGCGGGCGATGATTACCAATGCCTGCTCGATGCCGTGCGCCGCAAGGTCGGTGAGTGGCGCTTTGCACTCGGCGTGCAACTGATCGAAAGCCAGGCAAGCGAAACCTGGCGCGATCCGCTCGACGTTGCCGCCGCCCTTTCGCGCATCGCCGAAGCCGCGATTCTCGTACTCACTGAAGCGGCGCGGGGCGAATTCGTCCGCGCACACGGCCAGATCGCCGGCAGCGAACTCGTTATCCTCGGGCTCGGCAGACTGGGCGGTGCGGCTCTCACCCATGCCTCGGACCTCGACATCGTGTTCCTGTTCAGCGGCGATCACACCGGCGAATCGGACGGAGCCAGACCGCTTGGCAGCACGCTTTACTACAACCGGCTCGCCCAGCGGGTGATCGCAGCGCTGTCCGCCCCGACTGCGGCGGGCGCGCTCTATGAAGTGGACGTCCGTCTGCGGCCCAGCGGTGCGCAAGGGCCGCTCGCGGTGAGTCTTGAGAGCTTTGCGCGCTATCAGCGCGAGGATGCGTGGACCTGGGAGCACATGGCGCTGTGCCGGGCGCGGCCCCTGTTCGGACGGGCAGAAGACTGCGCCGCGCTTTCGACGATCATCGATGACGTGCTGCACCGCCCCCGTGACGGCCAGAAGCTGCGCGCCGACGTCCATGCGATGCGCGTCGAAATGGCGCAGCACAAACCGCCAGCGGGCCCGCTCGACGTGAAGCTGGCGCGCGGCGGGCTCGTCGATCTGGAGTTCCTCGTCCACTATCTGCAGCTGCGCGAGCGTACCGCGCTCGATCCCGATCTCGGGTGTGCAGTCGATGCCCTGATCTCGGCAGGTCTGCTGCCGGCCCCCTTGCGCGCCGCGCACGATCTGCTGGCGCGGCTGCTCATCGTCGTGCGCCTCGTTGCCCCTGACGGACGCTATCCGCCCGAAGCCAGCCGCGCTATCGTTGCCAAAGCGTGCGGTCTCGCTGATTGGCCGGGCCTGCTGACTGCCGTGCTGGCGGCCCGCCGCGATATCGCGGCCTGCTGGCACACCATTTTTGACGAAAAACTGGAGATCCACGAATGAGCGAGACCATCGGCGCGGGCAGCAAACTGCCTGATGTTGCCATGACAACTCCCGAAGGCGGCACTGTGAAGCCGTCCGATTTTCTCGGCCGCAAGCTGGTACTGTTCTTCTATCCCAAGGACGACACCCCCGGCTGCACCACGGAGAACAAGGACTTTTCCGCGCTCGCGGCCGAGTTCGATGCGGCCGGCGCCGCGCTGCTCGGCGTGAGCAAGGATCCGCCGAAGAAGCACCTCAAGTTCATCGAGAAGCATGGCCTTGCCGCACCGCTCGCCAGCGATGCGGAAGAAGGTGGCCTTTCGGATGCTCTGGGTATCTGGACCGAGAAGTCCATGTATGGCCGCACCTATATGGGCATGGAGCGCACGACCTATCTCGTCGCGGCGGATGGGACGATCGCGCAGGTCTGGCCCAAGGTAAAGGTCAAGGGTCACGCCGAAGAGGTGCTCGCCGCCGCCAAGGCGCTTTGACCGGGCAATGACGAGGACCAGCATTGCTGCGGCGATCCGTGGTGCCATGCTCACCGCCGATCCCTCGGCCAAGGCCATGGCAACGCGCGCGGTACGGCGCGAATGGGCGGCCGGACGGCTGGCATTCGCGTTCGACGCGGCAATGCCTGACGAGCCAGCCCGCCCGGCACGGCCCGAGTTGCTGCCGCCGAACGCCATGCCCAAGCGCGGGCGTGGCGGTTCGGAGCGCGGTCGGCTCGCGCTGCTCCATGCCCTCGCGCATATCGAATTCGTCGCGATCGACCTGGCGCTGGATGCGGCAGGCCGATTCGGCGCCGAGCGCGGGCCGGACTTCGTGAGCGATTGGCTCGATGTTGCGGCCGACGAGGCGATGCACTTCTCCTTGCTCGCGCGTCGTTTGCGCACCCTCGGCTCGGACTATGGCGCACTGCCCGCGCATGACGGGCTGTGGGACGCGGCACGCGAGACCGCGCATGATCTTGCGGCCCGCCTGGCCGTGGTCCCCATGGTGCTCGAAGCGCGCGGTCTCGACGTAACTCCAGTCACCATCGCCCGCTTTACCGCTGCCGGCGATCAGCGCTCGGCACGGATTCTCGAGCGTATCCTGAACGACGAGATTCGGCATGTGCGCTACGGCACAACGCACTTCCTGAGACTGTGCGATGAGCGCCATGAATCACCGCCAGCCTTGTGGAAAGCGCTTGTTGCGCGGCATTTTCGAGGGGCTGTTAAGCCACCGTTCAACGACTCGGCGCGTCGTGCAGCCGGTTTATCGTACGAATTGATGTCAGGGGTTGTCTGATTAAGACACTTCCCCCTAACCCGATGTCGTCGAGGCAGCGGGAGGGGTTTCCGCTTAGTCCTCAGGGAGCTTGCCAGGCAGGCCGGGATGATCCGGCAGGCCGTTGGCAAGATCCAGGTGGGTCGGCTCTGATAATATGCAGCGCATTTGATGCTGCACGGTCGGGGCGATTAAGGGTTAGCGGGTCGTAATGGTTAACAACAAGATTACGAAGCTGGTACTTGGCTCGATTGGTGCCCTTGCCTGTTTCTTCTCGGTTCCCGCCATGGCGAACAGCGCTGCGTCGGCCGACATTGCCGCCCCGCTCCGCGCTGCCGAAGCTGCCCGCAACGGCACCACCGCTGCTCCCGCCGATGATGAATTTCACAAGCTCTTCGCAAGCTGGAAGGCGCTTGAAACGGGTGGACCGCTTGGTGCTGCTGCCCCCGCCCAGCGTAATGGCGGTGTCTCGATCCCCTCGCTCGTCCCTGTTTCGTCGAACCGCGCCATGAGCAGCGGCTTCGGCATGCGCGTTCACCCCGTCCTCGGCGGTCTGCGCGCGCACAAGGGCATTGATCTTCCCGCCACCACCGGCACCCCGATCCACGCTTCGGCTGATGGCGTCGTCGGCAAGGCCGACTGGTTCGGCGGCTACGGCCTCTTCGTCGAACTGGAGCATGGCGGCGGCATGGAAACGCGCTACGGCCACATGTCGCGTATCGCGGTTGCCGAAGGCCAGCGCGTCCGCAAGGGCGACGTGATCGGCTACGTGGGCTCGACCGGCCGCTCGACTGGTTCGCACCTGCACTACGAAGTGCGCATCGGTGGCGAGGCGGTGAACCCCATTCCTTATATGCAGACCGTCGCACCGGGTGTCTCGACCGACACCGTTCTGGCGCAGAGCGACGTTCCTGCCCCGCTGGCGCGCTGAACGCCGCGACAAAAAGTCATCTTGGAGAGGATGGGATGAAGGCGGCGGAAACGCCGCCTTCTTCTTTTCTGGCGTGCGCGCGTGGTGCGGAAATGCAAGCCGCTGACGAATCCCGTTGCACGCATTAATCGAACGGTTAAACTCTCGGAAACAACGGCCTGATCGAGCCGCCGATCCTGAGAGGATGCGCATGCACTACCACCCGAGCGTCCACGCGAAAACCAATCCCGAAAAGCCTGCCGTGATCATGTCCGGTAGCGGCGAGGTCGTGACCTACGGAGAACTCGAAGCGCAAAGCAACCGCTTCGCCCAACTGCTGCGTTCGCGCGGGATCGGCATCGGCGATACCATCGCGCTCTGCTTCGAGAACCACCCGGCTTTCTACTCGCTGTGCTGGGGCGCGCAGCGCGCGGGGATTGTCTACGTCGCGATATCCTCGCGCCTCACCGCGCCCGAAGTCGCCTATATCGCGCAGGACAGCGGCGCAAAGCTGCTGGTCGGCTCGGGCGCGCTCACGCCGCTGCTCGATGCCGTCGCCGCGCTGGCGCCCGAAGTCGCCCAGCTGCGCCTCGGCGGGAGCGGCGAACACGATCTTGCCGCAGCTCTCAACGCCATGCCCGCCGAACCCATCGCCGATGAACGCGCGGGCTGCGATATGCTCTATTCGTCCGGCACCACTGGCAAGCCAAAGGGCGTGCGGGTGCCGCTGCCCGAGGATCCCGCGATCGGCGGCGCCAATTCGCTCATCATGCTCGCAGGTGGCCCCTTCGGCATTCGCCCGGACGCGGTCTATCTCTCGCCCGCGCCGCTCTACCATGCTGCGCCGCTGCGCTGGTCAATGACCATTCACCGCTTCGGCGGCACCGTGGTCTGCATGGAAAAGTTCGATGCCGAGAAGGCGCTCGAAGCGATCGAGCGCTACAAGGTGACCGACAGCCAATGGGTGCCCACACATTTCGTGCGCATGCTCAAGCTGCCGGAGGAGGTGCGCACGCGCTACGATCTCTCGTCGCTGCGCGGCGCGATTCACGCGGCTGCGCCCTGCCCCGTCCCGGTCAAGCGCGCGATGATCGAATGGTGGGGCCCGGTGCTCAATGAGTACTATGCCGGCACCGAAGGCAACGGCTTCACCTTTATCTCGAGCCCAGAATGGCTGGAGCGCCCCGGTTCGGTCGGCCGTGCGCTGCTCGGCACGATCCGCATCTGCGGCGAAAACGGCGATGAACTGCCGCGCGGCACCGAAGGTCAGGTCTTCTTCGAGGGCGGCAATCCCTTCGCCTACCACAACGATCCCGACAAGACGCGCGATGCCACCAACAAGCATGGCTGGACCAGCCTTGGCGACGTGGGCTGGGAGGACGAGGACGGCTACCTCTTCCTCACCGATCGCAAGAGCTTCATGATCATCTCGGGCGGGGTGAACATCTACCCGCAGGAGATCGAGAACCTCCTGATCACGCATCCCAAGGTGGCCGACGTCGCCGTGATCGGCGCCCCGGATCCCGACATGGGCGAGCGTGTCGTCGCCGTCGTCCAGCCGCATGACATTGCCGACGCAGGCGACGCGCTGGCCGAGGAGCTGACCGCATGGCTCGCTCCGCAGCTCAGCCGCGTAAAGCTCCCCCGCCAGATCGATTTCCGCGCGGACCTGCCGCGCGAGCCCACCGGCAAGCTGTTCAAGCGGCTGCTGCGCGACGAATACAAGGCGGCCGCCGCAGCAGCCGCCTGACCCCTCATTCAAGGACGCATTCCATGGCCACAACCGCCGACCGCATCGTTCCCGAGGAAATCGGCCGCGCCGTGATCGATCCTGCCGCCTATTCGGCATGGGATCCGCTGCTCGACCAGTTCGATGTGCTGCGCAGCGAAGGCTTGCAGGTGGCGAAGGTGATCTCGTCGGCCGATCTGCACGAGCCGTTCTGGCTGGTCAGCGGGTTCGACGAAGTGATGGCCGCGAGCAAGGACAACGCGACCTTCCTCAACCATCCCAAGCCCACCGTGTTCACGCTGCGCAGCACCGATGCGCTCGCCCGCGCGATCACCGGTGGAAGCCCGCATCTGGTGCAATCCCTGGTGCAGCTCGATGCGCCGCTGCACCCCAAGCTGCGCCGGCTGACGCAGGACTGGTTCATGCCCAAGAACCTGCGCACGATCGAAGAGCGCACCCGCAAGATCGCGGAGGCCACCGTAGACCGCCTTCTGGCCGCAGGTGGTGAGGGCGATTTCACCAAGCTCGTTTCCTCGCCCTATCCGCTCCACGTGGTCATGCAGATCCTCGGCGTGCCGGAGGAGGACGAGCAACGCATGCTCGTGCTCACGCAGCAGATGTTCGGAGGGCAGGACGAGGAGCTCAACCAGTCCGGCATCAAGGACCTGCCGCCCGAAATGATCACTCAGATCGTCGCGGGCGCGGTGAAGGACTTCGAGGCCTATTTCGCCGCGCTCGCCGCCGAGCGGCGCAAGAACCCCACGGATGACGTCGCCACGGTCATCGCCAATGGCACGATTGACGGCGCACCGCTCGATGATGTGGTCACCGCCGGTTACTACATCATCACCGCCAGCGCGGGGCACGATACGACCAGTGCCTCCACCGCCGGCGCGATGTTGGCATTGGCCCGCGATCCGCAGCAGTTTGCCCGGGTCAAGGCAGACCGCAGCCTGCTCGCAGGCATTGTCGAGGAAGCCATTCGCTGGACGACGCCGGTGCAGCACTTCATGCGCACCGCCTCGGTCGATACCGAGCTCGGCGGGCAGAAGATCGCCAAGGACGACTGGCTGATGCTCAACTACGTTGCGGCGAACCACGATCCCTCGCAGTTCCCCGATCCGCGCCGCTTCGACGCGGCACGCGAGGGCAACCGCCACCTCGCCTTCGGAGCAGGGGCGCACCAGTGCCTCGGGCTCCATCTCGCGCGGCTCGAGATGCGCATCCTGTTCGAAGTGCTGCTCGACCGGCTGGATAGCGTGGAACTGGCGGGCGAACCTGCACGCGCCAAGTCCACATTTGTCGGCGGGCTCAAGCGCCTTCCCCTGCGGTGGAAGGCGGCTTGAACCGCCGGATTACTGCGCGAGCAGACGCTGCATGATCGCGCGGACGTCGTCCGCCATGTCGGGCCGTTCGAGTGCCAGCGAAAGCGTTGCCTCGACGAAACCGGCCTTGCTGCCGCAGTCAAACCGCCGCCCGGTGAAGGTCACGGCGTGGAACGGCTGCTCGCCGATCATGCGCGCCATCGCATCGGTCAGCTGGATTTCGCCGCCCGCACCCTTTTCCTGGCCTTCCAGCGTGCGCATGACTTCCGGCTGCAGGATATAGCGGCCGGAGATGATGAGATTCGAAGGCGCTTCCTCGCGCTTCGGCTTTTCGACCAGCCCGGTCACTTCGGTAAGCTTGTCTGAAATGCGCGCGCCGGGGGCGATCACGCCGTAGCTGGACACCTCCTCCTCCGGCACTTCAAGCACGCTGATGAGGTTGCCGCCGACTTCGTTGTAGGCCTCCACCATCTCCTTCATGCAACCGGGCGAGCCGATCATCAGCTCGTCGGGCAGGAAAATCGCGAATGGCTCGTCGCCGACGATGGCACGCGCGCACCAGATCGCATGACCAAGGCCCATGGGCACCTGCTGGCGGACGGTCACGAGATTGCCGGGAAGGATGCGGGTCGCATCAAGAATCGAGAGGTCCTTACCGCGATCGGCCATCGTCCGTTCAAGCTCGAAAGCCGTATCGAAGTGCTCGACGATGGCCGTCTTGCCGCGACCGGTCACGAAAATCAGCTGCTCGATACCCGCCTCGCGCGCCTCGTCCACCGCATACTGGATCAGCGGCCGGTCGATGATCGGCAGCATTTCCTTGGGGATCGCCTTGGTTGCCGGAAGAAACCGCGTACCCATGCCTGCCACGGGGAACACCGCCTTGCGGACAGGCTTGCGGACGGGCTGCGATGCATTGCTACCGGACATGTCGTGTCTGATCCCCCTTGCTGAACGGCCGGTAACGGCCTCAGCCGCACTGTGGCATAACGTGGTGCTAGTGCGCCATCATTTCGATCCTGTTGCGCAAGGCCTCAAAAGAGGTAAACGACCGCGATGGACAAGATCATCATTCGTGGCGGTAACCGCCTTTCCGGCACGGTTCCAGTCTCGGGCGCGAAGAATGCTGCGCTGACCCTGCTACCCTGCGCGCTCCTGACCGAAGAGCCGGTAACGCTGCGCAATTTGCCGCGCCTTGCCGATATCGATGGCTTCCAGCACCTGCTCAACCAGTTCGGCGTTTCGACCTCGATCGCAGGCGCAAGGCCTGAAGATTTCGGCCGGGTGATGACCTTGCAGGCGACACGGCTGACTTCGACAGTCGCGCCCTACGATCTCGTCCGCAAGATGCGCGCCTCGATCCTGGTTCTCGGCCCCCTGCTGGCCCGCGCGGGCGAGGCGACTGTCTCGCTCCCCGGCGGCTGTGCCATCGGCAACCGCCCGATCGACCTGCACCTCAAGGCGCTCGAAGCCTTCGGTGCGCAGATCGAACTTGCGGCAGGCTATGTCCGCGCGATTGCGCCGGACGGGGGGCTGCCGGGCGGTGACTACAGCTTCCCGATCGTCTCGGTCGGCGCGACCGAGAATGCGCTGATGGCGGCCGTCCTCGCGCGGGGAACCAGCACGCTGCACAACGCCGCGCGCGAGCCGGAGATCGTCGACCTTTGCAACCTGCTCGTCGCAATGGGCGCGCAGATGGAAGGGATCGGCACGTCCGACATCACCATCCACGGCGTGAACCGGCTCCACGGCGCGACCTACATGGTCATGCCTGACCGCATCGAGGCAGGGAGCTATGCCTGCGCTGCCGCGATCACTGGCGGCGATATCACGCTCGCCGGCGCGCGCGCCGAAGACATGGCCTCCACCATTCAGGCGCTGCGCGATGCGGGCGTTCTGGTCGAGCAGGTTCGCGGCGGCTTGCGCGTCGCCAGCGACGGCCAGTTGCGTCCGGTCACGCTTTCCACCGCGCCCTATCCCGGCCTTGCGACTGACATGCAGGCGCAGCTCATGGCGATGCTTTGCCTCGCCAATGGTTCGAGCGTGCTGACCGAGACGATCTTCGAGAACCGCTACATGCACGTGCCGGAACTCAACCGGATGGGCGCGCATATCGAGACCAAGGGCCGCACGGCCATCGTCCACGGCGTGAGCAAGCTGCACGGCGCCGAAGTGATGGCGACCGACCTGCGCGCTTCGATGAGCCTCGTGATCGCAGGCCTTGCTGCCGAGGGCGAATCGCAGGTCCACCGGCTCTATCACCTCGATCGCGGCTATGAGCGGCTAGAGGAGAAGTTCGCGCTGATCGGCGCGGACGTGGAGCGCGTCGGCGGCGACTGATGCGGGCGCCCACGCTGGCAGAACTGGCCCGCGTTTTCGCGCGGATCGGTTGTCTCAGCTTTGGTGGACCCGCCGGGCAGATCGCGTTGATGCAACGCGAACTCGTCGATGAGCGCGGTTGGGTAGAACAGGGCGCGTTCCTGCACGCTCTCAATCTCTGCCATCTTCTGCCCGGTCCCGAAGCCCAGCAACTCGCCACGTGGATCGGCTGGCGGCTGCATGGGGTGCGCGGCGGGCTGATCGCAGGGCTGCTGTTCGTCCTCCCTGGCGCGGCGGTGATGCTGGGGCTTTCGCTGCTCTATGTCGTGGCGGCCGGGCTCCCTTGGTTTGCAGCCCTGTTCCTTGGCATCAAGGCAGCGGTGCTGGCCGTCGTCCTGCAGGCGCTGATCCGTGTCGCGAGGCGGGCGCTGGGCACGCGCTTCAAGCTGGCGTTGGCGGTGCTGGCCGCACTGGCGCTGACGCTCCTGCACGCGCCCTTCCCGCTGGTGATCCTGACGGCCGGTCTTCTCGGCGCGGCAACGGCGAAGTGGGCGCCGCAGTGGCTGGGCACACACCATGCCGCAACTGGCGACGGCCTGCTGCAGGCCCCGCGTCGGCTCGTGGTCCTGACCGTCCGGACCGTCGCGGTATGGCTCGCCATCTGGGGTCTGCCCCTGGCGCTGGAATTCGTCACGCTCGGTCCCGATCATGTGCTGTGGCAGGTCGGTTTGTTCTTCTCCCGCCTCGCCGTCGTCACCTTCGGCGGAGCCTATGCGGTGCTCGCCTATATGGCGCAGGCGGCGGTGAGCGGGTTCGGCTGGCTATCACCCGGCGAGATGGCGGACGGCCTCGGCCTTGCCGAAACAACGCCGGGTCCGCTGATCATGGTCACGCAGTTTGTCGGCTTCATCGCTGCGTGGCGCCATCCGGGCGGCTTGTCGCCGCTCGTTGCCGGCTTGCTCGGCGCAGGCCTCACCACATGGGTCACCTTCGCCCCCTGCTTCCTGTGGATCTTCGCCTGCGCGCCGTGGATGGAACGACTGGAGCGCGCCGAACGGCTGCAAGGCGCGCTGGCGGCGATCACGGCTGCGGTTGTCGGCGTGATCGCCAATCTGGCGTTGTGGTTCGCTATGCATGTGCTCTTCGGCCGCGTGTCGGCAGCGGGAATGCCCGATCTCGCCAGCCTCGACTGGCGCGCCGCCGTGATCGCCGCAGGCGCCGCCGCGATGCTCTTCCTCCTGAAACGTGGGATAATGCCAACGCTCGCCATCGCCGCGGCAGCGGGCTTCGCGCTCTCAGCCCTCTAGCGCCCGCGAAGCGAGCCACAGGCGGATCGCACCGGCGAGCCCTGGAGGCGTTTCTGCGCCAATCCGTTCGGCATCGATCCGCGCGACAAGGGCGTTGATCGGCACGCCTTCCGCTTCGGCAGCCGCGCGCAGCGAATCCCAGAACAGCGGCTCAAGGCTGATCGAAGTCTTGTGCCCGGCGATCTCGACAGAGCGCTTGATGGGTGGGTGGTATGGGACGGCCATGGACGGGAGATACGAATTATTGGGGGTGGCCCGCAACAGGCGGCGTCTCTAGATCGGCGGAATGTCGAGCGGATATCAGGCACTCACCGAAAAGGAAAAGGAAACGCTGCGCCTTCTGCTTGGCGGTCATGATGCCAAGTCCATCGCGCGCCACCTCGATCTTTCTGTCCACACCATTCATGAACGGCTGCGGGATGCCCGGCGCAAGCTGGCGGTATCAAGCAGCCGCGAGGCAGCGCGATTGCTGCACCAGATCGAAGCTCAGCACCCCGAATTGCTGGGGGACAAGCCAATCGGGGATGCGGCACTGCCCGCTGCGGCGCATCCAGACCGGCAGACAGCCCTAGGTGATGGCGATTGGCGCCGTGCCGGGTGGATTGTCGGAGGACTCGCCATGACGTTCAGCCTTGCCTTGCTTGCCTTGCTTGCCCAGTCCGGCACCCACGCTCCTTCAGGAGCCATGGAGCTTGCCAGTGCGCCCGCCAGTCCCGCTGCCGCAGTTACGCCCACATCGGCGAGCGAAGCGGCTGCGACAGATGCGGCGCGGCGTTTCCTTGCCATGCTCGACCATGACGATTGGACCGCGAGCTGGCGGGCCGCCCACAAGTCGTTTCAGCTGCTCAATACCGTCGAATGGTGGGCGCAGGCCTCGCAGTCGGTGCGCGCCCGGGTCGGCAAGCCGATATCCCGCGAGTTGGCGACAGTCGATTTCACCGCCGCGCCGCCCAACGGCTACTGGGTGATCACGTTCACGGCCCGCTACAGCCAGCAAACCCGCGTGACGGAAACGCTTCAGATGGCCTCTGAAGGCGACGGCTGGAAGGTTGCGGGAATCACCGTCGAGTGAACCCGAGGTGCTGCCCCGCCCAAGAAGAGGCGGGGCATTCACCGATCAATACATGTGCTGGCCGCCGTTGATGCTCATCGTCGAGCCGGTGACGAACGCGCCGTCCTCCGAGGTCAGGAAAGCAACGCCGCGCGCGATCTCGTCAGCCTGTCCAAGGCGGCCGACCGGGATCTTGGCGACGATCTTCTCCAGCACCGGCGCGGGCACTGCCGCGACCATATCGGTATCGATATAGCCCGGCGCAATGGCGTTCACGGTCACGCCGTACTTGGCGCCTTCTTGCGCCAGAGCCTTGGTGAAACCGTGGATGCCGGACTTGGCTGCAGCGTAGTTCACCTGGCCGTACTGGCCCGCCTGCCCGTTGATCGAACCGATGTTGACGATGCGGCCCCAGCCGCGCTCGCGCATGCCGGGGAACGTGGCCTTGGCCATGTTGAAGCATCCGCCGAGGTTGATGCGCATCACCTCGTTCCAGTCGTCGAAAGTCATCCTGTGGAGCACGCCGTCGCGCGTGATGCCGGCATTGTTGACCACGATGTCGATCGGGCCAACCTCAGCAGCGATCTGCGCGCACATTTCGAGCGTCGCTTCATGATCGCCCACGTCAAAGCGATAGGCCTTGATCCCGGTCCGCTCCGTGAACGCGCGCGCCTTTTCCTCATTGCCTGCATAGTTGGCAACAACCGTGCGGCCCTGCGCCTGCAGCGCGAGGGAAATGGCTTCACCGATACCCCGAGTACCCCCGGTAACCACAGCAACGCGCGTCATTGTACACTCCCTCTCCGGTCAATGGCAGGGAGGGTAAACGCAAGGCCGCTAGCCGACAAGCACTTAGGCTGCGGGCATACGACTGCACCGCATCGGTTCACAACGGCAAGGGTTAGAACCGGAACTGGGTTCCGACGTAGACCGCCTGGCTATCCTTCTTGCCATCGGTCAGCGGACGAAGCCGATCACGCTCGGGCGAGTAACGCACGCCGGCGGTAACATCGAGGTTGCGCGTCAGGCGATAGCTTCCGCCCAGATCGACCTGATAATCGTTCTGGCTCTCGAACGTCCGCGGGGTGTGGCCGACATGGTCACGCGTATCGAGTTCGATCCGCGGGGCAAGCCGCGACGAAACGCCGGACGAAGGCGTGATGAAATTGTCCTTGCGGCCGATGGCGCGCAGGTCAGGCATGTCCAGACGCTGGATATCGAGCCGCGCGCTCTCACGCGAGACACCCGGTGCAGCCGCGAAGCTCTGATAGCCGCGGGCAAGACCGAGATTGTAGACCATCGGCGCGATCCGAATCGGCGCAGCGCCGGGTGCGCTCGCCCCAGCAGGCAGCGAAGTGCGAACGACGAGGTTCTGCGAGCCGATTTCATTGACGCGCACCGCCACCGTCACCGCGCGATCAGGACGATTTTCCATCCCAGCGGGAGTGAAGCGGAACAGCCGGCCATGACCGGGAGTACGTCCCTGGATCTGCGCAGTGATTTCCGAAACGAGCTTGGGATCAACCGACGCTGGCGTGAAAGAGCCGATTCCGCCGCGCGCCGATAGGCTCACCGGTGAGGAGACGAAGCCGCCAGTCAAGGCGCTGCCAAGCGCGGGCGCCGCGACCATGCCAAGCAGCGCGCAACCGATCAACGGCAGCACGCGCGCACGGAAAACTCCGTGCGATTTGGCTCCCTTGATCGTCTTGCCACCCATGGCCTGCCTGGACTTTCCCGTTACCGAGGCACGCAAATCGCCACATCAGCGAATCTGAACGCGCGCTCTGTAAGTTGGACATACGGTGCCCTGAGGATAATTTCCAGTAGGACAACGATTTTCTGGTGCGCCCGGCAGCGTGTCTTGGCAAACCTGTTGCACCTGGCCCACAGGTCATCGCTTTGCCGATAACCGTGGCCTGCTCGTTCATACTAGCATAAGCCGCAATTCACCATTCATTGCATTGCCCTTGCGGCGCGCAGCGCGGGGGTGATAGAGCGCCAGCCGCAAGGCGTCGCAAAGGCGCGGATTTCACAAGGCAGGACGCACGGCGAGGCCGCGCAGGCGCCCGCCAGCAAGGACAGTATGCACGTGACGACACGCCCCCGCATTTCTTCTTCGCTCGTCCGGGGTATCGCAACCGGCCTGCTCGTCATCGCCGCAACCGGCCTCGTGGCGGGATGTGGCGGAAAGCCGCGCCCCAAGCTGGACCTCGCGGCCAGCAAGGTGACGACGATCGGCGTCAACGCCTACCTGTGGCGCGCCACGCTCGAGACGCTGTCGTTTATGCCGCTCGTGCAGACCGACAGCAACGGCGGCGTGGTGGTGACGGACTGGTACGCCAATCCGCGCAACCCGAACGAGCGGATGAAGCTCACCGTCTCGATCCTCGACCAGGATCTGCGCGCGGACGCACTGCGGATCGCCGCCAGCCGCCAGGTGAGCCAGGCCGGAAACTGGGTCGATGCCCCGGTCCAGGCCGCCACTGTCCAGAAGCTGGAAGACATCATCCTCACCAAAGCGCGCGATCTGCGGCGGCAGACGCTGGTCCAGGGCTGAATTCCGGGCGGGTTTACCCTCGCCTGACGGTTGCACGGCTTCGCGCCGCTCCCTAGAGGGGGCGGCATGACTGTCGACCGCCCAGAACCCGTTCGCCCAGAATCCACGCGCTTCGATCCTGCCACCGCCGATCTGCGTTGGCAGCGTACGTGGGACGAACGCCAGACCTTCCGGGCGGACGACGCCTCGCCCAAGCCGCGAAGCTATGTGCTCGAGATGTTCCCCTATCCTTCGGGGCGCATCCATATCGGCCACGTGCGCAACTACACGATGGGCGACGTGCTCGCCCGCTACAAGCGCATGCGCGGGTTCGAGGTGCTGCACCCGATGGGGTGGGACGCCTTCGGCATGCCGGCCGAGAATGCCGCGATGGAAAAGGGAGTCCATCCCGGCGGATGGACCCGCGCCAACATCGCCAACATGAAGGCGCAGCTGAAGCGCCTCGGCTTCGCGCTCGATTGGAGCCGCGAGCTGGCGACGTGCGAGCCGGACTATTACGGCCACGAACAGGCGCTGTTCCTCGATCTCTATGCGGCGGGCCTCGTCACCCGCAAGGAATCGACCGTGAACTGGGATCCGGTCGACATGACCGTGCTTGCCAACGAACAGGTAATCGACGGACGCGGCTGGCGCTCCGGCGCGCTGGTCGAGAAGCGCAAGCTGAGCCAGTGGTTCCTCAAGATCACCGAGTTCGCCGACGAACTGCTGGAGGGGCTCTCCGGCCTCGACAAGTGGCCTGAAAAGGTCCGCACGATGCAGGAGAACTGGATCGGCAAGTCGCAAGGCCTGCAGTTCCGCTTCAAGCCGGTAGCCCCGCTGGCCGAGGACATCGAGGTCTATTCGACCCGGCCGGACACGCTGTTTGGCGCAAGCTTCGTTGCCATCGCTGCAGATCACCCCATCGCGCAGGCGATTGCCAAGGATTCGCCCGAGGCAGCGGCCTTCATCGCGAAGTGCAAGCAGGGCGGCACCACCGCCGCCGAGCTGGAAACGGCAGAGAAGCTGGGCTTCGACACCGGCTTCGAGGTACTGCACCCGCTGGACAGTGGCTGGACGCTGCCGGTCTATATCGCGAACTTCGTGCTGATGGACTATGGCACGGGCGCGGTATTCGGCTGCCCCGCGCACGATCAGCGCGATATCGACTTCGCCCGCAAGTACGGCCTCGAAGTCGTCCGGGTCGTCGCCGATGGCGACAAGACCGATCCCGTGTTCGAGGGCAACGAGGCCTACACCGGCCCCGGCAAGCTGGTGAACTCGCGCTTCCTCGACGGCATGGACGTGACCGCAGCAAAAGCCGCCGTGATCGCCCGCGCCGAGGCTGAAGGTTGGGGCGAAGGCAAGACCGTGTGGCGCCTGCGCGACTGGGGTGTCTCGCGCCAGCGCTACTGGGGCACGCCGATCCCGTTCATTCACTGCGAGATCTGCGGCGTGGTGCCCGTGCCCAAGAAGCATCTGCCGGTCGTGCTTCCCGAGGACGTCACGTTCGACGTGCCCGGCAACCCGCTCGACCGCCACCCGACCTGGAAGCATGTCGATTGCCCGAAATGCGGCCACCCGGCGCGGCGCGAGACCGATACGCTCGATACCTTCGTCGATTCGTCGTGGTACTTCCTGCGCTTTGCCAGCCAGCCGGGTGATGCGCCGTTCGATGCGGAGGCGATCAGGAAGTGGCTGCCGGTGGAGCAGTACATCGGCGGGATCGAGCACGCGATCCTGCACCTGCTCTACGCCCGCTTCTGGACCAGGGCGCTGGCGCGGATCGGCAAACTTGAGGTAAAGGAGCCCTTTGCCAGCCTGTTCACGCAGGGCATGGTGACGCACGAAACCTACGAACGGCGCAACCCCGAGAACGGCCAGCCCGTGTTCTTCTCGCCAGGTGAAGTCGAGCGCACGGCGGAAAGCGCGACACTCAAGGCGGATGGCGCGCCTGTCGAAATCGGCCGCGTCATCAAGATGTCGAAGTCCAAGAAGAACGTGGTCGATCCCGACGAGATCGTCGCGAAGTATGGCGCCGACGCGATTCGCTGGTTCATGCTGTCGGACAGTCCGCCCGAGCGTGACCTGCCGTGGTCGGAAGCGGGCATCGAAGGCTGCTGGCGCTTTGTGCAGCGACTGTGGCGCCTGTTCGGTGCAGCGGATGCGGCAGCGGCAGGTGAGGACCTCGCACTGCGGCGCAAGACGCACCAGACCGTCCACGCCGTAGCGCAGGACATCGAGGCACTTGGTTTCAACAAGGCCGTGGCGCGCATCTATGAACTGACCGGCGCGACCGAAAAGGCCGCGCCCTCCGCCGACCGCACCGCAGCGATCCACACGCTGCTGCTGTTGGTTGCGCCAATGATGCCGCACCTTGCCGAGGAAGCTCATGCCGCGCTGGGCGAGGGGTTGGTTTCCGATGCGGCCTGGCCCGCAGTCGATCCGGCGCTGCTGGTCGATGATGAAGTGACGGTCGCCGTGCAGGTCAAGGGCAAGCTGCGCGACACGTTGACTGTTGCCAAGGGAACCCCGCGGGAAGAACTCGAACGGCTTGCTCTCGCGTCGGACAAAGTGCAGCGTGCGCTGGACGGGGCGGAAGTGAAGAAGGTGATCGTGGTGCCTGATCGGCTGGTGAACCTTGTCGCGTAAAGTCCTCCTCGCCGCCCTTGCGCCTTTGGCGCTGCTGGCCGGTTGCGGTCTTCAGCCGATGTACGCAGGCGGCGGCAGCGGCAAAGTTGCGCAGGCGCTGGCCGGCGTCGACGTGACATCCATCGAGGGCAAGACGGGATGGCTCGTGCGAGCCGCTCTGGTCGACCGGCTCGGTGCCGGTGCGCAGGGCGCACCGCGCTACCGGCTTGATGTTCGCCTTGACGAACAACTGCAGGGCCTCGGCCTGCTCTCGAACGATGCAGTGACCCGCGAGCGGCGGACCTTGCGTGCAAGGTATCAGCTCGTTGATCTGGCAAGCGGTGAGATCGTGCTGGACGCAACTGCAGGTGCCGACGCGGGCATCGACATCGTCTCGAGCGAATATGCGGTGATCGCTGCCGAGCAGACCGCGCTCGAGAACCTGAGCCACGAGGTGGCCGACCAGATCGTGACCCGCGTCGCCACGAAACTGCGCAAGGCAGGCTGAGCGCGCCGTGAAGGCGACCCAGAAGAACTTCGCTGGCCAGATTGCGCGTGCCGCTGCGGACGCAACAGTCTTCTATTTCTGTGGCCCTGATGAAGCTGGCGCGGCAGATGCGGCAGCGCGCCTTTCCGCGCACATTGCCGCGCAGCAAGGCCAGTTCGAGCGGATCGAGCTGGCCGGTGCGGACCTGCGACGGGATCCGGTGCGGCTGGCAGACGAGGCGCGTTCGGTGTCGCTGTTCGGCGACAAGCGCCAGATCCATATCCGCTGCTCGGGCGATGAAATTCATGATGCGGTCGAGACCCTGCTTGCCAGCCCGATCAAGGGCTGGCCGGTGTTCATCCTCGCCACTTCGGCAACCGACAAGTCACGCATCGCCAAACTGCTCGTCGATCGGCCTGACGCACTTGTTACCATGTTCCATCCGCCGGATCTCCGCTCGGTCACGCTCGCGGTCCGCGAAATGGCGGATCCGGTTGGCCTGCTGCTGACCGACGAACTGGCGGAGCGCATTGCCCGTGGCGCGGCGCTCGACACGCGTATGGCACGCGGAGAGATCGAGAAGCTCGCGCTCTATCTTGATGCGAGCCCCGAGTCGCCACGGCGGGCTGATGCCGCCGCGCTTGATGCCATCGCTGCAGTCAGCGAAGACGACAGCTTCATGCCCCTGGTCAACACCGTACTTGCAGGAGACATTGCGCGCCTTTCTTCCGAATTGGCACGCATGCAGGAGCTTGAACTCAGTCCCGTCGGCTTGCTTCTTGCATTCGAGCGCCGTGCCGCACAGCTCGCGCAACTCGCTGGGCGAATGCGGGGTCGCGGCGATGTTAACGCGTTTCTTGAGCAGGAAATGGCTGCGCGGCGTGTATTCTTTCGGGACAAACCCGATCTGGCGCAGCAACTTCGGCGTTGGCGCGGACGCAAGCTGGGACGACTCGTTGAACGGCTGATGAACCTGCACCGCCAAATCCTCGCGGACAACCGCAATGGCGAAATTGTTTTATCTCAAGGTCTTGCTGAAATAGCACGCGCAGCGGCCCGCTGACCATTCCGACGAGTTGCCGCTCCTGTCAGACCGGTTGTGACGGCGATCACACCGACTCGCTTGTTTTTGGCCGATAACGCTGTACGTATTGCAACGCAGCATTCCTACCGATACCGAGGAATCTGCTTATAAGAGCTTTTGTCGTCCGGGTCGCACAACCGGAACGCTGATTTCAAGCGGTTCAAAAAGGTGCTTTAGCGATGACGACGTTGCAGCGAGACAGAGATACTGTCGCGTCGCCCACCGGTTCGGGGGGCGATGGGCCATCAGGCGTGAAGCGCCAGCTCAAGTTGCCGCTGGCGCCGTCGCTCGAGAAGCGCCGCCTCCAAGCCTATCTGCTCCTTTTGCTGATCGACGGCCTGGTGATCGTCGGCGCCTCATTGCTCGTCAGCCTGCTCTACATAGGTCATGCCAATGACCCGCAGACCATCCAGCAGATCGAGCTCTATGTGCCTCTCTACTGGGGCGCGGCGCTCATGACGCGGGCCTATACGATCCAGGCACTCACTTCGCTGCGGTACAGCCAATCGCGTTCGATGATGGCCATGGCCATGGCGCTGACGATGATGATCTTCATCGCGTTCTTCACCAAATCGAGCGAACAGTTTTCGCGCGTATCCACGGTGGCCAGCCTGTTCGTCATTGCAGGCGGCATGGCCTGGGCGCGAGCGGTCGCACAGCCGATCATCCGCTCCGGCTGCGGCCCGACAGCGCAGAACGTGCTGGTGATCGACGATGGTGGAAGCCCGGTGCGCGTTCCGCATGCCTGGCATATCGACTCGCGCGAGCATCGCTTGCGGCCAGATCGCAGTGATCCGCACATGCTCGACAGGCTTGGCATGTTCATGACGAACATGGACCGGGTGATCGTGACCTGCCCGCCAGAACGCCGCAAGGATTGGGCGATGGTGTTCAAGGGTTCGAACATCTGCGGTGAAATCGTCGATCCTGAAGTGAAGGAGCTGGGCGTGCTCGGTGCCGGGTTCGGCCACGGGTTCGGCTCGCTCGTCGTGTCCGTGGGGCCGCTTGGCCTCAGGGCACGGGGCGTCAAGCGCGCGATGGATCTTGCGATCGCCGGTAGCGCTACGATTGTGCTGGCGCCCTTGCTGCTGGTCGTCGCGTTGATGATCTGGCTGGAGGACCGCGGCCCGGTGTTCTTCATGCAGCAGCGGCAGGGCCGTAACAACCGCCTGTTCTGGATCTACAAGTTCCGCTCCATGCGCGTCGAGAAGCTCGATGCGACGGGCGCCCGTTCGGCCAGCCGCGACGATGACCGCATCACGCGCATCGGCCGCTTTATCCGCAAGACCAGCATCGACGAGCTACCGCAGCTGCTCAACGTGCTGCGGGGTGACATGAGCATTGTCGGGCCTCGCCCCCATGCGATCGGATCGCTGGCTGGCCAGAAGCGGTTCTGGGAAGTCGACCCGCGCTATCTGCTGCGCCACTCGCTGAAGCCCGGTCTGACAGGCCTCGCCCAGATTCGCGGCCTGCGTGGAGCGACCGATTCGGAGGCTGATCTGAGCAGCCGTCTGCAGGCAGACCTCGAGTATCTCGATGGCTGGACGGCCATCCGCGATATCCGCATCATTTTTGCTACCGTCAACGTTCTGGTTCACGATCGTGCGTTTTAAGGCGAGCCGTTCCTGTGGCGCGCCGAAGCGTTTGCGGTTGCGAGTTTGCAGCATGTTTGGATTCGATGTGCTTCAACGCGCGGCATTTTTCGTCCTTCGCAGTCGCAGCAACAATGCGTATGCGATGCAACATTCGGGTTGATCGAATCACTAAAGCGTACTAAGCGTATTTCCGTAAAGTTATTGGAGTGTGGGACTATGAGCATGTTCAAGATCGCCATCGCCGGTGCCGCTACGCTTGGCGTAGTCCTCGCTGGCACGGCCGCAAACGCTGAGCCGGTCCGCGCCGCTGCGGCCACTCCGGGCGTTGTTTCCGTGAAGCGGCTCAAGGCCGTTCGCACCACTGCCCCGGCGAAGCGCGAATCGCGCGAAGTGACCGGTGAAGATATCGGCCTCGGCCTGCTGGCTGGCGGCGCCGTAGGCTTCGCCATCTACGAAGCGACCAAGTCGAGCGACAGCAACGGCGGCTAATCGCTCCACGCTGATCAATGTATTGGAAGGGCTCGCGGTATCGACTTGCGAGCCCTTCTTGTAGGTGCCGCCGACGCGTTACCCCTATGCCGCGATCGGGTGTCCAATGTCAGGACTGCGAGGTCCGGCATTAGGAGTTGCCCTTATATGGCGCGAATCCTAGACCGTCTGCCAGGGAGGCACTGATATGTCGGGCGCGCAGGCAATCAAGGGATCTGGCGATACACGTCGGGATGATACCCGCACGTCGTCGAGCAGAAGCCCGGACAAGCTTCCCCCTCTCAGTTCGCGGCCACTTCCCGGAACTGCGCTCTGCATGGCTCTCGTCGGCCTCGCTATGGTTCTCGGCGGCGGCGGTACGGTCAATCCGCAGACGGAAATGGTACTTCAGGTGCTCACCGCCCTGATCCTCATTCCGCTTGTCGCCAGCTCCAGCTGGCAGCGCGGCCTTGGCCCGGTGCAAGTGCCCGCGATGCTCCTTGCCGGCCTTGTCCTGCTGGTCCCGATCCTCCAGCTCGTTCCGCTGCCCCCATCGACCTGGCAGGCGCTCCCGGGCCGTGCGATCGAAACGCAGTCGCTCGCGCTCATTCAGGCTGACAAGTCGTGGATGCCGCTGACGATGTCTCCGGCGCGCACGTTTGCCTCGCTGCTCGCAACGATCTGTCCGGTCTTGCTGATGCTGCAAGTCAGCCGCCTTTCCCTGCGCGGTCGCAACTGGCTGTGCAGCGTAATTGTCGGGGTCGCCGTCCTGTCTCTCGCCGTCGGCGTGCTGCAATTGTCGCGAACCGCCGGGCTTGAATGGTCGCTCTACAACCAGTTCAGCGAAGGCTTCCTCGTCGGTTTTCAGGCCAACCGGAACGCGCAGGCTGACATCCTGCTCGCAGCGATGCTGGCGACGGGCGTCTTGGCGACTGCGCGGCTGGGCGACGGCCGCAATCACGGGTTGACCTGGACCGTGCTTGTACTGGTCATCATCGGCCTCCTTGTCGGCCAATTCATGACCGGCTCGCGCACGGGGATTACGCTGTCGACGATCGCCCTAGCCTTCATCCTGCTCATGCTGTGGCCGATGCTGCGCAAGCGCTCGACCATGCTCTACGGGCTTGCCGGTTCGCTGGGCGTCCTGGTCGTCAGTGGCGGGCTGCTGATGCAATTGCAGTCCGTCCAGAAGGTCGTGGCAAGGTTTTCGCTTGTCCGTGAGGCCCGCTGGGACCTCTGGGCCGATACTTGGTACGCGATTGGTCAGGTTTGGCCCTTCGGCAGCGGCATCGGCACTATTGTTCCAATGCTGGAGGCTGCCGAGCGGCTTGAAGTCGTCGACACCACCCGGCCAGTTCGCGCGCACAACGATTGGCTCGAATGGGTGCTTGAGGCTGGCCTGCCCGGGATGATCGTCCTTGGCGCGATCCTGTTGATCATCGGCTATCTGATCGTGCGAGCCATCATGTCGGCGCGCAAGTCGGATGCGTCTGCATCGCGGCGCGCGCAGGTGCTGTTTGCCATCGGGTTCCTGCTGATTGAAGCGCTGCACGCGGTTGTGGACTATCCCATGCGCAGTATGTCGCTTGCTGCGCTTACCGCAGTTGCGGTAGCGATGCTGCTCGAGCCTGCTGCAGCGCAGCGTAGTCGGCAGTGATGCGCAGGATTTTCGCGCTCTCATCGGATGTTGCGCTGGGCCAAGTATGCTGGCATCGTTTCAATTGTTCAGATCTCGTTCTCGCCAAGGGGCATAGGTAATTGTGAAGAAATCCGCGGCCATCTTCATGCTGCTGGCCAGTGCAAGCCTTTCAGCCTGCTCGTCGCAGCTCTATGACGCGCTTCCCGCAAGGGATGCGGCCTATGCGCTTATCCCGGCGATCGACAAGGCGGTCGCCCCGACCCAATACCTGATCAACCCGGGCGATGTCGTGTCGCTCTCGGTGTTTGGTGAGCCTGATCTGACATTCCAGAGGCTCCCGGTCGACGATGCCGGGTTCATTCAGGTTCCGCTGGCGGGACCGGTTCATGTTGCAACGTTGACACCGGCGCAGGCCTCTACCCTGATCGCAACAAAGCTGGGAACGCGGTTCCTGCGCGATCCCGAAGTGACCCTCAACGTCATCGAACAGCCGGGCCAGACGGTCACGGTCGAAGGTCAGGTGATGCGGGCGGGTAGCTATCCGGTCGACAATCAAACGACCCTGCTCGGCGCGATCGCACTGGCGCAGAGCCCGACGCGGATCGCGAAGCTTGATCAGGTCGTGGTCTTCCGGACGCTCAACAACCAGCGCATGGCGGCCCGGTTCGACGTTGCCCGCATTCGTGCGGGTCAGGATCCCGATCCCCAGATTCTGGGCGGCGACGTGGTCGTCGTAGGCTTCTCGCAGGCAAAGTCGATCTATCGCGACCTGCTGCAGGCAGCCCCCATCTTCAACGTTTTCACTCGATTCTAACCTCGGCGGTATCGTGCAGCAGATCACCCCAGTTTCCGGCCAGACCGAAACAGTCCTCGCTCCCGAGCAGATCGCTGCCAATGGCGGCTACGGCGCTTACAGGGAGTCCGATGCCTACCTCGATGGCGAACCTTCCTTCAACATCCGCGAACTCATCGCCATCATCAGGGCAAACCTGCTCATCATCGGCATCATTGTCGCTGCGATGCTGGCGCTGGCAGTTGTCGTGACGATGCTGCAAACGCCGCGCTATACTTCGGTAACGACGCTGCAGATCAACGACCAGTCCGCGCAAATCCTCGGGAAGCAGGACGACACGACGCAGGATCCGATCGTCAATTCAACCGATACCGACCGCTTCCTGCGCACCCAGGTCGACATTCTGAAGAGCAGGGCGCTGGCCGAACGCGTGGCGCAGAAATTGCGCCTGGTCGGCAACGCCAAGTTCTATGATGCCATGGGTGTGCGCCAGCCGACCGGTGACCTGACACGCGCCGAGCTTGACGATCTCACGATCCGTACGATCGAGCAGGCCCGCGATGTGGATCTGCCGCGCAACACGCGACTGGCAACGGTCAGCTTCATCAGTACGCAGCCCGAAATGGCAGCCCAGATCGCCAATGCGTTTGCCTCGGAATTCATCCAGACCAACCTGCAGCGGCGTTTCGACAGTTCGACTTATGCGCGCGAGTTCATTTCCGGTCAGCTTTCCGAAGCGCGCGCGAAGCTCGAGCGTTCGGAGCGTGATCTCAACGCCTACGCCCGTCAGGCCGGCCTCATTCGCGATCGCGATGCCAATAACGTGATGAGCCAGGGCGGCCGCGTCGGCAGCTCGGTAACCACCACAAGTCTGCTCGAACTCAACTCCGCCGCCAACCAGGCGCAGGCGGCCCGCATCGCTGCGGAAGGCCGCTGGCACCTCATGAACAGCGGAAGCGCACTCAATTCGCCTGACGTGTTGGCGAACCCGGCAATTGCGTCCCTTCTGGCGGAACGCGCTCGGAACATGGCCGATCTAGAACGGCAGCGCGCAAACCACCTTGAAGATTATCCGGCGGTCCAGCAGCTCAAGGCGCAGGTCGGCGTGATCGATGCGCAGATCCAGAATGTTGCGCGCAGCATCCGCGCCTCGGTCAAGCAGCAGTTTGACGCCGCTGTGGAGGCGGAGCAGAGCCTCAAGCAGCAGGTCGCCGAGCTCAAGAGCTCGTCGCTCGCAGAACAGGATCAGCTGGTTCAGTACCGCCTGCTCGAACGCGAGGCAGACACGAACCGTACCGTCTATGAAGGTCTGCTGCAGCGCTACAAGGAACTCAACGCAGCGGCCGGCATCAGCGCGAGCAACATCTCGATCATCGATCCGGCGATCGCGCCGATCCGCCCGAGCTCGCCGAACCTCCTGCGCAACCTGCTGATCTCGCTCGTTCTCGGGTTCGGCTTTGCGGCCGTCTTCATCTACCTGCGGACCCAGCTTGATGACTCGGTCAAGGTGCCGGAAGACGTCGAAGGCAAGCTGCAGATGGCGCTGCTCGGCGTCATCCCGCTTGCTGCGGACAGCGACATCGATGTGGCGATGGAGGACCCCAAGTCCCCCATCAGCGAAGGGTACAACTCGCTTCGCAGCGCCCTGCTGTACTCCACGGCGACCGGCCTTCCGAAGACGATGCTGGTCACCAGCTCGCAGCCATCGGAAGGCAAGTCGACCACCAGCATCGCGATCGCGCGAGGCATGGCGCGGCTTGGGCGCAGCGTCGTGCTGCTTGACCTCGACCTGCGCCGTCCAGCTCTGCATCGCGCCATTCCGATGCTCAACGCAGAAAACAGCTGCGGTGTTTCGAGCATTCTGACCAGCCAGAGCACGGTCGATGAGGCCCTGCGCGACACCGATCTCGATACCCTCAAGGTGATCACCTCCGGCCCGATCCCGCCGAGCCCGACCGAACTGCTGAGCTCCAGCCGCATGACCCAGCTGCTCGAGGAACTCACCGCGCGCTTCGACCTCGTGCTGCTCGACAGCCCGCCGGTGCTCGGTCTTGCGGACTCCCCGCTCATGGCCGCACTCGTGGACGGCGTGGTGATCGTCATTCAGTCCGATCGCAGCCGCCGCGGATCGCTCAAGGCCTCGCTGCGCCGCTTGCGCAACATGCGCACCAACGTGCTTGGTGCAGTGTTGACGAAGTTCGATCCGACCGACATGGGGAACCGTTACTCGGAGTACTACGGCTACAACTACTACCAGTACAGCAACACCTCGGCGAACTGATCGATGCCGGACGTGATTGCCCTGAGCGTAGCCGGGCGAATCCGCAGGGCTGTTATGGTGCTGGGCCTCCTGGGCCTGGTCGTTGCAGCCCTGCTGAGCGGCACGGACCGCGAAAGCCGGGAGTTTCCCAACTCGCCCAGCTACGTCGGCTGGCCCTACGACACCGGTGCAGCCCGCGCCAAAGCCATTCTGGCGTTTGTCCAGCGCGGTCCGCAAAGGGCCATCGGCTATGCCCGCCGGGCCGTGATTTCCGATCCGATTTCCGCGCAGGCGATCTCGATCCTGGGGCAGGCGCAACTCTATTCGCAGCATCTTGCCGAAGCGCACGCCGCCTTCCGGGTTTCGGGACAACTCGGCTGGCGCGATTCGATGACCCAGATCTACTGGCTGGATCAGGCGCTTCAGGATGGGGACTACAAGGTTGCAGCCGAGCGGCTTGATGCCCTGTTGCGACAGGCACCAACCGACGAGAACCGCGATCGCTTCATCACGGCGGTTGCATCGACGCCTGAAGGACGGGCTGCACTGGCCGACCGCCTGAAGTTGACGCCGATCTGGGCCCGCGAGTTGGTCAGCGATGTAAAAGATCTGCCCGCCGACCAGATCCTGCAGCGGGTAGATATCATGCGGGTCGCAGGCAAGGGCGTGTGGGATTGCGGCGCAACGGAAAACATCACCCAGTCGCTCATAAAGTTGAACCAGCTTGATGTCGCGCAGGAAGTCTGGCGCCTCAATTGCGAAACCTCGAGCTCACTCGTGTATGACGGGAGCTTCGAACAATTCGATACGATGAAGCCGACCACGGGTTTTGATTGGCAGCTTTCCAACCGCGGCGACGCTGCCATTGCGCTGCTCGATGACGGGACCGGCCACCGCAGTCTTGCACTTGAAGTGACGGCGGTCGTCACGCTGCCGATCATTCGCCAGCTCGTCGTGCTCAAGCCGGGCCACTATCGTCTGACCTGGCAAACGCCGCAAACCGCGTCGGCTCAGGCTGCCGGGCTCAGCGTTTCGCTTGCCTGCAAGCCCGACCTGAGCACGGCGGTTTCGGGGAAGCCCGTAGACGGCAAGCAGGGCATGTGGAGCGCGGACTTCATGGTCGATGCCGAATGTCCGGCAAGGCAACTTGTATTCTGGTTGGCCCCGAAGGCGCCCATCCGTCTTGACGATGTGAGCCTTGTTGCCGCCAAGCCCTAAGCTAGCAACTAATTATCATGAAAGGCGCAGTGCCATGTCCAATATTGTGGATCTATGCAAACGGGTTGCTCTAATTCCCCTTACCGCGGTGACTGAGAACCCGAATTACAAGTATCAGAAGATCGCGCTCGCCCTCAAGAATACGGATGACTTCCCAGCTATTGCTGCGGAGTTCCAGATTCCGGAAACCCTGCTTCGCGAGCAGTTCGATGCGGGATTTGATATCCCCTCGTATCGGTTCAAGCGCGATGGGGCGTTCTTCAAGTGGCTCGTGGACAACAAGGCCACGTTCAAGGGGATGTCGTGGCTCGATGTCGGTGCCGATTTCGGCTGCGTCAGCGCCTACATTTCTGCCATCATCGAATCCAAAGACATGAAGCTGTGCGACATCGCGATCCGGCCCAAGCACAATTTCGAGATCCGGCTGTTTGACGGCAAGAGCCTCGATTACGAAGACAGAAGCTTCGACATCGTGCTGTTCTCGTTCGTCCTCCACCACGCGTCGTCGAGCACAATCCAGCTTCTGAAGGACGCCCGGCGCATCAGCCGCAAGCACGTGTTTGTGCTTGAGGACCCCAAGGAAACCGCGCAGGACGATATCTGGGGCTACTACCACGACAAGAGCGGCGTCTTCCGCAGCTTGAAGGAATGGCGCTCTCTATTTGACCTGCTGGGCTTTGATATCGCTGCGGAGCAGGCGCTCAGCCCGGAAGTTCACAGCCGCCACTTCTTCCACCTTGTCCGCAGGGACGACAGCTGAGGCTACTTTAGGCGGTTTCGCTCGCAGTAGCGCGTTTGCTTGCGGCGACGCGGCGATTGATCAGCACGAAGTAGAACAACACAACCAGTGTATTGATATTATTTGAAAATACACCTGCGGCGATGACCCAGTCAAAACCATGCATCGTGCCAATCGGCACGAGGATAAGTGCACTGATCAACGCGCAGGTCTGACCGACAGTGAGTATGGAGGTGGTCCCGCGCGAGATCAGCACGACGTTGCAGCCGTAGCGGACCGCCTCCATTGTGAACCCCAACGTCGCGAGCGCAATCGTGAGCTGATCGATGGAGTTTGCCGGCTCACCGAACGCCAGGCGGGTCAGCGTCTCGCCGCCGAGGATCATCGCCAACGCATAACTCGCCGAGCAGGTTCCGATCAGCGCCATCGTTTGCAGGGCAATCGGCCAGGCCCGATTCCGCAGTTCGGCATGCGACTTGGCCGCGGTGCGCGGAATAATGATCGACATCAGCACCATGGCCAACTGCGAGGGCGGAACTGTCAGTGTCATGATAACCCGCAGCGTACCACTCGCGGCAACGCCCAAGATGGCGCCGACAAGAACAACGGGTCCGAAGTTCCCGATCCACGACATGGCATTCGATACCAGCAGCCAGCGCCCGGTTCGCCAAAGCCGCTTGCGTGCCCAGCGCACCAGTTGCCGGGTCGGCTGAGACAGCGGCACGGCGCGCTGTTGGGCAAACAGAACGAGCGCCGCCAGACTGTTTGCCATGGCCACAACCAGCATGGCGTGGGCCGGATTGCGGCTCTTGAAGACATAGATCAGCAACAGCACGCCGGTAGCGGTCGACAACGCGTTGACGATCGCGGCGGCTGCAGCTTCCTTGCGCAAGCCCGAGAGGTAGTAGAGCCGCCGCGCTGCGTTCTGTGCGCGAAGTCCGACGAACGCGAGCCCAGTCGCTGGGATCAGCATCGGCTCGGGCGCGCCGAGCCAAGCCGCAGCAGGCCATGCGAGCACTAGCGGCGTCAGGATCAGTAGCGAGTAGCCGAAGGACAGGCTCAGGAACGTCCCCCGGAACGCAGCCTGGGAGCTGCTCGGGAGGCGCCGGGCCGAAGCTGGCACGGCATCACCGAAAAGGCCCATGCTCGATGTTTCAAGGAATTGCAGCAGCACCCAGGCGATGCTGAGCCAGCCGAACGCGCGCGCGCCCAGCCAGTGCCCCATGATGGCCGTAAACGTGAGATTGACGAGGGTAAGAACAATCTGTTCGATCACCCCGAAAACAACTGGCCCGAACCATCTGGACAGAACCTGCGCACCGCGCTGGCGAAGTTGGGCAATCACCTCAGGGCGTTTCCTCGTGCCTGCAGTCGGCGACCGTTCGGTCGATTGCGGCGTCCTTGCTGGCGATCCGCCTTCGCCGCTGCGGGCTGCAAAGCGTATTTCGCAGACAGGAACGAAAGCAGAAACAGCGTGGTGGTATTGGGCACCACGATCGGTACTTCATTCAGCGAGGAAACAAGGCAGTAGGTAAATACTCCAAGAGGAACGAGAGCATAGGAGACGCTACCGTCGATCACGGCCCGCACAGCATAGCGACCGGCGAAGTAGAACGCTGCCGCGTAGGTCGCACCGCCGATCAGGCCGAACTCGATGAGGGCCTGAAGGAACCCGCTCTCGAAGTTCTGATAGCGTGAGTACCACAGCCCGGTTCCGGCGTTCAACGCCTCGCCCAGTGAGTTGTCAGTGCCGTTGAAAGCCTCGCCGTAGCCGTAACCGAAGATCGGCTGTGCCCTGAAATAGCTGTACCAGGATTCGTACAGGTAGGTGCGGCCAGTGAAGGTATCGTCGCGGTTGAACAATTCCAGCCAGGTGTCGGGAAATGCAACGAGTGCGACGATGACAGCGACCACCACCACGCCAACCAGCCCGGCAATCGCCGGAGCGCGCTGATAGGTCACCCCAACGAACATGACCGCGATGCTCAGTGCACCCGACAGGATCGGGCTAACGGCACCGCTGAGCAGCAGCGCCACCATGAAAATGCCAAGGCGAACGAACAGCGCAGCAGACCATTTGCCGCCGGGCGACAGGGCCATGCCCACACCGATGACGATGGCCTGCACGAAGAATGTCGCCGCGAGGTTCTTGTGCGGGAAAATGCCCGCATACGGGGTTGTGCCCAGGAGCGTGTTGCGCTGCAGACGGTCGTACACGACAGCAAACTCGGCGTTGGCGAGCAGCGGATAGAGCAGCAGGTGTACGACGGTGAGGACCACCGCGAGGCTGAAAAAGATACTGAGCACTCGGTCGCTGCTGAAGCGGTCGGCGGCCCAGCCGCCAAATAGAATGGTCAGAACGAGGCTCACCAGCTTGACGATGCTGGAAACTTCGACGCCGTTGGTAACGTAGGCAGCGACCGAGGTCAGGGTCAGGATTCCGCCAAAGATCCACGTTTTCGGGATGGCCAATGGTTTGATCAAGGCAATCGCGCCGATCAACACAACGTAGAGTGTCAGCCAGATCGCGACATAAGCCTGTGATTCCGATGCCTTGCCGACGTTGTTGACATCGGAAAGGTCGACGAAGACCAGATAAAAGGCATTGCTGACCATCGCCAGATAGACGGTGAAGAACGCCAGAGGGAACTGCGAAAGCAGACTTCGCCGCATCAGACCATTCCTCTCAACGCAGTCAGGATCTCGGCAGCTGACGACAGCGCACGGGCACTAGCCAGTTCTTTCACCCGGCCCGGATCACGCGATTGGGCGATCACCATCCCGCCAGGTGCCTCGGACAGCGCCAGAGCCATCAGCAGGCTCACGGCACCCCTGGGCTCGGCGCAGTGGATGGACGTCCGGTCGGTTACCTCTGCGGCAAAGGCCGGATGCGCCTCGAAGATCGACTGTAGTTGCGGCAGGTTGTGCACGACACCATGCCGGTTCGTCGCCATTTCAGGCGAAGCTGCGAGATGCTGGCCATCCAGCCGCCAGACGCCCTGTGCCATGGCCAGCGGTGCGGACAACGGCCATGACATGGCCTGAAGGCTCTCGGTGCGCGACCCGGCGCCGGCGACACCAATTTTTCCCTCCCGCTGCAATTCAGACAGCAACTCGAGCAGTTCCGGCGATAGATCGCTGGCCAATGCCTCGTGCAGCAGGAGCACATCGATGTGATCCCGGCCCAGCGCGCGGAGGCTTTCCTCGACCGATGCACGGACAAAGCCGGTGTCGAACTGGCCCCGAGGCGCGGCTGCGCGCATCTTGTTGCCAAGTTTGCGGCGCAATCCTGGAACCGCCGCCAGCCCGACACGCGCGGTGCTCCGCACAAGTTGCCCAAGGCGCCCGGGCCGACTGCCCCGACCGATGCCGACTTTCGTCGTGACGGTCGCAGCGCTGCCGAATTCCTTGATGGCACGGCCCAGAAACTGCTCAGCCTCACCAAACCCGTAGGAGGGCGCTACGTCGAAATGGCGAATGCCGGCGTCCCATGCGGTTGTGAGCAGTTTGCGTGATGGGGTCCAGCCGGTCGAGCCGCCAAGGCCGCCACAGCCGAAGGCGATACGGGTCGTCCGCCGGCCATTGGCGAGCACGATCTCATCCATGCGCGGCTCGCAGCTTCTGGTTCAGGCGCAAGGCCAGCGCGATCGCGGTGAACGTGCAGTTCACGAAGCCGGAGGTCGGAAATACAGCGGCACCTGCGACGTATACGTCATCCGTGCCAAAGACCTTCAGATCCGGATCAACCACCCCGGTAGCCGGGTCCGCACCGATTCGCGCGCCGCCCATCTGGTGATTGGTGTCGTCGCCTTCCTCCAGCAAGGCTGCGTCGCGTGCCGTGATCCGGGCATCCAGATCGACCGTTGCAATGCCTTCGCGTGCCAGCAGATCGCGGATGTTCTCGGCGCAGGCGGCAACCGTCTCGATTTCCCGGCCATCAACCGTCCAATTCAGCGAAAGGACCGGCAGCCCCAGGGCATCGCGTTCGTCCCCGCGGGTGATCGCCGATTGAGCAACCGGCACCTGTTCGGTCGTCACGCGCAGCTGGATCGCCGCATTGCGCGGATGAAACGCCCGGTTGGAGCGCAGATAGCGCACCACCATCGGCAAGGCGACACGCGCTACGCCGATAAAATGGCGTGGCAGCTCGCGCCAGTTCGCCGGCAGCTTCCCCCGCCGCAGACTGCGCATGAAGTGCCTGAGATTCTCGGCATTTTCCTTGTAGGAAGTCGAGAAGATGAACGCACCGCATGCCTGCAGCAGCCCATCCCTGCGCTGCACGGCCTCGCTGAGCTTCAGCTTGGGATTGTATTTGTATCCGCCGAGAAAGACGTTCTCGAACAGGCTGTCAAAGCGCTTGCGATCTGCAACCCTGACAGTGCCAACAATCACGTCGATATGGTCATAGTAGCCGCGCCCCAGCCAGGGGTTGGCGTTCCATGGCGCCGCTTCCCCGCTGACATAGGGCTGCTGCAGCATCCGAACGATCTCGAAAGTGCCGCAAGCCAGAACGAACGCACGCGCACGCACGCGCACTTCCTTGCCGCCGAGCGTCCGGACGACAGCCTCGTGCCGTCCATCTGGCAGCGGCGCGAAGCCCACGAAGTTCGCATGGAGCAGAACGGTGGCGAGCGGCGAGGCGATGTCCTGCGCATAATGGACGGCAAGGCTCGGTTCCTTGAGCCAGCGCGTGAAGAAGTAATCGAGCCCCGGGTCGTCCGCCAGTTGCGCCCCTGCCTTGGCACAGACCCCCGCATCGTCGGAAATCGCCGCATCCATGCCGAGCAGCGTGTTCGCGGCGTCGTACCACGGATCCACGTCTGCGCGGGTGAAAGGCCAGCCCAGCCCGTCGCACTGCGCCCGCGGCTCGAACACGATGGGATCGAAGCGGCCGAGCTGGCCGCCCCAGAAATGCGTTGTGCCGCCAAGCAGGCGGAACCGGCCGATATGGACGCCCTCATGCAGCTGCCCGGTGGACCGGGCAGAGCGCACGATATCCTGCGAGCGATTCTCGAGCCCCGCTCCGCCCGCCTCGATCAGCAGCGTCCGTTCGCCGCGCCGGACGCGGTCGGCCAGCATCGACAGGCCGACAGCCCCGCCGCCGATGATCACGACATCTTCTTCCAGCGGTCCGGCGACCTGGGAATCTTCGAGATCAAGCAGCATAGGGGGGCGGTATCACAGGCATGGAATGGGAGAAAGCCTCGTGCGGTGCCGTCAAAGGCAGGTTAAGGATGCTTGTGCGATGCACCATCGCCGGGACCACAAGCCAATCGAGGGAAGCGCTGTGATTTATCGCCATATGTTGCTTGTGACCGCCGTTCTGTTCCTGGCAAGCCCAGCCATCGCTGAGGAATCCCATGTCTACGTCCGATCCGATGGCGATGCCTCGGGTGATGGGCGCAGCCCGCAAACTGCCGTTTCCTCGCTTGCCCGCGCGCGTGATATCGCGCGCCAGCTGCCCAGCCCCCGCACCGTTCATCTCGACGGAAAGTTCGTCATGGATGGACCGCTCGAACTCGGGCCGGCGGACTCGGGCACGTCGTGGCTCGGCGGCCCGAACGCAGCTCTCACCGGGCAGGGCAAAGTGCCCTATGCGATCCATGGATCGAGCGTTCGGGACGCTTCCTTCGCCGGTTTCGCGATCAGCGATTTCGCCAAGCAGGGAATCAACCTCGTCGATCCCGCGCGGGTCACCATTTCTGGTCTGGCAGTTTCGCGGATCACCTCTGACGCCTGGAGCCAGGGCGGCATCTTCGTATCCGGCAACATCAAGGACCTTGCGATCACCGGCAATACCGTGAGCGATACCGGCTACATCGGCATCGGCGTCTTCTCGAACTATGGGCAATCCGGTGTGCGCATCAGGATTGCCGACAACCGCGTCGAGCACACCTGCAAGAAAGTTGCCGACTGCGGCGCGATCTACCTCGGTGGGCGCGGCACCAACAGCGGCTCGCAGATCACCGGGAACATCATCAACGACTTCGGCCCGCAAAGCTCGAAGGGACGCGGCATCTATCTCGATGATTGGGAGTCCAACGTCACGGTCACGAACAATTGCGTCGCTGGGCCAGGTCTCTTCGGCATGCACATTCACGGCGGGCGCAACAACAAGATCACCGGCAACTGGATCAACGCCCGCGGCCTGCGCGCGGCGCTCCTGAACCAGGCAAACTCGCACCAGCCCAAGCGCGACATGCTTGGCAATGTCTTTGCCGACAATACGATCCAACTCGACCCGGCGGTCCCCAATCTGCTCGAAGAACGTCAGTCGCGCGCCACGCAGATGGTCCGGATGTCCGGCAATCGCATTATCGATCAGGCCCCGCCGGGCAGGTGCCCGTTCTGAGCGACGATGCCGCAGGAGATCGCCAGGGATCGCGTGCGCCCCTCGCATCGGATCAGGTCCCGAGGGCCTTGAACACACCTGCGGCAAAACGCTGCGCCATCTGCTCGATGGAATAGCGATCGGCCATGGCCCGAGCTTCGTCCGCCATGGCCGATCGTCTTGCCGGATCGAGCAGCAGATCGGCCACCGCATCACCGTAGGCCTGAGAATTCTGCCAATCCGCAACCAGCAGTCCGTTCACGCCTGGCTCGAGATAGGCGATCTCCGGGCTATGCCACGGAAACGCGGTTGTCGCGATCGGCAGGCCGGTGACGCCGGCATCGAGGATGGCAAGGCCCATCAGGCCGGGCATGAGGAAGACATGCCCCATGCACATCAGATCGACCTTTTCCTGCCCGAAGCGCGGTCCCATCACGTGCATCCATGGCCGCGTCCGGGCCAGCTCTTCGGTCAACGGTAAATCGGAACCACCGCCGATAACCACGAACTCGAAGTCCGGCACGCGCGAGCGGATAAGGTCCGCCGCCTCGACCAGAAAGCCCATGCGCTTGTCAGGGTAGATGCTGCCGATGAACACACCGATCGGACCGGGACCGATGCCGAACTGCCGGCGCAAAGCTTCAAGCCGGCCCTCGTCCGCCGCCGCCACCTGCTGGCGCAGTTCCGTGGTATCGACCGCATTGTTGAAGACGGTGATCCGTTCGCTGGGATAGCCCAGTGATTCAACGTGGCGGCGTGTCTCATCAGTATAGGCGAACCACCAATCCGCCTTCGTTGCCCAGAACTGCTTGAAGCGCTCCCCGGCACCATCCGGATTGCGCGACTGGAAATTGCGGCCGTGCCCGAAATAGGCGACCTTGTTTCCGCGCAGGCGAGACAAGGCGAGCAGGCCATAGTTCACCATCAGCTTGTTCTCCTGCTGGACGATGGCGAGGTCATAGCCGCTCGCCTCCAGCAGGACGTGCTGGTATTCCTGACCGGAAAACCGTGTGAGCGGCACGCACCGCCCCCACTCGATGTCCACAGTATCGTTCTTGAAGCGGTCACGCTTGCCGAGGTGCGAGTAGTAGACAACGTAGTCCACGCCCGCTTCACGCAGGATCTCCCGCAAGCGCTCATGAAACGGCCGCCGATAGTGGTACGACGGCGGATAGATGAAGCAGACGCGTTTCAAGTTCGCTGTCCCCTGAACCGATGTCTCAGGCACTCACCTGCGGTGATACTGCGGCCGGTGCGCCACCGCGCCCGAACTGCGCATCGTACTTGTTGATCAGGTCGACCGTGTTTCTGATGTTGCCCGCCGAAGAAGCGCCGAAAAGCAGCGCTTCGATGTTCTTCTGCTCGCAGACATATTCGACCGCCTCCGCCGCCGGGATCGCGCCGGAAGCGAAGATCGACATCGCGATCGGGCGGAACTTGCGCTCGGCGATGGTCTTCTCGTAGTTGTCGAGGCCGCCCGCCGTCCGGAACGCGATCTTGTTGATGTTCGCGCAGATGATCGGGTTCTCGATCCCGATACCTTCGAGCACATCGAGCAGTCGCGGCAGGTTCATCGTGATGAAGCCCGGCTCCGCGTTGTACTTTGCCTTCACGTGATCCGCGAACATGCGGAAAGCATCATAAGCACCGAGGCCGAGAATGAGGTCGGTCACGACGTTCTGGATGAAAATGATCGGCGTGCTGAGGCCGTGGAACATCTGCATCTCGGCATCGATCAGCATGCCAGCGAGGCTTTCCATGTCCATGCGCGCCAGCGAGAGACCGCCCTTGAGCAGCGATCCGATCTTGCTTTCGCCGGGCAGCAACTTGGAAAGCGCCCCGGTCATCCCGTACTCGGTCACCGCGTTGGCGTATTTGTGCGCGTAGGGCATGCACGGGTAGAACTGGAAACCGGGGTAGCGGTCCGGATTGGCGCGGAAGTGATCACACACCTCGCCAACGCGCTCGTGCGTGGTGCACATGAACACCCGAATGCCCGCGTCATAGGCATTGTCGAGCGTCTTGATGATCTCGCGAATGTCCTGAAAACGCATGGCCTGCGCACGCGCCTTTTCCTCGGACATGTGGTTCACGCCGAAGAACTGGTTATCGCCGAAGAGAATTCTTTCCATTGCTCGTCTTCCCCTGGACCGGCTTACTGCGACTTGCCGAAAAGGCGGGCGAGGCCGGTCCGTGGCCGCGCTCTGGTCTGCGTTGAAGCGGCGACCATCTCTCCATCGTCGATCCGGATTGCATCGCGCGTCGCAGCCGCACGGATCGCGTCGACGGTCATGTCCGCCTCGACCGCCGTGGCGAATGTGCTGCGCGTGGCCTTGTCACCGGCAGCGACGTGCCGTGCGAAGTGCTCGATCTGGGCGGAGTATTCCTCGCCGCGCAGATAATAGTCCACCGGCTCGGTCAGCTCGGTCGTGTAGCGCACGTTCCAGCCCTGGTTGAGGCCGAGATCGGGCCGGGGTTCACGCATGTAGACCTGCACTTCCTGGCGGTCCGCGATGATCTTCCCCTTCGTGCCGTAGAGCGTGAGCTTGGTCGACATCTTGCGATACGATTCGTCGCTCCAGTTGACCTGCAGCGTCGCGGTCATGCCGTCATCATACCCCATCAGGGCATAGACTTCGTCGTCGACTTCCTCGGAGAAGACCGAGCCCAGCGATGCCGAAAGCACAGTGTCGGGCCGGCCGACGCAGTAGTTGAGCAGGTCGAGCGCGTGGGTTGCGTAGTCATAAAGCGCGCCGCCGCCCGTCTGCTTGCTGCCGCGCCAGGAGCCCGTCTTGGGGCGCAGCACGACGGGACCATAGGCTTCGGCCGTCACGTGGTGGATGCGGCCGAGGATGCCCGCATCGACAAGCGACTTCACGTGCACGAACGAGCCCACGAACCGGTAGTGATACCCCACCTGGTTGACGATACCCGCCGTTTCAGCTGCCTTGGCGAGCGCGATGCCGTCCGCGGTTTCCAGCACGAAAGGCTTTTCGCAGAAAATGGCGAGACCCTTGGCGATCGCCGCCTCCACCATGGGAACGTGCGCCTTGGGCGGCGTTGCGATCACGACCGCATCGAGCGGCTCCTTCGCGAGCATCTCGGCGTAGTCGGAATAGCTGCGCGCCTTGGTATAGCGCCCCATTACCGACGCCACGAGCGGCGTGGAATCACACGTTGCGACGAGCTCGATGCCCGACGTCGAATTCAGGATGGCCTGATGGGATATGCCCATCTTGCCCAATCCTACCAGTGCAACGCGAACCATCCGGATTCCCCTTCTGCAATCTCGATTCCCGGCCCGCACAAAGGGGCCAAACCCTCAGCCGCGGCGCTTGCCGCCGCCGGACACCCTGCCCGCAGTGCCGCGCACCATCGCACCGAGCATCCACACGCCTGACCACCAATAACGCTTGGCGCGCAGCTTGGGCTGCACGATCAGGCGGAACAGCCACTCGAGCCCCAGCTTGCGCAGGATCAGCGGCGCCCACGGCACACGGCCGGAGTGGTAATCGAACGACGCGCCGACACCCACCATCCACGGCACGCCGGCCTCATCCTTGATATCGGCGATCATCGCTTCCTGCTTGATCAGCCCCAGTCCGACCCAGACGATGTCCGCCTCGGATTCGCGGATCTGACGGATCATCGCGCTGCGCTCTTCGGCCGTCAGCGGCCGGAAGGGCGGCTCGTAGATCCCGCAGACGATGAGCCCGGGAAACTGTTCGCCAAGCCGCCGCCCCATTTCCTCCGCAGACCCGTCCCGTCCGCCGAGATAGAAATGGCGCCATCCCCGCGTCGCACCGTATTCCGATGCGTCAAGCTGCAGGATCGGCCCGTTGTAGCGACTAATCGAATCGCCCGCAGCCTTGGCTGCGGCGATGACCCCGACACCGTCGCACAGCGAGTAGTCCGAGCCGCGAATGAACTTCCCGTGGCTCGCCAATCTGCGCGCATGATAGAGGGATTCGGTATTGGTGATCGAAATGTAGTGGCCCGGTGAACGCTCGCGGATGGCCTTGTCCATCGCTGCGAGGATTTCCTCGTGAGGATCCACGTCGATCGGAAAGCCGTCAACGTCGACACGGTACTGGGGAGTGCTCGAACCCATGCTTAGTCCTCAGACCCGGATTTCGGCCGGGGCATCACCCTCGACATGCGCCAGATACCAGCGGTATGTCTCGGCCAGCCCCTGCTGCAACGATACGCGCGGCTTCCAGCCCATCGCGCTGAGGCGGCCGGAGTCCATCAGCTTGCGCATCGTGCCGTCCGGTTTGGTGGTATCGTAAGCGATCCGGCCGCGAAAACCGGTCACTTCGGCGATCATTGCAGCGAGTTCGGCGATCGAAACGTCCTCGCCATAGCCGACATTGATGTGGCTCAGCATGGGCTGGGTGTTGGCCGCATAAATGTCGTCCGGCAGATCCAGCACGAACAGCGAGGCTTCCGCCATATCGTCGACATGGAGGAACTCGCGCCGCGGCGTACCCGTGCCCCAGATCACCACTTCTTCCAGCCCTTGCCGCGCCGCTTCATGAAAGCGGCGGATCAACGCCGGCATCACGTGCGAGTTTTCCGGATGGAAGTTGTCGCCGGGGCCATAGAGGTTGGTCGGCATCACGCTGCGATAGTCGGTACCGTGCTGGCGGTTGTAGCTTTCGCAGAGCTTGATCCCGGCAATCTTGGCGATCGCATAGGGCTCGTTGGTGGCTTCGAGCACGTCGGTCAGCAGCGCTTCCTCGCGCATCGGCTGGGCAACGGCACGGGGGTAGATGCACGATGAGCCAAGGAACAGCAGCTTGCTGATCCCGGCCGCAAAAGCCTGATGGACCACGTTGCACTCGATCATCAGGTTTTCGTAGATGAAGTCGGCAGGATAGGTGTTGTTGGCATAGATGCCGCCCACCTTGGCCGCTGCCAGAACCACGGCATCGATCTTCTCGTCCTGAAAGAAGTCGCGCACATCGGCCTGACTCGTGAGATCGAGGTCGGCATGGGTGCGTGTCACGACTTCGGCACCGCGCTCGGTCAGCTTGCGGCTGATGGCGCCGCCGACCATGCCGCGGTGTCCAGCAACATAGACCCGCATGTCAGGATTCCAGCGAGACGGGCAATTCGAACCCGTGCCGCTTGAGAAGCGAGTGACGCTGCGCGGTCTTGAGGTCCTCGGCGATCATCTCACGGCACATTTCCTGCACGCTGATTTCCGGCACCCAGCCCAGTTGCTGCTTGGCCTTGGAGGGGTCGCCCAGCAGGGTTTCGACTTCGGCCGGACGGAAATAGCGCGGATCGATACGTACGACGACATCGCCGGGCGATACGGCCGGCGCAAGATCACCGCTGACCGACTCGACGATCCCGACCTCGTCGATCCCGCTGCCCTCGAAGCGCAACGTGATGCCAAGGTGTCCGGCCGACCAGGTGATGAACTCGCGCACAGAATACTGCACACCGGTCGCGATGACGTAATCTTGCGGATCGTCCTGCTGCAGCATGAGCCACTGCATCCGCACATAGTCCTTGGCATGCCCCCAGTCGCGCAGCGCATCGATGTTGCCCATGAAGAGGCAATTCTCGAGACCTTCAGCGATGTTGCTCAGTCCGCGGGTGATCTTGCGGGTCACGAACGTCTCGCCGCGGCGCGGGCTCTCGTGATTGAACAGGATGCCGTTGCACGCATACATCCCATAGGCCTCGCGGTAGTTCACCGTGATCCAGTAGGCGTACATCTTGGCCACCGCATAGGGGCTGCGCGGATGGAACGGCGTGGTCTCCCGCTGCGGGATCTCCTGCACCAGGCCATAGAGCTCCGAGGTCGAAGCCTGATAGAAGCGCGTCTTCTTCTCGAGGCCCAGGAAGCGCAGCGCCTCCAGCAGCCTCAGCGTACCGATCGCGTCGACGTCAGCGGTGTATTCGGGCGCTTCAAAGCTCACCGCCACGTGGCTCTGCGCGCCGAGATTGTAGATCTCGTCCGGCTGCACATCGTGGATGATGCGGGTGAGATTCGAGGTGTCGGTGAGGTCACCGTAATGGAGCTTCATGTCCGGCGAGGGCGCATGAGGATCCTGATAGATGTGATCGATGCGCTGCGTGTTGAACAGCGAAGCACGGCGCTTGATGCCGTGAACTTCATAGCCCTTCTCGAGCAGCAACTCGGCCAGATAGGAACCATCCTGCCCGGTTACGCCCGTGATCAACGCTACCTTCTTGCCAGTCAATTGCTGCTCCCCAAACAAGTCATCGCACATCAGGTCGGTGAGATTCCGCTTCGCGGCATTTCATTCATGCTGCATCGCAGCTACCGCGTCCGGGTCAGCTGGCACACCTTGCGGGAAAGCCTGAGCGAACCGAGGCCGAAAACATCCATATCGTACGCTTCCCGCGCAAAAAGCAGTCGTTCCCGCTAACGAACGGGAACTGTAGGATCACTATGCGTTCGAGTATATCCAAGCTTTCCCCGCTATAGTCAACCAGCGCATGCCGCGGTGCATCAAATTAATACAGCACCTGCACAATTGAACCAATCCGGTGCGAAGACGGCTTCGGTCAGCCGCTGCCAACCGAAGTTCCGCCACCTTGGTTTTTTCGAATCGGCTCCCCGGAGCCGGCCCGTTTCCCGGTTCCGGAAGCCCCGGCTGGTTCAGGCGATCACGCCCTTGCTGGTCACCCGCCAGTTGGTGTTCAACTGATCAAACGCCACCCTGCAGGAACCATTTTGCGGGAGCGTGACAAGGGTGTTCGAACCCTGCTTGACCAGCAGATTGAAGGCGCCGCCGGCGGGCCGGAAGATTTCGAACTCGTCGCCATCATCGGCATCGATGGTTTCCAGCGTCAGCGTGCGGTCCGCCGTCAGGGCTGTCGAGAATCGCTGGAACATGCGGTCACGGCCTGCGCGGACCGAAGCATCGGCATCACCGCGGGATGCCACGCCCTTGTATTGCCCCGGCACGGAGAGATCCTTGATCGTGACAGTGCCGCCCGATGAAAGGTTGGCGAAGGGCTTCACGCTGTGCTCGGGCCGGGCGTCATCGACCCACACCCCGGCATAGCTGAACGCCACCGCACCACTCGCGATGGAGGTAAAGGCATAGGCACTGTTGGCGATCGCGCCACCCCCGGTGATCTCGATCCCGTGATTGCGTGCCTTCACAACGGCCCCATCTGTCAGGTTGAAGCCATTCAGCGTCGCCATGGCGATCTTGCCGCCGTCGAAGACCAGCGACGTCGAAACGTTCATCGACGCAGGGCTGCGAACCGTCGTGTTGATGTACTCGGTCATGCAGCCGGTATTGCCCGATACGTTGCCGGGCCAGCCGGCACTGCTCGTGCTCATGTCCACTTCCGAGTTGTGCAACGAAACGAAGTTCCAGCCGGCTCCGCTGTAGACCATGTTGTGCACCAGCGAATTGCGGATATTGACCTTGTGCGCGCCCGATCCGCTGAAGGTCGTGCCAGCGAACGAAATGAGCGAACTGGCCGCATTGGGCGTACCGACAAGCGTGCTGCGATGGCGGAAATTGGTGATCTCGAGCCGGCTGTTGCGCGCGGCGACGACGCTGTAGCGCACCCCCACCTGCAGGTTTGTTTCCAGCCCGTCGATGGTAACATTGGTGCCGCGCACCTGCACGGCGCAATTGAGCCCGCTGCTCGGCTGGCCGGGATCCTCATTGTGGGTGCCGTACGCCTTGATATTCTCGAAGCGCACCTGATCGCTGTGGGTATGGGTGTCCCAGGTGGCTGCGCTGCACGAAATGCCTTCGCCGGTCACCGCAATGCGCCTGACCACGCCGCCGCTGAACGTCAAAGGCTGCGTCAGTCCGGTTGCCGTCCCGACAATGATGTCCGAATAGGCATGGCGGACGTTGCGCGCATGCACCTCGATCTTGCAGTCCGTCGTCGCCGCGGCAGCGCACACGCCATAGCCGAACGAGTTGTTGGCCTCATCGTCGCGCAGGTCCCGGACTTTGGCGCGAACCCGCCCGCCCATGCAGGAAAGCAGCATCACGCCGCGCGAGGAGTTGCTGTCGATCCGCACGTCGATGTCCGGGCCCACATAGCCTTCCACGCGAACGAGGTCGCGAGTGGTGTTCTGCTCGCCCTTGATGTTGAGGTTGAGGACACACAGGTTGTCGCCAAGCTTGGCCACGGACCCGGCGGTACTGTAGAGGTTCCACTCGCCGAGAACCCGGTCGAGAAACACCGTGTTTCCGCCCGATTTGGCCAGCACCATCGCGATCTCGGCGAGGTTGGTGTAGTTCGTCGTGCTCACGCCATTGAAGTACGAGAACGTGTTGTTCACGCTGTCCGAGAGATAGACGTGATCGCCGGCCGCAAGGGCTGCGTATGTCGCCGCGTCCACCGTGAGCGCGGTCACGAAGCTGCCGGTCGAGGCAGGCCATTGCGCCAGCGCTGGGGCCGCGGTCCACGATCCGACAGCGGTAAAGCTGTTGCGCGCGCGAAAGCCGTTTGCACTGCCCATGAAGTTGATCAGCGCGTCATCCGCGCACGAGATGGCGCAGTAGCCGTTGATCGTCGACCAGCCCGTGATGTTGATGCTGCGGTCGATCAGCAGCGGGCGGCGAAGGCTGTTCATCTGCGAGATCGCGCTCGCAAGACCGGCCGTCTCGTTGGGCAGAATGGTGCCGCCCAGCATGCTGGTGAGCCGGATCGGATTGGGATCGCCCGTTCTGGCGAAAGCGGCGGTAGCGATGGATCGGCTGATCATGTCCGTGGGCATTTTGCGGCTCCTCTGGCGGGCGCTGGCGCGCGGCGCGCGCGGGTCGTTCCGACATGACGCCCCACGCCGGCGCGCACAGCGGCGCGCCGGTCGGTTCGGTGCCGGTTCGATGTTGGCTTGGTGGATCGAAGGATGTGCGGGGCCGGCGCCCCCGGCAGGGATGCTACTGCGCGAGGCGGTACGTGACCGTTCCGGATTGCAGCGCGACATCGAGATAAAGGCCGGCTGCGGCCTCGGCCTCCTCCCAGACGGGTTCGCACACGTTGGCCGAGAATTGCCCCCAGGTACGGCCGCCCATCGTCACCGGCAGGCGCGTTGCCCCCCCGTCGATGGAACGGAGCAGAGACACAGTCCCGGTCCACGTTCCGGACAGCGAGATCACGACCGGTTGACCGGCAGCCGGAGCGAACGGCCCGAAAGTGGCGCTCGAGGATGTTGTCCCGCCGAGCGGCGCCGGCTTGTTGGCCACCACCGGGGTTACCGGCAGCGGAGAACCGTTGGCAACGAGCTGCGCACCGCTTGCACCATCGGAGAAGCTCACCGCGAAGGTTGGGGTATATCCGGCGGGCGATAAGACATCGTTGGGCATCGGCGACTCCAGATTGTGCAGTGGACAGATCAGGAGATAACCTATTTGGTACTTTATTGCAAGTCTGTTAACCATTAGGTATTGCTACCCTGGACCGTGGCCTGCCTCTGGCGCGTTCTGCCGCACCCGGATTTCGATTCCAAACAAGGTTATGCAGCGGGCTGGCAATGCCCGCTGCCTTGATCGCTCCAGAGAAAGCCAGCGACCAGGAGGCGCCCTGGGATTGCATTCGCAACCCGAACGGACGCAGTCCTGCCCGTTCGCCACAGTGGTTCGTGCTTGTTGGATAATCCGACGAGCTCTTCGCAATCGCAAAAGAGAATCCGAGCCCGATATGTCATGCTGCACCAGGCCGATCGAACCGCAATCACGCGTCCGTCAGACCCGTTGCCGGCCTTACTTCGGAACGCTGAAGCTTCCGCTTACCCGGCCACCGGATCGCGCAGGCTCGCCCGACGCGGCGGCCGACATGCCGCCGGACGAGCGTCCGTCGATATTCGAGATGCCCGTATTGAGGTCGATCACCAGCCGCCCGCCATTCAGCGTATCGGATCCGCGCCGCAGCGCGACGTTGCCGGCCATCGTGATGATCTTGGCGTTGAAATCGTAGACCGCGACATCACCGCTCGCGCGTTCATTGCCGCGCGTCACCACCACGCCGCCAGCTGCATCGATCCGCTGGATCTGCAGGCTGCCCGCATCGGTATATGCCACCGTGGTGCGCGCCGCGCGCATTGTGAGGCCAGCCTGCGTGATATCGACGTTGCCCGAAAGCACGACCCGATTCTGCTTGTCCTGCAATTCGATCCGGTCGGCCGCATAGTTCACCGGCGCCTTGCTGTTATGCGCGGCAATCGCCTGCGCACCAAGGTGCTGGGCGCCAGCCGCCAACGCGGCGCTTGCCGCAAAGCCGATCGCAAGCGATCGCAGGGGCCGTCCGGCCTTCAAGGCTTCGATCAGCGTGGTCATGGCATTTTCAGCTTGCCGGGCTCCATCGTCAGGCGGGCGTGGCCATCGAGCGTGATCGTCCTCGCTTCAAGGTCCGCGCTTATCCTGTCGGCAGAGAAAGTGCCAGCAGGAATGCGCCCCTCGGCGCGCCCCTGACTGACGAGGCGGCGCTTGGCGATGTCGATATCGGCCCCGGCGGTTACCATGCGATATCCGTCGGAGGTCTCGAAATTGACCGGCGAGGGCACGTCGATCTTCTGCTTGGCAAAGTCATAGACGCCTTCGCCCGTCGTCAGGCTCGCCGGTCCATCGTTCAGCATGACCCTCGCAGTGATGTCGCGCATCTCGACTTCGTCACGCGTCTCCGAATGCTGGACCGCGCTGCCCGCCGTAACCGAGAAGTTCCGCCCCGAATCGTCCTGCCCCCGGTACATCGCGCTCACGACGCGCAGACGGTCGTTCACCATCGCCACCTTGTTGCGATCGAGGAGGAAGCTGATTTCCCCGCGCGGCGAGAATGGCGCGATCACCAGCACCGCAAGCAGCGCGCCGATCAGCGCGGGCAAGCCTACCGCCAACGCCCGCACCATGCGGTCGTGAAAGCCGCCGGGTGCCGCAACCACCTGGCGGCGCCCTCGCAGGTTGTCCGCCCCTTGCGTCATCGTGCCGGATTCCCCGTCAGCGTCACCTGCAAGCCCTCACTCGTGGCTGAAGATGTCGCGGTCGGCCCAGCCGGCGATGTCGAGCAGGGCCCGTGTCGGCAGGAACTCGAAGCAGGCCTGCGCCACGTCGGTACGCCTTTCGCGGGCCAACCGGTCGACAAGGATGCCATGCATCGCATGAAGATAGCGCACGTCGGACGCAGCATAATCCTGCTGCGCATCACTGAGGCTGGGCGCGCCCCAGTCGCTCGACTGCTGCTGCTTGGAGATTTCCTTGCCCAGCAATTCGCGCACCAGTTCTTTCAGGCCATGCCGGTCGGTGTAGGTGCGCACCAGCTTGGAGGCGATCTTGGTGCAAAACACCGGCGTTGCCATCACCTTGAGGTAGTAGTGGATCGCGGCAAGATCGAAGCGGGCGAAATGAAACAGCTTCAGCCGCGCCGGATCGGCGAGCACCGCGCGCAGATTGGGCGCAGCATAGTCGCTTCCCGCAGCAAACCGCACGAGGTGCTCGTCGCCATGCCCATCGGAAATCTGCAGCAGGCAGAGCCGATCGCGCGTGGTGATGAGCCCCATCGTTTCGGTATCGACAGCGACCGGTCCGGGCGCAAGCACACCCTCGGGCAGGTCTTCTTCGTGAAAGTAAACAGCCATCCGCCCCGCTTAGGCTTTCGGGGCGGTGGCGGCAAGCGCGGGAATCGGCCCCAGGCCCGGCGCTACACCCGTCCGACGCTGCTGTAGTGCCATCCGGCGGCGCGCACCTCGCTCGGGTCATAGACGTTGCGCAGATCGACCAGCACGCGGCTGTTCACAAGCTGCCCCACGCGCTCGAGGTCGATGCCGCGGAACGCGTCCCACTCCGTAACGAGCACAACGGCATCCGCGCCGGTCACCGCCTCATAGGCGTTCTTGGCCATGGTCACTTCGGGCATCAGCGGCGCTGCTGCCTCCATCCCTTCCGGATCGTGGGCAACGATTTCCGCACCGACATCAAGCAGCGCCTGCACGATCGCGATTGAGGGCGCATCGCGCATGTCATCGGTGTTGGGCTTGAAAGTCAGGCCCAGCAGCGCAATCCGCTTGCCGCGGGCTTCACCAACGCCGGCTTCGGTCATCGCCTCGATCACCTTGCGGCCCATCGCCCGCTTGCGGCTATCGTTGGTGCGCACCACCGCCTCGACGATCCGGACCGGGCTCGCATAGTCTTCCGCCGTCTTGAGCAGTGCCAGCGTGTCCTTGGGGAAGCAGCTGCCGCCATAGCCCGGCCCGGCGTGGAGAAACTTGGAGCCGATGCGGTTGTCGAGCCCGATCCCGCGCGCAACATCCTGCACGTCGGCGCCCACTTTCTCGCACAAGTCCGCCATCTCGTTGATGAAGGTGATCTTGGTCGCGAGAAACGCGTTGGCGGCGTACTTGATGAGTTCCGAACTCCGGCGACCGGTGAACAGCAGCGGTGCCTTGTTGAGGAACAACGGGCGATAAACCTCGCTCATCACGCCGCGCTCCCATTCCTCCTCGGCACCGACCACGATGCGATCGGGGCGCTTGAAATCGCCGATCGCGGCGCCTTCACGCAGGAACTCGGGGTTGGAGACCACGGCAAACTTGGCATCGGGCGCGCGCTCGCGAATGATTCGCTCAACCTCGTCACCCGTGCCGACCGGAACGGTCGACTTGGTCACGATGACCGCCGGATTGGTCAGGCTATCGGCGATTTCCTGCGCCACCGCATAGACGTAGGAAAGATCGGCATGGCCATCGCCGCGCCGCGATGGCGTGCCCACTGCAATGAAGATCGCCTGCGCACCGGCGATCGAGGAAGGCAGATCGGTCGAGAACGACAGGCGTCCGGCCTGCACGTTGGTGCCGACAAGTTCGGCAAGTCCCGGCTCGTAGATCGGCATCACGCCGGCATCCAGCCGTGCGATCTTGCCGGCGTCCTTGTCGATGCAGACCACATCATGGCCGAAATCGGCGAAGCAGGCACCCGAAACCAGTCCGACGTAGCCGGAGCCCACCATTGCGATCTTCATAACGGAATCCCCACGCGCACAACCAAAGATACGTAAGGGCGGATAGCAAGGTGAGCGCCCCCCTTGCAAATGGTATTCCCGCACTGCAGCAAAACGGCTAGGCCGTGCCTGTCATGACAGCCGCAGCAATCCCGGAAACCTGGCGTCCTGCGCTTGCAGAAATCCTCGCCAGCCAGCCCATGCGGACGCTCGGCGGTTTTCTGCGAGCGGAAGAAGCAGCGGGGAAGCAGATCTACCCGCCAGCCGGCACGCGCCTTGCTGCGCTTGCGCTGACACCGCTGCCGCAGGTCCGTGTCGTGATTCTGGGGCAGGACCCATACCACGGCCCCGGTCAGGCACACGGCCTTGCCTTTTCGGTCAGGCCCGGTGTGCCGGTGCCGCCAAGCCTGCTCAACATCTTCAAGGAGCAGCAAGCCGATCTCGGCCTGCCTCGCCCTTCCCACGGCTATCTCGATAGCTGGGCAAAGGGAGGAGTCCTTCTCCTCAACACGGTGCTCACCGTCGAAGCCGGTCAGGCCGGTTCGCACCAGGGCAAGGGCTGGGAAGCGTTTACCGATGCGGCCATCCGCGCAGTCGCCCAGCGACCGTCTCCGTGCGTCTACCTCCTCTGGGGCAGCCACGCCCGCGCGAAGGCCGCGCTCATCCGCGAAACAAGCGGCGGCCCGCACCTCATTCTGGAAGCCCCGCACCCCAGCCCGCTCTCCGCCCATCGCGGCTTCCTCGGCTGCCGCCATTTCAGCCGGGCGAATGCCTTTCTCGAAGAGCAGGGTTGCGGCGCGATAGACTGGCGATTGCCGAGCTAGAGCCAGCCGATCCGCCGGAACCGCAACAGCAGTCCGCCGCAGATCGTGATGATGAGCCCCCAGACCATCGGATAGCCCCAACGCCAGTGGAGTTCGGGCAGGTAGTCGAAGTTCATCCCATAAATGCCGGCAATGGCTGTCGGCACGGCAAGAATGGCGGCCCATGCGGCAAGCTGACGGGTGATCACGCCCTGCCGGTGCTGTTCGAGCAGCCCGGCCGTCTCCACCGCCGCCGCAAGCGTTTCCTTCAGGCTATCCATCCGCGCCATCGCCCGGCGCACATGATCAAGCACGTCGCGAAACCAGATCCGCGCCGAAGGGTCGATCACCGGCAAGTCCGCCTCGGCGAGGCGCTGGGTCAGCTCCTCCATCGGCCCGATGATCCGCTCGAACCGCCTGAGTTCGCGGCGCAGGCGGAAGATGCGGCGGATCGTGGTCGGATCGGGGAACTGGTCGATCGCTGATTCCTCGATACTGTGCGCCACGTCCTCGAACTGGTCGGCGATCGGCAGATACCCATCCACGATGAAATCGAGCACGGCGTGGAGGACATAATCCGCGCCTTCGGCGAGGTGTTCGGTATCGGCTTCCAGCGCGCGGCGCAGATCGGCATGCGCACGTGCAGACCCTATCCGCACGGTCACGATGAACTGCGCGCCAAGGAAAATCGCGGTCTGCCCGTAGGTGATCGTGTCCCCACCCCGATCCATCATCGCGGTGCGCGCGACGACGAACAGCTGCTGGCCATAGATATCGACCTTCGGCAGCTGGCGCGGGTTGAGCGCATCCTCGATCGCCAGGGGATGAAGCCCGAACTGGCGCGCAACGCGCTCCATCTCCTCGAGCGTCGGATCGCACAGCCCGATCCAGTCGAAGCACCCGCGCGGCAACACCGCTTCGGCCAGCGGCACGCCCGTCAGTGCAAGATCGGCGGGATCCGGCTTCCCCTCGGTATAGCGGCGCGCGGCGATGATCGGCATGGCTTCCCTTCTGTCGCGCTCGCCGCCGGAGTGCAATCGCTGCATTTAATCGCGCATTGAAACATGCTGGCAATCATTCCCCTGACTGCTATCATGTATGTCAATAACGGTGGAGGATAGCATGGGTTTCGAGGACACGCGGCGCTCCGGGCAGCCGGATATCGACGTCGCGATCATCGGCGCAGGGCTTTCCGGCATCGGCATGGCCGCGCACATGCAGATGCTCTGCCCCGATCGCAGCTACGCCCTGTTCGAACGCCGCCCCCAGCTCGGCGGCACCTGGGACCTCTTCCGCTACCCCGGCGTCCGCTCTGACAGCGACATGCACACGCTTGGTTTCATCTTCGAGCCCTGGAAGCACGAGAAGTCGATCGCCGATGGCCCATCGATCCTCGACTATCTCAACCGCATCGTCGATGAGCGGGCGATCCGCCAGCATATCCGGTTCGAGACCAAGGTCGTTTCCGCCAACTGGGAGAGCGCCCACGCCTGGTGGGTGATCACCACCGAAGCCGCCGACGGCCAGCGCAGCCGCACCACCGCGCGGTTCCTCTACCTCGGCTCGGGCTATTACGACTACGACACGCCCTATGATCCCGCGATCCCGGGGCGTGAGGACTTTGCCGGCACGATCATCCACCCGCAGTTCTGGCCCGAAAATATCGACTATACCGGCAAGCGCGTCGTCGTGATCGGTTCGGGCGCAACCGCCGTCACCATCGTGCCCGCGATGGCCCAGAAGGCCGCGCACGTCACAATGCTCCAGCGCACACCCACCTGGTATGCCATCCGCCCGGCGCGCGATGCCATCGCCAACACGCTGCGCAAGTTCCTGCCCGAAAAGCTCGCCTACAAGATCACGCGCTTCAAGAACGTCACGATGCAGAACATCGTGTTCAAGCGCGCCCGCAACGAGCCGCAGAAGGTCAAGGACTTCCTGACGAAGAAGCTGCAGGAAGCGCTCGGCCCCAAGTACGATCCGGCCACCTTCACCCCGCCCTATAACCCGTGGGAGCAGCGCCTGTGCCTCGTGCCCGATGGCGATCTGTTCCATGCGATGAAGGCGGGCAAGGCCGAGATCGTCACCGACCATATCGAGCGCATCGACGCTGCCGGCATCCAGCTCAAGTCCGGCAAGCGGCTTGATTGCGACGTGATCGTCACTGCCACCGGTCTCGCCCTCGCCATGGCCGGCAAGATCGCGCTCGGCATGGACGGCCAGCCGGTGCGGATGAACGAGCGCTGGTACTACAAGGGCTGCATGTATTCGAACCTGCCCAACCTCGCGCAAGTCTTCGGCTACCTCAACGCCTCATGGACCCTGCGTGCGGACATCGACTCCGACTACGTGTGCCGCCTGCTCAACCACATGAAGAAAGTGGGCGCAGACAGCGCGACCCCGGTGCTGACCGACGAAAGCGCGCTCGAAGCGGACACCCCGCTCGATCTCTCCTCGGGCTACATCCAGCGCGGCCTCGCGATCCAGCCGAAAAACGCCAAGACGATGCCGTGGCGGCTCAATCAGGACTACTTGTTCGACCGCAAGTACCTGAAGGAAAACCCGCTCGACGACGGCATCATGCGCTTCGCCAAGGCCACTGGCACAGTGGCGGCGAAGGCTGGCGGAGTGGTTGAACCGGCGGACTGAACACTGCGCGTCTCCTTGTGAAGAAGGCACCGGCTAGAGACGAAACTGCCAGTCCGTATCCGGTGCCATGCCCTGTCTATGCGCAATGTAGATCAGCCAGTTCGCGATCTAGGGTCGGGACCTATCAACTGCGCCTTCGGGGCGCTGGAATCGTGAACATATGATGCGGAAATTCGCACAGAGACGGCTGGTTGCCTTTCCAAGTGCAATTCTGCCTGAGATGCAAGCCATGCCAGTGTCCCCCCAGGATTTACCTTGCAGTTTCCTTGGGCGGATCAATAAAATGACCCATTGCTTCGTCAGGACGCCCTGAGCCGCTGGCCAACGAAGCTGAATATCGACATATTCCCGCGCCTTCCTTGCTCACATTGAGCCATTTTGCCTCATGCCCGCCGTCAGGTATTGCGATCAGGCAGTTGAACACCAGGTCAGCTAGTGAGAACTTTTTTACTCGGTGTTTGAAATATTGTACCGCTTTAGTCCGAGTTCGGTAACATAACATACGCCAGTCTGCTTTTGCCCAAACATTCCAGTCAGGAAATCCAAAGACGCAGACATCTCAACAAGGTACTTGGCCAGTTTAGCTGCGCCTTGAGCGGTTGATCGCTCCAGCGTCATCATCTCACGCCGAAAGATAATTGCGGACGCGCCTGGCTGAATTTTTTCTGCGGCAATCAACTCTTTCTGAAGGGCGACTTTATCTTTGGCTGCCACCGACTGGTCAAAGTAAAGGGAAAACATATGTATTCCATAATAGGCCTTTGGATCAACTACCCTTATTTGCCCACCTAGAAACGCGATCGTGCAAGCGCTAATGCAGGCGTGGCCATCGGGAACTCGAACCATCAATCCACGCTTGCGGAGAACGCGACCCATCTCCTCGCCTTGCTCCAGATTTCCGCCGGGCGACGATAACCAAACTTCATCAACACTCCCGGCTTGCTGTATCGCAGCGTCCAGACGCGCACTCTCCTGATTTCCAACACCACCTTCACCTAGCAATACACGCGCACCGCCAGCGCTGATTACAGAATAGTTCATCTGGTCATCGTTGAAATGGGAGTACGCAAACGCGGAATCAGGTGGCTCACTGCCACAATACGAGGTCTGAGCTTGAGCAATGTCGCCAAATATCAAAAAAGCCAAGGCCGCAACGCGGAAATAAAAGTACCTCATCGGCCTAATTCTACTCTAGGCAGGCGCCCAAGATGTACTCGGGGGAGTGCGACAAAATCTAGGATTATCCTTCATTTCCTGCCCGTCAACGTAATTGACCTGGGTCACGTTTCGGCACACGCGGCCATCGGCCAATGTTTGCGCGGGAGACGCAGACACAGATCCATTGACGTCCTCTCTGCTCTCACTCGACCAAGTCTGCGTATTGGCTTGCCCAGACGCCTTTGAGTTAAGAGCCGTTTCGGTCGCACGCGCCATCTTTTCCTGCTCACAAGTATCAAGGGCCTTGCCGATCTTGCTGCCAATGAAGACGCCCAGGCCACCGCCGAGCACAGCACCCAAAGTCTTGTCACCCTTCCCAGCAACACTATGCCCAATAACGGCGCCGAAGATACCCCCAATTACAGCGCCAGCGGTTTGGCCGCCGCTGCCCCCACATTTGGCTAACGCGGGGGCAGGATTAAGAGCCAACATCAAAACGCATAAAGATGCCATCGCGGCCAAGAATCGGTTGCGCATCGGACCCCCCCAGTGCCAAAAAAGAAGAAGTTTCACTATAGCGCGCCGCGAATACGGCGTCGATAGCGAAAATAGACCGAATAGGGCCGGGACCCATGCGAAAGAGAATCTATTCAAGTTTATTCACAGCGTTCTTCTTGGCGCTCTGGCCTGGTTTCGCTTACGCGAAGGAACCACTTCAACGGCAAAATCTGGGCGAGCAAGTTTCCAACCATGGCGGCCAAATGGAATGCAAAGTCATGCAAGCCATGAGTGGTGATGCCTCCGCCCCCGTCAAAGTGTGTCGAACTCCTGGAGGCGTATGGCACAAAGTAGAATCCTCGCTCGGTGGAAATGATGGGACGGGCTTCCGTGGCCAAATGATCTATTCTGGTGAATTCGCGGGCACGGTGGGTCGTGTCCAACGATCACCTGCGCGCATAAATGCAGGCGGTTTCAGGATAAACTTAGGAGTTATCGAGACCGGACTGGTGAGGCAGCGAGACGTTCAAGGCCGAGTTGAAATCCAAGTGTCAGCCAACGGACCCGAGTTGAAAGGAATCTTCACGCTGCATGGCGAGGGCCTGAACCAACAGGTTGTATTGACCGGGAGTGTAAGTGACGGAAGTTGCAACTTCCATGAACCCAGCGGCATGTCGCGTTTCGATGGTCAGTGCGGTCCGCAGGGTTTGCGTGGCTCGCTCAAGACGGAGAATCGTATGGGTTGGCGCACGGTAGTGTCCATCGGTTCAACCATGAGAAGTCGGCAGAGCAGTGCTGAAGCCGCTCTTGCGACTGCCGCGGAGCAGCAGAGGGAGCAGCAAAGAGCGGCTGAGCGCGCTGAACGAGTAACGCATTATGTCGAGAACTTGACCCTCAGGGCGAAAGGGGGCGATGTTGAGGCAATGGGGTTCCTCGGCGACATGTATTCGGGTGACGGCGAATACGTAAATGATCCCACAAAGTCGGCGTACTGGTATTCCATGGCCGCAGAACGTGGTGACCCGAGATCAATGCTTAATCTTGCGATAAATTATAGCAATGGCGACGGTGTTAGCAAGAATACTACCATTGCCAGTTCACTTTTTTTGCGATGCGCGCGAATATCTTCAAAATATCTGATTTCTTGCGCCAGAAGTATCGGCATTTCCTATGCTTTAGGCGAGGGTGTTCCACAGAACAAGAAAGTCGCACTGTATTGGCTACGATATTGTGCACGCCTCGGGGACTCAAAGTGTGATGAAATTGCCAATCAGGTCAGCAACTCAAACTGAGGCTATGAAGAAGCAACAGGCTCGCCCTTAGCAAGGCATCTTTTCCCTCACTCTCGATCAGCGTGATGGCCGCAAGGGAGCGTCTCGGCAAGGAACCTTGCGCCGAGTGGGTTGGTAGCAGGACCAAGCGCGGTACACCTGCCAGACCCGCTCCCAGCAGCAATCACGATTGTACCGAGCCAGATTCTCGGTCCCGTAGGCCTTCCCAGGTTGAGCGTAACTTGCTCCAGAACGGGCGAGGCAATGGGCATTGAAGGCGTCTGCAATGCCTGGTGAGCGAACACCTTGAGACGCTTGTGCGTGATGAATGCGCCCTTCGCAGAGGCTTGCCCTTGCTGAACGCCCCCCCAAAGCCCCATTGCGCGCCGCACCCAATGCGCTATCGCTCACCCCATGACCCAAACCTCCCGCATCTGGACCGCCGCGCTCATTGTCGTGGGCGATGAGATCCTTTCCGGCCGCACGCATGACAAGAACATAGCGCAAGTCGCGACGTGGCTGGGGGTGCAGGGCATCCGCCTGCGCGAAGTGCGCGTGGTGCCGGATGACATGGCGGCGATCATCGAAGCGGTGAATGCGCTGCGGGCGCGCAACGATTACCTGTTCACCACGGGCGGGATCGGGCCGACGCATGATGACATCACGGTGGACGCCGTGGCCGAAGCGCTCGGCGTGCCGGTGGTGATCCACCCCGAGGCGGAGGCGATGCTCACCCGCTATTACGAGACGCGCGGCGGCATCAATCCGGCGCGGCTGCGCATGGCGCGGGTGCCGGAAGGCGCAGACCTCATCCCCAACCGGCTCTCGGGCGCGCCGGGGATCCAGGTCGGCAACGTGTTCCTGATGGCGGGCGTGCCGGGGATTACCGCACAGATGCTCGACGGGCTGACGGGCACGCTCGAAGGCGGACTGCCGCTGCTTTCCGCGACGATCGGCTGCTGGGTGGCCGAGAGCGAAGTGGCAGACTTGCTGCGCGAAACCGAGAAGACGCATAAGGGGTGCCAGATCGGCAGCTACCCCTTCTTCCGCGAAGGCAAGGTCGGCGCGAACTTCGTGATCCGTTCGACCGATCAGGCGCTGCTCGATACCTGCGCGCAAGTGCTGATCGATGGGCTGGCCGCGATTGGCCGGACTTCGGTGCCGGGGGGCATCTGACCTTCCGGCAATGACGGCTCCTCAACCTCGTTTCATGTCGAGCGAAGTCGAGACACTGGTACGAGGTGTCTCGACTTCGCTCGACACGAACGGGAAGTGAGTGTGAAGCAGACCGTAGTCCCGATCGTGTCGCTTCTCGCCGTTGCAGCCTGCACTCCTACGCTGACTCGCTTCGAGCGCACGCTTGGGAGCAATGACAGCGCAACCGCAGCGCTGGCACAGTGGTGCGCGGCACAGCGGATATCATCACCTGCGCAAATCGTGGCGGAGACCGACCGCGAGGCGAACGAGCCAGCCACCTCGGCGATCCGCGCCGCACTGGGCGTGAGCGATGACGAGCCGCTTACCTTTCGCCATGTGCGGCTGCGCTGCGGCGGAGCGGTGCTTTCGGACGCGAAGAACTGGTATGTCCCCGCGCGGCTCACCCCGGCGATGAATTCCGCCCTTGAAACGACGCGGACGCCCTTCGGTACGGTGGTGCGCCCTCTGGGGTTCCGCCGCGAACGGCTGACCAGCCAGCACGGGCGCGCCAAGGAATGCCCGGCGGGGACGGTGCTATCGCACAAGGCGGTGCTTCGGCTGGCGGACGGGCGCGCGATCAGCCTGGTGATCGAGTGCTATACGCGGGCGAATCTGGCGAAGGAGGTTTTCTGATGCGCGTTCTTCTCACCGGTTCCTCCGGCTGGCTCGGCCGCTTCCTCGCCCCGGCGCTCCGGGCTGCGGGGCACACGGTGACAGGCCTTGATGCTGTGCCCGGGCCGGAAACGCATGTCGTCGGCACGATTGCCAGCCGCGCGGTTGTGGACCGGGCGATGGGGCTGGGGATCGACGCGGTGGTGCATGCAGCGGCGCTGCACAAGCCGGATATCGCGCGGTATCCGGTGCAGACCTTTGTCGATGTGAATGTGACGGGGACGCTCAACCTGCTCGAGGCGGCACGCGCGGCGGGGCATGACCGGTTCGTGATGACCTCGACCACCTCGCTGATGATCAGTGAGGCGATTCGGCGCGAGGAAGCGCCCGAGGCGGTGTGGCTGGACGAGCAGACCGGGCCGCTGGCGCCGCGCAACATCTACGGCGTGACCAAGCTGGCAGCGGAGGGGCTGTGCCGGCTTCATGCCGCGGAACATGGGCTGGCCTGCGTGGTTCTGCGCACCTCGCGGTTTTTCCCGGAAGATGACGACACGCACAAGCGGCCATTGGGCGAGAACCTGAAGTCGATCGAACTGCTGCACCGCCGCCTGACAGTGGAGGATGCGGCGGCCGCGCATGTCATGGCACTGGAGAAGGCACCCGATGTCGGCTTCGGGCTCTATCTGGTGAGCGCGCCGCCGCCGTTTGCGCAGGCGGATGCGGCGGCCTTGAAGCAGGATGCGGCGGCGCTGATCCGGGAGCGCTTTCCCGATGCGGAGGCGCTGTTTGCGGCGCGGGGGTGGCAGCTGCCGCAGAGCCTGGGGCGGGTCTATGATCCCGGCCTCGCCGAGCGGGAGCTGGGCTGGCGCGCGCGAACCGATTTTGCGGCAGTGCTGGCGGCGCTGCGCGAAGGCGCGCCGCTGCCCTTCGCGCATGACCCGGCCTATACCTCGCCGCTGGCGAAAGGGCGCTGAGGCAGTCCCCTCTCCCAACTCTCTCCCCTGAGCCGAAGGCCACCGAAGGTAATGGGAGAGGGCTTTGGAAACACAAAAGGCCGGGAAGGTTTCCCCTCCCGGCCTTTTGTATTCAAGCCATGTGGCTGGATCAGCCGCCGTGGACTTCCGCGACGTCGACCTTGAGGCCGGGGCCCATCGACGAGGACAGACCGACCTTGCGCAGGTACTTGCCCTTGGCGCCCGAAGGCTTGGCCTTCACGATGGCATCGACGAACGCATCGAAGTTGGCGCGCAGCTGCTCGTTCGAGAAGCTCATCTTGCCAATGCCGCCGTGGATGATGCCCGCCTTTTCGACGCGGAATTCGATCTGGCCAGCCTTCGCCGCCTTGACCGCATCAGCGACGTTCGGGGTGACGGTGCCGAGCTTCGGGTTCGGCATCAGGCCCTTGGGGCCCAGCACCTTGCCGAGGCGGCCGACGATGCCCATCATGTCGGGCGTCGCGATCACGCGGCCGTAGTCGAGGTTGCCGTTCTGCATGTCTTCGAGCAGGTCTTCGGCGCCGACGCGGTCAGCACCGGCGGCGAGCGCCGCTTCGGCCTTGTCGCCGCGCGCGAACACGGCAACCTTGACGTCCTTGCCGGTGCCCGAGGGCAGCGTGACCATGCCGCGGACCATCTGGTCAGCGTGGCGCGGATCGACGCCGAGGTTCAGCGCGACTTCGATCGATTCGTCGAACTTGGTGCGCTTGAGGTCCTTGAGGAGCTGGATCGCCTCATCAACCTTGTAGAGCTTCTGGTTGTCGCCCAGCTTTTCCGCGAGGGCCTTCTTGTTCTTGGTCACCTTCATCGGATCAGCCCTCCACAACCTGCAGGCCCATGGCGCGAGCCGAGCCTTCGATGATCTTGATCGCAGCGTCCACGTCGTTGGCGTTGAGATCCTTCATCTTGATTTCGGCGACTTCGCCGAGCTGCGCACGGGTGATCTTGCCCGCAGAGACCTTGCCGGGCTCCTTCGAGCCGGACTTGAGGCCCAGGACCTTCTTGATGAGGAAGGTGGCCGGCGGGGTCTTCGTCACGAAGGTGAACGACTTGTCCGAATAGACCGTGATGATCGTGGGCAGCGGGGTGCCCTTCTCGACCTCTTGAGTCGCTGCGTTGAATTCCTTGCAGAAACCCATGATGTTGACACCGCGCTGACCGAGCGCGGGCCCGATCGGCGGCGAGGGCTTGGCTTCGCCAGCCTTCACCTGCAGTTTGATATACCCGTCAATCTTCTTGGCCACGGAGGCCTCCTTTCGTCCTGTTGGAGCCAGCTGGCCCCGCAGAGTGAGCGGTCAGACGGGCGCAAGCGCGCCCTCCCGCACGGAATCAGGCGAAGGGCAAGCCTTCACCGGAAGAGCGCGCCATTAGCGGGCAAGGGCCGCTTTGGCAATGGGGGAGACGGGGGCTGCAGCGGGTGCAGCCCCCTTATGTTCAGACAAACAGGAAGTCTGCCAGCTGGATCGACGTGGCACCGGTGAGGGTGCCGAGATCGGCGACTTCGACAACATTCGTGTTGACCGTGTAGCTCGCATCGAGCGCATGATACAGCACGGTGTGGTTGCTGCTGTCCTTGCCCACGATGAACACCCCTTCGCCGACACTGCCACCTGTTGCCGCGTTCAGGTAGTTCTGGACATCGCCGACGCTGTCGAGATTGGCGCCGGTGTAGATGATCAGGTCCTTGCCGGTGATATCGGCCGCAGTAGACCCTGTCGCGAGGCGCTGGTCGAATGCGGCACCGTTGAAGTCGAACGCGCTGGCGGCGAAGCGCAGGTCGTCGGCGGAAGCGAGGAAGTCGGTGATGGTGTCAGAGTAACCGTCGCGCGTTTGCCACCCGAACACGTCGGAACCCGCGCCGCCAGTGAGCGTATCTCCAACCTGGCTGCCGATGATCAGGTTGTTGCCGCTGCTGCCGGTGGCAATGAGACCATAGTAGCTCGCGCTCCAGTCAAGGTTCTCGAAGTTCTTGACCGTCGTGAAGTCACCAAGGCTCTGATCCGCCGCCTGCGAGAGATCGATCTGGTCAACCGCACCCTCGAAGTAGCTGTACACCAGCGTGTCAGTATCAGCGCCGCCATCGAGGGTGACGGTGTAGTTGCGATAGCCATAGTCGATGCGGTCGTTCCCGGCGTCACCGAACACAGAGCTGTTATCGAACCAGTATCCGGATGAAAAACCGCGCAGAGTATCATTGCCGCCATTGCCATGCAGGACGCTGGTAACGGATGCTGCGGTGATGGTCTCGTTACCGGCAGCGCCATTGATGGCCAAGCTGTCGAGATTGACATCAAAGTACTGCCAGCTGATCGTCGAGAGATCAACTTTCGTGCCCGACGCGACGTTGATGATGAAGGCCTCCGCAGTGGAGTATGGGTTGGCGGTATTAGCGTAAATGCTTGCAATACCGGCCGCCTGCGCGCCAGTGAGGGTGATGGTCATGCCCTGGTTAAGCGGGTTGCCATTGGCGTCGGCCGCAGTGGCTTCAAGGTAGTCAAGGTTTGAAAGCGTACCACCGGTAAAGTCGGTGGTCCCGCGGACGTAGAGTTGGTCGTAGCCGCTTCCGCCGTTGATCGATTCGCCTGCGGCGAAATCACCGGAATTGATGTAGAAGGCGTCATCCCCGGCTGCACCGATAAGGGTATCGGCCCCGCCACCGCCAGTTATGTAAGCGCCGCTGCCTCCGCTCCCGGCGGTCAGGGTGTCGGCTGCGCTGCCACCGATCAGGTCACTTGCGAAATCATTCCGGCCAGTCACCGTGACAGCAACCGACGAGCCCGAAGCATCGACATTCTCGAAGCCGGTAACTGTGACCGTATCACCGCTGGTTTGGTCGGCATTGTTGAGATTGATCGTGACAGCCCCGAGTACCCGCAGCGTATCGGTATCAGCCCCGCCGCCAATCGTGCTTGCGGTGCTGCGATAGGTGATCAGGTCATTGCCGCTCTGGCCGTCGATGACATCGAGACCTGCGCCGCCATCGATGACATCGCCGATCTGGCTGCCGATGATGTTGTTCGCCCCGCTGCTGCCGGTGACGTTGAGACCATAGTAGCTTGCGCTCCAGTCAAGGTTCTCGAAGTTCTTGACCACGGCGATATCATCGGAGGTCTGGTCCGTTGCCAACGAAAGGTCGATGACGTCGGTAACGCCTTCACCGTAGGTGTAGACCAGCGTGTCGGAGTCTGCCCCGCCGTCGAGTGTCGTGCTGTAGAGGCGATAGCCATAATCGATGCGGTCATTGCCGGCATCGCCGAAGACTTGCATGGCATCGGCCCAGTAGCTGCCATTGCCTGCCTTCAGCGTGTCGTTGCCGCCGTTGCCGTGAATAACGCTGGAAATGCCTGGCCCGGTGATGGTTTCGTTGCCGCCCGCACCGTTGATGGAGAGGCTGTCGCTGGAATCGAAGCTGCCCCAGCCCGTGCCCGAGAGATTGACCGTCGTGCCCGACGCCACGTTGACGACGAATGCCTCAGCAGTGGTGCCATAATAGGCGTTGTTTGCGTAGATGGTGCCAATCCCGGCTGCCTGCGCACCGCTGAGGGTGACAGTCATGCCTTGCTCGAGATAGTTGCCCTGCGCATCTTGCGCTGTGGCGTTGAGGTACTCGAGGTTCGACAAGGTGCCGACAGTGAAGTCTGTCGTCGCGCGGACGTAAAGCTGGTCGATGTCGCCTTGCCCGTTGATCGATTCGCCCGCGACGAAATCGCCGGAATTGATGTAGAAATTGTCCTGCCCGGTGCCACCGATCAAAGTATCGGCCCCGCCGTTACCGGTGATTTCCGCACCGGCAGCCCCGGCGGTGAGCGTATCGGCAGCGCTGCCGCCAGTGATTCTGCTGCGCACATCGGCGCGGCCGCTCACGGTCACTGCCGCAGTCGAGCCGGAAGCATCGACATGCTCGAACCCGCTGACCGAGACCGTATCGCCGCTGGTCTGGTCGGCATTGTTGAGGAACATCGTGACCGCGCCGAACACCTTCAGCGTATCGGTGTCTGCCCCGCCCTTGATGCTGCTCGCGGTGCTGCGATAGGTGATCAGGTCATCTCCGGCCCGGCCGTCGATGACGTCGAGCCCGGCACCGCCATCGATGATATCGCTCGCCGAGCTGCCGAGGATGGTGTTCGCCGCGCTGCTGCCTGTGGCGGTAAGGCCATAGAAGCTGGTGCTCCAGTCAAGGTTCTCGAAGTTCCTGGCCGTGACGGAATCGCCGATGGTCTGGTCCGTCGCCGAAGTGAGGTCGATCAGATCGGCGTTGCCGGCGGCGTAGCTGTAAACCAGCGTGTCGCTATCGGCTCCGCCGTCGAGCGTGACGGTAATGAAGGGGTAGCCATAGTCGATGCGATCGTTGCCGGCATCGCCGAACACTTGCGTGCCATCGTACCAATAGCCGTAGGTTGTCGGGGTCTTGAGCGTGTCGTTGCCGCCGTTGCCGTGGATGACACTGGCGAAGGTCGGCCCGGTGATCGTCTCATTCCCGCCTGCGCCGTTGATGGCAAGGGTATCGGCTCCGTCGAAATAGTTGAAGCTGATCGCCGTCAGATCGACAGTCGTGCCTGACGCCACGTTGATGATGAACGTCTCGGTAGTACCGTTATACTGGTTGTTTGCGTAGATATACTGGAACCCGGCCGCCTGCGCGCCGGTGAGCGTCACCGTTACCCCCTGATTGAGCAGATTGCCGTTGGCGTCGGCCGCAATGGCAAACAGGGATTCAACATTCGAGATCGTACCGCTGGTAAAGTTCGTCGTGGCACGGACGATCAACTGGTCGTTATCGCCGCTTCCAGCCCCGTTGATCGATTCACCTGCGGCAAAATCACCGGCATTGAGATAGAAGTTGTCCTGACCGGCCCCACCAACCAGCGTGTCAGCCCCGCCATTGCCGGTGATATCTGCGCCGAAAGCACCCGCAGTCAGCGTATCGGCAGCGCTGCCGCCAATCAGCACGCTGCGCAGATCGTTGCGCCCGATCGCGGTGAACGAAACAACCGAAGCCGATCCATCGACGTTCTCGAACGCGCTGACCACAGCCGTGTCGCCGCTGGACTGGTCACCGTTGTTGAGGTTGATCGTCGCCGCGCCAACCACCCGAAGGGTGTCGGTATCGGCGCCGCCACTGATGGTGCTGGCCGTGCCGCGATAGGTGATGATGTCGTTCTGATTGCCACCCGTCACCACATCGAGGCCAGCCCCGCCGTCGATCCAGTCGCTGCCATCGCCGCCCGCGATCACGTCGGCACCGGAACCGCCGATCAGGCGGTTGTCGTACGAGTCACCCGTCAGGCTTAAGGCCGCGGAAAGGGCAGAGGCATCGACGTTCTGGAAACCCGTGACAAAGACGGCGTCGCCCGATGTCTGGTCGGCATTGCCCAGATTGACCGTAGCGGCAGCCGCCATAACCAGCGTATCGTTCTGCACCGCATCGAAGGTATAGCCCGCGTAGTAGGCATTCACCTCGACCTCGGTGCCGCGATAGGTGATCGTATCCGCGCCATCGTTGCCGTAGACACTGTCGACACCGCCATTGCCATCGAGCACGTCGTTATACTGGGACCCGTTGATGACGTTGGCGCCGCTGCTCCCCTTGGCGGTACCACCGAAGGCACCGGAACTGCTGTAGCCGGTGTTCGGATCATAGGCTTGGTACAGGTTGATGTTCTCGAAGCCGGTCGTGTTGGCAGTGTCGCCAAGGCTCTGATCCACCTGGCTGAGATCGAAGTTGCCGCCGGACACCGAAATCAGCGTGTCGTTGTCGGCCCCGCCGGACACCACGGCATCGCCCGCATGCCACACGATGCTGTCGTTGCCCGCACCGCCGCTCGAGGTGTTGGAACCACCGAAAGCTTCGATGAAGTCATTGCCGCCATTGCCGTTGATTGTGTCGTTGCCGCTGCCGCCAAAGATGCTGTCATCCAGTGCGTTGCCGTTCGCGGTCTGCCCGCCAGCGCCAAGATTGAGATAGTAGCTATTCGCCGCATACTGGCCGTTGATCGTCAGCCCAGCCGTATCGTTGGCGACGAAGTAGATCCTGTATCCGCCGCCCGTGATCGTATCGACAAGATTGACGTTCTCGAACCCCGTGACCGCCGCACTCATGACAGCGGAGCTGCCGTAGTAGTTGTCAAACTCGATCGTATCGGTGCCCGTGCCACCTGAAAGCGATGACGGCGCATTGAAGAAGCCGCTGAGCACCTTGAGCGTATCGTTCCCCGCGCCCAGCGTGCCCGAGAGCTTGCCAGCAGCCGGACCGGCGTAGACGCCGAAGCCGGAATCATAGGCGCTGAGGGTCATCGTGTCGTTGCCATCGCCGAGATTGACCTGCACCGCACTGTCGGCGTTCGCAACGCGCGAAATATTGAGCGTATCGACGCCCGTGCCCGCAGTGATCGAAATGCTCGTACCCTGCGCGGTGCTGATGATGTCGTCGTCGAGCAGGATCGTATGGTCGGCGTTGTCGGTCGTCACCGCCTCGATCTGCTGAATGTTGATGCCCGCAAGATCGATCGTACCAGCACCCGTGATCGCCAGCGTATCGATTGCCGCGCCAGTGCCGCCGTTCACCGTATCGCCCGCATCGAGAGCGGAGGCGGCGAACCGGAAGGTATCCGCGCCCGAGCCGCCGAACAGGGTGTCGTTGCCCGTACCAGCCGTCAGATCGAGCCGGTTGGTCGCGGTGACGACATCGCCGCCGTTGATCAGGTCGTTGCCGCTTCCGCCGATGACCGCCACTGTCGTTGCCGTGGCGGAGGAAACCATCGCATCGGTGAGGTTGAAGGTGTTGGTCCCGCCTGCCAGCTGGACCGTTTCGATCCCGGAGACATTCGTAAGCGCAGATGCGGCGATCGTCCCTGCCGAGGTCAGCAGCAGCGTATCGGTCCCGGTGCCGCCCTGCACGGTATCGCCCGCCAGATCGGCTGCGGCGAAGCGGAACGAATCCGCGCCGGTGCCGCCCTTGAGCACATCGAGGCCCGCGCCCGAGCGCAAGTCGACCGCGTTCGCGCCGGTGACGCCCGAAGCGTCGATGGTGTCGTCACCGTTGCCGCCGGTGACGATGATCTTCGCGCCCGTAATCCCGGTGAAGTTGCCGTTGACCAGCGTCAGGCCGTTGGTCCCCGCCGCAAGATTGATCGTTTCAACGCCGCTGAGGTTTGCCAGGGCGTTTGACGCGAGCACGCCAGCAGTGGTGAGGACAAGGAAGTCGCCGCCAAGGCCGCCAATGATTGTATCGCCGGCAAGATCCGCCGAGGCAAACGTGAACAGATCGGCCCCTGCGCCGCCCTTCAGCACGTCGACCCCTGCGCCCGAGCGGATATCCACCGCGTTCGTGCCGGTCAGGCCGGAGGCATCGATCGTATCATTGCCGCTGTTGCCGAACACAGTGATCCTGGTGCCCGATGCCACTCCAGTGAAGTTGCCATCGACCATGGTCAGGCCATTGGTGCCCGCCACCAGCTGGATGATCTCGACCCCGGTCATGTTCGCGAGCGCGGTGGCGCCTAGCGCGCCGGCCGTGCTCAACGCGAGGAAATCGGTGCCAAGGCCGCCGCTGATCGTATCGCCTGCCAACTCGTTCGCGGAAAAGCGGAACGTATCCGAGCCTGCGCCGCCCTTCAGCACATCGACGCCGAGGCCAGCCTTGATATCGACGGCATTGGCGCCGGTGAGGGCCGAGCCGTCGATCGTGTCGTTGCCGGTACCGCCGTTGACGACGATCTTCGCGCCCGAAACACCGGAGTAGTTGCTGTTGGCCAGCGTGATCGAATTGGTGCCGTTGGCGAGGGTGATGGTTTCGACCGAGGTCAGGCCGGCCAGCGCGTTGGCGGCCAGCACGCCTGCGCTGGTCATCTGCAACAAGTCTGCACCGCCATTGCCGGTGATCGTGTCGAGCGAGTCGAGGTTCGCTGCCGCAAACTGGAACGAGTCGGCACCGGCGCCGCCCTTCAGGACATCCGTACCCGCGCCCGCACGAAGATCGGCTGCGTTGGTGCCGGTGAGGCCCGAGGCATCGAGCGTATCATTGCCGCTGGTGCCGTTGATGATGATGCGCCCGGTCGCCACACCGGTGTAGTTGGCATTGACCAGTGTGATGCTGTTGGTACCCGCAGCGAGGTTGATCGACTCAACGCCGTTCATGTTCGCCAGCGCGGTTGCCCCCAGCACACCGGCGGTGGACAGGATCAGGATATCGTTGCCAAGACCGCCGGTGATCGTATCGCCAGCAAGATCGGCAGCGGCAAAGCCGAACAGATCGTTGCCGCTGCTGCCCTTGAGCACGTCACTGCCAGCACCGGCGCGCAAGTCGGCCCCGGTCCCCAAGGTGAGACCCGAGGCATCGAGGGTGTCGTTGCCGCTGTTGCCGTTGACGGTGATGCGGCCAACGGTGAGCCCGGTGGAATTGGCGTTGACCAGCGTAACGCCATTGGTGCCTGCGGCGAGATTGATCGCCTCCACGCCGCTCATGTTCGCCAGCGCGTTGGCCGCCAGCACGCCTGCCGTCGTCAGGACGAGAAAATCGGTGCCGAGGCCGCCGGTGATCGTATCGCCTGCGAGGTCCGCAGCTGCGAAATTGAACAGATCGCTGCCCGCACCGCCCTTGAGCACATCCGAACCCGCGCCTGCACGGAAATCAACGCTGTTCGTGCCGGTCAATCCTGCGGCGTCGATCGTGTCGTTGCCGCTGGTGCCGAAGACGGTGATCTTGGCGCTGACGCCGGTGTAGTTGCCGTCGACGAGCGTAAGCGCGTTGGTGCCGGCGGTGAGCTGGATGATCTCGACACCGCTCATGTTGGCGAGCGCGGTTGCACCGAGCGCGCCGGCGGTGGTCAGGACCAGGAAGTCGGTGCCAAGACCGCCGATGATGGTGTCACCCGCGAGGTCTGCTGCGGCGAAGCGGAACGAGTCTCCGCCCGCGCCGCCCTTCAGTGTGTCCAACCCTGCTCCCGAGCGGATATCAACTGCATTCACGCCGGTCAGCCCGGAGGCGTCAACCGTGTCGTCGCCCGCGCCGCCAGTAACGATGATCTTTGACCCGGCTACCCCGGTCAGATTACTGTTGAGCAAGGTGATGCTGTTGCCGCCTGCAGCGAACAGGATCGAAGGAATTCCAGTAACACCGGCCAGTGCGTCAATTGCCAGGGCACCCGCAGTGGTCAATTGCAGGACGTCGGCCCCGCCGCCGCCTGTCAAGGTATCGAGCGAATTGAGATCCGCTGCTGCGAATTGAAAAGTATCGGCTACCGCGGTTCCGGAGAACACATTATTGGTGGCCGCCTGGCCAATGAAAATTGCCATGCCCCAGATCACCTTTTTTGAAAATGTAATTGGGCCTTCTTGGCCGAATCCCCTACGCGTTAGGATGCATATACGTAGTCTTACGGTCAACCATGATTATGCAAGCCCGGTACAATTTCGGGAATCGCTCCATTCTGGGTTGACATTGATGTAAGTGAGGCGGACGGTCGCTGACCTGTTGGTCTGATCAATCTGCTCAGGTTCCATTGTCATCAGCGCACATTTTTCTGCCAGCCTTGGCATCGATATTGTCTTCAGCGCTGTGAATGCATAGATTTGCCACCAGCGGTTCCGAACAAATCTGCATAAGTCACCGGAGCAAGTACCGGTAGCCGAACTTGATCACACCGCTTTCGGGCCACTTGTTAACCAATCAGGTTATCCCCCCCGATCGCGCAGAATTCGCGGCCAATGCGGCCGCGCCGGGGTTCCGGAAGGGAACCAGCCGCGGCTGGCCTGGGTATCAAACAGTAAACTCCTGAATTTTGCCGTCGGGTTGCCACGAAGGCGTGGTTTGTGCGTTTGCGGCCTGATCGGCACGAAGGACGATTGGCCAGCCACACGGCGAGGCGCGATTTCCCGGCCCTGCCGATATGGTCGGACGAACCGTTGCGCTTTGTCGCCACATGGTTATCCCTTGACTCTTCAGTCGTTCGTCGGGGCCTCACTTGCACAGAAACCTAATTGCCGCAGTCGTTGTTTCGGCGCTTGCCTCCACGTCTGCACGCGCGGCTGACAAGGTCCTGATCGCCCCGGTGCCCGCCTGGGTGACGCAGGCCCCGCCCGTGCTAAAGGCGGACAGCGCGGTGCGCTTCGATGAGCAGGTGCAGGTCGATGGTGACACCACCACCGTCTATATCGACACCATGCGCCAGGCCTCGAGCCCGGAAGCCCTGCTGCAAATGGGCACGCTGACCTTGCCCTGGCAGCCGGACCACGGCGACCTCACGCTGCACAAGCTGGAAATCATCCGCGGCGATTCCGTGATCGATGCACTCGGCAAGGGCGAAGGCATCACCGTGATCCGGCGCGAGGCGGGGCTGGAGCGGCTGATGGTCGATGGCCAGCTCACGGCGGTCAAGCATATCGAAGGCCTTCGCGTGGGTGACGTGCTGCGCATGGTGTTCAGCATTTCTGAGCGCGACACTGCGCTGGCGGGCCACGTGCAGGATGGCCTCGTGCTGCTGCCCGCGCCGCTCAAGGTCGGCTTCGGCCGGGCGCGGCTGGTGTGGCGGACGGCCAGTCCGCTGACGGTGAGGTCGCTGGCGCCGGGGGTCACGCCCACGCCGAAGCCCGTCGACGCGACTTGGACCGAAATCGTGGTGCCGCTGCCGGTGGCAAAGCTGCCCGATGTCCCCAAGAATGCACCGAGCCGGTTCACGCCGGTGCCCTTGCTGCAGTTCACCAGCTTCCCTGACTGGGCCGCGGTCGCCAAGGTCATGGCGCCACTCTACGCGGTGAAGGACACGATCCCGGCAGGCTCTGACCTTGCCGCGCGGGTCGATGCGATTGCCAAACGATCCGCCGATCCGGTCACCCGCATGGCCGATGCGCTGCGGCTGGTGCAGGACGAGGTGCGCTATGAACTGATCGCGATGGGCAACGGCAACTATGTGCCGCAGGCCCCCGCCGATACCTGGGCGAAGCGCTATGGCGATTGCAAGGCCAAGACGCTGCTGCTCCTCGCAGTGCTCGATCGGCTGGGGATCAAGGCCGAGCCGGTGATGGCGAACAGCAAGCGCGGTGATGCGGTGCCGGACATGGTACCCGCCGCGCTCGCGTTCGACCATGTCTTCGTCCACGCCAAGGTGGGTGAGGAGGACTTCTGGCTCGACGGCACGATGCTGGGTTCGCGCCTCGCCGATATCCGCGATGTACCCCGCTATGGCACGGTGCTGCCGATGGGCGGCACGATCGAAGGCAGCAAGCCCGCGCTGTTTGCGCTGCCGCTGCGCGCGCATACCCGGCCCGATATCGAGGCTGACCTTTCCTACGACATGGCCGCCGGGCCGCACCTTGCCACGCCCTATCACCTGACACTGCGCTACAACGGCACGTACGCCGCGGCCTACAAGGTCGATCCGGGCCCGAATTACGACGAGAAGCTGACGGGCTTTGCCGAAAAGGCGGCCACCAACTGGATCGGCGACACGTTCGTCGGCAAACCGCGCTCGACCTGGGATGCCGAGGCGGCCGTGTGGACGCTGGACTTCGACGGCATTGCCTATCCGGACTGGAAGTACCGCGACGGGCACTATGCACTCGCAGTGCCGCCGAGCCTCAAGGTCACCTACGACGCCCCGCGCGACCGGGCGGCGTGGCGCGCGATCCCGGCGCTGATCAGCGAGCCGTGGCATGCGCGGCTGCGCACAACGTGGGGCCTGCCCGATGCGGGCAAGGGCGTGACGCTGAGCGGCGGCGATCCCGGCAGCCTCGACCTGCCCGCCGCCACCTGGCAGCGCCGCCTTGCTCTCGCCGGAGGCACGCTTTCGGAGGAAATCGTCTCGCGCGAGAGTGGCGCCGAAATTGCGCCCGACAAGGCGAGCAGCACCGCCAAGGCGATTTCCGATGCGATGGAACGCACCGCGCGCCTCTCGCTCGACCCGTCCTACCCGAAGTGGTGGGATGATGTGGCGCGGCGCAAGGGCAGCCCCGCCCTCGCCAAAGTGCGTGCGATCCTCGATGCGCGCATTGCCGACAAGCCCGACGATGCGACCCGGCTGACCGACCGTGCCTGGTTCGAACGGACGCTGTTCAACTGGGCTGCAGCCGAAGCCGACTACACCCGCGCCATCGCGCTCGATGCCTCGGCAGACCGCTATCTCAAGCGTTCGGGCCTGCGCAGCAAGATCGGCAATCGTGCTGGTTCGCTCGCCGATACGCAGGCTGCCTATGATCTCGAGCAGGGCAATGCCGATGCCCGCAGCAGCCTTGCCTATGATCTGATCGAGGCTGGCAAGGTAGACGACGGGCTCGACCTGCTGCCCACCGACCTCGACTTCGCCACCGACGACGGCCTCTCGAACTTCCTCGAAAAGGTCGACCGGCTCGAACAGGCCGACCGGCATGACGAGGCGCTCGCCATGCTCGACGAAGCGCTGGAGAAGCGCGGCTCGTCAGCCAAGCTGCGCAATGCGCGCTGCTGGTATCTCGGCCTTAGGAACACCGCGCTCGATACGGCACTCACCGATTGCAACAAGGCGATCGAGCTCGATTCCGACCCGGCAATGTACATGGACAGCCGCGCGCTGGTGCACTTCCGCGCGGGCCGGCTGAAAGAAGCCATGGCCGATTACGAAGCCGCGCTGGCGGCGGAACCCGAACAGACCGCCTCGCTCTACATGGCCGGAATCGTGGCGGACCGCATGGGCGACAAGACGAAGGCGGCGGCGCTGAGCAAGGCGGCGAAGACGGTGTTTCCGGATGTAGGGCACTTTTACGCGCACTACGGGATCAAGCCGTGAGGGTGCGTCTTTGTGTGGGTGGCCGACGGGGTGCGGTAATTGGGGATTTAGTAAGGTGTCACCGTAATCCGGTAATTGGGGATTTAGTAAAGTGTCACCGTAATCCTAACAACCCGCCGAGTGGAACATTGACAAAAACGCGACCCAATGGTGATCGGCTATTTTACGATCCGAACACTAATACGTTTGCATCGCAGGCCGCGAATGGCGCCCCTCGCACGATGTTCCGTCCTAAAGCCGGCATAAATTATTGGAATAAGCAATGAGTGATATCCTCAATTATGGTAATTTTTTGCCTTGTCCTTGCTGTGGGGCGTACGCCCTGACAGAGCTAGGCGTGTACGAAGTATGCAGCGTGTGTGGTTGGGAAGATGATCCAGTTCAAAGTGAAGACCCCGACTTTGCAGGTGGAGCTAACGAACACAGCTTGAATCGAGCGAGGTTGGAGTGGTCTGCTCGGGTAGCAAGATAAAAGGATTACGGTGACACTTTACTAAATCCCCAAATTAGGCTGCGCCAGCAGATGGGTGACGGACGGGGTGCGGTAATTGGGGATTTAGTAAAGTGTCACCGTAATCCGGACAATAACTAATATTTGAGAGACTGATTATGAAATTGGTGATTTTTGCTCCGATCTATTTTCTCTTTGCTGCGTTTCCGGCAAATGCTGCCAGCGAGATTGGATCGGGCGGGGGATTTTTTCCGCTTGCTGTTGGAAATTCTTGGAAATTTTGCGGGATACCCTCGAAAAAGGGGCGCGTGAGATGCGAAGTGTGGAGCATTTCTGATCGACTAAAGGATGGCTATATTCTGCAAGTTAATCCTTCAGAGGATGACATTTCGATTCTTGCGGATCAAAATGGTGACATTGTAGACTTGGATACGGGTCATCATATATTTAAATACAGAGGTGAAGTGGGATCATCTTGGGATTATATTGAATACAATCAAAAGAAAAAAGTTAATCAAATTATAAGGTTTAAAATAATTTCTAGGGAAGGTTGCTATTTTGGCGATAAATTTATTGATGAGTGCGTTTCAATATCTCGTAGCGATCCTGTTATAAATATTTTTGAAATTGTGAATTACGCGAAGTCAATTGGTCCAGTTTCAATAAAAACTTATTCTTTATCGCGGAAAAATTTATTTGCAGATATGAGGTTGCGAAAATTTACAGCGTCACACCAATAGGTTTAATTAACCCAACATCTGCGTAAACCCCACTCTGGATTAAGGTGACACTTTACTAAACCCCCAAATCCACCCAAGCTCCCGCCATGGCAAGACTCTCCCGCGTCGTCATTCCGGGCATTCCGCACCACGTGACCCAGCGCGGCAACGGGCGGCAACGCACCTTCTTCGAGGACGGCGACTACGCGCTCTATCTCGATCTGCTGGCGGCAGCGGCGGAGCGGGCGCAGGTGGAGGTGGAGGTGTGGTCCTATTGCCTGATGCCGAACCACGTCCATGTCGTGCTGGTGCCGAGGGATCAGGACGGGCTGTGGCGTACGTTCAGCGATCTGCATCGGCGCTATACCGGCTTTATCAATGCGCGCCGCCGGACAACCGGCCACCTCTGGCAGGGCCGCTATGGCTCGGTCGCCATGGACGAGGCACATTTCGTGACGGCGCTGCGGTATATCGCGCTGAATCCGGTGCGGGCGCGGCTTGTGGCCCGCGCGGAGGACTGGCCGTGGTCGAGCACGCGGGCGCTGCTGGCGGGGCAGGATGATCACGTCGTCACCGTGGCGCCGGCGCTGGAGCGGGTGGGGGACTTTGCGGCGTTTCTGGGCGAACCCTTTGACGAGGCGCTGACCTATGCCGCGCTGCGCAAGGCGGAAAGCGTGGGGCGGCCGGTGGGCTCGCCCGAGTGGCTGGCGGACATGGAGGCGCGGCTCGGCCGCCCGCTCGCGCCGCAGAAGCGCGGGCCGAAGCCGGGGGGCGGAGAGCGGGGGCGAGCTGCCCCCGCCGTTACTTGACCAGTTCGACTTCCTCGAAGCTCAGTTCGACCGGCGTCGCGCGGCCGAAGATCGAGACGGCGACCTTGACGCGCTGCTTCTCGAAATCGAGCTCTTCGACAGTGCCGTTGAACGAGGCGAACGGGCCGGCGTTGACCTTGACCGAATCGCCGATCTCGTAATCGACCAGCACCTGCTTGCGCGGCTCGGCAGCGGCGGCTTCGCGTGCGCCGAAGTAGCGGGCGGCCTCCTTATCGGAAATCGGTTGCGGCTTGTTGTTGTTGCCGAGGAACCCGGTGACCTTGGGCGTGTTCTTCACAAGGTGATAGATGTCATCGTTCATCGCCAGCTTGGCGAGGACGTAGCCGGGCATGAACTTGCGCTCGACCTGGACCTTCTTGCCGCGCTTCACCTCGGTGACGGTTTCGGTGGGCACTTCGACCGCTTCGACCAGCTGCGAGAGCCCGATGCGCTCGGCTTCGGAGAGGATCGCATCCTTCACCTTGCTCTCGAAACCGGAATAGGCGTGGATGATGTACCAGCGGGCCATGTGCAGTCCTTGCGTGAATCTACTGAGAGTAAAGCTGATCAGGCGAGCGTCAGCAGCGAGCGCACGATCAGGCTGAAGATCGAATCGATGCCGAGGAAGAACACCGCAAGGATGAGCATCATGATGCCGACGAAGATCGCAGTCGTGGTCGTCTCCGCGCGCGTCGGCCAGATCACCTTGCGCGCTTCGGCGCGGACCTGGTTGATGAATTCGCCGGGGCTGAGCTTTGCCATCACGTGTTCCTGCCAATCACTTCAACTTGGGGCCGCACGTCCATCGCACGGGCTTCCACGGCTTCCGGCTAGGCCTCATCGCCGCCCCGGACAGGTCCGGGAGGGGCAGGCGAAGTTTCCGATGTCGGAAGAAGCCCGCATTTAGGCGCTGGGGCGGCACTTGGCAAGAGGCCGGGGGAGCGGCGGCGCGCTGGCAAACCTCCGGCTCCGGCAGGGGAGCGGCCTGCCAGCGCAGCCGGTCAGATCGTCTTCGTATCGATCACGAAGCGATACCGCACATCGCTCTTCAGCATGCGCGCATAGGCCGCCTCGATTTCTTCCATGCGAATCAGCTCGATGTCGGAGACCACGCCATGTTCGGCGCAGAAATCGAGCATTTCCTGCGTTTCAGCGATGCCGCCGATCAGCGAGCCGGCGATGCTGCGGCGGCGGGTCAGCAAGTGGAACAGCGTGGGCATCGGGTGCGGCTTTTCCGGCCCGCCCACCATCACCATCGTCCCGTCGCGCGTCAGCGTCAGGAGGTAGGGATCGAGATCGTGGCTGTGCGAGACAGTGTTGATGATGAGATCGAGGCTTTCGCGCGCGGCCTTCATTTCCGCCTTGTCGGTCGAGACCACGACATGGTGCGCGCCGAGATCGAGAATCGCCTGCCGCTTGGCGGGATTGGTGGTGAAGCCGGTCACTTCGGCGCCGAGCGCGCGGGCAAGTTTGATGCCCATATGGCCAAGGCCGCCGATACCGACCACGCCGACGCGCTTGCCCGGCCCGGCATTCCAGTGGCGCAGCGGCGACCAAGTGGTGATTCCGGCGCAGAGCAGCGGCGCAACGGCGGCGAGCTGCTCCTTCGGGTGGCGGATCGCCAGCACATAGGCCTGATCGACCACGATCGCTTGCGAGTATCCGCCGAGCGTGTGGCCAGGCGCATCGGGCGTTGGCGAATTGTAGGTGCCGGTCATCCCGCTCGCGCAGAACTGCTCCAGCCCTTCGCCGCAGGCCGCGCAAGTGCGGCAGCTATCGACGATGCAACCGACGCCGACCGTATCGCCGGGCGCGAATCGCGTCACTGCACTGCCGGTGGCGCTGACCGTGCCAACGATCTCGTGGCCCGGCACGCAGGGAAACATCGTGCCGCCCCATTCGCCGCGCACGGTGTGCAGATCGGAATGGCACACCCCGCAATAGGCGATCTCGATCACCACATCGTTCGGGCCGGCTTCCCGGCGTTCGATCGCGAAGGGCCCAAGCGGCTGGTCGGCGGCCGCTGCGGCATAGGCTTTGACGGTCATGGCTGGGTGCTTTCGGCAGGAGTGGTGGTTTGTCGCCGCACCATGGCAGGCGGCGGCACAAGGGACAAACTCACGAAAGTGGGAACCGGCACCGAGCCCTTACTGCGGAATCTATCCGCAGGACTTGGCAGGAGTGGAGGGACTCGAACCCACGGCCCTCGGTTTTGGAGACCGATGCTCTACCAACTGAGCTACACTCCTGTGCCGGAGAAGCGCCCTTAGTGGGTTGACGCGGCCAGCGCAACCAAAGAAGATTCGGCCAAAGATGTCCCGTCACGACACCTCGATCATTCCGCCCGAACTTTTGCTTCAGGCTTATCGCGCCGGCATTTTTCCGATGTCGGACAGCCGCGATGACCCTGAAGTCTATTGGGTCGAGCCGCGGATGCGCGCGATCCTGCCGCTGGACGGGTTTCACGTGTCGCACAGTCTTGCGCGCACCTTGCGCCGTGGCCGCTTCCGCGTGACCTGCAACGAGGCCTTCGACGCGGTGCTCGATGCCTGCGCTGCGCCGCGTGTCGATGCCGAGGACAGCTGGATCAGCCTGCGCATCGCGACAAGCTACCGCGAGTTGCACCGCCACGGGCATGCTCATTCGATCGAAACCTGGCAAGAAGGGCCGGGCGGCACCGAAGTGCTCGTCGGCGGGCTCTACGGCGTCGGGTTTGGCCGGGTGTTCTGCGGCGAAAGCATGTTCAGCCGCACCAGCGATGCTTCGAAGGTGGCGCTGGCGTGGCTTGTCGCGGCACTGCGGCGGGCGGGGGCACAATTGCTCGATTGCCAGTTCACCACACCGCACCTTGCTTCACTGGGTGCGGTGGAGATCACGCAGGCGCGCTACCTCGAAATGCTGCAGGCTGCGTTGGCGCCGGGCCCGGGCGCTCAGGTTGGCGGCGAATCGTCTGCCGGGGCGTCGTTCGGCGCGGCGGGTGCTGCCGGAGCGGCGGCGGCGGCGGGCGGCTTGCCGGCTGGCTTTGCCGGGCTGCTGGTAGATGCTGCGGCGGCAGGGCTGTCCTCCTCGCCGGGGAACTTCATCGCGCAATCCTTGACCCATACGTCATAGACCGGGTGCTCGACCACGTTGAGCGCGGGCGCATTCCTGAACAGCCAGCCCGAGAAGACCTTGTGCCAGGCGAGCTTGTCCTTCGTGGTGGCCCGCTCCTCGACGAAGAGCTGGACGAAAGCGCCGGTTTCGGGCGGATCCTCCCACGGCGCTGTGCGCTCGCAGGTGGCAAGCTTGATGATCGCATTGCCGATACGCCGCGATTCGCCGGTCTTCAGCGTGATGATCTGGGTGATGTTGTTGCGCTTGTTGAGGAAGCCGAGCGTTGCCACGCGGTCCTTGACCGGGGTGCCGAACTCGCTTTCGACGACGCCTGACGCATCGGCCGCGGGGCCTGCCCCTTGCGTCGCCTCGCTAGGTGGCGGGGCCTCGGCGTTCTTGTTGCCGCTGCATGCCGCCAATCCGGATAGAACCACCGCCAGCAGAGCAGGCGTCAGCCGCAGCGGTGCGAAGCGGCGCATCAGCCCTCGGGCGACCAGGCTTCGTAGTCGCCCGTGGCGCGCGCGCGCTTGCCGCCGCGCTCAAGCGCACCCTGCGGGCGGTAGGCGGCAGATGTGCCGGTGGCGTTGGGGGTAAACTCGACCTCCCAGATCCGTGGCGGCGGGAGGTTGCTTTCGGGCGTGCCGTCAAAATTGCCGTGCAGCCAGCCGTGCCATTCGGCGGGCACCCGGCTCGCGTCGTTTGCGCCGTTGTAGATCACCCAGCGGCGTTCGGTCCCGGCGAAGGGGTGGCCCTTGGGATAGGGCTTGCGCGCGCGATAGTAGGTGTTGCCCTGCACGTCGGTGCCGACTTTCACGCCATTGCGCGCGCTGTCGAGCATGGTGCCGAAGGTGGCGCCGTCCCACCAGGTGAAGATCTTGCCGAGGATGCTCATGGGATGCGCGCTTAGCGTCTGACAGGGGGGCCATGCAAGCGCATCATCGCATAAGGGATTGCATTGCTGCCCTGTGTTCATAGTCTGCAAGGCAAAGCCCCTTGCAACAGGATGGTCGCGTGGCGTGGGAGCATATCGAGATTGCCCGGTTCGGCGGGCCAGACGTCCTTGAACTTGTGCGCGAGGACGCGCTGCCTGTGCCCGGCCCGGGCGAAGTGCGCATCAAGGTGCTGGCGGCGGGAACCGGCTTTACCGACGCGTTCATCCGCATGGGCCGCTATCCGGATTTCAAGGGACCGCTGCCCTTCACGCCGGGCTATGATCTGGTCGGTACGGTCGATGCGCTGGGCGAAGGCGTCACCCGCCCGGCGCTGGGTGAGATGGTGGCCGATCTCACCGTGGTTGGCGGTTACACGCAATATGCCGTGCGGCCGGCGGCCTCGTTGGTGCCGGTGCCGGAGGGTATCGATCCGGCAGAAGCGGTCTGCCTCCCGCTGGCCTACATGACCGCATACCAGATGCTGGCGCGCGCCGCAGCGATCCAGTCGGGCGCGACAATCCTCGTCGTCGGCGCGTCGGGGTCGGTGGGCACGGCGCTGCTGGATCTGGCCCGGGCGATGCAGCTGCGCGCGATCGGCACCTGCTCCGCCGCAAACTTGGGCGTGGTTGAAAGCTACGGCGCGCAGGCGATCGATTACCGCGCCGAGGACTTTGCCGAGGCCGTGAAGCGGGCGACAGGCGGGCGGGGGGTCGATGCAGCGTTCGATGCGATTGGCGGCGCGCATTTCAAGCGCTCGTTCAGCACGCTGGCGAAGGGCGGCGTGCTGGTCGGATATGGTTCGCAGACGATGGCGACAGGCGGGGAAAGCCTGATTGCCGCCGGGCTCGGCCTCGCCCGCCTCAAGCTTTGGTCGCTGCTCAGCCCGCTGCTCGGCGGCCGCCGCGCGGTGTGGTATTCGATTACTGAAAGGCGCAAAGCGCATTCCGGACAATTCGCCGACGATCTGACCAAGCTGCTGGGCTGTCTGAAGGAAGGCCGCATCCGTCCAAACGTGGCAGACCGGTTGCCGCTATCCGCCGCCGCCGATGTGCACCGTAGGATCGAAAACGGTGGGCTTGGCGGAAAGGTCGTGCTGCTGCCCTGGGGTTAGTGTCCAAACTCAATCATGGCGCGTTCGAGGCGCCCTGATTGAGTTTAGACCCAAGGACCTACCAGCTGACCGTATCGCCCGCCTTCAGCCCGATCTGCGCGGCCCGCCCGCCGTTGAGCTCCAGCACGCCCGCCGCAGCGCCAACCGACGGAAGCGGCGAGAGATCATAGGGTACTGCGTTGGCCGCGATGTTGAGCACCTTGTGGTCCGCGCCGATGAAGATGATGTCGAGCGGGATCACCGTGTTCTTCATCCAGAACGCGCTGGGCCGGGGCGGGTTCATCGGGAAGATCATCCCCTCGTCCGCGCCCATCACGGTGCGGAACATCAGGCCGCGTTCCTGCTCGCCCGGCGTGGCGGCCACTTCAACCTTGAACACGTGCGCGCCGCTGGCGGTCGTCACGGTCAGCGGCACGACGGTGAGGCCGGAGACAGGGTGGACCGAAAGCTGTGCGGCTGGCGCATTGGTGGCCGTCCCCTGAGCACTCGTCGATCCCGCGCCGAGCGGCGAGCAGCCGACTGCCGCAATCAGCAGCGCAAGGCTGGCGGCCCTATTCCAGAGCGTCTTCGGCCAGATCGCCTTATTCATGTTCATCGGCCCATTCTTCGAGGTCACTGAGGTCCCGCGCATCCATCACCCGGCGTACATGGTCAAGCCCGTGCCCGGCGCGAAGGTAGGCCGCGAGGTGCTTGCGGCGCATGGCAGGATCAAGGCAGGGTTCACCTGAATAAGGCCAGAACCGCTTGCGCCGGGCAAAGGCGAGCACTGCTTGGCGGCGCTCGGTCTCGTTGCCGCGCGCGGCGGCGCGCAAGGGCTCGGCAATGCCGTCGTGGTTCAGCGTATCGTCGATCCGCCGTGCGCCATAGCCGCGGCGGCGCAGGCTCTCGCCCTTCGCGGCCGAGAAAGCAGCATCGTCGACATAGCGGCGCTCCGCCATCCGCGTTACGAGAGCGGCAATGTCGGCCGGGCTCTCTTCCGCCCAGCCGCGCTCGCGCAGTTTGCGGCGCAGATAGTCCGCAAGCCGCCCCGAACTTGTCGCGAAACGCGCCACATAGGTCAGCGCGAGCGCATCGAGGGCAGCCTGATCGAGCGGCGGAGGCGGGGTTTTCTGCCGTCTCCCCCCGGCTCGGCCCGACGCGTGCACGGAACTAGTAAACGCCATGCCACATTCGTGCCACAGTCCCGCGTAAATGGGAACGTCCCGCAATCGTCTGCGGGGACAGAACAGCCCGGTTGGGCCCCTATCGCATTCAACCCAGAACCATAACGGGGTAACGCATGACTGTCCTGGACGCCGCCGCCAAGGCCGCGCTGGTTCCGACGCCCAACGACGATGGGCGTCCGCGTCGGTTCGCCGATTTCACCACTTTCTGCGAGGCGCTGGACTTCGCCGCCGAGGGGCCTTGCGGCCTCAATTTCCACGATGCGCGTGGAACGCTGGTGCGCGTCTATCCCTATGCCGAGCTGCGCGCCGATGCGCTCGTCGCCGCGCGCCGTCTCATCGCGATGGGCGTGCAGCCGGGCGACCGAATTGCCCTGATCGCCGAGACCGGTGCAGACTTCGCCTCGCTGTTCTGCGGCGCGATGTATGCAGGTGCCTGGCCGGTGCCGCTGCCGCTGCCTACCAGCTTCGGCGGCAAGGAAAACTATATCGACCAGCTTGCGGTGCAGATCGCCAGCTCCGATCCCGCGATGCTGCTCTACCCCGACGAGATCGCAGCAATCTGCGCCGCTGCGGCAGAGCGCTGCGGCTGCAAGGGCCTGACCTGGCAGGAATTCGCCGCCGCGGCAGAGCCGGCTGATACCGAACTGCCGACGCCCGATCCGGACGCGATTTCCTACCTCCAGTATTCGAGCGGCTCGACCCGCTTCCCCCACGGCGTTGCCGTTACCCACCGCGCGCTGCTGGCGAACCTTGCGGGCCATTCGCACGGCATGGAATTCCAGCCCGGCGACCGCGCGATCAGCTGGCTGCCTTGGTATCACGACATGGGTCTCGTCGGCTGCTTCCTTTCGCTGATCGCCAACCAGGTTTCCGCCGATTACCTCAAGACCGAGGATTTCGCGCGCCGTCCGCTGGCGTGGCTCGATCTGATCAGCCGCAACAAGGGCACCTCGATGTCCTATTCGCCGACCTTCGGCTATGACATCTGCGCGCGCCGCATCTCCAGCCAGAGCAACGTGGCCGAACGCTTCGACCTTTCGCGCTGGCGGATTGCAGGCAACGGCGCGGACATGATCCGGCCCGATGTGATGCAGAGCTTCGTCAACGCTTTTGCCGACGCCGGCTTCAAGGCAAGCGCCTTCCTGCCGAGCTATGGCCTTGCCGAAGCGACGCTGGCCGTCACGGTGATGCCGCCGGGCGAAGGCATCCGGGTGGAACTGGTGGAGGAAGAGCGCCTTTCGGGCACCCCTCGGGATCTCTCCCGGCCCGCCCGCTACCGCGCCATCGTCAACTGCGGCGTTCCCGTGCGCGGCATGGAAGTCGAAGTGCGCGGCGAGCACGGCGAGGCCCTTGCCCACCACCACATCGGCAAGGTGTGGTGCCGGGGCTCTTCGGTCATGCACTCCTATTTCCGCGATCCCGAAGCGACCGAAGCCTGCATGGTGGGCGGCTGGCTCGATACCGGCGACATGGGTTACCTCAACGAAGAAGGCTACCTGTTCATCGTCGGCCGGGCGAAGGACATGATCATCATCAACGGCAAGAACCACTGGCCGCAGGATATCGAATGGGCGGTCGAGCAATTGCCCGGCTTCCATCAGGGCGATATCGCCGCCTTCTCGGTCGAGACCGAAAACGGGGAGGAAACCCCGGCGGTGCTCGTCCACTGCCGCGTGTCCGATCCGGAAGAGCGCGTGAAGCTGCGCGACGCGATCCGCGAGAAGGTGCGTTCGATCACTGGCATGAACTGCGTGATCGAACTCGTGCCGCCGCGCACGCTGCCGCGCACCAGCTCGGGCAAGCTGAGCCGCGCCAAGGCGAAGAAGCTGTACCTCACCGGTGAGATCGAGCCGTACAGCCTGGCGGCGTGAGCGCGCCCGCCTCGCCCGCAGCGGACCGTCTGATCTTCATCTACAACGCCAATGGCGGGCTGGTGTAGATGGCGCTGGATTCGCTGCACAAGACGCTCTCGCCATCGACGTACCCGTGCAGCCTCTGTGCGGTGACCTACGGTTCGCTGCGGATGGACCCGAAGTGGCGGAAGTGGCTCGCGGGGCTGCCGATGCCGGCGGTGTTCCAGCACAAGGATGACACGCCGCACAAGGGCATCCCGCTTCCGGCAGTCCTGCGCGAACGCGGCGGCAAGGTTGAAGTCCTGATCGACGCGCCGACGCTCGACGGCCTCGGCACGCTCGATGCCCTGATTGCGGAGATGGAAGCGCGCCTCGCCTGAAACGTGCGCCGGTCAACCGACCAGCTTCTCGCCCTTTTCGCGCACCGCGCTTTCGATCATCCGCCGCGCGAAACCGGCGCCTGCGGGAATCTCGACCTCGAAATCCAGCGAGGCATCGGCAATCGCGGCGCTGCACGGGATGGTGTAGCCCATCGCGCTGACAACCACGTCCAGCGTGTCTTCATCGACCCAGCTGGTTTCGACCGTGGCAAGGCCGCCGAGCATGCCCTTGGCCTTGGCCTCCGCGTCACCCAGCCGGGCGGCCATGCGGCGGCGCAGTTCATCCTTGCCGAGGGTGTGGGGGATCGAGACGCGCATCAGACGTCAGCCTTGGGCGCAGCAAGCTGCGGGGCCGCCTGATCGAGCTCGCCGCCGTACTTGTAATCGAGGAAGCGCCCGCGCACCGCGAGGGCATCGAGATCGCCGGCCGCCAGCTGGCGCGTGACCGCATCGATCTCCTGGCTGATCTTGCCGAGCCCATCGGTGAGCTGCTGATCGGCGTTGCGCCCGTCGCGCTGTTCGCGGCGCAGGCCCGCCGGGATGCGGCGATAGCTTTCGACCATGCCAGGAAGATGCTCGCCCACCAGCTTGCGCACTTCGGTGACGGCGGGTTCAGCCGGATCGACACCTTCGAGCTGCAGGCCGAGGCCATCGAGCTGCACGCCGATCTGGTCGATCAGGTTCACCGCAGGCGCAGGCAGCGCCGGGCGCTGGGCTTCGAGCCAGAGTTCGGTACGCGCGACCATGGTGCGGACGTCGCCCCGGTTCAGCGCCGTGAGATCCGGCACCTTGAGCTTGGGAAACGTGCCGAGCACCGCCAGCGCGGCGACGATGGCCAGGAAGGTCACCACGATCCCGGTGAAACCAATGCCGTTGATCACCAGCCCCGTCACAAACGCGCCGAGCAGGATCGCCATGACCGCAAACGCCATGCGCGCGGCCTTGCGCGCCAGGTGAAGCCGCTTCAGCTCCGCCGAACGCCGCCCGATCGAACGACCACCGACCCGGCGCCCGCCGGCCTGCTGGCGCTGCAGGCTGGCGCGCGCTTCGGCAAGGATCCGGCTGCTCTCGCTCGCGCTTTCCGCCATGTGAAGGTCAGCCCTCCAGGCTCAGCAGCGGTGAGGTGGCGTCTCCTGCGAGCTTCGCTTGCGCCTGCCCCTCGGCGCGCGCGATATAGCCCTTGGACTTCTCGACCTCGCCCGAAAGCGTATCGACCGTCTGCTTCATCGCATCGAGCGCCTTGAGCTTGAACGTGTCGATGGTGTCCATCGTCTCGTAGATATTCTGGAACGCGCGTTGCAGTGTCTCCAGCGGGATCGTGCTGGAGGCGGCCATCTCATGGATCTTGCCGGTCTGCTCGCGCAGCAGCTTGCCGGTGGAATCGATGATGTTCGCGGTCGTCGTGTTGAGCGCGGTGATCTGCGAAAGGACCAGCCGCTGGTTGGTCATCGCCTGCGCAACGGTGACGGCGGTGCGCAGCGCGGCGACCGTGGTCGTGCCCGCGCGGTCCACGCCCTTCACCAGTTCGACATTGTTCTTCTTCACCAGATCGAGCGCAAGATAGCCCTGCACCGTGACCGCCATCTGGGTCAGCAGGTCCTGCGTGCGCTGGCGAGTGTAGAACAGCGCGCTTTCGCGGATCGCCTTGGCCTTGGCTGGATCGGTGTGATCAAGATCGGCAGCAGCATCTTCCAGCTTCTGATCGAGCACCTTCGAGATGTGGATCATCTGCTCGAGATTGCCCATCGCTTCCCACAGCTTGCCGCGCTCCACGTCGATCGCGGCGTTGTCCATCAGCAGCTCGTCCTTGCCCGAAGCGAGCCGGTCGAGGATCGCCTTGATGTGGCCTTGCGAGGACTGGTAGCTGTCGAAATAGGTCTTCAGCTTGTTGCCGAAGGGGATGATGCCGAGGATCTTGCGCGGGCCGGAAAGCTTGCCCTGGCGGCCGGGATCAAGCTCCTCCACCGTGCGGCGCAGCGCGGCGAGATCGGCGCCGACGCCGCCATCCTTGTCCATCGCGCGCACTGGGCGATCCAGAAACCGGTTCGACATGCCCGCCGCCTGCGCGATTTCCTTGCGGCCCATGTTGGAGAGCTGATCGACGCGCTTGCCGAATTCAGGGCTCGCCGCATCCTGCGCGACGAGATCGGCGACGAACGCCTCCGCGCGCGCTTCGAGCTTGGACCTGGTGTCGTCGCTCACCGGCACGAGGCCTGCCGCCTGCGTCGGCGCGACCACCGGCACGGGATCGGGCGGAGTCAGCGTGATGGGGGAAACGGTATCGGTCGAGTTGCTGGCCATGGCGTCGTGTCTCACTCCCGCCCCCGGGATAGTCGGCGGGCGCTTGTGCTGGCAATGTGGCGTGCCGATCGCCGGTTCGCAAGCTGTATTGGCAAGATAATACAGCCACTGCCCTTCGGACCTGCTCGACAGCGGGGCGCCGAGCGCCCAATTCCGAGGCATGAACGGTCATTCCCCTGTCCTGCGCTGCGCAGTGTTCGGCGCTTCCGGCGGCATTGGCGGTGCGCTCGCCGCGGCATTGGCTTCGCGCGCCGATGTTGCCCAAGTCCACGCCGGAGCGCGGCGCGGCGATGCACCAGGTGGGGGCAAGCTGCGGCCATTCGCGTTCGACTTGCAGGACGAGGCAAGCATTGCCGCCGCCTGCACTGGCATCGGCGGGCCGCTCGACATGGTGCTCGTCGCCACTGGCCGGCTCACCCGTGCGGACGGGACGGGGCCGGAGAAATCGTACCGCGCACTGAGCGCCGAGGGCATGGCGGAACTCTTTGCGGTGAACACCATCGGCCCGGCACTGATCGCGAAGTACGCGCTACCGCTGCTGCGGCGCGACGGACGCACGGTGTTTGCCGCGCTTTCGGCGCGCGTCGGTTCGATTGCGGATAACCGACTAGGCGGCTGGCATGCCTACCGCGCCAGCAAGGCGGCGCTGAACATGCTGGTCAAGAACCTCGCGCTGGAACTGGCGCGAACCCACCCGCAGGCCGTTGCGGTGACGCTGCATCCGGGCACCGTGGACAGCGCACTGTCGGCACCGTTTCAGCGCGGCGTGGCGGCGGAGAAGCTGTTTACGCCAGCGTTTTCGGCAGGGGCGTTGTTGGGGGTGCTGGAAGGGCTGACGCCGGAGGATAGCGGCGGACTGTTTGCGTGGGACGGGGCCGAGATTCCGTTCTGAGCGACCTCAAAACCCCCGGATCACCTCAAGGAACCGGTCGCCGTAGGCTTCCAGCTTGCGTGCGCCAACACCGCCAATGGCGCCGAGGTCTTGCTGGGTGGTGGGCCGCCGCGCCGCCATGTCGCGCAGGACGGAATCGTGGAAGATCACGTAAGGCGGGACGCCGGCTTCTTGCGCAAGCTCGCGGCGCAGGGCGCGCAAGGCTTCGAACAGGGGCTCGCCCACCGGGTTGGGCACGGCCTCCCCGCCCCGGCGGCGGCGGCTGGTGCGATCAGTCTTGGGTGCGACGACGAGATCGAGCCGCCCCTCGCCCTTGAGCAGCGCGCGGGCATCGCCGCCGAGCATGAAGCCGCCGTGCTCATTGGTGACGAGCGTGCCGCGGGCCTGCAGCGCGCGCGCGACAGAGCGCAGGAGCGGCGCCTCATCGCCGGGGACAATGCCGAAGACCGAAAGCTGATCGTGGCCGCGATCGGTAACGCGTTCGTCGGCTGCGCCGGTGAGCACCTTCTCGAGGTAGCCAAGGCCGAACATCTGCCCCGTGCGATAGACCGCGGAGAGCAACTTGCGCGCCAGCTGCGTCGCGTCTGTCACCCCCGGCGCGTGAAGGCAATTGTCGCAGTTGCCGCAGCGTTCGGGCGGGTTCTCCCCGAAATGGCGCAGGAGAACGGCGCGGCGGCACGTGTGGGTTTCGACAAGACCGGCGAGCGCATCGAGGCGCACCCGTTCGCTGGCGCGGCGGTGCTCCTCGACTTCGCCGATGCGCATGCGGGCGCGGGCGAAATCGTCTGCGCCCCAGAGCATCAAGGCGACGGCATCATCCCCGTCGCGCCCGGCGCGGCCGGTTTCCTGATAATAGCCCTCAATCGATTTGGGCAGGCCCGCATGGGCAACGAAGCGGACATCCGGCTTGTCGATCCCCATGCCGAAAGCGACCGTGGCGACCATGACCATGTCTTCGCTGGCGACGAACGCGGCCTGATTGGCGGCGCGCACCTCGGCAGGCAGGCCTGCGTGATAGGGCAGCACGCGGCGACCGCCTGCCGAGAGTTGTTCTGCCAGTTTCTCCACGCCATTGCGCGTGGGCGCATAGACGATCCCCGGCCCTGGCTGTTCGGCGAGCAGGGCCTTCAATTGGCGCAGCGCGTTGTCACGCGGGATGATGTGATAGCGAATATTGGGCCGGTCGAACCCGGCAATGATCAGGCCTGCATCGGGGATGCCAAGCTGGGCGAGGATATCGGCGCGGGTGTGGCGGTCTGCCGTGGCGGTGAGCGCGAGGCGCGGGACATCGGCGAAACTATCGAGCAGTGGGCGCAGCAGGCGATAATCCGGCCGGAAATCGTGGCCCCATTCGGAGACGCAATGCGCCTCGTCGATAGCGAACAGCGCGATGGGGGCGCGGGTCAGCAGTTCGCGGAAGTGGGGCTGGCTGGCGCGTTCGGGCGCGACGTAGAGCAGGTCGAGCTGGCCTGAGCGGAAGCGCTCGATGGTCTGCTCGCGGTCCATATCGACGCTGGTGAGTGCAGCGGCGGCGAGGCCATTGGCATTGGCCGAGCGCAGCTGATCGTGCATCAGCGCGATGAGCGGGGAGATAACCACGCAGGTGCCCGGCAGCATCGCGGCGGGGAGCTGGTATGTGAGCGACTTGCCCGCGCCGGTTGGCATCACCGCGAGGGTGGATTGCCCCGCCAGCACCCGGCTGACCACCTGGTCCTGCACGCCGCGGAAGCTCGAAAAGCCGAAAATGCGGGCAAGGGCGGCCAGTGACGCAGATTGCGCGTCGTCCAGGGCTTCGGGGCTGATCGTCGACACGAAACTGCCATGGCAGATCGCATGGACTAAGGAAAAGCCCTATTGGCTCCGCGGCGGATTATCCCCGGTTTATCGGCTGCGCGCCCGCGCGATCACGGCTTCTTCGGCGGCGGTGAAGGCGCTTGCACCCTTGGCGGCATCATCGGGCACCGCCGTGGTGAAGAAGGCGATGCCGCGGCCGGTTTTCGGATCGAGCCAGAGGCCGGAGCGCAGGGCATAAGCCTCGCCGGGATGGCCGAGCCGGGGGACGCCATCGCCGAATGGGTCGTCGTGGCAGCCTTCCATGCGGTTCGCAATCGGCTGGAGGCCGAGGCCATAGGCGCAGAAAAAGCCATCGGGCTCGCCATTTTCGCCAACACCATTGTGCCCGTTGAGGCGCCACTCAGGGGTGGTGAGCGCGGCGTAGCTGGCGGGCGAAAGGAAGCCGCGCCCGCCGCGCGCGAGCATCTGGCCGATGCGGGCGAGATCGCGCATCGCAATGCGCAGACCGCCCTGCGGCGAGAACAACGCGCCATTCCAGCCGGGGGTGTAGGCGCCAAGATCGCAGGGCTTGCCCTCGATCACCACGACCGGGCAGGCGGGCAATGCGCCCTTGAGATCATCCCGCGCGACGCTGCCATCGGCGCGGTAGAGCACCACCGCGCGGGCGGCTGCGGCGGCATCGCAGCCAGACCAGTTGTAGCAGGCGGAAAGCCGCAACGGCTTCAGGACAAGGCGCTGCATCAGGCGATCGAAGCGTTCGCCCGTGGCAGCTTCCATGACCGAGGCGACCACCGGGAAATTGAGGTTGGTATAGTGGAACCAATCATCCCCGGGGCCATGCGCGGCATCCCAGGCGCGGGGATCGGCCAGGCGCTGGCGCAGCGTTTCGCCGAGCGGGATGATGTAGTCCGCGCCGTCGGTCAGGCCCGAGCGGTGCGAGAGAAGCAGGCGCAGGGTGATCGGGCGATCCGGGAACTGCGGGTGGCGCAGGGGCCAGCCGAGCCAGACCGAGACATCGGAATCGAGATTGAGCTTACCCTCGTCCACCAGCCGCAGCACGCCGAGCGTGGTGACGAGCTTGGAAATCGAGGCCACGCGGACCGGATCATCGGCAGTGGCCTTGCGGCCGCTGGCGCGATCCGCCAGCCCTTCGGCGAGGACCGGGCGGATCGTGTGGCGATCGAAGGTAACGGCGACAGTTGCGGGCGGCTCTGCCCGCACAGCTGCCGGGAGCAAGATCGCTGCGAGGAGGGCGAGAGCCGCCCTCACCCCTGCCCCGCCCCGAGCCCCAGCCCCAACCGAGCAAGGCGCGGGCGGACGTTGGGCACGGTCAGCATCGTGCTGGCGACGGCCATCAGCAGCATGGCGGTGAAGGTTTCCGCGGTGATGATCTGCTTGTCGAGCAGCACGTTCACGAAGATGATCATGATCAGCGCCTTGGTCTGGAGCATCCAGCCGATCACCGCTGCCTCGCCCTTGGTCCAGCCGAGAATGCGGCCGGCAAGATGCACGCCGGCAAGCTTGCCGATCACGGCTGCGGCAAGGAACAGCGCCGCCGCGCCGAATACGGCCGTGCCGCCAACGCCCCAGTTGGTGCGCAGGCCGGTCGAGAGGAAGAACACCGGCATGACCGCAAGCAGCAGGAATTCGCGAAAAGCGTCGAGCCGCTCGCGGCTGTACCACTTGGCATCGAGCACAGCGCCCGCAAGGAACGCACCGACCATGAAGTGCAGGCCCGACCAGTCTGCCGCGAAGCCGCAGGCGGAGAGCCAGATAAGGCTGACGTACCAGCGGTCGTTCTCGCCAATCCGCGCAACGAGCTGGCGCACGGCCCAGGCCGCGACCGCGAAGATGACGAGGAACAGCCCCTGCCGCCCGACCCGCTCCCAATCGAGCAGGATCAGCGCGAGGACGCCCCAGATCAGCACGTCGTCAAGGCTGGCATAGCGCAACAGGCGTTGACCGAAGGGCGTGCGGAAGATGGCGAGCTTTTCCATCAGCAGCACGAGGATGGGAAGCGCCGTGACCGCGCAGGCCATGCCGATGCCGAGCACGGCCTGGCCGTAGTTTCCCTTGGGCCCGATCCAGCCCGGTTCCTGCAGCAGAAGCGCGGCCGCCCCCGCGCCGAGCAGGAGCGGGAAAATCAGCGCGCAGCCTGCGGTGATCGCCGTCTCGCGCCAGTTGCCGAGCGCATCGCCGAGATCGAGTTCGAGCCCTGCGGCGAACACGAACATCATCACTGCCCACCACGCCACGCCGTTCAGCGCGCCGATGACCTGCGGGTTGAACACGAAGCTGTAGTATCCGGGAAACGCGGCGCCGAGCACGCCGGGTCCGAGGATGATGCCGCCGACGATCTGCACCACCACCAGCGGGGCATAGTGGTCCGTCCGCAGCAGGCGCCAGACCGCATAGGGAACGGCAAGGATGATCGTCAGTGCGATCAGGAAGATTTCGGAGGTGCTCATCGTCGCCATAGCGTGAGACTTTTATTGCCTCTGCCGGGCAAGGGCTATTGCCTTTGCATCCCGGGTGATTGGAGGTCGTGGATAAAGTCAGACATTAGTGTCGAATCGCTCCGGTTTCCCGCCTTCGCAAGAAGGGCGAAGCGTGTGGGCGCGGCGCGATCAATCCAGATTGGGCCGCAGCCAGCGTTCCGTTGTTGCAAGATCGAAGCCGCGGCGGACAGCGTAGTCCTCCACCTGATCGCGGCCGATGCGGGCAACGCCGAAGTACTGGCTTTCGGGGTGCGCGAAGTAGAAGCCGGAGACAGCGGCGGTCGGCAGCATTGCCTGCGATTCCGTGAGCACGATGCCGGCATTGTCCTGCGCCCTCAGCAGATCGAACAGGATCGGCTTGAGGCTGTGATCGGGGCAAGCCGGATAGCCGGGTGCGGGGCGAATGCCGCGGTATTGCTCACGGACCAGCGCCTCGTTGGTGAGCTGCTCGCCCGGCGCATAGGCCCAGAGCGTGGTGCGCACATACTGGTGCAGGCGTTCCGCGTAAGCTTCGGCGAAGCGGTCCGCGAGGGCCTTCAGGAGGATGTCGTTGTAATCGTCGTGCGCGGCCTGGAAGCGTGCGAGATGCGGCTCGATGCCGTGGATGCCGACTGCGAAGCCGCCAAGCCAATCACCCTGCGGATCGATGAAATCGGCAAGGCACATGTTCTTGCGGTCGCGGCTCTTGCGGATCTGCTGGCGCAGGAAGGGAAGCCGCACGTGGCGCTCTTCCTCCGGGAGGTAGAGCACGACATCGTCTTCCTCGCGGTGGCAGGGCCAGAAGCCCGCGACGCCCTTTGCGGTGAACCACTTTTCCGCGATCACCTGATCGAGCATCTTGCGCGCGTCGGCAAAGAGCGAGCGGGCGCTTTCGCCAACAATCTCGTCATCGAGGATCGCGGGGTAGTTGCCGGCGAGCTCCCAGGCGCGGAAGAACGGGGTCCAGTCGATGCATTCGGCAAGGTCCGCGAGATCCCATTCGGGGAAGACATGGATGCCGGGCTGTTCGGGCGGCGGCGCCTTTTCCGAAAGATCGGGCGCATAGGCATTGGCGCGGGCATCGGCGAGGCTGAGGAGGACCGAAGCCTCCTTGCCGGCGCGCAGATCGCGCACGTGTTGGTATTCGTGCGCCGTCGCCTCGACAAAGCCATCGCGCTGGGTGTCAGACAAAAGCTGGCTGGCGACACCGACCGCGCGGCTGGCATCAAGCACGTGGACGACAGGGCCCTTGTAGGCCGGATCGATGCGCAGCGCCGTGTGGACCTTGCTGGTGGTCGCACCGCCGATGAGGAGCGGGATGGTGAAGCCCGCGCGCTGCATTTCCTCCGCCACGGTCACCATCTCGTCGAGCGAGGGGGTGATCAGGCCGGAAAGGCCGATCATGTCGACATCTTCGGCCTTGGCGACTTCGAGGATCTTCGACCACGGCACCATGACGCCCAGGTCGATCACTTCGTAGCCGTTGCACTGGAGCACGACGCCGACGATGTTCTTGCCGATATCGTGGACGTCGCCCTTCACGGTGGCCATGATCATCCGGCCCTTGGGTCGCGCGCCAGGGAGCTTTTCCGCCTCGATGAACGGGATGAGGTGTGCGACCGCCTTCTTCATCACGCGCGCGGACTTGACCACTTGCGGCAGGAACATCTTGCCCGATCCGAACAGATCGCCAACCGTGTTCATGCCCTGCATCAGCGGGCCTTCGATCACTTCGATGGGCCTGCCGCCGCGCGCAAAGATTTCGGCGCGGGCTTCCTCGGTATCCTCGACCACGTACATGTCGATGCCCTTCACGAGGGCATGCTCCAGGCGGCGGACGACGTCCCAGCCGCGCCATTCCTCGGCGGCCTTTTCGGCGACGGCATCCTTGCCCTTGTAGCTTTCGGCAAGGTTGATCAGCCGCTCGGTGGCGTCCGGGTGGCGCATGAGGAGCACGTCCTCGCAGGCCTCGCGCAAGGTCGGGTCGATCTGGTCGTAGATATCGAGCTGGCCGGCGTTGACGATGGCCATGTCCATTCCCGCCGGAATCGCGTGATAGAGGAACACCGAATGCATCGCGCGGCGGACAGTCTCGTTGCCGCGGAAGCTGAACGAGAGGTTGGAAAGGCCGCCCGAGATATGGACGTGCGGGCAGCGGGCACGGATCTCGCGCGCGGCCTCGATGAAATCGAGCGCGTAGCGGTCATGCTCCTCGATGCCGGTGGCGACGGCGAACACGTTGGGATCGAAGATGATGTCCTCGGCCGGGAAGCCAATGCCGAGGAGGAGGTCATAGGCGCGCGCGCAGATCTCGACCTTGCGCGCCTTGGTATCGGCCTGGCCCTTCTCGTCGAAAGCCATGACGACGACAGCGGCGCCATAATCCATGCACTTGCGCGCCGAGGTGAGGAAGGCTTCCTCGCCCTCCTTCATCGAGATCGAATTGACGATGGGCTTGCCCGAAACGCACTTGAGCCCGGCCTCGATCACCTCCCACTTCGAGCTGTCGATCATCACCGGCACGCGGGCGATATCAGGCTCGGCGGCGATCAGCTTGAGGAACGTGGTCATGGCGTGGACCGCATCGAGCAGGCCCTCGTCCATGTTGACGTCGATGATCTGCGCGCCGTTCTCGACCTGCTGGCGCGCGACTTCGACTGCCCGGGTGTAGTCGCCCGCGAGGATCAGCTTCTTGAACGCGGCGGAGCCGGTGACGTTGGTGCGTTCGCCGACGTTGACGAAGGATGAGCCGGTGGGGCGAGTTGCGGTATCGGTTGTCATTTCGGGTTCCAGTCCCCCTCCCGCAGGCGGGAGGGGCTAGGGGAGGGTATGTTCGATTCGGGGAGCGGCAACAGGCCCTCCCCCGGCCCCTCCCGCAAGCGGAAGGGGAGATTGGTCAGGCCATCACGAACGGTTCGAGCCCGGCCAGGGCTGTGGCGGTCTGGTGTCCAGGCAGCACGCGCGGCGGCAGGCCCTGCACCGAGCGGGCGATGGCCGCGATGTGTTCCGGTGTGGAGCCGCAGCAGCCGCCCAGCACGTTGACTTGCCCGTGCTCGGCCCATTCGTGGACGAGGCCGGCAGTGGTGGCGGGCATCTCGTCGTATTGGCCGAGTTCGTTGGGAAGGCCCGCGTTCGGGTAGACCATGATCAGCGTATCCGCGATCTGCGAGAGCGCGCGGACGTGGGGGCGCAGTTGCGACGCGCCGAACGAGCAATTGAGACCGATGGTGACAGGGCGCGCATGGCGCACCGCGTACCAGAAGGCTTCGACCGTGTGGCCCGAGAGGTTGCGGCCTGAAAGATCGGTCAGCGTCATCGAAAGCATGATCGGCACTTCGCGGCCGAGCTGCTGTTCGAGCAGGCGCACCGCCATGATCGCGGCCTTGGCGTTGAGCGTGTCGAACACCGTCTCGACGAGGATGAAATCAGCGCCGCCTTCGACGAGAGCCTCGGCCTGTTCGCGGTAGACTTCGACGAGGAAATCCCAGTCGATCTCGCGGAAGCCCGGATCGTTGACGTCGGGGGAAAGCGAGAGGGTCTTGTTGGTCGGGCCGATGGCACCGGCGACGAAGCGCGGACGGCCATCATCGGCCTGGAATTCATCCGCCACGCGGCGGGCGAGCTTGGCGCTTTCGAGATTGATTTCGCGCACCAGATGCTCGGCGCCATAGTCGGCCTGGCTGATGCGGTTGGCAGAGAAGGTGTTGGTTTCGGCAATATCCGCACCCGCCGCGAAATAGGCGCGGTGGATCGATTCGGGCACATGTGGCGCGGAAAGCGCGAGGATATCGTTGTTGCCCTTCTGATCACGCGAAAGGCCGAGCGTGCCGGCGTAGTCGGCCTCGGTCAGCTTCCAGTTCTGGATTTCGGTACCGAAAGCACCGTCGGTGATGAGGATGCGCTTGCTGGCCTGTTCGAGCAGAGCCGTGCGAGCAGCGGATGGGGTAATCGTCATGCAGCTTGCTCCAGCGGGGCGCGTTCGGGGCGCAGGCCGAGCAAGTGGCAGATCGCGTAAGACAGCTCGGCGCGGTTCAGGGTGTAGAAGTGGAAATCGCGCACGCCGCCTGCGTAAAGACGGCGGCAGAACTCGGCGGAAATGGTCGCCGCGACGAGTTGGCGCGAGGCGGGATGATGATCGAGCCCTTCGAACAGGCCGTCCATCCATGCCGGGATTTGCGCGCCGCAGGCCGCTGCGAACTTGCGCGTCTGCGCGACGTTGGAGACAGGCAGGATGCCCGGCAGCACCGGCGCAGTGATCCCGGCGGCGGCGAGCCTGTCGCGGAAGCGGAAGAAGGTCTCTGGCTCGAAGAAGAACTGGCTGATCGCGCGGGTGGCCCCGGCATCGAGCTTGCGCTTCAGGTTGTCGACATCCGCTTCGACGCTGGGCGAATCCGGGTGGCTTTCGGGATAGGCCGCGACCGAGATTTCGAACGGCGCGATCTGCTTGAGGCCGGCGACGAGATCCGCCGCATTGGCATAGCCATCGGGGTGCGGCGTGAAGGGTACGCCCGGCGCGCCCATGTCCCCGCGCAGCGCGACGATGTGACGCACGCCCGCTTCCCAGTAGCTTTCCGCCACTTCGCGGATTTCGGCCTTGCTGGCATCAACGCAGGTGAGGTGTGCGGCAGCGGGGAGGCGCGCTTCCTTGATGATGCGCGCGACGGTGCCGTGGGTGCGGTCGCGCGTGGAGCCGCCCGCGCCATAGGTGACCGAGACGAAGCTGGGCCGCAGCGGGGCGAGCGTGGTCACCACTTCCCACAGCTGCTCCATCAAGGGATCGGTGCGCGGGGGGAAGAATTCGAAACTGACCCGGATATCGCCCGGCAGTCCCGCAAAGAGCGGGGTATCGAGCGCGGTGCGGGCTTCACGCAGTTGATCGAAGGTTGTGGTCATTGTGCTGCCAGTCTTGGAAACTCGGTGCCGGGAAACTTGCTGATGGCGGCGCGGCCCTCGCGGCGCACGCCGGTCCAGATCTTGACGATGAGTTCGTGCCCCGGAAGCGCGCGATCACCGGCGGGATCGAACCCGGCAGCGGTGAGCAGCGCGGCAACCTGCGCGTCGGAAAAGCCGAGGCGGGCATGGGCATGCGCGGTGCGCAGTTCCTCGCGCTCGTGCGAGGCGAAATCGACGATCACCACCCGCCCGCCCGGCGCGGTGACGCGCGCGGCCTCTGCCAGCACGGCCTGCGGGGCCAGCGCATAGTGGAGGACCTGGTGGAACAGCACCGTATCGAAGCCGGAATCGGGGAATGGCAGCTGCGCGAAATCACCCTGCACGAGGCTGACGTGCCCGGCCGGCAGATGCTGCAGCCGGGTGCGGGCAAGCCGCAGCATTTCGGGGCTCTTGTCGAGCGCGGTGACATGCTGGGCGCGCGCGGCAAACAGTTCGGCAATGCGGCCCGTGCCGGTGCCGACATCGAGCAGACGGCCGATCTGGCCGGAGAGCATTTCGCCCAGGGCCGCCTCGACCGGGCCATCGGCGATGTGGAGGCTGCGCAGTTCATCCCATTCGGCGGCGTGACGGGCGAAATAGTCCGCCGCGCTGGCTTCGCGCGCGGAGCGGATCACGCCGAGGTGCTGTCGGTCTTCGGCGCACTGGGCCCCGAAATCGGCATCGGCGGACTCGGCACTGATCAGCACGCGGGCAAGTGCGGTGCCGAGCGCATCGGGCGCGCCGCCCTCGCTGACCGCCGCGCGCAGAAACACCCAGCCGCCTTCGCGGCGGCGCTCGGCAAGGCCGGCATCGCAGAGGATCTTGATGTGGCGCGAAACGCGGGGTTGGCTTTGGCCGAGCACTTGCGCAAGTTCACCCACGGCCAGTTCCATGCTGGCCAGCAGCCGCATGATGCGAAGCCGGGTAGGATCGGCCAAGGCGCGGAGGGTTTCGAGCACGGACATCGTGATAGGCATATAAAGCCTTCTTTATATCATGCAAGCCATATAAGGAATTCCTTATATGGCATAACAGTCCAATAACAAGCCGGGTTGGTGGTTTGAGGTTTGCCATGGCAGGGAGGGCGCACTAGAACGCGCCGGCACAGCGGCGGTGTGCCGCGAGAACCGATCATATCGAACAGCCTGAGGGACTAACATGACCAAGACCACCCAGATCAAGCGCCTCGCCACCGTGCTGGCTTGCGCGGCCGCCTTTGCGCTGAGTGCCTGCGGCAAGACCGACGACGCTTCGGCCGGCGCGACTGCCGACAACGTCGAGATGCCCGCTGACGAGCTGCCTTCGGCCGAGCCTTCGGCTGCCGCCCCGGCCCCCGCCGCCGATGCCTCGCAGGCCGCGCTGAGCGCCGAGGACGCTGCCAAGAGCGCCGCCGACAGCGCGGTTTCGGCTGCAGAGGAAGCCAAGGCCGCAGCCGCTGCTGCCGCCGAAGAGCAGAAGCCGCAGCAGTGATCGGCGCGGGGAGCATGCGCGCGGCGCTGGCCGCCGCCACGCTGCTCCCCGCAGCGCTCTGCCTCGGCGGCTGTCAGAAAGACACCGATCCGGGGCCGGGCGGCGTAACCGTGGGTGAAGCCCGCGCGCTCGATGAAGCGGCGGAAATGCTGGAAAAGCGCCCTGCCCCGCCGCTGGTGGATGCGACCGTCCCGGCGGATCTGGCGACTGCTCCGGCCGCCGGGGCGACCGGCAGCGCCAGCGCGAAGCCTTAGGCCGTAAACTCATAAACCGCGCCATCGAGGTTTAGGGCATAATGGCTCAGTGCAAGGAGGGAAGGCGCAGGGATATCTCGATATCTCAAGCCTTTCCGACGCAGCAATGGGCGATTCTGGCTAAACCCCTTCGGGGCGACCAAATGGCGCGGTTCATGAGTTTACGGCCTAATCGAAACGCACTTTGCCGCGCCCGGCCTTGATGGCGCTGCGGTTCTTCTTGCCTGCCAGACGTTCGGTCTTGCCCACGCGGTTGAGCCGGGATTTCGCGCGGCGGGCGGGCAATGTCGCGGCCTCGCGCAGCAGATCGCCGAGGCGGCTGCGCGCGTCCTCGCGGTTCTGTTCCTGCGTGCGATAGCTGCGCGCCGTCATCACGATCTCGCCGCGCGCGGTCATCTTGCTGCCGGCGAGTTCCTTGAGGCGATGGAACACTTGCGGCTCAAGGCGCAGCGCGAAAACGTCGAGGCGGATCTGCACCGCCGTCGCCACCTTGTTGACGTTCTGCCCGCCGGGCCCGGCCGAGGCGATGAAGCTTTCCTCGATCAGGCCAAGGGCGCGTTCGATCAGGGCGTCGGTGGACATGACTCGGCCTCGGGTTCGGCCTCGGGCTGGGCCGCGACAAACCCCAGTGCGGCGAAATCGGCCGGGAGCGGCGCGGTGGCGGCAATCGGCGCCTTGCCTTCGCGCGGGACGGTGAGCGCGGCGGCATGGAGCATGGTGCGCCGCGCGCCCCTCGCTGCATCGGCCCCGCTGCCGTAGATCGGATCGCCGAGCAGTGCCGCACCGAGCCCTGCCAGCGCATGAATGCGGATCTGGTGAGTGCGCCCGGTTTCGGGGCGGAATTCGACGAGGGTCATACCCTCTTTACGATCAAGCACGCGCCAATGCGTGACGGCAGGCTTTCCGGCGCGCGCGGGAATCATCCGCCAGCCCTTCTCCGCGCTGCTGATCTTGGACAGGTTGAGCGCGATAGTTCCAGTGTCTTCCGCGACAGGACCGGCGACGACGCCGAGATAGACCTTCTCCACCTGCCGCGCCTCGAAAGCGGCGGCAAAGCGCTTGTGCGCCTTGGCGTTGCGCGCGAGGAGCAGGCAGCCCGAGGTATCCTGATCGAGCCGATGGACCGCGAGCGGCAAGCGCTGGAAGCCGAGGCGCAGGGCATCGAGATAGTTTTCGAGGCTGGTGCCCCCGGCGCGCGGGCGATCGATGGGCAGGCCGGCGGGCTTGTCGATGACGAGCGCCTCGGCGTCCTCGAACAGGATGGGAAGCGTGGTCATTGCGCCATTGTCATTTCAGGGCCTTGGCGATGCGGGAAAGGGCTTCGGCAAGGCGGGCATCGTCTGCCGCAAAGCTGATGCGGAAACCGTCGTGCCCGCCGAAGGCCGAGGCCGCGACGACCGCGACGCCGTGGTCCAGCAGGTGCAATGCCAGCGCCTCGTCATCCCCGAAGCGCGCCATCAGCGGGCCGGCATCGACAAGGCAGTAGAACGCGCCATCGGGCACGGGGGTGGAAAGCCCAGGCACGGCATTGAGCGCGGCGACCGACATATCGCGCCGCACGCGGAAGCGCTCGCGCCAATCGAGCAGGAAATCCTGCGGCCCGGTAAAGGCCGCAACGGCGGCGGCCTGGCTGATCGAGCAGGGGTTGCCCGAGGCATGCGACTGCAGCTTGGCCATCGCGCCGATCAGCCACCCTGGCCCGGCGGAGACACCGATGCGAAAGCCGGTCATCGCATGGCTTTTGGAGACGCCCGAGACTGTGAGTACCCGTTCGGCCAGATCGGGGCAGACGACCGCGAGCGTGGCGTGCGCGCCTGCGCCGTAGCGGAGCGGGGCGTAGATATCGTCGCTGAGGACCAGCACATCCGGGTGGCGGCGCAGGACTTCGCCGAGCGCGGCGAGGTCGTCCACGGAATAGACCGCGCCCGTGGGGTTGCCGGGGCTGTTGAGCAGCAGCCAGCGCGTGCGCGGGGTTATTGCGGCTTCGAGTTGTTCGGCACTGATGCGGTAGCCAGTCGCGGGCGTGGTCGGGATCGCGACCGGTTCGGCCCCGGCGAAGCGGACGATTTCGGGGTAGCTGACCCACCACGGCGCGGGGATCAGGACTTCGTCGCCCGGACCGACGGTGGCAGCCATCGCGAGGAAGATCGCCTGCTTGCCACCCGCGCTGACGATGACTTGCGCGGGCGGCACTTCGATGCCGAGATCGCGCGCGAAGTGGAGCGCCGCAGCCTCGCGCAGGGCGGCGGTGCCAGGGACGGCGGTGTAGCGCGTATCGCCTGCATCGAGCGCGGCCTTGGCGGCTGCGATCACGTGCGGCGGAGTGGGAAAATCGGGCTCCCCCACCGAAAGCGAGATGATATCGCGGCCTTCACCGCGCAGCGCGATGGCGCGATCGGTCATCACCGTGGTGCGCGAGGCGGCGATGCGCTGCAATGCCGGACTAAGGTGGGCGGCGCTGTAGTGCGGTTCGCTCATGCGCCGAGCAGCTTGGCAGGCATCAGGCCGCGCAGGCCATTGCCGATGAAAAAGCCCGCCTCGAGATCCTGCATCGTGACATCACCTTCGACCGCACGGCCGCTTTCGAGGAGGCTGCGGCGCAGTACGCCGGGGAGCAGGCCCAAGGCAGCGGGCGGGGTGACCAGACCATCGCCGCGCGGCACGAACAGGTTGGTGAAGCTGCCCTCGGTCAGCCGGCCATCATCGCGCAGCAGCAGTGCTTCGTGCGCACCGGCAGCCTTGGCCGCGCGCAAGGCGTCTTCGTAGAAGTGGCGGTCGCTCGTCTTGTGGCGGAGGCGCCAATCGCCCTCTGCCACGGGGAGCGGGAGCACCACGCAGATCGCGGGATCGGGCATGGCGGGCGGCATGGGGGAGGCATCGAGCGCGTGGGCACCGCTTTTAGAGACAAGCAACCGCACCCGCGACGGCGCATCGAGATCGAAGCACAAAACGTGGATCGCGTTGCGCAAGGCGTGGCGATCAAATTCGAAGCCGAGTTCGACTGCACTGGCTTTCATCCGTTCGAGGTGCAGTTCCAACAGCGCAATGCCCTGCGCGGGATCGAACGCCATGGTCTCGATCAGATCGGCGCTGCTGGCCTCCAGACGCAAGACATCCCCTTTCACCAGGCATTCGCGCCATTCTGCGAGGGCTGCGGAATCCGCAACGATTGCGGAACCGACCCCCATCGTGGCGCGCCCCCGGCCCGCCCCCGAGTAGTCCGGAAGCAGCCGCACCGTCCGGATTGCCACATTGAAGGCAGCGTCACCAGCCTGATGATCTGCCGGAACATCGATCCGCCCGATCGCGCCGCAATAGAGCCCTCGCGCGTCGCGCTCGATATCGTCGATCAGTTCCATTGCGCGGATCTTGGGCGCGCCGGTGATCGAGCCGCAGGGGAAAATCGCACGAACGAGATCGCGCGCGTCCGCGCCGGGCTGGAGCCGGGCGTGAACCGTGGTCACCATCTGGTGGACGGTGGGGTAGGTCTCGACTGCGAAGGGGGCCTCCACCCGCACGCTGCCAGGCTCTGCCACGCGGGCAAGATCGTTGCGCATGAGATCGACGATCATCAGGTTCTCGGCGAGATCCTTGACGCTGGCGGCGAGCGCGGCCTTGAAGGCGGCGTCTTCCTCCGGCGTGCGTCCGCGCGGGGCGGTGCCCTTCATCGGGCGGACTTCGGCGCGGCCCTCAGCCAGCGTGAAGAACAGCTCGGGCGAGACGGAGAGGTGCCAGTGCGCGCCATCCCAGAGGACCGCGCCATAGCCTGAGCGGGCATCACCGCGCAGCGCGCGGTAGATGGCGAGGGGATCACCCGCCCACGATCCGCCGAGTTCGAAGGTGTAGTTCGCCTGATAGATATCGCCAGCCGTGATTGCGGACTTGAGCCGGTCGAAGCCGAGGCCGTAGCCGCCCGGCGAAACCTGCGGATCGAGCGGGCCGAGCCGACCCGTCCCCCCCACCGCAGTATCGAGCCAGCTTTCCGCCTCCGCCTCGGTCATCTCGCGCATTTCGGCGAACCGCGCGAACCACACGAGCGGGCCTGCCGCACCGGTGCGGGCGGGAAGCCGGGGCGCCAGACGCGGTTCGAGCGCAAGTCCTGCTTCGTAAGCGATAATCCCTGCCCAATGGCCGGGCGCGGCGCCGATGCTGGCGAGCGCAGCTTCCACTTCTCCCGGCTGGCGCGCGATGATGATCTGCTCGGGCACGGTATAGAGCCGCGCAAGGCTTGCCCCTTCCACGCGGGCATCGTCGAGCAGAATGAAGGGGGCCTGTGTCATGCTTGCCAGCGGCCTTTAGCGGCGGACTGATCCGGATGCAAAAAGCGCTTTCCTACTCTGGCATTCCGGAGGACAAGAAATCCGGGACGAGGAAGAAACCGATAGAGGCGCGGAAATACTGCATATGGACGATATCTACATTGGCCTCGGTGCGGGCGGCGAACGTCAGGTGCTGCGACTGGACCGGGCAAACCGGCACGGACTTGTGGCGGGGGCCACTGGCACCGGCAAGACAGTCACCCTTCAGGGCATGGCCGAGCAGTTTTCCGCGCGCGGGGTGCCGGTGTTTCTGGCGGACGTGAAGGGCGATCTTGCCGGCATCGCGATGCCGGGCAACCCGACCTTCAAGCACGCCGACAAGATCGAGAGCCGTGCCAAGGAGCTTGGCATCGATCCCTTCACTTATGCCGATAATCCGGCGGTATTCTGGGACCTTTACGGCGAGGCGGGGCACCCGATCCGCACGACGATTTCCGAGATGGGCCCGCTGCTGCTGGCGCGGCTGCTGGGCCTCAACGAGACGCAGGAAGGCGTGCTCAACATCGCGTTCCGCTATGCCGACGACAACGGGCTGCTGCTGCTCGATCTGCCCGACCTGCAGGCAACCCTGATGGCCTGCGCCGAGAATGCGGGCGAACTGGCCGGCAAGTACGGCAACGTTTCCAAGGCGAGCGTCGGCACGATCCAGCGCCAGTTGCTGGCCTTCGAAAGCCAGGGCGCGGATCGATTTTTTGGCGAGCCCGCGTTCGAAATCAACGACTTCATCAAGACCGACGATCAGGGGCGCGGTTTCGTCAACGTGCTCAGCGCCGAGAAGCTGATGCAGAGCCCCAAGCTCTATGCCACGTTCCTGCTCTGGCTGCTGAGCGAGCTGTTCGAGGCGCTGCCCGAAGTGGGCGATCCGGAAAAGCCCAAGCTGGTGTTCTTCTTCGACGAGGCCCACCTCCTGTTCGACGATGCCCCGCAAGCGCTGTTCGACAAGGTGGAGCAGGTCGTGCGCCTGATCCGTTCGAAGGGCGTGGGCGTCTATTTCGTTTCGCAGAACCCGATCGACATTCCCGAGAAGATCGCCGGCCAGCTCGGCAACCGGGTGCAGCATGCGCTGCGCGCGTTCACCCCGCGCGACCAGAAGGCGATTCGCGCCGCGGCGGAGACCTTCCGCATCAACCCCGATCTCGATGTCGGAAAGGTGATCACCGAGCTGAAGGTGGGCGAAGCGCTGGTTTCCACGCTCGATGCCGATGGCGCGCCGGGGATCGTGCAACGCACGCTGGTGGCGCCGCCGCGCTCGCGGCTGGGGCCGCTGGAGCCCAAGGAGCGGGCTGTGATCCAGTCGGTCAGCCCGTTCGACGGCAAGTATGACGCTGCCGTAAACCGCGAATCCGCCGCCGAAGTGCTGGCGCAGAAGGCAGCCGATGCGGCGGCTGCCGCGCAGCAGGTCGAGGCCGAAGGTGTGGACGCACAGCGGGCTACCGCGCGCCAGACGCCTTCGATGTGGAGCAAGGCAGGCAAGGCTGCGGTCGGCGCGATTGCCGCGTCGGCCGGATCGGTGATCGCGGCGCAGATGACCGGCAAGAAATCCCGCGCATCGCCGATCGAATCCGGCGCCAGCGCGATTGTCGGCACGATTGCGACGCAGATCGGCGGTGCGGCCTTCGGGCGGTTTGCGCGCGGGCTGCTGGGCGGGCTGCTGCGCTGATATTGTGCCTGCCTGTCGTTCAACGACAGGGCCATGCGGTTCGTCGAATCCGGTTGCGGATGCAACAGGATCGGGGCAGGCAGGCAGCATTCCAACCCGGGCCAACCCCGGCTTGACCTGAAAGGTTTTCATGCGTTCGATCATGCCCAAGGCGGCTATTCTGGCCGCGACATTGCTCGCCGGCACCTTCCTCGCTTCTCCTGCGCTGGCGCAGCAGCCGGCTACCGAAGCTCCCATCCCTGCCGAAGCGGGCGTGATGCCCGTAGGCAAGCTCGATGGCGCGGTGGTGCCGCAGGGCTACCGGCTCGATCTCACCGTCGATCCGACCAAGGAGCGCTTCTCCGGCCATGTCGAGATCGACGCCGAGGTGAAGAAGGCCGGGCGCTATGTGTGGATGCACGGGCGCGACCTCAAGGTCGGCAAGGTGACCGCGATGGTCGGCGGCCAGCCGGTTTCGGGCACGTTCCGCCAGGTCGATCCGACCGGCGTGGCGCTTGTCACGTTCGATGCGCCGCTGCCGGCGGGCAAGACGACCTTTGCCTTCGACTACGACGCGCCGTTCGGTGAAGGCCCGGCGGGCATGTTTCACCTCAAGGTGGGCGATGACTGGTACAGCTGGACCCAGCACGAATCGATCGATGCGCGCGCCAGCTTCCCCTCGTTCGACGAGCCCGGCTTCAAGGTGCCGTGGAACGTGACCTTGCGCACGCCCGCGGGCCTCAAGGCCGTGAGCAACGCGCCCGAGGTGAAGACCGAGACCGCGAACGGCATGACCGTCCACACGTTCGGTCAGACGCTGCCCTTGCCGAGCTATCTGGTGGCGCTGATGGTTGGGCCGTTCGTGACCGTGGAAGGCGTGGTGCCGCCAACGCCGCAGCGCCCGGCGCCGCTGCCGATCCGCATCGTTTCGACCAAGGAAAACGCCGGCAAGCTCGACTTTGCGCTCGAAGGGACCAAGGGCGTGGTCCAGCACCTCGAGGCCTATTTCGGCCAGAGCTTCCCCTATCCCAAGCTCGACCAGATCACGACACCGATCCTCCCGGGCGCGATGGAGAACGCGGGCGCTGACCTCTATGCCGACAGCATCCTCGTCATGGATGAGAAGGCCTCGACCGCCCAGAAGCGCACCTTCGGCATGGTGGTGAGCCACGAACTGGCGCACCAATGGTTCGGCGATCTCGTCACCCCGGCATGGTGGGACGACATCTGGCTGAACGAAAGCTTCGCCAACTGGATGGGCTTCCGCATCGGCAACGAATGGCGCCCCGATCTCAATATCGGCGCGGGCGCGCTGGCCGAAGGCTTCAGCGCGATGGGCATCGATGCGCTGGTCGCGGGCCGGCCGATTCACCAGAAGATCGAGAAGAACGCCCAGATCGACGCCGCCTTCGATACGATCACCTATGGCAAGGGCGGCCATGTCGTCGCGATGATCGCCGCGTTCATGGGCGACACCAAGTTCCGCGACGGCGTGCGCGGCTATATGGCGGCGCACAAGTATGGCAACGCGACGAGTGCCGAATTCTTCAAAGCGATGGCCGAGGCGGCGGGCGATCCGCGCATCCTGCCCGCGATGCAGAGCTTTACCGATCAGCAGGGCGTGCCGCTGGTAACGCTGGAGAGAGCGGGACCGCAGAGCTGGAAGGTGACCCAGAGCCGCTACGTGCGCTACGGCATGAAGGGTCCGGTGACGAAGTGGGGCATTCCGCTGTGCGTGCGCCAGGGCGACATCCGCCAGTGCTCGCTGATGACCGACACCACCACGACGGTGACGATCAAGAGCGCAGGGCCGATCATGCCCAACGCGGGCGGCACCGGATACTACCGTTTCGAACTGCCCGCGAAGGACTGGGACGCGTTGATCGCGGCAACCCCTAGTCTGAGCGGCAGCGAGGCGCTGGCCGTGGAAGACAGCCTCAACGCCAGCTTCTACGCAGGCCGCGTCACCGCCGATCAGCTGATCGCCGGATCGCGCGCACTGGCCGCCAACCCGGACAGCTATGCCAGCGGCGATGCCACCGGCTTGCTGCAAGCGATGGCGGATCGCGGCGTGATTGCGGAAAGCGCCAAGCCGAAGTTTCGCGCCTTTGTCGACGGGCTCTATGCCCCGCAGCTGAAGGCGCTCGGGCTCGATCCGCGTGCGGGCGCGCATGCCGGGGATGATCCGGAGAAGCAGCAGCGCCGCGTCCAGCTTGTCGAGCTTCTCGCCGGCACCGCCCGCGATGGCGCGCTGCGCGCGCAGCTGAGCAAGGCGGTCGATGCCTATCTCGGCGGTGACCAGTCCGCGCTCGACCCGGCGCTGTTCGGCGCGGCTTTCGATGCCTGGCTCGGCGAGCGCAAGCTCGACGGCGCGAAGACCCTGATGGACAAGGCGCTCGCTTCGGAAGACCCGCTGTTCCGCCCCGCCGCGCTGGGCGCGATCGGATCGAGCGGTAACGCCGAGACCGCGAAGTGGCTGCTCGACGAGTTGCAGGACAAGCGCCTGCGCCAGTCCGAGAAGCTCAATTTCGTGCGCTATGTGGTCTACACGCCCGAAACGCGCGACTGGGGCTATAGCTGGATGAAGGCGCACCTCGACGAGTTGCTCAATGGCGGCGCGGGCATCTTCTTCGGCGCGCGGCTTCCGCAGATTCTCGGCAACTTCTGCTCGGTTGCTTCCGCCGACGAATTCGACGGGCTGCGCGCAAAGTTCGCGGGCAAGTCGGGCGCGCTCGAACTGGAGCGGACGATCGAACGCGTGCGGTCGTGCGGCAAGCTCAAGGACGTGCGCGGGGCCGAACTGACCGCGGCAATTGCGAAGCTCAACTAAGCGGCGATCCCCCCCTCTCCCAACCCTCTCCCCTGAAGGGGAGAGGGCTATTGGAGCGGCAGGCGCAATGTGGCGGTGAGGCCGATGGTCTCGCCGCCCTGCTGCCGATTGGCGAGGGTGAGCGAGCCGCCGTGCTGGTCCGCAATCGCGCGCGCAAGGGTCAGGCCCAGGCCCGCGCCGCCGGTCGATGAATTGCGCGAGGCTTCGAGCCGGGTGAACGGCTCGAGCATCCGGGCGATCTCGTGCTCGGGAATACCAGGGCCGTCATCCTCGACCATGAGCACGGCCTCGCCCCCGTCGCGCAGGAGGGTGACGCGGGCGCGGCTGCCATAACGCAGCGCGTTCGAGACGAGATTGCGCAGCGCGCGCCTGAGCCAGGTGGCGCGCAGCGGCATGACGATGCGAGGCGCATCGCCCAGCGTGACGTCTTCGCCCATGTCCTCGTATTCGCCGACGACATCGGCAACGAGGGCGCTGAACTCGGTCTGCTCGAGCGGATCGGACGGGCGGCCGACGCGCGCGAGGCTCAGGATATCGTCGAGCGAGCGGTTGATGTCCTCGATGGTGGCCGCCATGCGGCCGCGCTCGATATCGTCCTCCACCGCCTCGATCCGCACGCGCAGCGCGGCGAGCGGTGTCTTGAGATCGTGGCCGATCGCGCCGAGCATCACGTCTTTCTCATCGAGCAGCGCGCCCACGCGGCGCTCCATCGCGTTGTGCGCGACGATCAGCCGGCGGATGTCATCCGGTCCCTCCGGCTCCAGCTGTCCGGCGAGCGCGCGCGAGCGGGCAAAGGCTTCGACTTGCGCGGTGAGTGCTTTGAGCGGGCGCGCTATGCGGCGCAGGATCAGCGCGACGGCGCCGACCAGCACCACGTAGATGAAGAGCGTCTGCAGGATCAGCGTCGTTAACATCGCGCGTTCGGTGCGCGGGGCGAGCAGACGCGCCGTGAGCCATGTGCCATCGGCGCGGCCTATCGCGGCAACGATCAGGCGGGGGCGCGGCATGCCCAGCGGGCGGGCCATGCGCGGTCCGCGCCGCGCCAGCCATTCGGTGATGACCGGATCGCGCGCCGGATCGCGCTCGGCCACGAAGAGCTGCGTGGCATCGACGCCTTGCGCTTCGAGCACCTGCCGCAGCGCCTGTTCGATTTCGGGCCGGCGGCGATCACCGGCAAGCTGAGGCGCGCGCGCTTCTTCCTGCACGCGCAGCGGGCGCGGCATGCGGAAGCCGATTTCGGGCCCCTCCCCGTCTGCCGGTGGCGGCGGACCAAACTGCGCGCGCGGATTGCGGCCAAGCAGGCTGAACGCGGCATAATTGACAAGTCCGGCGAAATGCCGCTCGTGCTGCATGCGCCACATCAGCGCGGCGGAAAGCCCCTGCGCGACCATCAGCGCGAGCGCGATGGCAAGGAGCATCTGGCCTTGCAGGCTGCGCGGCCACAGGCGGAGACCTTGTGCGGGTTCAGCCATCAGCAGGGACCCGGCGCACTTCGGCAGCGAGCATGTAGCCGCCGCCCCACACGGTCTGGATCAGTTCGGGATTGCGGCTGTCGCGCTCGATCTTGCGGCGCAGACGGCTGATCTGGTTGTCCACCGCACGGTCGAACAGATGCGCCTCGCGGCCCTGCACCATATCGAGCAGGCGGTCGCGGTCCAGCACCTGGCGGGGGTGATCGAGGAAGGCGACGAGGAGACGGAACTCGGCGGAAGAGATGGCGACGACCGCGCCTTCGCTGTCGATCAGCCGGCGGCGCAGCGGATCGAGCCGCCAGCCTTCGAAGGTGTAGTGGAACTCGTCCGCAGCCGCGCTGTCTGCCGTGCCCGCCGCACGGGCGGCGCGGCGGAGCACGGAGCGGATGCGGGCGACCAGCTCGCGCGGATCGAACGGCTTCACCACGTAGTCGTCCGCGCCGATCTCGAGCCCGACAATGCGGTCGGTCGCCTCGCCGCGCGCAGTGAGGAAGATCACCGGGAGGCCGCGCGCCTCGATCAGGTGACGGCAGAGCGAGAGGCCATCCTCGCCGGGCATCATGATATCGAGGAGGACGATATCGAAGGCCTCTGCGGCAAGGCGGGCGCGGGCTTCGGCGGCGCTGGCGGCCTGCTCCGCAGCAAACCCCTGGCGGACAAGATAGTCCGCCAGGGGCTCGCGCAGAGCAGCCTCGTCATCAACCACCAGCACGCGGGTGCTCACAGGTAGAGGTGCGGGAGCTGCCGCCATGCTTCAGGCACCCGGGGGTGGTGGCGGGGGCGGCATATCGCCCATGTCACCGCCCATGCCGTGATGACCGCGCATCCCGCGGCCCTGACCCCAACCGCCGTGCTCCTTGCGCATGGACATCCACGCAGCGCGGCGCTCGGCGGCGGTCAGCTTGCCATCGTGATTGGTATCGGCAGCATCGAAGCGCGCCTTGGCGGCGGCATCGAATTCGGCGCGGGTAATCGTGCCGTCGTGGTTGGCATCGGCCTTCTCGGCCATTTCGTGGAGCATGTGCGCGCCGGGGCCCATCATCATGCCCATGCCCATGCCCTTACCCATGCCTGCACCGGGAGGCGGCGGCGGCATATCACCGGGCGCGCCATCGCGGCCCTTTCCGCCCTTCCAGCCGCCTTCCATCATCTTCTTGTGGTGGTCCATGAATTCGGCCTTGCTGATCGAGCCATCGTGATTGGTATCGATCATGTCGAACATCTCGGCCATCTTGGCCTCGCGGTCAGCGGCATTGAGCACACCATCCTTGTTGACGTCCAGCTTCGTCCACATCGTGTCGGCCTTGGCCTTGGCATCGGCCCAGGTCACCGTCGCGTCGCCCATCGGGTCGCGGCCAGGCTCGGCGAAGGCGGGATAGACGGCGTAGAGCGCCGTGGAGGCGGTGAGCAGAACGGCCGCAGAGGCGGCGAGCGTGGATTTCTTCATGGATTTCGGTCCTTCAGGCAGAATGCACAGGCGGAACGGGGGCTTTCCGCAGACTGCCGTCTAGACCGGGGATGTCGCAGGGTTATGCCGCCGGCGGACTGTTTTGTCGCACTTTGTCGCGCGGGTTTCAGCGCGGGCGGTGCTCTGTGCCAAGACCGGCTGTGATGAAGAGCGCAGTCGCCTCCGCCGAAATCAGGTCCATCGTGTGCCACGCGCCGGGCGGATTGACCGCGTATTCCCCGGCAACGAGGCGCACTTCGACGGTTGATCCATCGGCGAGAACCTGATGCAGCACGCCCTCCCCGCTCAGCATCAGGACAACCTCGTCGCCCGCCGGATGCATTTCCCAGCTGTCCCAGCTCTCGGTGAAAGTATGCTGGCTGACGAGGCGGCCTTCCGCGCCGTCAGCCCCGTGGCGGGCCATGTAATCGCCATACCAGTCCATGCCGGTGAACGGCGGCTGCGGCACGGCCCGCGCACCGGGCCCGATATGGATGGGGTGCCTATCGAGCTGGTGCGCCATGGCTTTCAGCTCCCCATCACGAAGGCGTTGAGCTTGTTGCCATCGGGATCGCGGAAATAGGCGGCATAGAACCCGCCTTCCCCGCGCGGACCCGGAGGGCCTTCGCAGGTTCCGCCGTTGGCGAGCGCAGCGGCGTATAGCCGGTCCACCTGCGCATTGTCCTTCGCTTCAAGCGCGACCATCACGCCGTTGCCGACGGTGGCGGGCTCGCCGTTGTAGGGCTTCATCAGGCCGATGCCGGCGGCACCGCCCGCTTCGCCCCACGCAATCGCGCCGTCCCATTCGTACATGCGCTTGGTGCCCAGTTCGGCGGCCAGCGCATCATAGAACGCGGCGCCGCGCGCCAGATCGTTGGTCCCCAAAGTTACGTAACCGATCATCCAAACCTCCTCTTCGCCGAGTCGCGATAATCAGAACATAACACGAACAAAGAAGCTTACAACGGGGTGCAGGCAGCCTCCAGCCAGGCGAGGTCCGCGCCGGACAGCTGCGGGGCGAGCAGCGCCTCGACCTTTGCGTGATAGGTGTTCCACCACGCGCGCTCGTGTTCCAGCAGCAGCGCAGGCTCGACCAGCGTGCGGTCGATCGGCGCGAAAGTCAGCGTTTCGAAGCCCATGAACATGCCCTCGGCGCCGGGGATATCGCGCTCCTCGACGAGGACGAGGTTCTCGATGCGGATGCCGTATTCGCCCGCCTTGTAGTAGCCGGGCTCGTTGGAGAGGATCATGCCGGGGAGCAGGGCCTGTCCAGTCCCCGCCTGCCCGCCTGCCGCCTTGGCGATGCGCTGCGGGCCTTCGTGGACGGCAAGGAAGCTGCCGACGCCGTGGCCGGTGCCATGGGCATAGTCGAGCCCCGCCGACCACAGGAACTGCCGCGCGAAGCTATCGAGCTGGCTGCCGTTAGTGCCCTCGGGGAACACCGCCTGATCGAGCGCGATATGGCCCTTGAGCACGCGGGTGAAGCGGTCCTTCACTTCGGCGGGCGGCGCATCGGGGCCGATCCAGACGGTGCGGGTGATGTCGGTCGTGCCATCGAGATACTGGCCGCCCGAATCGACGAGATAGACGCTGTTCGGCTCGATCTGGCGGTTGGTATGTTCGTCCACCTTGTAGTGCGGGCTGGCGCCGTTGGGGCCGGCGGCAGAGATCGTGTCGAACGAAAGATCGCGAAGGAGGCCGGTCTTCTCGCGCTCGGCGCGGAGCGCTGCGGCGGCGGAAAGCTCGGTTTCAGTGCCCTTTGGCGCGGTATTCGAGAGCCAGTTGAGGAAGCGGGTGATCGCAGCGCCATCGCGCGCCTGCGCGGCGCGGTGACCGGCCTGCTCAACCGGGTTCTTGCGGGCCTTGGGCAGCACCGCGGGATCGGTGACAGAGACTGTTTCGGCACCGGCGGCGGCAAGCTGCTGATAGATGGCCGCGACCGCACGTTCGGGATCGACCGCAACTTTCTTGCCGGCGAGCGCGGCGAGCGCGGGGGTGAAAGCGGCGCGATCCTGCACACGCACCGCGTTGCCAAGATGCTGGGCAAGCTCGGGCGTGACCTTTTCGGGTGCGATGAACAGGTCTGCCGTGCCATCTGCATGAGCGAGCACGAAGGAGAGCGCAACCGGCGTGCAGTCCACATCCGAGCCGCGCATGTTGAGCAGCCAGGCGACCGAATCGAGCGCGGAGATCACGGCGGCATCGAGCCCGCGCGCGGTGAGCCAGGCGGCGACTTCGGCGCGCTTTTCGTGGGCCGAAGCACCGGCATATTCGTCTGCATGCACGAGCGCGGGGGCAGCGGAAGGCACGGGGCGATCCTGCCAGATCGCGTCGATCGGGTTTTGCTGGACGGCGACAAGCGCGGTCTTGCGTGCCTTCAGCGCGGCGGCGGCGCTATCGGCCCAGCCCTTGCCGTGGAGCCAGGCATCATAGCCGATGCGGCCGCCTTCGGGGGCGTTTTCACCCAGCCATGCCGCGACGGAGGTCTGCGGCACCGACTGGTATTCATACAGCCGCCCATCGACCTGCTCGCGCACCTGCAGCGTGTAGCGCCCGTCGACGAAGATCGCGGCCTTGTCCTTGAGCACGACAGCGGTGCCCGCCGAGCCGCCGAAGCCGGTCAGCCAGCCGAGGCGCTGGGCATAGGCGCCGACATATTCGCTCATGTGCTCATCGGAAATGGGGATGACAAAGCCATCGAGCTGCTGCCGCGCAAGTTCCTTGCGCAGGGCTTCGAGCCGGGCTTCGTGCCCCTGTTGTTCAACTTTCATCAGCATGGGTCGTGTCCTGAAGCGTATCACCCGCCTTGCGGGCTTATGCTGCACACCATAGATGCGGGGAATGACGGAAACCACCCCCACCGCGCCTCCGGTTGCGGCCAAGAAGCCCCATTCCTTCACCCATCACGGCGTGACAATCGAGGATCCCTACAACTGGCTGCGCGATCCCGGCTATCCCGAGGTGACGGATACCGAAGTGCTCGCGCATCTGGAGGCCGAGAACGCGTGGTTCGAAACGCGGATGAAGCCGCATCAGGGCACGGTCGAAACGCTGCTTGCCGAAATGCGGGGGCGGATCAAGGAAGCCGACAAGTCGGTGCCGCAGAAGGACGGCGACTGGCTCTACTGGATCGAATACGAGGAAGGCGCCGAGTACAAGAAGTGGTGGCGCAGGCCCGTGGCAGGCGGACCGGACGAGCTGATCCTCGACGAGGTCGCCCTTGCCGAGGGGCTGGAGTACTTCCGGCTGGGCGCGCTTTCGGTCTCGAACGATGGGCGCATGCTGGCCTGGGCGGTGGACGACAACGGATCGGAGCGGTTTACCGCGCGGATCAAGGTGATCGCGACCGGAGAAGTGCTGCCCGATGTAATCCCCGGCACGCTTTCCGCGCTCATCTGGGCGGCGGGCGACAGGGCGCTGGCCTACAGCCTCGCCAATGCGCAGTGGCGCACGGACAACGCGCGGCTGCACTGGCTGGGGACGCCGGTGGAAAGCGATGTCGAGCTCTATCATGAGGATGACGAGGGCTTCCGCGTTTCCGCCGGGCTTTCGGCCAATGATGAGTGGCTGGTGATTTCGACCGGCGACCACGAGACGAGCGAAGTGCGGCTGGTGCCCGCTGCCGATCCGCTGGCCGCGCCGCTGCTGGTGCGGGCGCGGCAGACCGGCGTCGAGTACGATGTGGATGTGCGCGGCGAGACGCTGTTCATCCATACCAACGACACCCACGAGAATTTCCGCCTCGCCACGGCATCGCTCGCCAGCCCCGGCGAATGGACTACGCTGATCGAGGGGACCGAGGATTTCTATCTTACGGGCTTCGACCTTTTCCGCGATTTCTATGTGGTCGAAGGCCGGGTGCGCGGGCTCGATCGGATCGAGGTGCGGTATTACGACGATCCCAGCCGGATCGAACCCATCGCATTCCCGGAAGCGAGCTACGAGGCTTCGCTGGGCGACAATCCGGAATGGGCGATGGACAAGCTGCGCGTCAGCTATGAGTCCATGACGAGCCCAGCCTCGGTCTATGACTATCATGTGGGCGAACAGCGGCTCGAACTGCTGAAGACGCAGGAAATCCCGAGCGGCTATGACGCCTCGCTCTATGAAACCGCGCGGCTGGAGATCACCGCGCGGGATGGCACGGCGGTGCCGGTCTCGGTCGTTTGGCGCAAGGGCCGCAAAGCGGGCGGGCCGCTCTATCTCTATGGCTATGGCGCTTATGGCATTGCCATCGGGCCGGGCTTTTCAACCACGCGGCTAAGCCTTGTCGACCGCGGCTTTGCCTACGCCATCGCGCATATCCGCGGCGGCGATGATCTGGGGCGGCGCTGGTACAAGGCGGGCAAGCTTGAGCAGCGCACCAACACGTTCAACGATTTCGTCGATGTGGCGAAGGGGCTGATCGCGGAAGGGTTCACGCAGGCGGGCCGGATCGCAATTGCGGGCGGCTCGGCAGGCGGCGAACTGATGGGCGCAGTGATCAATTCCGATCCCGAACTGTGGGGCGCGGTGGCGGCGCATGTGCCGTTCGTTGATGTGCTGGCGACCATGCTCGATGCCGAACTGCCGCTGACGCCGGGCGAGTGGCCCGAATGGGGCAATCCGATCGAGGACAAGGATGCGTTCGAGCTGATCCGGTCCTATTCGCCCTACGATCAGGTGTCTGCCCAAGCCTATCCGCCGATGCTGGTGACGGCAGGCCTCAACGATCCGCGTGTAACCTATTGGGAGCCCGCCAAGTGGGTGGCGAAGCTGCGCGAGTTGAAGACCGACGCCAACGAACTGCTGCTCAAGACCAACATGGGCGCAGGGCATGGCGGCAAGTCGGGCCGGTTCGAAGGGCTGCGCGAGACGGCAGAGGAGTTTGCTTTCATCCTCGCGCAGCTGGGGGTTGCGGCCTGATCATGCATAGCATGACCTTCACCGCCGGGCCGGAGCACATCGACGTGCTGGGCCATGTGAACAACGCAGTGTGGGTGCAGTGGATGGAAGCGCTTGCCACCTCGCACTGGGAGGCGCTGGCCCCGGCGGCGTGGCAGGCGGCTTACGTGTGGGTCGTGACGCGGCACGAGATCGACTATCGCGGAAACATCGCGCTGGGCGAAGGCGTGACGGGCGAGACCTTCGTGCCCGATGCCCCACGCGGGGCGCGGTTCGACCGGCGGGTCGATTTCCGCAACGCCGCAGGCAAGGTGATCGTCAGCGCGCGCACGCAGTGGGTGCTGATCGACAAGGCCAGCGGGCGCATCCAGCGCGTGTCGGCGGAGATGGCGGCGCTGTTTACCGCTTAGCCGGTTCGCAACTGCAATTCTGGCGCAAAGCCGGTCAGCCGCTCGCGCATCGTGCGGTTGCGACCCAGGCGCTTGGCTTCATAGAGCAAGCGGTCGCAGTGGCTGTAGAGCACTGCAAATTCCACATCGAGCGTGCCGGAAAGGTCGTGTTCGACCAGCCCCATGCTGGCGGTGACGACATGGCCGAGGCCCGGCACGGCAGCAGCGATCCGTGTGCTGAGCGCGCGGCGGCAGCGTTCTGCCCGCTCGGCACTGCCGGGGCCGCGCAGCAGCAGCAGGAATTCCTCACCGCCCATGCGGATCGCGCAGGCTTCGGGATCTTCGGCCAGCGTGGTCGCGACCACCTTGAGCACCGCATCGCCGACCGCGTGGCCATGCAGGTCGTTGATCCGCTTGAAATGATCGAGATCGATCACCGCCATAGTGCGATAACCGAGGCAGAACAGATCGTTGAAGCGCCGCTCGATCGAGTGGCGATTCCACAGGCCCGTCAGCGCATCGCGGCCGGCAACGCCTTCAAGCTCGGTCGCGCGCGCATTGGCAAGGTCGCGCTCGCGCCGCAGTTCAAGGAACCGGATCACGATGCCCAGCGAATTGGCGAGCACTTCGGCCGCAAGCGCAAGCTGGAAAATGACGACTGATTCCGTCGGTCGCGCGTTTGGCAGGAGGTAGCTGCCGATGCGGTAGACCCCGACCAGCAGCACAGGGCTCCAGCCGACCATGAGGAACGAGACGAGCTTGCTGCCGCGCCGCCAGGCATCGGAGATGCCGATAAAGATGATCACGATTGCGAGCGAAATGCCGGAGTAGATGCCCAGCGCGCTCCACGGGCGCAGTGCCTCTATCGGGAGCGCGGTGAAGATGCCTCCGGCCATGACCAGCGGTGCGCAGCCGACCATCAACCGGCGCAGCCATGGCGATAGCGCATCGGGTTCGAGGAAGGTGACAAGGAACATCAGCCCCGCCGCGGCCACCGCGCCAAAGCACAGACTGTTGATCGCGATCTCGGTCGCCGCATCGGGGTCCGCCCCGATGTGGATGAAGCCGGTGCCGATCACGGTCTCCACCAGCATCAGCCCAACCATCACGATGTGCCACAGCACGAACGGGCGGCGCAGCACGAGGTAGAAGCCGAAATTGAGCAGAAGCGGCACGACCAGCATGCCGCAGATCGCCGCCATCGCGACCACCACGCCCATATCCCAGCCGGATCCTTCAGGCTCGCTATCGAGGCGCGCCTCGCTGGCGATGGTCTTGTTCCACGGCTGATCGATCCGCACGGTAACAAGGCGCGGGCGCGCCGGGGTCTGCGGCAGGGGCAGGACCATCATCGGCCCGTCGATCAGATGGTGGGCCGAAGCCGACGAATAGCGCTGCGTGCGGACCGAGCCAGACTCGTCGACCACCCAGATCGTGATGGCACGAAACGGCGAGGCATGGGTGACAAGGCTCTGCGCGCGCGGCTTGGCCGGATCGGTCAGGCGGTAGCGAAGGAACAGGCTTTCAGGCCCGATGTCGTATTCGGAATCAGAGCACATCCACCGGTCCGGCGCGCGGCGCAGGTCTGCGTAGGTTTCTGCGGCGTCAGCCGAGGCATGGCAGGTCTGGCTTGCGACAATGGGCGCCGCAGCAGCAGGCATGCCGAACAGGCCGGATAGCAATGCCACCAGCCCGAACAGCACAAACTTGCGCCACATCCAGTCCATAAGCCCGATTCTAGCGAAAGGGGCTTATTGGGGAGTTAACTTGGCCGCCCGATCAGGCGAGGAGTTCCTCGACCGGGCGATAGGCATAGCCAAGCTCGCGCGCGACAGCTTCGTAAGTCACTTCACCGGCGTGGACATTGAGCCCTGCGGCGAGGTGCGGATTGGCCGCGAGCGCCGCCTTCCAGCCGAGATCGGCGATCTTCAGCGCATGCGGCAGGGTCACGTTGTTGAGCGCGTACGTGCTGGTGCGGGCGACACCGCCGGGCATGTTGGCGACGCAGTAGTGGACGATGCCATCGACCACATAGGTCGGTTCGGCGTGGGTGGTGGCGTGGCTGGTTTCGAAGCAGCCGCCCTGATCGATAGCGACATCGACCAGCACCGCCCCCGGCTTCATCGTGGCGAGCATCGCGCGCGTGACCAGCTTGGGCGCGGCAGCACCGGGTATCAGCACCGCGCCGATCACCAGATCCGCTTCGGCGATGCAGTCTGCAAGATTGGCCTGATTGGAGAAGCGCGTCTTGGCGCGGCTTTCGAAGTGCGTGCCGAGCCGTTCGAGCACATCGGGATCGCGGTCGAGAATGGTGACGTCGGCACCAAGGCCGGCGGCCATCTGCGCCGCGTTGAACCCGACGACGCCGCCGCCGATCACCGCGACCTTGGCGGGAAGCACGCCCGGAACGCCGCCGAGCAGCACGCCGCGTCCGCCATGCGCCTTTTCCAGCGCGGTCGCGCCGGCCTGGATCGCCATACGGCCGGCAACCTGGCTCATCGGCTTGAGCAGCGGGAGCTGGCCTCCCGGGCCGGTCACGGTTTCATAGGCAATCGCGGTGACACCGGACTTCACGAGATCGGCAGTCTGTTCAGGATCCGGCGCGAGGTGGAGATAGGTGAAGAGGATCTGACCTTCGCGCAGCTGCGCGCGCTCGATCGCCTGCGGTTCCTTGACCTTCACGACCATCTCGCAGCCTGCGAATATCGTTGCCGCATCTGGCCTGATCACCGCACCGGCGGCTTCGTAGTCGCGGTCCGCCGCGCCGATACCGAGCCCGGCGCCGGTTTCGACCCAGACTTCGTGACCATGCGCGGCAAGCTCGCGCGCGCTCTCGGGCGTCAGGCCGACGCGGTATTCGTGGTTCTTGATTTCACGGACGGTACCGACACGCATGGCAGGATCCTTTTCGTTCTCGGATGGCGAAAGGATACACTCTGGCGCGCGCGCTGTTTCACCTCATTGGCGGTATCGCGGTGCCAGTTTTGGTGATATTTCCTGCTTTTACACCATTACGCAGGAAAATCTTGCATGGATCGCATTGATGCCGCGTTGATTGATGCACTGCAACATGACTCGTCGCGGCCCATTGCCGCGCTTGCCGAAGCTGTGGCGCTCTCGCCATCGGCCTGCCACCGCCGCATCCGCGCGCTGGAGGAAGCGGGGGTGATCAGCGGCTATGCGGCGAGGATCGATCCGAGACGCGTGGGCCTTGCGGTCGAGGTGTTCGTCGAGATCACGCTGACCAGCCAGAGCCGCGAAGCGATGGACCGGTTCGAGCGGGCCGTGGGGGATTTCGATGATATCCTCGAATGCCACCTGATGTCGGGCGGGGCGGACTACCTGCTGCGTGTGGCGGCGGCGGACCTTGATCAGTATGACCATATCCACCGCGATTGTCTGGCGCGGTTGCCGGGTGTCTCCTCGATGCGATCGAGCTTTTCGCTGCGCCGGATCAAGCGGTTCGCGGGCTACCCGGTGCCGCGCGGGCGGCCATAGGCGGGGGCTTGCGGGGGCGCTGCGCCTTCTTGTCGGCGCTGTCGAGCAGGGTGAGATCGTTGCCGGGCTCATCCATGCGATAGCGCTCGCGCAGTTCGAGCTTGAACGCCTCGATCGCCTCCTCATCGGGCAGGTGATCGACCGTGAAGCGGCGCACGACGAATTCGGCGGCGCTGTCGAGCACAGTAAGGAAGCGGCCGCTCACGGTCTCGGCCAGATGCGTCATGTCGAGGCCGTCGGCAATCGTCCATCGATGGCGGCCCCAGGTGACGATGCGGCGGCCGCAGTGCCGGCAGATGCTGTAAATCCCGCCGTCGTCCTCGTGCACGCGCCACGCCGTCGGCTGATGTTGCCGCGTGAACCAGCACTGAGACAGCGCAACATAGGGCACGCCGTGACCTTTCTCGCTCGTTGGACGCCATCCCGGACGGGAACCGGGAGACCGGCGGCCGCGCCGATGGGCAGAGCACGAGGCCGCCGGTCATGAAGTGAGAACGGCGGCGGCTGGCAAGGATTAAGGGGACGCGAACGCGCCCGGCGTTTTCACAGCGGATTGCCGTCCTTGTCACGGTAAATGTCGCGCCGCCCGACATGGTTGGCGGGCCCGACAAAGCCGTCCGCTTCCATGCGCTCGATCCATTTGGAGGCGGTGTTGTAGCCCACGCCCATCTGGCGCTGGACCCAGCTGGCCGAAGCCTTCTGGCTTTCGAACACGAGCTGGCAGACCTGGCGGTACTTGCGCTCCTCGGGCGCGTCTGATGCGGTCGCGTCGAGGTCGTCGAAGCCGAAGCTGCCGTCCTCGGGCTCTTCCGTCACCGAATCGACGTAGTCAGGGCTGCCCTGCCCGCGCCAGTGATCGGCGACGCGCTCCACTTCCTCGTCGCTCACGAAGGGGCCGTGAACGCGGCTGATCGCGCCGGTGCTGGGCTTGTAGAGCATGTCGCCCTTACCGAGCAGCTGTTCGGCGCCCTGTTCGCCAAGGATCGTGCGGCTGTCGATGCGGCTGGTGACGGCGAAGCTGATGCGGGTCGGCAGGTTGGCCTTGATCACGCCGGTGATGACATCGACCGAGGGGCGCTGAGTCGCCATGATGAGGTGGATGCCCGCAGCGCGGCTCTTCTGGCTGAGGCGCTGGATCAGGACTTCGATTTCCTTGCCGACGGTGACCATGAGATCGGCAAGCTCGTCGACGATCACCACAATCTGCGGCAGCACCTGATAATCGAGCTGCTGCTCCTCGAACAGTTCCTCGCCGCTATCGGGATCGAACCCGACCTGGATGCGGCGGCCGAGCGGCTTGCCCTTGCTGGCAGCGGCGCGGACCTTTTCGTTGAAGCCCGAGATATTGCGCACGCTGACCGAGGACATCATGCGGTAGCGCCGCTCCATTTCCTCGACCGCCCACTTGAGCGCGCGGACCGCCTTTGACGGCTCGGTCACCACCGGCGAGAGCAGGTGCGGGATATCATCGTAGGACTTGAGTTCGAGCACCTTGGGATCGACGAGGATCAGGCGGCATTGCTGCGGGGTGAGGCGGTAGAGCAGCGAGAGCAGGATGCAGTTGAGCCCGACCGACTTGCCCGAGCCGGTGGTGCCCGCGACGAGCAGGTGCGGCATGGTGGCAAGATCCGCCACGATCGGTTCGCCCGCGATATCCTTGCCGAGGATGATCGGCAGCATACCCTTGGAATTGACGAACTTGTCGCAGGAAACGAGCTCGCGGAACGAGACCATATCGCGCACCGCATTGGGCAGTTCGATGCCCATCACGGTGCGGCCGGGGATCGAGGAGACGCGCGCAGAAATCGCGCTCATGTTGCGGGCGATATCGTCGGCGAGGCCGATGACGCGGCTGGCCTTGATGCCGGGGGCCGGTTCCAGTTCGTACATCGTGACGACCGGGCCGGTGCGCACCGCAGTGATTTCGCCCTTCACGTTGAAATCGTCGAGCACGTTTTCGAGCAGGCGCGCGTTGCGTTCGAGCGCGAGCTTGTCGATCTTCGGCCCTGTCGCGACAGGAAGCGGCTCGAGAATGTCGAGCCCGGGAAGCTCGTACTGGTCGAACAGATCTCCCTGCCGTGCCTTCCCGGCAAGCTGCGCGGGCGCTGGCGGGCGCGAGGGATCAGTGATCTCGGTCGGGCGGCGGCGCGAGGGCGGCAAATCGGAGGCGACGACCGCGGCATCCTCGCCCGCCTCGGGGCGCGGCTTGGGCTGGCGCTTCGGCAGAAGCGCGGCGACACCCGCAGCCGCAGGAAGCGCCGGACGTCCGCCGCGGCGCAGGAAGGCCGGCATGCGGGGCAGGCGGTGCCAGTCGAACGCGAAGACCTGCGCGGTGACGACGAGACCGGCGACCACGGTGACGACAGCCGCCCCGCGCTCGATCCACAATCCGGCTGCCGGCAGCCAATGCGCCGCGCCGCGCACGAGCGCCGCGCCAAGCAGCCCGCCGAGCCCGCCCGCACCGGCGGGAAGCGTGCCCCCCGGGCCGGTGAACATCAGCGCAAAGGCCGTTCCGATCAGCGCCATGGCGAGCACGAGCATCGCCGAGAGGCGCCACCAGGCGGGCAGCGGCTGGAGTTCCTCGTCCTCCTCGTCGATATCGATCAGATCGCCGGCTGCATCCCACAGCCGCCGCGCGAAGACATAAAGCAGCGGCAGGAGCAACACGCTGGGCAAGCCGAAGAACAGCAGCACGCGCTCGGCCGCCCAGGCGCCGGGCAGGCCCATCCAGTTTTCGACCGGGCTGCCGGAGGCGGTGCTGCCCGAAGGATCGGTCTGGGTATAGGTCGCCAGCGCGAGGGTGAGCGCGATCATTGCGGCAAACAGCAGGGCCGCCCCGATCAGCTCCGCACTACGGCGGAAGCTGCGGCGCAGGATCGCGCGCCAGTCTGCAGCCTTGGCGGCGCGCCCTCCGGCGGGCGAAACGAGTGCGCGAGATGCCATGAAGCCTGTCCCTTCCTGCGCTCTTCATGCGCCGAGAGTGGGGATGGCGTCAAGAATTCATGGCAGGCGAAACCCTAGGAATCCCGGCGAGTCGCGGGTTTCTGCGGGTTCTACGCGAGTCCGTCGATCGCCGCCCAGCCCCAGACGGGGAGGCGCGCCGCGCGGCGTTTCGTCATGCCGCCCAGCGCGACGACCGGGAGCGGCGAGCGGCGGGCGAGCAGCAGAAAGCGGACCGGCCCGAGGACGGGTGCGCCGGGATGCGAGCGGGTGGGGAAGACTGGCGAGAGCAGGATGGCGCAGGCTCGCGCGCGGACCGCCGCGCCGATTTCGGCAAGCGAGTGGGCAGTAGCGAGACGCAAACCGGGTCGCTGGCCAGGGCGCAGGCCGGACCCTCGGCCCAGATCGCGCGGTGCGCCATAGTGCCCATCCGCGCGCCAGCCATGCGCATCCCCAGCGGTGATGACCAGCACGCCGCGCCGGGCGCAAAGCCGCCGCAGCGCCTCGAAACGCGCGCGGCGGGCAGCGATCGGCAGATGATAGTGCCGGAACACCAGCGCACTGCCGCGCGGCATGCGGGAAATCGCCCATTCCAGCCGATGATCGTTGCGCGCATCGGTGAGCAGGACGACCCGCGGGACAGGATGACACCGGCGCATGCCGCGCCTATAGCACCGCGTCATGATCGATCCAGAGGCCGCATTGGCCGCCATGACCCCGCTTGCCGCCATCCGCGAGCGCATCGCCCACACCGCCGCCATCGCCCGCCGCAAAGCGGAGGACGTGACGCTTGTCGCCGTATCCAAGATGCACCCGGTCGAGGCGATCCTGCCGCTGATTGCCGAAGGGCAGCGCGTGTTCGGCGAGAACCGCGTGCAGGAGGCCGACGCCAAGTGGCCCGCGCTGCAGGAAGCTCACCCGGATCTGCAATTGCACCTTGTCGGCCAGCTTCAGTCCAACAAGGCGGAAGAGGCGGTGCGGCGCTTCGACTGCATCCATTCGCTCGACCGGCTTTCGCTGCTCACCGCCCTTGCCCGCGCGATGGACAAGACCGGCCGCCGCGTGCCGCTGTTCGTGCAGGTCAATATCGGCGACGAGGCCCAGAAGGGCGGCTGCGCGGTTGCCGACCTGCCCGCGCTGCTCGCCGAAGCGCGCGCTGCCGATCTGCCGGTGATCGGCCTGATGTGCGTGCCGCCCGCCGGGATCGAGGCAGCGCCGTTCTTCGCGCTCCTCGCCAAGCTGGCGGACGACCATGGCCTGGCCAGCCGCTCGATGGGCATGAGCGACGATTTCGAGACCGCCGTGATGCTGGGCGCGACGCATATCCGCGTCGGCTCGGCGCTATTCGGCGCGCGCGGCTGAAGGCAAGCGAAGCGCTGCGCAGGAGGCCCCCCCCGCGCAGCGCCGCTCATCAGAAGTCGGCGTTCACTTCGATGCCAAGCACCCGGCCGCGCACCAGCGGCGAGAAGGTGCCCGCCTTGGGGTTCTGACCGAACGGCTGATCCACTCCGGTCGAGAGCGGGCCACCGAAGACCGGAATCTGCGCCGCAGTGCCCAGCTGCGTATCACCGCCATGCTGGACCTGATCGAGCAGGTTGCGACCATAGACCGTGAAGGTCAGCCCGCCGGTCTTGTAGCTGAGCGAGGCGTCGAGGTTGTCTGACGCAGTGATCCAGCCGAAGTTGTTGTCGGTATAGGCGAAGCGGTCGCGGTGCTGGAAGTTGGCCCGTGCGACGATCGCCTTGCCGCTGCTCAGCTTGAAATCGCCGACCACGCCGAAGCCGTAGGTCCAGTTCGGGGTGCGCGGCAATGCCAGTGCCTTGTCCGCCGCATCGACCTTGCCGTCGCTCGAGATGTCGAACAGCACGTTGGTGTAGCGGGCGTTGATGTAGCCGAAGTTCGCGGTGAGCAGGAAGTGCTTGCCCAGCGCATAGCGGCCCTCGCCTTCGATACCATCGATGCGCGCGTCAGCCGTGTTGAAGATCGACTGCGCCACACCCGCTGCCGAGCCCTCGTTCACTTCACGCTGCATGTTGCCAACCTCGGTGCGGAAGGCCGCGAGGTTCAGCGTCAGCTTGCGATCAGGCGAGCGGTACTTCACGCCGAGTTCGAAGCTGTCGACCTGCTCCTCATCGAACGAGAGACCGCGCGTGGCGGCAACCGCCTCGAAGGCGCGGGCGTTGGTGATGCGGAAGTTGTAGCCGCCCGAACGGAAACCACGGGTCCAGTTGCCATAGGCCTGCGCGTCGCTGTTGAACTTGTACTGGAAGCCGAGCTTGGGGCTCCAGTTCTCCCACGAACGCTTGTCCTTGAAGCCGTTGTTCTCGTTGGGGATCAGCGAGTTGGTGCCCGAAGTGGGGCAGGTCCCGGCCACGACCGAGCAGTTGGTGCGAGGGCGAATGTAGGTCACCGCCACGTCCTTGGTCTCGCGCGACCAGCGGATACCTGCCGTCAGGGTCAGCCTGTCGGTCGCGGCAAAGTCACCCGAGGCGAAGAGGCCGAGCACGTCATGATCCTGCCGGCCGCCGCCGATCTGGGTCAGCGGGCTGATGAAGCTCGGGAAGAAGCGCAGTTCATCGTACCTGAGGTCCTGCGTGAACCAGAACCCGCCTGCGGTGAAATCCAGCGCACCAAAGCGGTTGTTGTAGCGGATTTCGTCCGAATACTGGCGCTGCTTGAACAGGGTGTTCGAGTGGAAGACGAACACAGGCTTGGCATCGATATCGCCGCCAGTCGCCGCGTCGAAATCGCGGAAACCGAAGATGTTGGTGATCTTGCCGGTGCCGACGTCGATTTCGGTCTTGTGCGTCGCGAACCAGGTGCGGTTGCGGTAGAAGCCGCGATTGTCGACCGCGAAATCGAAGGTGTCACGCTTGTAGACGCCGTGGTTCTGCGCTGCCGGGCCATCACCATCACTGTTGAAGTATTCCACCTTGGCGACCATGCGGATGCCGTCTGTCGGCAGGAATTCCAGCGCGCCGCGCACGATCTGGGTTTCCGCCTTGCCGAAGTTGCGGCCATCGTAGAGGTTCTTGAAGTAGCCCTCGTCCTTGTTGACGTAGGCGCCGACCTTGAAGTTGAGCACGTCCTTGATCAGCGGACCCGACACCACGCCCTGCATGGCGAAGTTGCCGCTGCCGCGTCCGGAATCGACCGGACCTTCGTAGAAGGCGCGGAAATTGGCGCGCACATCCGGTGTCGGATCCCCGGTATTGATCAGCACCGCGCCGCCGGTGGTGTTGCGGCCATAGAGAATGCCCTGGGGCCCGCGCGCCACCTCGACCGAGCCGAGATCGAACACATCGAACACGAGGCCGTTGTTCACACCGATGTAGACGCCATCGACGAAGACGCCGACCGTGGGATCGATCGAGGGGATCGAGCTGTTCACGCCAAGGCCGCGGATCGAGAAGTTTGCCGTGCCGCGCGAGGTGCCGACCTGATCGAGCGAAACGTTGGGCGCGCTATAGGTCAGAGTCTGGAGATCGCGCACCTGCAGCGCCTGCAGACTCTTCGCGTTGAAGGCGGTTATCGCAAGAGGGACGTTCTGGACGTTCTCGACGTCCTTCTTCTTGGTGGCGGTCACGATGATATCGGCATTGAGCACGTCGATCGACGATTGCTCCGCTTCCTGCGCAGCCTCTTGCGCTTGGGCGATGCCCGTACCGAAAGCTGATAGCGCAGCGGCAAGCGCGAGGGCGCTGAACCCGCCGGAAATTCCACGTGCGACCTTGTTTGTTCTGGTTGGCATTCACTGCTCCCGTTCTTGTGAGGGCGCCGTCCATGACAACTGATCGCAGCAATTCAATACGTTTTACCCGAAGCAACAATACCTTACATGGCAGCCTCAGCGCGTTTACATGCGGGCGCCTTGCGTCGGCAACGGCACGCATGTGAACGGAGCACCGCCCGTTTGCGTCGTTCGCTCTTGCGCTGCCATCCGGTTCACGGCGGCTTAAGGCGCGGGTCCCTTATGGGCGGACATGGCCCGCACGCATCACATCCTCAACGCCGCCAGCAACCTCCTCGGCATCTCGCTGCTGCTCATTGCGGGGCTCAGGATATCCGACAGCGGCAGCAAGACCATGGCGGACGAGATCGCGTGGATGTCGGCCGCCGGCTTTTCGATCAGTTGCTTCTTTTCCTACCTCGCCCTGCGCGAGGGGCCGCGCGCCGAGGTCTATGAGGCCGTGGCGGACCGGAGCTTTCTGGTCGGCCTCGCCACACTGGTTGTCGCGGTCGGCGTGCTGGGGATGGCCACCAGCTTGCGCTGACGGCTGCTAGCCGTGATGCCTGGTGAGTTCGTCGCCGCTCAGGGTCACCATGTGCAGCAGATTGGTCGAACCCGGAGTACCGAACGGCACGCCCGCCAGCGCGATGAGCCGCGATCCGGCGGTGCCGAACGCGTGGCGCAGGGCCATGCGCTTGCCCTTGGCGATCATCTCCTCGAAGCTGCCGATATCCTTGGTGGCGACGGCATGCGCGCCCCACAGCAGGCCAAGCCTGCGCGCGGTGAGGGTGGATGGCGTGAGCACGAGCATCGGCACGCCCGGCCGTTCGCGCGCTACGCGCCGCGCAGTGGAGCCGGAGCCGGTAAACACGATGATCCCCGCAATCGGCAGCGCCTTGGCGATGCTGGCGCAGGCTTCCGCGAGCGCATCGGCAGTAGTGGGATCGGGGCGCGTTTCGATGAAGTGGACGCGCGCGGCATAGCCCGGGTCGTTCTCGACCTCGCTCGCGATGCGGTCCATGATCGTAACGGCTTCCTCAGGCCACGCGCCGGCGGCGGTTTCGGCCGAGAGCATCACCGCATCGGCGCCGTCGTAGACCGCGTTGGCGACGTCGGACACTTCGGCGCGGGTCGGCGTCGGGCTTTCGATCATCGATTCGAGCATCTGAGTCGCGACGACGACCGGCTTGCCCTCGCGCCGCGCCTTTTCAACGATGCGCTTCTGCAGCGGCGGGACCTGCTCGGGATTGAGTTCGACGCCAAGGTCGCCGCGCGCGACCATCAGGCCGTCAGCCAGTTCGAGGATCTCGTCGAGCCGCGAGATCGCGGCGGGCTTTTCGATCTTGGCCATGAGCGCGCCGTAGCCGCCCATCAGGCGGCGCGCTTCGGCGACGTCCTCGGGCCGCTGCACGAAGGACAGCGCGATCCAGTCCGCACCCTGGCTGACCGCGAACGCGAGATCGCGGCGGTCCTTGTCGGTCATCGCCGGAACCGGGATCACCGCATCGGGCACATTGACGCCCTTGCGATCCGAGATGACGCCGCCGACTTCGGCCGAGCAGAGGATTTCGTTGTCATCGGCACGGATGACTCGCAACCGCAGCTTGCCATCGTCGATCAGCAGGCGCTGGCCGGGCCTGAGGATGCCGAACAATTCGGGATGCGGCAACTGGACGCGGTTTTCGTCGCCCGGTTCGGGATTGCGATCGAGCGTGAAGTGGCCCGAATGGCGGATCACCGCGCGGCCATCCTTGAACTTGCCGACGCGCAGCTTGGGGCCCTGAAGGTCGCACAGCACGGTGATCGGCCGGCCCATCTTGCGCTCCAGCGCGCGGATCGCGGCAATCGTTTCGGCATGGACGGCGTGCTCACCGTGGCTCATGTTGACGCGGAAGGCATCGACGCCGGCGCGATAGAGCTTTTCCAGCATCTCGGGTGACCGGCTGGCCGGGCCGACGGTGGCGAGGATTTTCACCTTGCGGCCACGGGGATCCAGTTTTGCCACGTCCATCACCTCGAATTGAATGCGCCCGCCCTATGGCCTACCTACCTGCAAAACCCAAGGACGAACCCAATGGATACGAATGCAGAAATCGCATCAGTCGATGCACTGGATGGACTCTCTGATGCTGTGGCCGCCGCTGCGTTCCGCCGCCTTGTCAGGCACTTGCGCCATCGACACGACGCGCAGAACATAGAGCTGATGGGCCTTGCCGGCTTTTGCCGCAACTGCCTGGCGGACTGGATCATCGATGCCGGTGCACCACTCGACAAGACTGCCGCGCGCGAGCTGATCCACGGGCTGCCCGCCGCCGAATGGAAGGCACGGCACCAGACCGAAGCCACGCCCGAGCAGCTGGCCCGCATGGCCGAAGGCATGAAGCGCAACGCCCCGGGGCACTGAGGTACGCACAAGAAAAAAGGGCGCCGGGATGGTCCCGACGCCCTTTTTTTGTTTGAGCAGAAAGGCTTAGCGCTTCGAGAACTGGAAGCTCTTGCGCGCCTTGGCCTTGCCGTACTTCTTGCGTTCGACAACGCGCGGGTCGCGGGTCAGGAACCCGGCAGCCTTGACCGCGCTGCGCAGCGCAGGCTCGAACTTGGTCAGCGCCGTCGAAATGCCGTGCTTGACCGCGCCGGCCTGACCCGAAAGCCCGCCGCCCTTGACGGTGGCGACGACATCATACTGACCCGAACGGTCAGCGACTTCGAACGGCTGGTTGATGACGAGACGCAGGGTCGGACGTGCGAAGTAGACTTCCTGATCGCGGCCGTTGACGGTGATCTTGCCCGAGCCGGGCTTGATCCACACGCGGGCCACGGCGTCCTTGCGGCGGCCGGTAGCATAGGAACGGCCCTGCGCATCGACTTCACGCTCACGCAGCGGCGCGGCAGGGCCGGTCGGGGCGCGGGGAGCTTCGGGCGAGGCCGAGACGGGAGCGGCGGGAGCAGCCGAAGTCAGATCCTTGAGATCCGCGAGGCTGGAGACGGTATCGGTTTCAGACATGTCTTACGCACCCACCTTGTTCTTGCGGTTCATCGAGGCGACATCGAGCGCTTCGGGCTGGGTACCGGCATGCGGATGTTCGCTGCCGGCATAGAGATGCAGCGCGCGCATCTGTGCACGACCGAGAGGACCGCGCGGGATCATGCGCTCGACGGCCTTTTCCAGCACGCGCTCGGGGAAGCGACCATTGAGGACCTTGTCCGCAGTGACTTCCTTGATGCCGCCGGCATAACCGGTGTGCTTGTAGTAGATCTTGTCCTTGAGCTTGTTGCCCGTCAGCTTCACCTTGTCGGCGTTGATCACGACGACGTGATCGCCGCAATCGACATGCGGGGTGTAGCTCGGCTTGTGCTTGCCGCGCAGGTGATTGGCGATGATCACCGCGAGACGGCCGACAACGAGGCCATCGGCATCAATAAGATGCCACTTCTTCTCCACCTCGGCCGGCTTAATCGACCGGGTGATTTTCGTGAGCGCCTTCATGGCTGAAACCCATTCTAGGATAGTGGTACGCCGTGAGCGCGAACCGAAGTCCGCCCAACGACGAGGAAGCGCGCCTTTGTTGCAAAAGGCCGCTGGAGTCAAGCAAACCGGGCCTTTCGGGAGAGGTAAAATAATACCGCCGCCAAATGCCGGTTCCCGCCCCAAGCCTATAGGGTAGCCAAAGCGGCGCGCAAAGCCGGGTTGAAGTGGCTTCTCGCGGGTCATAGGCTCACCGCCGAACAGGGGGTGGCGTCGATGCGCTGGATCAGGCTTTTCATTGCGGCACTGGTAGCTGCAGCGGGCATGCCTTCGCTGGCACAGGCAAAGGACGAGCCGTGGGATGCACCGCCGCCTGCGTGGGAAGGCGTCTGGGCTGGTACCGTTGGGACCGCGCCGATCCATGCCTGTCTCGACCACACGCCCTATCAGGAGAAGGGCGCGTACTACTATGACCGCGTGAAGCGGCTGTTGCGGCTTGAGCCGGGCCCGGCGCCGGGCAAATGGTTCGAACAGGCGATCGACGGCAAGAACGGTGCACTGTGGACCATCGCGGTGCAGGATGGCGCGCTGACGGGCACATGGAGCGACGGCAAGAAGGTGCTCCCGCTTCGGCTGGCCCGGATCGGTGGGCCGAGCAAGGAGTATGGCGGACCTTGCGCGGACATGGTGTTCCATCGTCCCCGCCTCGATGCGGTTCGCCTCTCGACCAAGGCCGCACTGCTGGAGGGAGCGAAGTACACGGTTACGACCTTCAAGGCCTGGCCATGGTTCGATGATCAAGCGGAGATATCGACTTTCTCGCTTGAGGGCTCCTCGCCTGCGATCGCCAAGATCAACGCGCTGCTGCGCCTGCCTTTGCCCAAGCCCGATGGCACCGGCGAATGGCTCGATTGCATGGCTGCCAATGTCAATTCGATCGGCACAGACGGGGAATACTGGAGGGCCGTGGAGCCGACGCTGATCACGAATCGCTGGCTCGGCGTGCGCGATTCCACCGAAAGCAGCTGTGGCGGCGCGCATCCGAACAACGACAATGCCCCCCGGACCTTCGACCTTGCGCGCGGCGTGGAGGTGGACCCGCTCGACTGGTTCGGACCGCAGGCGGTGCATCGCGAACATTACGACGGCGAAACCGGGGAGGCAAAGACGCTGACGCCCGCATTCCGCAAGGCGATCCTGCTGGGATGGAAAGCCGATGGCGCGGAGTGCCGCGACGCGGTGTCACAGCAGGAGTTCTGGCGCGTGGGCATCGCAAGGGGCGCGCTGGTCTTCTCACCCGAATTGCCCCGGGTTGCGATGGCCTGCGGCGACGACATCAAGGTGCCGCTCGCTCGCCTGCGCCCCTGGTTCAATCAGGAAGGCAGGGCGATCGCCGCTCTGCTTCCCCGCTAGGGTCGGCTCAGCGCTTCCCGAGCCGGTGCGCGCCCCATGCCGTGCAGACCACCAGCAGCGCGCCTGTGAGTTGGTGGAGCACGGCGATCCAGATGGTCACACCGCTCATCACCGTCGCGATGCCAAGCGCGATCTGGGTGCCGAAGGCGCTGTGGATCGCAACCGAAACCGGGCGAGCGCCGGCGCGGCGCAGCTTGCGGCCCATGACGACGAGGACGGCGACGACCGCCCATGCCCACCAGCGATGGATAAAGTGGACGAGGTAGGGATCGGAGAACAAGGCGTGGACCGCGCCCAGTGACCATTCGATTCCTGCCGGAAAGAAAGTGCCCTGCATCAGCGGCCAGACATCCCAGTTGAACCAGCCGCCGCCCGCCACGGTGCCCGCGCGCATACCCGCCAGCAGCGCACCATAGAACAGTTGCACCAGCAGCATGGCAAGGACCAGCGCGGCAAAGCCCGTCAGCCGCGCGCGCGGTTCGCCCCGCGCCAGTGCGCGCAGATCGAGCATGGTCCAGATGACCCCCGCAAGCGTGGTCAGCGCAACCAGAAGATGCGCGGCGAGCCGGAAATGGCTGACCTTCACGTCGTGTGCGATGCCGGACTTGACCATCCACCAGCCGACCGCCCCCTGCAGCGCACCGAGCGCGAGGAGCGCGAACAGGCGCGGCTTGTAGCCCGCAGGGATCTGCCCGCGCAGCCAGAACCACGCGAGCGGCAGCGCGAAGGCCATGCCGATCGCGCGGGCCAGCAGGCGGTGGACCCATTCCCAGAAGAAGATGAACTTGTAGGTCGCCAGCGTCATGCCGGCAGGGCCGTTGACCAGCACGTATTGCGGGGTCTGGCGGTACTTGGCAAACTCGGCCTGCCAGTCCGCCTCGGTCAGCGGCGGCAGCGCGCCCGAAACGGGCTTCCATTCGGTGATCGAGACCCCCGATTCGGTCAGCCGCGTAATGCCGCCGACCACCACGATGGCGATGATCATCAACGCGACGACGAGCAGCCAGCGGGACAGCGCAAGCGGCGCGGGAGCGCGCTCACGGGAACGAGCCGGGGCCATGGCAACAGCATCCATGGGCGCGCCTCTGCTCGCGAGGCGGGCGAAACGCAAGCGCCAAAGGGGGCATGCCGATAGGGGTTGCGCCGGAGGTCAGCTTGAGCATTGCGTTATGTGATACTATTACATATACCGACTGCCATGACCGACCGCCCCGACTCTTCGTCTGAACTGCTGCGCGGCCGGTTTGACCGGCTGGGCGTGCTGATCAGCGGCCTGTGCATGGTGCACTGCGTGGCGGGGCTGTTCCTGATCGGCGTGCTGGGGCTGGGCGGCGGCGTGCTGCTCGATCCCGCGATCCATCGCTTCGGGCTGGTGGCAGCTTTCCTCGTCGGGATGTTCACGATCGGCGCGGGCGCATTGCGCCATGGGCACCGCCTGCCGCTGGCGCTCGGCACCAGCGGCCTGGCCCTGATGGCCGCCGCGATTGCCAGCGACCACGGTACGGCCGAGGCGCTTCTGACCATTAGCGGCGTGCTGCTGGTTGCCTCCGCGCATATCGTGAACCTGCGCCGCAACACCTGCTGACAGCTTGCGCACGGCGGTGTGGGCGCTAAAGCCCGCGGCATGTCCACCGATACAGCAGCGACTCTCACCCTTACGATCAACGGCGAACCTCGCCGCGCCACGCCCGGCTCGATCGCCGATCTCGTCCGCAGCCTCGAGCTGGATCCCGCCAAGGTTGCGGTCGAGCGCAATGGCGCAATTGTCCCGCGCTCGACGCTGGCGGCAGTGCAGATCGCCGACGGCGACATGTTCGAGATCGTGCACTTCGTTGGCGGCGGGCAGGATGACGATACCTGGCCAGAAGACACCTGGCCAGAAGACACCTGGACCGTGGCGGGCCGCACCTTCCGTTCGCGGCTGATCGTGGGCACCGGCAAGTACAAGGACTTTGCGCAGAACGCGGCGGCGGTAGAAGCTTCAGGCGCGGAGATCGTGACCGTGGCGGTGCGCCGCGTAAACGTCAGCGATCCCAAGGCGCCGATGCTGACGGACTTCATCGACCCGAAGAAGATCACCTACCTGCCCAACACCGCCGGCTGCTTCACCGCCGAGGACGCGATCCGCACGCTGCGCCTGGCGCGCGAGGCGGGCGGTTGGGATCTGGTGAAGCTCGAAGTGCTGGGCGAGGCGCGCACGCTCTATCCCAACATGATCGAAACCATCCGCGCGACCGAAGTACTGGCCAAGGAAGGCTTCCTGCCGATGGTCTATTGCGTGGATGATCCTATCGCGGCGAAGCAGCTTGAGGATGCGGGCGCCGTCGCGGTCATGCCGCTGGGCGCGCCGATCGGCTCCGGCCTCGGCATCCAGAACCGCGTGACGATCCGCCTGATCGTGGAAGGCGCCAAGGTTCCGGTCCTTGTCGACGCCGGGGTTGGCACGGCAAGCGATGCCGCCGTGGCGCTGGAACTGGGCTGCGACGGCGTGCTGATGAACACCGCCATCGCCGAAGCCAAGGACCCGATCCGCATGGCCCGCGCGATGAAGGCCGCGGTCGAAGCGGGGCGCGATGCCTATCTTGCGGGGCGAATGGGGACGCGCAAATATGCCGATCCGAGCAGTCCGCTGGCGGGGCTGATCTGACAATTCATTTGCGCTTCGGCGCACCTTCGGATCAACCTGCGCTCTGGGCTGGACGGAGCATCGCGTGGGGGACGAAGCAGGGGTAGCGCGCACCGCCATGAACAAGGCGATGCTGCGCATCGTCCCGTTCCTGCTGCTGGCCTATGTGATGGCCTATATCGACCGGGTGAACGTGAGCTTCGCCGCGCTGCAGATGAATGCCGATCTCGGCTTCAGCGCCACTGTCTACGGATTTGGCGGCGGCCTGTTCTTCATCGGTTATGCGCTGTTCGAGATCCCCTCGGGCGCGATGGCGTCGCGTTTCAGTCCGCGCCAGTGGCTCGCACGGATCATGATCACTTGGGGTCTGCTCGCGGTGGGGATGATGTTTGTCCGCAGCGCCTCGCAGTTCTACCTGATGCGGTTTCTGCTCGGCGCTGCCGAGGCGGGGTTCTTTCCGGGCCTTGTCTACTACCTATCGCACTGGTTCCCGAAAGCCTATCGCGGGCGCGCGGTCACCCGGATCTACATCGCCCCGGCGCTGGCAGGCGTGGTGATGGGGGCAACCGCAGCCCCGCTGCTCGGACTTGATGGCCTTGCGGGATGGCGCGGGTGGCAATGGGTGTTCCTCGCGCAGGGCCTGCCTGCCGTGCTGATGGGCTGCGCGATCCTTCGCTTCCTGCCCGACCGCCCGGACGATGTCCGCTGGCTCGAACCAGACGAGAAGGCCTGGATTTCCGGGGCATTGGCACGCGATGCAGCCTTGATTGGCGATACCGGGCGGCACGATTTGCGCACCGTGCTGGCCAACCCGACGGTATGGCTGCTGGGGTGCACGGGCCTTCTCCTCAACTGTGCGATGAGTGGCTTCGTCCTGTCGGCTCCGGCGGTGCTGGCGGCGAACGGGGGGCTCGATACGAAGACCATCGGATGGCTGGTCAGCCTTGGCGGCTTCAACGGAGCGGTCGTGATCCTGCTCGCCGGATGGTATTCCGACCGGCATGGCGACCGGCTGCGCTATACCGCCGGCCTCGGCAGCATTGCCGCGCTGGGCCTGTTCCTGATCGGCTTGGCGCCCTCACCAGGTGCGGTCGTGGCGGGCTATCTGCTGCAGACCGCGGTCAGCTTCGCTGCAGGCGCGCTGGTGATTGCATCATGGCCGGATGCGCTGCCCGTCCGCCAGCTTGCCGTGGGCAGTGGGGCCATCAACACATTATGGCAGTTGGGCTCGTTCGCCTCACCCTACGCCTTCGGTGCGATGCGTGACGCTACGGGAAGCTACCACGCCGGAATGCTCACCTCGGCCACGCTCGCCGCGATTTACGTGGGCTACGTGCTCTATGTTCGCGCACGCATCGAAGGCCTGCAGGGCAGGCAGCCGCGCGCCGCGCCAGCCTAGCAGCCTATCCCGCAACCCCCGCCGCCGCGAGCACCGCCAGCGTCAGGATATCCGGCGCGATCGAGGTCATTGCGGCAATCTGGACGGGCTTTTCCATGCCGATCAGCATCGGACCGATCACTGCATTGCCGGCCAGTTCGCGCAGCAGTTTGGCGGAGATGTTGGCCGATTGCAGGCCGGGCATGATGAGCACGTTGGCAGGACCCGAAAGACGGCTGAACGGATAGTTCGCCATGACCTTGGGATTGAGCGCGGCATCGGGCGCCATCTCGCCTTCGTACTCGAAATTGGGCTTCTGCTCATCGAGGATGGCGACGGCGCCGCGAATCTCGTCAAGCCAGCGGCCGCTGGGGTTGCCGAAGGTGGAGTAGGACAGGAACGCCACGCGCGGTTCATGCCCCATGCGGCGGGCAACGGCGGCGGTTTCCGTGGCGATATGCGCAAGTTCGGCCGCGTTCGGGCGCTCGTTCACGGTCGTATCGGCAAGGAAGACGGTGTAGTTCTTAGCCACCATCATGTGGATGCCGAACGGCAGATGGCCGGGCTTCGGATCCAGCACCTGGCGCACTTCCTTGATCGTCTGCGCAAAGGTGCGGGTCATGCCGGAGATCATCGCATCACCGTGGCCCAGCGCGACGAGCAGTGAGGCGAACACGTTGCGGTCCTGATTGACCATGCGCCGCACGTCGCGCTCCATGAAGCCGCGCCGCTGCAACCGCTCGTAGAGATAGGTCACCATTTCCGGCACGAGCGGCGAAACCGCCGAGTTGTGAATCTCGAAGCTGGAGGGATCGCCCACGCCAAGTTCGGTGAGGAGATCGCAGACCGCCTTGGTGCGGCCGACAAGCACCGGCGTGCCATAGCCGAAATCACGGTACTGGATCGCCGCGCGCAGCACGACTTCGTTCTCCGCCTCTGCGAAGACGACGCGCTTGGGGTTTTCCTTGACCTGCTGGTAGACGCTGGTGAGCGCGCCGGTGGTCGGATTGAGGCGGGCCTTCAGCTCGGTGCGGTAGGCGTCGAAATCCTCGATCGGCTTTTGCGCCACGCCCGATTCCATCGCCGCCTTGGCGACAGCGGAGGAGACGACTTCCATGAGGCGCGGATCGAACGGCGCCGGGATGATGTAGTCGAGCCCGAAGGTGTGGTTCTGGCCATAGGCGGCAGCCACTTCCTCGGGCACCGGCTCGCGCGCCAGTTCGGCGATGGCGCGGGCGGCGGCGATCTTCATTTCCTCGTTGATCGCGGTTGCCCGCACATCGAGCGCGCCGCGAAAAATGAAGGGAAAGCCGAGCACGTTGTTGACCTGGTTCGGATAGTCCGAACGGCCGGTGGCAACGATGCAATCGGGGCGCGCGGCCTTGGCTTCGGGCGGGGTGATTTCCGGATCGGGATTGGCCATCGCAAAGATGATCGGCTGCGGCGCCATCTTCTTGACCATCTCGGGCGTGACCGCGCCTTCGACCGAAAGGCCGAGGAAGATGTCGGCCCCTTCCATCGCTTCTTCCAGCGTGCGGTGCGGGGTTTCGATGGCGTGGGCAGACTTGAACTGGTCGATCCCCGCGCGGCCGATGTAGATCACGCCCTTGCTGTCGCACATGGTGACGTTGGTGTGGCGCACACCCATCGCCTTTATCAGCGCGGTGCAGGCGATCGCGGCGGCACCCGCGCCGTTCACGACGACTTTGACGTCGGCAAGATTGCGCCCGGTGAGGAAGCACGCGTTGAGCAGGCCGGCGGCGGAAATGATCGCGGTGCCGTGCTGGTCATCGTGCATCACCGGGATCTTGAGGCGCTCTTTCAGCGCCTGTTCGATGATGAAGCACTCGGGTGCCTTGATATCCTCGAGGTTGATGCCGCCGAAGCTCGGCTCCATCAGCGTTACCGCATCGATGAACGCCTGCGGGTCCTCGGTCGCCAGTTCGATGTCGATCGAATCGACGTCGGCGAAGCGCTTGAACAGCACCGCCTTGCCTTCCATCACCGGCTTCGAAGCGAGCGCGCCGAGGTTGCCGAGACCGAGGATGGCCGTGCCGTTGGAGATCACCGCAACGAGGTTGCCCTTGGCGGTATAGTCATAGGCGGCGGCCGGATTCTCGGCGATAACGCGGACCGGCACGGCAACGCCGGGCGAATAGGCGAGGCTGAGGTCGCGCTGCGTCGCCATCGGCTTCGAGGCGATGATCTCGATCTTACCGGGGCGAATCGTGTTGTGGTAGAACAGCGCTTCACGTTCGGTGAAGCGGACATTGCTCTCGTCAGTCATCGTATCCCCCATCGGCGCGCGCGGCGTACTGGCCCGGCTGCATCCCCATGGCAAGATTGCTTGCCTGGGGGCGCGCGCCGCGGGCACTGCGTGATTACAAGTCTTTAGAGCGCCACTTCGGAAAACCCAAGGGCCGGACGGCGAAAAGCAGGCTGCGGCCTTCCTGCCAGACAAGCTGGAGCCGCGAATCCGGGTGGCGCGGCAGCCCGGTATCGATCAGCCATACGTAATCGACCCGCTCGATCGGGGCATATTTCAGCGCAGTATCGACGCTGCGCATGCGGCCGCCCTGACAGGCGCGCGACCACACGAATTCAGACGGATCGGCGGTGAAATTGCGCCCCGGACGGAAGCGCGGGATCACCATGTGTAGCCCGGGCACCGCCCAGTTGTCGTTGACCCACGCCTGCCGGTAGAGCCCGGCCAGGCTGGCGAGATGGTCACGGCGGGTGTTGCGCCACGATTCCTCGATGCAGGAATGCTCGACGAAGGCGAGGACGCGGCTGCCGGGTTCGACATGATGGAGCGCCGATAGCTGCTTGCGATAGTCGTCGGCATAGTCGGCAAAGCTGGCCCCGGTGACGATAAGGCGCGTGCCGAGCAGCAGCGCGCCAGCCAAGGCGATCATTCGCGCGCGTTCGAGCGGAACGCGGCTCCAGTCCTGCAAGCCGAGCGCGAGCATGCAGGCAACCGGCAGCAGGCGCACATCGACAAAGGCGCTGCCGTTGATATCGCTGGGGATCGCGATGAACAGCAGGAAGACGAGGAGGCCCGGAAGGCCCAGCTGCCACTTCCAGCGCGCACCGAGCACCCAGCCGAACAGGATGAGCGCGAAGCAAGCAATCGTCGTCGCCCCATCCAGCAGCAGCGACTGGTCGCGCAGGGTGAGCACGAGATACCAGGCCTTCTGATCCCAGCGCCAGCGGTTCATGCTGCGCGCGGGATCGGGCGAGAAATACTTCCACAGCAGGATCGTCACCACCGTGGCAATCAGCGGCCAGCACAGGATGAACAGCCGCTTGGCAATCGCGCGCCAGTCCTGCTCATCCCGCAAGCGCCGCCACTCGGACGGGTGCCACCAACCGGCGGGCAGGCGATCCAGTTCGCGGCCCAGCGCATTGGCGCCGACCAGCAGGCCCAGCAGCAGGCCGCCGATGGCATGGCACAGCAGGGCAATCGGCTGCGCGGCGATCAGCAGCGCTGCACGCTGCTTCGGCTTGTCCTCGAGCCAGACCGCCGCAGCAAAGGCCATAAGCGAAAGACCGGTGGCGAGGATGTAGTTGAGAAAGCCCGTGAGCAGCGGGAAGCTGAACACGAACATCAGCGCCCAGGGCGCGCCGTGCCCGCCCTTGGGATTGAGCACGCGGATCGTGGCGAGGCAGCCACCAGCGAAGAGACCGGTCGCCAGCACCGTGCTCCACCAGCCCGCCGCCAGAATGCCGAACTGCGCGCCGATCAGCTTCGCCAGCACATCACCGCCGATGTTGAGCGTGAAGACCCACTTCCACGAGAAATACTTGAGCAGCGGATTGCCGGGACGCGCCGCCTCGATCGCGGCGGCGCCCATGTGGCCGGGAACGTCGATCAGCGGCGGCACTTCGACCAGCGCGAAGGGCAGGCATACCAGCACGACGATGACGATGATTCCGGGCGCACTGAGCCAGGGCAGCGCCAGCACGCGCTCCCACAACCCCCGCAGGCTCATGGCCAAAGTTTTTTCGCGGACCTGCATCAACCCCAGTTCACTTTCGCATCGGCGCCGGTCGGAAGGATCGAATTGATCATCCCTCTGGCCCCCTGGAAGCACCCGCCTCCCAAGAACCCTTGAAGCATCCGCCCAGCCCATGCCCGGACCATTTACGACTTGAAGTGTCGATATCCGGTGTCGATCATTTGAGAAACCTGCGCGCGTGGTCTAGCCACGGCGGCTGTGAACTCCCATGCCCCAACTCCGATGATGGCGCAATATCTTGCGCTGAAGCAGCAGGCCGAAGGCTGCCTGCTGTTCTACCGCATGGGCGATTTCTTCGAACTGTTCTTCGAGGATGCGAAGATCGCTGCCAGTGTGCTTGATATTGCCCTCACCAGCCGGGGCGAACATGGCGGCGCGCCGATCCCGATGTGCGGCGTGCCGGTGCATTCGGCGGAAAGCTACCTCGCCCGCCTGATCCGCGCCGGTTGCCGCGTCGCCATCGCCGAACAGACCGAAACGCCCGAGGAAGCGCGCAAACGCGCCGGTTCCAAGGCCCTGGTGGCGCGCGATATCGTCCGCTTCGTGACAGCGGGGACGCTCACCGAAGACGCACTGCTCGAACCGTGCCGCGCCAATGTGCTGGCGGCGGTCTGCACTGTGCGCGGGGTTGCCGGAATTGCCGCTTGCGACATCTCCACCGGGCGGATGGAACTGGAGGAATGCGCGCCCGAGGCCATCCCCGCCGCGCTTGCCCGGCTCGGCGCAACCGAGCTCGTCATGGCCGAGGATTCCGGACTCGATCTGCCCGAGGCTGGCGAGCGCCCGGCCCGCGCCTTCGATTCGCAGCGCGGTTCGGATCGGCTGATGGCGCTGCACGGCGTTGCCACACTCGATGGCTTCGGCGCGTTCAGCCGCGCGATGCTGGCGGCGGCCGCCGGGCTGATCGACTATCTCGAGCATGTCGGGCGCGGCAATCTGCCGCTGCTGCTGCCGCCGGTGGTGCGCGAGGCGGGCGCCTTCATGGCGATGGACGAGGCGACGCGCGCCAGCCTCGAAATTCTCTCCGCCAGCAGCGGCGGGCGCAAGGGCAGCCTGATCGAAGCGATCGACCGCTGCGTGACAAGCGCGGGTGCGCGGCTGCTTGCAGAAGACCTCGCCGCGCCGCTGACCGATCTCGCAGCGATCCGGGCAAGGCTCGAATTGGTCAGCTGGCTGCACGACGATCCCCTGCTGCGGGGCGACTTGCGCGCCGTGCTGCGCGCCGCGCCGGATGTGGGCCGCGCGCTGGGGCGGATCGTGGCGGGCCGGGGAAGCCCCCGCGATCTCGGCCAGCTGCGCGATGGCCTGAGCGAGGCGCAGCGCCTGCAGGCGCTCCTCGCGGCGCACGCCGACCGGCCTGCGCTGGCGGACAGCCTGATCCCCGCGCTGGGCGGCCACGGCGCGCTGATCGATCTCTTCGCCCGCGCGCTCGTTCCTGCGCCGCCGACCGAGCGGACCAATGGCGGCTTTATCGCGGCGGGTTATGACGCCGCGCTAGATGCCTTGCGCGATGCGGCGGGCAACTCGCGCCGCGCCATCGCCGCGCTGGAGGCGCGTTACCGCGAGGAGACCGGGACGCCCTCGCTCAAGATCCGGCACAACGGCGTTCTGGGCTACTTCATCGAAGTGCCGGCGCGCCATGCCGATCGGCTGATGGCACCGGATAGCGGCTTTACCCACCGCCAGACCATGGCGGGCGCGGTGCGCTTCAACGCGCTGGCGCTGCATGAGGAAGCGAGCCGCATCGCCGAGGCGGGCGGGCATGCGCTGGCGGCCGAGGAAGCACACTTCGAGGACCTCACGGCTCGCGCCGTAGCCGCGCGCGAGGCGATTGCGACGACGGCGGCGGCACTCGCGCGCATCGACGTAGCCGCCGGGCAGGCCGAGCGCGCGGCGGAAGGCGGCTGGTGCCTGCCGCACCTTAGCGAAGATACCGCGCTCACCATCCGTGGCGGGCGGCATCCGGTGGTGGAAGCCGCGCTCGCGGCACGCGGCGAGCGCTTCGTCGCCAACGATTGCACGCTCACCCCGCGCGACCGGCTCTGGCTGATTGGCGGGCCGAACATGGGCGGCAAGTCCACATTCCTGCGCCAGAACGCGCTGATCGTGATCCTCGCGCAGGCGGGCGGCTTCGTGCCGGCGGAGGCGGCGGAGATCGGGATCGTCGACCGCCTGTTCAGCCGCGTCGGCGCGGCCGACAATCTGGCGCGCGGGCGTTCAACCTTCATGGTCGAGATGGTCGAAACCGCCGCGATCCTAGCGCAGGCAGGCGAGCGCAGTTTCGTGATCCTCGACGAGGTGGGGCGCGGCACATCGACCTACGACGGGCTTGCGCTTGCCTGGGCCGTGGCCGAGGCCGTGCATGAAGCGAACCGTTCGCGCTGCCTCTTCGCAACGCATTACCACGAACTCGCGCGCCTCGCCGAAACCTGCGACGCGCTTTCGCTGCATCACGTCCGCGCACGCGAGTGGAAGGGCGATCTGGTGCTGCTGCACGAGCTTGCGGAAGGCCCGGCGGACAAGAGCTATGGCCTTGCCGTCGCGCGTCTCGCGGGGGTTCCGGCACCAGTGGTGAAGCGCGCGAAGTCTGTGCTCGACCGGCTCGAAAAGGGCCGCGCCGCGACCGGTGGGCTGGCGGCGGGGCTCGATGATCTGCCGCTGTTCGCCGCAGCGATCGAGGCGGCAGAGGAGAAGGTCGATGCGCTGCGCGAGAAGCTTTCCTCCATCGACATCGATTCGCTGAGCCCGCGCGCGGCGCTCGATCTGCTCTATGATCTGAAGCGCGAGCTGTGATTTCACCGCCCGGTTCCCAACCCCCGTTCGTGTCGAGCGAAGTCGAGACACTCGGCGTCGTTTACGGTGTCTCGACTTCGCTCGACACGCACGGGAGGGAGGACTGGAGATGATACGCACAGTCTTGGTCGCGGTCTGCGCCCTGCTCGCCTGCTTTGCCGTGCCGCTAGCCGCGAAGTCGCCCACGAAGCCCGTCCAGCTCGATCAGGAACTCTACCGCACCGTCGTCGAACGCGTGCGCGGGGGCGAGAATTTCTACCCCGCCACGATGGCCGCGCAGCGCGAGCGGTCCTATCCGGTCCAGCCAGCGCTCGCGGTGCGCCCGCCGACGATGGCCTATATGTTGGCGCTGCTGCCGAGCACGGTAACGCGCACGGCCGCGCTGATCGCGCTGCTGTTCGGCGCCTTGATCGCGCTCAGGCAAAGCCTTGCGGACCGTACTTCCGGCGAAGCGCTCGCGGTCGTCGCGCTGGCAGTGGCGGGGCTGTTCGGCGCGTTCTTTCCGGACAACGTCTATCTTCACGAGCAGTGGAGCGTGCTGCTGATCATGCTCTCGCTCGCAGCGCACCGGCGGCCCTGGCTCTCGGTGAGCCTTGCGCTGCTCGCCGTGCTGGTGCGCGAGACGGCGCTGGCGTGGCTCGCGGCGATCCTCCTCATGGCGCTGTGGCAGCGCGACGGGAAGCGCGCGCTGATGGCGCTCGGAGCCATAGCGCTGGCGGGCGGACTCTGGCTGATCCACGCCCGGTTGGTGGCCGCGCAGGTCGTGCCCGGCGATCTCACCTCGCCCGGCTGGGTGCGCTTTGGCGGACTGCCGCTGGTAATCGACGCGCTGCGCCGCAATCTTGTGCTGACCGGCCTGCCCGGCCCGCTGATCCTCGTGACAGTCGCCGCCTCGCTTGCCGCCATGCTGCGCTGGGGCCGCGAGATGGAGCGCACCGCCGCCATCGGCAGCGCCGGTTTCCTCGCCGCGCTCACCGTGTTCGGGCGGCCGGACAACGGCTACTGGGGCTTCATGGCCGCGCCGTTCGTGCTGCTCGGCTTGCCGCTATTGGCGCGGCAGGCGCTGCGCCGCCGTCCAGCCTAGCGGCAGCAGAGCGAAGCAGATCTGGCCCGCAAGGCCAAGCAAACCGGCCGGTCTGCCCAGCGCGGCCAGCATCGCGGGTGGAGCTTGACCCAGCGCCAGCCCAAGCAGCACCTCACAAACCATCAACACCGCAAAGGCCGCAAGTCCCATCACAAGCGCCTCTCCCGGCCCGGACACAGCCCATCGCCGAAGGCACCACCGCGCGAGCGGCGCACAAGTTGCCAGCATCAGCGGCGTTTCGATGGCGACCGCAGCAAACGCACCGATGGCCGGGGCAACCAGCAGGGTCCGCACCACGCCAAACAGGAAGCCAAAGCCGAAGCCGATCACACCGTAGGCGGCGCCCGCCCTTATCGCGGCAGGGCTGGTCATGGGTTCATACGCTGAGGAACATCCCCGCCAGCGCCGCGCTCATCAGATTGCTCAGCGCGCCGGCGGCCAGCGCCTTGAGCCCCAGCCTGGCGATCACCGGGCGCTGGTTGGGCGCAAGGCTGCCCGAGACCGCCATCTGGATCGCGATCGAGCTGAAATTGGCAAAGCCGCACAGCGCGAAAGTGACGATGGCGACGGTGTGTGCGCTGAGGTCTTTCGCCGTGCCGAGATCGATGAAGGCGACGAATTCGTTGAGCACGATCTTTGTGCCGAACAGACCCCCGGCTTGCGCCGCCTCGGCCCAGTTGGGCGCGCCGAGGAGGAGGAAGACCGGCGCGAACACGGTGCCGAGGATCTGTTGAAACGAGAGGCCGGGATAGCCCAGCCGCCCGCCGATCCCGCCCAATATGCCATTGGCCATCGCCACCAGCGCCACAAAGGCCAGCACCATCGCGCCCACGGCGACAGCGAGCCGCACACCGGTCTGCGCGCCCTGACTTGCGGCCATGATGAGGTTGGCTGGGCGTTCCTCATCCGGCGCGGTGACGGCGATATGCGGATTGTGCAGCGGGGTATCATCGTGCGCGTGCAGGGGCGGCGGGACATCGGGCATGATCAGCTTGGCCATCAGCACGCCGCCCGGCGCCGACATGAAGGCGGCGGCCACGAGGTAGTCCACCCGGATGCCCATCGCGGCATAGGCCGCCAGGATCGTGCCCGCGACGCCGGCCATGCCCACCGTCATCACCGCGAACATCTGCGAGGGACTCAGCGCGGCGAGATAAGGCCGGATCACCAGCGGCGATTCGCTCTGGCCGACGAAGATGTTGGAGGCGGCGCACAGCGCCTCGACCCGGCTGATGCCGGTGATCTTTTCCAGCCCCCCGCCGATCCAGCGGATCACCAATTGCATGATCCCGAGGTAATAGAGGATCGAAATCAGCGCGGCGAAGAACACGATCGTCGGCAGCGCAGCGATGGCAAAGCTGCGCCCGCCGATCGCGGGATCGGCGAGCGGCCCGAACAGGAAGGCGACGCCTGCCTTGGCATAGCCGAGCAGACCCTCCACTCCGGCGGCTGCACCCTGCAGTGCGGCATTGCCCGGCGGGAAATAGAGCACCAGCGCGGCAAACCCGGCCTGCAGCGCAAAGGCGGGGGCAACGATGCGCAGCCGGATCGCCCTGCGATTGGAGGACAGCAGAACCGCCACGGCCAGAATCAGCGCCATGCCGGCGAGGCTCATCAAAACGCGCATCGCGGGCTGTCGCTCCCCATGAAAACCCAGTCGGGCGTGGCTTAAACGGGATTTGGCGCAGGGTCAAAATCCCGCTAACCCTTGCCAATGCAAGACCAGCCACACGCCGCATCGCCGGAAACTTCGGGCATTCCCACCTCGCTCTTCGCCTTTTCGCTGCTCTATGGCGGGCTTGTCGTGCTGGCCGGCGTGCTCGGCACCAAGATCGCCGCGCTCGGGCACTGGCCGCTACTTGGCGATCTGGCGGTCGAAAGCGGGATCTTCGCGTTCCTGCTGCTGGTTGTCATGGCCAGCGCTGTCGCTGAACTCTATGGGCAGGATGTGGCCAACAAGCTGGTGCGCTTCGGCTTCGTGCCGCTGATCGTCTCGATGCTGCTGCTCACCTTCGTGATCAAGGTGGTGCCCCCCGCGCCGTTCTGGGGCGATCAGGAAGCCTATGCGCGTCTGCTCGGCCAAGGCGCGCGGATGCAGTTTGCGGGCCTTATTTCCTATGGCACCTCGCAGACGCTCAATGTCTATGTCTTCTCGCGGCTTGCCGGCGGGCGCGGGCGGCTGCTGATCCTGCGCGCCTGGATCGCCAGCCTCCTTAGCCAGATGGTCGATACGCTGATCTTCATCACGATCTCGTTCGCAGGGGTAACGGATGCTGCCGGCGTGCCGCTGCCGATTGGCGAGATCATGGCGGGCCAGATTGCCGCCAAGCTGCTGCTCTCCACGATCATGGTGCCGCCGCTGATCTGGGCCTTCGTCAAGTTGGGCCGCAAGCTCGACGGCCAAAGCCAGACATTCCGCTAAATATTGCACCTTCGGGCTGCTTGGTCCAAAGCGCGGCGCATCATGGCAACCACGCACGATCCCGCAGCCGACGACGCCGCCCATCACAAGGCGATGCTCGCCAAGGCCGAAACGCTCACCGAGGCGCTGCCTTACCTGCAGCGATATGCGGGCAAGACCTTCGTGGTGAAGTATGGCGGGCATGCCATGGGCGATCCCGATCTCGCGCAGGATTTTGCCGAAGACATCGTGCTGTTGAAGGCAGTCGGCATCAATCCGGTGGTCGTCCACGGCGGCGGACCGCAGATCGGGCGGATGCTGAAGGCGCTCGGCATCGAATCGCGCTTCGTCGATGGCCTTCGGGTGACCGACAAGCAGACCGCCGAAGTGGCCGAGATGGTCCTCGCCGGCGCGATCAACAAGGAACTGGTCAGCTGGATCGCCCGCGCCGGAGGCAAGGCCATCGGCATTTCCGGCAAGGACGGCGGCATGGTGATCGCCCGCAAGGTCGAGGCGAAGAAGGCCCCCAAGGCGATCAACGACGCCGAAAGCGGGGAAGCCATCGTCGTGGACCTCGGCTTCGTCGGCGAACCGGCGAAGATCGACACCACGGTGATCGACACCATCACCGGCGCCAACATGATCCCGGTGATCGCCCCGATCGGCGTGGGCGAGGATGGCGAAACCTACAACATCAACGCCGACACCATGGCCGGCGCGATTGCTGCAGCGCTCGGCGCGGCGCGGCTGTTTCTCCTCACCGACGTGCCCGGCGTGCTCGACAAGGAGCGCCGCCTGCTTACTGACCTCACCCCGGCGGATATCACCCGCCTCGCAGAGGACGGCACGATCAGCGGCGGCATGATCCCCAAGCTCGAGACCTGTGTCCATGCGGTGGAAGCCGGATGCGAGGCGGCAGTCGTGCTTGATGGGCGCGTGCCGCACGCGATGCTGATCGAAATCTTCACCGCGCGCGGTGCCGGTACGCTGATTCGCGCGTGAAGCTGAGCGCGGCGCAGGGAACCGGCGCGGCTGCGGGGCATTGGCCTTGCATGATACACCGCTTTCTCTGCGCTGCCGCACTGCTCGCCCTCGCGGCCTGCACAGCCCCTGCTCCTGCACCTTCGCCTTCCTCCACAGGCTCGCCGGCGGTTTCCCCCGCGGAATCGCCTGCCCTGGATGCGTCGGCAACGCCTGATGCGCCGCCACCGCCTGCGCCGGCCCGTCCTCCCGGTTCGCGCGATCCCGATGTGGTCCTGCGTGCATGGGGCGATGCGATCGAGGCGCGCGATTGGGTGGTGGTCCGCGCCTTCTGGGGTGATCTGGGCGCGCGCAGCGGCCTTTCGGAGACCGACTTCGCGGCTCGGTGGGCCGGGCTGCACTATCCGAAAGTGACCTTTGGCAAGGGCGAAAGCGAAGGCGCGGCGGGCTCGATCTACTACACCGCGCCGGTCACGATCACCGACGGTTCGCGCATCATCACTGGCGAAGTCGTGCTGCGCCGGGTCAACGACGTCGACGGTGCCACGTCGGAGCAACTGCGCTGGCACATCGAAAGCACCACGCTCAAGCTCTGAAAATCCGCACTCGCCTGCGGGAGGCTCTGGACAAATTTGTATGCAACACATACAAGTTTGTCCATCGCCGTCGGTCGTTCGGCGAGGGGCCCCTTGTGGCTTCGGGAGAGGGTCGGCTAGGAGCGTGCACTCCTTGCTGACATAGGGAATGCGTAATGCTGTTGTTCTCGCTGATTGCAGCCCTGATCAAGCTTATTCAGCTGCTTCAGATCGTTGTAATCATTTCGTTTATTTTGAGCATGCTGATCGCATTCAACGTGGTGAGCCAGCGCAACAAGGTTGTTTCGGCCTTGCTGACAGCGCTTAATGCGATCCTTGACCCGCTCTTGAATCCCATCCGCCGGGCGATGCCAAACACCGGAGCCATCGATTTCTCGCCGATGATCGTGATCTTCGGCCTGGATCTGGTTGTCCGCGTTCTCATCTTCCTCGCCGACATGACCACGCCGTACTGATCCAACTGCAACCCGAGAGTACTGCAATGACTGCCGCGATGATCGATGGGAAGGCCTTTGCCGCAACGCTGCGCGCAAAGGTGGGAGAGCTTGCCGCCGCGTTCGAAGCCAAAGCTGGCCGCAAGGCAGGCCTTGCCGTGGTGCTGGTTGGCGAAGATCCCGCAAGCCAGATCTATGTCCGCTCCAAGGGCAAGCAGACCATCGAGGCGGGCATGGCCAGCTTCGAGCACCGCCTGCCTGCCGAGACGGCTGAAGCCGATCTCCTCGCGCTGGTCGAGCAACTCAACACCGATCCTGCGGTCGATGGCATTCTCGTGCAGCTGCCGCTGCCTTCGCACATGGACGAACAGAAGGTGATCTCCACGATCAACCCGGACAAGGACGTGGACGGTTTCCACGTGATCAGCGCAGGCCGCCTTGCAGTCGGTCAGCCGGGCTTCGTGCCCTGCACACCGCTCGGCTGCCTGATGCTGCTGAAGGACCGGCTGGGCTCGCTCTCCGGCCTCGATGCGGTGGTGATCGGGCGCTCCAACATCGTCGGCAAGCCGATGGCGCAGCTGCTGCTGGCCGAAAGCTGCACGGTGACGATTGCGCACAGCCGCACCAAGGACCTGCCGCAAGTGGTGCGCCGCGCGGATATCGTGGTGGCAGCGGTCGGCCGTCCGGAAATGGTCAAGGCGGACTGGATCAAGCCCGGTGCGACCGTGATCGACGTTGGCATCAACCGCGTACCTGCCGCCGAGGAAGGCAAGACGCGGCTGGTCGGCGATGTCGACTATGCTGGCGCGATGGAAGTGGCCGGTGCGGTAACCCCGGTGCCCGGCGGTGTCGGCCCGATGACAATCGCCGTACTGCTGCGCAATGCGCTCGTAGCCGCCTATCGGGGCGCCGGGCTGGAGCTGGCGGCAGACGCGATCTGAGGCGCTGCCTTTCTATTGCCGGCAGCCTGCTCTAGGCTTGCCCGCATGAAGCGCCTGCTAACCCTCGCCCTGCTCGCTCCCGCCCTGCTTACCCTCGCCCTGCCCGTTGCGGCGCAGGACCCGCGCGGGGGGCCAGCTAGCCTTGGCAGCGCCATCACGCCCATCGGCAATCCCAGCGCACTGATTGCAGCGGAGAGCGCGTTTGCACGGCTGGCGCGCGAGAAGGGCCAGTGGACCGCCTTTGCCGCGACCGCCACCGACGAGGCGGAAATGTTCGTGCCGCAGCGCGTGGCTGCCAAACTCTGGCTCAAAGGCCGCGCCAATCCGCCGCAAGCGGTGCAGTGGCAGCCGAGCTCGGTCTGGATGAGCTGCGACGGCAGCGCGGGGGTGACTTTCGGCGGCTATCAGGCAGGTGGCAGCAACGGCTGGTTCTCCACCGTGTGGCAGCGCCAGCGCAAGAAGGGCGATTACAAGTGGGTGCTCGATCAGGGCGGTGATCTCACCGCGCCGCTGGCCCGGGCCGACTTCATCACCGGCAAAGTCGCCGATTGCCCGCCGCGCCCGCGCCGTGATCCGCTGGCCGATGCGCCGCCCAAGCCCAAGCGCGGTGATCCGCCCCCGCCGCCTCGCCCGCTGGCCGGACCGATCCCGGCGCTGACCGCTCCTGCCGGGTCCGATAGCAAGGATGGCCGCTCGATCGACGGCACGCTCGCCTGGCGCTCCACCGTGCTGCCCGGCGGGACGCGCGAATGGACCGTGTGGCTCTGGCAGGACGGCAAGATGAACGAGGTGCTGAAGCGCACCGAAATCGCGAAGAACGAGGGGTAGGATAATGCTGGCGCTGTTCCTTTCCGCCTTCACAACGCTGTTCGTGGTGATCGACCCGCCAGGCTGCGCGCCGATCTACGCGGGGCTGACGGCTTCCGCCACGCCGCGTCAGGCCTTCATCATGGCCTTGCGCGCATGCCTGATCGCCAGCGGCATCCTCGTGGTCTTCGCGCTGTTCGGCGAGGATCTGCTCGGCGCGCTGCACATCGAACTCGACAGCTTCCGCATTGCGGGCGGCATCATGCTGTTCATGATCGCGATCGACATGGTGTTCGAGAAGCGCACCGAGCGGCGCGAGGAGCGGGCGGAGAAAGTGCGCACCGCGCAGCCACAAGTGGAGGACGTTTCCGTCTTCCCGATGGCCATGCCCATGCTGGCCGGTCCCGGCTCGATCGCCTCGGTCATGCTGCTCACCGCGCGGGCGCACGGTCTGCCTGAGACGCTGGTGATACTGGCGGCACTCGGCGCGGTCATGCTGCTGAGCTTCATCGCGCTGGTCGCCGCGCGCCCGATCATCCGGGCGCTGGGCTCGCAGGTCGAGGCGGTTATCACCCGGCTGCTGGGTGTGTTGCTCGCCGCGCTTGCCGCGCAGTTCGTGATCGACGGGATCAGGGCGCAGTTCTAGATTACTGCAGCGTCACGCGCCCGTCGTCCGAATCGCGGCGGCCGAAGAATTGCATGAGCTGGACGAGCAGCTCGCACCGCGCGGCAAGGCTGTCAGCCTCCAGCAGGGCCTGCTTGGCGGCGGCATCGAACGGGGCAATCTGCGAGACGCCGTTGATCAGCGAGACATCATCGAGCCGGCCGACGGAATCCCAATCGACCGAATAGCCCTGCGCATCGGCAAAGCGGCGCGCCTCGCGCTCGAACGAGGCGCGTTCGACCGCACTGAGGCTGGCGCTCGCGTCGTCCTCGATCAGCTCGCCCTCGACCTGGCGGAACGGCGTGGTCACATCGAGTTCACGCAGCAGGCGGAAGCGGGAAATCCCCTCGAGAATCACGTTGTAGCGCCCGTCCTCCATCGCCTCGACTTCGCCGATCTTGCCGACGCAGCCGATCTGGAACAGCGGGGCGCCATCATATTGGCCCTGCGGCTGGATCATGGCGATGCGCCGGTCACGCACCAGCGAATCGGAGATCATCGAGCGGTAGCGCGGCTCGAAAATGTGCAGGGGCAACTGCAGCCCCGGGAAGAGCAGCGCGCCCGTGAGCGGGAAGATCGAGAGGCGCACCGGCCTGCTGTCCTGCGCCATGGCTTAGCCGAAAAGCACGGTGGAAAGCTTGCGGCGGGTGGCCGCAACCCACGGATCTTCAAGGCCGATAGCTTCGAAGATCTGCAGCAGGCGGGTGCGCGCGGCGCCTTCGTTCCACGCCCGGTCGCGCGCGACCATGGCGAGGAGCAGGCCCGCCGCGCCATCGCGGTCACCGGCGGCATAGAGCCCGTTGGCGAGTGCGAGCTGCGCGTCCATATCCTCCGGATTGGCGGCGACGGCGGCGCGCAGACCGTCGAGCTCGCTGGGCTCGGGCGCATCGGCAGCGAGCGCGAGCGCGGAACGGGCCTGCGCCAGCGCCGGGTCTTCCGCCAGCTTGGGATCGAGCGAAGCGAGGACGTCCTCCGCCGCTGCCTTGTCGCCCGCCATGAGCAGCGCGCGGATCAGGCCGGAGTGAGCGGCAGCATTGTCCGGCGCGATTTCCGCGATCTGGGAGAAGATGCCGACCGCGCGTTCGCCGTCGCCAAGTGCGAGCACTTCCTCACCCATGGCGAGCAGCGGGGCGATATCCTGCGCGGGTTCGTCCCCCGCCTGGATCGGGAGGCGCGCGAGCATCTGATCGAGCATCTGGCGCAGCTGCGATTCGCTGCGCGCGGGCGTAAGGTCTGCCACCGGCTGGCCTTGGAACATGGCGTAGACCGTGGGGATCGAGCGCACCTGGAACTGTGCGGCGATGAACTGTTCCTCATCGACGTTGATCTTGGCGAGGACGACGCCCTTTTCAGCGTATTCGCCGCAGACTTTCTCAAGCAGCGGGGTGAGCGCCTTGCACGGCCCGCACCATTCGGCCCAGAAATCGAGCACGACGAGCTTGGTCATCGATGGCTCGACCACGGCCTTGCGGAAGCGGTCCACCGCTTTCTGCTCTTCGAGATTGAGGCCAAGGCTTGCCACTGGTCGGTCTCCGCGCTGAAACGTGAAAGAATGTGTTGCCCCCATGTGGGAAGCGAGGGCAGTTCGGCAAGGGCATTTGCGGGCAAGAGGGCAAGCGATAGGGCCTGCGCGCATTTTTGCTGTTGCGCGGGCTAGCCCATGAAGCTAAGGGCGCGCTTCACCCCGGTCGGGGGCCTTCAGGCAGCCCGATCCGAAACGCACGAGCGGGCGTAGCTCAGGGGTAGAGCACAACCTTGCCAAGGTTGGGGTCGAGGGTTCGAATCCCTTCGCCCGCTCCAGTTTCCTTCCCTCATCTAGCGTGATCAGGCAAAGGGTCCGCGTGTCTGCGGGGAACCCTCTGAGTCTTCAGTTGCGCTCCGCGGCAAGCCGCTCCGCTGGGGGTTCGAATCCCTTCGCCCGCTCCAGTTTCCTCCCTTCATCTTGCGCGATCAGGCAAAGGGTCCGCGTGTCTGCGGGGAACCCTCTGAGCCTTCATTTGCGCTCCGCGGCAAGCCGCTCCGCTGGGGGTTCGAATCCCTTTGCCCGCTACAGTTTCCCACCCTGACATTGGTGTTTTTACTGCACAGTCGCCGTGACGGCTGGCGGCTGCCGATTCGCGTTTGCGCCTCCCAATTTAGGTCAGGTTGACACAGTTGACACAGTCCTGAGGGAGAAACCCGGGAGGGTTCCCGCAGGCCGGTTTTGCGGCGCGGGTTTTCGAATTGATGCGGGTCAAGGAGCATGGCGCCGGTTTACCGCAGAGCCTGCACTGTAGGACAGGGGTTTCCCGCCATGGGCAGGCAACCCCTTGTTTCCGCGCCCGCCAGCGATAGACTTCACTGGTGGACATGATGGCCCTGCACGGCTGCACCACAAACCCACGCCCGGGCATGAGACCCGGCGGGACATACGAGAGGAACGAGCATGACCGGCGCACTGCCCCCGCATCCCTTCAAGGACTTTTACGGCAACTATATCGGCGGACGCTGGGTCGATGCCGCAGACGGGCGGCGGTTCGACAATCCCTCGCCGATCACGGGGCAGGTGATCACCTCGCTGGCGCGCTCCTCCGCCGCCGATGTGGAAGCGGCGCTCGATGCCGCGCATGCTGCCAAGGATGCGTGGGGCAAGACCAGCGCCGGTGAGCGCGCGCTGATCCTGAACCGCATTGCCGACCGCATGGAAGAGAACCTCGCGCTGCTCGCCACGGCAGAGACCTGGGACAACGGCAAGCCGATCCGCGAGACGATGGCGGCGGACATGCCGCTGGCGATCGACCACTTCCGCTATTTCGCGGGCTGCATCCGCGCGCAGGAAGGCGGGATTTCCGAGATCGACAACGATACGGTGGCCTACCACTTCCACGAGCCGCTGGGCGTGGTCGGCCAGATCATTCCGTGGAACTTCCCGATCCTGATGGCGGTGTGGAAGCTCGCCCCGGCGCTGGCGGCGGGCAACTGCGTGGTGCTCAAGCCCGCCGAGCAGACCCCGGCCTCGATCCATGTGCTGCTGGAACTGATTGGCGATCTGCTGCCGCCGGGCGTGCTCAATGTGGTCAACGGCTTTGGCCTCGAAGCGGGCAAGCCGCTCGCGCAGAGCCGCCGCATCGCCAAGATCGCCTTTACCGGCGAGACGACGACCGGGCGGCTTATCATGCAGTATGCCAGCGAGAACCTGATCCCGGTGACGCTGGAGCTGGGCGGCAAATCGCCCAACATCTTCTTTGCCGACGTGATGGATGCGGATGACGACTTCTTCGACAAGGCCTTGGAAGGTTTTGCCATGTTCGCGCTCAACCAGGGCGAGGTCTGCACCTGCCCGAGCCGCGCGCTGATCCAGGAATCGATCTACGACAAGTTCATGGAGCGCGCCGTGGCCCGCGTCGAAAAGATCGTGCAGGGCAGCCCGCTCGATGCATCGACGATGATCGGGGCGCAGGCTTCTTCCGAGCAGCTGGAGAAAATCCTCTCCTACTTCGAGATCGGCCGCAATGAAGGCGCCAAGGTGCTGACGGGCGGCGAGCGCGCGGTGATGCCGGGCGACATGGCCGGCGGTTTCTACATCAAGCCGACGATCCTTGCAGGCCACAACAAGATGCGCGTGTTCCAGGAGGAGATCTTCGGCCCCGTGGTGGCGGTGACGACCTTCAAGGATGCCGAGGACGCGCATGCCATCGCCAACGACACGCTCTATGGCCTTGGCGCGGGCGTGTGGACGCGCAATGGCACGCAGGCCTATCGCACGGGCCGCGCGGTGCAGGCCGGGCGCGTGTGGACCAATTGCTATCACGCCTATCCGGCGCACGCGGCGTTCGGCGGCTACAAGCAATCGGGCATCGGGCGCGAGAACCACAAGATGATGCTCGACCACTACCAGCAGACCAAGAACCTGCTGGTGAGCTACAGCCCCAAGGCGCTCGGGTTCTTCTGAGGCCGATGCACAAGGTTGCAGCCACCCCGGCGGCGCTGGCCCTGCTTGGCGAGATCATCGCCGAGCACGGGCCGGTGCTGTTTCACCAATCGGGCGGGTGCTGCGATGGCTCCTCCCCCATGTGTTACCCGGCGGGCGAATTTCGCGTGGGCGAAAGCGACGTGCTGCTGGGGCAGGTGGGCGAGGCGCCGTTCTATATCGGCGTGCGCCAGTTCGAGGCATGGAGCGCTGCGGGCGAGGCGGTGGACCTGCTGCTTGATGCCGTGCCGGGGCGCGGGGGGATGTTCAGCCTTGATAACGGGCGCGAGCAGCGGTTTTTGATTAGGTCGGGAGCGTGCGCAGTTTAGGGTGCTTGGACAAATAGGTCTGACGGTCTGCGACCCACTTTCAGACGTTCAGGCTCCGCTCCGGGAGCGTCTGCTACTGGTCCACACCGCCTAGGCTGGCCCCTGCCGGGTTATTTGAAGCACAGGGTCGGTTGAGGCGGGTGGGAACTTCAGATCACTTGCGAGATCTTGCATCTCCTTTTCTTGGGAGGTCTCCTCGCCTTCGACCACGACCGGTGCCGAAATCAGCCGCACCTCCACTCGCATGCCTCTTTCGATGCGCCCCAGATACTCGGGCAAGTCCTTACGGAGCGCGTTACCAAGCTCATTGCCGCGCGCAGTTTTGGCAAGGGGTGTGATGAGTTCTGCAACCTTCGCCTCCACTCCGGCGTCGATTTGTTTCTTGATCTTATCGGAGAAAATGCTGTCCACCTCTTCCTCTGAGAAGGCTGCGAGCTTCCGCGTCTGCGCTCGGATATTTCTTATTTCCTCAACAGATTTCCACTGTTCCAGCGCCCATTTCGTCAAGTTCCCAACCTGTTTCGCTAGGTAGAGGCCAACCCCGAGCGCAATCAAGGGGTCGGTAGTCGACAGGCTCGCCAGCTGCACTTCTGATGCAGCTGCTCCGTCGAGCTCGCTCAGGTGCTGAAGAAGCCGACGTATGTAGCGCAGCTCCCCAATCAGGCCGTCGAACTGATTATCAAAAAGGTTCCGAGGGAGCTGGAAAGATACCTCTGCCTCCCAATCCTCAGGTTCCTCGACATCCCAACGAAGTTCACTGCCGGTTGCAATGAACTGCCGGAAACGGGCCAACGCAAGGTCGCGCTTTGAAACTATGCCCTGCGCAACGTCCCGCGCAGTTGTCGGGGTCGCAGGACTTTCTCGAAGTGCTTCGGCCACTTCATCACCAAGAGTTTCGGTAAACAATGGAGCGTCTGCCAAGTCTTCGATGGCTAAAACCTCCTCTGGCGTGAGGATGTTGTTTGCAGCCTTGAGGGCTTGCTTGAACGAACCGAGAGCTGCGACAGCTGTCTGTTGATAGCTTGTTTCGGAAGGCCCGGATGAGAGTTGGCTCAGAGCTTGGACCACCGCCGAGCCAGTTCCACTGACGGACGCTGCTCCGTCTGCTTCCAGCGCCAACCTCGTAAGGCGAAATATTCTTCCGATGTCCATATGTTTCCCCGCTCGGAATCACTTCAGGCCTGAGGGCTCGCGCGCTCGAGACCCCTCTTCAGGTTTGGGGCTGTACCTACAAATCTGCAAGGCTGCTCCGTCCACATTCCGCATGAAGATGTTGGTTCAACAGGATGAACGTCGCCTTTCAAACTAAGCTGTCATTTGTTTACAACTTAGTGAATGGCAGCAACGTCCCAATCCCGGTCACTCCGCTAGCCGCCGAACTTGCCTGCGCCGCCTAGCCCTTGCCGCAGGGCTTCGAGCCGGAGGCCGCCACAACCGGCAGCAGAATCCACGGGAAGAGGCCCGCGAAGAACACCGACTGCGCGGCGGTGGCGGTGGGGCTTGCGGGGATGACGAGGAACGCGAATGCGCCCCAGGCGAGCAGGAGGGCCCAGCCGAGCAGCCAGCTTTCCAGCCATTCCGGCTTGGCGCTGAGGCGTTCGAAGCAGAGGTGCAGGACGGGCAGGCGGGTGCGGGCGGGTTTCATCGGTCTGGCTTTCAGAAGCCCAGCGCGGTGAGGCTGGGGTAATCGTCGGGGCGGCGACTGAGGGGCCAATCGAGCTTGCGTTCGTCGGCGCGGATCGGGTGTTCGTTGATGCTGGCGATGCGGCGGCGCATGAGGCCGTGTTCGTCGAACTCCCAGTTTTCGTTACCGTAGGCGCGGTGCCACTGGCCGCTGTCGTCGTGGCATTCGTAGGCGAAGCGCACAGCGATGCGGTTGCCATCATGCGCCCAAAGTTCCTTGACGAGGCGGTAGTCGAGCTCGCGCGCCCACTTGCGGGTGAGCAGGGCTTCCACCGCAGCGCGGCCCTGCACGAACTCGGCGCGGTTCCGCCACTCGGTGTCCTCGGTATAGGCGAGCGCGACGCGCTGGGGATCGCGGGTGTTCCACGCATCTTCGGCGAGGCGCACCTTCTGCGCGGCGGTTTCGGCGGTGAAGGGCGGGAGCGGCGGACGCGACATGACGGGCCTTTCGTGAGGCTGGGGAGCGGGACAATCGGGAAAAGGGTGGCACCCGGGCGGGAGTGCGGGGGGGATGAGGCCCGCCCGGGTGCTGGGGCTCTGTGCGGCCAGGGATGTGCCGCCAGAGCGCTGGTGGCCGCCGGGAAGGGAGGGGGGAACCGGCGGCTGCCTTCTCTATGTAGGAATGCGGATGTGGCTTCGGTAGGGGGATAAACTGCAACACTACGTTCCATTTTTTGAAAGGGCGGCGAGTTGTGCTTCGAGCGCGGCGATCCGCGCGTCGCGTGCAGAAATCTCTTGGGCGAGCGCTTCGGCGACGTCTTCGGCCGGCAGAAGCTGGGGGATGTGCTGCGGGCAATTGATGTCCCACGCGGTGATCGTGAAGACCATCGCCTGTTCGGGAACGCCGCGATAGCCGGGCATGGCGAGCGCTTCGTTGAGATCGGCATCGCCCTCGATCACCGCGAGTTCGCCCCAGACCTTGATGCGGCGGCGATTGGCGTAGTCCATCAGGAAGATGAAGGCCTTGCGGTTTTCCGCCGCGTTGCCGGTGGTGATGTACTGCCGGTTGCCGCGATAGTCGGCGAAGGCGAGGCGCTGGTCATCGAGCACTTTGAGGAAGCCCTTTGGCCCTCCGCGATGCTGGATATAGGGCTGGCCATCCGCGCTGGCCGTGCCGAGGTAGAAGCTGCGCACTTCGGCGACGAAGGCGGCAAGGCGGGCATCGACGCGGTCTGCCATGATCATCCCGGCATAGTGGTGGCGCGAGCCCTTGCGGATCTGCGCGGCCTTGACCGAGGGCGAGAAGGCGTGATCGGTGGGGTCTGAGATATCGGACATCGGGGCGGAACTTTCGAGCGGCGTTGGCCCCGTTGTACCGCTGCTGCGCCCGGCCACCAGCCGCGCGCCGCGCAAGTCACCCTTGCGGAAAACGGATGGTCCGCCCCCCCTTAGATCACCGAGAGCTGCGCCACGGTCGTCGTCTGATTGCTGTCGCTGTAGAACGTGTAGTCATTCCCGCTCTGGGTGTAGAACGCGCCGTTGGCGATCTGCAGCGTATCGCCCGCATTGAAATCGACCGTGAGGTGCGAGGCATTGCCGGCCCCGGCCACGGTCTGGATGAAGCTGGCATCGACCGTGAGGCTGGCGTTGGTGCCGCTCGCGGTGAAGTCGATCGCCTCGACCCGGCTGAGCACGCTGGCCAGCTGCGCCGAGGTGACCGAACCGGCATTGACGGCAAGCGCGACCGTATCGCTGCCCGCCCCGCCATCGACCGCGAAGCCCGCGCCCAGCGTGAGCGTGAAGCTGTCACCAAAGCCGGAGCCGATCACGCTTTCGATGCCGGACAAAGTATCGCCTGCCGCATCGCCCGCGCTGCCGGTGCCGGTGCCCGCCCCTCCGCCACCGAGCGAAAGCGCAACGGCGCTGCCCGACTGGGCATAATCGGCGATATCGGTGCCGGTGCCGCCGATCAGGCTATCCGCGCCCGCGCCGCCGACGAGGCGATCATTGCCCGCGCCGCCATCGAGCACGTTAGCCCCGCCATCGCCGGTAAGGCGATCGTTGAAGGCCGAGCCGATGAGGTTTTCGATGCTGGCATACGTATCACCCGCAGCTTCATTGGTGTTGAACGAGGTATCGGCAAGGTTGGCAGCAAGGCCGAGCGCCGAATTGGCATAAGTCGCCGTATCGGTGCCGGTGCCGCCATCGAGCACATCGCTGCCGAGGCCGCCGTTCAGCAGATCGTCGCCCGCCTCGCCGTAGAGCGTATCGCTGCCAGCGCCGCCGGTCAGCGTGTCATCCCCGCCGCCGGCGCGGAAGATTTCATCGGCGCCGGTGCCGAGGAAGGTATCGGCGAGCGCGGTGCCAATGACCTGCTCGATGCCGGAAAGAATGTCCCCCGCAGCATCGCCGCCGCTGGAAGCCGTGCCATCGAGCCGCGCGGTGATCGCAGCGATCGAGGCGGAGTAGTCGACCGTGTCGAACCCGCCGCCGCCGGTGATCGTGTCTGCCCCGGCGCTGCCAAAGATCATGTCATCGCCGAGGCCGCCGTCGAGCAGTTCGGCGGCGCTGCCGCCGCGCAGGGTATCGCCGAAGGCGGAGCCGACCACGCCCTCGATCGAGATGTAGCTGTCGCCCACCGTATCGACGGCGGTGACGACGAGGCTGCCGGTGGCGAAGCTGGCGGTGATCGCGGCGGCGGAATTGGCGAAGGAGGCGCTGTCGGCCCCCGCGCCGCCATCGAGGACATCCGCGCCCGCGCCGCCGACCAGCACATCGTTGCCGTTGCCGCCCTGCAGGGTATCGGCGCCCGAGGTGCCCCATAGCGCATCGTCGAAGGCGGAGCCGACGAGGATCTCGACGTCGGTAATCCGGTCGCCGGTGGCCTCGTTACCCACGCCGGCAGTGCCATCGAGATAGGCGGTCACGCCGCCGGTCGAATTGGCATACGTGAAGGTATCGGTGCCTGCGCCGCCATCGATGGTGTCGGCGCCGGTCCCGCCGTTGATGAAATCGTTGCCAGTGCCGCCGCTGATGGTCTCGTTGGAGTTCGAGCCGATGAGGATATCTCCAAAGGCCGAGCCGACGAGCGCCTCGATCGAGGTCAGCACGTCGCCCTGGGCAAAGCCGCCATTGGCCGAAGTGCCATCGAGGTAGACCGAGACCGCCGCGGTCGAATCCGAATAGTCGGCGGTATCGAAACCCGAGCCGCCGTTGAGCGCGTCCGCGCCGCCGCCGCCGCGCAGGAAATCATCGCCGCTGCCGCCCATCAGCGTGTTGGCGTTGGCATCACCATAAAGCGTGTCGTTGCTGTTCGAGCCGGTGAGGTTCTCGATGCTGACGTAGCTATCGCCCGCTGCATCGCCCGCGCTGCCGCTGCCTGCAAGGAGGCTGGCGACCACGCTCGATGTCGAAGCGGCATAGCTGACGGTGTCTGACCCGTTGCCGCCATCGAGCGCATCGCTGCCTGCATCGCCGCGCAAGGTGTCGTTGCCTTCCATGCCGTAAAGCGTGTCGTTGCCGCTGCTGCCCCAAAGCGTGTCGTCGAAGGCGGTGCCTTGCAGGATCTCGACATTGGTGAGGACATCGCCCTGCGCTTCGCTGCTGCTGCCGGCGCTGCCATCGAGCCCTACAGTGACCCCCAAGGTCGAACCGTAATAGCTCACCGTATCGATGCCGCCGCCGCCGTTGATCGCATCTGCCCCGCCAAGGCCGCGGAACCATTCAGCGGCGGCCGTGCCGGTCACGCTGTCGTTCTGGTTGGTGAGATAGATGAGCTGGAAGTTCTTGTAGGTATCGCCAGCCGCATCCCCGCCCACGCCGAGCGTGACGCCGTCGAGATTGATGGTAACGCCGGTGGTGACCGAGACGCTTTCCGGGCTGAGGGGGTTGGTGCCGTAAAACAGCGTATTGGTGCCCGCGCCGCCGTCCAGCACATCGGCCCCGGTACCGCCCGAGATGCGATCGTTGCCGTTGCCGCCAAGGATGGTGTCGTTGCCGCCAAGCCCGATCAGGGCATCATCGCCATCACCGCCGGTCAGCACATTGTTGCTGCTGTTGCCGTAGAGCGTGTCGCCAAAGGCCGTGCCGGTGAGGTTCTCGATACTGACGTAGACGTCGCCCAGAGCATCGCCTGCCGAGCCGATGGCGGCGGTGAGGTCGGCGATCACGGCAACGCTTGCCGCGGAATAGTCGACCGTATCGGTCCCCGTGCCGCCATCCATGGAATCGGTGCCGGCGCCGCCGAGAAACGTATCATTGCCCGCATCGCCGAACAGCACGTCGTTGGCGGCAGCGCCGTCGATCAGATCATCGCCATTGCCGCCGCGGATGACATTCTGGGCGAGATTGCCGACAATAGTATCGTTGAAGCCGGAGCCGATGGCATAGACGAAGCTTGTGAACGTATCGCCAAGGGCATCGCCGAGTGTGCCGGTCCCGGCCCCGAGGTTGAATGCCACGGCCGATCCGGCCGATGCGTAGCTCAGCGTGTTGGTCCCAGACCCGCCGTCCATGACGTCGGCCCCGGCTCCGCCTTCGACCGTGTCGTCCCCGTCGTCGCCGAAGAGCGTGTCGTTCCCGGCGCCGCCTTGGATGATGTCGGCGCCGAAGCTGCCCCAGATCGTGTTGGCATTGCCATCGCCGGTGAGCCTGTCGGCGGCGTTGCCGCCCTGGATGTTTTCGAAACCCGTCAGCGTATCGCTTGCCGCATCGCCGCCGCTGCCGGAGCCGGACTGGAGACTGACGGTGACGGCGACAGTTGCACCAAGATAGCTCACGGTATCGATGCCCGCGCCGCCGTCCATGACATCGGCGCCGGCGCCGCCGAGGATCACATCGTTCCCGGCGCCGCCCTTGAGGTTGTTCGCGCCGGTGGTGCCGACAATCGTATCGTCATTGGCCGAGCCGATCGCGTTCTCTATCGTGCCGGGCTCAAAGAAATCGCCTTCGGCATCGCCGCCAGTGTTGTTTGTGCCAGTGCCGAGATTGATGGTGATGCCCGCCACGGAGGCTGAGTAATCGACCGTGTCGATCCCGGCGCCGCCGTCGATAGAATCGGCGCCCGCACCGCCGGTCAGCGTATCGTTGCCGTTGCCGCCATAAAGGCTATCGTTCCCCTCGCCGGCATCGAGCATATCGTTGCCGTCGTTTCCGTAGACGGTTTCGGCCCCGGCCGAGCCGATGAAAGTGTCATTGAACGCGGAAAGCGACCAGACTTCGACATTGGCGTAAGTATCGCCCTGGGCGAGCCCGGTGGAGAGCGAGGCATCGGTCAGGTTGACGGTGAGCGCGCTGGCCGAGCTGGCGTAATCCACCATATCGGTCCCGGCACCGCCATCCAGCGTATCTGCGCCGAGGCCGGGGGCGAGTACGTCGTCCCCGCCTCCGCCGAGGATGGTATCGGCACCTGCCGAACCGTAGATCACGTCGGCCAACGCCGAACCGATCACCCGCTCGATGCCGATCAGGACATCGCCGTTGGCCTCGCCCGCACTGCCCGGCGTACCATCCATGCGTGCGACCACGCCCCCGGCGGAGGAATAGTCCGCCGTATCGAAGCCCGCCCCGCCATCGAGCGTATCCGCCCCGGCGCCGCCAATCAGGGTATCGTCGCCATCACCGCCCAGCAGCGTCTCGTTGAAGCCGGCGCCGATCAGCGTATCGGCGAGGACCGAGCCGATCACCCGCTCGACACCGATGACTGTATCGCCTTCCGCATCGCCGCCGCTGGAGACTGTCCCGTCGAGGCGAACAGTCACGCCTGCTAGGCTGGCCGAATAGTCGACATTGTCGGCGCCGGTACCGCCGTCGATGGCATCGGCCTGGCTGAACGAGACGAAGGTATCGTTGCCGCCCCAGCCATGGAGCGCCGAAGCCGCTGTCAGGCCGCCGCGCAGCGTATCGCCATAGTTGGCCGAGCCGTAGATCACCTCGACCCCGGAGAGGACATCCCCCGCCGCCCAGCCGCCAACGCCTGCCGAGCCGTTGTTGGCGACAGTGACCGCAGCATTCGAGTTGCGGTAGTCGGCAATATCGGTGCCGAGCCCGCCGGTGACCTGATCGGCGCCGAGCCCGGTCAAGATGATGTCGTCGCCCGCACCGCCATCGAGAACGTCCGCACCGTCTGCGCCGGTCAGCGTGTCATTGCCGCCACCTGCCTGGATGGTCGAGCCGGAGGCGCCTGCGTAGATCGTGTCGTTTTGCGCCGAACCGATCACGGTCTCGATCTCGAACAGGCGGTCGCCTGCCGCATCGCCGATCGCGCCGAAGCCGCCGTCCATGTAGATGACCATGCCGCTGCTGGTGGACGCGGAATAATCGGCCGCGTCATTGCCGGCATCGCCGCGATAGATATCCGCCCCGCCCGAGGCGACGAACACATCATCACCCGCGCCGCCGACGAATTCCTCGTCCGCGCTGCGACCTTCAAAGCGATCGGCAAAGGCCGAGCCGGTGACGCGCTCGATATTGGCCAGCGTATCGCCTTGGGCATCGCCGCCGCTCGATGTCCCGCCGGTTTGGATCGTGACCCCGGTGGCGGAGGCGGAATAGTCGGCCGTATCGAAGCCTGCCCCGCCGTCAATGGTATCGGCCCCGGCACCGCCCGCGATGGTATCATCCCCGATCCCGCCGAGCAGCGTATCGTTGCCGCCGCCGCCGGACAGCGTGTCGTTGCCGTCGAAGCCGTCGAACCAGTCGTCCCCGCCCGCGCCGACGAAGGTATCGCCGCCCCGCGAGCCGGTGAAGCGCTCGATTGCGATGAAGGTATCCCCCGCCGCATCGCCGCCGGTGGCGGTGCCCGCAGCAAGATCGACAATGACCGCGCCAACCGAACCTGCATAGCTCACGGTATCGATGCCCGTGCCGCCATCGAGCACGTCAGCACCGCCGTCGCCCGATAGGAGATCATTGCCCGCGCCGCCAAGGATCCGGTCGGCCCCGTTGCCGCCGGAGAGGGTATCGTCACCTCCGCCGCCGCTCAACGTATCGTTGGAGAAAGCGCCTGTGATCGTATCGGCAAAGGCCGAGCCGAGCACGCCTTCGATCTCGGTGAGCCGATCGCCCGCAGCGATATCGCCGATGCCGACGCTGCCATCGAGCGCGATGGCGATCCCGCCGCCCGCGCCCGAATAGTCGGCCGTATCGTTGCCGCTCCCGCCGATCATGGTATCGATGCCCGCGCCCGCGACGAGCGTGTCATCGCCATCCCCACCTTCGAGGGTATCGACCGCCGTGCCGCCGATCAGCGTATCGGCATGGTCCGATCCGACCAGCCGTTCGATGCCGATGAGGACATCGCCCGCCGCTTCGCCCGCGCTGCCACTTCCGCTGGCCCCGCCAGCCCCGATGCTGACAGTCACCGCTGCTGCGGCATGGGCATAGGATGCGGTATCAAAGCCCGCGCCGCCATCGATCACATCGGCGCCGGACCCGCCTTCGATCACATCGTTGCCATCGTTGCCGACAAGCGTTTCATCCGCCGTGCCGCCCACGAGGGTATCGGCGAATGCGGAGCCGAGCACACGTTCGATGCCGATGAGCAGATCGCCGGTTGCCGCGCCGCCAGAACCCTGATCCACGCCATTGTTGTAGACCGAGATACCCTGTGTGTTGGCGCTATAGTCTGCAGTATCGAAACCGTCGCCACCGTCGAGAATGTCACCGCCGCTGCCGCCGATCAGCGTATCGTTGCCCGCGCTGCCCAGCAGCGTGTCTGCCCCGGCGCCGCCGTTCAGCTGATCATCGCCGCTGCCACCTTCGAGAGTGTCGGAATTGGCCGAGCCGGTCAGGCGGTCGGCCAGCGCCGAGCCGACCACGCGTTCGATCCCGCTGAGCAGATCGCCCGCCGCATCGCCCGCGCTGCCGGTGCCCGCGCCAAGATCGACGACGACCGCGCTGGCCGAGGCCGAGTAATCGGCGGTATCGAAGCCTTCGCCGCCAGTGAGGACGTCCGCCCCGCCAAGCCCGGCGAGCACATCGTCGCCCGACTGGCCGAACAGCGTATCCGCGCCTGCACTGCCGCCAAGCGTATCGGCAAAGGCCGAGCCGCGGATTGTCTCGATGCCGGTGAGCACATCGCCCGCCGCATCGCCGCCACTGCCCGCGCTGCCATCGCTGGCGATCGTCACGCCTGCTGCGGATTTCGCGTAGTCCGCAATATCGGTGCCGGCGCCGCCGTCGATGCGGTCTGCACCAAGGCCGCCTTCGATCACATCGTTGCCGCTACCGCCCAGCAGCGCATCATCGCCCGCCGCGCCCTGGATCAGGTCGTCACCCCCGCCGCCCTCGATGGCATCGGCGTCTGCAGAACCCAGCAGGCTATCGGCGAGGTCCGAACCGACCAGACGTTCGATGCCGTCAAGGACATCGCCGAGGCCATCGCCAAGCGTGCCGGTAACGCCGTCCATGCGCGCGGCGACGGCGGAGGTCGCGCCGGAATAGTCGGCGGTATCGAAGCCTGCACCGCCATCGAGCACGTCGGCACCGGCACCGCCGATCAGGATATCATCGCCGGTACCGCCGAGCAGAGTGTCTGCCCCCGTGCCGCCGGACAGCGTATCGTTGCCGTCCTGCCCGAGGATCGTGTCGGCTGCGGCGGAGCCTGTCACGGTATCGGCAAGGGCCGTACCGATGACCTGCTCGATGCCCGCAAGCACATCACCTTCGGCGAGCCCGCCCGCCGAGGCCGTGCCATCCATGCGCACGGTGATACCTGCGCTGCTTGCGCTGTAATCGGCGGTATCGAACCCGCCGCCACCGGTGAGCACATCGGCCCCGGCGCTTGCATTGAACACGTCATCACCCGCGCCGCCTTCGAACTGATCGGCAGTGGCGGAGCCATTGAACACATCGTTGAAGTCCGAGCCGATGACCCGCTCGACATTGGTGATCGCATCGCCGTCCGCATCGCCGCCGCCCGAAGCGCTACCATCGAGGTTGATCGTGACCGCACCGAGCGATGTGGCGTAGGACACGGTATCGAAGCCGGCGCCGCCATCGAGCGCATCTGCGCCGGTGCCGCCAATCAGCGTATCGTCGCCCGCATCGCCGAACAGCTGGTCGTCACCATCGCCGCCACTGACGACGTCATTGCCGGCGCCGGCCCGCAAGGTTTCGTTCGCGGCAGAACCGGTGAGGCGGTCGTCGAAGGCCGAGCCGATCAGTTGCTCGATACTGACGAGCGTGTCGCCTGCCGCATCGCCGCGGCTGCCTGCCGCGCCGCCGAGCGTGACGGTGACTGCGCTGGCGGAGGCGGCATAGCTCGCGGTATCGAAGCCAGTGCCACCGTCCATGGCATCGGCCCCGCCGCCGCCGATGAGCGTATCATCACCCGCACCCCCGGAGAGCGCATCATTCCCAGCATCGCCGCTGATCGTATCGGCCCCCGCGCCGCCGAGGATGGTGTCATCGTCAGCCGATCCGCCCAGCGTATCATCGAAGGAGGAGCCGATCAGCCGCTCGATCGTGGTGAGCGTATCGCCAGTGGCATCGCCCGCCGTACCGGCACTGCCATCGAGCGCGACGGCGACACGCGCGGCGGCGGCGGAATAGTCTGCCGTATCAATCCCATCGCCGCCGACGAGCACATCGGCTCCGCCGCCGCCGACGAGCGCATCGTCGCCTGCACCGCCTTGCAGCGTCTCGTCCGCATCGGCGCCGATCAGCGTATCACCCTGCGCCGAGCCGATCACGATCTCGATGCCGATGAGCGTATCGCCTTCGGCATCGCCGCCCGTGCCCACGCTGCCATCCAGCGCGACGCGCACGGCCTGGATCGAGCCGGAATAGTCCGCCGTATCGGTGCCAGCGCCGCCATCGAGCACATCGCTGCCCGCACCGCCCGTCAGCGTGTCGTTGCCGCCGCCGCCCTCGAGCACGTCGGCATTGCCGGAGCCGGTGAGCCGGTCGGCCTGCGCCGAGCCGGTGACCCGCTCGATGCTGATCAGCGTATCCCCCTGCGCATCGCCGCCCATACCGCTGCCGGCGGCGAGATTGACGATCACCCCGGCGCTGCTGGCCGCATAATCGGCCATGTCGAAGCCGGTGCCGCCGTCCAGCACATCGGCACCGGCGCTCGCCTTGAGGATATCGTCGCCCGCGCCGCCAAGCAGCGTCTCTGCGTCAGTCCCGCCGCGCAGCGTGTCGCTGAAAGCCGTGCCGATGAGCACTTCGGCGTTGGCAATCGTATCGCCCGCCGCATCGCCGCCCGGGTTGGCCCCGCCATCGAGACCGGCATTCACGCCCGAGGCCGAAGCCGAATAATCCACCGTATCGGTGCCCAGCCCGCCATCGAGCACATCGGCACCAAGCCCGCCGACGAGCACATCATCGCCCGCCTGCCCGAGCAGCGTGTCTGCACCTGCGCCGCCGAGCAGGGTATCGTTGCCGCCGCCGCCTTCAAGCGTATCGTTGCCGTCCGCACCGCGCATAGTATCGGCCTGGGCCGAGCCGACCACGCGCTCGATCGCGGTGAGGCTGTCGCCCGCCGCATCGCCCCCTGCGGACGCCGTGCCATCGAGATTGACGGCGACCCCTGCGGCAGAGGCAGAATAATCGGCCGTATCGAAGCCATCGCCGCCATCGAGCGTATCGGAGCCTGCGGTGCCGACGAGCGTATCATCGCCCGCATCGCCCAGCAGCGTATCCGCACCGCTGCGGCCGGTCAGCCTATCGGCAAAAGCCGACCCCTGGAGCACTTCGACATTCGTGATCGTATCGCCCGCCGCATCATCGCCGCTGCCGACCGTGCCGCCCAGCGAAGCGGTGACGCCGGCGGATGACGCCGCATAAGTCACGGTATCGAAGCCAGTGCCGCCATCGATGCGATCGGCCCCGGCACCACCCTCAAGCGTGTCGTCACCCGATCCGCCCAGCAGCGTGTCGTCGCCGCCCAGACCGACAAGCCAATCGTCACCCGCCCCGCCAGACAGCGTATCTGCACCATCGCTGCCGGTCAGCGCATCATCGAACGCCGAGCCATTGACGCGCTCGATCCCGGTGAGCACATCGCCTGCGGCATCGCCGCCCTGCGCCGGTGAACCATCGAGCACGACCTGCACCGCAGCATCGGACGCGCCGTAGTCGGCGGTGTCGAACCCGTCGCCGCCGGACAGCACGTCTGCACCCCCGCCGCCGCGCAGCAGATCGTCGCCCGCGCCGCCGAGCAGGGTATCGCCGCCGCCGCCACCCGAAAGCGTGTCGCCTCCGCCGCCGCCTTCCAACGTCTCCGCGGCAGAGCCGCCGAGGATGGTATCTCCAAAGGCCGAACCGACGACGCGCTCGATCCCGGTCAGGCTGTCGCCCTCGGCATCACCGCCCGTCGCGGTCGAACCATCGAGTGTGATCTGCACCGCCGCCGCGCTGGCGCTGTAGTCGGCCGTATCGAAGCCGCTGCCGCCATCGAGCGCATCGGCCCCGGCACCGCCGCTGAGCACATCGTTGCCGAGGCCGCCGGACAGGGCATCGCTGCCCGCGCCGCCGGACAGCGTATCGTTCCCCGCGCCGCCGGACAGAACCTCGTCCGCCCCGCTGCCGGTGATGGTATCGTCGAAGTCGGAACCTTCGACCTGCTCGATCCCGCCGACCTGATCGCCCGCCGCATCGCCGCCGGAGCCAAGCCCGCTGGAAAGATCGAGCCAGATCGCCGCGCCGGACGCCGCATAGCTTAGCCGGTCGAACCCGCTGCCGCCGTCGATCACGTCTGCACCGCTGCCGCCGGTGATCGTGTCGTCTCCGCTCCCGCCGAGCAGGGTGTCATTGCCCGCCCCGCCGGAGAGCACGTCATTGCCCGCACCGCCTTCCAAGGCATCCGCGCCCGCGCTGCCGCCGAGTATATCGGCAAACGCCGAGCCCACCACGCGCTCGATCCCGGCGAGCGTATCACCCGCCGCATCGCCGCTGCTGCCCACGCTGCCATCGGTGGCGATAGCGACCCCGCTGACCGATGCCGAATAGTCCGCCGTATCGAAGCCCGTACCGCCGATCAGCGCATCTGCGCCGATCGAGCCGGTGAGCGTGTCGTCCCCGCCGCCGCCGTCCAGCGTCTCGCTCCCGATACCGCCCGCAAGGATATCGCCGAAGCCCGAGCCGACGAGCCGTTCGATGCCCGAAAGAACGTCTCCCTCGGCAAAGCCGCCGCTGCCGGTGCGCCCGTCGAGCCCGGTATTGATCGCGCCGGTGGAGCCTGAATAGTCGGCGGTGTCGGTGCCATCGCCACCCACCAGCGCATCGGCACCGAGGCTGCCGACCAGGGTATCATCGCCATCGCCCGCGCGGATGGTCTCGCTGCCCGCGCCGCCGCCGAGCCGGTCGTCGAAGCCGGAGCCGATCAGGACTTCGATGCTCGTCAGTGTATCCCCGGCCGCGCCGCCGCTGCCGAAAGTGCCATCGAGCGCGACGGTGACGGCGCTGCTCGAATTGGCATAACTCGCAGTGTCGCTGCCGAGCCCGCCGTCGATTGCATCGGCGCCGTCGCCGCCCATGATGTGATCATTGCCCGCGCCGCCCAGCAGCGAGTCGTTGCCGCCGCCGCCGAGGATCGTGTCGTTGCCGGCCCCACCCTCGATCCGGTCGGCATTGTCGCTGCCGTCAAGCGTATCATCGAAGGCGGAACCGATCAGGCCTTCGATGCCGAGCAAGACATCGCCCGCGCCGTCGCCGCCGCTGCCGGCGCGGCCATCGAGATAGGCGATGACCGCCGCGCCCGATCCGGCGTAGCTCACGGTGTCGAAGCCGCTGCCGCCATCGAGCAGGTCGTTGCCGGTGCTGCCAAGCAGGTTATCGTCGCCCGCGCCGCCAAGGATCGTTTCCGCGCCGCTGCCGCCGCCGAGCGTATCGGCAAAGGCCGAGCCGATCAGGCGGGAAATGCCGATGAGCGTATCGCCAGTGGCCTCGCCGCCGGTGCCCGCCGCGCCGGAGAGATCGACTGCGACGCCGGTCGCCGCCCCGGCGTAGCTGGCGGTGTTGTCGCCCGTGCCGCCGTCGATGACATCGGCCCCGAGCCCGCCGGTGAGCACGTCATCGCCGCCGCCGCCCAGCAGGATATCGTTGCCCGCGCCGCCGGTGAGGATGTCGTCACCCGCCCCGCCATCAAGCCGGTCGTCCGCCCCGCCGCCGATGATCGTGTCGTTCTGCGCCGAGCCGATCACGCCTTCGATACCGGTGAGCACATCGCCTTCGGCATCGCCGCCGCTGGCAGGACCACCATCGAGCCGGACGATGACGCCCGCAGCCGAATCGGCATAGCTCGCGGTATCGAAGCCGGTGCCGCCATCGAGCAGGTCCGCCCCGACGCCGCCGGTGAGGATGTCATCGCCCGCGCCGCCGCGCAGCGTATCGCTGCCGCCCTGGCCGGAAAGCACATCGTTGCCCGCGCCGCCATCGAGCACTTCGCCCTGCGAGGTGCCGGTGATCGTATCGTCGAACGCGGAACCGATCGCATTCTCGATCGAGGACAGCGTATCGCCCTGCGCATCGCCGCCGGCCGAGAGCGAGCCATCGAGGTTGATCGCGATCCCGGCGGAAGACGTCGAGTAATCGGCGGTATCGGAACCTGCGCCGCCGAGCAGCATGTCCGCCCCCGCACCGCCGCGCAGCACATCATTGCCGGTGCCGCCATCGAGCAGATCGGCCCCGGCCCCGCCATCGAGTACATCGTCTCCGGCGCGCCCGCGCAGCACATCATCGGCCGCCGCGCCCGCGATGGTATCGGCAAACTCGCTGCCCTCGACGATCTCGATGGAGATGAAGCTGTCGCCCGCCGCCTCACCGCCGGTGCCGCCAGTGGTGAGGCTGAGCGCGACGCCTGCCGCCGCGCGCGAGTAGTCCGCCGTATCGGTGCCTGCGCCGCCATCGAGCACGTCTGCACCTGCGCCGCCGCGCAAGGTATCGTCTCCGCCGCCGCCGCGCAGCGTCTCGTCAGCCGCGCCGCCGGTGATGATGTCGGCTTCGGCCGAGCCAAGCACTTCCTCGATGCCGGTCAGCACATCGCCTTCGGCAAGGCCGCCAGCGCTGGCGCCGCCGGCAAGCGTGACGTTGACGCCCACCAGCGAGGCGGAAAAATCGACCGTATCGTGGCCAAGCCCGCCGTCGATCACATCGGCCCCGGCACCGCCGTCGATCACGTCGTCACCCGCTCCGCCCTCGAGGGTATCGGCCTGGGATGAGCCGGTGAGCTGGTCGGCGAAGACCGAACCGACGAGGCGTTCGATGCTGTCGAGCCGGTCGCCCGCCGCATCGCCCAGGGTGCCGCGCCCGGTGGCGAGCGAGACGGCGACCCCGGATGCGGCATCGCTGTAGTCCGCTGTATCGAAACCGGTTCCGCCGACAAGTTCGTCCGCGCCGCCGCGCCCGGTGAGTATGTCGTCGCCCGCGCCGCCTACGAGGCTGTCATCCGCTGCGGTGCCGCGCAGGGTATCGGCAAAGGCCGAGCCGACAAGGTTCTCGATATGAAGCAGGCGGTCGCCTTCCGCCGCGCCGCCGGTGGAAACAGAGCCATCGACCGAGACGGAAACGCCCGAGCTCGAACCCGAATAGTCGACGGTGTCGGACCCGTCACCGCCATCGATGAGGTCTGAACCCGCGCCGCCATCGAGGAGATCGTTGCCCGCGCCGCCGCGCAGCGTATCATCCCCGCCGCCGCCCACCAGCACATCGTTGCCGGCCCCGCCATCGAGCAGGTTGGCCGCGCTGTTGCCGGTCAGGCGGTCGTCTAGCGTGGAGCCGATCACGCCTTCGACGCTGATGAGCTGATCGCCCGCTGCTTCGCCGCCCACGCCGATCGAACCATCGAGCGCGACGGTGACGGCGCCGTCGCTGGCGCTGTAGTCCGCCAGGTCGGTGCCGCTGCCGCCATCGAGCACGTCGGCACCGGCACTACCCTGCAAGGCATCATCGCCCGCGCCGCCAAGGATCGTCTCGCTACCCGCTCCGCCGCCGAGCATATCGGCAAAGGCCGAACCGACGAGCCGCTGGATATCGCTGAGCATATCGCCGGCGGCCTCGCCCCCGCTGCCCGCCGCGCCGGAAAGATCGATAGCGACGCCCGACGCCGCATCGGCATAGCTGGCCGTGTTGATGCCCGATCCGCCGACGATGAGATCCGCACCGAGCCCGCCGGTGAGCACGTCGTCGCCGCTACCCCCGAGCAGGCGGTCGTCACCTGCCGCGCCCGCGATCACATCGTCGCCCGCGCCGCCAGCAATGGTCTCGGCCGCCGCATCGCCGATCAGCGTATCGTCATAGGCCGAGCCGCTGAGGTTCTCGATGCCGATGAGCTGGTCGCCTTCGGCATCGCCGCCGCTGCTGATCGTGCCATCCAGCCGGACGGTGACGGCCTGGGCGGAACTGCCGTAGCTGACGGTGTCGATCCCGTCGCCGCCATCGATGCGGTCTGCGCCGGCTCCGCCATCGAGCACATCGTCCCCGGCGCCCCCGCGCAGGCCGTCGTTGCCCTCGCCGCCGACAAGGATGTCGTCACCCGCGCCGCCATCGAGCGCATCGTCGTTGAGGCTGCCGAGCAGGCGATCGCCGAAGGCCGAGCCGACGAGGCGCTCGATCCCGCTCAAGGTATCGCCCTGCGCATCGCCGCCGATGCCGATGCTGCCGCCCAGCCCGGCAACGATGCCCTCGCTGGAAGCCGAATAATCGACCGTATCGAACCCGGTGCCGCCGTCGAGCGTGTCCGCGCCCGCGCCGCCATCAAGGCTATCGTTGCCCGCGCCGCCAAGGAGCACATCCGCCCCGCCACCGCCGGAAAGGATGTCGTCACCGGCGCCGCCCGCGATGGTGTCGTCACTGGCTGCGCCGGAAAGCCTGTCCGCGCCGGACGAGCCGACCAGTTGCTCGATCGAAATCAGCGTATCGCCTTCGGCATCGCCGCCCGTGCCGGTGCCGAGGGCGAGATCGACCGTCACGCCGATTGCCGAGGTGCTGTAGTCGGCAGTATCGATGCCCGCGCCGCCATCGAGCACGTCCGCGCCGCCGCGCCCGGTGAGCACATCGTTACCGCCGCCGCCGCGCAGGGTTTCGTCTGCGCCCGCGCCGGTCAGCCGGTCGTCATGACCGCTGCCGATGACTTCCTCGATGCCCGCGAGCGTATCGCCAGTGGCCGTGCCGCCGAAGCCGGTGGTGCCATCGAGATAGACGGAGACGCCCGCGCCGGAGAGACTGTAGTCGGCGCGGTCGTACCCAGCGCCGCCATCGATGGCATCCGCGCCAGTGCTGCCGTCGATCACGTCGTCGCCCGCGCCGCCGAGCAGGGTATCATCGCCAGCCGCGCCGCTCAGCACATCGTTGCCATCGCCGCCGTTCAGCCGTTCCGCCGCAGCGCCGCCAGTCAGCCGATCATCGAAGCCCGAGCCGAGCACGCTTTCGATGCCTGACAGCTGGTCGCCTTCAGCATCGCCGCCCGTGCCGCTGCCCGCGCCGAGATCGACGGTGACTGCGGCGGATGAAGCGCGGTAGTCCGCCGTATCAAAGCCTATGCCGCCGTCGAGCTTGTCCGCCCCCGTGCCGCCATCGAGGATGTCGTCACCCGCATCGCCGATCAGCGTATCATCGCCGCCTGCGCCGGCGAGGCGATCATCCCCGCCGCCGCCTTCGAGAATCTCCGCGGCGCCCACGCCGGTGATGGTGTCGTTGTAGGCTGAACCGAGGATGCGTTCGAAACCGGTGACCGAATCGCCTTCGGCATCGCCGCCTTTGCCCGTCGAGCCGTCGAGCGTCAGGGTCACGCCGCTACGGCTGTTTTCGTAGCTCGCGGTATCGATGCCGGTGCCGCCATCCAGCATGTCGGCCCCGCCGCGCCCTTCGATCACGTCGTCACCAGCCGCGCCGATCAGCGTATCGTTCCCCGCCGACCCGCCGAGCGTATCAGCAAACTGCGTGCCGATCAGACCTTCGATGCCGGTGAGCGTATCGCCCTCGGCATCGCCGCCACTGGCACTGGCGAGCGAGAGATCGATGCGCACACCAGCGCTGCTGGCGCTGTAATCGGCGACGTCCGCACCCGCGCCGCCATCGAGCACATCGGCCCCGGCGCTACCGTAAAGAATGTCGTTGCCGCCCTGGCCGAGCAGAATATCGGCATCGAGGGAACCGCGCAGACTATCGCCGAAGGCCGAGCCGGAGATGCCTTCGATCCCGCTGTAGGTGTCACCCTCGGCATCGCTGCCGGTGTTCGCGCTGCCGTCGAGACCGGCGTTCACACCCGCGCCGGAGCGCGCGTAGTCGGCCAGATCGATGCCGAGTCCGCCGATCAGCGTGTCGGCACCCGCGCCGCCGTCGAGCCGGTCGTTGCCCGCGCCGCCATCGAGTGTATCGGCGCCCGCACCGCCGGTGAGGCGGTCGTCGAAGCCGGAGCCCAGCACGCGCTCGATCCCGCTGAGCGTATCGCCCTGCGCATCGCCGCCAATACCGACCGAGCCATCGGTGCCGACGACCACGCCGGTCGCGCTCTGGCTGTAGTCTGCGGTATCGAACCCGGTGCCGCCGATCAGCCGGTCCGCCCCGCCGAGGCCGGCGAGGACATCATCGCCCGCATCGCCGCTGAGCGTGTTGGCGCTGTCGTTGCCGGAGAGCCGATCGGCAAAGGCTGAGCCGGTAAGCGCCTCGATGCCTTCAAGCTGGTCACCCGCAGCATCGCCGCCGCTGCCCGCCGAGCCATCGAGCGCGACGGCGACGGCTTCGCCCGAGGCGCTGTAGTCCGCAGTATCGAAGCCTTCGCCGCCCTGCAGCAGGTCCGCCCCGCCGCCGCCGCTGAGGATATCATCGCCGCCCCCGCCAGAGAGGCCGTTGGCCGCAGCATCGCCGACGAGGCGATCGGCGTAGTTCGAGCCGGACAGGTTCTCGATCCCGCTGAAGGTATCGCCCGCAGCGCTGCCGCCGGCACCCGCGTTTGCGGCGAGATCGACCTGAACCGCAGTAGCCGAATCGCTGTAGTCGGCCGTGTCGGCGCCAGTGCCGCCGATGAGGGTATCCGCGCCGAGGCCGCCGCGCAGGGTATCGTCGCCCGCGCCGCCTTCGAGGGTGTTGTCGCCGCTGTCACCGATCAGGGTATCGGCATAAGCGCCGCCCACGAGGCGCTCGATACCGGAGAGCCGGTCACCCCCGGCAATATCGCCGGACGAGGCATTGCCATCGAGTCGCACGGTTAACGCGCCGCCAGCGGAGGAATAATCGGCAGTATCGAAGCCGTCGCCGCCGATCAGCGTGTCCGCTCCCAGATCGCCGGTGAGCGTATCGTCGCCCCCCTTGCCCATCAGCGTGTTGCTGCCCGCATCGCCGCCGAGACGGTCGGCGAAGGCGGAGCCGCCGAGTGTCTCGATCCCGCGCAGCACATCGCCGGCAGCATCGCCGCCCAGCCCCGGTGCGCCATCGAGCGTGACGGTGACGCCGGTGCCGGAGCCCGCATAGTCCGCCGTATCGATGCCGCCGCCGCCGATCAGTGTATCCGCCCCAGCGCCGCCGGTGAGGATGTCGTTGCCATCGCCGCCAACGAGCGTTTCGTCCGCACTCGCGCCGATCAGGCTATCGTCGCGCGCGCTGCCGATCACCCTTTCGATGCCGGTGAGCCGGTCGCCATCGGCATCGCCGCCTTCGGAGGCCGTGCCATCGAGTCGCACGGTCACCCCGAAGCGCGAGGCGCTGTAGTCGGCGGTGTCGAAGCCGTCGCCGCCATCAATGGTGTCCGCTCCGCCGAGACCGGCAAGCACGTCGTCCCCGGCCAGGCCGCGCAGCAGATCGCTGCCGGCCGAGCCGCCCAGCCTGTCGCCAAAGGCTGAGCCTTCGAGGCCCTCGATGCTGGTAAAAACATCGCCGACCGCATCGCCGCCATCGCGCAGCGAGCCATCGAGCGCGACCTGCACGGCGGCGCCGGAACCGGCATAGCTCGCGATATCGAAGCCCGCGCCGCCATCGAGCGTATCGGCACCGAAGCCGCCTTCGAGCACATCGTCGCCCGCCCCGCCCGAGAGGGTTTCATCGCCCCTTCCGCCGACGAGGCGATCGTTGAAGGCGCTGCCCTTGAGGATCTCGATATTGGCATAAGTATCGCCCTCGGCATCGCCGCCGTGGCTGGCCCGGCCATCGAGATAGACTTCGACGGCGACCGCGCTGGTGCTGAAATCGACCGTGTCGATCCCGCCCGCGCCGTCGATCCGGTCCGCACCTGCGCCGCCGGTGATCACGTTGGCGCCGCCATCGCCGGTAAGCGTATCATCGAAGGCGGAGCCGACCAGATTTTCGACACCGGTGGCGCTATCGCCCTCGGCATCGCCGCCCTTGCCCGCGGTGCCATCAAGGCGGGCCTCGACTGCTGCAGCTGAGCCGCTGTAATCGAGCGTATCGGTTCCCGCACCGCCATCGAAGCGGTCTGCGCCGGCGCTGCCGGTCAGGCGGTCGTCGCCCGCTCCCGCCTCGATCCATTCGTCCGCGTCGCCGCCATGGATCACATCACCTCGGCCCGTTGCGATCACGTGTTCGATGCTGACGAGCGTGTCGCCTTCGGCCTCCCCCCCGCGCGAAGGGCTGCCATCAAGGAACACTTCGATGCCTGTTGTGCCTGCGGGCGCGCCATCTAGCGCGTGGGTATAGTCAGCCGTATCGCGGCCCGCGCCGCCATCGAGTACGTCGGCACCCCTGCCGCCGATCAGCGTGTTGTCACCCGCATCACCGGTCAGCCGATCGTTGAAATCGGAGCCGGCGAGACCTTCGACATTGACGTAGCTGTCGCCTTCGGCCGCGCCGCCCTTGCCCGTGCCGGTGGCCAGGTTCGCAACGACGCCTTCGCCTGAGAGGTGATAATCGACCACATCGGTGCCGGTCCCGCCGTCGATCTTGTCCGCCCCTGCCCCGGCGTGAATGTGATCGTCGCCTGCGCCCGCAGAGATGTTCGTGCCGGGAGGGTTGGCGAACAGGACCTGGATCGGATCGCCGGTGACGGGATCCTTCACCGTCATCCCGGCCTGATCGGTCACGTCCTTGATACCGAAGGGCGTGGAGACCGAGACCGAATACGTCGAGGTCTTGCCATCGGCAGAAAGGCCGAGCAGCACGGGGAAGAAGAACTCGTCCTTGAAGCCGTTGCCGGCGGCCTGCGCGGCGGTCGGAGGAAGCTTGTAGGTCAGCTCCAGATCGAACGCGAAGTGCGACTGGCTGGCGGGGACCGGCACGACCTTGCCCGCAGCGTCGGTCATCGTCGTCAGCTTCTCGATCTTGCCCTGATCGATCGAGACGAGCCAGCCCTTGTCGGTAAGCGTGCCGTTGACGATGCCATAGCCCGCCGGCAGCGAAGGGATCAGCACCTGCAGCAGAGCGAGGCCCTTTGCGGGCACTTCGGCGACGACGTGCAGCACGCGCAGGCTGTTGCCCTGCGGCGCTTTTGCGGGATCATCGGCATAGAGCACATCGTTGCCCGAAGTGCCGTCGATGCTTTCCGGCGCGGACTGGGCCGCAAAGGCGGAATCCTTCGACGAGCCGGGGCCGCCGGTATCGCCCTTGATCACCGTCTCGCCGTTTTCGGTGCTGCGGGTGACGCCTTCGGAATTGAACAGCTCGAACGTGAGCTTGGGCACGAGCTTGCCGATGCCGGCCGGGCCAAGGGCGTCGCCGGGTGCCGGTTCGACCGACCGGGCGGACATGACGCCGGGCGAAGCAGGGCTCTGCTGCAGGGAATCGCTGATCTTCTCGGTCAGCGCCTTGCCTGTCAGATCGGACTTGTGCTGCTTCTGCTCCTTCGCGGCGGCATCGGCCTGGGCCTGCGCCGCATCTTCGGGCTGCACCGCGCCGGTGGGCTCCTTGGGCGTCTCGGCCGGCTTGGCCGCATCGGCGCTGCTGAGGTGGAGGTCGAGGCTGGGGCTCTGCGGATTGATCTCGCCGACCATGCCGACCGTCTCGTCCGCCGAAAACTCCTTGTCGGCGAAGAGAATGACCGGCTTGCGGCCGGAGAACGCGGCCAGCGCCATGCCCGGGATGATGATGCGCGAACCATCGGTGAAGACGAGCACGACATCGACGTCGGCGATCTCGACCTTGAACGGCGCGTACTTGATGCCGAGCCGGGCCTTGTCGTCGGCATCGAGCTGGACGACCTTGGCCCCGCCGTAGTCCTGCTTCGAACCAGCCGCGCCCGCACTTTGGGCGGATGGCTCGGCACCGGGCGCGAGCTCGGGGGAGCCCTTGCCGCCGCGCGGCGTGGCTGCGGACCCCGATTTGGCGCGAACGATCTTGACCATACGACCTCGAATGCTGGGCGGCCGGTTCTAGCGCCCGCGAGCTTAGGGCTTGGGCCGCAGCGGGCTCCGGTGATTCACGTATTGCGGCACCCGGAGTCAGTCCCCGCCGCCGGGCGCGGGCTGTTCGAGATCGGGAAGGGGCTGGCCGCCACTGACCAGATCGAACAGCCCGCCCAGTTTCTGCAGCACACGGTATTCCGCCGCACGCAGCGCAATCTGGTTGGCGGTCTGCTTGGCCTTCGCAGCAAACAGCAGCTGTTCGGCATCGAGCAGATCGAACACCGTGCGCCGCCCACCCCGGAATTGCTGCTTGTAGAGATCGGCAACGCGCTGGGCGGAGGCGATTTCGGCCTCGATCGTGGCGATCTTTTCGCGCGCGGCGCCAAGGCTGGCGTAATCGATGCGGATGTCCTGCTCCACCTCGCGGCGGCGGCGGTCGAGCTCGTAATCGGCCTGGCGCAGCCGCGCGGCGATGCGGTGCTTGGTCGCGGTGGCGGCCCCGCCGTTGTAGAGCCGATAGGAAAACGTCACCATCGCCCGGGCGTCGATCGCGCGGCCGGTCGCGCCGAGCACATCCTGCCGATAGTCGCTGGCAATGGAGAGGCCAAGGCGCGGCAGCGCGGTATCGGCCTGGCTATCGTACTGCTTGTCGAGCGAGCGGCGATCCTCGACCGCCTGCGCCAGGCGCGGGCTGCGCGTGTCGATGAGGTCTACCGCGATATCGGCGCTTTCGGGCAGCGCGGCCCCGGCGGCAGGCACTTCGGCGGCGCGCAGCGGCATGTGATCGGTAAGGCGCTTGTAGGCATTGCGCGCCTGTTCAAGCGCGCTCTGCCGATCAAGCAGCTGCGAGCGCACGTTGTCGAGCCGGGTCTGTGCGCGCTCGACATCGGCGGGGGTGGTGAGGCCGAGGTCCTTCTGCACGGTGACGATGCGCAGGATCTTGCGGACCGAGGCGATTTCGCCTTCCGCCAGCGCGACAAGGTTCTGCTGGAGCAGCACGCCGAGATAGGCATTGGCGATATCGTAGGAAATCGCCTCGATCCGCTCGCGCGTGCCCCATTGGGCGGCGCGGTAGCTGGCGCGGGCGCGCTTGATGTCGTTGATGGTGACGCCGAAGTCCCAGAGATTCTGGTTGAGCGAGATCGTGGCTTCGCTGCGGAAGCGCTGAGTGGCCGCCTGCGGGATGGTGCGGGCGAACTCACGGCCCCAGGCGCCGGTCACGTCGATACGCGGCAGGTAGCTCGCGCGGGCTTCATTGACGGCGTAGCGCGCGTCGTCCTGCTGGGCGAGCGAGATCTGGATTTCGGGATTGCCCTTGAGCGAGGCAATGATCGCTTCAGTGAGGGATTCGGTGCCTTCAGGTGTGGCCGGTGCAAGTGCGGCAGGGGCCAGATCAGGCGCATCGGTATCAGCGACTGCGGGAGCGGACGGCGGCGCAACCGGACGCCGGGCAGGGACCGGGCCGGGCAGATCGAGCTTCGAGAGGACAGTGCGCGGCGGGGGCGGCGCATCTGCTGCGGCTGGCTGCGCGGGATCGAGCGGGGGAAGCTCGGCCTCCCCGCCGGGGAGCGGCGCGGCTCCGTCCACCATGCGCGCGGCGAGAGTCGAGCCATCGGGCATCGGTCCCTGCGGCAGGACAGGCATGCTCACTTCGGCGGGGTCTGGTTGCGGCAGCGGCGGGGGCGGTGCGGGAGCGGTCTGGCGTGGACCGCTACCGGGCACGGTGACGAGATCGGGACCATCGAGCCCTTCCAGAACGTATGCCAATTCGGGCGTGCGAGGAAGGGCCGGCGCAGGTTCGGCAGCACGGGCCGCAGACACCGCAAGCGCTGCGCCGGCGGCGAGGCCGGTCGCGAGCGCCGTCAGCGGCAGTCTGGCAAGACGATGCGGCACCAAGCTTCCTTCATGACCTCCTGGAACCCGCCTGAATGTGGAACCGGTGTGGTTAATTGCGGCGCAAGCAGACCCTAGGGGATAGCGCTTGCAGCCCTGCAGGACGGGGCTTTGCGCCGCCTTGCGCCGGGCTCAGGCAGCAGCTGGATCAGCCGCAACGTGGGCAAGCAGACGCGCCAGTTCGCCATCGCCCAGCGGCTGCTCGAACCGGATGCCGAAACCCAGCGGGGTCGTCGCGACGATCTCGCCGACAAGCGCGAGGCCAGCGGCCTGGACCAGCACGGCATCGCCGCGGCGGTTCATCAGATAGGCAAGACGCGGGCGAAACATCGCCCCCCCGCGCGAAAGATTGATGAGGCGGCCCTCGTAGCTCACCATCTTTTCGGTCAGCACGATCTCGCCGTCGATCCGGCAATCGTGGCGCACATCGGCGCGCGAGAACACCGGGCGGCGGCCAAACGGGTTGAAATGCAGCGCCATCGTCATGCTCCGCGCTGGGCGTTGGGGATGGCTTCGCCGGCCGCCGGGAGATCTGGTGCGGAATGCTCGAAACGCATGCCGAGGCGGCGGCGCAAGCGCTCCATTTCAAGGCGCGCATCGCCTAGCTGGACGGAAGCGGCATCCGGCGGGAGCGCGGCGGCGGCGGCGAAAGTCTCGAACGCAGCGCGGTGTTCGGCGCAGCGCAGTTCAAGCCGCGCGATCGCGTCGCGGTGGTGCGCGGAGGCGACGGCGAGCCGCTCGAGCCGCCGGTCGAGCCGCGCGGCCAGTGCGCGCATCGCGCGGCGGTTGGTGGCGAGACCGGCTTGCAGGTCATGGCGCAGCCCCCCCGCATCGCCGAACTGGCGGCGCGGCGAGAGGCCGAGCCAGCCGCCGATGCGGGCCAGCGCGGAAGGCGGCGACAGTGGATCTGCCGCCGCTGGCGCGGCGTGCCGCCGGTGCTGCGCTTCGCCGGAAAGGGTGATCAGGCTATCGAGCTGGCGGTGGATCTCGTCGCCATCGAGCGCGGCGGACCGTTCTGCCAGAACGCCGAGGGCGGCAAGCGTCGCGCGGATATGCGCGCGATCGGCCGCGGCATCCTCATGCAGCGCGGTAATCTGGGCAAGCATGTCGGACTGGTTGTGCGCCAGCTGCGCCACGGCATCGGAGACCGGCCGCAGCAGCTGGCGCGGATCGGAGAGGGCGGCGACGCCATCTTTCAGTGAGCCGATCGCGCCGGCAAGGCCCGCGATCTCCTGCTTGTTCGCTTGCGCGCCGTGAGCAAGGCCGATGATGGCAGCACGCAACTCGGCAAGTTCGGCAGCACCCGCCTCGATCGCGCGGCGTACCGCGCCGAAATCGCGCGAGGGGCTGGCGGAGGCCTCGGTCTGACCGGCTTCGAGCTGGGCGAGGTTCGACAGCCAGTGCTCGAATTCATTGCGCAGCGTCTTCATCGCGCTGGTCATGCAGCGCTCGAGCGCGCCAAGGACCATCGAGGTCATCAAGCCGAACAGCGACGAGGAGAAGCCCACCGACATGCCGTTGAGCGGGGCCTTCATGCCCTCGATCATCTTGCCGAAGCTGTCGGCCCCGGCGCTGCCCGAAACGTCCATTGCGCCGATCAGGTCGGAGACCGAGTGCACAGTCTTCATCAGGCCCATGAACGCGCCGAGCAGGCCGAGGAACACCATCAGGCCGGAGAAGTAGAGGATGGTCGACTTGCGATCGTTGATGCGCAAGTCGACATCGTGGAGCAGCGTCTGGACGGTGTCCGCGCCGATCTCGAGATGGTCCTGCTTGCCGAGCTCCTCCGCAATCAGGCGATAGCCCAGCCCGAGCAGTTCAGGCTCGGAAAAGACCACGGCGGGTTGCGCATAGGGATCGCGCGGGCGCTTGGCGCGCTCGCCGTAATCGACCTGGAGCGCGCGCAGCGCGACGACTTCGTTGCGCAGCGACAGCACGTTGCGGAAGGCGATCCCGGCTGCGACCCCGAAGATCGCGAAGATCGACAGGTTGAGCGCCAGCTTGGCCTCGACGCCGTCGATGACGAACTGATGAGCATAGATGCCGAGCCCCGCGAGGACCGTCATGATGGCGGTCATCTTGAGCAGTTCGGCGCGGAGCTTCCTTTCCACGGCGGTGGTTCCGGTGGCGGTCATGGCTTGATCACCACGCGGACCATGTGCCCATCAGGCGAGGCTGCATCGGTAACGCGGATCTGGGTGGTGACATCGCCGGGGGCGAGGCCGGCGCGCAGGAGGAGATTGCGGGTCATTGCCGCGCGGTAGAACGCTACGCGCTGCGCTTCGGAGACCGAGCGCGTCTGGGGTGCAAAGGACCAGATCTCGTACTTAATTCCGGCGCGGGCCTTGCTCTTGATGAAGCTGATGACGCGGGCGGAATTGGCATCGTCATAAGTCGCGGCATTGGGCGTGAAGCCGACCTTGAGCAGGGTATCGGCGGTCGTGACCTCGATGCCTCTTGCATCGTCCGGCTGTTCCACCGGCCTGACCTGCAGCTTCAGCGTCTCGGGCGTGTCGCGTGTGCGGATCGAAAGGCGCTCGGCCCCGTCTGTCACGGTAGGGGTGCGCAGCACGGAACCGAGTTCGGAGACCGAGGTGCCGGCTTCGGCATCGCGCGGAGACAGCACCGGCGCGGCACCGGGCGCGCAGGCGACGGGCTTGCCGTCCTTGCCGGTACGCTTCTGCTGCTGCTCCTGCTGGATCATCTGCTGCTTGAAATTGGCGATGACGCGCTGCGAAAGCTGCATCACCGCCGCGCTCATGATCACGAGCAAGAAGGTCACCACCATGATCACGGTGGTGAGCACGTCCACGAAAGCCGGCCAGTGATTGACTTCGCCGTCGGCGGATGCGCCTGCCACGTCATGCTCCTTGGGGTGGCGGCGCGAAACGGCGCTCTGCCATGATTAACCGGCCATAAGGTGGTCTGTTTAAGGGGTCTGGCCGGGGCTGCTCAGGCAGCTTCCCTAGAGGCCTGTTTACCATTCTGGCTTCCATTGTGACCGGCCAACTGGGCGAGCACTTCGGCCTTGGGCCGATCTGCCACGATGCGGCCTTCCTCCAGCCAGATCACGCGGTCGACGATTTCGAGCAGGGCGAGGCGGTGGGTTGCGACAACCAGCGTCTTGCCCCGCGTCGCTTCGGCCAGCCCAGCGATCACCGCCTGTTCGCTGGCGACATCGAGCGAGGCTGTGGGCTCATCGAGCAGGAGCACCCGGGGGTTGCGCACCAGCGCGCGGGCGAGCAGAAGCGACTGGCGCTGCCCGCCGGACAGCGCGGAGCCGCGCGGGCCGACCTGGCGCATGTACCCTTCTGCGGTACGGGCGACGAAACTGTCGAGCCCCGAACAGCGGATCGCGCGGTCAACCACGGCAGCCGAAGGTTCGGGCATGCCGAGCAGGATGTTGTGCCAGACAGTGCCTTCGAAGATCATGGCATCCTGCGCGCTGTAGATCACGTTCCGGCGCAAGTGCGGGATGGCGAAACGGTCCAGCGCGTGGCCGTCAAGCGTGATGAGCCCTTGCTCGGCGGGGATGAGCCCGGCGAGCAGTTGCAGGAGGGTCGACTTGCCCGAACCCGACTTGCCGATCAGCGCGACGCGCTCACCCTCGCGCAGGGTGAACGTGAGGCCTGAAAGGCTTGGCGTGCCGCTTCCGCTGAACGTGTGCGAGAGGCCTGCGACCGCGAGCGCGCCGCGTACCGGGGCAAGGCTGACGGCGGGATCGGAAACATCGCGCTCTGGCTCGGTCTGGAGCAGGCCGGCCAAGGCCTGGAATTGCGCAAGGCTCTGGTAGGCGCGGGCGAACATGCTGACGGTGGCGGCAACGGGCACCATCGCGCGGCCGGTGAGGAGCACGACGGCGATCAGCGCGCCGGTTGTCATCACCCCTGCCTTGATCTGCAGCACGCCGATCACCACGACCATCACGGTCACAAACTGGACGAGCAGGCCCGAGGTGGAAGCTGGCAGTTCGGTCAAGTGCCGCGCCTGCTTGCCTGCCATGGCAAGATGATCGGAAATCACGTCCCAGCGGCCTTCGAACAGGCCTTCGGCGTGGTTGGCCTTGATCGTGGTCCAGCCGCTGGTGAGTTCCGCGGTCAGGTCGCTGCGCGCCTGGACGAGCTTCGAGGCGCGGCGGCTGGCAAGTTTCAGCGCATAGTTGCAGACCATGCCGACGAGGACGAGGCCCAGCGCGCCGAGGATGGGGCCGAGCACGGTGAACCCGCCGATGGCCGCGATCAGCGCGAACAGCAGGACGACGAAGGGCAGATCGACGCAAATCGTGGCGATGGCACCCGGCACGAGCAGCGAAAGCTGCTCAAGATCGCGTAAGGCAGTCAGCATCGCGCCGAAGCCCATGCCCGGCGTCGGCGCGCGGGCGCGCAGCACGGTGACGACCGCGCGGTGCTGCACGGCCTGCCCCACGCGCGTGGCCACCGCCTCGACAAAGCGCGCCTTGATCTTCTTGAGCAGCAGTTCGAACACCAGCACGAGCACGACCCCGATGGACAGCGCCCAGAGGCTTTCGATCGCGAGATTGGGCACCACCCGATCATAGATCGCGCGCATATAGAGCGGGATCGCAAGCGCGCAGAGATTGAGCAGCGCGCTGGCCAGCAGCATCTGCCCCAGCGGACGGCGCTCGGCGAGATAGGCGCCGAGCAGCCAGGCCCTGGGATTGCGGCGGATGAGATCGCGCTCGTGTGCGTCGGAGGCGCCGTTCACCGGATCGACCGGCCCGCTGTGCAGCGCCTCGCCCGCCAGCAGCGGGCGCAGGGCCGCGAAGGGCAGCACCTGCAGGCCTTGCGCATCGCGCACGATAACATGCTCCTCGGCGCGGCTGGTGATGAGCACCGCGCCGCCGCCCACCAAGGGCAGGACCAGCGGCAGGTCTGCCGCCTCGGGCACGCAGTGGCCGATCGGGCGCCAGTGCGCCTCGATGCCGATCCGTGCGAGCGCGAGCGGGGCGAGTTTGGCGGCCAGCGCTTCCTGCGCCATCGGCAGTGCAGCGCCCAGCGCCCCGCAGTCGTGCGAGGTCCCCCGCGCGGCGGCCAGCAGTTCGAGCGCGGCGAGCATCGCGAGCGGCGTGACCATGGGCTGGCCTTGCGCGCCGGGCGGCGGGCGGCGGCGGAAGATTCGGCCAATGAATCCTGCGCGGCGGGCTTCAGGCCGGACGGATGGCGGTGCGATCATGGCGTTTACCCTGCTTTCGCGCCGGGAGTGCCAGCTTATGGAAAACGCCAAATAAAGCGGGACCTACGGGACTGCGCGTAGCCCGGCGGCAAGCCGAAACGAGGATAATGAACGGTAAATTCTCGGCAACACTCTTGCTTTGACCGAGGTCCTGCCATGCGCTTAGCGCGCCTTCGCCAATCCCTTATCGTCTTTCTCGGCGGGGGCAGCCTGTTCGACGACTTGCGCCCCGGTGAAGCGGAGGACGTGCTGGACGGCAAGCTCTCGCTTGCCAGCCAGCCAATCGGCGCGGCGCTGCCATGGAGCGCGCGGATCGGGATCGGCGCGCCCTCGCGCCTGCTCAAGGCGCTGGCGAGCATCTTCGTGCTCGTCGTGCTGTGGATGGCGCTGTTCACCGTGGACAAGGTGACGCGCGGCGCGGGGCGCGTGCTGCCGGTGGCGCAGAACCAGCTGGTGCAGCACCTTGAAGGCGGGATCGTGAAGGAAATCCTTGTTCTGGAGGGCCAGCGGGTGCGCAAGGGGCAGGTGCTGATGCGCATCAGCAATGCCTCGACCGGCGCAGCGATCGAAAGCGCGCGGACCGATCTGGTCGCCAAGCGCATCATCCTCGCCCGGCTCGATGCCGAGATTGCCGGTGCGGGGAGCTTCACCCCGCCGCCGGAACTCGCCGCGCAGGCCCCCGAGCTGGCCGCAAGCGAGGCCGGGCTGTTCGCCTCGCGCCGGGCGCAGCGGATGAGCCAGGTGGGCGTGATCAACCAGCAGGCGCGGGCAAAGTCGGCCGAAGTCGGCTCGCTTCAGGCGCGGCTCGCCAACTTGCGCAATGAGGAACGGCTGGCGATGGAGCAGCTCTCCAGGCTGGAGCGCGCCTATGCCGAGGATGCGGTTTCGGAGCGCGACGTGCTCGACAAGCGCGCGTCGCTGCTTTCACTGCGCACGCGCATCGCCGATGTGGCCAACCAGATTCCGCAATCCTCCGCAGGCCTTGGCGAATCCGCCGCCCGGCGGGGCGAGATCTGGGCGAGCGACATGGAACAGATGCGCGCGCAAGCGGCGCAATTGCGGCTGGAACTTGCCAAGGCCGACGAGCAATTCGGCGCAGTGCAGGACCGCGTCGCGCGCGAGGAAATCCGCGCGCCGGTCGATGGCGTGATCAACCGGCTCAACGTGCGCACGGCAGGCGGGGTGATCCGCGGTGGTGAACCGGTGGCGGAGATCGTCCCCGCCGCCAGCCAGGTCATCATCGAGGCGCGCATCGCCCCCAAGGACCGCAGCAACATCTGGCCCGGCCTGCCCGCCCGGATCAAGATCTCGGCCTACGATTCCACGGTCTACGGCTCGCTCGCGGCCAAGGTGGTCGATGTCTCTCCCGATGCGATCCAGGACCCGCGCGGCGGGCTCTACTACCGCGTGCGGCTTGATGCGGGACGCGCGAGCTTCGGTGCGGGCATGCCGGTGATCCCGGGGATGACCGGCGAAGTGGCGATCCGTTCGGGCCGCCAGACTATCCTGAACTACGTACTCGGCCCGCTCATCCGCATCTCGCAGGAGGCTCTGCGCGAATAGGCGCGATGACGCTTAAGGTCTTCAAACCCTAGCAAAAACGTCTGTGGCAGCGCCGCATCGATAATAGCAAAAATGTCACACAATGTCTGGTTTCGCATCTGCGGCATGCGGATTGCCCTGCAAACCAGTTTACACTTTCAATCGAAGGAATATCCACGGCTCGCTTCATCCAGAGGCAGGCCGGGGGGGCACCATAATGCCCGGCTGCTCAATTCAGGGGGTACCCTATCGTGCGAAACCTTTCCAATCTTGCCGTGCGCGGCGCGCTGCTTGCTTCGGCAGCCGCCTTTGCCGGCGTGGCCGCTCCGCAGGCCGCCTTTGCGCAGGAAGCTGCTGCAGCTCCTGACGATGCCGCCGCTGCGCAGAGCATCGTCGTCATCGGCACCCGCCGTACCGACCGCACCGTTGCTGACTCGGCTTCGCCGATCGACGTGATCAGCGCGGCTGACATCAGCTCGCAGCCGACCGCGAACCTGCTGGACTCGGTCCGCAACCTCGTACCGTCGTTCTTCGTCGGCCAGAACTCGATTTCGGACGCCTCGACCTTCGTTCGCGCGCCTTCGCTGCGCGGCCTGCCGGGCGACCAGCTGCTCGTCATGCTCAATGGCAAGCGCTACAACCGCTCGGCCCTCGTGCAGGTCTACAACGGCGGTGACACCGGCCTTTCGTTCGGCTCGCAGGGTCCCGACATTTCGGCGATCCCGGCCATCGCGATCAAGGGTCTCGAAGTGCTGCGTGACGGCGCGACCGCCCAATACGGTTCGGACGCCATCGCGGGCGTGCTGAACTACGGCCTGCGCGACAACGCCGGCTTCGAGCTCGTCGGCCGCTACGGCCAGTTCTATGCCGGAGACGGCAAGAGCTACCAGATCGCGGGCAACGCCGGCCTCAAGTCGGACCGCGGCTTCATCAACGTTTCGGCTGAATACAACAACGACGGCCGCACCAGCCGCGGTGTGACCCGCCCGATCGCTGCGCGCTTCGCCGCCGAGAACCCCTCGCTGGCCGACAAGCTGCCGTTCGCTCCGCTGCCTGCGCAGATCTGGGGCAACTCGCCAAGCGAAGGCTGGAAGGCCGTCGTCAACGCCGCGTATGACGTGACCGACAACAGCAAGATCTATGCTTTCGGCAACTTCGCGCACGCCCGGGCCGAGCAGAGCTTCAACTTCCGCTCCTCGTATCAGGGCTCGAGCAGCTTCGAATACGACGATGGCAGCGGCACGCTGAAGACCGGCACTATCGGTGGCCGCAACTTCTTCCAGGCCCCCTACTACCAGACGCAGTGCCCGGCCGGTAACCCGACCTGCCCGGCTGGCGGCTATGTCAAGGACAGCAATGTCTTCAACCTGACCTCGATCTACCCGGGCGGCTTCACGCCGATCTTCGTGGGCAAGACAGATCAGGCCATCGGCACGATGGGTTACAAGGGCAAGACCGACGGCGGCTTCACCTATGATCTCTCGGCCTCGCTGAGCCGCAACTCGCTCGACCTGTCGATGTACAACTCGATCAGCCCGTCGTTCGGCAAGGCTTCTCAGACCAGCTTCGAGTTCGGCAAGCTGATCCAGAAGGAATTCGACGCCAACCTCGACCTGACCTACGCGGTCGAAGCTGGCCTCGCCAGCCCGATCACGTTCTCGGGCGGCGCGGAATTCCGCCGCGAAAGCTACACCTCGACCGAAGGCGATTTCCAGTCCTACGGCGCAGGCCCCTACGCGATTGCCCACGATCTCTACATCCAGACCGCTCCGGGCGTGTATGCCCCGGCCGATGAACAGACCGCATCGTATGATCCGGCTGCCAGCGGCTACGGCGGCACTTCGCCGAAGTATGCCGGCACCAGCCACCAGAAGAGCTACGGCGTATACGTGGGCGCAGAAGCCGACGTGACCAAGCAGCTGACGCTGGGTGCAGCCGGTCGTTACGAACACTACGATTCGTTCGGCGGCCGCTTCGTCTACAAGTTCAACGGCATCTACCACGTGACCGACGAGTTCGCGCTGCGTGGCACCGTTGGTTCGGGCTTCCACGCCCCGACCCCGGGCCAGAACAACACCGCCGTGCTGACCACCAACTTCCTCCAGGGCAACTCGGTGCAGGTCGGCACCTTCCCGGTGACCAGCGACGTGGCGCAGTTCTTCGGTGCCAAAGCGCTGAAGCCTGAAAAGTCGACCAACTTCGGCGTGGGCTTCGTGTTCCAGCCCTCGAGCGCGCTGACGCTGACGGTTGACGGCTACCAGATCAAGGTGACCGACCGCATCTTCATCTCGAAGGCATTCGTGGTGAGCGCGGCCAACATCGCGGCACTGCCTGAGCTCGCTTCGGTGGGCGTGGGCGGCAACGTCCAGTTCTTCACCAACTCGCTCGATATCCGCACCCGCGGCGTCGACGTGGTGGGCAGCTACCGGACCGATCTGGCCGGCGGCAAGCTGAACCTGACGCTCGCCTACAACTACAACCGCAACAAGGTGACCAAGTTCGACGCCAACACGCTCGGCGATGCCCAGCGCAGCGACGCGGAAAACCTTGCTCCGAAGCACCGCCTCAACCTCCAGGGCAACTGGTCGATGGGCGCGTTCTCGGTCGGCGCGGCTGCGCGTTACTTCGGCAAGTGGCGCGTCGAGAGCGACTATCCGGGTCAGGAATTCGGTGCCAAGGTCACGGCTGACATGGACGTGAGCTACACCTTCATGGACAACTTCAAGCTGACCGTGGGTGGCAACAACATCTTCAACACCAAGCCCGACCGGATCAAGGCTTCGACCTCGAACCCGATCTACACGCTGACCAACAGCACCGGCGACGGCCAGATCTATCCGCGTAACGGCGGTCCCTTCGGCTTCAATGGCGGCTTCTGGTACGTCCGCGCGAGCGTGAAGTACTAAAGGTCGGCCCAACTGGCCTAACGCAAGGGGGCGGGGAAGTTTCGGCTTCCCCGCCCCTTTTCTTTTGTTGCCGGCAGGGGCAGAGGAAGGGCCGAGAGGATACCGACCATGGCCCTGCGCAAGACCGCAATCACCGCCTTCGCGGCACTTTCCCTTGTTTCCGGCACCAGCCTGCCCGCGCCGCTCATGGCCGCATCGCAAGTGCCGGTGGGCGCCGAGCATGGCATGGTCGTCTCCGCCCACCGACTGGCGAGCGATGCCGGGGTCGAGGTGCTGAAGGAGGGCGGCAATGCCGTCGATGCGGCCATCGCAGTGGCTTATGCACTGGCGGTGACGTTCCCGGAGGCCGGTAACATCGGCGGCGGCGGTTTCATGACGGTGCGCCTTGCCGATGGCCGCACCAGCTTCATCGACTTCCGCGAGACCGCGCCCGCAGCGGCCACGCCAACGATGTATCAGGACAAGGCGGGCAAGGTGATCCCGCTGCTTTCAACGCGCGGTCACAAGGCCGTCGGCGTGCCCGGTACGGTCGCGGGCCTTGAACTCGCGCGCGAGAAGTTCGGCACCCTGCCCCGCGCGCGCCTCATGGCCTCGGCCATCAGCCTCGCCCGCGATGGTTTCGTGATGGATCAGGGCGATGCGACGTTCCTCGCCGAAGGGGCGGAGGATTTCGCCCGGGATCCGGCAAGCGCCGCGATCTTCCTCGACAATGGCAAGCCCTGGGAGAAGGGCCATCGCTTCGTGCAGGCCGATCTTGGCCGCATGCTCCAGCTCATCGCCGACAAGGGCGCGGACGTGTTCTACAAGGGCGAAATCGCCGAGAAGATCGCCGCATCGAGCAAGGCGCACGGCGGCATCCTGACCAAGGCCGATTTTGCCGCCTACCGCGCCATCGAGCGCGCGCCGCTCGAATGCGACTACCGCGGCTATCACGTGATCTCCGCGCCGCCGCCGAGCTCGGGCGGGGTCGTGGTGTGCGAGACGCTGAACATCCTCTCCGCCTACCCGATGGGTGAGCTGGGCTGGCATTCGGCGCAGAACATCCACTACCTGACCGAAGCGCTGCGCCGCGCTTTCCACGATCGCAACGTCAACCTCGGCGATCCCGGCTTCGTGAAGGCCGATGTCGCCAAGCTGATCTCGCCCGATTATGCGGCGCAGCTGCGCGCCGGCATCGCGGCGGACAAGGCCACACCGTCCGTCTCGCTCGGCGTGCCGGGCACGAGCCACGAGGGCGCGAGCACCACGCACTTTTCCATCGTGGATGCCGCGGGCAATGCCGTCTCGCTCACCTACACGCTCAACGACTGGTTCGGCGCGCGGGTGACGGCGGACGGCACCGGCATCCTGCTCAATGACGAGATGGACGATTTTTCGTCGAAGCCCGGCGTACCCAACATGTACGGCCTCGTCGAAGGTGCCAACAATGCCATCGCCCCGGGAAAGCGGCCGCTCTCCTCGATGACGCCGACCATCGTGACGAAGGACGACAAGCTCGCCATGGTCGTCGGCACCCCGGGCGGGAGCCATATCCCGACAGGCGTGCTGCAGGTCATGCTCAACGTGATCGACCACGGCATGACGGTGACTGAGGCGACCGATGCCGCACGCATCCATGCGCAGTGGCTGCCTGATGTGATCTTCATGGAACCCAATGCGCTGAGCGCCGAAACCCGCGCCGCGCTGGAGGCCAAGGGGCACAAGCTGGAAGCAATGGACTACTGGAACCAGGTCGCGGCGATCCTCGTCGGCAGCCCCGCGCTGGGCAAGCCCGCGGTGGGCCGTGACCGGCTCTACGGCGCAATCGATCCGCGCCTGCCGGTGGGCAGCGTGGCCGGGTACTGATGTCATGGCGTTCACCCATGCCCTCGCGCAGGAGGAGGACCTGCCCGCCCTGCGTGCACTGATGACGCGTGCCATCGAGGAGCTGCAGCACGGCTTCCTCACCCCCGAGCAGGTCAAGGCAAGCCACCAGATCATGGGGCTCGATACCCAGCTGGTGAAGGACCGCACCTACTTCATGATCCTCGATGGGGGCGCGCTCGTCGGCTGCGGGGGGTGGAGCTGGCGGGCGACATTGTTCGGCGGGGATGACAGCATCGTGGCACGCGAACCGCTGCCACTCGATCCGGCGAAGGACGCCGCGAAAATCCGCGCGATGTACGTCGATCCCGCCCACGCCCGGCGCGGCATCGGCAAACGGATCATGGCCCTGTGCGAGGATTCCGCGCGCGCGGCCGGGTTCAGCCGTGCGGAGCTGATGGCAACACTGGCCGGTCTGCCGCTCTACAAGGCCTGCGGCTATGCCGAGATCGAGGCAGTCGAGGCCACCTCGCGCGAGGGCGTGAAGGTCCCGATCATCCGCATGGGCAAGCCGCTTTAGAGGCGCTCTGCCAGCGACGTGCACCTGGCGGCAGGCTGCCCTGCGGGAACAAAACGGCCGCGCCCGCCATTTTGCTCAAGCACACCGCGCGGAGCGCACCGCTTGGGGCCTGACCTGCGACGGGCCGCACGACTTGGGTCTTGAACCTTGCCGCGCGGCAGGCGAAGAGCATCGTGCATCTGCGCCCCTGCGATCGGGCTGCGTGCACGCACCTGCACCGATCCGGTGCAGGCAAACGGATCGGGACAATCGCATGGCGCAGATTACGGTGAAGGACCTCATGGCCGAAAGCGGCGTGGCTTTCGGGACTAGCGGCGCGCGGGGCACCGTCGTCGCGATGACCGACCGGGTCTGCTACGGTTATACGCGCGGGTTCCTGTCGTACCTTTCCGGCCTTGGCGAGTTCCAGCCCGGCGGCCGCGTGGCGCTTGCCGGAGACCTGCGCCCCAGCACGCCGCGCATCCTTGCAGCCTGTGCCCGCGCTGTCCGCGATTGCGGCGGCGTGCCCGTGTTCTGCGGCTATGTGCCGACACCGGCGCTGGCGCTCTACGGGTTCGCCGAAGGCATGCCCAGCCTGATGGTTACCGGCAGCCACATCCCGGCGGACCGCAACGGCATCAAGTTCTACCGGCCCGCCGGAGAAGTGCTCAAGACGGACGAGGCCGGGATGTCCGCCCAGTTGGTCCCGCTGCCGGAGGGCACTTTCACGGCAGAGGGCATGCTGACGGACGCGGAAACGCTGCCGCCGGTTACCGATGTGGAGACCGCCTATGTCCAGCGCTACCTTGATCATTTCGGGCCGGGCGCGCTCAGCGGCAAGCGCATCGGGATCTACCAGCATTCAGCGGTTGGGCGCGACATTCTCGCCCGCATCGTGCGCGAGCTTGGCGCGGAGATCGAGCTGCTCGGGCGCTCCGATACCTTCATCCCGGTCGATACCGAGGCGATCCGCGATGAAGACGTCGTCCTCGCGCGGGACTGGGCGCGCGGCGGGACGTTCGATGCGATCGTCTCGACCGATGGCGATTCCGATCGTCCGCTGCTGGCAGACGAAGCCGGCACCTGGATGCGCGGCGATGTGCTCGGCATCCTTTCGGCAGCCCGCGTCGGCGCGACGGCGGTTGTCACGCCAGTCAGCAGCAACACCGCGCTCGAACTATCGGACCTCTTCCCGCGTTGCCGGCGCACGCGGATCGGTTCGCCCTATGTGATCGCCGCCATGAGCGAGGAGCAGCACGCGCCGTCCGATGTGGTCTGCGGCTATGAAGCAAACGGCGGCTTCCTGCTCGGCTCGGATATTACCGGCGCGGGCGGCGGGACGACCACGGCACTGCCGACGCGCGATGCGGTGCTGCCGATCCTGCTGGTGCTGACCGCAGCAGGCGGGAGCGTTTCGCAGCAACTGGCGAGCCTGCCGCAGCGCTTCACGTTCAGCGACCGGCTTCAGGCATTTCCCCCGGCGCTCAGCGAGCAGCTCTTCACCATGCTCAAGGCGGGTTCGGCGGCCGAGCAGCTGGCGTTGCAGACGCGGTTATTCGGGGCCTTTGCCGGCGAGGCGACCATCATCGACACGACCGACGGGGTCCGCGCGACGTTCAGCAGCGGCGAGATCATCCACTTGCGCGGATCGGGCAACGCGCCGGAACTGCGCTGCTATACCGAGGCGGACAGCGAAACGCGCGCTGCCGCGCTGAACCGCGATGCCCTGGCCAGCGTGACGGCGGCGCTCGGTATGCCTGCGGATTGAGCCGAGCGGACCAAGCGCTTCTGACAGCAGACGACGCGCGGTTACGGGGTTATCGATCAAGGCGCTTCGGAAAGCCGGAGCGCGTTCTGCAAGGAGTGATCGCATGACCCGGTCCTGCCAGCTGTTCCAGCATGCCTATTTCGTGAAGAGCATCGACGCGGCGGCGGAGAAGTGGGCGGAGGCATTCGGCGCCGGGCCCTTCTTCATGGCGCGCCACCATCGGTGCGAGGAATTCACCTATCGCGGCACCGCGGTCGAGGCCGATGTTTCCTACGCGTTCGGCTATCTTGGCGATACGATGATCCAGTTCATCGAACAGCATGATGACCAGCCATCGATCTACCGCGACATGTACAGGGACGGCGAGGAAGGCTTCCACCACATCGCCTATCTCGTTTCCGACTTCGCCGCCGAGCGCCAGCGCTGGCTCGACATGGGCTATGCACTCGCGACCGAACTCTACGCCGATCAAGTAAATGCCGCCTACTTCGACACCCGCTCGCTCAACGGCGGCTTCACCGAGATCCACGGCGATCCGCCCCATATCATGGGCTTGTTCGGCGTATGGAAGCGCGCGCACGAAGCCCGCGACGCAAACACCCCGGCGACGGTCGAAAGCGGGGCTATCAAGACCTACCAGCGCGCGCAACTCTTGCCGAAGTGATGTTCGCAACCAACGGGCTTACGGCTGCGGCTGTTTCAGAAACGCCGATGCCTCGATGATCGCCTGTTCGGCTTCCGGCAGGATCCCGACAAAGACCGGCCAGACATGCGGCATGCCCGGCCACAGGCTCAGTTTGAGCCAGGCACCCGCCTTCCAGACCGCATCGGCAAATCGCACCGCCTGTTCGCGCAGTGCCTCTGCGCCGCTTGCCTGAAGCAGCACTGGCGGAAAGTCTGCCAGCGTTTTGGCAGTGGTCCTCAGAACCGAGATTCTGGGGTCGAGCACGTCCACCCCCGGAGCATAGATCTGGGCCACGCCCGCCGTGGACAACGGGTCCACCACCGGATCCCTGAGCGGCGCGGCAAATCGATCGGCCGGCAGGTCCGGCGCAAGAAACGGTGACACAAGCCAGAGCGCAAGTGGCACCTGCAATCCTTCTTCGATGCAGCGGGCAGCGACGGCCACGGCGAGATTCCCGCCAGCGGAATCCCCTGAAACCGCCACTCGGGAAGTGCCTAGTCCCTCTGGCCCCATGACCTGCGCATGGGCCAGCGCCGCCATCGCATCGTCGAGACCGGCGGGGAACGGGTGTTCAGGCGCCAGGCGATATGCCGGCAGCAGCACCGCCTGCCCCGTTCGGTAAGCGATTTCGGCCGCGAACGCGCGGTGGCTGGAAATCGAGCCGGCAGACCAGCCACCGCCATGCAGATGCACGATGCGCTGGCTGGTCGAGGCGCCGGGCGGCACCAGCCATTCGGCCTCGAGCGAACCAATCATGGTCGGCAGACGGCGGCACGCGACCAATCCATCACCAGAGGCACCCATGCCGTAGTCTTCGACCATGGCGCGCATCGCCGCCAGCGGGCTGTCCCCGGCAGCGGGCGGCGATGCGAGGTGGGCAAAGATGCGGTCAAGATCGGGGCGATCGGCCATGGGCATCACTTCCTAGAAGCTGATATCAAGCGCAACGCCGAACGTGCGCGGCGGTTCGAGCGAGGCGACCCTGACCGATCCGAGCAGGGGCGAAACAACGGCCAGACCAGCCAGCACCCGCTCGTTGGAGAGGTTTCGGCCGAATGCCGAAACCTTCCAGCGCCGATCGGCGCTGGTCCAGTTGGCCGCGAGATCAAAGCGGGCAAAGCCGCCCTGCCGGGCATCGGCGGTATTGAACTCCGTGAAGAAGTATTCCGAGCGGAATTGCACCGCGCTGTCCACCCCGATGGTGGCTCCGGAGGCAAGCGGCAGCACGTACCCCGCCGAAACGCTGCCCTGCCAGCGCGAGGTCAGCGGCAAGCGGTTCCCGGTCAGATCGAACCGCTGGAAGGCGCGCCGCTGATCGGTTGCGGAGAAACTGCCGAAGCGCGCGTCGAGGTAGGAAAGCGTGGCGCCCAGCGTCAGCCCGCTGACCGGGCGAAAGCTTGCCTCCGCCTCGATACCCTTGATGGTGGAATCGGCCGCATTGGCCAGGATCTGGCTGATCGGGCCGATCTGGACGATCTGGAGGTCCTTGTAGCTGCTGGTGAACGCAGCGAGGTTGAACCGGGCCCGGCGATCCGCCGTCTCGAGCTTCGCCCCGATCTCCCAGGTCACGTTGATTTCCGGTTTCACCGCTGGCGTAAAGGCACCAACATTGAGCGCGCCCGACTTGAAGCCCCGCGCGACCGAACCGTAGAGCAGGATGCCCTTGGCCGGTGTCACGTCGATCCCGGCCTTGCCCGACCACTGGCCCCAGGACTTGGCCTGCGTGCCACGGATGGTCGGCGCGAGGAACGTCAGGAATTCATCCGCCCGCTTGGCATCGTCGCTATACCGTCCGCCAAGTCGCAGCTTGATCGTGTCCGACAGCTTCAGCGAACCATCCGCATAGCCCGCCCACGCCTTGGTGTGGATCGTGCCGCCGCCATCGAAGCGGAACGGAAATGGCAGCGTGAGTGGCAGGGACGGATCGAGGAAAGCTGCCGGCAGAAGGCCGGGCACAGTCGTCACCCGGGTCTGTTCGAATTGGAGGTAGTTGGCGCCGACCAGCCAGTCGAACCCACCAGAACGCCCCTGAAGATAGCCCTCGATGCTCCATTGATGACTGCGCGTATCGAGTGTGGTGCGCGAAACCTCGCGCTCGGTACCATCCTGATCATAGGTGATCGCGCGGTTCGAATGGCGATAGTCGGCAATCAGATTGACATCGATGGTGTTCGAAAGAGGCTGCTTGAGCGCGACCGTTACCGACCATACGTCGCGCTTGTTCGCCGAAACCTGGCTCTTGAAATTGCGCGGGCTGTCCGATGGGCGCACGCCATAAAGGAACTGCGCGGGCTGGGGGAAGGGATCGGCAAGGATCTTCAACCCCGGTCCCACATCATCCTGCGTGTAGCCGTTCGCGATCAGCCGCAGCGAACCCGCCCCGATCGGCACGCGGACCTGCAGTCGCCCGGCAAAGCTCTTCTCGCCATCAAGCCGCGTTGGCAGTCCCGGCCCGGTAAGCTCGTTGCGGGCATAGCCGCGCAGCCGGCGCACCTGTCCGCTTGCGCGCACCAGAACGCCGCGGCCGATGTCGCCCGTGACGAAGCCGTCCGCTTCGATCCGGCCAAAATCACCAAACCGCAAGCCGACACGTCCGGCGAAGGCTGCTTCCGGTTCTGCCGAAACCAGATTGACCGCACCGCCCGTGGCATTGCGCCCATAGAGCGCGCCTTGGGGGCCGCGCAGGACCTCGACCCGTTCGAGATCGAGAAATGCGACTGCAGTGGCCTCCTGATCGGACAGATAGACCCCATCGGCATAGGTCGCGACCCCGGGATCGCCGCCGGGCGAGAAGAAGTTGTTGCCCACGCCGCGGATGAAGACCTGCGCAATGCCGAAACTCTGCGCGAAGGTCAGGCTTGGGACACGCTTGGCCAGATCGGACAGACCGTTGTTGCCAGCAGCGCGCAATGTATCGCCGGACAAGGCCGAGATCGCGATGGGAACGTCCTGTACGCGTGAGGAACGTCGCTCGGCCGTCACGACGATGTCGGCGGCATTGTCTTGCGCCGCCGGGGCCGCGGAGGTGACCGGCTGTGCGGCCAGATCCGGCGCGAACGCCAGCGTGGCCGCTGTCGACACAATAAGCAGATGATTGCGCATGAACGATCCTCCCCTGTTGTTTTTCAGGAGTGTAGATCGCGGATCAGCGGGTGCGGAAGGACGGCAGCGCTGCCGTTGGGGCGGACAATTTCGCTCAATCGATCGGCAGCTGCCGCAAGCCGGTCGGAGGTTTGCCGAACCAGCGATTGGCGGCCCGGCGCAGGCTGCGGGCTTCCGAATAGCCCAGATCGCTGGCGATATCTTCGGTCTTGCGCCCGGCCACGATGCCGTCCCGCGCAAGCGACTGGCGCACCTCGCGATCGAGATCACGAAACCGATGGCCTTCATCCGCGAGACGTCGGCGCAGCGACGCGACCGAGATGGCCATCTCCCGGGCCACAGTCGTCTGATCGACGCGGCCCATCAGCAATCGCGCTCTCACCTGATCCGCCGTTGCCGCAGATGCATCGGTCGCCGAATTTGCCAGTTGGCGATAGGCCTCGAAAACCAGCGTCGGCCAGAGATCGAAGGCTTCAGCGGACAAGGCGCGGCCTCCATCCGCAGCAGCATAGTGCACGGCAACGCCGTTGCCGCGACGCTGAATGGGTGTGCCCAGCAGCGCATAGACAGCGCCCGAACCGGCTTCGGCACAAGGCGCCGCCATGATCGCGCGTGGCCGGAAGACGCTGCCGGTCATCCAGCAGATGGCGGCGTGGATCACAACGACGATAAGCTCGACATAGAGCGCCTGCTGCACACTGCGGACCGCGCCCGGCGCAAACTGCAGGACGAGATGGCGTTTGCGGCTAACGACAATTCCCAGATCGGGCCGGAGAATGCGCGCGGCACCGGCAAGGCGTTCCAACCCGTCCGCGAGATTGGTGCCAAGCCGCATGGCGGCAAGCAGGAGTTCGAAACTGCCCTCGGGCACCACATTGGCGCCCAGTGCATGGTGCTCATCCCCAGTGCGCACGATGTTGTCGCGCAGCAGGCGCCAGAACGTGAGATGGTCGATCTCGGCTGTGTCGAGCGGCAGGTTCCCGGCTGCAAGCAAGGCAGCCGCACGCCCCGATCCGAGAAGGCCTGTGAGAAGGCTGCTGGGAATCGATGGCGCTGGCATGGCGACATCTTGTGCATCGTGACCGGCGTTTTTGCTACCTGGTCGGACTTTTCCAATCCTGCGGCGTTCAATTTCCGACAAAGAATCAAGATTAGGCCCTTCGCCAGCGCCCGGTTGCGGTCTCGACAGCGGCCGCGATTCCACTAGCACTTTGCAGAAGTGGACTAGCTCGCGCTTGTGGAGGACCCTCTCACACAATGCGGCAACCGGGTGCGAATTAAGGAAGTATCGTAATGCCTTACCAGCCCTTCGACTTAAGCGGAAAGGTAGCTCTCGTGACCGGGGGCAACGGCGGCATCGGCCTCGGCATGGCAGAGGCGCTCGCGCAGGCAGGGGCGTCCGTGATCATCTGGGGAACGAACCCGGCCAAGAATGCTGCCGCGAAGAGCAGGCTGGAGGAAACCGGAGCGCGCATCGCCAGCGAGATCGTCGATGTGTCGGACGAGCATGCGGTGAGCGCGGCGATGGAAAAGGCGGTCGCCGAATTCGGCCGTGTCGATACGGTCGTGGCCAATGCCGGCGTTGGCGGTGGGGCTCCGTTTGACGAGTTTCCGACCGAGCAATGGCGCAAGGTCATGGCGGTCAATCTGGACGGCGTGTTCTTCACGCTGCGCGAGGCGTGCAAGCATATGAAGGCGCGTGCCGAAGCGGGCGATCCGGGGGGATCGCTGATTGCGATCTCGTCGACTTCGGCCATCCACGGCGCGGCGCGCAATCAGGCCTATGGCGCGGCCAAAGGGGCACTGTGTTCGCTGGTTCGGGCAACCGCTGTCGAGTTTGCTCGCTACGGCGTGCGCGCCAATGCGGTGCTTCCTGGCTGGACGGTCAGCGAAATGACCGAGGCCGCGCAAGCGAACGAGAAGTTCAACCGGCAGGTGATTTCGCGCGTGCCCTTCCGGCAATGGATCGAGCCTGAGGATTTCGGCGGGATCGCGATCTACCTCGCCTCTAACGCATCACGGTTCCATACCGGAGACAGCATCGTCCTTGATGGCGGGTACACGATCTATTGACCGAACTGGAGTTGCCCCGATGGAAGATGCGCCTCTGTCTCTGGTGCTGAGCGACACGCCGCGTGCCGGTATCCGCCGGCTCACGTTGAACCGTCCGGAGAAGCGCAACGCGCTTTCAAATGCCCTCAGGACCGAGCTGTTTGCGGCGCTTGAAGAGGCCGACAAGGACCCCGAGGTTCGGGTGATCATCTTGCGGGGCGCTGGTTCCTGCTTTTCCGCCGGCTATGACCTTTCGCCGGAGGCCAGCACGCAGGTGCCGCCCTATCACACCGCAGGCGGCGCGGGCTTCTGGCCGCGGCATGTCGTCGAGGGGGTGTTCCGGATCTGGGATCTGGCGAAACCCGTTGTTGCGCAAGTTCACGGCTGGTGCCTCGCCGGGGCGACGGAGCTCGCGACGGCCTGCGATCTCATTTACCTGAGCGACGATGCGCAGATCGGCTATCCGCCGGTGCGCGGCATGAGCCCGCCCGATACCCAGTTCCATCCGTGGCTGTGCGGCCTCCGCTCGGCGATGGAGCAGATGCTGACCGGGGATGCGCTGTCTGCCCACGAAGCGGTGCGCGTAGGTTTCGCCAACCGGGCGTTCCCCAAAGAGGCGCTTGAAGGCGAAGTCCTCAAGATCGCGGAGCGGATCGCGAAGATCCCACCCGAGGTTCAGCAGATCAACAAGCGATCGGTGCACCGCGCGATGGAAGCGATGGGGCTGCGGTCTGCAATCCGTGCGGGCACGGAAATGCAGGCCTTGGCGATGACGACAGAGGCCTCCCGGCAGACCTTCGCCGGATTCCGCGCCGGTAACGTCCGCGGTGCGCTCGATGCGCGCGATGGGGCCTTCGGAGATTACCGCACGTCGGTCCCGGATAGCGGTGAAAGTGCAAATGCACCCGCTGACACGAGGTGAGCGAACGGGCGAGGTTCTCGCGAAGGCGCCCGTCTCCCGCTCGCGGATGATCAGCAGATGAGGGGCGGGATCAAACCTCTCCGGCCCAAGGGGACTTTGCGCTATTTCCGCCATAGCCAGTCGGCTGCTTGTCGAGGCCGATTGAGCCGCTGCAAGCAAACGTCGCTGGGCTCAATTGCCGTCCACTGACCCGCGTAAGAATGCACATGCCACTATGCTCCGTACGCACTTCGTAAGGAGCAGACCGGTTGCCGCCAGGGATTTGAAAGGTGGTGCACCCGACAGGATTCGAACCTGTGGCCTCTGCCTTCGGAGGGCAGCGCTCTATCCAGCTGAGCTACGGGTGCCTTGCGAACCGCCTAGCAGCGCCGCGCGCGGCATTCCAGTGGTTTATGGCCAGTGGTTTATGGCCAGCGATCTAAAGCCAGAGGATCGTAACCAGAAGTTTGCGGTTTAGCGATTTGGTAGCGGACGCGGGGATAGTCTCTCCCGCATGGCCACTCGCCCCCCCTCTCACGATGCGAATCGCGCTGGCGGCCACGCGGCGGCGAGCCAGATGGCGATGAAGTGGAAAGCGGTGCACGCGGCGGCGGCGGCGATCGGCGAACTTGCCGGGATTGCGCCCGAGTACCGCTCGCCCGAGATTCGCAACTTTCCCGCGATGATGCGCGATACGGGCGGCTGGCGATATCGGCTGGCCGAACAGGGTGTGGACGATCTGGCCGCGATTCTCGAACCCGGTCTTGCCGCGCTGTTGGCACTGCATGGCAGCGGCGCCGCCGCAAGCGCGGCGGCGCTGGCGCTGTGGCAGGAATTCCACACGGCGCGCGCGGGCCTGCTCGCGCTGATCCCGCCGCTGGGGATCGAGCGATAGCGCTCGGCGCTCTTCCCTTGTTCCATTTTTGTTCTTAAACTGGGGCCATGCTCGATTCGGCCCTCCCTGCCGCCACACCTGTTCCCGCCGAGCGGGAGGCACAGGCCGTCGCCCGCGGGATCGGCCGGCTCTTTGCGCGCAACGGGATCTGGTGCCTGCCCGAAATGCCGCTGCGCTCCGGCCGGCGAGCGGACCTGATGGGGATCGACGGCAAGGGCCGGATCGTGATCGTGGAGATCAAGGTGGCGCGCGCCGATCTCCTCGGTGATGCGAAGTGGCCGGATTATCTGGAGTACTGCGACCGGTTCTACTGGGGGCTTGCCCCGCACCTCGACCGCGCGTGCCTCGAAACACCGGCGTTCCGGCCGGACCTGTGCGGGGTGATCGTGGCGGATGGCTATGATGCCGAGATCCTGCGCCCTGCCCCCAGCCTCCCCCTCGCCGCCGCGCGCCGCAAGGCCGAGACCGAGCGGCTGGCACGCGCGGCGCTGCGGCGGCTGGTGGTCAGCGGCGATCCGCTATGTGCCGGCTGGGGTGAGGAAAGCTAGATGACTCCCGCTGTCGCGAGCAGGAGCCAAAGGCCCAGCAGCGCGAACAGGAGCGCGGCGACCGTGCGCACGACGCCCAGCGGCACGCGCTTGACCAGTTCGCCGCCGAGCAGCACCGCAGGCACATTGGCGAGCATCATGCCAAGCGTGGTGCCCGCCGTGACCGCCAGCGCATCGTGGAAACGGGCGCCGAGCGCGATTGTGGCGATCTGCGTCTTGTCGCCCATCTCGACGAGGAAGAACGCGACGAGAGTGGTGAGAAACGCGCCGCCGCGCGAAACGGCAGGTGCTTCGTCATCATCGAACTTGTCCGGCACCAGGGTCCAGGCCGCCATGGCGAGGAAGCCGACGGCGACGGCGTAGCGGAAGGCGGGGCCGTCGAACCACCCGGCAGCGAGCGATCCCGCCATCGCGGCGAGGAAATGGTTGGCCAGCGTGGCGACTAGTATGCCGAGCACGATCGGCACGGGCCGCTTGAACCTTGCAGCGAGCACGATGGCAAGGAGCTGCGTCTTGTCGCCGATCTCGGCGAGAGCGACGATGGCAGTGGAGGTGAACAGAGCTTCGAGCATGGACATGTTCCGGGGCCGGGCGAGCTGATCGAGACAACGGCACCGGCCTCCCCCGCCCGGCCGGACAGGGAAATACGGTGCCATTGGTCTCGCCCGGCAAGTGGAACGGGGACGCTCCGTGCCTGCCGCCTGCGCCATGGCCTCTCGACCAAGCATGTTGACGCGTCCGTCCGCTGGACGGGGGGACTGCGCGCGGGACGCGCAGCGGCTACTCCCCAAGTGACTGCCTGCGGCCCTAGGACCGTTTGCCCCGGGCGGCAAGCCCGGTTGGACGGCGCGGCCGGATGCTCTATGCGCGGCACGGCGCCTTCATGCACCGACCCGACACCGGGAGGGGACGCGCCCTGGATCTTTGGAAGCGACCTTGACCAAGAGAGCCCTTTCCTTCGCGGCGCTGGCCGCGCTTGCTGCTGCCGTGCCTGCCTCGGCTAAGCCCGGCCCCCTCGCCGAAGCGCTGGGGGCGCCCGAGGAGCTTTCGATCAGCGCGACCGTGCGCGCGCGGGTCGAGGGGATCGACGGGCAGTTCCGCCCCAGCCCTGCCGCTGCGGATTCGCTCTTTTCGCTGCGCACCACGCTCGCCATCGAATACGATGCGGGACCCGTCCGCTTCGGCGGCGAGCTGTGGGATGCGCGCGCCTATGGCGAGGGGCCGACTTCGAGCATCACGACATCGGACGTCAATTCGCTCGAGCTGGTACAGGCCTATGCCAGGATCGAGCTGGGCGATGGGCGCAAGGGTGCGAAAGGCGGACACGGCATGCTGACGCTGGGCCGCCAGACCATGGATATCGGCTCGCGGCGGCTGGTCGCGCGCAACCGCTTTCGCCAGACCACCAACGGCTTTACCGGCGCGAACCTGGAATGGACCACGCAGGGCGGCACGCGGCTGCAAGCGTTCTGGACCATGCCCCAGATACGCCGGCCCGACGATTCGCAAGGGCTGCGGGACAACCGCGTGAAGGTCGATCTGGAAACCACCCGCGTCCAGTTCTTCGGCGCGCATGCCACGCTGCGGCATGTGCTGGGCGGGACGCTAGAGACATATGGCTTCCGGCTGGCCGAACAGGACGGCGACAACCGGCAGACGCGCAACCGCCGGCTCTGGACCGTGGGCGCCCGGACCTTCGTGCGGCCGGCGGCGGGCAAGTGGGACCATGACGTCGAAGGCGCCTACCAGTTCGGCACCGCGCGGCGCAGCGCGGCGGCGGCGGACCGGACCGACCTCGATGTTGGGGCGTGGTTCCTCCATGCTGAGGCGGGCTACACGCTCAAGACCGGGTGGACGCCGCGCCTCGCCGCGCTGTTCGATGCCGCGAGCGGCGATGACGGCCGGGCGGGACACTATGGCCGGTTCGATACTCTCTATGGAGCGCGGCGCTTCGATTTCGGGCCGACGGCGCTCTATGGCGCCTTGCAGCGGACCAACATCCTTTCACCAGGGCTGCGGCTGGAAGCGGAGCCGGACAAGCAGACCGACGTGATGCTCTCCTACCGCGCGATGTGGCTCGAAAACCCGCGCGATGCCTTTGCGACCACGGGCGTGCGCGATGCGAAGGGCGCTTCGGGGCGCTTTGCCGGTCATCAGGCCGAGGCGCGGGTGCGGCATTGGCTCGTGCCCGCACTGCTGCAAGCCGAGACGGGCGGCGCAGTGCTGTTCAAGCACGGGGTCCTGCGCGATGCGCCCAATGCTCCGGCGAGCGGCAACAGCGTCTACGGTTATTTCGACCTGACGCTGACGCTCTGAAGGCGATCGCCCAACGCGCCGAGGATGGCGTGCTTCTGCGCGGCGCTGGCACTGGGCCAGACCATGATTTCCTCGATCGTGCGCGCGCAGCCGCGGCACAGCTTTGTGAACGGATCGAGCGTGCAGGTGCCGGTGCAGGGGCTGGGCGGATGGTCCATCAGCGCTTTTCCGCCGCCAACCGGCTCATCAGCAGCGCGGCGCGCTTGGCCTGGAGGGTGAGGCTGATGAGATCGACCGTCTCCGCCGGGGTGTGATCCCCTTTGCTCGCGGGGCCAAGCCCGACGAGGCCAGGCACATCGGCGGCGACGAAGCTGATATCCCCCGCGCCGCGCTTGAGCGGATCGAGCGGGGCCATTGCGGGGAGGCTGAGCGCGGCGTTCACATCGTTGAGCCGGGCGAGCAGCGCGCGGTTGGCGTCGGTCGGCGCCATCGGCGGGTAGCCATCCTCGAACACGATCCGGGCCGTGGCACCGGGGAAGGCGCGCGCGACGATTGCGGCCATCTTTTCCTGCGCACGGGTGTTCTGTTCAGGCGAAAGGGTGCGCAAGTCGCCACGCGCGACGGCCTTGGCCGGGATGATGTTGGTCTTCCCCGCGGCGCTGACGTGGGCCTGATCGGCGGCAAGCGCCGCTTCCGCGCCGCCCGCGATCATGCCGACATTGAGCGTGAGATTGGGTTCGGGCACTTCGGCACGGATCGCGGCGAGCATGCGCGCGAGGGCATAGATCGCGCCGTCGCCATCTGCGCCGAACACACCACTGGAATGGCCCGATTTAGCTGTGACCTCGATCGTCCAGCTATAGGCCGAGCGGCGGGCGATCGAGCCCATGTCGACAAGCTTGCCATCCGGCCCCAGATCGCGGGCAAGGCCTTCGAAATCGAGCGCGACGTCGGCCTTCTTGCCCTCTGCGATCAGATCGGCGCGCGCGGCAGACTGCGGATCACCGGCGTCTTCCTCGTCGCCCGTCAGGTAGGCGACGATGTTGGCCTGCTTGAGCGTGCCCGCCGCTGCCATCGCCCGCAGCGCAGCGAGCATGGCGACCACGCCGCCCTTGTTGTCCGCCACGCCGGGGCCGCTGGCGAAATCGCCCCGCCGGGTGAAAGTCTGGAACGGCGAATCCGGCTCGAACACCGTATCGAGATGGCCGATCAGCAGCAGACGCTTGGCACCCGGCTTGCCGGTATGCGTGGCGACAAGATGCCCGGCGCGCCCGGTCTGTTCCATCGGCAACCATTTCACGGTGAAGCCCAGCGCTTCGAATTCGGGCCGCACCACCGCGGCCACGGCCTTGACCCCGGCGATATTGCGCGAGCCGGAGTTCTGGTTGACCAGCTTTTCGAGCAGGGCGAGATCGCGCGCCTCGTTCGCCTCCACCGTGGCGACCATGCGCTTGTCAGGCGCAGTCAGTGCAGGCGCGGCAAATGCGCTGGCGGGGAGCAGGGGGGAGGCGGCGAACAGCGCGAAGGCAAGGCGGTGGTGCATCGCACCGTGATAGAACGACAGGCTGGCACTTGGAAAGCCTGCAACCCTCTCGCGCAATTTCCTTGCTTTTGCGCGCAATTGCGCTTAGGTGCGCGTCCAGCAGGACTGGCGAGCGGACTTTCCGCCGCAGGCCCGGGCAAGCGTGAGGTCCGCCGTTTCAGGGCGAGACCCGCCCCGGTCGAACGGCTGCTTCGCTTGGCTTCCCCTTCACGCATGGGTCGCATGGTCGACCTTCTGCCTGCGCGCCGCATCGTGCCGTGCGCCCAAACACCCGATTGGATTCTACATGTCATATTTCAGCGATCTCGGCCTTGCCGAGCCCATTCTCCACGCGCTTGCCAGCAAGGGCTACACCGACCCGACGCCGATCCAGCGTCAGTCGATCCCCGCGCTGCTCGAAGGCCGCGACCTGCTCGGCATCGCGCAGACCGGCACCGGCAAGACCGCCGCTTTCGCGCTGCCCTCGCTCCACCGCCTTGCGGCGGACATGAAGCCGCGCAAGCCCGCCTCGTGCCGCATGCTGGTGCTTTCGCCCACGCGTGAGCTCGCCGCGCAGATTGCCGAGAACATTGCGGCATATGCCAAGAACCTGCGCCTGACGGTCGACTGCGTGTTCGGCGGCGTGCCGGTGGGCAAGCAGGCCCGCCGCCTCGTGCCGGGCTGCGACATTCTGGTGGCAACGCCGGGCCGCCTGCTCGACCTTATCGACCAGCGCGCGCTGACGCTCAGCCGCGTCGAGATCTTCGTGCTCGATGAAGCGGACCAGATGATGGACCTCGGCTTCATCCATGCGCTGAAGCGTGTGGCGAACCTGCTGCCCAAGGAGCGGCAGAGCCTGTTCTTCTCCGCGACGATGCCCAAGGCCATCGCGGATCTCGGCAAGCAGTTCATCAACAACCCGGTGCGCGTGGAAGTGACTCCGCAGGCGAGCACGGCCGAGCGCGTCGAGCAGTTCGTCACCTTCGTCAATCAGGCCGAGAAGCAGGCGCTGCTCACGCTGCGCATCCGTGCGCTGCTGGCTGATGGCAAGCTGGACCGCGCGCTGGTGTTTACCCGCACGAAGCACGGCGCGGACCGCGTGGTGCGCCACCTCTCCGCCGCTTCGATCAGCGCCCGCGCGATCCACGGCAACAAGAGCCAGGCGCAGCGCACCGCCGCGCTGGACGCGTTCCGCCAGGGTTCCTGCCCGATCCTCGTTGCCACCGATATCGCCGCGCGCGGGATCGACGTGACCGGGGTGAGCCACGTGTTCAACTTCGAGCTGCCCAACGTGGCCGAGCAATATGTCCACCGCATCGGCCGCACCGCGCGTGCAGGTGCTGATGGCGAGGCAATCAGCTTCTGCGCGCCGGACGAGAAGCCCTACCTCAAGGACATCGAGAAGCTGACCGGCATCAAGCTCATGCCGCTGCCGCTGCCCGAAGGCTTCCTGGCCGAGGCCGCAAAGCTACCCGCTGTCAGCCGCAAGCCCGAGGAAGCCGAGCGCGATGCGCGCCGCGATGACCGCGATGCACGCGGGCGCGGCGGTGATCGGGGCGGCAACCGTGGCGGTGGTCAGGGCCGAGGCGGCCAGGGTCGTGGTGGCGAAGGTCGGGGTGCAGGCCCCAATCCCAATCGGCGCGACGACCGTTCGCCCGGTGGCCGCGCGCAGGGGGTCGATGGACGTCCCCGCGATCCCAATCCGCGCAAGGTCGATGATCGTGGCCCCGTGGGCAACCCGGCCCGCGCCGAACGCGGCGACGGCCCGCAGGGCGAAAAGCCCCGCAGCTTCCGCCCGCGCACGGGTGGCGGGGCTCCCGGCGTCGGCCAGCACCGCAACAAGGTTCGTCGGGCCATCTGATGACCGGACCGAGCTCGCGTCGGCTTGTGGACTACCCCGAATGCGGGCTGTCCACGGCTGCGCGGGCTTGGCATAGGGGTGGGGTGACCCAGCCTTGCCCTTCTGACCGCGCATGACCGAACTGTGGCTCTCTGCGCTGGTGATGACCGTGATCGTCGCGGTGCGCTATCTGGCGGTGAGCGGCCTGTTCGCCTGGCTGACCAAACTGGTGCGCCCCGGCCACTACAACGGTCTTGCCCGCCAGATGCGCAGCGAGATCACGTGGAGCCTTGCCTCTGCCGCGATCTACGGCGTGCCGGCGGGGATCATCGCCTGGGGCTGGCAGCATTATGGCTGGACGCGGGTCTATACCAACGTGAACGACTGGCCGCTGTGGTGGCTGCCGGTCTCGTTGTTCGTCTACCTCGCGCTCCACGATACCTGGTTCTACTGGACGCATCGCTGGATGCACCGCCCGCAGGTGTTCCGTGCGGTCCATGCGGTGCACCATGCCAGCCGTCCGCCGACGGCATGGGCGGCGATGAATTTCCACCCGGTCGAGGCCGCGATCGTCGGCCTGTTCATTCCTGCGCTGGTCTTCGTGGTGCCGATCCACGCCGGCGTGCTTGGCCTCGTGCTGATGGTGATGACCGTGATGGGCGTGACCAATCACATGGGCTGGGAACTGTTTTCCAAGGCCCTCGTTCACTCAACTGTAGGGCAATGGGTGATAACAGCCAGCCATCATCACCGTCATCACGAGCTCTATCGATGCAACTTTGGCCTCTACTTCCGCTTCTGGGATCACGTTTGCGGGACCGACAAGGGAATATCCGCGCCATGAAGCGAAAGGGGCTTACGCTGGGGCTCGCCCTGCTCACCGCGCCGCTGGCCATGGCGGCGGTGCCGCTGCCGCAGATCCAGCCGCGTCCGCAGGGGCCGGTGCAGGCTGGCCCGGCCGCGCCCAGTTCGATCCTCGTGGAGATCGACGGGCTGCGGTCCAGTCGCGGCCAGATCATGGCCTGCATGACCGCCAATCCGAAGACATTCCCCGATTGCCAGAAGGACCCCTATGCGCGGCATCTGACCGTGCCGGCGCTGAATGGCGAAACGGTGCAGTTCAAGGACGTGCCGCAAGGCCGCTATGCCATCGCGCTGTTTCATGACGAAAACGGCAATGGCCGCATGGACAAGATGATGATGCTCCCGCGCGAGGGCTTCGGCTTTTCGCGCGATGCGCCGCTGCAGTTCGGCCCGCCCCGCTTCGGCGCGGCCTCGTTCCAGGTCGGCCCCGCGCAACTGCGGACCGCCATCAAGGTGCGCTATATCCTGTAACAATCGCTTGCGCAGCGACGCGGCATCGGGAAAGGGCGGGGGCCAATCGCCCCATGCCCAAGTGCCCCATACTTTCTCGGAGAAGTGTGTGCCGGAAGCCCTGATTCAAGCGCAGCCGCTGCGCTCGCTGCTCTATATGCCTGCCAGCAACCGCCGTGCTGTCGACAAGGCGCGTGCGCTGCCCTGCGATGCCGTCGCGCTCGATCTCGAAGATGCCGTTGCGCCCGAGATGAAGGACGAGGCCCGCACCGCACTGGTGGAAGAACTGACGGCTGGCGGTTTCGGGCACCGGGAAATGATCGCACGGATCAACCCGCTCGGCTCGCCCTGGGGCAAGGCCGATCTCGCCGCGCTGGCGGGCTGCCCACTCCACGCCCTGCTGGCGCCCAAGGTCGACGATGCCGCCGACGTCGTGGCGCTTTCGGTGGCGATGGACGGGGCAGGCTATGATCCCGCCGTCCGCCTGTGGGTGATGATCGAAACGCCCCGGGCGGTGCTCGCGCTGGAGCGGATCGCGGAAACGGCGCGGCTCTCGCGGCTCGCCGGGTTCGTGCTCGGGCTGAATGATCTCGCCAAGGAAACCGGCATGGCGCAAGTGCCGGGACGCGCCGGGTTCGTGCCGGTCATGGTGCAATCGCTGATGGCGGCGCGCGCGCATGGCCTCGTCCTGCTCGACGGGGTGTGCAACGCGATCGACGATCCCGCGCGGCTCGAAGCGGAATGCGTGCAGGCGCGCGAGCTGGGTCTCGACGGAAAGACGCTCATCCATCCCTCGCAGATCGAAACCGCCAACCGCGTGTTCGCACCGGCCGAAACCGAAGTGGCGGAAGCCGAAGCCATCGTTGCCGCGTTTGCGGACCCTGCGAATGCGGGCAAGGGCGCGCTCAAGGTGGGCGGCAAGATGGCCGAACTGCTGCACCGCGACATGGCGGTGCGGCTGCTGGCCAAGGCATCGGCCATCGCCGCGCGCTGATTGATCGCGGGACCGGGATTGGGAACCCACCATATTCGAACGCCGCCATATTCGAACGATTGCGTGCAGAGGCGCGGCGCAACTTAAACACATCTTTACCATGTTGCGCCATGACGGGCCCCATCGGACGACCACGGGGACTGGTTCATGGATACGTATCGCGGCATCAGCAAGGACGGTTCAGAGGGCCAGGACCCTCTCGACTATGCCGCCGATTATACCGCTTACGAGGAATCGATCGACGAGCAGGGCACGGTCGCCGCGCCGCCGCCGCCGATCGGGCAGGACGAGCGCCGCATGCAGGTGCGCGCCTACAATTTCTGGGCGAGCCTGCTGGATCAAGGGCAGTTCCCGCCCGTGCAATCGCTGCTCGACGGGCACTTGCCCGATTTTGCCGACCATTCGGTGCTGCTGCACTTCGACAACGGCATCGAGGATCCAGCGATCCCGTTCCTGGGCCAGGTGCTTGCCGATGAATGCGAGGCCGGCAGCCCGCTGCGCCGCCTGAGCGACATTCCGGGACGCTCGCTGCTGTCGCGCATCACCGATCATTATCTGCAGATCATCGCCAACCAGGCGCCGATCGGCTTCGAGGCCGAATTCGTCAACCAGCGCGGCCGCACGATCCTGTACCGGGGCATTCTCCTGCCCTTTTCGACCGACAACACCACGATCGACTACCTTTACGGCGTGATCAACTGGAAGGAATTGGCCGACCAGCAGACCACCGACGCGCTGCTGCTGGAGATCGACCAGTCGCTGGATCAGCGCCCGAGCAGCGCCACGCTCGCGCCGCGCCGGGCAACGGTGCCGCTGGGCGGCTGGGCCGATGGGCCGGACGGCGAAATCGCCGGGTTCGAAGGCCAACAGCCGCTCGATCTGGCCGAGTTCGGCGCTGAAATCATCGCCGGCGAAGCGGCCGAGCCCGAGCACGGCCTCGCACCGGGGGAGCCCGAACCGGCCTGCCTGGCGGACTGGCTCGCCTCGGCACGCGATCTGGCGCACATCGCCCACGCCAGCGAAGACCGCACGCGCGGCGCGCTCTATGCCGCGATCGGCCGGGCGTGGGACTTCGCACTCGCGGCCGAAGATGCGCCCGAAGACTATGCTGAAATGGTCGCCGATGCGGGCCTCACCATGCAGGCGCGTGCGCCGCTGACCCCGCTGGTCAAGCTCGTGTTTGGCGCGGACTACGACAAGACGCGCATCGCGGAATACACCACCGCGCTGACCCATGCACAGCGCCTTGCGCTCGGCTACGGCGAGCTTGGCGGTTACCTTGCCAAGGCGTCCGGCGGACTCAAGGGCGTCGTCGCGCTGGAGCGCAAGCTGCGGCGCGAGGAAACCGGCAAGACCGCGCCTGCGCCGCGCGCATCGCTGGTCGAGAACCTGCGCACGCTCGATCACAAGCCGCTCTATGCGCTGGAACCGGACGGCGCCGAATTCGCGCTGGTGCTGGTGCGCCGTCTGGCGAGCGGCCCCGCGGTGCTGCTTGGCGAGATTGCCGATGACCAGCCGCTTCTGGAGCGCGCCGCGCGCCGCCTGCTGGGCTGAAGGGCCGCTTTCCCGCCTGAACAAAACCGTCTAGCCATGCGCCATGGCTGACCTAACGATCCTGAAACGCGCACCCGGCAAGCCGCGCCGCCGCTGGCTCCTGTGGACGCTGGCCGTGCTCGCACTGCTCGGCGTGGGCGGTTTTCTGCTTTATCGGCAAGCACTTGCGACGGAGGCCGTGGCGATGCTCGACAACGCGGACCGCGTGCTGCGCGGGGGCGACGGCATGATCCGCGAAGTTGCATCGGTGCGGTATGGCAGTGATCCGGCGCAGAAGCTGGAGATGTTCCTGCCCGCCGATACCGGCTCCGCGAAGGGACCGCTGCCGATCGTGGTGTTCATCCATGGCGGTGGGTGGCGCTCGGGCGATCCGCATGATTATCGCTTCATGGCCCGCGCGCTGGCACCGCAAGGCTATGCCGTGGTGCTGGCCGGCTACCGGCTCTATCCCAAGGCGCGCTATCCCGGGATGCTGGAGGATGGCGCTGCCGCGTTGCGCTGGGTGGCTGACCATGCCGCAAAGCTTGGCGGTGATCCTTCCCGCGTCGTGCTGATGGGGCACTCCGCCGGGGCCTACAACGCGGTCATGCTCGGGCTCGACAAGCGCTGGCTGGCGGCCCGCGGCCTTTCGGCGGATGCCCTGCGCGGGGTGGTCGGGCTTGCCGGTCCCTATGATTTCTATCCCTTCGATTCCGACGCCACCAAGCTGAGCTTCGGCAAGGCACCCGATCCCGAAGAGACCCAGCCGGTGGTCCACGCCCGCGCCGGAGGGCCGCCGCTGCTGCTTGTCCACGGAACCGCCGATACCCGCGTGCGCCCGCGCAATTCGGTCGAACTTGCCCGCACGATGACCCGCGCCGGCGCGCCGACGCGGGCCGTGCTGCTGGACGGCGTGACCCACGAGGGCCTGATCATGATGTTCGCGCGGCCCTTCTCGCACGATCCGCGAAGCCTTGACGCCGTGCTGCCGTTCCTGGCCAAGGTGACTGCTTCACCGGCGGTTCAGGCGCATGGCGGATAAGCTGCGCGCATCGTGACACGGTCCCTCCCCCGCCGCATCGGCCGCGCGTTGGCGGCCTCCATCGCCTTACTCCTTGCTCCGGTGCCGGCTGCGGCGCAATCGGTGCTGCGCGATGCCGAGACCGAGGCCTTCTTTCAGGACATGGCCGCGCCGATTGTGGCGGCGGCGGGCTTCAATCCGCGTGCGATCGATCTCGTGCTGCTCAACGATCCCTCGATCAACGCTTTCGTGGCGGGCGGGCAGGCGGTCTATATCCATTCGGGCCTGATCAGCGCGGCGGACAACGCGCAGGAAGTGCAAGGCGTCTTCGCGCACGAGCTCGGCCACATCACCGGCGGCCACGTGATCCGCGGCGACGAGGGCGGCAAGCCTGCCACCGGCATCACCATCCTCAGCCTGCTGTTGGGCGCGGCGGCGGCGGCGGCCGGTTCCGGGGACGCGGGCATCGGCATCATGATGGCCGGCCAGCAGGCCGCGCTGGGCAAGTACCTCGCCTTCAGCCGCGCACAGGAATCCTCGGCCGATGCGGCGAGCGTGGGCTTCCTCTCAAAGGCCGGGATTTCGGGCAAGGGCTCGGTCGATTTCTTCAAGAAGCTGCAGAACATGGAGTTCCGCTATGGCTTCAAGCGCGATGCCGATGCGGAGTTCTATTCGACCCACCCGATGACGGCAGACCGCCTGACGACGATGCAGGACAGCTTCTCGCAGGATCCGGCGTGGAATGCACCGCCCGATCCCGCGCTGCAGGCGCGGTTCCTGCGGGTGAAGGCCAAGCTGGTGGGCTATCTGGCGGAGCCTGCCGCCACGCTAGCCGCCTATCCCGAATGGATGCAGGACGCGCCCGCACACCTTGCCCGCGCCTATGCCTTCCACAAGGAAGCGCTGATGGACAAGGCGCTCGCGGAAACCGACGCGCTGCTCAAGATGGACCCCAACGATCCCTATGCGCTGGAACTGAAGGGGCAGGTCCTGCTCGAATCGGGGCGGCCGAAGGACGCGCTTGAACCGCTGCGCCGCGCGACCGAGCTGACCCAGAACGCGCCGCTGATCGCCACCACGCTGGGCCACGCGCTGCTGGCGACGGAAGACAAGGCCAATTTCCCTGAGGCACAGCGCGTGCTCAAGACTGCTGTGGCGCGTGATCGCGACAACCCCTTCGCGTGGTACCAGCTCGGCGTGGTCTATGAAGCGCAGGGCGATATTCCGCGCGCCCGGCTGGCCAGCGCGGAGCAGCAGCTGGGCGAAATGCAGCTACCCGAGGCGCTGCGCAGCGCCGAGGCGGCGGAAGGCGCGCTGCCAAAGGGCTCGCCCGATTGGCTGCGCGCGCAGGATATCGCCATGTCGGCACGCGCGATGATTGAGCGGATGAAGAAGTCGCGGTAGCGCGGGGTAAGCGGCCCAGCAGGAGTTTGGTTGATGCGTTTCAGTCCGTTTCTTGCCCTTGCGCTGGTGATCGGCGCTGCGGGTGCCGCCGGCGGGTGGTGGGCCATGCATGGCCAGGGCGGCGAAGCGGCAGCGCCCGCGCAGGACACCAGGCTCGAAAGCCAGCTGGCCGAGGCCGGGATCGATGCCCGCCAGCGCGGCGCGATCGAGGCGCTGGTGCGCAGCTACATCCTCGAGCACCCCGAAGTGCTGCCCGAGGCGATGGAAAAGCTCCAGGCGCGCGAAGCCGAGGCGCGGCTCGCCCCCTTGCGCGGCGCGATCGAGACGCCGTTCCCCGGTGCGGTGCTCGGCAATCCGCAGGGCAAGGTCACACTGGTGGAATTCACCGACTTTGCCTGCACCTATTGCCGCAGCAGCGTGGCCGATGTCGAAGCGCTGGTGAAGGCCAACCCCGATCTGCGCGTGGTAGTTCGCGAGCTGCCGATCATCGCGCCTGAGAGCGAACCTGCCGCGCGCATGGGCCTCGCCGCTGCGGCACAAGGCAAGTATCCGGCCTTCCACAAGGCGATGTTCTCCGGCGAGCGGCCGAGCAGCGCCAGCATCGCAGCGGCCGCAACCGTGGCCGGCGTGGACAGCGCCGCCGCCACTGCTTTCGCGCAAGCGCCCGGTGTGCATCAGGAGCTGGAGCGCAACCTTGGTTTTGCGCGCCAGCTTGGCATCAGCGGCACACCGGCATGGAGCGTGGGCGGCAAGCTGATGTCCGGCGCAGTGGGGCGCGAGGCGCTGCAACAGGCGGTCAACGCGGCCCGCAAAGGCTGATGCGCGCCCGGGGTACGGTTCTGGCGGCAGCGCTCGCCTTCGCGGTGCCAGCCGCCGCGCAACCGGTTGATGATCTCCAGCAGGACGATGCGCAGGTCCAGACGATCGGCTGGCGGCTGAGCCACGCCAATGCGCCCTATTGCGCACGCGGCGCGCCCGGGATCGGTCTGCTGCTGGGCGACGTGCAGACCTTCGCCGATCCGGCTGTGGCACGCGCGGTCTATGGCCTCACCGGGGATATCGCGGTGGCAGCCGTGGCGGTGGGTGGCCCGGCAGAAGCGGCGGGCCTCGCCGCCAACGCGGTGGTGCTGGCAGTCGATGGCGAACCGGTCGGCCCGGCGCCGCGCCAGGGCAGCTGGGACCGCGTCTGGGCGCTGCAATCGCGGCTGGAGCAGGCGGCGGCGCAAGGCGGCAAGGTTGCGCTCTCGCTGGACGGCGGCCGTGTGGTGACTGTGCCCGCCGCGCCATCGTGCGGGGTGCGCTTCATCCTCGATGATGCCAAGGACAATGCCGGCGCAACCCGCAGCCAGGTGCGCATCGGCCGGGAGGCGCTGGACCAGCTCGGCGGCGACGAAGCGATGATCGCGGCGGTGCTGGCGCACGAACTGGCCCACGCCGCACTCGATCACGAAACCCTGCTCGGACCGGGCAAGCGGCCCACCGCAGCCGTCCGCCGCACAGAGCGCGAGGCGGACCGACTTTCGGTGTGGATCATGGCGAATGCCGGCTACCCGCCGGAAGCCGCACTCACGATGATCCGCCGCATCGGTCCACGCGGCCTGCTGGTGATCCCCGGCGCGAGCCACGGCAAGGCCAGCACCCGCGCCCGCGAGATGGCGGCGGAGATCGCGGTGATGCGCGCCCAGCCCGATACGAACTGGGCGCTGCGGTTCCGCCGCGAGCCTTAGGCGGGAACGCCGGCCTTCGCGGCGGTCGTTTCCATCGCCTTTATCGACGTCTCGCTGCGCGGGCGGGCGAGGACCCGGCGCACCATCGGCTCGAAGAAATCGAGCGGCAGCGTGTCGTAGTCCGGATCGAACGCGCTCTGGTCATACTTGGCGCAGAATTCCGCGCAGGCATCGAAATGGGGATTGTCGCGGTGCTTCTCGCGCACGTTGCGATCGATGCCGAGGTAGTGGAAGTAGTAGTAACCCTGGAACGCGCCGTGATTGCGGCAGATCCAGTGCTCTTCCTCGCTCACGAAGGGCTGGAGGATCGCGGCGGCGATTTCGGGGTGATTGTACGAACCCAGCGTGTCGCCGATGTCGTGCAGCAAGGCCATTACCACATAGCTTTCGGGGCGGCCATCGCGGTGCGCGCGGGTCGCCGTCTGCAGGCTGTGGGTCAGGCGGTCGATCGGGAAGCCGCCGAAATCGCCATCGAGCAGCTTCAGGTGTGCAAGCACGCGGTCGGGCAGGCCGGCGGCAAAGCCGACATAATCGCGCGCGATGATCGCCCAGTCTTCCTGCGTGCCTTCCTCCATCGAATGGAACTGCGCGCGCTCTTCGGAACTGCCGTGATGATCCATGGTTCTCTCCCGTTTTGCGGGAGGATAACCGGTTTACCCAGCCACGCAAAGCCATTGGTTGGTTCCGCTCCCGCGGAATGCGGCACCAGCCCACTCCCCCGCCCGGCCACCCATTCAGGGTACTCTCGTGGGTGGCCGGGCGGGGGAGTGGGCTGGTGCCGCGCGCAAAAGTGGCGCGATGGCAAACTGTGGGCTACACATCCCCCATGGCAATGAAGCTGCCGCTGCGCCCCACGCCGTTCTTCGGCAACAAGAACCGCGCCTTCTGGCGTCTGCAGATGCTTGGCTGGGGCGGCGCGATGCTGCTGCGCGCGCTGTCCAGCCTTGCCAATGCGCAGCCCTGGTCGTTCCTCATCATCGTGCTGATCGCCACGATCACCGGCTTTTCAATCTCGCTGATCCTCTCGGTGATCTACCGCGCGCTGATCAACCGCACGCCGCTGATCACCTGGGGCATCACCTCGGTCGTTCTTGCCATCGCGGTCGGGCTCTATGCCTTCATCGACAGCTGGGTGATCAGCCTCTACCGGACGGACGGCGATTCCGGCTTCGCGCAGCTGTTCCTCGGCGTGTTCTACCTCGATCTCACGCTGCTCGGCGCGTGGTCGGCGCTCTACTACGCGATCAACTTCTACGTGCAGGTGGAAGAGCAGAACGACCAGCTGATGCGGCTGGAAGCGCAGGCGACGTCCGCGCAGCTGGCCATGCTACGCTACCAGCTCAACCCGCACTTCCTGTTCAACACACTGAACTCGATTTCCACACTGGTACTGCTCAAGCAGACCGAGCCCGCCAATGCGATGCTGAGCCGGCTGTCCTCGTTCCTGCGCTACACCCTGATCAACGAGCCGACCGGGCGCGTGACGGTGGCGCAGGAGGTCGAGACGCTGAAGCTCTACCTCGATATCGAGCGAATGCGCTTCGAAGAGCGGCTGGGCACCGAATTCCGCATCGACGATGAGGCCTCGCCCGCGCTGATGCCTTCGCTGCTGCTCCAGCCGCTGGTGGAAAACGCGATCAAGTATGGTGTCAGCCCGCTCGAGGAAGGGGCCACAATCACCATCGCGGCGCAACTCGTCGGCCCGGTGCTGCGTGTCACCGTGTCCGACACTGGCCCGGGCTTGCAACCGGGCACCGACCCCTCGACATTGTTCGGCGTGACCAGTTCTCAATCGGACTCCACGCGTGTCGGCCTCGCCAATATCCGCGACCGGCTCGCCCAGGCCTATGGCGAGAACCAGCGGTTCGAAATCGGCGAGCGGCCGGGTGGAGGCTTCATGGTGGTGATCGAACTGCCCTTCGAAGCGCGTGAGATAGCCCCCAATCAGCAGTCTGCCGCGCAGCTCGCGACACAGCAAAGGTAGCGCATGACCATTCGCACGATCCTCGTCGATGACGAAAAGCTCGCGATCCAGGGCCTCCAGCTTCGGCTTGAAGCCTTCCCCGATGTCGAGATCATCGACACCTGCTCCAACGGGCGCGAGGCGATCCGCAAGATCAAGACCGAGAAGCCCGATCTGGTGTTCTGCGATATCCAGATGCCCGGGTTCGACGGGTTCAGCGTGGTGAGCGGGGTGATCGAGATCGATCCGCCGCTGTTCGTCTTCGTCACCGCCTATTCCGAGCACGCGATCCGCGCGTTCGAGGCCAATGCGGTCGACTATCTCCTCAAGCCCGTCGAGCCAGCCCGCCTGGCCGACGCGCTCGACCGCGCGCGCACTCGCCTTGCTGAAAAGCGCGGGCTGGAAGAGGCGGAGAAATTGAAGACCGTGCTCGCCGAAGTCGCTCCCGATGCGATGGATTCGATGCCTGACGACAGCGAGCCTGCGGTCGGCCGATTCGAGAAGCTCATCAACATCAAGGACCGCGGCCAGATCTTCCGCGTCGATGTCGATACGATCGAGCGGATCGAAGCGGCGGGGGACTATATGTGCATCTACACCGGCGACAATTCACTGATCCTGCGCGAGACGATGAAGGACCTCGAACGCCGGCTCGATCCGCGCGTGTTCCAGCGCGTGCACCGCTCGAAGATCGTCAACCTCGACCGCGTGCGGCAAGTGAAGCCGCACACCAATGGCGAATGCTTTCTGGTGCTCGACTCTGGCTCGGAAGTGAAAGTCTCGCGCTCGTACCGCGATGTGGTGGCGCGCTTCGTGCATTGATTTTCCGGTTCGCGCAGAGGCGCGGAGGCGCAGGGAGTCTTGGCCGAAGGCCATTCGCCTTCCTGGCCCGCTCGCAGTAATTGAACCGGCTTCGCCGGAATCTCTTTCTCTGCGCCTCCGCGCCTCTGCGCGAACCCCTTTCCTCGTCTCGACACACCAGCAGCGCATCGGTAAGCGCTTCACATGACCACCTTCACCCTCCCCGGCTTTGATCTCGATGCCTTCGTCGCCGCCACGCTGGCCGAGGATCTTGGGCAGGGTCTGCCCGGCGGCGGGCATGATGTGACCTGCGAAAGCGTGATCCCGGCGAACGCGCGCTTTGCCGGGGTGATGGACAGCCGCGATGCGATCACCGTCTGCGGGCTCCCCATCGCTGCCGCCTTCTTCCGCGCGCTCAATCCGGCGATGGAAATCGAAGTGCTGGTCGAGGAGGGCGCGCAAGTTGCCCCCGGTTCCGCGCTGATGCGCCTCACCGGCTCGGCCCGCGCCATGCTCACCGCTGAACGCAGCGCGCTCAACACCGTGCAGCACCTCTCGGGCGTTGCCACGCTCACGCGCCAGTATGTCGATGCGATGGGGGACACGCGCGCGAAGCTGCTCGATACGCGCAAGACCATTCCGGGCCTCAGGCACCTTGAGAAATACGCCGTGCGCACCGGCGGCGGGGTGAACCACCGCATGGGGCTGTGGGACGCGGCGATGATCAAGGATAACCACGTGCTCGTCGCGGGCGGGGTGGCCGAGGCGGTGCGCCGCGCGCTTGCCGCCGGGGTGCGCGAGGTGATCTGCGAGGTTGATCACATCGACCAGATCGAGCCCGCGCTGGAGGCAGGCGCCACTCGCCTGCTGCTCGACAATATGGGGCCAGACCTGCTGCGCGAGGCCGTTGCGCTCGTTGCAGGCCGCGCGCCGTGCGAGGCATCGGGCGGCGTGCGCCTCGAAACCATCGGCGCAATCGCCGCCTCGGGCGTGGACTACGTCTCGGTCGGCCGCCTCACGCAAAGCGCGCCGGCAGCCGATATCGGCCTCGATTTCACGCCGCTTTGAACTGTCTCGCAATTGCCGCCTGCTCGCTGCATGCTAGTCTGGCCGCACAGCGATCACGGGGACCCGCGCATTGAGACCGCAGTCGATCATCCGCTTCGAACAGTTCTATCTCGGTGGCACTGCAATCAGCCTACTGACCCAGTTGCTCAATGCCATCGGGCTACTCGGCTTCAGCAGCAGTGACGCCTTGAGCCCTTTCGCGCTGCTGATCCTGATGGCGGTCGGCTACGGGCTGACGTTCCTGTTCTGGTATCTGATCGCGCGCCGGGCCAGCAACATCGCGAAATGGCTTCTTGTGGTCATCACCCTGCTCGGCATGATCGGCACCGTCCCCATGCTGGCGATGATGTTCTCTTCCTCTCCTCTCGAAGCCCTGCTGACCACGCTGGTCACGCTGCTGCAATTTGTTGCGGTGGTGTTCCTGTTCCGGCGCGATGCCGCCGATTGGCTGCGCAGCAAGGGGCAGAACCAGATGGTCGACGTGTCCACCTTCAACTGATGCGCGTGATCGCTCTTGCAGCGCTGGCCCTCGCGCTTCCCGCTGCGGCGCAGGCCGAGGTTCCGCAATGCCGCTTGCCGCCGCAATTGGCCGCGCCTGCCCTGCCGGTGCCGGATGGCCCGCGCCGGGTGTTGCCGATCGCGGGCTATACCCTCGCGCTCAGCTGGTCGCCGGAATACTGCCGCAACCGCGCGCGCGATCCGCGTGCCAGCTACCAGTGCGGCGGCGAACTGGGGCGCTTCGGCTTCATCCTCCACGGCCTGTGGCCCGAAGCGACGCCCGGCAATTGGCCGCAGTGGTGCGAGGCTGCGCCGCTCTCCGCCGAAACGGTGCGCCGCAACTTGTGCATGACCCCCTCGCCCGGCCTCCTCGCGCACGAGTGGGCCAAGCACGGCGCCTGCATGGCGGGCAGGCCGGAGGGCTACTTCAAGGCCGGCGCCGCCCTGCTGCGTTCGCTGCGCTATCCTGACATGATGCGCCTCTCGCGCCGCCCGGGCCTTACCGCCGGAGACCTGCGCACCGCGTTTCGCGCCGCCACCCTGTTCCTCCCTGCCGCCGCGATCCGCGTGAAGGCGAACAGGCGCGGCTGGCTGGAGGAAGTCCACGTATGTTACGGCAAGGACTTCCTGCCCGCACCCTGCGCTGATCGGGGCGCCAGCGACGCCGCCCCGCTGAAGATCTGGCGCGGCAGCTAACGCCGCTCGCGGAAGAAGCCTCGCAGCAGTTCCGCAGCTTCCGCCTCGCCGATCCCCGAATAGACCTCCGGCCGGTGCAGGCAGCCCGGCGCGTCGAACACTTTGGCGCCGTGCTCCACCGCCCCGCCCTTGGGGTCGCTCGCCGCGTAGTAGACCCGGTCCAGCCGTGCGTGGACAATCGCACCCGCACACATCGCGCAGGGCTCCAGCGTCACCCACAAGTCGCAGCCCGTGAGCCGCGCCTGCCCCAGCGCCGCGGCGGCGGCGCGAATCGCCATGACTTCGGCATGGGCAGTGGGATCATGGTCCGCGCGCGGCGTATTATGCGCAGCGGCGATCACCACGCCGTCCTTGACGATCACCGCCCCGATGGGCACTTCGCCCGCCTCTGCCGCCTCTGAAGCGGCCTCCAGCGCCATGCGCATGGGTTCGGGAAGGGGCCAGCGAGTCATGCCGGCGGGGCTAGCGCGGGTGGGGCTGCAAGCGCAACGTGCGAATCCTTGACTTTGCCCCCCGGATCGGCAAAAGCGCGCCCTTCCCGATCCATGATCGTTCAAATCCAAGCGAGTTTTCAGCCATGTCGCGCATCTGCGAACTGACCGGTAAGGGCCGCCAGGTCGGCCACAACGTGAGCCACGCCAACAACAAGACCAAGCGTCTGTTCCTGCCCAACCTGCAGAACGTCACGCTCATGTCGGAGAAGCTCGATCGCAGCTTCAAGTTCCGCGTCTCGACCCACGGCCTGCGCTCGGTGGAGCACAACGGCGGGCTCGACAACTGGCTGCTCAAGCAGTCGGACACCAAGCTCAGCCCGCGCGCGCTCAAGGTGAAGCGCGAGCTGGCCAAGGCGACTGCCGCCTGATCAATTCGCCGGGCGGCCAGCTGCCGCCCGCGCTGAACGGGCCGGGGTCTGACGGACTTCCGGCCCGATTCGCAGCTTGAGCAGTAGCGTTCGCTGCGCCCAGACCATTTCGTTGCTGTCCGAGATCAGCCAGATCGCCTGGCTGCCATCGACTTCGCGTGTCACGGTCATCCCTTCGTAGTTATCGCGGATAAGCGGATCATCGATCCGGGCGAGCACCTGCGGCGTCAACTCAGCGCCGGAGCGGACATCCTGGGGGGCAAACACCACGATGACCGAGCGGAAGCCGAGGAGGCCGAAATGGCGCCCCAGCACGAGCAGCCGGCCATCCGGCATCTGCGCCAGTTCGCTCGGCCGGTAACCGTCCGGCATGATGAGCACAAATCGCTCCGGGTCCTCGAACGGCCGGGGCGTACCCGGAAAGATCAGAGCCGGATGGCGGGTCCGGTCCAGCCAGCGGGAATAGGTCTCGCCAATGATCAGGGTGCGCCCGTCGGCAAGGCGCGTCGTCGCCTCGGCGCCCTGATTCTCCGGCCATTCGGCCAGCGCTGGCAGCGCGATTGCCTCATGCCGCGCAAGATCCGGGCTGAAGCGCTGCAGCATCGGCTTGTCCTCGTAGCCGACAACGAGATCGCCGCTCGCCGGCTCGACAAAGACCGATTCGGCATCAGTGGCATAGCGGTGCTTGCGCCATTCGAGATGGATCAGACGATCGAGATGCGCGCGCCACGCCCCCGCCCTGTCAGGCCGCGTGAACCAGAGCACGCCGCCCCGGTCGCCCACGGCCACGAAGCCATCGTCCGTCCGGGCCAGTCCCGATAGCGTGCCGAGGCTGCGCGCACGGCCCTTGATCTGCCAGACGCCTGCCAGCTGCAATGCACCCATCTGCGGTAGATCGCTGCGCAGCGTTGGCATCAGATCGGCGAGATGGACCACCGGATCGCTGGAGGGTTCAGGCTTCGGTGCCCGCAACCAGGTGACCGGCACAAGCGCGAGGATCAGCAGGGCGAGTTTGAACGCGCGCATTGCGGCGGCGTTGCCACAGCGCACCGCCAAAAGGTAGCGCCTTCAGGCCGGCACGAACTTCAGCGCATCACCATTGATGCAATAGCGCTTGCCCGTGGGCGGCGGGCCATCATCGAACACGTGGCCGAGGTGGCCGCCACAGCGCGTGCAATGCACTTCGGTGCGGGTCGTGCCGAACGAGGTATCGACCGACGTGGCGATGCCGCCCTTGATCGGGGTCCAGAAGCTGGGCCAGCCGGTGCCGCTGTCGAACTTGGTCGAGGAGGCGAACACGGCATTGCCGTCAGCCGCACAAGTGAAAGTGCCCTTGCGATGTTCCCCCAGCAGCGCCGAAGTGAACGGCCGCTCGGTCCCCTCCTCACGCAGGATATAGTACTGCGCGGGCGTGAGGATCTTGCGCCATTCCGCTTCGGTATGGCGCAGCGGGAAGGTTCCCTTGCGCGTCGCGGCGGCGGGCGCACCGCAGGCGGCAGCTGTCATGGCCGCCGTGGCGGTGAGGAAGGCGAGGAAATTGCGGCGTGAAGGTCTCATGGCAGCCAGTTCGGGGGAATGAGTCATTCCGTTACATTCCCTGCCATGCCGAGCCGATCAAGAGGACCGTTCGGGTGGAGCCAATCGAGGTGGGGAGATGTCCCGCCAGGTGGGCTGGGGAGGGGGGCGGGTAAGCCCACCGGCGGGACGCCACCCTCCTAGCCCAGGCTATCTGAACCGAATCTGACCGAATCGGATAGGAAAGGTTCAGGGCCCTGGTTCAGCGCTTCTCGAGCACAACCTCCAGCTTGCGGAAGCCATGGACGAAGTTGGCGCGCACTCGTTTCACCTCGCCCGCCACCCGCACGCGCATCTTGCGCTCGTGCATCTCCTCGAGCAGCACGCGCAGCTGCAGTTCGGCAAGCCGCGCGCCAACGCAGCGGTGAACGCCATAACCGAAAGCAAGGTGGCGGCGCGCATTGGGGCGATCGATGATGAGCTTGTCGGGGTTTTCGAACACCGTCTCGTCGCGGTTGGCCGAAAGGTACCACATGATGACCTTGTCGCCTGCCTTGACCTGCTGGCCAAACAGCTCGGTATCCGCCGTGCAGGTACGGCGCATGTGTGCCAGCGGCGTCACGATACGCAGGCATTCCTGCACCGCATTGGGGATCAGCGAGGGATCGGATTCGAGTAGCGCCCGCTGATCCGGGAACTGATCGAGCGCGTGGACGATGCCGGACATCGTGTTGCGCGTGGTATCGTTGCCACCGACGATCAGCAGCACGAGATTGCCCATGAATTCCAGCGGGCTCATCGTCGCCATGGCCGGCGAATGGATCATCATCGAGATGAGATCGGGCGTCGGCGCCTTGCCCATGCGCTCCATCCACAGGCCCTGGAAATAGCGTGCCATCTCGCTCAGAATCTCGAAGCGCTGGTCGGCAAGGTCTTGCGCCAGCGTCAGTTCCACATCACCGGCCCAGTCGGACCAGAAGGTGAGGAGGCGGCGGTCCTTCCACGGGAAGCCGAACAGGATCGCGAGCATGCCGGTGGTGAGCTCGATCGAGACTTTGTCGACCCAATCGAACTTCTCGCCCCAGGGCAGGCTGTCGAGCACTTCGCCGGTTCGCGCACGGATCTCCGTTTCCATGCGCACCATTTCGGCGGGCGTGAAGGCGGGCGCGACGGTGCGGCGCTGGCCGGTATGCTCGGGCCGGTCCATCGCGATGAACATCGGCATCTGGCGCTCGGCCAGCTTGACCGGATCGGTGCCTTCCGGCGGATCGCCGATGGTGATGCCGCCATGCTGCCATCCCGAGGAAAACAGCTCTGGCAGCGATTCGACGTGCTGGATCGCCTTGTGCGTGGTGACGTTCCAGTAGTCGCCATACGGCGTGCCGGTGACCTTGTTGACGGGTGCCTGCTCTCGCATTTCAGCGAAGATCGGACCCCAGCGGTCCTCGACATAGATCGCCGAGGCGCTGACGTCCCAAGGCTGCGTGTGGTGCGGCGCGGCCTGCGGATTGGCGGCAAGCCAGGCCTCAAACGCCTCGTTCGCAGTGGGCGACGAGCGATAAGTGAACGGCGCTTCGGGCGCGAGCTGGGTGGCCATGGCTATCCTTCCGGGTGCGGGCAGCTCCGCGCGGCCGCCCTTGTCACTCGGTGAATACTATCCTTGCAACCTACATGGCTGTCAATAAGGTTTAGGCCTTCGCCGGACGGCGGAACCAGCCCCGACGCCCCCGCGCCGGGCCCGATTTCATCACCGTCCGGCGGAACAGCTGCGCCCCCACGCGGATGATCACGCCAACCCACACCGCCTGATAGACGAGCGCGATCAGGTGCGGCCAGAGCACCGGCGATTGCGCCGCCTGCGCCAGCATCGCGAAGGGCGAGCTGACCGGGAAGACAAAGCTCGCGGTCTCGATCCAGGTGCCGGGCCGGGCCAATGCGTAGCTGGCGAAGAAGAACACCATGAGCTGCATCATCGTGACCGGCATCGAAAGCGTCTGCACTTCACGCACCGTGGTCGCCATGCCGCCGATCGAGAGGAACAGCGAGCCGAGAAGCAGATAGGCCATCGCGAAGTAGAGAAAGCCGAGGACGCAGAACAGCGGCCAACCGACAGCTGGCGTCGCCAGCAGCGGGATCGATTTCATGCCGGCCAGCATCAGCACGCCATAGACCGAGCCCCACACCGCGATACCGACGAGGCTGACCGCGAGCATCGCGAAGAGCTTGCCAAGGAACAGCGCGTCCATCGGGATCGAGGCGGCGAGTACTTCGATGATCTTGTTGGCCTTTTCCTCGACGAGGTTGGACAGCACCATGCCGGCCAGCAGCATCGTGAGGAGGAACAACAGCACCTGGCCCGCTTGCGCCGTGACCGCGAGATCGACGTGCTGCTTGGCCGCGGTGGTGGCGATCTTGTCCTCCGCCACCTCGGGATAGGTGCGCGGCCCCGGCGCACCGGCCTCCGCCGCGATCAGCGCGACCTGCCCGCGCCACTGGTCGACCCGCTCGGAGTTGCCGGTCAGCACCGGTTTGTCCAACGTGCCGGTGATCACGGCAGCGAGTTGCGGCGCGCCTTTCACGCCCTTGCTAGCCAGCACCGTGCGCGCATCGAAATTTTCACCCGGCGCAAGGCGCGCCAGCACGGTATATTCCGGCACGAAGCCCGCCATCTTCGGCGCAAGGCCACCCCGCGCGGCAACCAGCGAATCGCCCTGGTGCGCGGGCATGGCAACGCCGATCACCGGATTGTCGATATCGCGCGAGACCTGCGAGCCCACCGCCGCCGCCATCGCGCCGATGAATACCGGGAACAGCGGGCCGATCAGGAAGAAGATGAACGTCTTGGAGAAGATAACCGCGCAGAAATCGCGGCGCATGATCACCCAGGCGGCGGCAAAATGGTTGCGGAGCATCAGCGGCGACCCTTCTTTGATCCGGTCTGTTCGGCGGCCTTCTCGGCCGCTTCCTGCGCCGATTCCTCCAGCGCGCGGGCAGCTGCCTCGCCGGCGATCGACACGAACGCATCGTGCAGGCCCGGCCGCTCGATGGAGAGCGAGAGAATGCCGGCATCGCCTTCGATCAGCGCGCGCAGCAGCGGCTCGACCCCGCTTTCAGGCAGAGTGAAGAACCAGAAACGGCCTTCGTGGCGCGCATCGGCGGGCAACGCGGCACGCCACGGCCCGTCCTGCACGCGGGTTTCGAGGCGCACTTGCGGACGCAGGCGATCGCGCGCGGCGTCCACTGGACCCGCGAATGGCACCTTGCCGCCGGCGATGATCGCGATCTGGTCGCAGAGCCGCTCGGCGTGGGCGATGACGTGGGTGGAGAAGATCACCGTCGTGCCGCGTTCGGCAAGACTGCGGATCATCCGCTCGAGCTTGCCCTGATTGAGCGCGTCGAGACCCGAGAACGGCTCATCGAACACCACGAGATCGGGCTCGTGCACCAGCGTGCCGAGCAGCTGCACCTGCTGCGCCATACCCTTGGAGAGCTGCCGGATCTGGCGGTCCGCCGCATAGCCAAGGCCGTGCTGTTCGAGCAGTTCACGCCCCCGCCGGCGGCCTTCCTTAAGCGGCACCCCGCGCAGTGCGGCGAGGAACGCGATGGCTTCGGTCGCCTTCATCGCCGGATAGAGCCCGCGCTCCTCCGGCAGATAGCCGATGCGGCGCGCCACTTCGGTCGGGCGCTCATGGCCCAGCACGCGGCGATAGCCCGAATCGGGATCGATGATGCCGAGCAGCATGCGCAGCGTCGTCGTCTTGCCCGCACCATTGGGGCCGAGAATGCCGTAGATCGCGCCGCGCGGCACCGAGATGTCGACGCCGTCGACGGCAGTGAAGCCGTCGAAGCGCTTGACGAGGCCGCGCGCCTCGATTGCGAGTTCAGGGGCAACCTCAGCGGATGGAACATTGTCCAGCACGGTCGTCCCGGTAAAGGAAGCAAAGGGTTCGATCTTCATGGCGTATGCCGTTAACCGTCAGGCATGAACGAGGGGCGCAGCAAACATGGTTAACAGCGCGGAAACCATGCTGACGGAACGCATCAAGGAGGAAGCTGCCGGGCTTGGCTTCGCCGCCTGCGGGATTGCGCCTGCCAGCGATGATCCGGTGCGGGCGGCACGGCTGGAGGAGTGGCTGGCAGAAGGCAACCACGGCTCGATGGAGTGGATGGAGACCCGCCTGGAGCATCGGCGCGGTCCGCAATCGCTCTGGCCTGCCGCGCGCAGCGTGATCGCGCTGGGCATGAGCTATGCCCCCGCCGCCGATCCCATGACGCTGGCGGACGCGAAAGACCGCGCGCGCATCTCGGTCTATGCGCAAGGGGCAGACTATCACGATGTGGTGAAGCGCGCGCTGAAGGCGCTTGCGCGGTGGATCGTGGCCGAAGTGCCCGGCAGCGAGGTCAAGGTATTCGTCGACACTGCGCCCGTCATGGAAAAACCGCTGGGCGAAGCGGCGGGGATCGGCTGGCAGGGCAAGCACACCAATCTCGTCAGCCGCAGCCACGGCTCCTGGCTGTTCCTCGGCGCGATCTACACGACGCTGGTGCTGGAGCCTGACGCGCCGCATGCCGACCGCTGCGGCAGTTGCACCGCCTGCCAACGCGCCTGCCCGACGGATGCTTTCCCCGCGCCCTACCGGCTCGATGCGCGGCGCTGCATTTCCTACCTCACGATCGAGCACAAGGGGCCGATCCCTGCCGAATTCCGTGCGGCGATAGGCAACCGCATCTATGGCTGCGACGATTGCCTAGCGGTCTGCCCGTGGAACAGCTTTGCCAGCACGGCGGCGACCAACCGCGCGTTCCTGCCCCGCGCCGAACTCGCAGCGCCGCGCCTCGCGGAATTGCTGGCGCTGAACGATGCCGCCTTCCGCGCGCTCTTTGCCGGTTCTCCGATCAAGCGCATCGGGCGCGACAGGTTCGTGAGGAACTGCCTCTATGCCGCCGGAAACAGCGGCGACGCCGCGCTGATGGCCCCGGTGCAGCGTCTGCTGGCCGATCCCGATCCCGCCGTGGCCGATGCCGCCAGCTGGGCGCTCGACCGGCTGGTCGAGGTTATGCCAGTTCCTTGAGCGGGGTGCCCGCGTCCGCCAGCTTCTCGGGCGCGATCACCGCGCCGTTTTCCACCAGCTTGCGGCCCTGCACATAGTCCTTGATCATGTTCACGCAATCGAGCGCGACGACCTTGCCCGCCTTGAGGTAGATCACCGAGAAGCTGCGCGTGGCCGGATCGCCGCGCGTGACGACGGCGTCATGCCCGGTCGAAAGGCCGACGGTCTGGAGCTTCAGGTCATACTGGTTCGACCAGAACCACGGCACCGCGTGATAGGCCGCTTCCACACCGCAGATCGTCTTGGCCGCGACGGTTGCCATGTCATTGGCGTTCTGCACCGATTCGAGGCGGATCACCGCGCCATCGGCAAAGGCGTTGGCATGCGCTGCGCAATCGCCGATTGCATAGACATCGGGCAGCGAGGTGCGGCACTGGCCATCGACCGTCACGCCATTGGCGCCTTCCGCGCCCGCCGCGCGCAGCGGCTCGACGCAAGGGATGATGCCGATGCCCACGATCACCAGATCGGCGGGCAACACAGTGCCGTCCGCCAGCTTCACACCGGTGACCTTGCCGCCCTCACCCACCAGGCAATCGACCATGACGCCCGTGCGCAGATCGACGCCATGGGCGCGGTGATCAGCCTCATAGAACGACGAGAGCGCCTCACCCGCCACGCGCGCCAGCACGCGCGGCAGGGCTTCGAGCAGGGTAACGTTGCAATCGAGCTTGGTCAGCACCGCCGCCGCTTCAAGGCCGATGTAACCGCCGCCGATCACGACTGCGCGCTTCGCTCCGGCATCGAGTTCGCCCATCAGGCGGTCGACATCCTCGCGCGTGCGCACGGCATGAACGCCGGCGAGGTCGTGCCCCTCGCACGTCAGCTTGCGCGGATCGCCGCCCGCCGCCCAGATCATGTGGCCATAAGCGAGCGTGCGCCCATCGCTCAGCGTCGCCACATGCGCGGCGGGATCGAGCGCGGTCACTTCGGTGCCGAGCAGCATGGTGACCGCCTTGTCCGCCCAGAACGCTTCGGGCCGGATCATGATCCGATCAAAGGTCTTTTCGCGCGCGAGGTATTCCTTGGAGAGCGGCGGCCGCTCGTAGGGCAGCTCCGGCTCGCGCCCGACGACGAGGATCGTGCCGGCAAACCCGTTCTGCCGCAGCGCGATTCCCGCCTGCGCCCCGCCATGGCCCGCGCCGACAATCACCACATCGGCCGTCAGATCCGTCTCGCTCATGCCCGCACTCCTTTTCGTGAGCGCGGATTTGGCGAAAAGTCGCGGCAGGTCAACTAGCCGAAAGCAGATTGTCCGCCCCGGCCCAGCACATCACCGCGCCAGCAAGGTTCGTGCCTGGCTTGCAAGCTGCGCCAGCATCGCCGGAGCAACGCCCGTCGTCGCCTGCGCCCGGCCGGTCAGTGCGCGGAAATTGTTTACCGGGGCGGCGTGCGCCTCCAGCCACTGCGCCACTGCTGCGCCCGGATCCTGCCCGGCGGCGCGGGCGAGGAAATCGAGCCGCATCTGCTGGAAATCGCGCGCGAGGCCTGCGACGAGCAGGCGCTCCCACGGATCGGAGGGGCTCATCCGGCTGGCCGCCTGCTGCGCCCAGTCAAGCCCGAGCGCTGCGCCGAGCGCCGAGAACGCCGCCGTCAGCGCCGCCGGATCGATCGCGCGCGCGGCGGCGAGGTGTGCGAGGCCGATCGCCCCGTCCATATCGACAAGATGCGCGATGCGCTGCGCCACGTGAAGCGGAACGCCGAGGTCGGTGAGTTCGGCCAGCAGCCGCCGCGCTTGCACCTTGGCCTCGCCCTGCAGCAGCTCGCCGGTGGACGCGGCGAGCTGCGAAACGCCCGGGGACAGCTGATCGATCAGCTTGCCCGGCTCGAGCGATCCGCGCCCGGCGCGCAGGACATCGGCGATATGGCCGCGCAGCACTTCGGCCACGCGGGCATAGAGCGACAGGCGCACCTGTTCGGGCATCACGTCGCCGTCCGGCCCATCGAGCAGGGCCCAGATCCCCTTGAGATCGAGCAGCTTCGCCGCCGCCACGAAGGCCGCCGCGACTTGCGCCAGGCTGCAACCCTCTTCCTCGACCAGTTCGAAGGGATGGACGGGGCCAAGATCATTGACGATCCTGTTGGCGAGCTTAGTCGCGATCAGTTCGCGGCGCAGGCGGTGGGCGCGGATATCCTCGGCGAAGGTTTCCCGCATCTGCGGCGGGAAGGCGGCGAAGAGGTCGGCCTCCAGCACCGGATCATCGACGACCGGGCTGTCCTCCAGCGCGCGCTGCAGCACCAACTTGGAGCTGGAAAGCAGCACCGCAAGTTCAGGCCGGGTGAACCCGTGCCCGCCCGCCGCGCGGCGCAACATGTCTTCGCTGCTGGCAAGGCCCTCGGTCTTGCGATCAAGGTCGCCGCCTTCCTCCAGCACATCGACCAGCCGCGCATAAGCCGGGGCCGCACCCGGCCCGCCGCGCTCTGCGATGGAGAGCGCGAGGGCCTGCAGGCGGTTGTCCTCCAGCACAAGGTGCGCAACGTCATCGGTCATCGCCGTGAGCAGCGCGACACGGCCCGGCTCATCCAGCCGCCCGGCGCGCTTGGCCGAAGCGAGCGCGATCTTGATGTTGACCTCGTTGTCCGAGCAATCGACACCCGCCGAATTGTCGATGAAGTCGGTGTTGATACGCCCGCCCCGGCCGGTCGCGCCGACCAGCGAATATTCGATACGGCCTGCCTGCGTGGTGCCGAGATTGGCGCCCTCGCCGATCACCCGCGCCCGAACCTCCGCGCCGTTGATGCGCAAGGCATCGTTGGCCGGATCACCCACCGCGACGTTGTTCTCGGCGGACGACTTCACATAAGTGCCGATGCCGCCGAACCACAGCAGATCGACCGGTGCCTTGAGGATCGCGGTGATCAGCGCTTCGGGATCGAGCTCCGCTACCTCAAGCCCAAGCAGGGCGCGGATCTCGTCCGTCAGCGGTATCTGCTTCATCGTGCGCGGGAAAACCCCGCCGCCCTGCGAGATCAGCGACTTGTCGTAATCGTCCCAGCTTGAACGCGGCAGCGCGAACATGCGCGACCGTTCGGCCCAGCTCGCCGCCGGATCGGGCGCGGGATCGAGGAAAATGTGCCGGTGATCGAAGGCCGCCACCACCTTGAGCGCCTTGGACAGCAGCATGCCGTTGCCGAACACGTCGCCCGACATATCGCCGCAGCCCGCCACCGTGATCGGCTGGGTCTGCACATCGACGCCCAGCTCACGGAAGTGCCGCTGGACCGAAAGCCACGCGCCGCGGGCAGTGATGCCCATGGCCTTGTGGTCATAGCCCTTGGAGCCGCCGCTCGCGAAGGCATCGTCGAGCCAGAAGCCCTTGGACTCGGCAATCGCATTGGCGATGTCGGAGAACGTCGCGGTGCCCTTGTCCGCCGCCACGACGAAATAGGGGTCCTCCCCGTCGCGGATGATCACGCCCGCCGGGTGGACCACTTTGCCATCGACGATATTGTCGGTGACGGACAGCAGCGTGCGGATGAACACTTCATAGCTCGCGCGCCCCTCGGCCAGCCAGGCTTCGCGCGCGCGGACCGGATCGGGCAGCTGCTTGGGATAGAACCCGCCCTTCGCGCCCGTCGGCACGATGACCGCGTTCTTCACGCGCTGCGCCTTCATCAGGCCGAGCACTTCGGTGCGGAAATCATCGCGCCGGTCGGACCAGCGCAGACCGCCGCGTGCCACCGGCCCGGCGCGCAAGTGAATGCCCTCGACGCGGGGGCTGTAGACGAAGATTTCCCGCCACGGCACCGGCCGGGGCAGGCCCGGAACGAGCGCCGAATCGATCTTGAACGCTAGCGCCTCGTTCGCTGCCGGGCTAAACGCATTGGTGCGCAGGATCGCCTCGGCCAGCGCGCGGAACTGGCGCAGCAGGCGGTCGTCGTTGATCGCGGCGACTCCGGCGAGCCCGGTGCGGATCTGCTCGGCAAAACCGGCCTCGGCCTCGGCGCGGTCTTCCGCGAAGGCCGGATCATGGCGCGCGAGGAACAGGCCGATCAGCCCGCGCGTCACCGTGGGCGCGCTGCGCAGCGCATCGACCGCGGTGGCGATGGAGAAGGTCATCCCGGCCTGGCGCAAGTAGCGATACCAGGCGCGCATCCAGTTCGCCCCGCGCGCGGTGAGCCCGGCAGTCACGATCAGGCGGTTGAAGAGGTCATCCTCCGCCCCGCCGTTGAGCACGGCGGCAAGCGATTCCTCGATCGCCTCACCGCGCGCAAGCACCGCTTCGCATTCGATCCCCTCAGGCAGCGCCACAAGGAAATCATGGATGAAGCCCAGCCGCCCCTTGTCGAGCGCGGTCGGCACTTCCTCGAGCACGCGGAAGCCGAAGTTTTCGAGCACCGGCACAGCGTCCGAAAGCACGATCGCGCCCTCGCGCTGGTAGAGCTTGAGGCGCAGGCCTTCCTCGCCCGGCAGGCGGTGGAGCCGCACCGCGCGGCGCGGCGCGCCGGTTTGGGTGAGGGCGCGCAGGACGCGGATGTCGCCTGCCGCTTCGGCCGGGCCATAGGCGCTGCGATAGCCGATCGGGAATGCCTCGGCATAGCGCGCGGCAATCGCCGCGGCGCGGGCCGGGTCCTCGCCCTTGGCAAGCTCGGCTTCCACCGCAGCGCCCCAGCCGCGCACCATCGTCTGCAGCGCCATATCGAGCGCGGCTTCATCGGGTAGCGCGGCACCGTCACGGATATCGATCACGAAGCGCATCAGCGCGAGCGTGCTACCCTCGACCGAAAGGCTCCAATCGAGGATCGGCGCGTCGGTCGAGGCTTCCAGCATGGCCTGCACGCGGTGGCGCAGCTCGGTCGACTGCACATCGCGTGGCAGCCAGACAAAGGCGAACAAGTGGCGCGCGAGCGGCGCGGCAACGAGCGCAAGGCGGGGGCGCGGCCGATCGATCAGCGTCATCATCGTCGTTGCGACGCGTTCGAGATCGGTTTCGTCGAAGCTGATCAGAATATCGTGCGGCAGCGCGGTGAGCGCGTGCGCCAGCGCCTTGCCGGCATGGCCATTGGGGGCAAAGCCGAACTTCACCATCAGCGCATCGAGCTGGCTGCGCATGCGCGGAATACGGTCGGGCGTGGCGGCCAGCGCGGCACTGGTCCAGACGCCCGCATGGACCGAAAGCGCAACGACCTTGCCGCCTTCGAGCACCGGCACGATGAACAGATCGAGCGGCACGCGGCGGTGCACCCGCGCGATGCGGTTGGCCTTGACGATCAGCGGGGCGCGCGGAACTTCGGTCCCGCGCTCGCCCAACCGGTCGAACCACGCAAAGGCGCGGTCGTAGCTCGCCTTGGCCAGCAGCGGCGCATCGCTGGCGCGGCAGATGCCGAGCCGCTCACCATGCGTCCCATCACGGTGCTGAACGACATGGCCGAGCTGGGTGAGCATCCCGTCCGCCAGCCAGCGCAGCAGCGCGGCGCCCTCCTGATCGGGCTGGGTGCGCGCATCTTCCTGCATCGCCGCCTGCATGCGCGGCCAATCGGCGACGGCAGCGTGAACATCGGCCAGCGTGGCTTGCAGCGCGGCGAGCAGTTCGCGGCGTTCGCGTGCATCGACGCGCTCGGTCTCGAGATAGACCATCGATTCGCGGCGTTCGCCATGCGCCTCGCCTTCGGGCAGGCCAAGCAGTTTGCCATCGGGATCGCGCCGCACGGCAACCACGGGATGCACCAGACGATCTATGGCGAGGCCTTGCGCCGAGATCGTGGCCGCGATCGAATCGACGAGGAACGGCATGTCATCGTTGATCACCGCGATGCGCAGATACCGCGCGCCGCCAGCCGCGCCCGCCTGCCCGCCGATGCTTTCGATGGCGATTGCAGGTTCCGCTCCGGTGCGCTTGGCAGCAGCGCTCAGCGTGAAGCGCGCTGCGCCCGCGAGCCGCTCCGCCTCGAACTCGGCCGCCTCTGCGGGCAGCAGCGACGCTGCAAAACGGGAAGCGAGCGCCTGCGACAGAATCGCATCAGCGCCGGAATCGGCGGTCTTCGTAGCCATGGTCGCTCCTGCATCCCGGCGCTGTCACCCCGCCTGAACGAAGCCCTGCGGAAGCGCGCCATCTTGTCGTTATGAGTGCGTAATTTTATGTCACACTCATGAACTAATCATGCGCAGCCTACTCCGGCATCAACGCAGTGGCAAGCGGGAGAACGGATAAGAATTAGGCATCTTCGGCTATTATGCGGCGACCGCGACTTCGGCGTTCAACGCTTGCATCGTCAACGCCAGACTGCGGTGGCGCAGCGCCGGATCAAAGGTGGAGCCCGAGACAATCAACTCGTCCGCCCCGGTCCGCGCCTGAAACGCCGCAAGCCGCTCGCGCACCGTCTTCACGCTGCCAATGGCGCTGACCTGCCGCATGTGATCGAGCATCGCGAGCGAAGCGGGATGCAGGCTTTCGCGGTAGCCCGGCACCGGCGGTGGCAGCTTGCCCGGCGATCCGGTGCGCAGCCGCACGAAGGACTGGTCCATCGACGAAGCCAGCAGCACGGCCTCCTCGTCGGTATCTGCTGCAATCACGTTGATTGCGGCCATCACGTAGGGCTCGGCCAGCCGCGCCGAAGGCTCGAACCGTTCGCGGTACAGCTTGAGCGCCGCATCGAGATAATCAGGCGCGAAGTGCGAGGCGAAAGCATAGGGTAGCCCCAGCATCGCAGCGAGCTGCGCGCCGAACAGGCTGGAGCCGAGGATCCACATTTCCGGATTGGCACCGAGGCCCGGGGTTGCCTGAAGCGGCAGGCGCGGATCACCGGCGAAGTGGAGCTGTATCTCGACCACGTCGTTCGGGAAGCTCTCTGCCGCCTGGTGGATATCCTTGTGCAGCGCGCGCAGGATGCGCTGGTCGGCCCCCGGCGCGCGGCCGAGCCCGAGGTCTATCCGCCCCGGAAACAGGGCATCTAGCGCACCGAACTGCTCGGCAATCACCAGCGGGTTGTGGTTGGGCAGCATGATCCCACCCGCGCCCAGCCGGATACGGCTTGTCGCGTTGCCGACATGGGCGAGCACGACCGAGACAGCCGCCCCGGCGATGCCTTCCATGCCGTGGTGCTCGGCCACCCAGAAGCGGTTGTAACCGAGGTCCTCAGCCGTGCGGGCGAGCGCAGCGGCTTCGGCCAGCGCTTCGCCCACGGTGCCGCCTTCGCGCACCGGGACGAGATCGAGGACGGACAGCTTGAGGTTCGCCAGATTGCCTTGAGGGGGGCTCATCGCGAGGTCTCCGGGGGAGCGGCAGGGGATGCTGCAGGACTCGATGTAGGTGCTGGCCCGATCTGGTCAAGATAACCCTTTGCGGTCGCTGCCTCGGCGCTGTCCGGCGCGAGCGCGACGACCGATTGCCATGACTTGCGCGCGGCATCCTCGCGGCCATCGAGCATGGCGATCACGCCCGCCTCAAGCCCGATCGGCGCTCCCAGCGGATCGCCGTGCGCGGCAAGGCTCGCGGCCACCTCGATATCGCGCTGCGCCCGCTCCAGATCCTTGCCGCGCCGCGCCAGAGTGGCGGAAAGCAGCCAGCCTTCGGGATCATTGGGCGCCAACCGGTGCGCTTCCTGCAGCGCGCCGCTGGCCTCCGGCAGGCGGCTCAGTGCGACGAGCGCACGCGCACGGCCGATCTGCACGGCGCCGCGAACCGCATTGTCCTCCGCGCTGGGGGCGCTGGCGGGCAAGGGCAAGAGCGCCTTGTCATACCAGGAGAGCGCGGTTTCGGCACGGCCTCCTGCCAGCGCCGCGTTGCCCGCCATGGTCTGCAGCGCAGCGGCTGCGGCGGGATCAGTGGCGGGCACCTGCCCGGCGCTTTCGATGAAGGCCGCTTCGGCACCGGCGGAATCGCCCTGTTGCAGCAGCAACTGGCCGAGGCACTGCGCGGCAGCGCCGTGTGCCGTGTCGGGCGTGGCAGCCTTGCTCGCTTCGGCAAGCCACGCGCGCGCGGCAGCGATGCCGGAGGTCAGATCCTTGTCACCCGCCGCAAGGCAAAGCGTGTAGCGCGTCAGCCTCGGCGCGGATGCCTGCACTGGCGCGGCGGGAATGCCGGTCTGGGTCGCGGGGGGCGTTTCACCGGGGACCGGCGGCGGCACTTCGGTCACGCGCTTGCGGCGCGGGATCGGCAGCGGTGAGGGTTCGTACTGTCGCGGGTTGGGGCCGATCTGATGCCAGACGTCCGGCGCCGCCTGCACTGGCAGCAGGGGTTCGGCAGCAAGCAGGGCAGAAAGCAGGATGAGCATCAACGGTCCTTCAGGCCTCGCCCAGCGTGTCCAGCTGGCCAAGCAGCACGGCAATATCCGACCGGCGCGAAAGGCGGTGGTCCCCGTCCTTGATCAGATGGACCTGCACATCGGCTGAACGCAGCGCAGCGGCGAGCCTGATCGAAATGTCCCACGGCACATCGCGGTCCGCCTGCCCGTGGATCAGCCGCACCGGCCCATCGAATGCGATACTGCGCGCCAGCAGCAGGCATTCCTGCCCCGCCGCCCAGAACTTCGCATAAGTGGGCGTCGGCTCCGGGCCATAGGGATTGTCCTCATAAACCGTCTCGCCGCGCGCAAACACGGCCTTCTGCGCTGCCTCGAAGCCCCATTCGGAAAAATCGGGCGCGGGGGCGAGGCCGACAAGCGCTGCGACGCGGTTTCCAAGCGCCTCGGCCAGCAGCAACATCAGCCAGCCGCCCATGCTGGACCCGACGAGGATCATGCTTTCGATGGCCAGCGCGTCCAGCAGCGCGATCACCTCGTCGCGCCACAGCGGCAGCGACTTCTCCGCAAATGCGCCCTCGCTTTGGCCGAGGCCGGTATAGTCGAGCAGCAGGCAGGCTCGCCCCTTGGCCTCGGCATAGGCGATCACCGCCTGCGCCTTGCCCCCGCTCATATCGGACATGTAGCCGGGCAGGAACACGATGACGGGGCCTGTACCGGGCGCGAAACGATAGGCCATGCGTTCGCCCGAAGGCAGCGTGAAGTGCTGGATCATGCCGCCCTTGTGCCAGCGCCAGCCGAGAGGTCAAACAGTCACAATCACTATTGCCGAAAGCGCGCCGGTTTCTGGCCCCTTCCGGCGAAGGCTGGTTTCTGCCCCCTTCCGGCGAAGGCCGGTTTCTGCCCCCTTCCGGCGAAGGCCGGTTTCTGCCAAAGCGCCCCTGATTATCAGCGAGAGCGTCCATGTCCGAAATGTTCAAGATCACCCTGCCCGATGGTTCCGTGCGTGAAGTCGCGCCGGGCACCACTCCGGCAGACATTGCCGCCGCGATCGGCCCGGGCCTTGCCAAGGCCGCCATCGGCGCGCGCGTGAACGGTGAACTGTTCGACATCACCCGCCCCTTCGAAGGCGACGCCGCGCTCGCACTCGTGACCACGCGCGATGAAGCCGATGCGCTCGAACTCGTGCGCCATGATTATGCGCACGTGCTGGCCGAAGCCGTGCAGGCGCTGTTTCCCGGCACGCAGATCACCTTCGGTCCAAGCACCGACGACGGCTTCTACTACGACTTCGCACCAAAGGACCGCGCCTTCACCGAGGACGACCTTCCGGCGATCGAGGAAGCGATGCGCAAGATCATCGCAGCGGACAAACCGCTCCGCCGCGAAGTGTGGAGCCGCGAGCAGCTGATCAGCCGCTGGCTGCAGCAGGGCGAGAGCTTCAAGGCCGAATGGGCCGCCGAACTTCCCAAGGAAGAGGAACTGACGGTCTACTGGTCGGGCGATGACTGGCTCGACATGTGCCGCGGGCCGCACCTTGCCTCCACCGGCAAGCTCGATCCGCAGGCCTTCAAGCTCACGCGGGTCTCGGGTGCGTACTGGCGCGGCGATCAGGCCAATGCGATGCTCAGCCGCGTCTACGGGACCGGCTGGCTCAACAAGAAGCAGCTCGATGCGCACCTCATGCGGCTGGAAGAAGCCGCCAAGCGCGATCACCGCAAGCTGGGTGCGGAGATGGACTTGTTCCATCTCCAGCAGGAAGCGCACGGCAGCGTGTTCTGGCACCCCAAGGGCTACCGCATCTGGCGCGAGCTGGAGGCCTATATGCGCCGCGCCATCGACGGCGCCGGCTACCGCGAGGTCAAGACCCCGCAGGTGATGGACGCGCGCCAGTGGGAGCAGTCCGGCCACTGGGGCAAGTACCGCGAGAACATGTTCGTCATCCCCGACGAAGTGCCGAACACCGAGGATGAAGGCCCGGTGATCAGCGGCGAGGCCGACTGGATGGCGCTCAAGCCGATGAACTGCCCGGCGCACGTGCTCATCTTCCGGCAGGGCCTCAAGTCCTACCGCGAGCTGCCCCTGCGCCTCTACGAGAACGGCTGCTGCCACCGCAACGAACCGCACGGCGCGCTCCACGGCTTGATGCGCGTGCGCCAGTTCACGCAGGATGACGCGCATATCTTCTGCCGCGAGGACCAGATCGTCTCCGAAGTGCGTGCATTCTGCGAACTGGCGGACCGGATCTACAAGGACTTCGGCTTCACCTATTCGATCAAGCTCGCGCTACGCCCGGAAAAGCGCTTCGGCACCGAAGAGATGTGGGACATGGCCGAGACCGAGCTGCGCAATGCAGTGGTCGAAGCAGGTCTCGCCACGCCGGAATACGGCTGGGAAGAACTCCCCGGCGAAGGCGCGTTCTATGCGCCGAAGCTCGAATGGCACCTGACCGACGCGATCGGCCGCACCTGGCAGGTCGGCACGATCCAGTCCGACCGCGTGCTGCCGGATCGGCTCGATGCCGCCTATGTCGGCGAAGACGGCGAAAAGCACCGCCCGGTCATGCTCCACCGCGCGATCTTCGGTTCGTATGAACGCTTCATCGGCATCCTGATCGAACACTTCGCCGGCCGTCTGCCTGCATGGCTTGCCCCGGTGCAGGCCGTGGTCGCCACCATCGTCTCCGACGCGGACGACTATGCGCTCGCCGCCACAGAGCAGCTGCGCGCCGCCGGCATCCGCGTGGAATCCGATCTGCGCAACGAGAAGATCAACTACAAGGTGCGCGAGCACTCCTTGCAGAAGGTCCCCTACCTGCTGGTGGTCGGCAAGCGCGAGGCGGAGGAAGGCACTGTCGCCATCCGCACGCTGGGTGAACAGCACCAGAAGGTGATGCCGCTGGCCGAAGCCATCGCAATGCTACGGGCCGAAGCGACCCCGCCGGACCTGCGCAACTGATCGCACTGCTCGACCTGCCGCTGCTTTCGCTGGCGCTCTGCGTGCTGGCGGCGTTCGTCGCGGCCTTTGTGCGCGGCCTTGCGGGCTTCGGCATGGCGATCCTGCTGGTTCCGCTGATCGCGCTTGTCATCCGCCCGGGAGAGGCGGTGGTCGTCTCCAACATGCTCGGCCTGCTGATCGGCCTCGTCGGCGCGCGCAAGGTGTGGAACGTGGGCGAGAAGAGCGCCGGCATGATCGGCGGCCTCGCCATGCTGATGACCCCGCTGGGCCTGCTTGCGCTGTTCGCGACGCCGCCTGCAGTCGCCCGCGTCCTGATTGCGGTCGTGGCCATCGGCGCTTTCGTGATGGTCCTGCTGCCCGCAAAGCCCGGCCACGCCCCCGGCAACCTCGAAACCAGGCTGACCGGCGCGGCGGCGGGCCTTCTCACCGGATTCGCCGGCATGCCCGGCCCGCCCGTGGTGCCCTACTATCTCCGCCGCCCGATCCCGCGCGAGGTGGCGCGCGCCTCGATGCTCACCGTGTTCTTGCTGACCTCCGCTGCCAGCACCACGGCCGCCCTCGCGCTGGGACTCGCCTCGTGGCGCGATGCACTCTTCGCGCTCCTGCTGTTCGCTCCGGTGCTGGCCGGCAATCACCTCGGTTCGCTCGCCTTCGGCAAAGTCAGCGATCCCGTCTGGCGCACCTTTGTCGGTTTCCTGCTGGCGGCATCCGCGCTCATGGCCGTCCTCCGCTTACTAGGCTGATCTGCCTGGCGCGCGGAGCGCCATGGGTAACGCCAAATAAACCCTCTCCGGTCCATAGGTCTGCGCCACCAGACTAGCGGACGGACTGCCGATGACGATCAATTTCCCCGAGCTTGCTCGCCAGGCGGCTGCCGATGGCGTGATCACCGCCGATGAAGTGCTGGCGCTGCGCCGCGCCGCGTGGCCCGATGGCCGGATCGACCAGACCGAGGCCGAGGCCATTCTCGCGATCAACGATGTGGTTTCCGCCAAGAGCCCTGAATGGGTCGACTTCCTTGTCGAAGCGGTGGGCGAATACGCGCTCAATGGCACCGAGCCGCGCGGCTATGTCGCCGATGCGACCGCCGACTGGCTCATCGCCCGGCTCGATCATGATGGCCGCCTCGATTCGGCAGCCGAACTCGAACTCCTCGTCCGCGTCCTCGAAAAGGCGCTCGGCACGCCGGACCACCTCAAGGACTATGCGCTCGCCCAGATCGAGCGCGCCGTGCTCACCGGCGAAGGGCCGACGCGCGATGCCAGTATACTCGGGGGCGGGGCGCTCGACGCCGGCTCCATCACGCAGGCCGAATGCAAGCTGCTGCGCCGCGTGATCTTCGCCAGCGGCGGCGATCGCCCTGCGGCGGTGAGCCAGCGCGAGGCCGAAATGCTGTTCCGCATCAAGGATGCCACGCTCGGCGCAGACAATGCGCCCGAATGGCAGCGCCTTTTCGTGCAGGGCGTAGGCAATTACCTGCAGGGCTGGACCGGCGGCCGCGCGATCACCCGCGACCGCGCTGCCGAACTCGAAGGCTTCATGAACGAGAGGTCGAGCAGTTTCGGATCGTTCTTCAGCCGCATGAGCCGGGTCGGCGCGAAGGATCTGCGCTCGGCGGCGCAGGACCTGCTTGCGAACGCACCCGCGCGCGACTTTGCCGGCGAGGCGGGGGCAGAGGCAGCGCTCACTTCGCCTGAGCAATCCTGGCTGGATGGCAGGATCGGCGCAGACGGCCGGACCGACCCGCTGGAAGCGGCTCTGCTGGCGTTTCTGGCCGAGGGGTGAAGCCGCCCTTCACGTGAAATTAGCCATTGCTACAACAGGAAGCGTTTACCCGCGCTCCTGCATAAGGGCCCCATCGCAAGGGGATCTCTATGCACATTCCGGCCAGAATGCTGTCGCAAGACGTCGCGGTGGACAATCGCCGCGTGCAGCGTCAGCGCGGGGGCGATAGCGCCCCGGGGCGCGTGCAGCGGATCTTCGATATCTCGCGCTATGGTTGCCAGATCGAAAGCAACGATCTTGCCGATGGCGCGAGCGGCCAGTTCGTCGAGATCGATTTCGGCGGCGTCGTCACCCGCGCGATCATTCGCTGGTCGGACCGCGCGCGGCTCGGCGTTGAGTTCGCACGCCCGCTGGGCTCGCGGCAAGTCGACGCACTGCTGGCAGAGCCCGTGCCGATCCGCCTGCGGCGGCTATAGCTTGCTGGTTTGACGCGCAAGGCGGCGCCGGGCCGCTTTGATTCGGCCACCCTGAAACAGCCGATCACGCTGCAGGCTTGTACTTCGTCGCATCGGTGGTGAATTCGGCATGCCCGAGGCTGCCGAGGTAGCCGCGCACTTTGCCGACCAGTCGCTGGTCCGCCAGGTGCCGCACGACCGGGGTTTTCGCGGCGACGCCATAGAGCCGCATCTGCCCCATGAGGCCAACGCCGACCGCCGCCGCGCGCATCCTGTCGATGGCGCGGATCTTCACCCCGAAGCGCGCTGCCGCCTTCTCGCTGCCGTCGCAGAAGTTCTGCATGAAATAGACCTTGGCGAACGAGCGTTCGAGCCGCGCGCGCATCTGCCCTTGCGGGGTTGTCGTGTCGATCAGATCGGCTTCCATCGTCGCGCGCAGCAGGCCGCCGCAGGTTGCCTCATCAAACCCGGCGCGCAGCGAAAGCGCGCGGGCGTTCCACGCATCGACGATCCCTTGCGGCGTCTCGGCCAACAGGTCCGCCGGCAAGCCCAGCAGGAAACAGCGGTAACGCGAAAGCTCGATCTGCGCGCGCTCTTCTGGCGTGAAGTCGCTGCGACCTTCCTTGAGCACCTTGGACGAAATGAGGAAGTCCGAGATCAGCCCCGCCGGCATCTGATCCACTTGCGGGATCGGAATGCCGTAGACCGTCTGATCCCATTTGCCGTTCGACAGCACGTTGAAGCGCACCATCGAATGCATCAGCCGCACCATCGCCGCCGCCTTGAAGCCGGGGCCGAAGCGGGCGAGCGCGCCCGGCAGCACCGAAGTGCCGAAGAACGTCGCGGTTTCCTTGATCCGGCGTGCGGCGGTCTTGTTGGAAAGCGTGCCGGTCAGCGCCATGGGAAGCGCGGCATACTTGTTCATGAAGGTGGCGATGAAAGCCCCGCGGATCGCCCAGGGCGCGACATTGGCAAAGGTTACGCGCTGCAGCCGCGCGCCTTCCTCGACCATCGGCATGTTCACCCACGCGGGCGTCGCTTCCATCGAGCGAATGAACGTGACCAGTTCCGACGGTGCGCCATCAACTTTTTCAAGGCCTTTGTCGCAGGCCTCGACCAGCATATCGACGAGCCGCTTGAAGCCATACTCCGGCATCAGCGCGGCATAGGGATCGGCCAGCGCATCGCCCATCATCGTGTAGGCGCCTATGCGCTCCATCAGCGCGCGATCTTCGAGCAGCTTGGCTGCAACCTTGGGATAGGTGCGCAGTTCGCTACCTGCGATGTTCCCATCGAGCAGCAGCCGCTCGGGATGGATCGCAAAATCGACCGCACCATACATCGCCGGATTGTCAGTGCGCTGCGCGGCGATCCGTGCGCGCAGTTCGGCGATGGGTGTGGCCACTCCGGTCAGACCGTGAAGCTTTCCCCGCAGCCGCAGGATCCCTTGGCATTGGGGTTCTCGAACACGAAACCGGCGGTGAAATCATCCTCCTGCCATTCCATCGTGCTGCCGATCAGATAGAGGACCGATCCGCCGTCGATGAAGAAGGTGCCGCCCGGCGTCTCGATCCGCTCGTCCATCGGATTGGCCGCTTCGACATAGTCCACCGAATAGGCCAGCCCCGAGCAGCCCCGGCGCGGGGTGGAAAGCTTCACGCCGATCGCCCCTTCCGGCGCGCTCGCCATCAGCTTGGCGATCCGCGCCTCGGCCGAGGGCGTGAGGATCACTGCAGCGGGGCGCTGGCGGACTTTGGGGCGGGCGGGGGCTTCGGTGGTCATGGCTTCACCTATATGGGGCTTGTTCAGAGCATACCAAGTTCAAGCTTGGCGTCATCGCTCATCTTCTGCGGGTCCCAGGCCGGTTCCCACACCAGATTGACCTCGGCGTCGCGCACGCCGGGCACCGCCTCCACGCGCAGCTCGACTTCTGCGGGCATCGATTCGGCCACCGGGCAATTCGGCGTGGTGAGCGTCATCGACACCACGACCGAGCCTTCGGGGCTGACATCGACCCCGTAGATCAGGCCGAGGTCATAGATGTTGACCGGAATCTCGGGGTCGAAGATCTCGCGCAGCGCGGCCACTACGCCCTCGTAGATATCGCCGCCTGGCTCGCCCGGCGCTGCATCTGCGGGCTTTTCCGAAAGGAAGCCTTCCAGATAGTCGCGCTTGCGCTCAAGCTTCTCTGCGGGGGTCTCAACAGCCTCCTCCACCCGCGCACGGCGCGGCGGTTCTACGCCTTCGACTTCCTCGATCTCGATCCGGTTCATCCGAATATCCTTAGGGTCCGCTCGATGCCGCGCACCAGCGCCGCGACATCGCTTTCGTCACTGTAAATCCCGAAACTCGCGCGCGCCGTTGCCGGCACGCCCAAGTGCTCCATCAGCGGCTGCGCGCAGTGATGCCCTGCGCGGATCGCCACGTTCTCCTCGTCGAGAATCGTGCCGAGATCGTGCGGGTGCACGCCTTCGAGCGCGAAGCTGACGATCCCGGCGCTGTCAGCGGGTCCGAACAGGCGCACCGCGTTGAGGCGGCCCAGTTCGGTGTGCGCCAGCGCAACCAGCCGCGCCTCGTGCACGTGGATCACGTCCAGCCCCGTGCCGGTCAGGAAATCCACCGCCGCGCCAAAGGCAATCGCCTCGACAATCGCGGGCGTGCCCGCCTCGAAGCGCTGCGGTGCGGGCGCCCAGGTCGTCTGCGCAAAGGTCACGCGGTCGATCATCGAGCCGCCGCCCTGCCAAGGCGGCATCGCCGAGAGGATATCCGCCTTCGCCCAGAGCGCGCCGATCCCGGTCGGCCCATAGAGCTTGTGCGCGGAGAACACGTAGAAATCGCAGCCCAGTGCCGCGACATCGACCGGCAACCGCGCCGCCGACTGGCAGCCATCGAGCAGGATCTTTGCGCCGACGGCATGCGCCAGCCGCACCGCGCGCGGCGCATCGAGCACCGAGCCGAGCACGTTCGAAACATGCGCGAAGGCCACCAGCTTGTGCGCCGAGGTCAGCATCCGCTCCGCCGCATCGAGATCGATCTGACCGTCCTCGGTCAGCGGGCAGACGTCGATTTCAAGGCCCGTCCGTTCGCGGATCAGCTGCCACGGCACGATATTCGAATGGTGCTCAAGCTGCGAGAGCAGCACGCGGTCGCCCGGCTTGAGGTTGGCCACACCCCACGACTGTGCCACGAGATTGATCGCCTCGGTCGCCCCGCGCGTGAAGACCAGCTCTTCCTCGCGACCGCCGATTAGCGCCGCCACGGTGCGCCGCGCGGCTTCGTAGGCCAGCGTCATCTCGGCGGAGCGGGTATAGACCCCCCGGTGCACCGTCGCATAATCCGCGCCCATCGCGCGGCTCATGGCGTCGATCACGACTTGCGGCTTCTGCGCGGTGGCGGCGGTATCAAGGTAGTGCCAGCGCTTGCCCTCCCCGTTCAGCAGGCCGGGCCATGCGTCAGTGCGGACAAGGGTATCGGTGCTCACAGCAAGTTCTCCAGCCCGGCCAGCGCGGCTTCGGTCAACGCCTCGGCATCGGGCGCACCGACGAAGGCTTCGGCAATAAAGGCGTGCAGCATCAGCTTCTTGGCCTCGGCTGGCGGCAGCCCGCGCGATTGCAGGTAGAACAGGCCTTGCGGATCGAGCTCGCCCACCGCGCAGCCATGCGCGCACTTCACGTCGTCAGCGTAAATTTCAAGTTCGGGCCGCGCATTGGCCGTCGCCGTGCGCTCCAGCAGCATCGCGCGAATTGATTGCTCGCCATCGGTGCCGATCGCCCCGCGCGCGACATGGACCTTGCCGAGATAGGTGCCGGTTGCCTGCCCGCCGAGCACCGAACGCACGACCTGCCGGCTCACCGCATCGGGCTGCAGATGCCGCACCTCGGTGACGATCTCCAAGGTCTGCGCCCCGCCGCCCAGTTGCGCTGCGCCGAAGTGGAACGACGCGCCCTTGCCCAGCACGGCAGTGACGGCGATGCGGCCATAGGCATGGCCAGCGTTCAGCACGCGCAGGTCGAAACTGGCGCCATCTTCCAGCGTGATCAGAAGTTCGCGTGCCTCGGCGCTGTCGGAGCGCGCGGAGATTGCCAGCGCCTCGCTCTGCCCGGCGGCGACGCGGATTTCCTGCACAGCCACCGGCCAGAGCGGTGCCAGCGCGGCCAGATCGGCGTAGCGGTAGGCTTCATCCCTCTTCGTGGGCAGGGGGCGGGTGGGGAGCGCCAGACTAGCCATTGGACGTCTCGCAGCGCACCATCGGGATGGGGCTTTCCGAAACCTTGGCACCGCTGCGCTCCAGCACGTGGAGCACCAGCATCCGGCCATCGGGGCTCAGCACATAGTCCGCCGTCAGCGAAACGCCGAAATCATCATCGCCTTCGCGCACCAGGACATGCCGTTCGCCCAGCGTCTCGACCGCCTTGACCACGCCCCAATAGTCGCCCTCGGTGTTCATCGAGGCCGTCACGATGCGGCGCGCATACTTGTCGCCGCACAGCGCCCCGGAAGGCGCCCACTCGCCGAGAAACGCCGCTGGCATCGCAGGGGCCGGGGCAGCGGGCGCAGCAGGCTCCGCCGCCTGCGCCGCCGCTGCAAGGGCAAGCAGCAGGCTCATGCCGCCACCGCCTCATAGCCGTGCTCTTCGAGTTCCAACGCCAGTTCCGCCCCGCCCGACTTCACGATCCGCCCGCCCGCGAGCACGTGGACGAAGTCCGGCTTCACGTAATCGAGCAGGCGCTGGTAATGCGTGATCAGCAGCACGGCCTTGTCGGGCTTCCTCATGATCGCGTTGATGCCCTCGCCGCAGATGCGCAGCGCGTCGATGTCGAGGCCGCTATCGGTCTCGTCCAGGATCGCCAGCTTGGGCGCGAGGATGCCCATCTGCACCATCTCGGCGCGCTTCTTTTCGCCGCCTGAGAAGCCGACGTTCACTGGGCGCTTGAGCATGTCCATGTCAAACCGCAGCAGGCCCGCCTGCTCCTTGGCGAGCTTGATGAAGGCCGCGCCCGAAAGCGGCTCAAGCCCATGCACCTTGCGCTGGGCATTGAGCGCCTCGCGCAGGAACTGCAGGTTGGACACGCCGGGGATCTCGACCGGATACTGGAAGCCGAGGAACAGCCCCGCCGCCGCACGCTCATGCGGCTCAAGCGCGAGCAGGTCCTGCCCGTCAAACTCCACCGAACCGCCGGTCACTGCATAACCGGGCCTACCGCCCAGCGTGTAGCCCAGCGTCGATTTGCCCGCGCCGTTGGGGCCCATGATGGCATGGATTTCTCCCGCGTTGATCGTGAGCGAAAGCCCCTTGAGGATCGGCTTTTCGGCAACGGTGGCGGAAAGGTTGTCAATCTTGAGCATCAGTAGTTCCGGGGTGAGCGCGGCGCGGCGCGCCTGGGGGCAGATCGCCTGGCGCGGCGTTCAGTGTGGAGGCTGCGCATCGCATCGGAAATGCGCTGCGCGGCGGCATCAGGATCGGCGAGCACATCGGCAGCGGCAATGCGCACCACCCGGTAGCCCACTTCGGTCAGGCTCTTGTCGCGCGCGGCGGTGAAGGCAGCATCGGCATCGCCGTCGATCTCGACCACCAGCATCAGTTGCTTGCAGGCGAAATCGACGATTGCAGAGCCGATCACCGCCTGCTGCTTGAAGCTGTAGCCGCCAGTCTCGACGCGGGTGAGCGCATCGGCCAGCGCTTCCTGCGCCGGGCCGGGGTTGCGGCGCATCTCCCGTGCACGCTCGTGCAAGACATCGAGCCGCGATTCCGAAATCGCCCAGCCGCGCCCCTTCTTCTGCAGGGTCGGCGCATCGTCCCCGCCGAAACGCACCGAAAGCTTGCGCTTGGCCGGGGCTTCTGCTGCCAGCACGAACCGCTTGTGCACGCGGTCCACCGGCGTCCCGTCCTGAAGCGGCACGCCCGGCGTCGCGCCGTGATCGACGAAGCCCTGTTTGGTGTAGAACGCGAGGCCGCCAGTATTGTCGCCGCGGATCGTCGCGTTGATCGCGCTGAGGCCGAGTTCCGTGGCGCGCCGAGTGGTCGCGGCGAACAGCGCCGAACCGATCCCGCGCTGCGTCCCGCCGAGCCGCGCGAAAGTGCCGATATCGCCAACATCCTCGGGCAGACCCGGATAACGCCCCAACGTCTGGAAGCCGAGCAAGGTGCCGTCCTCGTCCTCCGCCACGAAGCAGCAGTGGACGTTCGGCCCGGTCAGATAGGCCGCATCCAGCGCCTCGGGCGTGAAGGGTTCCTGCAGCGCGGTCGTCCCGCCCGCCGCGATCACCGCGTTGAGCAGCTCGGCGAGTTCGGCGGCATCATCGGCTGCCACGGGGCGCACGGTAAGGGTCATCGCATCGCTCACCCGACCGACCCCTCAAGCGAGATTCCCAGCAATTTCTGCGCTTCTACCGCGAATTCCATCGGCAGCTGTTGCAGCACTTCGCGCGCAAAACCGTTCACGATCAGCGCGATGGCATCTTCCTGCGCGAGGCCGCGCTGCATCGCATAGAACAGCTGGTCATCGGAAATCTTGCTCGTGGTCGCTTCGTGTTCGATCGTCGCACTCGGATTGCGCACCTCGATATAGGGCACCGTATGCGCGCCGCACTCAGCGCCCAGCAGCAGCGAATCGCACTGGGTGAAGTTGCGCACGCCCTCGGCCTGCGGGGCGACGCGGACGAGGCCGCGATAGGTGTTGTTCGATTTGCCGGCGCTGATCCCCTTCGACACGATGGTCGAGCGGGTGTTCTTGCCGTTGTGGATCATCTTGGTGCCGGTATCGGCCTGCTGGTGGTTGTTGGTCACCGCCACCGAATAGAACTCACCGACCGAGCCTTCGCCGTTGAGCACGCAGCTGGGGTACTTCCACGTCACCGCAGATCCGGTTTCGACCTGTGTCCAGCTAACCTTGCTCCGCGCGCCCTGGCACAGCGCGCGCTTGGTCACGAAGTTGTAGATGCCGCCCTTGCCGTCCGCATCGCCGGGATACCAGTTCTGCACGGTGGAATACTTGATCTCGGCATCGTCGAGCGCGACGAGTTCGACCACCGCGGCGTGCAGCTGATTCTCGTCGCGCTGCGGGGCGGTGCAGCCTTCGAGGTACGAGACATAGGACCCCTTGTCGGCCACGATCAGCGTGCGCTCGAACTGGCCGGTGTTTTCCGCATTGATGCGGAAATAAGTGGAGAGCTCCATCGGGCAGCGCACGCCTTCCGGGATGTAGACGAAGGTGCCATCCGAAAAGACCGCGCAGTTAAGCGCCGCAAAGAAGTTGTCCTGCATCGGCACGACCCGGCCCAGCCACTTGCGCACGTGCTCCGGATATTCGCGGATCGCCTCGCTGATCGAGCGGAAGATCACGCCCGCCGCTTCCAGTTCCTTGCGGAAGGTCGTCGCCACCGAAACACTGTCGAACACCGCATCGACCGCCACCTTGCGCGCGCCCTCGACACCCGCGAGCACCTTCTGCTCTTCAAGCGGAATGCCGAGCTTTTCGTAGATGCGCAGGATCTCGGGATCGACCTCGTCAAGGCTGCCGAGCTTGGGCTTGGCCTTGGGTGCTGCCCAGTAATAGGCTGCCTGGTAATCAATCGGCGGGATATTGAGCTTGGCCCATTCCGGCGTCGGCATCGTCAGCCAGTGGCGATAGGCCTTGAGCCGCCACTCCAGCATCCACTCCGGCTCGTCCTTCTTGGCCGAGATATAGCGCACCGTGTCTTCGGAAAGACCCTTGGGGCCGTACTCCTGCTCGATGTCCGATGACCAGCCATGCTCGTAATCGGCAACGCGCGCCGCTGCATCACGCGCAGCCTGATCACGCACTTCAACGCCCATCTCGATACCCGTATCCTCGCTCATGCCGGTGCTCCTGCCTGAGCCACTTTTGGCACCGGGCGCGTCAGTTGCGTCAGCGGCACGCCCGCGAGTGCCCCGCGCAGCGCGGCATCGACCTGCGGCCAGTGCGGGCGCACGGTGCAATCGGCTTCCAGCGTGCAATCATGGCGGCCATGCACGCTGCACGGCGCCAACGCGATCGGCCCTTCGACCGCCTCGACAATATCGGCCAGCGAAATCGCCGCCGCCGGCCGCGCCAGCTTGAGCCCGCCACCCAGCCCGCGCGACGATTTGAGCAGTCCGGCCGCGGCAAGCTTGCTCACCAGCTTCTGTACCGTCGGCACCGGCAGCCCGGTCTCGTCGGCCAGCTGCTGCGCCGAAACCCGCGCTTCGCCTACGCCATGGCGCCCGCAATGACGCGCTGCGGCGGTCATCGTCACCACGGCATAGTCGGCCATGCTTGAAAGTCGCATTGCGGCTGTTCCCGGTAAAATTCGATCCGATCTGAAATCGGACTGATATGCTCCGGTTATCTAGGCGATGGACGGCCCCAGCGCAAGCCGTGCGCCATGCCCGAAAATGTCAGGTGTGCGGGTGGCCGTTCAGGTCCAGCGGGATGAGGGCGACAGACGAAAAAAAGGCGGCCGTGCCAGGGCACGAGCCGCCATGAAGTCGAGAACTCGAATGCATTTCTGCACCGAGCCCTTCGGGTCGCACGTTTTGATTAGGACACTGCAACACATAAGAATTGTACGGATTCGACAAAATCGGTGGCACACAAGCCACAGCCGAACGAATTCATTGCTTAACAGCCGGTTAACCGACAAATTGGTTGTAATTGCAGCTTGGCGTGCTCGCGCGGGGCGGCAATAGAACGCCGCACCCCGTCATCGGGCCGGAGGGAAACGCCCAAGCATGCTCTACTCGATTTGCCGCCCCCTGCTGTTCCGCATTCCCGCCGAGACTGCCCATCGCCTCACGATCGCTGCCCTCTCCGCGGCGCCGCGTGCGGGCCGCGCCGCGCCGCAGCCCCTGCTGTGCCAGCGAGTCGCAGGCCTCGTCTTTCCCAACCCGGTGGGCATCGCCGCCGGGTTCGACAAGAACGGCGAAGTGCCGGACGCGCTGCTCGGCCTGGGTTTCGGCTTTGTCGAGGCGGGAACGGTCACCCCGCGCCCGCAAGAGGGCAACCCCAAGCCACGCCTCTTCCGCCTTGTCGAGGACAACGCGGTGATCAACCGCATGGGCTTCAACAACGCGGGCGCGCAGGTGGTGGCGGCACGTCTCGCCGCCCGGCAGAATCGGTCCGGGGTCGTCGGTGCCAATATCGGGGCCAACAAGGATTCGACAGACCGCATCGCCGATTATGCAGCAATGACCCGGATCATGGCGCCGCTTGCCAGCTACCTCACTGTCAACATCAGCTCGCCCAATACGCCGGGCCTGCGCGCGCTGCAGGATCCCGCCGCGCTGGCAGAACTGCTCGATTCCGTGATCGAGGCGCGCGGCGCTCTGCCGACCAAGCTGTTCCTGAAACTCGCCCCCGATCTCACCAGCACCGATATCGATGCCATCTGCAAGATCGCGATCGACAAACGGCTCGACGCACTGATCGTGAGCAATACGACGATCACCCGCCCTTCGCTGCGCTCGCCGCTCGCGGTAGAGACCGGCGGCCTCTCGGGCGAACCGCTGCGCCCGCTGGCACTGCAGGTGCTGCGCGATTTTCGCTCCGCCACCGGCGGCACCCTTCCGCTGATCGGTGTGGGCGGCATCGCCAGCGTGGACGATGCCTGGGCACGGATCTGCGCCGGGGCGAGCCTGATCCAGATCTACAGCGCGCTGGTCTATGAAGGACCGGGCCTCGTGCGGCGGATCGTCGACGGCCTCGCCAAGCGCGTGAGCGCCGAAGGCATGTGCAGCATTGCCGAGGCCGTCGGCAGTGCATAACGCTGCACTATGGCTTTCCGTTTCGTCCGCTCGCTTGCGCCCGCCGCGCTGTTCGTTCTTGCCCAGGCTTGCGCGCCGCTGCCCAACGCGGCCCGGCCCGCAAACGCGCCTGCACCCACCGCACCGCTCGCGGCGGAGGACATGGGCGTCGTCACGGCCGCCGATCCGCGCGCTGCGGCAGCAGGGGCGGAAATGCTGCGCCTTGGCGGATCGGCCACCGATGCCGCGATTGCCGTCATGCTTGCGCTCACCGTGGTCGAGCCGCAGAGCTCCGGCATCGGCGGCGGCGGCTTTCTCGTGACGGCCGACGCGGCTGGCACGGTCGAAAGCTTTGACGGGCGCGAGATGGCGCCTGCCGCTGCGACGCCGAACTGGTTCACCGCCGATGGCAAGGTGCTGAGCCACAGCGACGCCGTCCCCGGCGGGCGCAGCGTCGGGGTGCCGGGGAACTTGCGCCTTGCCGCCACGGTACATGCCCGCAGTGGCAAGCTTCCGTGGCGCGTGCTGTTCGGCCCGGCAATCCGGCTCGCAGGCGATGGCTTCGCGATCACACCGCGGCTTGCCAGCACGCTGGCCCTGGCGCCCGATATTGCCGGGCTCGATCCCGCCGGGCGCGCCCTGTTCTTCGGGGCGGACGGGGCACCGCTCCCTGTCGGCACCGTGGTGCGCAACCCTGCACTCGCCGCCACGTTCGAAAAGATCGCCGCGCTCGGGGCGGACAGCTTCTATCTGGGCGGCAATGCCAAGGCGATCGCCGCCAAGGTCGGCACAAGCCCCCGCAACCCCGCGCCGATGTCCACCGCCGATCTGGCGGGTTACAAGGCCAAGCGGCGCGATCCCGTCTGCGGCCGCTACCGTGTGTGGCGGGTGTGCAGCATGGGCCCGCCCTCGGCCGGCGGCGTGACCGTGCTACAGACGCTGGGCATGCTCGAACGCTTCGATCTCAAGGCCATGGGCCCCGCCTCGCCCACCGCGTGGCATCTGATCGCCGAGGCGGAGCGGCTCGCCTTCGCCGACCGCGACACCTGGCTCGCCGATCCCGATTTCGTCCCGGTGCCCACCGCTGGGCTGATCGACCCTGCCTATGTCGCCGCGCGCTCGGCGCTGATTTCGGATAGCGCGACGATGGCCGATGTGGCCCCCGGCAAACCCGCCGGCGCGAGCGACCGCTTCGCCATGGCCGGCCCCATCCCCGAGAACGGCACGACGCACTTCGCCGCTGTCGATCGCTGGGGCAACGCCGCGAGTTACACCTCCACCGTCGAAAGCGCCTTCGGTTCGGGCCTCGTGGTCGGCGGCTACTACCTCAACAACGAACTGACCGACTTCAACCTCGCCCCCGACCGCAATGGCAAGCCCACCGCCAACCGCGTCGAAGGCGGCAAGCGCCCGCGCAGCTCGATGAGCCCGGTCGTGGTCTATGGCCCCGATGGCCACCTGCGCCTGATCGCGGGCGCGGCGGGCGGCTACACCATCCCGCCGCAGGTGATCCGCGTGATCATCGGCACGCTCGACTGGAACCTCTCCGCGCGCGAGGCCATCGCGCAGGGCATCGTGATGCCCGCCCCCGGCGTGCTCGCGGTAGAATCCGGCACGCCGCTTGCCGCAATGGTCCCGGCGCTTCAGGCACTCGGCCACACCAAGGTCGTCGCGGTGCCGCTGCGCCTCAAGGCCAATGCCATTGAATGGGTCCCCGGCGAGAACGGCAAGTACCACTGGGTCGGCGCTGCCGATCCCAGAAGCGAAGGCGCAACTGCCTCGCCCTGAACCATATCCACAGGGCTGCTTGCCCTTCCGCGACGGCACTCCTAGTTTCCGGGCCAAACAAAAGGCCCGCCCGTGCGGGCACCAGTGGGCCAGGGGATCGTCATACCGTGCAGCTTTCCGATTTTGCGTCCTATCCCAATCTCGTCGCCATGTTCCTCGATCGGGCGGAGTTCTTCGGGGATCGTCCGTTCCTCTGGGCCAAGCGCGGCGGCAGCTGGACTTCACTGAGCTGGCGCGAGGCGGCGGATCAGGTCTGCTGTCTTGCGGAATCGCTGCGCAGCCTCGGCCTCGATCCGGGCGACCGGGTGGTGCTCGTCTCGGAAAACCGCCCCGAATGGTGCATCGCCGATCTCGCGATCATGGCCGCCGGGCTCGTCACCGTGCCCGCCTATGTCACCAACACCGAGCGTGACCACGCCCATGTGCTCGAAAACTCGGGTGCGCGCGCGGTCATCGTCTCCAATACCAAGCTTGCCCAGCCGCTGCTCACCGCCTGCCTCAGCGCGACGCAGGTGGCGCACATCATCGGCATGGAGCCGCTGCGCCGCATGCAGTCCGAACGCATCGGCTTCCACGATTGGTCGGCGCTCACCGCCAGCGATGCCGTCCCGGCGCGCCTTTCGGTGGCGGCGCGCGTGGCCGCGATCAGCCGCAGCGAAACCGCCTGCATCATCTACACCAGCGGCACCGGCGGCGCCCCGCGCGGCGTGTGCCAGCACCACGGCGCGATCCTGTGCAATGTCGATGGTGCGGCGCATATCCTCGCCGAAGACCTCGGCTGGGATCCCACCGGCAAGGAAACCGAGGCGTTCCTCTCGTTCCTGCCACTGAGCCACGCCTACGAGCACACCGGCGGCCAGTACCTCCCCATCGGCATGGGCGCGCAGATCTACTATGCGGAAGGGCTGGAAAAGCTCGCCAGCAATATCGAGGAGACGCGCCCCACGCTGATGGTCGTCGTCCCGCGCCTGTTCGAAGTGCTGCGTGCGCGGATCATGAAGCAGGTCGAAAAGCAGGGCAAACTGCCGAACTATCTGATGGCCCGCGCCCTCGCGATCGGCGCGCGCAAGGCCGAGGGGGCCAATGTGCTGCGCCGCCTGATCGATGCGCCGATGGACTTCTTCATCGAACGCACCTTGCGCCCCAAGATCCGCCAGCGCTTCGGCGGCCGGATCAAGGCCATGGTTTCGGGCGGCGCGCCGCTCAATCCCGATGTCGGCCTGTTCTTCGATGCCATGGGCCTCACCATGCTGCAGGGCTATGGGCAGACCGAATCCGGTCCGGTGATCAGTTGCAACCGGCCCAAGGTGGGCCTCGCGATGGACACGGTTGGCCCGCCAATGCGCGGGGTCGAAGTGAAGATCGCCGACGACGGCGAAATCCTCGTGCGCGGCGAACTCGTCATGCACGGCTATTGGCGCAATGATGCCGAAACGCTGCGCGCCATCCCGCAGGACGGCCCGCAGGCAGGCTGGCTCCACACCGGCGATATCGGCCACTTCGATGCAAAGGGCCGCATCAAGATCACCGACCGCAAGAAGGACATGATCGTCAACGACAAGGGCGACAACGTCTCCCCCCAGCGGATCGAGGGCATGCTCACGCTTCAGCCGGAGATCGGGCAGGCGATGGTCTCGGGCGACAAGCGGCCCTACATCGTTGGGCTCATCGTCCCCGATGCCGAATGGGCGATGGAATGGTCGCGCGCGCAGGGCGAAAAGTTCGACATGGCCGCGCTCTCCGATCTCCCCGCTTTCCGCACCGCGATCCGCGCCGCGGTGGACCGGGTGAACAAGGACCTCTCGGTGATCGAAAAAGTCCGCCAGATCGCCTTGGCAGACGAGCCCTTCACCATCGACAACGAGGAAATGACCCCCTCGATGAAGATCCGTCGCCACAAGATCAAGGCACGCTACGGGGCGCGGATCGACGGGTTGTATAAGGGGTGAGCCAACGACAGGTGCGACTTGATCGTGCTGCCAGACTGGACTAAGTTCATCTGGCTAAGTCCGGAGTCAGCCGTGCATACCGTCAATATCCACGAAGCCAAAACCCAGCTCTCCAAGCTCGTGGCGCGCGCTGCTGCTGGCGAGGACATCATCGTCGCAAAAGGCGGCAAGCCCACCGCGCGGCTCGGCCCGCTCGAGGAAGCGCCGAAAAAGCGCAAACTGGGCTGGTTGCAAGGCCAGATCGATGTGCCGAACGATATCAAGACGCCGTTCAAGGACGACATCGAGGCCATGTTCGGTGATCGGCCCGACAAGTTCACATGAAGCTGATGCTCGACACCCACTTGCTCATCTGGACCGCTGCTGCACCGGACAAGCTGAGCAAGAAGGCACGCAAACTGATCGAGGACCGGGACAACGAGATCGCCTTCAGCGCTGTGAGCATCTGGGAAATCGCAATCAAGTACGCGCTCCAGCGGCCGGACTTCAATGTCGATCCCCACCTCGTGCGGCGTGGCTGCCTCGACAACGCCATGACAGAACTCGCGATGACGAGCGCGCATGCCATTACCGCCGCCTCGCTTCCGCCGATCCACAAGGACCCGTTCGATCGCTTGCTCATCGCCCAGGCGATGGCAGAAGGCGTCACGCTGCTCACGGCGGACGAGGCCATCGCGCGGTATCGCGGGCCGATCAGGCTGGTCTGAGCAGGCAAATCGCTTTACGCTCGCAGGCGATGCTCCCCACGTCCTTCCGCTCCCGGCTCCGCGCGTTTCGCGACATGCGCGGCGAGCCGCCCGAACCGGGCTTCATTGCCGATCTCGAATTCCTCGAGAACCGCGATCTCGATCTCTCGGTGCGGCTGGGCGCGATGCTCGGGTTCAACGCGCTGATGATCACCATCGGCACCCACCCGATCTCGGCCAGCCCCGGCGCACCGCTTTCGGTCGACGCGGCCACCCAGCCACTGCTGGTGCTCGCCAGCCTGATTGGTATCGCGCCGCTGATCGTCTCCTGCGCACTCGCCTTGCGCGCCATGCTGCTGGGCGAGGAATTCGATGCCGAAGGTCTGGAAGGCGATGCCGCGCTGCGCCAGCGCCTGTTCGCCAGCTTCGTTCACTCCATAGACGCGCAGGCCCGGCACTTGCGCCTTGCTATCCGCTGGACCATCGCCGGCGGCGCGCTCACGCTGGCGGTGTGGGCCGCCATACTCATCGAAAAGATGGTCTGATACCCCTCACGGTTCGGCGATATTGAACGCCCCCGGCATCGGATCGAGCGCCGCCAGCCACGCTTCCACCGCCGCGCGGTCGCCCTCCACTTTGAGCCCCGCCATTTCCAGCTGCGCCAGCGGCATTTTCAGGAACAGCAGCCCCAGCAGCAGGCGGCGCGGGGCTGTCAGTGTCGCGGTGGCTCCCGGCGCTGCGCCAATGCGCGCCAGCATCGCAGTGCCGGTCAATTCCACGCCCGCCGTCTCGCCGCGCTCGGGCATTACGAGGTTGATCGCGGTGTGCCGCCCCGCAAGCTTCGCCGGATCGATCCGTGTCGCCACCGAATCGAGCAGCAGCTGCGTCGGCACCGCCGCGATCATGTCCTGGCTCTGGCTTGATGTGGCAGAGGCAATCCGCCCGTTGCGCAGCTCGCTCGCGGCGGCAAGGAACTGGTTACGCCAGATCGCGCTCTCCGCCTGATAGCCCTGCTGCTCATAGCTGTCTGCCAGCAAGGCGCGCGCGGCCTTGTTGGCAGGATCGGCGAACACCGCAGCGCTGAGCAGTTCGGACGACCAGCGGTAATCCCCGGCCTTCATCGCCGCCCGCGCTTGCGCGATCACTTTGGCCGGCCCGCCGATTGCCGCAACCAGCCGCTTGGCGTGCTCGGCCGCGGGCCATGGGTTCAGGTTCGCGGGCACCGCGTCGTACCAGCCAAGATAGAACTGATAGACCGCCTTCGAATTGTGGCTGTAGGTCCCGTAGTAGCCATGGTTGAACCAGTCCGCCGCGAGGCTGGCGGGCTGCACCAAAGCTTCCGCAATCTCCGCCGGAGTCTCGCCCCGGTTCATCAGCCGCAAGGTTTGATCGTGCAGCACGCGGTAGTTGTCGCGCTGGCTCGCCAGCATCCGGCTCACTTCCGCCTGCCCGAAGCGCGGCCAGCAATGGCTCGAGATCACCGCATCGCTGCGAGGACCGTAAAGCCGCAGCGCCTCATCCAGATAGCCCGCCCAAGCCCGCGTATCGCGCACCTTGGCCCCGCGCGGGGTGAGGATATTGTGCAGCGAACAGGTGCTCATCTCGGCCGAAAGCAGCACCTTCGGCCCGGGAAGATAGACGTTGAGCTCGCTCGGCGCCTCGCTTCCCGAAACGATCTGGAACTCCATCGCCACGCCGTCGACCACCCGCGTCTCGCCGGTCTTGCTGATGGAATCAGAGGGCGCAACCAGCGTGATCGTGCCGGAGGATACGCCAAGCCCGATGCCGCTGCCCATCTGCCCCTGCGCGCCGGGCACAAGCCCACCGCCGAACTGGTACTGCGCGCGCCGCCCCATTGCGGAGCCGGCAAGGATGTTCTCGCTCGCCGCTTCCTCGATGAAATGGGCAGGCGCGATGACCTGCGCCTTGCCCGCCGCCACATCCGGCTCCGCAATAACCCCGCGCACGCCGCCGAAGTGATCTGCGTGGCTGTGGCTGTAGATTACCGCCGAAACCGGCCTTGCGCCCAACTGTGCGTTGACCAGCGCCAGCGCCGCCGCTGCCGTCTCTTTCGTGGTCAGCGGATCGACCAGTATCCAACCGGTCGCGCCCCGGATCACGGTCATGTTCGAAACGTCGAACCCGCGCACCTGCCACACCCCGTCCGCCACCGCGTAGAGGCCGTGCTTCCTGAGCAAGCCCACCTCGCGCCACAGCGAAGGGTTCACGCTTGCGGGCGCCGGGCCCGAAACCCAGTCATAGGCGGCCATGTTCCACACCGGCTTGCCCGCAGCGTCGCGGATCACCGGATCACCGGCGCTCGCCACAAAACCTTGCGCGGCAAAGGCAGCATCGCGCCCGTCTTCCTGCGGCAAGGCTGCCGCCACGGCCTGTTGCGCCGCGAGCGTCGCCGCGCTTGCGGGCTTGGGTGCGAGCGCCGGATCGGCAGGCACATTGACGGGCCCATTGGCGGGTGGTGCGGCCAGCGCCAATCCCGGTAAAGCGGCCACCGCCCCCAAAGCCAGCCGCATCGCGCGCACGCGAAAATCCATCGCCATCCCCTCCTGTCGTTTTTATAATGCCAGCTTGTCCGCTCGCGTTGCGGCTGACAAGAGGGGGCAAATTCCGGCCCCCTGCAATCAACACAAGCCAAACCGCTCCGATTGGTCTATGGGGCGCGCATCTTCCGGCGTGGAGGCGGTGCGTTCTGGCCGCCAACGCATGTCCGGGCACACGTCCTTCCCCCGAAAGCCCTATGCCCTTTTCCAAACTCCCCCCCGCCCTCGGCGCCGCCGTGGCAGCACGCGGCTATGCCGCACCCACGCCGGTGCAAGCCGCCGTCCTCGAAGCCGAAGCCGAGGGGCGTGACCTTGTCGTCTCCGCGCAGACCGGCTCGGGCAAGACCGTCGCTTTCGGTCTCGCCATGGCCGCGCAGTTGCTCGCCGGTGAAGACCGCATGGGCCCCGCCGGCGCGCCGCTCGCGCTGGTGATTGCCCCCACCCGCGAACTCGCGCTGCAGGTCAGCCGCGAGCTGGAGTGGCTCTACGAACAGACCGGCGCGCGCATCGCCACCTGCGTCGGCGGCATGGACGCCTCGCGCGAACGCCGCGCGCTGGGTTATGGCACACACATCGTCGTCGGCACCCCGGGCCGCCTGCGCGATCACCTTGAACGCGGCGCGCTGCAACTCTCCGCGCTGCGCGTGGCGGTCCTCGACGAAGCCGACGAAATGCTCGACATGGGCTTTCGCGAAGACCTTGAGGCGATCCTTGACGCGACTCCGCAGGAACGCCGCACGATGCTGTTTTCAGCAACGATGCCCGCGCCCATCGTCGCGCTCGCCCGCCGTTACCAGCACAATGCACTGCGCATTTCCACGGTCACCGAGGAACGCGGCCACGGCGATATCGATTATCAGGCGATGGCCGTCGCCCCCGCCGATATCGAGAACGCGGTCGTCAACCTGCTGCGCTTCCACGAAGCGGAAACCGCGATGCTGTTCTGCGCCACGCGCGACAATGTCCGCCGCCTCCACGCCAGCCTGACCGAGCGCGGCTTTGCGGTCGTCGCGCTTTCGGGCGAGCACAGCCAGAGCGAGCGCAACCATGCGCTGCAGGCCCTGCGCGATCGCCGCGCGCGCGTTTGTGTTGCCACCGATGTCGCCGCACGCGGGATCGATCTGCCGTCCTTGAGCCTCGTCGTCCATGTCGAGATTCCGCGCGATGCCGAAACGCTGCAGCACCGTTCGGGCCGCACCGGGCGCGCGGGCAAGAAGGGTACCGCCGTGCTGATCGTGCCCTATCCGCGCCGCAAGCGGGTGGAAGCCATGCTGCGCGGCGCGCGCATTCCGGCGCAGTGGGTGCCAGCGCCTTCTGCCGCCGATATCCGCGCGGCCGATAATGACCGGATGATGGCCGCGCTCCTCGCGCCTGTCGAGGCGAGCGAAGAAGACCGTGCGCTCGCGACCCGGCTCCTCGCCGAACGCAGCGCCGAAGATATCGCCGCCGCGCTCGTGCAGGTTCACCGCGCCCGCCTTCCTGAGCCCGAGGATATGATGAGCGGCAGTGATGCCGGCCCGCCCGCGCAGCGCGAGCCGCGCCCCGGCTTCGAGCAGAGCACCTGGATGCGGCTCAACTTCGGGCGCGACCAGAACGCTGATCCGCGCTGGATCCTGCCGCTGCTCTGCCGCCGCGGCCATGTCAGCCGCAGCGAGATCGGCGCGATCCGTATCACTGCGCAGGAAACGCTGTTCGAAGTGCCGACCGCGATCGCCGCCCGCTTCATGGACGCCGTGCGCCGCACCGCCGAGGAAGCCGACGAGTTCGAAATCGGGCCGATGGATGGTGCCCCGCGCGACGAAGCCCGCAAGCATCGCCGCGAAGGGAAGCCGAACCACGCGCCCAAGCCCTATCGCCAGGCCGGCCGCCCCGAAGCGCCGAAGAAGCCGCACCGCAAGGGCACCTGGCGGGCGAAGCCTGACCGGGCCAAGTAACAGCGAAGAGGTAGACAACTAATTTCGTCGTTGCGAGCCTGGCGAAGCGACGACGAAAGGACGGTCAGCCTCAGGCGGCTTCTTCCATTTCGACATAGTCCGGGAAGAAGCGCGGCGCGCACATCGACCAGGCCGGCGCAGTCGCGGCGGCTTCGCTGATCGACTGGAGCAGTTCCTTGCGGCGCTCCGGGCGGATGTGCGGCAGGGCGGCGGCGCCGCAGAACGCGCCCGGCAGCCAGGGGCGCACTTCGGCGCCAAGCAGGCGTTCGTAGAGGAAGCGATAGGCCGAGAAGCATTCGATCCGGCCCTGCGCCAGATCGAACGTGGTGACACGCAGCAGCGGGCCCATCACGGTTTCAAGGTCCTCGAGGCCAGCGCCCTCGCCGGTTTCGAGCTCGTTTTTCAGCAGGCTGCGCAGCAGCTTGAGGTCTTGATAGATCACGTACTGGGTGCGGATCGAGGCCGCTTCGGCAGGTCCGCGTGCCCAACGCCGGAAGGCGTCATGGCGGGCGAGGCCGACATCGAGGCTGCGCCGGATATAACGCTGCTCGCACGGCGAAAATCCGGCAAACTCCCGCATTTCGGTCAGAATGGTCTGCGCTGTCTTCGTCGTGGCCATGAGCCCCTCGCTTCGCTTTTCCCGCCGGACAATCCCGTTCCCGTCCGGTGTATGGGCAGATGGTAAGCTTGCTCGGTTAGGAAGAGATTAATTGGTTAATGCGCTACGTGCCGGGTGATTCCGGGCAATACTTTTCAAGACATGGCAGGGTGACAGCCGACTGCCCCGGCGCTAGGGCCTCCCGGCAATGACCGTTTTGCGCGCCCTCGTCCTGCGTCACCACCTGCTGGCCATGGTGCTGGTCGGGGCGGCGCTGTGCCTGCGCATGGTCATGCCGGCAGGCGTCATGGTCGCGCCCGAGGCGAAGGTCCTGACAATCCGCATTTGCGTCGACAGTCTCGATCACGATGCGATCGCACAAGTTGCCGTTCCGATGAAGGGGACGGCGGGCAAGAGCGGCAGTTCGGGAGGCAGTTCGGGCAAGGGCGAATGCGCGTTCTCCTCGCTGTCGATGGCCGCGACGGGCGGTGCCGATGGTATCCTGCTGGCGCTCGCGCTCGCCTTCATCCTCACGCTGGGCTTTGCGCCCACACCCGCCCCGCGCCCCCGGCGGCTTTCCCGCCTGCGCCCCCCCTTGCGCGGACCGCCGCTCTCCCTCTGACGGAACAGGCCGCCCGGCCCTCCTGCGCGCCGGGCACACTTTCCCGATGAACCGCGCGCGCCACGGCGCGCCGGTGCGGAGCATGATTTCCCATGAAGACGTCACTCATTGCCCTTGCCGCCATCATGGCGGTGGCCACTCCTGCGCGCGCCGAAGAGGCCGCAGCCCCCGAAAACACCGACAACCGCGACATCATCGTCACGGGCACCAAGCTTTCCGGCGATTTCGGCGCCAAGTCCGGCATACCCATCGCGCGGCTGCCGCAATCGATCCAGATCATCACCGCCGAGGATATCATAGAGCGCGGCGCGCGTTCGGTCGGCGATCTCCTGCGCACCGTGCCCAGCGCCAACCCCGGCTTCTCGCGCGTCGGCCCGTATCAGTCCTTCAGCCTCAAGGTGCGCGGCTTTCTTGCCGATCAGATGCGCAACGGCATCCGCCAGCGCTACTACGAGGACGTCGATGCCTCTGCGCTCTCGAACATCGAGCGGGTCGAAGTGCTCAAGGGCCCCTCGGGCGTGCTCTACGGCCAGTCGGCGGTAGGCGGCATCGTCAGCGTGGTGACGCGCCAGCCGGAAGAGCGGCAGTTCGGCAGCTTCGCACTGACGGCGGGGCAGTTCGACCAGAAAATGCTGACCTTCGACATGAACACCGGCCTCGCTCCCGGCCTTGCGGTGCGTGTGACGGGCGAAGTCGAGCGTTCGGGCACCTTCGTCGATTTTCAGGATCTCAATCGCAAGAACGTGGCGCTGAACCTGCGCTACGCGCCGTCAGACAGCGTGACCGCGCATCTCGTCGCCGAATATGTCGAGCGCGATACGCGGCGCAATCCGGGCTTGCCGTTGGCGGGCACGGTCAAGGATGGAGTTCCGGCACTGCGGCGCGGGCTCTACCTTGGCGAACCGGCGGTCGATACGCTCACCGCAGATGCACCGCTGGTGCAGACCTGGGTCGATGTGCGGCTCGCCGATGGCTGGACGGTGACACCGCGCCTGCAATACCAGGAATTCAACAGCGCGTTCACGCAGATCCGCCTGCGCGCGCCCGATGCAGCAAACCCGGCGCTCATCAACCGCAACGGCCGCCGTGGGCGCGAGGATGACAGCTACACCATCGCACAGCTCGATCTGGCGGGCCGCTTGGTGACGGGCCCGTTCACCCACAAGCTTCTGATGGGCTATGAATACGACCACGAACGCAGCCGCTTCACTCAGTACAACCTTACCAACGTAACCCCGATCAACGTGCTGGCGCCTGTCTATGGCTTCAGCAGCACGGCCCCTGCCGGCACCTTCGCCTTCGATGGGTTCTATAATATCGACGGCCATGCGCTCTATGCGCAGGACCAGATCGATATCACCCCGCGCTGGAATGTGATCGGGGCGGCGCGGCATAGCTGGATCGACGCGCGCGACGGCGACTATGGCGGAGCAACCAACAACCGCGCGAAGACGAGCACGACGATCTGGCAGCTGGGATCGACCTACCGCGTGACGGACGCCGTCTCGCTCTACGCCGGATACAACACCGGCTTCGACGTGGAGAACACCGCGGGGGCGCGCACCCGCACCGGGACGCCGCTCCAGCCCGAACGCTCGAACCAGGCCGAAGCGGGGTTGAGGGTGCGCACGGGCACGCTGCGCGCGAGCCTCGCGGTGTTCCAGATCAAGCGCGTCAATGCGGTCACCGCCGATCCGGTCGATCCCGATTTCAGCGTCAACGCGGGCGAACAGCGTGTGCGCGGGATCGAGTTCGAGGGCGAATGGCAGCCGCTGGAATGGTGGGAGCTGAGTGCAGGCTATGCGCTGATGGACGGCAAGGTCACCCGCAGCAATGATGGCATCGCGGGCAAGCGGATCGGCGACCTGCCGCGCCACAGCCTGACCGCGCGGACCAGCATTGCGGTGCCGGGCACGCCGCTCACCCTGCGCGGCGGGGTGAACCATGTGACGAGCCGCGCGCTGGTTGACGGGAGCGATACCACGCTGCCCGCCTATACGCTGGCGGATATCGGGGTGGGCCTGTCGCTCAAGCCCTTCCGCATCGATGCCACGCTGAGCAACCTGCTGGACGAGCGGTACTTCACCGCATCGGGCAACGGGTTTGCGGTCTATCCCGGCGATCCGCGTACGCTGAGCGTGCGCGTGTCGGTCGGCTTCTGAGGGAGGCGCGGTCCATGGCAAACGCAGATGAACCTGTCCGCCCGCATGGCTACCGCGCGGTGTGGCGCTGGCATTTCTACGCCGCGCTGTGGACTGCACCGCTGCTGATCGTGCTGACCTTGAGCGGCGCGATCTACCTGTTCGACCGCGAGATCGACGCGTGGTGGAACCGCAGCGTGCAGACGCTTGCGCCTGCTCCCGGCCTCGCCGCGCTGCCGCTCGAACGGCAGGAGGCAATCGTGAAGGCAGCGCATCCGGGCGCGACGGTGCTGCGGGTGCGTCTGCCCTTCACGGCAGACGAGGCGACGATCTGGACGGTGCGGCAGGCGGAGGGCTCCGCGCAGGACGTGTTCCTCGATGCAGGGCGCGGCCGCATCACCGGCACGGCGGACCCGGCGCTCCAGCCGACCAATCTGGTGCGCAAGGTGCATGGCACTTTCTTCGCCGGGGAAATCGGCAGCCATGTGGTCGAAATCGTGGCCTGCTGGACACTGGTGATGATGGCGACAGGCGTGTGGTTGTGGTGGCCGCGCAAGTGGAAGGTGCGGGGCGTGTTTGTCCCGCGCCTCTCCGCCGGAGGCCGCCGCATGTGGCGCGATCTCCATGCCATACCCTCCATCTTCCTTGCAGGGTTCGTGATCCTGCTGGTGCTGACCGGGCTGCCGTGGTCCGCCTTCTGGGGCGCGCAGTTCGCAAAGCTGGGCGAAGTCGTGCCCTTCATCGCGCCCTCGCCCAATTTCCACGCACCGCCCGAGGCGGACGGACGGCCCGCCGCCGATCCGCATGCCATGCACAAGATGATGGCCATGCCACCCGCCGATCCGAAGCTGCCGTGGACGATCCGCCACAGCGCCATGCCGCAAGGTTCGGGCAGCGGCCCCATCGGCATCGCGCGCGTGGAGGCGCTACTCCCCCTGCTCGACCGCGCCCATTTCGGCGAAGGCGTGCGGATCATCTACCCGCAGGGGCCCAAGGGCGTGTTCACCGTGTCCTACGTGCCCGACAAGGCCGAGGGGCAGCGCACGCTCTACATGGACCCCGGCACCGGGCGTGTGCTGGGCAATGTGGGGTGGGCGGATTACAGCCCGGTCGCCAAGGCGGTCGAATGGGGCGTGATGACGCACATGGGGCGGCAGTATGGCCTCGCCAACCAGCTCGCCAATCTGGCGGTGTGCCTGATGCTCGTCGGCAGCGTGTCGGCGGGGCTGGTGCTGTGGTGGCGGCGCCGTCCGCAAGGCGAACTCGGCGCACCAGTGTTGCAGCCGGGGGATCGCATGCCGGCCGGCGTCAAGGTGCTGCTGGCGGTGCTGGCCGTGCTGTTTCCGCTGGTCGGGGCGACGATGCTGCCCGCGCTCGCGTGGGGCCGTTTGCGCCGTTAGCGGCGGCGGTAGCGGAAATACCAGACCTCGTGCCCCTGCGCGCGGGCCTTGGCCTCGTAGCGGGTCTCGGGCCAGCCGCCGGGGCGGGTCTGGAAATCCGCGGCCTTCTGCGCGAGCCATTCGAACTGGTCGGTGTGGCCGCGCATGATCATCAAGGCATGGCGCAGATAGACCGGGTGATCGGTGCCGAAACGGAATTCTCCGCCCGGCTTCAGCTTGCGCGCGATGAGGTCCACCGGCCCGTCGTTCATCATCCGGCGCTTGGCGTGGCGCGCCTTGGGCCAGGGATCGGGGTGGAGCAGATAGACGAACGAGAGCGCGCCATCGGGCACCCGCGCCAGCACTTCCAGCGCATCGCCGTGGTGGATGCGCACGTTGCGGATCGGCATGCCGGTGGCGCTGCCATCAGACCCGCGCCCGCCATCGACGTGGACCAGCGCCTGCGCCACGCCGTTGAGGAAAGGCTCCGCGCCAATGAAACCATGATCGGGCAGCATGTCCGCCCGCCCCGCCATATGCTCGCCGCCGCCGAAGCCGATCTCGAAATGCAGCGGGCGCGCGTCGCCGAACAACGCCTCCGCCGTGACCGGCCCTTCATCAGGCACCGCGATCTGCGGCAGCAGCGTATCGATCAGGGCCTGCTGACCTGCACGCAGGGGCTTGCCCTTGGCGCGGCCATAGAGACGGTTGATGGTGAGCGGATCGCCCGGCTTGTGCGCGGTCATGGTGCGCGCCTGTGGCAGCGAGGCCCCAAATGGTCAATGCGCATGATCGGGCCGCTCAGAACCCGCGCCTGATCCCGATCGTCCAGCGGCGCGGCGCGCCCGGGCCAAGGAAGCGTGGCGAGGAAGCCCCCGGCGCTTCGGCGAGTGGAACCGAGCCGATCTCGCCAAAGGTGCCGAACGTGGCGTGCGCGCGGTCAAACAGGTTGCGCACTTCACCGAACAGCACGACATCGCGCAAGAGTTCGATCCCTGCGCGCACATCCACCAGTACATAGCCTCGCACCAGCGGGGCGCGGTTTGCTTCGTCGCCCAGCAAGACCTGCCCGGACCGCGCTGACAGCGTGCCGCCAAGGCTGAAGCGCCGCCATGCGCCAGCCTTTCCGGCCCCCATCTTCCCGGCATAGTCCAGATTGAGATTGGCGCTGTGGCGCGGCACGCCGGGCAGCCGATCGCCGGGCCGCACCGTGATCGCGCCGTCCGCTTCCGCATCCGGATTGCCGTGGCTGGCGATCCGCACCAGCGAGCGGTTGGTGGCATCGGTGAAGGCATAAGTCGCGCCCACCCTGAACCCGCCGCGCTGTGCCGTCAGAGAGAGCTCGACGCCCTGCCGCCGCGCGTCGCCAAGGTTCTGGAAATAGGCCCGGCCGCGCACGCCCGAAGCGATGCGGCGGATCTCGTCGCGGCTGTCCGCGCGGTAGACCGAGGCGAGCCAGGTCAGCCGCCAGCCGCCCACCGCGCCCTTGCCCGATGTGCCCAGCTCCCACGTCCGCGCCACGACCTGCCGCAGCGGCGGATCGGCAACGAAGAAGTTGGCGAGGCTGCATGGCGCTTCGGGATCGGCGCAGGAAAGCTCCGCCGGGGTGGGCGCGCGGTTCGTCTCGGCATAGCCAGCGCGCAGCGACAGGCCGGGGGCAGCGTCCCAGTCGAGCTCCAGACCGGGGTTCAGCCGGGTGAAGAAGTGCCGCCCATCGAGCGCCGTTCCCAGCTGGTCGTCCAGCCGGATCGCCGCGTAGTTGTAGCGCAGCCCCGCCTCCAGCCGCAGGCGTGGCCCCAGCGGCAGTGTCTCCGCCGCGAAGAACCCGGCATAGAGATTGCGGGTCACGACCGAGACCGGCGCAATCGCGTTATCGTCCTGCGCGATCACAGGGCCAGCGGCCTGCACGCCGCGCGTCGCATCAAGCATGCCGAGCGCGGTCGTCGCGGCAAAGGCGCTACGCCCGTAATCAAGGCTGGTGCCGAGCGTCAGCACGTTGCTGCCCCCCAGCAGCAGCCGCCGGTCGGTGATCTGCGCCAGCATGCCAAAGGCGCGCGAATGCAGCTCGCCGCGATTGAGCACGGCATAAGTGGGATCGCCCGCCAGCGCACCGATCGGACGGCCCAGCCGATCGGTGAGGACTTCGGCCTCCTCCTCACCCTCGTTCTCGGTTTCGAGGCAGAGCAGACCCGGCTCATCCTCGCACGGTTCGATATCGGCGGCATCGCCATTCAGCGCGCGGCTGGTCTGCCACTGCGCATAGACGGCCGCCTGCAGCCGCGTGGTGGGCGCGAGATCGGCCCAGGGGTGGAGGCTGACGCGGGTGAAGCGGTTCTCGGTGCGGTCGGGATGGGTGAACACCGCCGCGCGCCGCAAGGCAAGCAGATCCTCGGGCGAGGCGCCATTGCCGCTGAGGCCGGTGCTTGCCACGATCAGCTTGGCGTGGAGCCCGGCAGCCACGCCATCATAGCCGAGATCGGCATAGCCGCTGGCCAGGCGCGAGCTGCTGAAATCGCGCCAACCCTTCTCGCCGCGCGATTGCACGGCGGCAAACACGCTCCACCGGCCCGCCGCGCCGCCTGCTGCGAGGCTTGCGTCATGCGCACCATAAGCGCCGAGCGAGGCGTTGCCAGTCACGCCAGGCGCACTGCGCCCGGTCGCAGTTTCGAGCACCAGTGCGCCGCCGAGCGCATTTAGGCCGTAGACCGGGCTCGAATCGACCAATTCGACGTCACGCAGCGCCGCATCGGGCAGGAGATCGAGCGACACGGTATCGCCGAACGGCAGGTTGAACCGGGCACCGTCGAGGTATGCCGCCAGACCCTGCGACTGGCCCTGCGCGCCCGAGGCGGTCTGACCGCGATAGACCAGCACCGGCTGCCAGGGGTTGCCCTGCGCATCCTGCAAGGTGACACCGGGCAGCTGGCGCGTGAGCGCGCCGATGAGATCGGGGCGACCGCTGCGTGCCAGGTCTTCGCGCGAAAGGCCCAGCGCGTCGTCGCTGTCCACCCCGGCACCGGGCGCGGTAACGAGGATGGACTGCTCCGCTGCTTCCTGCGCGCGCGCGGCATCCGGCAGGCCACAGACCAGCAGGCCAGCGACGGCCGAGCATCCGGCAAGGTATGCGGTGAGCGACCCTCTCATCAAGGAGGCCCGGTATTCACTCCCGGCGCGCCAGACAAGAAATTTGGGATAGACGCCCGGCGGGGCATGTGGTCACTCAAAAACCATGTCGGCCATGGAACGTCTGACCGGTGCCCCCGCGCTTGGGCAAAGTTCGCTTGCGGAGAAGCTCAGCGCGCGCGAGCTTGAAGTGCTGCGGCTGCTGGCCGAGGGGCACACGATCAAATCGATCGCCGTCAAGCTCGACCGGACCGAAGCCTCGATCAACGAACGGCTACGCGATGCCCGCCGCAAAACCGGGGTGGGCAGCAGCCGCGAACTGGCGCGGCAGCTGGGTGCCCAGAAAATCTGGGACAGAAATCCTGATCTGGCAATGACATCCGCCGGGGCGGAAGGATCGGTCCAGCCCGCAAGCCGCGGGCTGTCAGGACCGAAAGGAAAGATTGCCATGCTCATCGCCATGCCACTCATCGCCGCAGGATCGCTGCTCATGGCAGCGGATGCCCCGTTCAACGCGGCCCGTCCGCAGGCTGCCCCGGCGGCCGCAAGCGCCGCGCACATCTCGCCGCTGGTCGGCCGCTGGGCGCTTGATGTGGCCCGCGTGCCCGCCGAAGAACGGCCGCGCAGCGTCACTATCAGTTTCAGCGTCGCGCCCGATCAGCGCTGGACCACTGCGGTGGAGATCGTGAACCCCGATGGCGGCACATTGCATGCCGAATCCACTGCCGCGCTCGATGCCGCGCCTGTGCCGGTGACCGGCAACATGGGCTTCATCGACAGCGGCTCACTGCGCCAGCCCGCGCCGGGAACACTGGTGATGACGCTGGGCAAGGACGGCGCACCGGTTTCGACGCGGGTCTATACCGTATCGCGTGATCGTCGCTCGATGACCGAGACGATCATCTGGGCCGGTACGGCCATGCCCAAGCTGGAAACCAATACCTTCCACCGGATCGGCTGAGCCCCCAAACGCAAGCGGCCCGCCATTGCTGACGGGCCGCTGCGCACGGGAGGTCGATCACCGGGGGGGATTTTTGGCCTATCAGGCCGCTTCGACTTCCAGCTTTTCATCCGGATCGCGCAGCACATAGCCGCGGCCCCAGACGGTTTCGATGTAGTTTTCACCATCGCAGGCATGGGCAAGCTTCTTGCGCAGCTTGCAGATGAACACGTCGATGATCTTGAGTTCCGGCTCGTCCATCCCGCCATAGAGATGATTGAGGAACATTTCCTTGGTCAGCGTGGTGCCCTTGCGCAGCGAAAGCAGCTCGAGCATCGCGTATTCCTTGCCCGTCAGGTGGACGCGGGCGCTGTCGACCTCGACCGTCTTGGCATCGAGATTGACCGAAAGCTTGCCAGTGCGGATGACCGACTGCGAGTGGCCCTTCGAGCGGCGCACCACGGCGTGGATGCGGGCGATGAGTTCTTCGCGGTGGAATGGCTTGGTGACATAATCGTCGGCACCGAAGCCGAAGCTGCGGACCTTGGAGTCCATCTCGGCAATGCCGGAGAGGATCAGCACCGGCGTCTGCACCTTGGCGACGCGCAGCTTCTTGAGCACGTCGTACCCGTGCATGTCGGGCAGGTTGAGGTCGAGCAGGATGATGTCGTAATCATACAGCTTACCGAGATCGAGGCCTTCTTCCCCGAGGTCGGTTGCATAGACATTGAAACCTTCGGTCGTGAGCATCAGCTCAATCGCCTTGGCCGTGGTCGGCTCGTCCTCGATCAGCAGCACGCGCATGGATCAGCCCCTTATTGCCATTCCCCGATGGCTCAGGCCCCTAACCGAGGGCCTTCACCGTCATTAACCATATGACCAATGAACATGAAAGGTTAATTTATCGTAAGCGCCATGGCCGGTACCGTTCGCGTTACGGAAATCTGAACATGCCCGGTAGCTTGGTAAAATCTCATTTTCTGTCAATAGTTAAGTGCCCTGATAAGGGTCTTTTCCGGGACCGGTGCGTGTAGCTGAAGGCGAAACCTTTTTAAGAAGTGACGCCTTATCGGGCAGGAGCCGCGCCCGGCACACCGATTGCGACCGCCGCCTCGCGCAGCTTGCGGGTGGCGCCCAGATCGTTGCGGAAGGCCGCAAGGCCCCCTTCAAACGCCTTTGCCGCCTTGCCCGGTTCGCCCAGTTGCATGCGGCTGCGCATCAGCATGATCCAGCCATCGGCATTGCCCGGGTTCTTCGCGAGCTTTGCCTCCAGCCCATCGACCATGCCGCGGATCATCGCTTCCTGCTGGCCCTTTGGCAGCGTGGAAGCAGCCTTGATCTCGGCCGAGGACGGTCCCGGAATGGCGCCCGAAGCGACCGCCGCACCATTGGTTGCCATGCCGCCGGCGGGCGCGGCAAACTGGGCGGCGGCGAGGCGCTCCTCGTAGGGGATCTTGTAGCGGTCCCCCACGTTCTTGATCACCGCGCGGATATCTTCGGCATAAGGCGCGTCCGCTGGCGTATCCTTGAGCAGCGCGAACCATGCGTCGATCGCCTTGCGGTGCTGCCCGCCCAGATCCATCGCCACGGCGCGGAAATAGCGCGCCCGGGCATCCTTGGGATCAAGCTTGAGCGCCTTTCTGAAGGCGACCTGCGCATCAGCGGGGATCTTGCCCTCGGTCTTGCTGGCAAGGACCAGCGATTCACCGAGGAACGAATAAGTCTCTGCGTGCGTGGAATCGAGCTTGGTGGCTTCCTTGAGCGCGGTCGCCGCTTCGGCATAGCGCTGTGTCTGGAAGTAGGACCAGCCGAGCATGCGCCAGCCTTCGGCATCGTCGGGCTTGGCCTTGAGCCGCGCTTCCAGCCGGGTGATCACATCGTCGACCGAGGGGGCCTGGCTTTCGGTGGGGGCCGGCGGCAGGGCAATGATCTCGGCATCGCGCTGGCCGCGCCAGACCGCAACGCCGCCTGCCGTGAGCGCGACGACCGCCGCGAGCACGAGGACGACGCGGCCGCCAAGGCCCGATGAAGTGCTGGGAGGGGAAGCGGAAGCGGGGGAAGCCGGAGACGTGCGGGCGGGTTCTGGGGTCGGCGTAGGTTCGGCCTCGGTCATCACATGCTCCCTTGTGCGCCGAAGTCGGCGCTGCCCCTCATGCCGGGCATATCCTCTGCCACCCGCACCATGCAAGCGGTGCGGCAGCAGCCCGCCGCACGCCGGAGCGGAACGGATGGCAGCGGCGGCCGGGCCATAATGCGACTGGCAAAGCGCCGCGTATTGGCTAAACTCCCACGGCAAACGGATCGCAAGTCGGGAAAACAAGGCGCAAGGCCAGCCAAAAGGGGCCCGTGCCGAGCATGGCAGGGGGGCGTGCACCGGTGAGCGAAGGCTGCGGCGAGGTATTGCGGGTTGCGATCATCGGATCCGGCCCGGCCGGGATGAGCGCGGCGAGCCGGGCGGCGCAACTGGGGCTGTCGCACGTGCTGCTCGAAAAGAGCGACCACCTTTCAGATACGATCTTCAAATACCAGAAGGGCAAGCACGTGATGGCGACGCCATCGCAGCTCGTGCTGCGCTCCGATCAGGAATTCGATGCGGGCAAACGCGAGGATATCCTTGGCCGCTGGAACCGGCGGACCGAGGAACTGGGCGTCAACGTCAAGTACAACGCCGAGGTCAGATCGATCCGCGGCACCGGCCCCGCGATCGAGGGCTCGATCCAGAAGATCGTGACCCGCGCCCGCGATGGCTCGACCACAACGACCGAACTGCAGCGCCACGCCCCGCCCTATGCGATCACGCTGGCGAGCGGCGAAGTGGTCATGGCCGAAGCGGTCGTGCTGGCCATCGGCACGCAGGGCAACCCGAACCTGATGCGCTGCCGGGGCGGCGATCTGCCGCATGTCACCTACCAGCTCGACGATCCTTATGCCGTGCTCGACGAGCATATCGTGGTGATTGGCACGGGTGACGCGGGGATCGAGAACGCGCGCGGGCTTGCCGAGGATCCGGCGCAGGGCAACGTCGTCACGATCCTCAACCGCAGCCCCAAATCAGCCAACGTGCGCGAGAGCTTCGCCACCGCCAAGGAGCCCAACGCCAAGGCGCTGGTGGAGGACGACGCAGCGGGCAAGCTGACGATCCGCTACGAGACCGAGACCAGCGCAGTCGAACCGGGCTGGATCACGCTCAACACGCGCGACGGCGAGGAGCGCATCCGCTGCGACCGGATCATCGCGCGCATCGGCTCTGCCCCGCCCCGCGCCTTTGTCGAAGGCTGCGGCATCGCCTTCGCGAGCAATGACCGGCTCGCCTTTCCCACACTCTCACCGCAGTTCGAATCGACTGCGCCCGGCATTTTCGTGATCGGTGCGCTCGCGGGCTATCCGCTGATCAAGCACTGCATGAACCAGGGCTATGACGTCATCGAGTTCATCAACGGCAATACGGCTCTCAAGCCGGCGGACGAGCCGCTGCTAGAGGCCAGGTTTGCCAGTCTGCCAGGCAGGCGCAGCGTGGCCGACTGGCTCGAATTGCTGCGCACGAATATCGCCATCCTGAACGGCATGACGACGCTGCAGCTGCGCGAATTCATGCTCGATTCCGATGCCCGCTTCTATCAGGCGGGTGAGACGATCTTCGAAAGGAACGATCCCGGCTCGTCGCTGTTTGCCATTGCCGATGGCACTGTGCATGTCCGGATCGACGCCAACGATCCAAGCAAGGTCGTGCCCATTGCGAAGGGCTCGATCTTCGGCGAGGTTGGCCTGATTTCCGGGCGGCGGCGCGGCGCGACTATCGTGGCGGCGAGCGACTGCATCTGCGTAGAGATCAGCCGCAACGCTGCACTCAAGCTGCAAAGCCAGGTGCCGAGCGCCCGCCGCGCGATCGAGCGCATCGGGGTCGAGCGGCAACTGCTGCAGATGTTCGGCGCGGGGCTCACGAGCGATGACGTGCGCGAAGTGGTCGATACCGCGAAGATCATGCCCGTGCGCGCGGGCGAGGCGATCATCACCGAAGGCGCCGACGACAAGGACGTGTTCGTCATCCGCGTCGGCTCGATGATCGTGGAGAAGATCGTCGGCGGGAAGCCGGTATTCCTGTCCTACCTCCCCGCCGGGTCCTATGTGGGGGAAATGGCGCTGATCGATGGCGGGCAGCGCACCGCGACAGTGCGCGCGGCCATCAAGAGCGAAGTGATCCGGATCGACGGCGAGGCCTTCGCGCGAGTGCTGGCAGCCAAGCCTGCGCTGCTGGCCCGCGCGCGCAACGACATGGCAGCGCGCCGCGCAACCAATGCCTTCGTCGAATCGAAGAAGGAGGGCTTCTCCGGGGTCGTCGATCTCTATTCGGAGCAGGCCAAATTCCTCGTTTCGCAGGGTCTGGGCGAGGCGACCGACGTGCTGCTGATTGACGAGCGGCTCTGCGTCGGCTGCGACAACTGCGAGAAGGCCTGCGCCGACAGCCACGACGGGCTTTCAAGGCTCGACCGCGAGGCGGGCAAGAGCTTGGCGCACCTCCACGTGCCGACCTCATGCCGCCACTGCGAGCATCCGCACTGCATGGCCGATTGCCCGCCCAATGCGATCCACCGCGGGCCGGACGGCGAAGTGTTCATCAACGACACCTGCATCGGCTGCGGCAATTGCCAGCGCAACTGCCCCTATGGCGTGATCCGCATGGACAAGGTGCCGCCCAAGAAGCCCTCGCTGCTCTCGTGGCTCCTCTTCGGCAGCGGCCCTGGGCCGGGTGAGCCGCCCTACAAGTGGTCGAAGAAGCACACCAAATACACCGGCGATCCGGTCGCCGACGACAAGCTCGACCGCAAGAAGGCGATCAAGTGCGACATGTGCGCCGGGATCGAAGGCGGCCCCAGCTGCGTGCGCGCCTGCCCGACGGGGGCTGCCATCCGCGTCTCGCCCGATGAGTTCCTGACCGTCGCGCGGCTCGAGAACGAGGGCGCCTGAGCCATGGCGACAACAACACCAGCTGCCGCCCCCCGCCGCCGCACCGGCACTACGCGCGAACGGCAGAGCACGCACGAGAGCTTCCTCGTTCATCGCGGCGGCAAGTGGATCAAGATTGCCGCCGCGCTCGCGGCTGCGCTGATCCTGCTCTACATCTTCGTGCCGCTACCCCCGCACCACTTCGGCTCGAGCTGGCTGGGCTACACATTGGGCACGGTGGGCGCGCTGCTGATCCTCTGGCTGACAGCGCTCGGCATGCGCAAGCGTGCGATCACGCCGGGGCGCTGGTCCTTGAAGGGGTGGACATCAGCGCATGTCTGGCTCGGCGTGCTGCTGATCGTGATCGGCACGCTCCATTCCGGCTTCGCCTTCGGCTGGAACGTGCATACGCTGGTCTGGGTGCTGATGATGATCGTGATCGTCTCGGGCATCTTTGGCGTGACGGCCTATGCCACCTTGCCGCGCGCACTTTCGGCCAACCGCTATGACGCGGAAGGCGCGATTACCGAGAAGCAGATGGTGGAAGCGCTGCGCTCGCTAGACCGCCAGCTCCACGAAGCCGCGCAGCCGCTCGATCCCGAATGCGCCATGCTGGTGGGTCGCAGCCTGGGGCAGGATCCCTTCACAGGCGGGATCGGCAGCCGCCTTACCGGTCGCTATCCCGGCGATGCCACGCGCGAAGCGGCGAGCGAGCTGCGACGGCTGCGCGCACACCGGCCCCGCACCGCCGATGATCCGCTCGACAAGGTGGACGCGCTGCTCACGAGAAAGGAGGCCATGCTGGCACGGCTGCGGCGGCACTTGCGGATCAAGGGCTGGCTGCAGGCCTGGCTCTATCTCCACGTGCCGATTACGTTCGCGCTGATCGCTGCGCTTTGCGCGCATGTCGTCAGCGTGTTCTTCTACTGGTGACCGCGCCGATGCGCTTTGTCGTCCGCCAGATCGCGCTCAAATCCAGCGGGGAGGAAATCGTCCGCCGTGCGGTTGTAGAAAGCGACGTCCTCGTCATCGGCCGCGACGGGTCCTCGGGCATGCATCTGCCCGATCTTGCCGTCGATCCCCGCCATGCCCGCATCCGCGCGATCGATGGCGAGACACTGCTGATCGAATCGATCGGCGCGCAGCCGTTCACCGTGAACGGCCGCTCTGCCACTTCAAGCGAACTGGATGTGGCGACGGGCGCCGAACTCGGCTTTGGCGGCCACCGCATCACCCTCGCGCGCGAGGCGGAGAGCGGCCTGCCCAGCTTCACCGTGCGCAGGGTGGAGGCCGTTTCAGAAAGCGCCGAGGCCATCGATATCGGCAGCGCCTACACCCTGCAGAAGCTGCTGCCGGGCAAGCGGCTCTCGGCCTGGGGCTTCGCGGCGCTCGTGCTGCTGGCGTTCCTTGCGGTGCCGATCTGGTCGTGGGCGACCTACCAGCCGCTCGCGCTGCACAAGGATGCGCGCCGGCCGGCGGGTATGCACGGCGATGCCGCATGGTCCTCGGGCACTCTCAGCCTTGCGCACAAGAACCTCGGCGGAGATTGCCAGGCCTGCCATGTCCAGCCCTTCGTGGCGGTGCGCGACAACGCCTGCATGACCTGCCACAAGGAGGACGCGCACCAGCATATCGCCGATGGCGCGCGGCTGCTGAAGGCACGGGGCGAGCCGGGCGGCTTCGCCGGATTCCAGCGCGCGGTGGCCAAGGCTTTCAACAAACCCGCTGGCCGGTGTGTCGATTGTCACACCGAGCATGAGGGCGCGGGTGCTATGCCCGCCACGCAGCAGCAATTCTGCACCACCTGCCACGATGGACTGAAGACGCGCTTGCCCGACACGCAGATCGCCGATGCCGCCGATTTCGGGACGGCCCATCCCCAGTTCCGGCCCATGCTCGTGGCCGGGATCGGCGGGGATGGCAAACCTATGGTCCAGCGCGCGGTTTGGCAGGACGGCATGAAGGAGCGCACCGGGCTCAAGTTCACCCACGCCCAGCACCTCTCCACAACCAACGGCATCGCGCAAATGGTGCGCCGCCGTCCGGGCCAGTTTGCCTCTAATGATGCGCTTGGCTGCAAGGACTGCCACCAGACCGACAGCGGCGGAGCGCGGTTCAAGCCGATCGAGATGGAGAAGGCCTGCCAATCGTGCCACGCGCTGACTTTCGACGAGATCGGCGGCACTTTCCGCACGCTGCGCCATGGCCAGCCCGATCAGGTCGTCGCAGATCTGCGCGCCGCGTTCCGGGGCGGCATGCCGCCGCGCCCAGCCAGCCTTTCGGGCATGGCGCGGCGCATTCCCGGCGCAGCGGCGCAGCAATCGACCGCAGCGGATTTTGCCCGCGCGGTCCACTTCTATCCCATGCAGGCAGACGCGGCTGTGGCTGCCGTCTTCAGCAAGGGCGGCCTTTGCTATGATTGCCATACGATCGGGCGCGGCGGGAGCGCGGCAACCGCCGGTTTCACTGTGCAGCGGCCCGTGCAGAACGGGCGCTACTACAGCAAGGGCTGGTTCGATCATAAGGACCACCGCAAGTCCGAATGCGTGACCTGCCATGTGAAGGCAGCCACTTCGAATGATGCCGATGCCGTGCTCTTACCGGGGATCGACGGCGCAGGCGGCTGCCGCTCGTGCCATGTCGGCGAAGGCGGGGCAAAGCTCGCCGGCGCGCACGTGAAGGAACCGGTCGCATCGGGCTGCGCGATGTGCCACGAATATCACATGGACAGTGGCGCTCCGTGGAAGCCGGCTGAACAGCGCAAGGGCCCTGCACTGCTTACGGCAGCGTGGGACCGCACTCGCCACCCACCAGCCCCGCGCTAGAGGCACTTGGGACCGCCGGATGCTGATCGCACAGATCACCGATATCCACCTGGGCTTCGAGCCTGACAGCCCCGCGGAGTTCAACCGCCAGCGGCTCGACCGCGTGGTGGCGGAACTGGCGCGCATGGTGCCGCAGCCGGACATGCTGCTCGCCACTGGTGACCTGACCGACCGCGGCGACCGCGCCAGCTACGAACGGCTCCGCGAAGCGCTCTCCGGCCTGCCCTTCCCGGTCTACTTCGCGCTCGGCAACCACGACGAGCGCGCCAATTTTGCCGAAGTCTTCCCGGAAGCGATGTTTTCCGGCGGCTTCCTGCAATACGCCATCGAGACCGCTGCGCTGCGCCTGCTCGTGCTCGATACGCTGGAGGAAGGCCGCCACGGCGGCGCTTTCTGCGAGGAGCGTGCCGCCTGGCTCACCGCACAGCTCGATGCCGCGCCGGAGCGCAAGACGCTGATCGTGCAGCACCACCCGCCGATCGAAGTGGGCATCGCGTGGATGAACACCGATCCGGCCGAGCCCTGGGTCGAACGCCTCGCCGCCTGCCTGCGCGGTCGGAGCAATGTGATCGGCCTTGTCTGCGGCCATATCCACCGCGCGGTGACGGCGCATTGGGAAGAGCTCGTCGTCGCCACCTGCCCCTCGACCGCGCCGCAAGTCGCGCTCGACCTCAGTCCGATCGATCCCGACCATCCCGACCATCGCCCGCTGATCGTGGCCGATCCACCTGCCTATGCGCTGCACTGGTGGAACGGGCGCGAACTGGTGACGCACTGGCAGACGGCGGAGGATCACACGATCCTTGCCCGCTATGACGCCAATCTGCAGGGCATGATCCAGCACATGCTGGCTGAGCGGCCTGGCTGAAACAGGGGCGGCACCGCCCCGCGCAAGCCGAACAGACTAGCGCACGCCCGCCAGCGCCTTCTGCCGGCGGCGCTGCACCGAGCTCCCCAGCCCGATGGCCTCGCGGTATTTTGCGACCGTCCGCCGGGCGAGATCGAAGCCGCGCGCCTTGAGGAGATCGACAAGGGTATCGTCCGAAAGGACCGCCTTGGGGTCTTCCGCATCGATCAACTGGCGGATCACTGCCTTGACCGACTCCGCCGAAACCGAACTTTCGCCATCCGACGACGCCACGCCCGAGGTGAAGAAGTATTTCAGCTCGAAAGTACCGCGCGCGCAGTGGAGGTACTTGTTGGACGTCACGCGGCTCACGGTCGATTCGTGCATCGAGATCGCTTCGGCCACGGTGCGCAGGGTAAGCGGCTTCAGGTGCGCGACGCCCATGCGGAAGAAGCCTTCCTGCTGCTTCACGATTTCCGCAGCGACCTTGAGGATCGTCTTCTGCCGCTGATCGAGCGCCTTGAGCAGCCAGTTGGCATCGGCCAGCCGCTCGCCCAGCCACGCCTTGGCATCCTTGCCCACGCAGGCATGCCGCATCTCAACATAGTATCGCCGATTGACCACCAGGCGCGGCAGGGTCGCGGGATTGAGCGCGATGTCCCAGCCCTCGATGTGACTTTGGCCTGCACCGTCATCGCCAATCACTGCCTGCACGAGGATATCGGGCACGACCGCTTCGGCCGGGCGGCTGCCGAAGCGCAGGCCGGGCTTGGGATCATAGCTGCGCAGTTCGCGCAGCATGTCAGAAAAGTCCTCGTCATCGACCTGGCAGAGCCGCTTCAATCGCGCGATCTCGCCGCGTGCGAGCAGATCGAGATTGTCGATGAGCCGCGCCATGCAGGGATCGTAGCGATCCGCCTCGCGCGCTTGCAGCGCAATGCATTCGCCAAGATTGCGCGCGCCCACGCCGGTGGGGTCGAGCGAATGGACCAGGGCCAGCGCCGCCTGCACCGCCGTCTGCGGCAGGCCAAGCGCCTCGCGCGCGTCTTCGAGGGTGGTGGTGAGGTAGCCCGCCTCGTCGATCTGATCGATCAGCCAGCGCGCGGCAAACAGCAACGCCGGGTCCGACGTGACCGCGCCGATCTGCGCATGGAGATGCTCGGCCAGCGTTTCGCTTGTCCCGCCGCGCTCGTTGATGTCCGGCGCTTCGCCGCCCGCGCCGCTGCTGCCGAAATCGCCGAGGCTGTCGGTGAAATCGCTCTTCGTGCCTCCACCCTGATCACCGTCACCGGTATCGCGGTCGCGGTCGAGCGCAGTGGCGTCGATATCGAGCGGCCGGTCATCCGCCGCGCGCCCTTCGCTGACCAGCTGATCCACCGGCGAGGATTCGAGTGTCGTGCGGCGCAGCGCGTCGGGCTCGCCCTCGAACACGGGTTCGCTGCCGCCATCTGGCCCGCTTTCGCCCAGTTCGAGCAGCGGGTTCGAATCCAGCGCCTCCCCGATGAAGGTCTCGATCTCGAGGTTCGACAGCGCCAGCAGCTTGATCGCCTGCTGAAGCTGCGGGGTCATGACCAGTGACTGGCTCTGGCGGAGGTCGAGCCGCGGACCCAGCGCCATCGCCGCCTATCCTCCCGGTCTCGGCAGAATCACACCCCGAAATGTCATAGGGTGAAGCCTTCGCCCAGATAAAGCCGGCGCACGTTGGGATCGGCAACCAGCGCTTCGGGGCTCCCGGCGAACAGCACCTGCCCGCCATAGATGATGCAGGCGCGGTCCACGATATCGAGCGTCTCGCGCACGTTGTGATCGGTGATCAGCACGCCGATGCCGCGATTCTTGAGATCGATCACGAGGTGGCGAATGTCGCTGATCGAAAGCGGATCGATGCCCGCGAACGGTTCATCGAGCAGGATGATCGACGGATTCGCCGCCAGCGCGCGGGCAATTTCGCAGCGCCGCCGTTCACCGCCCGAGAGCGCCATGGCAGGCGAGGTGCGCAGGCGGATGAGGCCGAACTCGTCGAGCAGCCGGTCGAGCTCTGCCGCACGGGTGGTCTTGTCGGGCTCGACCAGTTCGAGCACGGTCATGATGTTCTGCTCGACCGTCATGCCCCGGAAAATCGAGGTTTCCTGCGGCAGATAGCCCAGCCCGAGGATCGCGCGGCGATACATGGGAAGGCGGGTGATGTCGACGCCATCAAGCAGGATGCGCCCCGAATCCGGCCGCACCAGACCCATGATCGAATAGAAGCAGGTCGTCTTGCCCGCACCGTTGGGCCCGAGCAGCCCCAGCACTTCGCCCTTGCCCACCGATAGCGAGATATCGGTCAGCACCGCGCGCTTGTCATAGCTCTTGGCGATCGAGACAACTTCCAGCCCGCCCTGGGCGAGGGTTGCCTGGTTGGTCGCAGTGGCGGGCGTCTCATCCATAATCGAGTTGGTCCATAGCCCGGTCCGCGGCGCGGGCAAAGCCCGTCTGCGCGCCTTTGGCAGGATTTATGCATGTCTCGCCGCGAGATGCGTCAGGATAGACCCCCGGTAATATTGCAGTGCTTGAAACATTCCCGAAGTCGTGGTCTACTCCGCTTGGAGAGGCAGAAACGGGGGCACAACCGATGCGCAAGGGAATTGCTGCGGATCTGGGACGCGAAGGCACAGCCATGCAGGGCCACGCACTCGATTGGCGCAAACGGATGAGCGACACTGTCGCCTACGGCCTGCTCGTCTACACCAGCCTCCAGATCTTCGTGACCTTGCGCACGCTGGAAGGCGAAGGCGGCTCGATGCTGCCGATGATGGCGCTGGTCGTGCTGGTCGCCGGGATCATTCCGATGTTCCGCCACTTCGAGCGCCGCTGGGAAGCCCTGAGCGATAGCGAAGCCGCTGATCCTGCCCTGAGCACCGCATTCCGCCGCGATCAACTGGCAACCTGGGCCGTCGCGATCGGCCTGCCGTTCCTGCTTGCTGCCGTGTTCCGGGCACTGGTTTCGTTGTTCTGATTGCCCGCCGCGCGGCGGCACCTATATGCAGGGCCAGACGACCGTACGTTTGAAAGGCCCGTTCCCCCGATGCTTTCCCCCCATGAGGCGCAGGAGCGCTGCCACGCGCTGATCGAACGCGCGCTGAAGGCTGGCGCCGAAGCCGGCGATGCCGTCTATATCGCCGATTCGTCAGAGGCCGTCTCGGTCCGCCTCGGCGCACTTGAAGATGTCGAGCGCTCCGAATCCGAACATATCGGCCTGCGCGTGTTCGTCGGCGGTGCTTCGGCTTCGATCGGTTCGACCGATCTGGGAGACAGCGCGCTCGATGAGCTGGCCAGCCGCGCGGTCGACATGGCCCGCGCCGCCCCGGCGGACAAGTTCGCCGGCCTTGCGCCGGAAGAGCTGCTGCTGCGCAGCGGCGTGGCCGATCTCGATCTCGTCGATGCCAACGAACCCGATCCGCAAACGCTGCGGCGCTGGGCCGAAGAAGCCGAGGATGCCGCGCGCGCTGTCCCCGGCGTCACCAACAGCGAAGGTGGCAGCGCCAGCGCCGGGCGCGGCGTCGTTGCACTGGCCACCAGCCACGGCTTTGGCGGCGCCTATGCCGCCACCAGCCACGGCCGCTCGGCCAGCGTGCTTGCGGGGACGGACAGCGGCATGCAGCGCGATTATTCCTGGCGCAGCGCGCGCCACGCCGCCGATCTGCCTTCGCCCGCCGAGATCGGGCGCGAAGCGGGAGAGCGCACCGTTGCACGCGTCAATCCAGGCCGGGTCAAGAGCGGCGCCTATCCGATCGTGTTCGATCCGCGGGTCGGCAGTTCGCTGGTCGGCCATCTGCTCGGCGCCATGTCGGGCTCGGCCATCGCGCGCCGCGCCAGTTTCCTGCTCGACAAGGACGGCGCGCAGATCTTCGATTCCGCGATCACCATCAGCGAAGATCCGCACCGCCTGCGCGGACCGCGCTCGCGCCCGTTCGATGGTGAAGGCCTGCCGACGGCTGCGCGCAACCTGGTCGAGAAGGGCCGCCTGACCGGCTGGCTGATGGATTCCGCCGCGGCTCGCCAGCTCGGCGCGGTGCCCACCGGCCACGCCTCGCGCGGGGGATCGGGCGCGCCGCATGTCACGGCAGGCAATCTCGTGCTGCAGCCGGGATCCGTGAGCCGCGCCGCACTGATGGCTGATATTGCCGACGGGATCTATGTGACCGAGCTGATCGGCCACGGCGTCAACGGCGTGACCGGCGATTACAGCCGCGGCGCTTCGGGCTATCGCATCGTGAACGGCGAAATTGCCGGGCCGATTGCCGAGTTCACCGTGGCGGGCAACCTGATCGACATGTTCGCGCGGCTTGTTGCAGCGGACGATCTCGAAACCTGGCGCGGCATCGATGTGCCGACTCTGCGGATCGACGGGCTCAGCGTCGCGGGGGACTGTGGGCGCCGCGGCGCCCTCAACCGCAGCTTACTTCGCGGTCTTGGCGCGCTCGATCGCTTCGAGCGTGATGCGCTTGGCATCCTCGGCGCCGCCCCACTTGCCGACGCGGACCCACTTTTCCTTTTCGAGGTCCTTGTAGTGGGTGAAGAAGTGCTCGATCTGCTGGAGCACGATCTCGGGCAGGTCGCTCTGCTCGGCAACGTCGCGGTAGTAGGGGAAGGTCTTGTCGTCGGGCACGCAGATGAGCTTCTCGTCTCCGCCGTGCTCGTCCTCGAGGTTGAGCACCGCGATCGGCCGTACGCGCACCACCGAGCCGGGCACGAAGGGCGAGCGCGCGATCACCAGCGCGTCAAGCGGATCGCCGTCGGGCGAAAGGGTGTGCGGCACGAAGCCGTAGTTCGCCGGATAGCGCATCGGCGTGTGCAGGATGCGGTCGACGAACAACGCGCCGGAAGCCTTGTCGAACTCGTACTTCACCGGCTCGCCGCCGACCGGCACTTCGATGATCACGTTGAGCGTCTCGGGCGGATTTTCGCCGGTAGGGATCATGTCGATGCGCATGGGATGCCTTCGCTGGGCCGGAGTGGCGTTGAAAACGTAACGGGGCTCTAGCGCCGCGCGTTGTGCGTCGCAACATGAACGTGAGGCAACGTCCTCATTCCACCGCTAGATGCCGCCGATCCCGTTGATGGTGAAGGCAATCACCCCGATGTTGAAAATGAAGGCCGCGAAGGAATGCGCGGTGACGATCCGGCGAATCGTCCGCGAGGAGATCTCCACGTCGGAGGTCTGAAACGTCATTCCAAGCGTGAGCGAGAAATAGGCAAAATCGAGGTAGTCCGGGTGTCCGCTGCCGGGGAACTCCAGCCCGCCGGCATCCTCGCCGGGGACCGCGCCGGCCCGGTAGTATTCGTGGGCATAGTGCAGCGCATAGACCACATTGGCAAACAGCCAGGTGAGCAGCAGCGTGGCGATCAAGCGCAGCAAGGCCCCCGGCTCGCCGTGCTTGGCAGCGGGCAGTTCGCCCGCGATCGCGGCCATGACGACCAGCGTGATCAGCGTACTGACGGCGAGCACGATCGTGCGGTTGGCATCGTTTTCTTCCGAATGCCGCCGCATTGTCGCCATGTCGCATTCGCGCAGCAGCGGGATCAGCGAAAGAAGAAAGCCAGCGGCTGCCAGATCGAAGCCGACGACCAGCGCATCGGCCAGATCGGCGTAGCCCGTCATCCAGCCGCGAGCGGCGGCCCCCACAACCAGCAGGACGAGAAACAGCACGAAGCGCAGCGGGGCAAAGCGCTGGCCGAACCGCAGTCTGGCCCGGTCAGCGCTGGAGCCGCCGCTACTGTCCACGTTACTTCCCGGCCGGCTTCTTGGCAGCCGGCTTTGCGGCCGGCGCGCGCGGCGCCAGCAGCTTGTCGAGCCCGGTCGGCGCGGTGCCCGGTGCGGCGCGCTCCAGCCAGGGCCAGCGCAGCCCATCGTGATACTGCACCTGGACCGTGCGCACGACATCGTCGCGCTTGACGATCAGTTCGATCGGAGCAGCCGTGCCCTTGGCAGCCGTGATCGCAGCCTTGATCGATTCCTGATCATAGGTCTTGCCGTTCACCGAGAGGATCTGCATCCCCGTAACGATCCCGGCGCGGAACGCCGGGCTATCCCAGCGGCTTCCGGTCACCTTGCCGTCGTTGTCGATCGCAAGGCCGATGGAATGGTTGAGCGAGATGTACTTGGCCGACGCCATCCGTGCCTTGTCGTAAGGATTGGGCTCTTCCTTCCACGCCAGCTTGTAGCCGCCGCGCTCGATCCCGCCGAGCGGCGAGGGCTGGCCCGGTGTCTGGATGCGGGTCTTGAAGAAGGCCGCCCAGTCGTAGGGATAGAGTCCGTTCAACGTCTTCACCACGTCGTCGAGCTCGTAAGTCAGCACGCCCCAGTCGCCGTTGTTGACGCCGAAGAATGCCTTGGCGAAATCGTCGATACCCTTCTTGCCCGCAGTGCCCTCGCGCAGGATCGCCTCGGTCTCCAGCCAGACCAGAGCGCCTTCGGTGTAGTATTCCTCGTTCCGCGCGAGCGAGGAAAACGGCTTGGGCTTGCGGCTCGCCATGATCGGATCGTGCGTGGTGTCCTCGACCGATCGCCACTCACGGCCCGGATACTGGGTAAAGGACCCCGCATAGTTGGCGAGCTGGCCCAGCACCTGCTCCTTGCTCTGCACGCCCGAACGCGCGGCAAGCACGAGACCCCAGAATTGCGTCTGCCCTTCATAGACCCACAGCAGGTTGTCCTGCATCGGCGCGCGGTAGTCCGGCGTCCACAGCTTGGCCGGACGGCGATACTTGCCGTCCCACGAATGCGAAAACTCGTGCGGGATCACATTGCGATCCCAGTCGCCCGCCACCCAGTCGATAAGCGTGCGCGGCTCGTACTGGTTTTCGCTCGAGCGGTGGTGCTCCAGCCCGATCCCGCCCATGCGGTCGGTCATCGCCAGCAGGAAATCGTAGTGATCGAAGTGCTTGGCGCCAAACGCCAGCATCGCCTCGTCCACCATGTTGCGATAGACCTGCAGGTTCTCCGGCGCGATCTTGAGAAGCTCGGGCTTGTCGGCCACGAGATCGAACCAGACCCCCAGCCCAAGATCGTGGCGGGCGGCGTAGAGCCCGGCAAAGATCGGCGAATCGACCAGCGTTTCGTAGTCGGTCACGCCCCAGGTCACCACGTTGTTGTTCGCTGCCTTGCCATCGAGCGCGGTGAAGACCTGCCAGCCCGCCGGGAACGTGACGGTCGGCTGCACCTTGATCTGCCGCACGTAGTACCCGGCAGGATAGAGGCTCATCTTCTCCCACTGCAGATTGAGCATCTCGCGCGTCATGGTGACGCGGCCTTCGCTCTCGCGCAGCGGCGAGGTGTGGATGAACTTCGCGGTCACTTCGCCCGCGCCGGCCGGCACATCGACATGGAAGGCGAAAACGTCGACCGGATCGCGGGTCCAGGTCAGCAACCGGCCACCAGCGTAGAAGCGCACGTCGACAAGCTCGGCGATCGTGCCCTTGGGCCCGTGGTTGCCGGGCAGCCACTTGGGATAGAGCAGCGTGAGCTTCGACTGGCCGGCAGGCACCGGAATCGTCTCGGTCACGCGGTAGGCGCCGGTGGTGGTGTCGCTGGCATCGATCGCCAGCTGGATCGTGCCGGGATAGGGTTTGTCCTCGGCATCCGGGATCGTTTCGACAATCGGCACCGCCATGGGGCGGGTGTTCGTCGGCGGCTGAACCTGCGCCCAGACCGGGGCGGTGGTGGCAAGCAGAGCTGCGGCGAAAGTCAGCAGGGCGGCAGGGCGCAAAGCGCGCATCGAGGTCGTGATCATCGGCGCTTCATGGCGCGAAGCTTGCGTGACTGCAACCGGCCCCGACCATTGGGCAGCCTGCGCCCCTTTCCCCCTGACCACATTCCCGCTAATCGCGCGCACTGACATGAGCAGCGACAAGAACACATCCGCCCCGAAACCGGCAACCGCAACGCCGCAGGCGATCCGCGGCACGCAGGACATCTTCGGCCCCGACGCCGAGGCTTTCGCCTTCGTGGTCGAGACCTTCGAACGCGTGCGCCGGCTATACCGCTTCCGCCGCGCCGAGATGCCGGTGTTCGAAAAGACTGCAGTGTTCAGCCGCAGCCTGGGCGAGACGACCGATGTCGTTTCCAAGGAAATGTACAGCTTCGAGGATCGCGGCGGCGAATCGCTGACGCTGCGCCCCGAATTCACCGCCGGAATCGCACGCGCCTATCTCACCAACGGCTGGCAGCAACACGCGCCGCTCAAGCTCGCGACGCACGGCCCGCTGTTTCGCTATGAACGCCCGCAAAAGGGCCGCTACCGCCAGTTCCACCAGATCGACGCCGAGATCATCGGTGCGGCGGAACCGCAGGCGGATGTGGAGCTGCTTGTGATGGCCGACCAGATCCTGCGCGAGCTGGGCATATCGGACGGCGTCACGCTCCAACTCAACACGCTGGGCGATGCCCCCAGCCGCGAGGCATGGCGGGCGGCGCTGATCGACTATTTCCGCGCGGTGAAGGGCGAACTCAGCGAAGATTCGCAGGAGCGACTTGAGAAGAACCCGCTGCGCATCCTCGACAGCAAGGACCCGCGCGACAAAGTCTTCACTGCCGACGCGCCGATGATCGACGCGTTCCTTTCGGACGAAGCGAAGGACTTTTTCGGCAAGGTGACCGCCGGGCTGGATGCAGCTGGCGTGGCGTGGACGCGCGCGCCAACGCTGGTGCGGGGGCTCGATTACTACCGCCACACCGCGTTCGAGTTCGTCACCGACCGGCTGGGTGCTCAAGGCACCGTGCTCGGCGGCGGGCGTTATGACGGCCTGATCGAAGCGCTCGGTGGGCCGCACACGCCGGCCGTCGGCTGGGCTGCGGGGATCGAGCGGCTGGCGATGCTGGTGGGGGACAGGGCAGAGGCTGGGCCAGACGTGGCTGTCGTCGCTGAAAACGAAGTGCGCGAGATCGAGGCGCTGGCGCTCGTTGCTGCCATGCGGCGAGCCGGTCTGGCGGCGGAGCTTATTGCCACCGGCAGCCCGCGCAAACGGTTCGATCGCGCCAAGAAGCTGAACCCGGCTGCCCTTGTGTCCCTCGACGTGCGCGATGGGAATAACTGGAAGTCTTTCCGCGCGACGGAAAACGGTTCGCCTGTCGCTGCAAAGGCGGGCGAGGTCTACGACGCTTTCTTCGCGGAGTTGCGGTGAGCGTCTCCGACACCCGCCTTGCCCAGATCGCCTCCCGCTTCGCTGAACTCGAAGCGCGGCTGGCTTCGGGCACATTGGAAGGCCCTGCCTTCGTCACGGCGAGCCGCGACTATGCCGAGCTCGAGCCCGTCGCCCGCGCCGCTGCGCATGTCAGCACGATGCGGGGCGAACTCGCCGCACTCAGCGCCAGCAGCGATCCCGATCCGGAAATGCGGGCGCTGGCCGAAGAGGAAATCGCCCACCTTCGCACCGAACTGCCCGAGGCCGAGCGCGCGCTCGCCATCGCGATGCTGCCGCGTGACAGTGCCGACAGCCGCCCCGCGATGCTCGAAATCCGCGCCGGCACCGGGGGCGACGAGGCCGCGCTGTTCGCCGCCGATCTCTACCGGATGTACGAGCGTTTCGCCGCCGAACAGGGCTGGCGGGTCGAGATGGTCTCCGCCAATGCCAACGAACTGGGCGGCTTCAAGGAAGTCGTCGCCAACGTCGCGGGCACCGGCGTGTTCGCCAAGCTCAAGTACGAAAGCGGCGTGCACCGCGTACAGCGCGTGCCCGTGACGGAAAGCGGCGGGCGCATCCACACCAGCGCCGCGACGGTGGCCGTTCTGCCCGAACCAGACGAAGTCGACGTGCAGATCGAGCCGGGTGACATCAAGATCGACATCTACCGCGCCAGCGGGGCGGGCGGCCAGCATGTCAACACCACCGATTCGGCGGTGCGGCTGACGCACTTGCCCACCGGCCTTGTCGTGATTCAGCAGGACCAGCGCAGCCAGCACAAAAACAAGGACAAGGCGATGCAGGTGCTGCGCACGCGCCTCTATGATCTGCGCCGCGCCGAAGCACACGGGGCGGAAGCCGAGGCGCGCAAGGCCATGGTGGGTTCCGGTGACCGTTCCGAACGCATCCGCACCTACAATTTCCCGCAAGGCCGGGTGACCGATCACCGCATCAACCTGACCCTGCACCGCCTGCCCGAAATCCTCGAAGGCCCGGGCCTGGGCGAACTGATCGACGCGCTCGCCGCCGAGGATCAGGTCAAGCGCCTCGCGGCCCTCGATGCCTGAGGCGCATGCCTGACGTTCGCTCGGCGCTGCGCGATGCCGCCGCACGGCTCGCCGCGACCAGCGATACCGCGCGGCTCGATGCCGAGCTCCTTATGGCCCATGCGCTTGGTGTAAGCCGCACCGAACTGCTGCTGCGGCACCTCCATTGCGGACCTCCAGCGAACTTCACGTCCATTCTGGACCGCCGTCTGCGCCACGAACCGATCGCCTATATCCTTGGCACGCAACCGTTCCATGGCCTCGAGCTTGAGGTCAGCCCCGCGGTGCTGATCCCGCGCGGCGACAGCGAGGCCGTGGTCGAAGTTGCCCGCCTCTTGCGCGAGGGACGCCCGCCGGCGCGCATTCTCGATCTGGGTACCGGTTCGGGTGCGCTGCTGCTGGCGGCCCTGTCGCTCTGGCCCGAGGCGCAGGGGATCGGGCTGGAACGCTCCGCCGCCGCGCGCGAAATCGCCGCGCGCAATGCCGCGCGCAACGACCTCGCCGGACGCGCGCGGATCGTTGCAGGCGACTGGACCCAGCCCGGTTGGACCGCAGGCCTCGACAGGTTCGACCTCGTCCTCGCCAATCCGCCCTATGTGGAAACAGACGCCGAACTTGAGCCTTCGGTGCGCGACCATGAACCGGCCGAGGCGCTGTTTGCAGGGCCGCTGGGCCTTGATGACTACCGCCTGCTGATCCCCGCTTTGCCCGGCATGCTGGCGCCCGGCGGCACCGCCTTGTTCGAGATCGGGGCGACGCAGGGCGAAGCCGTCGTGGCACTGGCCCACGACGCCGGGCTCACCGCCACAGTCCACCCGGACCTTGCTGGGCGGCCCCGCTGCGTCGAAATGACGTAAATTGGGCAAACATTTCGCTTGGCAAGGTGGCGGCGCGTCACTAATCAGATCCGCAGGCAGGGCGACGGATGAAGGCTTCCCGTCCCGGCTTACTCCACCATTTGCATCGATGGCCGGCAAGGCAGGCCGGCAGCGCGCAAATGCTGGGAACCACGAACATACCATATCGTGGTTGAATATGCGCGGCGGCGGGGCTGGCCGGACCGGACCCACGAGTTGCGCCACGTCTGGCCCAGGTTGAACACAACGTTTAACTTGCCTGGGTCAAGGTTGCACCGAAACAGGAAAGTGCCTGACTTGAACAACAATCGTGGTAACAACCGCCGGCGCGGTCGCGGGAACAACAACCGCCCGCAGGGTGGCGGTCAGCAACTCAACCGGATCGATAGCCGCGCGCGGGGCAATGCCCCCCAGATGCTCGAAAAGTATCGCAAGCTGGCGCAGGACGCACACCTGAATGGCGACCGCGTGCAGGCTGAATACTACCTGCAGTTCGCGGATCACTACTTCCGCGTCATCGCCGACAGCCGCCCGCGCACCGACGATCAGCGCCAGCGCCCCAACGGTGAGCGCTGGAACGAAGGCGAAGGCGAAGACGACGGCACCGACTTCTCCATGGACAACGATTTCCCCGCTTTCGACCGCCCGCAAGTCCGGCGTGAGGAAAACCGGGAACCGCGCGAGCCTCGTGAGAATCGCGAGCCCCGCGAAAACCGCGAAAACCGCGAGCCGCGCGAAAACCGTGAGCCGCGCGAGAACCGGGAACCCCGCGAGAACCGGGAGCCTCGCGAAAACCGCGAGCCGCGTGAACCGCGCGAAAATAGGGACCAGCGTGAAAACCGTGAGCCGCGCGAGAACCAGCGCCCTCGTTTCGAGCCGGAAGCCATGCCCGAAGCAATGGTCCGCGCCGATGAAGGCGAGCCGATCGGCGATGCCGCCGAAAATCCCTTCGTGCGCGAAAGCCGTTCGCAGCGCGGTCTGCGCCCCCGCACCGACCGCCGCCCCCGCCGCGAGGCCGAGGAAGCGCCAGTCGCCGCGCTTGATCCGCTGAGCCTGCCGCCCGCCATCGGCGTTCGCGCTTCGGCTGAGCCGGTCGAGGAAGCACCTGCAACGGGGTCGGCACCTGCAGCCGAAGCGCTTGCTGCCGAGGCTCCGGCGCCCAAGCGCCGTGGTCGCCCGCGCAAGAATCCGCTGCCGGAAGCCGCAGAAGGCTGATCGCGGCCAGTCGCAGCGCCTGAACGGGCCTGAGCGGGGTCGCCGCGTGGAAAGATCGGCAAGAGGCTTGATGCCGCTCGCGCTGATCGGCGCAGGTGCCTTGGCCGCGACCGGTTTTCAGCCGCTCGCGCTGTGGCCCTTCACGCTGGCTGCGCTGGCGTTTCTGATCGTCCGGATCGAGCGCGCGCGCTCGGCCCGCCGCGCGGCGCTGGCAGGCTGGCTGTTCGGGCTCGGCTACTTCACGCTCGGCAACAACTGGATCGCAACCGCCTTCACCTATCAGGCGGCGATGCCCGCGTGGCTGGGATGGATCGCGGTCGTGCTGCTGGCAGTCTACCTCGCGGTCTTTCCCGCGCTCGCCGCCTTCCTCGCGGCTTGGCTTGCACGGCGGTGGCAGGCTGCGTTGCTCCCAGCGTTTGCAGGGTTCTGGATCATCACCGAATATCTGCGCGCCACCCTGTTCACCGGGTTTGCGTGGAACCCGCTCGCCATGGCCGCGCTGGGTGGTTTCAGCCGACCCGGTCTTGCCGCCATCGCGCCGTGGACGGGGACATACGCCCTTTCCGGCCTGATCGTGCTGCTAGCCGGATTCTGGCTGCTGGCCTGGCGCACGGCAACGGCAGGGCGCCTGCATGCCGCAGCCATGATGGCCGCAGTTCCCGCCGCGCTGATGCTGCTGCCATTGCATGGCCATGGCGGCGAGGGCCACCTCGGCTACACCCTCGTCCAGCCGAACATCGGGCAGGACACGATCAACGATCCGCGCCTTTACGAAGGCCAGTTCCAGAGTATCGCGCGCCTTTCGCTGCCGCGTACACCGGGCTCGACGCGGATCGTACTGTGGCCCGAAGGCGGCCTGCCCGATTATCTGCGGCCCGGCTATCCGCAGTTTTTCTATGATGCCACGACCTATGCGGCGGACCCGGCGATGGCCCGGGCCCGCATTGGCCGGGTGATCGGCCCGGGCAGCCTGCTGCTGACCGGCGCGACCGATCTCGTGGTGCAAGGCGGCGATGTGACTGCCGCGCGCAATGTCGTCACCGTGCTCGGGTCCGACGGCGCGATCCGGGGCAGCTATGCCAAGGCGCATCTCGTGCCCTATGGCGAATATCTGCCCATGCGCACGTGGCTCGCCCCGCTCGGCCTATCGCGGCTGGTTTCGGGCAGCCTTGATTTCCTCCCCGGACCCGGCCCGCGCACGCTGGAAATGGGCGTGCATGGCAAGGCCGGCCTCCAGATCTGCTACGAGATCGTGTTCTCCGGCGAAGTGGCCGACCGCGCGCACCGGCCTGACTATATCTTCAACCCTTCGAACGACGGCTGGTTCGGCGCATGGGGCCCACCGCAGCATCTGGCGCAGGCGCGGATGCGCGCGATCGAGGAAGGGCTGCCCGTACTGCGCGCCACGACGACCGGAATCAGCGCGGTGATCGATGCCGATGGTGTGGTCCGCCAATTCGTGCCCCGCCTTACCGCCGGGCGGCTCGACGGGCTGGTGCCACCCGCCCACGCCCCCACGCTGTTTGCCCGGCTTGGCAACCGGCTCGCCCTCGCATGGGCGCTGGTATTGCTGGGCGCTGCGCTCGTGGTTGCAAGGCGGCGCAGAGGACGCTAGGGAGGCGACATAAAGGATTCTTTATATCACATAGGAAGCCCCCAATGCGCACCGACTACCTGTTCACGTCCGAAAGCGTTTCCGAAGGCCACCCGGACAAGGTCGCCGACCAGATCAGCGACGGCATCGTGGACCTGTTCCTTTCGAAGGATCCCGAGGCGCGCATCGCCTGCGAGACGCTGACGACGACGCAGCTCGTGGTGCTGGCCGGTGAAATCCGCTGCAAGGGCGTCTACGAAGATGGCGCATGGGCGCCGGGCGCGCAGGAAGAGATCGAGGCGACCGTTCGTGAGACCGTGAAGCGGATCGGCTATGAGCAGGACGGCTTCCACTGGGAGAAGTTCGAGTTCATCAACCGGCTGCACGGCCAGTCGGCGCATATCGCGCAGGGCGTCGATGCTGCCGACAACAAGGACGAGGGCGCAGGCGACCAGGGCATCATGTTCGGCTATGCGACCGACGAGACGCCCGATCTCATGCCGGCGACGCTTTACTACAGCCACAAGATCCTCGAGCGCATGGCTGCCGACCGTCACTCGGGCGCGGCTCCGTTCCTTGAGCCCGATGCCAAGAGCCAGGTCACGCTGCGCTACGAAGGTTCGCTCCCCGTCGCCGCAACCGCCGTCGTCGTCTCCACCCAGCACGCGCCGGGCTATGACGAGGGCGACAAGGAAGCCGAACTCCACGACTACGTGAAGCGCGTGATCGCCGAGGTGATCCCGCCGGTGCTGCTGCGCGAAACCAAGTACTACATCAACCCGACAGGCTCGTTCGAGATCGGCGGCCCCGATGGCGACGCGGGCCTCACCGGCCGCAAGATCATCGTCGATACCTACGGCGGTGCTTCCCCGCACGGCGGCGGCGCGTTCTCGGGCAAGGACCCGACCAAGGTCGATCGCTCGGCTGCCTACATCACGCGCTACCTCGCCAAGAACGTGGTCGCTGCGGGCCTTGCAACGCGCTGCACGATCCAGATCGCCTATGCCATCGGCGTGTCCGAGCCGCTCTCGCTCTATGTCGATACGCACGACACCGGCACGGTGGGCGACAACCTGATCGAGCAGGCCATCCTCGGCAACGCCAAGCTCGGCGGCCTGACCCCGCGCGCGATTCGCACCCACCTCGGCCTCAACAAGCCGATCTACCAGCCGACCGCCGCCTATGGCCACTTCGGCCGCAAGGCGGATGGCGACTTCTTCCCCTGGGAGCGCCTCGATCTGGTGGATGATCTCAAGGCGGCGTTCGCCTGAACCGGTAGCCTGCCATAGGCACGCAGACCGGCCTGAATGAAAGCGCTCCGAAGCATCGCTTCGGAGCGCTTTTCATTTGTGCTGCACCGGATTGACCCGGCTGAGCGCTGACTGCGGTCTTGTTGACGGATCGCTGCGGTGCAGGCAGGTTCGTGGCCGCGTGTCTGATTAAGGAGGCGGCGCCATGACCGAACCGATGAAAGGGTCGATACCTGTAAGCGTCGGTCTCGCGTCCTACCTCAGGATTCCCATTCCCGGCACCAGCGGCCTTGCCATCGAGCTCGATGCGCGCGGGTTCAAGGGCAACTCGACCTGCAGCCTGTTCTTCCACGACAAGACGGGCAAGCGGACGCTGCGGCTTGATTATGGGTATAACAAGAACACGAAATCGGTGAATTACCACTGGAACCAGAAGGGTACGGCAGAAGCTCTGCCCTTCCAGATCAAGAACCATGACCTTGCCGGCCGGAGCGGGGCATTTCTCTACAAGGGCGCGAAGTATTTCAAATACCTCGGCCGAAGCCTGCTCGTCGTCGGCCTCGCCACCGACGGATACTCGATCGTGGTTGCCGATAAGCCGATGCGGCGATCTACCGCAGTTGTCAGCGCATGGGCGTCGGCCTGGGTGGGCTGCCGGGCGGTCGGCGCACTGGGCGCCGGCGCGGGTACGCTGGTCGGGCCGGAGGGCACTGCCATCGGCGGCGTCGGCGGCTGCATCGTTGGCGGCTACGCGGGATACAAGGCGGGCGAGCAGGCAGGCGAGGTCGTCTACGATTGGGCCGAGGACACCGTTTTCCGGCAGATCCCGACAAGTCCGACCCCGTTCGGCCATCATTGATGACCCTGCGGATCGAGCTCTCGACCGCTGAACCGGGCCCTTGTTCGCTCTGGCCGGGAGACCTCCCGGAAGATGGCCCCGCACGAACGCTGATGGTCACGTGGACCATCGATCCGGAGCCCGCGGACGCTGGCGTTCCGGAGCCACTCCAGACGCTGCTGGCGACCTGGCTCGCCGGGCAAGGTCAGGTGGCGTTTCCCGTCCGTCTGGGCCTGCTGGGCCATGTCGAATGGACCGTGGCGACCACGCCCGGCGCAGCCGCTGCCCTGTTCGATATTGCCGATTTCCCATGGTGGACCGGCACCCAGGCAGCGCTGATCGCAGGCGAGGCCCCGGACCCGGGCCTGCTGACGAGGGCCATGACGAAACGCCTGATGGGTGACGCCTGGGTTACTGCGACGGACATGGGCGGATGCCACGCCGTGGTGAGGGCCGGGATCGACGGCGATGCATTATGCATGGCCTTCGCTGATAGGGTGGCGCAGGCCACGGCGGCAGCAGAACTCGCTGACCTTGCCGCGCGAGCCGGAATACCCTGCGCCGGGTAACGCCGGTCCGGCCGCGCCAGAAGCACCGCCGGACCAGCAGCACGGAAGCGCTTACCCGAACATGCCCTTCCTCGGCCCGAGGTAGCCGAACAAGTACGCACCGACCTTGCGCATCTGGATTTCCTCCGCGCCTTCAGTGATGCGATAGCGGCGGTGGTGGCGATAGATATGCTCGAACGGCTTGTGGCGCGAATAGCCGATGCCGCCGTGGACCTGCATCGCGCGGTCCGCCGCTTCGCAGACCAACCGGTTCGCCCAATAATTGCACATCGAGACCTTGTCGGAGAGCTCGCGCTCGATGCGCTTGTGGCCGCCTTCTTCGGCTTCGAGCCGGTCCATTTCCCATGCGGTCTTGCGGATGAGGAGGCGCAGCATTTCACACTGCGTGGCAAGCTCCACCAGCGGGAACTGAATTGCCTGATTGCGCGCCAGCTCCTCTCCGAAGGGCTTGCGCTCCCGCGCATACCGCACCGATTCCTCGATGCAGAACGTGGCTGCGCCGAGCGAGGAGGCCGCCTGCCGGATGCGGTTCTGGTGGACAAAGCTCTGCGCGATGGCGAGGCCGCCGCCCTCCGGTCCGAGCATAGCCGATTCCGGCACCCAGACATTGGTGAGCGAGAGCCGCGGGTGGTCCGTCGGCATGTTGAAGGTCCACATGTACTCCTCGATCACCAGCCCCGGCGAGGGATTGGGCACAAGGAGGCAGGTGATCCCGCGCGCGTTCCCGGGCTCGCCTTCGGTCCGCGCAAAGACCGCGCAGTGGCTGGCGATGTGCATGCCGGTGATCCACATCTTCTCGCCATCGATCCGCCAGCCGGGGACGCCATCGCGCGTCTCGCGCACGGCGCGGGTTTCCATGTGCGTCGCATCGGAGCCGTGGCGCGCCTCGGTAAGGCCGAAAGACACGCGGCGGGTGCGCGCGAAGCCGCCGAGGATGAATTCCTCCTGCTGTTCGGGCGTGCCGAAATGCTCGAACATGTTCACGAACGGGAAGTTGCCGACGATCGAATGCTCGTTCTGCAAATCGTTGTGGAGGCCAAGGCCCTTCTGCGTGAAGTGATCGCGGATCACCGCCATCCACAGGTTCTTGCCATCCTTGCCGCCATACTTCTTGGGCGCGGAAAAACGCCAGTGCCCGGCGGCATCGGCGCGGCGCGTTGCCTCGATCAGCAGGGCTTCCCATTCGTGGCGCGGCAGGCCCTGATCCTCGAAATTGGTACGCGCCCATTCGCGGCGGTGGTCGAAGAAGCGGATGTTGTCGTCCGCTTGTTCGAGCGGCTTGATCTCGGCATCGATGAAGGCGTCGAGTTCGGCGAGGTAATCGACGAGCTCCTGCGGCAGATCGAAGTTCATGTCGTGCTCTCCCAGATGCGGCGCGCTTCGCTGAGCGCAGGGTATTTCGGCATATCGGCGGCCAGCGTATCGAGTGCGCGGCGGCGCAGGGTCGCGAGCAAGCCGGGCTCGGCCAGCGTGGTGCGCCCGGCGAGAATGGCTTCGCACGAGGCCCTGTCGTGCGGGCTGGGCCGACCGGCGAGTTCGCGGCGGACAATGCCGAGCGCGTTCTGCGCAACGGCCAGTTCGAAGCGCTCGCGCCCGGCGGCCATATGCGGCTTGACCGTGGCGGCGAGCCATTCCGAGATGGCCGTGAGGATTTCGGCGGCGCTCGGCTCACCCGCGCAGGCGGGCGGCGGCGGCGGCGCGGGCGGCAAGGGCCGTGCGCGTTCCGCCTCGGGCGCTTCGGCTTCCAGCAGGAGCAGAAGATCGAGGTCCTGTTCCGCCGCCCGCCGCGCCACGACGACGCGCTCGAGCGAGCGGTCTGCACCGCTGCGCCAGCCCTTGCCCATCGAAAGCGCGGAAAGCGCCCACCACACCGTGCGATAGACCAGCCAGAAGCGGAAACGGGCGGGATCGAACATGGTGCCACCGGCAGCTTCGTAGGCGCGGGCAAGGTCCGCGATCTGGCCGAGGCCGAAGCCGCGTTTGTCGAGACGGCCAAAGCGCCAGACGGTCATGCAGCCGAAAGCAAGATCCTCGTGGACATCGCCAAGGTGCGCGAGTTCCCAATCGAGCACGGCAGACAAGCGCCCGCCTTCGACCATGATATTGCCAATGCGCAAATCGCCGTGGAGCACCGCGAGCGGCGCCGGGGGCGGCAGGTTGGCGCGCAGCCAAGCGAGGCCCAGCGCGATGGGCGGCCGGTCGCCTCCGGCTTCTTCGAATTGCGCGGCGAGCGCTTCGACCCCGGCGGCGGGTTCGAGCACCGGGAGGAATGGCAGCGCGGCAGGATCGAGCGCATGGACTCCAGCCATCGCGGCCGCGATCTCGCCCAGCAGGGCAGGCGGCGAGGACAGCGCGTTTTCGGGATCGGGTGAGCCAGGCACGCAGCGCATGATGAAGCCCAGGCCGAGATCGTCTTCGGGGGTAAGTTCGGCGACCACTTCGGGAGCGGGCACGCCGCCCGCACGCGCGCAGCGGATCACAGCGGCTTCCTTGGCCATATCAAGCTGGCGATTGGCCACCCATTCAGCCGAGGGCGCGCGGCGCAGCACGAAGGCTTCACCGCCGATCTCGAAACGCCAGCTCTGCATGTTGGCACCGCCGGATAGCCGGAGCAGGCCGGTGACCATGCCGCGCCAGCCGGCGCGCGTCATCACCTGCTCAAGGCCTTCAGCCAGCCCATCGGCCAAGCCCTGCTGCGCGTCCGCCGCCATCCGCTCCTCTCGCCCGCTCTTCATCGGGCTATTCGCTTTGCTGTTGTTCGCGCCACTATCATTAATCGCGCGATTAATGTCCAGCGTCCGGTTCGGCTCCAGCTTGCGATACGGCAGGCCGCGCGCCACGCGCGACCACCTGTCAACGCGGCACTTGCCACGGAATCACAATCAGTTAGGCTGCTAATGGATCATAAACGGGTTCTGGGCTAAGGGGGAACATGGCTTCCGGTGGCAAGACGATGAGCAAGTGGATCGCGGCTGCACTGTGGTGCGCGGCGCCGCTGCTGCTTGTCGCCGCCCCGGCACAGGCGCGTCCCGGCACCACCCTGCAGAACGCGCGCGATGCCGCGATCGAGCAGCAGGTCTCTGCCATCGTGTCACAAGGACGCGGCCGCATCGGCGTCGCGGCGGTCGATCTCGATGGCGGCGGGCAGATCCTGATCAACGGCGACATGCCCTTTCCGATGGCCAGCACCGCCAAGATTGCCGTGGCTGCCACTTACCTTTCCGGTGTGGAGCAGGGCCGCCTCCGGCTCGACCAGCAGTTTCCGATGATGATGCCGGTGGCCGAATCGGTCGAATCGCGCGGGGCCGTCGCAGCGGTCCGGCCCGGCATGGTGATGTCCGCGCAGAGCCTGATGGAGCTTTCCATCACGCGCAGCGACAACCACGCAACCGATGGGCTGATCGCCGCAGTTGGCGGGATCGGCGCTGTGAATACCTGGCTCAGCCGTATCGGTGTGACAGGCCAGCATCTCGATCACACGATGGCAACGCTGGTGCGCGATGATGGCCGGGTCAATCCGGTGACGACGATCGACACCCGTACGAGCAGCACGCCGCGTGCAATGGTGCAGCTCCTCGCCGCGATCG